>NC_016002.1:460000-1687500 GCF_000283535.1 Pseudogulbenkiania sp. NH8B
CGAAATCCTGTCTGAAGATGGGGGGACCATCCTCCAAGGCTAAATACTCGTGATCGACCGATAGTGAACCAGTACCGTGAGGGAAAGGCGAAAAGAACCCCGGGAGGGGAGTGAAATAGAACCTGAAACCGGATGCATACAAACAGTGGGAGCCTCGCAAGGGGTGACTGCGTACCTTTTGTATAATGGGTCAGCGACTTACGTTCAGTAGCGAGCTTAACCGAATAGGGGAGGCGTAGGGAAACCGAGTCCGAATAGGGCGCTTTAGTTGCTGGGCGTAGACCCGAAACCGAGTGATCTATCCATGGCCAGGATGAAGGTGCGGTAACACGCACTGGAGGTCCGAACCCACTAGTGTTGCAAAACTAGGGGATGAGCTGTGGATAGGGGTGAAAGGCTAAACAAACTCGGAGATAGCTGGTTCTCCCCGAAAACTATTTAGGTAGTGCCTCATGTATCACTTCCGGGGGTAAAGCACTGTTATGGCTAGGGGGTCATTGCGATTTACCAAACCATGGCAAACTCTGAATACCGGAAAGTGCGAGCATGGGAGACAGACGGTGGGTGCTAACGTCCATCGTCAAGAGGGAAACAACCCAGACCGCCGGCTAAGGTCCCAAATGATCAGTTAAGTGGTAAACGAAGTGGGAAGGCCTAGACAGCCAGGATGTTGGCTTAGAAGCAGCCATCATTTAAAGAAAGCGTAATAGCTCACTGGTCGAGTCGTCCTGCGCGGAAGATGTAACGGGGCTCAAACTGATAACCGAAGCCGCGGATTTGCACGCAAGTGCAGATGGTAGGGGAGCGTTCTGTAGGTCTGTGAAGGTGTGTCGTAAGGCATGCTGGAGATATCAGAAGTGCGAATGCTGACATGAGTAGCGATAAAGCGGGTGAAAAGCCCGCTCGCCGAAAGCCCAAGGTTTCCTACGCAACGTTCATCGGCGTAGGGTGAGTCGGCCCCTAAGGCGAGGCTGAAAAGCGTAGTCGATGGGAAACGGGTCAATATTCCCGTACTTTCGTATAGTGCGATGTGGGGACGGAGAAGGTTAGGTCAGCCAGGTGTTGGATGCCCTGGTTCAAGCCGGTAGGTGGAAGGAGTAGGCAAATCCGCTCCTTTGTTAACACCGAGACGTGATAACGAGGTTCTACGGAACCGAAGTGACTGATACCACGCTTCCAGGAAAAGCCACTAAGCTTCAGCTATACGAGAACCGTACCGCAAACCGACACAGGTGGGCAGGATGAAAATTCTAAGGCGCTTGAGAGAACTCAGGAGAAGGAACTCGGCAAATTGATACCGTAACTTCGGGAGAAGGTATGCCTCTTAAGGTGTAGGACCTCGCGTCTGAAGCCTCGAGAGGTCGCAGAGAATCGGTGGCTGCGACTGTTTATCAAAAACACAGCACTGTGCCAACACGAAAGTGGACGTATACGGTGTGACGCCTGCCCGGTGCCGGAAGGTTAAGTGATGGGGTGCAAGCTCTTGATCGAAGCCCCGGTAAACGGCGGCCGTAACTATAACGGTCCTAAGGTAGCGAAATTCCTTGTCGGGTAAGTTCCGACCCGCACGAATGGCGTAACGATGGCCACACTGTCTCCTCCTGAGACTCAGCGAAGTTGAAATGTTTGTGAAGATGCAATCTCCCCGCTGCTAGACGGAAAGACCCCGTGAACCTTTACTGTAGCTTTGCATTGGACTTTGAACAGACTTGTGTAGGATAGGTGGGAGGCTATGAAGCTGAGACGCTAGTTTCAGTGGAGCCGTCCTTGAAATACCACCCTGGTGTGTTTGAGGTTCTAACCTTGGTCCGTGATCCGGATCGGGGACAGTGCATGGTAGGCAGTTTGACTGGGGCGGTCTCCTCCCAAAGTGTAACGGAGGAGTTCGAAGGTCACCTAGGTACGGTCGGAAATCGTGCTGATAGTGCAATGGCATAAGGTGGCTTAACTGCGAGACCGACAAGTCGAGCAGGTGCGAAAGCAGGACATAGTGATCCGGTGGTTCTGAATGGAAGGGCCATCGCTCAACGGATAAAAGGTACTCCGGGGATAACAGGCTGATTCCGCCCAAGAGTTCACATCGACGGCGGAGTTTGGCACCTCGATGTCGGCTCATCACATCCTGGGGCTGTAGCCGGTCCCAAGGGTATGGCTGTTCGCCATTTAAAGTGGTACGTGAGCTGGGTTCAAAACGTCGTGAGACAGTTTGGTCCCTATCTGCAGTGGGCGTTGGAAGTTTGACGGGGGCTGCTCCTAGTACGAGAGGACCGGAGTGGACGAACCTCTGGTGTACCGGTTGTCACGCCAGTGGCATTGCCGGGTAGCTAAGTTCGGAAGAGATAACCGCTGAAAGCATCTAAGCGGGAAACTCGCCTGAAGATGAGACTTCCCTGAGGGCTTGACCCTCCTGAAGAGTCGTTCGAGACCAGGACGTTGATAGGTCGGGTGTGGAAGCGCTGTGAGGCGTGAAGCTAACCGATACTAATTGCTCGTGAGGCTTGATCCTATCATTTGAGTGGCTTGGGCCACGCGGTGAATAGAGTGCGACGTACGATCGATTACCCAATTCGAAATGGAAGCTGAGAGGCTTCCAGGCTTCTTCCCGTTTGTTGACAGTTTATGTCTGGCGGCCTTAGCGAGGTGGTCCCACCCCTTCCCATCCCGAACAGGACCGTGAAACGCCTTAGCGCCGATGATAGTGCGGCCTTGCCGTGTGAAAGTAGGACACCGCCAGACTCCCCTCATGAAAGCCCAGCTCATCCGAGCTGGGCTTTTTGCTTTGTGCTGGCGGAATGCATCCTCCACCGCGTCCATCTTCCCCCTCTCCGCAGACGGCAAGAAAAAAGGCCGGATCACCGGCCTTGGTGCTGCATTTCCTGTTCGAACAATTCCGCCATCCGTCGTGCTGCACGGCACAACTCGGCTTCCGGCACCCCGGCGTATCCCAGTACCAGTCCCCGCCGTGTGGCCGGTCCCCAGAAATGCCGGGCGAGCGGACGCAGCCATAGTCCTTCGCGCGCGGCGACGGCGCTCAGCTGCTGCTCGTTCACCGTACCCGGCAGGCTGGCGACCAGGTGCATGCCGGCCTCGCCGGGAGAGAGCGGCAGCTGTTCCCCCAGGCTCTGATGCAGTGTTTCGCGCAGCAGCGTCTGGCGGATCTGGTAGAGCTCGCGCATGCGCCGGATGTGGCGCGCAAAGTGGCCTTCGGCGATGAAGTCGGCCAGTGCCGCCTGTATGGCGTAATGCCCTTCGCGGTATAAGCGGGCGTAGCTGGCGCGGAACGGATCGATCAGGGCTTCCGGCAGAACCAGATACCCCAGGCGCAGGCCGGGATACATGACCTTGCTGAAGGTGCCAAGATAGATTACAGCGCCACCGTTGGCCAGCCCCTGCAGCGAGGCGAGCGGCTGCGAGTGGTAGCGGAATTCGCTGTCGTAGTCGTCCTCGACGATCCAGCTGCGGTGGGCTTCGGCCAACTTCAGCAACTCCAGACGCCGTCCCAGCGTCATCACCACGCCACTGGGGTATTGGTGCGACGGGGTGACATAGATCAGCCGGGGAGCGCGCGCGGGAGGGGCCAGGGCCGGGTTCAATCCTTCTGCATCGACCGGAACCGGCACGATGTCGAGGCCGGCGGCGGTCATCGCCGCCTGCGCCCCGGCGTAACCGGGTTCTTCCAGCCAAACCGTGTCGCCCGGATCGGCCAGCAGGCGGGCGCACAGTTCCAATGCCTGCTGGGCGCCCTGAGTGATCACGATCTGTTCCGGACGGCACAGTACCGAGCGTGACTGGCGCAGGTAATCGCACAGCACCTCGCGCAGCGCCGGCAGTCCGCCATCGTGGCAGTAGCCGAGCCAGTCGAGGCAGGGCTGCTTGTTGTGGCGCGACAACAGACGTTGCCATTGCTGCTGCGGGAAGGCATCCAGCGCCGGGACGCCGGGTGCGAAGGCGCCGAGCACGCCTTGCGGCAGATTGCTGTGGCGACTCAGTTGCTCGCCGCGCTGGCTGAGGCCGGGCAGGCGGGCTTCTGCCGCGGGTGACGGTGAGTCGCGCCCGGTGAAGACATCCGAGACGTAGGTGCCCGAGCCGTGCCGGCTCTCCAGGTAGCCTTCGGCCTGCAGCTGGTCGTAGGCCGCGAGCACGGTGTTGCGCCCCAGTTGCAGCTCGCGTGCCAGCTGGCGCGAGGCGGGCAGGGTGCTGCCGCCGGATAGACGTCCCTGGCGGATCCAGTCGCGCAGCTGATGATAGAGCTGGCGGTGCAGCGCTGCGCTGCCCTCGCGCTGGAGGACTTGCTGCAGGGCGTCGACGATCCAATCGCTGCTCAAGGTGGTTCCTTCATCGATAGCAAAGTGGTTCTTTTGACGGGATGACTTTGCCTGTAGCCTGACTCCATGTCCACTCTGGGAAGAGGAGTCCGAGATGCTGATGGATCCGTGTGCGTTTTATGCGGCCAAGCTGGCCTACGAAATCGATTCGGCCGATGTCTACGCCATGCTGGAGCGTGGCGAACCGCTGTTGCTGATCGATGCCCGCTCGGCCGATGCCTATGCCCGCGAGACCCTGCCCGGTGCGCTCAGCCGGCCGCATCGGCTGATGACGGCGGAGAGCACCGCGGGTCTGCCGCGCGACCGCCTGCTGGTGACGTTCTGCGACGGCATCGGCTGCAACGCGTCGACCAAGGGGGCGCTGAAGCTGGCGGAGCTGGGGTTCCCGGTGCGCGAACTGATCGGCGGTGTCGATTGGTGGAAGCGCGACGGCTATGCGACCGTGACCGGCGAGCTGGCACGGCAAGCCGGGCCGAGCGGTCCGGCGGCCTGCTCATGCTGAGGGTGGCGCCATGAAGCGCTTTGATACGTGGTTGAAGGGAGCATGCAATGAGGTTCTGTGAGCCGATCACCTTGAATGGACGGTACGCCCGGCTGGAGCCGCTGACGCTGGAGCACCATGATGGTCTGGCGGCAGCGGTCCGCGACGGGGAGTTGTGGCGTTTGTGGTATACCGCGATCCCGACCCCGGACGGCATGCGCGCCGAGATCGAGCGCCGTCTGACGCTGTGGGAGCAGGGCAGCATGCTGCCGTTCGCGATACGCCGGCTCGACAGTGGCGAGCTGTGCGGCATGACCACCTTCATGAATGTCGAACAGGAACGTCGGCGTGTCGAGATCGGTTCGACCTGGTATGCGCAGAGCGCGCAGCGCACCGCGATCAATACCGAGTGCAAGCTGATGCTGCTGGCGCATGCCTTCGACACGCTGGGCTGCATCGCCGTGGAGTTTCGCACCAGCTGGATGAACCAGGCATCGCGCGCGGCGATTGCCCGGCTCGGGGCCAAGCAGGATGGCATCCTGCGCAATCACCAGCTGCTGGGCGACGGCGTTTACCGCGACACCGTGGTGTTCTCGATCATCGACCAGGAGTGGCCGGCGGTGCGGCAGCACCTGCGCTTCAAGCTGGATAGCCGGGAGGCGTGAGATGTGCCTGCCCAAACATTTCGAGGCCCCGAGCACGGAGGCCATGCACGAGCTGATGCGCTTGGCGCCGTTGGCCATGCTGGTGGCGTCGACGGCGGCGGGGCTCGAGGCTAACCACATCCCGCTGCTGTGGTCGCCCGATCCGGCCCCGTCGGGCTGCCTGCGCGGCCATGTCGCGCGCGCCAACCCCTTGTGGCGCAACGTCACGGGGGAGTGCGAGGCACTGGCGGTCTTCCACGGTCCCGACGCCTATGTGTCGCCGGGCTGGTATCCGAGCAAGCACACGGACGGCAAGGCGGTGCCGACCTGGAACTACGTGGCGGTGCACGCCTACGGCCGGCTGCGTGTGATCGACGACCGGGACTGGCTGCGCGAACAGTTGACGCTGCTGACGGCCGAGCACGAAGCCGGCATGGCGTCGCCCTGGCAGTTGAGCGATGCCCCGGCCGACTACATCGACAAGCTGTTGGCGGCGGTGGTCGGCATCGAGCTCGTCGTCAGTCGGCTGGAAGGCAAATGGAAGGCGAGCCAGAACCAGCCCGCGGCTAACCGGGCGGGCGTGGCCGCCGGGCTGGCGGCGAGCGGCGACGCCGGAGCGGCACGGATGGCGGCGCTGGTGGCGGCGAGAGGGGCGCGCTGAGCGAGCGGGCTGGAGAGGTCGATAGGTTTCACCGCTGGCTCGGCTCGGAGTAAAATACAATGTTTATTCCGCTGATCGATGTAGAGACCGATGAAACCCCATCCCCGCAATGCCCGCATCAAGGGCGAGCCGCAGCCGCCCAGCCGTTTCATTTTCGGCGACGCCGTGGACGAGGCCGGACTGGAGCCGTGGGAGTACGTGGTCCACACCGGATCGCCCGCCTTCGTCTGCCGCCTGGTCGGCAACGACGTGACGCCGTTCGCCGGCCGCGACAGCACCGAGTTCGCCAGTGCCGTGCTGTTCGACGACGACGAGCAGCTGACCCATTACGTCTGCAACAGCGGCTTCAGGCTGTTCGATTTTTCCTTCCGCGACGAGGTGCCCAGCGCCGCCCGCCTGCAGTCCATCTGCGACGAGGCGATGACGGCCTATCAGCGCCTGCAGCAGGTCTACAACGAGCGCGACATGGGGCCGAAGGCGCGCGAGATGCGGGTCGGGCCGAGCGAGCCGCTGCCGCCGGCCGAGCGTGCGCGCGCGATCCGTTCTCTAACCGAAACCGCCCAGGCCGCGGTGGTCGACCCGGTGCGTCGGGTGCAGCTCTCCGCCGACGTGCAGATGGCGTTGGCGGGTGGCGACCAGGCCGTGTTCACCGAGGCCCAGCTGGCGTTGCAGGGCGAGGTGCCGGCGCGCCAACTGCTGGTCGATACCGCGCGCGACTGCATCGCCTTCCCGGAGGTGGTGCGCCAGGACGGCAGCAGCGTGTCGTTCGAGCTGTGGGCGCTGCCGCTGGCGTTCTCGCGCGCGCAGGGCGGGGTGTGGTGGCACTTCCCGCTGCTGGAGCGCATCGAGGGGGTGTTGGCCGATGCGCTGGACGTGCCGTCGCAGGCCATCCTGTGGGTGTCGCCGACCCTCTTCACGCTCGACATGCTCAACGAGCGCTCCTGCCAGAACCTGGTGCACCTGGCGCCGGTGATGGACAGCGGCTGCGATTTCGCCCCGGTCGAGCCGGAGCCGGCGCGCGCCACCTTCGAGGCGGCGCGCAAGACCCAGCAGCCGCAGCTGGTGCTGGCGTGGATTCCGTTCATCGTCGAGCGCGGCGTGCTGACCGTGGAGCGCGTGCGTCAGCTCGGCCGCAAGGCGCTGGAGCTGACCATGCCGGTGGTGCAGCAGGCCATCGCCAGCGAGATGGAGTACGGCGAGGCCGAACTGTTCACGCCGCTGCCATGGTGGGAGGCGTTGTCCGCCGGGGTGCAGGCCTGGAACCGCAAGCGCCTGGGCATGACGGTGGCGCTGGTGGTGGCGGGCCAGGGCGGTCTGCAGGAGCTGGAAGCCGTGGCGGAGTATCAGCCCGAGCTGCAGGGCTACGACGTCGGCCTCAAGCTGAAAGGCAGCGAGGAGGTCCTGGCCCATACGCCGTGGATGCTGGTGCCGGATGTGGCGCCGGACCGCGAGCTGTCGTTCCACGACCTGGCCTCCTGCCTCAAGGAAGCAGGGATTCCGCTGTCGGAGCGGGTGGCGCGGCTGCACTGAGACCGGGCGTTGCCGCCAAGGTTGGCCGAAGCCTGTCGTTCGGCCAAGCGGCAAAAAAAAAAGGGGCCGGTCTCAGCCGGCCCTAATTCGCTTCACACCTGACAGGGTCTTACAAATTCATCAGCGGTCGATACCGCCCAGCAGCACGTACTTGATTTCCAGATAGTCTTCGATGCCGTACTTGGAGCCCTCGCGGCCCAGGCCGGATTGCTTCACGCCACCGAACGGCGCGGCCTCGTTGGAGAGGATGCCGCTGTTCACCGCGACCATGCCGTACTCCAGGCCTTCGGAGACGCGGAAGATGCGGCCGATGTCGCGCGCGTAGAAGTACGAGGCCAGGCCGAACTCGGTGTCGTTGGCCATCTGGATCGCTTCTTCTTCGGTCTTGAAGCGGAACAGCGGCGCCAGCGGGCCGAAGGTTTCTTCCTTGGCGACCTTCATCTGCGGCGTCACGCCGGTGATCACGGTCGGCTCGAAGAAGCTGTGGCCCAGGGCGTGGCGCTTGCCGCCGGTGACCAGCTTGCCACCCTTGGCCAGCGCGTCGGCGATGTGCTCTTCCACCTTGGCCACCGCGTTCAGGTCGATCATCGGGCCTTGCGTCACGCCGGCTTCCAGGCCGTTACCCACCTGCAGCTTGGCGACGGCGGCGGCGAATTTCTCGGCGAAGGCGTCGTACACGCCGTCCTGCACCAGGATGCGGTTGGCGCAGACGCAGGTCTGGCCGGCGTTGCGGTACTTGGAAATCATCGCGCCTTCGACCGCGGCGTCGAGGTCAGCGTCGTCGAACACGATGAATGGTGCGTTGCCGCCCAGTTCCATCGACACTTTCTTCACGGTATCGGCACACTGCGCGATCAGCTTGCGGCCCACTTCGGTGGAGCCGGTGAAGGAGAATTTCTTCACCGTGTCGGAGCCGGTCAGTACGGCGCCGATTTCGCTGGAGCCACCGGTGATCACCGAGAACACGCCTGCCGGGATGCCGGCGCGGTGCGCCAGCTCGGCGATGGCCAGCGCCGACAGCGGCGTCTGGCTGGCCGGGCGCACCACCATCGGGCAGCCGGCGGCCATGGCCGGAGCGGCCTTGCGCGTGATCATGGCGTTGGGGAAGTTCCACGGCGTGATCGCGGCAGTGACGCCGATCGGCTCCTTGGTCACCAGGATGCGCTTGTCGGCACCGGTGGACGGAATGGTGTCGCCGTAGATGCGCTTGGCTTCTTCGGCATACCACTCGATGTAGCTGGCGCCGTAGGCAATTTCGCCCTTGGCCTCGGCCAGCGGCTTGCCCTGTTCGGCGGTCAGGATGACGCCGAGGTCTTCCTGGTTGGCCATCATCAGGTCGAACCACTTGCGCAGCAGGTTGGCCCGCTCCTTGGCCGACTTCTTCTTCCAGCTCTTGAACGCTTCGGCAGCGCCGGCCACGGCGCGCTCGGCTTCGGCGCGGCCCATTTTCGGCACGTGGGCGATGGTCTCGCCGGTGGCGGGGTTGGTGACCGGGATGGTCTCGCCGTTGTCGGCGTCCAGCCACTCACCGTTGAGGTAGCACTGCTGCTTGAGCAGCGACGGGTCTTTCAGGTTCAGCATCATGTTCTCCGTGTGCGGGACACTTCGGCCAACCTGGACAGGTTGGCCGAAGGTGGGGCGACTCAGAACCTACTCACGATCTTGCTGCGCATCCCTGATCGGGGCTCATGTGCGGCTCGAAATCCTCATGTACTGTGTGTACATTCCGGTTTCTGCGCTGCTCTTCGCCCCGCTGAGGGATGCTCGCGACAGATCGTGAACAGAGGTTCTCAGGCGCGCAGGGCGGCGTCGAGCTTGGCCAGCGCTTCCTGGAATACGCTGTCCTCGATGGTCAGCGGGAACAGGAAACGTACCACGTTGGCGTAGGTGCCGCAGGTCAGCAGGATCAGGCCGGACTCCAGCGCCTTCTGCTGCACCTTCTTGGTGAACTCGGCATCCGGCTCGTGGCTGCCCGGCTTGTTGAATTCGACGGCGATCATCGCACCCAGACCACGCACTTCGGCGATCTGCGGCACGGCCTGTTTCAGACCGTGCAGTTTTTCCTTCAGTTCCTCGCCCAGACGGTTGGCGCGCTCCAGCAGCTTTTCTTCCTGGATCACACCGATCACGGCCTTGGCCGCGGCCAGCGCCAGCGGGCTGCCGGCGTAGGTGCCGCCCAGGCCGCCCGGGGCCGGGGCGTCCATCAGTTCGGCCTTGCCCACCAGCGCGGCCAGCGGGAAGCCGCCGGCCAGCGACTTGGCCAGCGTCATCAGGTCCGGCGCCACGCCGAAGTGTTCCATCGCGAATAGCTTGCCGGTGCGGGCGAAGCCGGCCTGTACCTCGTCGGCGATCAGCAGGATGCCGTGCTGGTCGCAAAGCGCGCGCAGGGCTTTCACCCACTCGGTCGGGGCCGGCACGAAGCCGCCTTCGCCCTGAACCGGTTCGAAGATGATGGCGGCGACGCGCGACGGCTCGATGTCGTACTTGAACAGACGCTCGAGGCTGGTCAGCGAGTCGGCGATCGACACGCCGTGCAGCGCATTCGGGTAGAGGCCGTGGTAAATGTCGGCCGGGAACGGGCCGAAGCCGATCTTGTACGGGGCGACCTTGCCGGTCAGCGCCATGCCCATCATGGTGCGGCCGTGGAAGCCGCCGCCGAAGGCGATCACGCCGGAGCGCCCGGTGGCGGCGCGCGCCACCTTGATGGCGTTTTCCACGGCTTCGGCGCCGGTGGAGAAGAACGCGGTCTTCTTGGCGTAGTCGCCCGGGGTCAGGGCGTTGAGCTGCTCGGCCACCTCGACGTAGAGCTCATAGGGGACAACCTGGTAGCAGGTGTGGCTGAACTTGTTCAACTGTTCGGCCACGGCAGCCTGCACCTTGTCGTGAAGGTGACCGGTATTCAGGACGCCGATGCCGCCGGCGAAATCGATGTAGCGGTTGCCTTCCACGTCCCACAGCTCGGCGTTCTTGGCGCGTTCGGCGTAGAAGCCGCACATCACGCCGACACCGCGCGGAGTGGCGGCGGCTTTGCGTTGCTGCAGTTGTTGGTTGCTCATGAGGTCTCTCCTGTGTTCTGTGCCTGTGTGTCGGGCTGAGTGGGGTGGTCTCTACGGGTCCATGCCGGGGGCCCTGCGGCGATAGCGGCGTGCGCCGTCGTCGTGGGCCGCTCTGCTGAATCGGTCTGGGCCCGGCGAGCAGCACGGGTTGAGCAAATTCTAGACGGGTGTTTATTAAAAAGCTACGTTGTACTTAATAAATTAAACGGCAGGACGGCGCGAGTGTTGCGCTGCCGCCAAAGAAAACCGGCCGGAGGAAGCCGGCCGGAGGGCGAGTAAAGGAGCGTAAGCGTTTGTTTAGAAAGGAAGAAGTCAGGACTTTAGCCAAGCCCGACGGGCTGTGCTCGAATCGTGCCACGGCGCAGGCACGCAGGCGGTGGCGAGGGGCAGGAGCGGCCACCGTGCCGGGCGGTGCTAAACAAAGCGGGGCATCGCGCTGTGCCGGGGCCGGCGCACCGCCCGCTCATCGCGCCGGCACGCCGTGTGAGGCTCAGCGCACGATGTAGGCGTTGACCTCGGCCAGCTGCTGCGGCCCCAGCTGGCCGGCGGCCTGCGCCAGCTGCAGCTTGGCGAGCAGGTAGTTGTAGCGTGCCTTGGCCAGCTGGGTCTGGTCGTTGTAGTACTCCTGCTCGGCCTGCAGCAGATCGAGGTTGGTGCGCACGCCGACCTCCTTGCCGAGCCGGGTGGAGTCGAGCTTGCTCTTGGCCGAGACCAGCAACTGCTGCTGCGCCTTGACCAGGGCCGCCCCGCTGGTGACGCCCAGATAGGCCTGGCGCACCTGCTCGCGCACCTGGCGGCGCGTCGCTTCCAGCTTGTCCTTGGCGCTGTTCTCGTTGGCCGCCGCCTCACGCACCCGCGAGTTGATGCCGCCGCCGGCGTACAGCGGCAGCGTCAGCTGCAGCCCGACCGAGGACGCTCGGGTGTGCGCGGGGAGGGTGCTGTTGTCGGTGTTGTCCTTGTAGCCGGCGGTGAGCGACACCACCGGCAGGCGCTGCCCGCGCTTCTCGGTCAGGTCCTGACTGGCCAGCGCCAGGTTCTGCTCCTGTGCCTTGATGTCGAGGTTATTGGCCAGCGCCTGGGCGATCCAGCCGTCGAGATCGACGTTGGTCGGCTGATCCAGCGGCAGCGCCGGCGTGACGGCCTGCACCGCGAGCGGATCGAGCCCGGTGAGACGGCGCAGGGCGTTGCGCTTGATCTCGAGATCGCTCTCGGCGAGGATTTCCTGCGCCACCGCGCCGTCGTAGCCGGCCTGCGCCTCGTGGGTGTCGGTGATGGTGGCGGTGCCGACCTCGAACGCGGTCTTGGCCTGCTCCAGCTGGCTGGCGAAGGCCTTCTTGGTGGCCTGGGTGGAGGCCAGCGTGTCCTGCGCCAGCAGCACGTTGAAGTAAGCCTGCGCCACGTCGACGATCAGCTGTTGCTCGCTGGCGGCGAAGCGGGTGTCGGCCAGGGCGCTGCTGGTCTTGCCCTTCTGGTAGCCGGTGTACTTGCTGACGTCGAACACGGGCTGCGTCAGCTGCACGCCGACGCCGTGCGTGGTGAAATTGCCGCCGGCGACGGAGGGCTGGATCAGGTTGGTGCGGCTGTAGTCGGCGCTCAGCGCCACCTGCGGCAGCAGGCCGGCACGGCCCTGCGGCGCTTTTTCGTGGCCGGCGTCGCGGTCGTAGCCGGCGGCGGCGAAGGACGCGTCGTAGCCGCGCGCCTGCTGCCAGGCCTCCACCAGGTCGAAGGCCTGGGCCGGCAGCGCCGCGGCGGCGATCAGCAGAGCGGTCAGGGTACGGATGCGTGATGTCATTGCTGTTCTCGTCAAAGGCTGTTGCCGGAGCCTGTTCCGGATGATGTCGTTCTGGTTCGGGGCCGCCGCGCCGGTAACGGCGTGGCGGGCGGCTTCCCGGCCGAGGCGTGCCATGCTCGTCATGCCTCGGCGCCTGCCGGCTGCGGTGCCGTGCCGGGCGCCTCCGGAGTGGCGCGCGCGACGTGGTCCTGCGCATGCGGCGCGGCACGCCGCACCTTGAACCACTGCGCGTACAGCGCGGGCAGGAACAGCAGGGTCAGCACCGTGGCCACCAGCAGCCCGCCCATGATCGCCACCGCCATCGGCCCCCAGAAGGTGCTGCGCGTCAGCGGAATCATCGCCAGGATCGCCGCCAGCGCGGTCAGCATGATGGGGCGGAAGCGGCGCAGGGTGGAGCCGACCACGGCCTCCCAGCGCTCGATGCCCTCGCCGATGTCATGCTCGATCTGGTCCACCAGAATAACCGAGTTGCGCATGATCATGCCCGACAGCGCGATCACTCCCAGCATCGCCACGAAGCCGAACGGGGCACGGAAGGCGATCAGCGTCAGCGTCACGCCGATCATGCCGAGCGGCGCGGTGAGCACCACCATCAGCGTGCGCTGGAAACTCTGCAGCTGCAACATCAGCAGGGTCAGCACCACCACGATCATCAGCGGCGCCACCTTGGCGATGGCCTGCTGCGATTTCACGCTGGATTCGACCGAGCCGCCCATCTCGATGTGATAGCCCAGCGGCAGCGTGGCTTCCAGCTGCTTGAGACGGGGAGCCAGCGCCTGCACCACGTCCGCCGCCTGCACGCCGTCGGCGGTGTCGGCGCGTACCGTCACCGTCGGCAGCCGGTTGCGGCGCCAGATGATGCTCTCCTCCGGCTGGTACTCGATGCGCGCCAGCTGCGACACCGGGACGAAGCGTCCGTTCGCGGCCTGCACCATCAGGTTACCCAGGCCGGCGACGTCGGTCTTCTCGGCCGGATTGAGGCGCGCCTCGACGGTGATGGTGCGGTCGCCCTCGCGCAACTCGGTCACGGCGGCGCCGGAGATCAACAGCTGCAACTGCCGGCCCAGGCTCTGGCTCGACACGCCGAGGGTACGGGCGCGGTCCTGATCGATCACCAGGCGCAGCGACTTGATCTGCTCGCCCCAGTCGTTGTTGACCTGGCGTGTGCCGGGCTGGCTGCGCAGCAGCGCTTCCAGCCGCGCGGCGATGCGTTTCACTTGCTCGTGGCGTTCGCCCATCACCCGATACTGTACCGGATAGCCTACCGGCGGCCCGTTTTCCAGCCGGATCACGCGTCCGCGCAGCGCGGGGAAGTCGCTGTCGAAGGCGCGCTCCAGGTCGCGCTTGACCGTTTCGCGCACCTTTTCGTCCCGGGTCATCACCATCAGCTGGGCGTAGTTGAGGTGCGGCATCTGCTGGTCGAGCGGCAGGTAGAAGCGCGGCGAGCCGCCGCCGACGTAGCTGGTGATGCTGTCGACGCCGGGGTGATGGGCGAACATCGCCTCCAGCTTCTTCGTCTCGCGCTCGGTGGCCTGGTAGCTGGCGCCCTGCGGCAGCCACAGGTCGACCAGCAGTTCCACGCGGTTGGAGGAGGGGAAGAACTGCTGCGGCACGAACAGCCTGAACGCCCCCAGCGACAGCAGGAACAGCGCCAGCGTGGCGGCGATCACGCTCTTGCGGTGGTCGAGACACCATTCCAGCACGCTGCGAAAGCGCCGGTAGAACGGCTTGTGGTAGACGTCGGCGTGCTCGCCCTCGGCCTTGAACGTCGGCAACAGCTTGAAACCGAGGTAGGGGGTGAAGATCACCGCCACCACCCACGACAGCACCAGCGCCAGCCCGACCACGGCGAACAGGCTGAACACGTATTCGCCGGCGTTGGACTTGGCGAGCCCCACCGGCAGGAAGGTGGCGGCGGTGATCAGCGTGCCGGTGAGCATCGGGAAGGCGGTGCTGGTGTAGGCGAAGGTGGCCGCCTGGTAGCGGTTCCAGCCCTGTTCCAGTTTCAGCGCCATCATCTCCACCGCGATGATGGCGTCGTCCACCAGCAGGCCCAGCGCGATGATCAGCGACCCCAGCGAGATGCGCTGCAGGTCGATGTTGAAAAAGTACATGGCGAGGAAGGTCATCGCCAGCACCAGCGGGATCGACAGCGCCACCACCACGCCCGAGCGCCAGCCCAGGCTGAAGAAGCTCACCGCTAGCACGATCACCACCGCCTCGATCAGCGAATGCATGAACTCGCTGATCGAGTGCTGCACCACCTTGGGCTGGTCCGACACCGGTGAAATCTCGACGCCGAGCGGCAGCGCCGCCTTGACGCGTGCCAGCAACTGGTCGAGGTCGCGTCCCAGCCGCAGCACGTCGCCGCCGTCCTTCATGCTGATGGCAAGCCCCAGCGCCGGTTTGCCGTTGAAGCGCATGCTGAAGCCGGGTGGGGTGACGAAGGCGCGGTGTACGGTGGCGATGTCGGCGAGGCGGAAGCTCTGGCCGTTCACCGTGATCGGGGTATTGCGCACCGCCTCCAGGGTGCCGTAGGCGCCGCTCGGGCGTACCCAGATGCGTTCGCCGGCGGTCTCGAATACCCCGGCCGGCGTCACCGCGTTCTGCTCGGCCAGCGCGTTCCAGACGGTGCGGGTGTCGAGCCCCAGCGTGGCGAGCCGGGTGGTGGAAAGGTCGACGTAGAGGCGCTCCGGCTGCTCGCCGACGATGTCGACCTTGCCGACGTCGGGCAGGCGCAGCACCTCCTGGCGCGTGCGGTCAGCGTAGCGGCGCAGCTCCTCGGCGCTGAAACCGTCGCCGGTGAAGGCGAGGATGTTGCCGAAGGTGTCGCCGAATTCGTCGTTGAAGAATGGGCCTTTCAGGTCGGCAGGCAGGTTCTGGCGGATGTCGCCGAGCTTCTTGCGCACCTGGTACCACTGCCCCGGCACCTTGTCCGGCGCGATGCCTTCGCGCAGGTTGAGCAGCAGCTGCGCCTCACCGGGCTTGGTGAAGCTCTTGACGTATTCCAGCCCGTCCAGCTCCTGCAGCTTCTGCTCCAGCTTGTCGGTGACCTGCTGTTCCATCTCGCTGGCGCTGGCGCCGGGCCACACCACCTTGACCATCATCGCCTTGAAGGTGAACGACGGGTCTTCCTTCTGCCCCAGCTGGGTATAGGCCCAGGCGCCGGCCAGCATCAGGGTGATCATCAGGTACAGCACCAGCGCCTGGTGCTTGAGCGCCCACTCGGACAGGTTGAGTCGTTGTTTCATGGCGGGCACCTCAAGGCTGAAGCAGGCGGACCGGCTGGCCGTCGCGCAGCAAGTGCACGCCGGCGCTCACCACCTGTTCCCCGGTTTTCAACGCGCCGCTGACGCGGGCAACGCTGTCGTCGATGCCCTGCACGCTGACCTCTCTTCGGCCAACCTTGTGGCTCTTGGGATCGATCACCCAGACGTAGTGCCGGCCGTCCTGGTCGAGCAGGGCGGAGAGCGGCAGCTGCAGGTTCCGGTCGCTGTCCGGCGCCGGCAGCGTCACGGTCGCGCTCATGCCGAGCGCCAGCCCGGCGTTGGCGCCGTCGAGGCTGATGCGCGCGGCGTAGGTGCGGGTGGAGGGGTCGGCGTCGGCCGACAGCTCGCGCAAGCTGCCGTTGAAGGTCTGGCCGTCGGCCCACAGCTTCACCTGCAGCGCCTTGGCTGCCCGCAGCGCCGCCAGGGCGTTCTCCGGCACCTGGATCGCGACTTCGCGCGCGCCATCCATGGCCAATTTCAGCACCGGCTGGCCGGCGGCGACCACCTGGCCGGCCTCGGCGCTGACGCTGCCGATCACGCCGTCGGCGTCGGCGACGAGCGTGGTGTAGGCGCTCTGGTTGCGGCTGCCGGCCAGCTGAGCCTGGGCCTGCTGCAGCTTGGCGCGCGCGGCGTTGACGGTGTTCTGTTGGCGCTCGACCTGGGCCGGGCTGATGAACTGCTTGCCCAGCAGTTCCTGGGAGCGCCTGAGGTCGGCCTCCTGCTGCATCAGGTCGGAGCGGGCGGCGGTGAGCTGGGCCTGTTTGGCGGTGAGGTCGAGTTCGTAGTCGCTGGCGTCGAGCCGGGCCAGGAGCTGCCCTTTCTTCACCCGCTCGCCGGCATTCACCAGGCGCTGGGCGATCTTGCCGCCGACGCGGAAGGCCAGCGGCGTTTCCTGCCGGGCGCGGATATCGCCGGCAAAGCGGGCGCCAGGCAGGGAAGCGTTGTCGCCGGCGGTGACGTAACGCACCGGGCGGATCTCTTCCTGTACCGTCGCCTCCTTGGCACAGGCGGCGAGCCCGAACACCGCCACGGCGGTGAGGAGCCAGCGAGAGTGAGGTGTCTTCATCGTGTTGGGCCTTGCTTAGTTGTTGTTATGACTGGGGGCGCACAGGCCGTTGAGGACCAGGTCGAGGGCCTCGGCCAGATGATGGCGCGAATTCTTGTAGGAATAGCCGGCGCCCTCCGGCACCACCTTGCCGAACGAATGCGCCCAGGTCATCGCCAGCACCAGCGGCGCCAGCAGGGCGTCGGTGGCGCTCTCGATCGGCACCGCGCGGAATTCCCCGTTGGCGATGCCGCGCTGCAGGATGCGGCCGACCATGCAGAGGCTGGGCTGGATCACCTCGGCGGCGTAGAACTGCGCGAGTTCGGGGAAGTTGGTGGCCTCGGCGATCACCAGCTTGCAGATACCCGCCAGCTCGGTGCAGCCCACCTCGTCCCACCACTTGAACATCAGCTGCTGCAACAGCTCGGCGGCGCTGCCGCTGTGCTGTCGTTCAATCTCGGCGAATTCGGCGAAGCGCGACGACAGGTTGACCTGGATCACCGCCTTGAAGATTTCTTCCTTGTTCTGGAAGTACAGGTAGGGCGTGCCCTTGGTGACGTTGGCGGCGTGCGCGATGTCTTCCATCTTGGTGGCGCGAAAGCCTTTTTCGACGAACAGGCTCAGGGCGGCGTCGAGGATTTCCGACGGCCGGGCGTCTTTCTTGCGCTGCCAGCGCGGCAGGGTGGGTTCGCTCATGGTGATTGCTGAATGCTTGTTCAGTAGTGGAATGCAAA
The DNA here is from genome assembly GCF_000283535.1 of Pseudogulbenkiania sp. NH8B. GTDB lineage: Bacteria > Pseudomonadota > Gammaproteobacteria > Burkholderiales > Chromobacteriaceae > Pseudogulbenkiania > Pseudogulbenkiania ferrooxidans. The sequence goes on from NC_016002.1 coordinate 477,538, forward strand.
TGTACTAAGCGCGGAGGCGGTTGGCAATTAATAAATAACAGTTCAGCAACGTGATTGATTACAATGCAACACTTCCCGTATCCCCTTACCCAGGAGACCGCACGTGACCGTATCCGCCACCGAGAAGGCGCTCATCCTCGCCGAGGCGCTGCCCTACATCCGCCGCTTCAACGACAAGACCATCGTGATCAAGTACGGCGGCAACGCGATGACCGACGACAAGCTGAAGGAGGACTTCGCCAAGGACGTGGTGCTGCTGAAGCTGGTTGGCCTGAACCCGGTTGTGGTGCATGGCGGCGGCCCGCAGATCAACGACATGCTGGAACGCGTCGGCAAGCACGGCGAGTTCATCCAGGGCATGCGCGTCACCGACCAGGAAACCATGGACGTGGTGGAAATGGTGCTGGGCGGCCAGGTCAACAAGGAGATCGTCTCGCTGATCAACCAGCACGGCGGCAAGGCCGTGGGCCTGACCGGCAAGGATGGCCACTTCATCCGCGCCCACAAGCTGTTCCTCAAGGGCGAGGGCGAGGGCGAGCAGATCGACATCGGCCGCGTCGGCGAAATCGACGTGATCGATCCGGCGCTGGTGTCGCTGCTCGACTCGCAGGACTTCATCCCGGTGATCGCGCCGATCGGTGTCGGCAGCGACGGCGAGGCCTACAACATCAACGCCGACCTGGTGGCCGGCAAGTTGGCCGAAACCCTCCATGCCGAGAAGCTGGTGCTGATGACCAACACCCCGGGCGTGCTGGACAAGAACGGCAAGCTGCTGACCGGGCTGACTGCCGAGAGTGTCGAGGCCCTGTTCGCCGACGGCACCATTCACGGCGGCATGCTGCCCAAGATCAGCTCCGCACTCGACGCCGCCAAGAACGGCGTAAACTCGGTGCACATCATTGACGGCCGCGTCCCGCACGCGCTGCTGCTGGAAATCCTCACCGACGCCGGCGTCGGCACCATGATCCGCGCCAAGTAAGCGCGGCTGGGCAGCTATTCGTTCCGGATCATCTATAGTGGAGGCATAGTTCCAAAAAGCATTAGACGCGAGAACGCGAAGGCAAGTGAGCGGGGCCACAGACAGTACAGCAAGTACGGCAAGTGCTCGCTGAGCGAATCTTGAAGATTCGCACGCCGTCTGCGTAGCGCCGCCGACAAAGTTATCGTGTTTAAGGCGAATTGGAACAACAGGTCCAAACGTCTGCAAAGGGGGATCGCATGCAAACCGTACGACAATTGCTCGACAGCAAGCCCAACCGGCAACTGATCTTCGTCAGTCCCGACGCCACGGTGTTCCAGGCCCTGCAGGTCATGGCCGAACAGAACGTCGGGGCGGTACTGGTGATGCACGCCTGCGACGTGCACGGCATCTTTTCCGAGCGCGACTACGCGCGCCGCGTGGTGTTGCAGGGGCGGACTTCGGCCGGCACCCACGTGCGCGAGATCATGACCAGCCGCGTGGTGTACGTGACCCCCGAGCAGACCGTGGACGAATGCATGGCGCTGATGACCGAGAAGCGCATCCGCCACCTCCCCGTGATGGAGGGCTGCGAAGTGCTGGGTGTGGTCTCGATCGGCGATCTGGTGCGCGCCACCCTCGAAGAGCAACAGCTCACCATCGACCAGCTGGTGCACTACATTCAGGGTGCACCGGCCAGCCCTCCCCGGATGTAAGCGCACGGCAACAAGACGCCCGGCCTCGTGCCGGGCGTTCTGCTGCCGGCCTGACCCCTTTTCCTGTTGTATCCCCCCAACGCTTTTCTGCCGTACCACCCCCGCTAGGCGCTGTCGCCCCTGGTTGTTTGCGGCGGCGGCCGGCCGCTGTCGTATTGCCATGAAGCTCCGTTCTGGCTCGGCGATGGCGTGGTAGCCGGTGCAAGACGGGGGCGTTCGATTTTTCCGCATGTCGGTTTTTGGCCGTTGTGGGGCGTTTTCTGCCTCGTTGCCGGGGGGCGATCGCGCCTATTGTCGCGAAGCGCGCCGGCCGACGCTTTGCCGTCGCCGTGCGTGTAACCCATCGAAAAATTCGGAGGCAGACAATGAGCGACAATCGCGGTGTGGTGTATCTGGGGCAAGGTCATGTCGAGGTGCAATCCATCGGCTACCCGAAAATGGTCGATCCGAGCGGCCGGCCGATCGGCCACGGCGTCATCCTCAAGGTGGTGACGACCAATATCTGCGGCTCGGACCAGCACATGGTGCGCGGCCGCACCACGGCCGAGGTCGGGCTGGTGTTGGGCCACGAAATCACCGGCGAGGTGATCGAGATCGGCCGCGACGTCGAGACGCTGAAGATCGGCGACCTGGTGTCGGTGCCGTTCAACGTGGCGTGCGGCCGCTGCACCACGTGTAAGGAACAGCACACCGGGGTGTGCCTGAACGTCAACCCGTCGCGCGCCGGTGGCGCCTACGGCTACGTCGACATGGGCGGCTGGATCGGCGGCCAGTCCGAGTACGTCATGGTGCCGTACGCCGACTTCAACCTGCTCAAGTTCCCGGACAAGGACAAGGCGATGGAGAAGATCCGCGATCTGACCTGCCTGTCCGACATCCTGCCCACCGGCTACCATGGCGCGGTGACGGCCGGGGTGAAACCGGGCTCGACCGTCTACATCGCCGGCGCCGGTCCGGTTGGTATGGCCGCTGCCGCTTCGGCGCGTCTGCTGGGCGCCGCGGTGACCATCGTCGGCGACATGAACCCCGAACGTCTGGCGCACGCCCGTGCAGTGGGCTTCGAGACCGTGGACCTGTCGCTCGACGCCACGCTGGGCGAGCAGATCGCGGCCATCCTCGGCACCCCCGAGGTGGATTGCGCGGTGGACTGCGTCGGCTTCGAAGCGCGCGGCCACGGCACGCACGCCCACGAAGAGGCGCCGGCCACGGTGCTCAACTCGCTGATGGAGGTCACCCGCGTGGCCGGTGCCATCGGCATTCCGGGCCTGTACGTGACCGACGACCCGGGCGCGACCGACGCCGCCGCCAAGCGCGGCAGCCTGTCCATCCGCTTCGGTCTGGGCTGGGCCAAGTCGCACTCCTTCCATACCGGCCAGACCCCGGTGATGAAGTACAACCGCAACCTGATGCAGGCCATCCTGTGGGACCGTCTGCCGATCGCCCAGATCGTCAACGTCAGCGTGATCTCGCTCGACGAGGCCCCGAACGGCTACCGTCAGTTCGACGGCGGCGCGCCGCGTAAATTCGTCATCGACCCGCACGGCACGCTCAAGTCGGCCTGATCGTTCCGTCACAAACCAAGCGGGCGAACGCAATGCGTTCGCCCGCTTTTTCTTTGTCTGGCGTTGTGGCTGTGGGCGGCGTCAGGCCGCCCCCGGCGCGATGCGCCGCGCCATCTGCTGCAGTGCCGGCGCGATGTCGCGCTCGAAGCGCTCCGCGGTGAACAGCGCCGCCGGGCCGCTGGCGTTCAGGCTCATCGGCGGCTGGCCCGGAATCGGCGACGGCAGCGGCACGCCGACCGCCATCACCTCCGGCACGAACTCCCCGAACGAGCTGGTGTAGCCCAGCTCGCGGCATTGTTGCAGCGCGGCGTCGAGGCGGTTCTTGATCGGCGGCCAGTTGCCGCCGTAGCGGCTGGCCAGTTCTTCGTCCAGCCGTGCCCGCTCGCTGGCGCCAAGCCCTGCATAGCAGGCGCGGCCGATGGCGGTGGTGGCGACCGGCACGCGCGAACCGACCGTCAGCTGCACCGACACCCGCGCCGCGCTGCGGCAGGTCTCCAGGTACACCATGTCGCTGCCGTCGCGCATCGCCAGGCTGACCGAGACATTGTGCGCCAGCGCGAACTCGCGCATCAGCGGCGCGGCGGCACGGCGCACGTCGTAGCTCGCCAGCACCACCGAGCCCAGTTCCAGCACCGCCAGCCCCAGTCGATAAAAGCCGCTGTCCGCTTCGTGGCTCAGGTAGCCCAGCTGGGTCAGGGTGTGGGTCAGCCGCGACACCGTGGATTTGGGCAGGCCGGTGCGGCGCGCCAGCTCCTGGTTGGACAGCCCGCTCTCGCCGGAGCGGAAGGCGGACAGCACCGTCAGGCCGCGTGCCAGCGCGGTGACGAACAGCCTGTCCTTGTCGTGCTCTTCCGTCATGGTGTTCTTCTTCCTGTGGGTTTTGGCGCGGCAAGCATAGCCTGCCTGCTCGTTGCGGCCAAGAAAACGCTTTACAAGCCAGCGTGGCGCTTGCTAGTCTATTTCACATAGTAAAACCAAATTCCGCATAGCGGAACAACGAAACCGCAAAGGAGAGTCGCCAATGGCCGCCCCGACCAGCCGTGCCCCGTTTTCCTGGGAAGATCCGCTTCTGCTGGAAACCCTGCTGACCGAAGAAGAGCGCATGGTGCGCGATACCGCCCACGCCTACTGCCAGGAACGCCTGATGCCGCGCATCCTGACCGCCAACCGCGAGGAGCGCTTCGACCGCGAGATCATGAGCGAGATGGGCGAGCTTGGCCTGCTGGGTTGCACCATCGACACTCACGGCTGCGCCGGCCTATCCCACGTCGCCTACGGCCTGATCGCCCGTGAAGTCGAGCGCGTCGATTCCGGCTACCGCTCGGCGATGAGCGTGCAGTCGTCGCTGGTGATGCACCCGATCTGGGCCTACGGCACGGAAGCGCAGAAGGACAAGTACCTGCCCAAGCTGGCAACCGGCGAGTGGGTCGGCTGTTTCGGCCTGACCGAGCCGGACGCCGGTTCCGATCCGGCCGGCATGAAGACCCGCGCGCGCAAGGTCGACGGCGGCTATCAGCTCAAGGGCAGCAAGATGTGGATCACCAACAGCCCGATCGCCGACGTGTTCGTGGTCTGGGCCAAGGACGATGACGGCGAAATCCGCGGCTTCGTGCTGGAAAAGGGCATGCAGGGCCTGTCGGCGCCGAAGATCCACGGCAAGTTCTCGCTGCGCGCCTCGATTACCGGCGAGATCGTGATGGACGACGTGTTCGTGCCGGAAGAGAACCTGCTGCTGGGCGTGAAGGGCCTGAAGGGGCCGTTCGGCTGCCTCAACAAGGCGCGCTTCGGCATCGCCTGGGGCGCCATGGGCGCCGCCGAATTCTGCTGGCACGCGGCGCGCCAGTACACGCTGGACCGCAAGCAGTTCGGCCGCCCGCTCGCCGCCAACCAGCTGATCCAGCTCAAGCTCGCCAACATGCAGACCGAGATCGCGCTGGGTCTCGCCGCGGCGTTGCAAGTCGGCCGCCTGATGGATGCCGGCCGCGCCGCACCCGAAATGATCTCGTTGATCAAGCGCAACAACTGCGGCAAGGCGCTCGACATCGCCCGCGTCGCGCGCGACATGCACGGCGGCAACGGCATCGCCGACGAATTCCACGTCATCCGCCACGTGATGAACCTGGAGGCGGTCAACACTTACGAGGGCACGCACGACGTGCACGCCCTGATTCTGGGCCGGGCCCAGACCGGGATTCAGGCGTTTGCCTGATAGGGAGCGGCCGCCGAGGCTCCACCCGGCGGCCATGGTCGTTCCTGTCTGTTCTTGAGGCCCGGCTTGTCCGGGCCCTTTTTTCTGCCGTGACAGCCCAGAGTGGATGGCGGACCGTCCGTTGCGGCCTGTTTCGGCCAACCTTTATGACAAGTTTGCAGAGCCTGTCCCAGTAGGCGTAGCTGCCTAATGGAGCAGGGTCTTACTGAGGAGATGACAATGTCTGGCGCCCTTTCCGGTTTCAAGGTTCTCGATCTGACGCGCGTATTGGCAGGGCCGTGGACCGGCCAGCTGCTGGCCGACCTCGGCGCCGAGGTGATCAAGGTGGAGCGCCCCGGCCAGGGCGACGACACCCGGCAGTGGGCGCCACCCAGCCTGCCGGACGGCACCGCCGCCTATTTCCTGTGCGCCAACCGCGGCAAGCGTTCGGTCACCGTCGACATTACCCGTCCCGAGGGGCAGGCCATCGTGCGCAGGTTGGCCGAAGAGGCCGACGTGCTGCTGGAGAACTACAAGGTCGGCGGGCTGAAGAAATACGGGCTCGACTACGACAGCCTCAAGAGCCTCAACCCACGCCTGGTGTACTGCTCGATCACCGGCTTTGGCCAGGACGGCCCCTACGCCGAACTGCCCGGCTACGACTACATCGTGCAGGGCATGAGCGGGCTGATGAGCATCACCGGCCCGGCCGACGGCGAGCCGCACAAGGTCGGCGTCGCCGTGACCGACCTCTTCACCGGCCTCTACGCCGCCAACGCGGTGCAGGCGGCGCTGCTGGCCAGGAGCCGCACCGGGCAGGGCCAGTACATCGACATGGCGCTGTTCGATTGCTCGCTTGCCATGCTGGCCAACGTCAACATGAACTGGCTGATCGGCCGCACCGTGCCGCCGCGCCTGGGCAACGCCCATCCCAACATCGTGCCCTACCAGGTGTTCAAGACCGCCGGCGATGGCCACTTCATCCTCGCCTGCGGTAACGACAAGCAGTTCCGCGCGGTGTGCCAGTTGATCGGTCAGCCGCAGCTGGCTGATGACGAACGCTTCGCAAGCAACCCGGCACGGGTACAATACCGCGAGCAACTGGTGCCGATGTTGGCCGAAGCCTTCCGCACTCGTGGCCGCGACGAGTGGCTCAAGGCGCTCGACAAGGCCGGCGTGCCGTGCGGGCCGATCAACAACGTGGCCGAGGCCTTCGCCGATCCGCAGATCCGCCATCGCGGCATGGAAATCCATCTGGAAGACAGCGCCGGCCAGGACGTGCCGCTGGTGGGCTGTCCGATCAAGCTGTCCGGCACGCCGGTGGAGTATCATCGGGCCCCCCCCAAGCTCGGTGCCGACACCGACGAGGTGCTGGGCGCGCTGGGGTATGATGGTGAGGCAATTGTGCAACTGCACCAATCAGGAATAATTTAAACGCTTGTTTGATTTTTGACGGATGGCTGGATTCATTGCATCATGATCGCCGAATATCGTCATGCGGATGAGCGAGGAGTAGCGGTGGAACGCGAATACATGGAATACGACGTGGTGATCGTCGGCGGCGGCCCTTCGGGGCTGTCCGCGGCGATTCGCCTCAAGCAGCTGGCGGCCGACAAGGGCCAGGAGATCAGCGTCTGCCTGCTGGAGAAGGGCTCCGAGATCGGCGCCCACATCCTCTCCGGCGCGGTGCTCGAACCTCGCACGCTGAACGAACTGATCCCGGACTGGAAAGACAAGGGTGCGCCGCTCAACACCCCGGCCCAGAAGGATCAGTTCCTGCTGCTGACCGAGACCGAGTCGATCCAGCTGCCCACTCCGCCGCAGATGCACAACGAGGGCAACTACATCATCAGCCTCGGCAACTTCTGCCGCTGGCTCGGTCAGCAGGCCGAAGAACTCGGCGTCGAGATCTACCCCGGCTTCGCCGCCGCCGAAGTGCTCTACCACCCGGACGGCTCGGTCAAGGGCGTGGCCACCGGCAACGTCGGCACCGGCAAGAACGGCGACCAGGACGGCGAGCCCGGCATCGAGCTGTGGGCCAGGCAGACCGTGTTCGCCGAGGGCTGTCGCGGCTCGCTCACCAAGACCCTGTTCGAGCGTTTTGACTTGAGAAAGGGATCCGACCCGCAAACCTACGGCATCGGCATCAAGGAACTGTGGGAGGTGAAACCCGAGCTGCACCAGCCGGGCAAGATCACCCACACCGCCGGCTGGCCGATGGACACCGCCACCTACGGCGGTTCCTTCCTCTACCACCTGGAAAACAATCAGGTGGTGGTCGGCTTCGTGGTGGGGCTGGACTACCAGAACCCCTACCTGTCGCCGTACGAGGAATTCCAGCGCTTCAAGACCCACCCGGCGATCCGTGGGGTGTTCGAAGGTGGCCGCCGCCTGTCCTACGGCGCGCGCGCCATCTCCGAGGGCGGGCTGCAGAGCATTCCCAAGCTCACCTTCCCGGGCGGGGTGCTGATCGGCGACACCGCGGGCTTCCTCAACGTGCCGAAGATCAAGGGCACCCACACCGCGATGAAGTCCGCCATGCTGGCGGCCGAGGCGATCGTCGAGGCGCTGGCCTCGGCCCAGGAAGGCCAGCCGCTCGAGGCCACCACGTACACCGCCACGTTCAAGCAGAGCTGGCTCTACGACGAACTCCACCGCGTGCGCAACATCCGCCCGGCGTTCCGCTGGGGGCTGTGGCCGGCGATGCTCTACTCGGCGCTGGACACCTACCTGTTCCGCGGCAAGGCACCGTGGACGCTGCACCATAAGCACGCCGACCACGAATGCCTCAAGCCCAAGGACGAGTGCACGCCGATCGCCTACCCCAAGCCGGACGGGGTGCTGACCTTCGACCGGCTGTCGTCGGTGTTCATCTCCAACACCAACCACAGCGAAGACCAGCCGGCGCACCTGAAGCTGAAGGACCCGACGGTGCCGATCCGCATCAACCTGGAGAAGTACGACGCGCCGGAGACGCGCTACTGCCCGGCCGGGGTGTACGAGATCGTCGGCCGCGAGGAGGGGGCGCCGCGTCTGCAGATCAACGCGCAGAACTGCGTGCACTGCAAGACCTGCGATATCAAGGACCCGACCCAGAACATCAATTGGGTGACGCCGGAAGGCGGCGGCGGGCCCAACTACCCGAACATGTGATCCAGCAAACCCGGCGTCATGCCGGGTTTTTTTATCCCCTTGCGCCTTGACAGGGCGAGGTGGCTGTCGGCATGATGGGGCCATGCTTAAATCCTTTGTCACCTCTTACGTCTATTTTTATTGGTACCGCAGCTCATGGCGGCGCCAAGGGGCGTGTGTGCTCTGACAAAGCAAACCAACACACCAAATTCCCGACAAATGCCGCCGCGGTTCAGGCGGCATTTGTCTTTCCAGCTCCCGACAAATGATCTCCCGAACCGCAGTGAACCCCGACTTCACTGGAGAACGAGATCATGAACCCCCGCCACGATGCCTTGCTCAGCGCCGACGCGGCCCTGCCGAGCCTGCCGGGCTGTGCTATCACCCTGTTAAGGGATGTGGAATTGCTGTCCGAGGGTGCCAACGGCGTGGCCGAACTGCGCGCCACCCAGCCCCTGCCCGGCACCTTGCTGCTGGCGGAATCGCGCCTGCCCGGCATCCGCACCGTTGCCATGCTGCTGGCTGCCTCTCGGCGCCGACACGACGGCAGCCATGCCCCGGCGCGTTTCAGCGATGCGGCCGACTGGCTGGCGGCACGCATCCTGCTCCTGGGCTTGAGCCATGTCGCGGTGAGCGCCGATACGCTGCCGCAACTGGACGAAGCCAACCGCCGCTTGGCGGCGCTGGCGCAACGACTGGGGCTGCCGTCGCGTCCGGCGGTGCCGGTGCTGATGACGGGAGCGGCGCAGACCGAGGTGGCCGGGCCGAGCCTGCCGCTGTGGCTGGAGCGCTGCCCGGTCGAGGAGGTTATCCGTTTCTGCCGCGACGAGACGGCCAAGGTACTGGCACGCTGGAGCGTGGTCGGCGTCTAGCCCCGAACCGCTCCGGCTGGCGTCGCTGCGTTACCTTGCGTTACTGTCTGTGGCCGTGGGCCAGGACGGGACGGCTTTGCCGGCGTGCCGGTGGCCACCCGATAAAATAAGGAAAGCGCATGGAACTGATCGACCACGAATTTGAACGCAAGCTCAACAATCTGACGCTGGCCGTCTACATCCTGCAGGCGCTGAGCCTGTTCGTCGGCGTGACGGCGATCGTCGCCATCATCATCAATTACCTCAAGCGTGACGACACCCGTGGCACGCTGTACGAGAGCCATTTCCTGTGGCAGATGCGCACCTTCTGGTGGGGATTGCTGGGGCTGGTGCTGGGCTACCTGACGGTGTTCCTGCTGGTCGGCTTCGTGATCCTGTTCGCGGTCTACATCTGGCTGATCTATCGTGTGGTGAAGGGCTTTCTCAATCTCAATGACGGCAAGCCGATGCCCTTGTAAGAGCCTATCCCATTAGGCAGTTGCGCCTTCGCATCTTGAGCGCCGATAGTGCTCGGAATCCTCATGGACTACGTGTCCATTGCGGTTCCTGTGCGCTGGCGGAACTCAACCTGCTTTGGCTCACTTGCCTACTGGAATAGGCCCTGAAGACAGGTTTTCTATGTTGCGCATGGTCAGTGCCTGCACTCTTTGGCACAATGCGCTTCCCCGAGTTCGAGTGCCGCCATGAATGCCGATGACCTTCTCCTGCTGGTGACGCGCCAGATGCCGTTCGGCAAGTACCAGGGCCGGCTGATCGCCGATCTGCCCGGGCATTACCTGGCCTGGTTCGCCCGCGAAGGCTTCCCCAAGGGGGAAATCGGCCGCTTGCTGCAACTGGCCTTCGAACTCGATCACAACGGACTGTCGTCCCTTTTGGACCCCTTACGGAAACGGTAACAGCATGGCGATTCAATGGTTTCCCGGCCACATGAACAAGGCGCGCAAGGATCTGGCCGAGCGCGTCAAGGATATCGATGTGGTCATCGAAATGCTGGACGCCCGTCTGCCGGCGTCCAGTGCCAACCCGATGATCGCGCGTATGACGCGCGGCAAGCCGGCGTTGAAGATTCTCAACAAGCAGGATCTGGCCGATCCGGCCATCACCCAGGTCTGGCTGGATTACTACTGTTCCAAGCCGGGTACCCGCGCCATCGCGCTGGATGCCGGGGAGCGGGCGCCGGTCACCAAGCTGGTGTCGGCCTGCCGTGCGCTGGCACCCAACCGTGGTGGGCTGGAAAAGCCGTTGCGCGTGCTGATCTGCGGCATTCCCAACGTCGGCAAGTCGACCCTGATCAATAGCCTGGCCGGGCGGCGCATCGCCAAAACCGGCAACGAGCCGGGTATCACCAAGGGTCAGCAGCGCATCCTGCTGGCCGACGACTTCGAACTGGTCGACACCCCGGGCATGCTGTGGCCCAAGATCGAGGTGGAAGAGGGCGGCTACAACCTGGCCGCCAGCGGCGCGGTCGGCCGCAACGCGCTGGACGAGGAGGAGGTGGTGCTGGAACTGCTGCGCTACCTGATGAAGCACTACACCACGCTGCTGCAGGAGCGCTATAACGTCGGCGATATCGAGGGCTGGCAGGATTTCGAGGTGCTGGAGCAGATTGGCCGGCGCCGCGGTGCCATGCTGGGCGGCGGGCGGGTGAATATCCAGAAGGCCGCCGAGATCGTGCTGACCGATTTCCGCGCCGGCAGCATCGGCCCGATCACGCTGGAGCGCCCGGACGAATGGAAAGCCTGGGAAAAGGCGGCGCGCGAGCGCGAGGCGGAGCGCCAGGCTTTGCGCGAAGTGCAGCGGCTGGAGCGGGAACAACGCGCCAAGGGTTCGCGCTGAGCCTCTCCCATTAGGCGGCTGTGCCTTTGCATCTTGAGTGCTGGCGGGCTGCGTGCGACTCTTTTGAAGAGTCGCTCAGCGATGAGGAATCCTCATGTCCTCCGTGTCCATTCCGGTTCCCGTGCTCCGGCAGACACTCAACCTGCTGTGGCTCGCTCGCCTCCTGGAATAAGCTTCCATGGCGGCAGTTTTTGAATCTAATGAACAACGGGTGCCAGAGGCACCCGTTTCGTTTTGGTCCGCTTGGCTCCTGGCCTAATCCTCGCCCTTCAGCAGCAGCACCAGGCCAGCCGCCGCGACGAGCAGCGTCAGCGCCTTGCCGGCCCAAGCGGTCCAGTGCTCCCCAGGCTCCAGGCAGGCTTCCTGCGGCCGTTCCGGGTTGTAGTAGACGCGCACCACCGCGCCGTTCGGGTACTTCGCCAGGACCGCTTCGGCCTGATCGCGGCTTTGCATCACGCCGGGGTTGGGGTAGCGGCGGATGGTGGATTCGAGGGTGACGCCGCCGACGCTGTAGCGGTAGCGCAACTGCGGCAGATAGTCGTCGCGATTGCCGTCGCCGCCGTTGTGGGAGCGGATGTCGAGACGGCTCTCCACGATGGTGCCGCTGGCCGACGGCCAGTGCGTGGCGCTCTGCCCCTTCTCGCCCAGTTTCCACAGGTAGACGAAAGCCGCACCGCCGATCAGCAGCAGCGCGAGCGCGATCAGGCGCATCACACCGCTTCGCCCGGTTGTTCGAACCAGGTCTGCAGGATGGCCTGCGCCGCGACCTGGTCGAGCGCCGGCTTCTGCTTGCGGCCACGCACCCCGGCTTCGTTGAGCAGGCTTTCGGCGATCAGCGAGGTGTGGCGCTCGTCGACCAGCCACACCGGCAGCCCGAAGCGGCCCTTGAGGCGGTTGGCGAAGCGGCGCGAGAGCCGGGTCAGGTCGTGTTCGGTGCCGTCGGCGTGCACCGGCAGGCCGACCACCAGCTGCGCCGGCCGCCATTCCTCGATCAGCTTGCCGATGGCGGCGAAGCGCTGCTCGGTGATTTCGGTGTCGATGGTGGTGAGTGGATGGGCGATGCCGAGCAGCGTCTCCCCCATGGCGACGCCAATGCGACGTTCGCCGAAATCGAAGGCCAGCGTGGTTCCCTCAGGCATGGCCGCAATCGGTGGAGAGCAAGGTGGGGTCGAATCCCAGCAGCGCCATGGCGGCGTCGTAGCGTTCTTCGGCGGGCAGCGCAAAGATGATGTGCGGATCGGCGCTGACCGTCAGCCAGCCGTTGTTGCGGATTTCCTCTTCCAGCTGGCCGCTCGACCAGCCGGAGTAGCCCAGGCTCACCATCATGGTGTCCGGGCCCTTGTTCTCGGACACCGCCACCAGCACGTCCTTGGACGTGGTGAGTGCCAGCTCGTCGGTGACCAGCAGGCTGGTCTGCCAGTTGCCGACCGGCATATGCAGCACGAAGCCGCGCTCCGGCTGCACCGGTCCGCCGAAGTAGACCGGCTCGCCCTGCAGCGCTTCTTCGGTCAGCGGCAGGTCAATCTGGTCGAACAGCTGCGCCATGGCGATGCCGGAGGGCTTGTTGACGATGATGCCCATGGCGCCGTGTTCGCCGTGCTCGCAAAGATACACCAGCGAGCGCGCAAACAGCGGGTCGGTCATGCCGGGCATGGCGATCAGGAACTGATTGGACAGGGAGAGGGCTTCCATGAAGCCATTATGGCACAACTCGTGACGGGCACCAGCGGGCGACGCCGCCGCCCGCCTGTCGTAAAATGCGCGCTTCCGCTCCCTTTGCTGCGAGGACGTCTTGCGTCTCACCCATATCAAACTGTCGGGCTTCAAGTCCTTTGTCGATCCCACCGCGATCCCGGTGCCGGGCCAGCTGGTGGCGGTGATCGGCCCGAACGGGTGCGGCAAGTCCAACGTGATCGACGCGGTGCGCTGGGTGCTGGGCGAGTCGTCGGCCAAGCAGCTGCGCGGCGAATCGATGCAGGACGTGATCTTCAACGGTTCTTCCACGCGCAAGCCGGTGAGCCGTGCCTCAGTCGAGCTGGTGTTCGACAACGGCGACGGCCAGCTCACCGGGCCGTGGGGGCAGTACGCCGAGGTGGCGATCAAGCGCGTGCTGACGCGCCAGGGCGAGTCCAGCTACTACATCAACAACCAGCAGGTGCGCCGGCGCGACATCACCGACCTGTTCCTCGGCACCGGGGTGGGTGCGCGCGGCTACGCGGTGATCGAGCAGGGCATGATCTCGCGCATCATCGAGGCGCGCCCGGAGGAGCTGCGCGCCTACCTGGAAGAAGCGGCCGGGGTGTCCAAGTACAAGGACCGGCGGCGCGAAACCGAGAACCGCCTGGCCGACACCCGCGACAACCTGGATCGTATCGGCGATCTGCGCCAGGAGCTGGAGCGCCAGGTCGAGAAACTGACCGAGCAGGCCGAGGTGGCGGCGCAGTTCCACGATCTGAAGGGGGCGCTGACCCACAAGCAGAACCTGCTGGCGCTGGCACGTCGCGAAGAGGCGGCGCGCACCGAGGCCGCCGCGCGCGCCGAACTGGCGCGCATCGAAACCGAGGAAGCGGCGCAGGAGGCGGCGCTGACCCATCTGGACACCGAGCTGGAAACGGTGCGCGAGCAGCACTTCGCCGCCAGCGACGCGGTGCACGAGGCGCAGCAGGCGTTGTTCGAGGCCAACGCCCAGCTGGCACGGCTGGAAGAGGCGCAGCGCCACCGCGAGCAGAGCCGCGCCCGGCTCACGCGCGAACTGGCCAGCGCCAGCAGCGAGCGGCAAACGTTGGCCGAAAGCCGCGCCCAAGTGGCGGCCCAGCTCGACGACTGGCTGCCGCGTCACGAAGAGGCGCAGCTCAAGCTGGAGGAGGCGCAGCTGGCGCTGGAGGATGGCGCCGACGCGCTGCCGCGCGCCGACGGGGCGTTCCGCCAAGCCGACCAGGCGCTGACCCAGCTCACCAGCCAGCAGGCCAACCTGACGCGCGAGCGCGACCTGGGGCGCCAGCGCATCGAGCATTTGAACCAGGCGCTGCAGCAGCTGGCGACGCGCGAGGCGGCGCTGACGCGCGAGCTGACCGACCTCAACCTGCCCGAGCCGGCGGCGCTGGCGGCGGCCGAGGCCGAAGTGGCGCGCGCCCGTGCCGCGCTCGACGCGGTGCGCGCCCGCGTGGTGGCCGACGAAGCCAAGCTGGCCGACCTGGCCGCCGAGCGCGAAAAGCTCGACGAGACGCTGGCCGAGCAGCGCGCCCAGTTGGCGCGGGCCGAGGCCGAGGCGGCGGCGTTGCAGGCGGTGCTGGCGCGCGAGGCGGCCGGCGAGCAGCTGGCCGGCTGGCTGGCGCAGCAGGGCCTGGCCGAGGCGCCGGCGCTGTGGCAGTCGCTCGACGTCGATCCCACCTGGCGCGTGGCGCTGGAGGCGGTGCTGGCGGAACGCCTGACCGCACGTGCCGGCCAGTTGCCGGATACCCTGCCGCCGGCCCCGCTCTGTCTGGTGGACAGCGTAACGCGCGTCGTGTCGCGTGCTGACCGGTCGTGGCCGGCACTGCTCGATTGCGTCAAGGCCGATGACGCGTTCGCGGCCGTGCTCGTCGACTGGCTCGCTGGCGTGTACTGCGCCGAGACCCTGGAGCAGGCGCTGGCACGGCGCGCGGAACTGGCCGCCGGTGAATGCTGGGTGACGCCGCAAGGGCATCGTGTCGGCGCCGCCAGCGTCAGTTTCCACGCCGCCGCCAGCGACGACGGGGTGATGGCGCGCAAGGGCGCGCTCGACGCCGCGCTGCAACGTGCCGCCGAGCTGCAGCCGGCGCTCGATGCCGGCCAGCGCCGGCGCGAAACGCTGCAAAGCCAGAGTGCCATGTTGGCCGAAGCGGTGCGCGCCCAGAAGGGGGCGCTGACTCGCCTCGAAGCCGAGCTCAACGCGGTGACGCTGGAGCAGGTCAAGCTCGACCAGGCGGCGCGCCAGGGTGCGGCGCGGCTCGCCGCGATCGAGGCCGAGCGCCAGCGCATCGCCGACGAGCGCACCCATGCCGCGGAGGAGATCGACGAGGCCGGCATCGCCAGCGAGGAAGCGGCGCTGGTGCTGGAGGAGCTGGTGGAGGCGCTGGAAGACGCGCGGCTGGCGCGGCTCAACGCCGAGACCGGCTTGCAACTGGCACGCAACAAGACGCGCGACGCCGAGCGCCTGGTGCACGAGGCGCGCCTCGAGCTGACCACCGCCGAGCAGAAGGTGGGCGAACTGGCGCGCCGCGCCAAGGAACTGGAAGAACGCGACGACCAGCTGGCGGAACGGCTCGAAACGTTGGCCGAAGAGGCCTTGACGGTGGACGAGGCGGTGCCGGAGGAGGCGCTGCAACTGGCGCTGGAACAGCGCGATGAGCGCGACACGCAACTGGCCGCGGTGCGTGACCGGCTCAACGGCCTGACCGAGCAACTGCGCCAGCTCGGCCAGCGCCAGCACGACGTCAGCGCCGCGCTGCCGGCGTTGCGCAACGCCCGCGCCGACTGGCTGCTGAAACACCAGGAGGCACGGCTCGGCGTCGAGCGCTTCAGCGAGGAGCTCAAGGAAGCCGGAGCCGACGAGGCGGCGCTGCTGGCCGACCTCACCGACGCCATCAAACCCAACACGCTGGCGGCCGAGATCGCGCGCCTGGCGCGCGCGCTGGAAAACCTCGGCGCGGTCAACCTGGCGGCGCTCGACGAGTTGCAGCAGGCGCGCGAGCGCGGCGACTACCTGGCCAGCCAGTCCGATGACCTGCTGCAGGCGATGGCCACGCTGGAGGAGGCGATCGCCAAGATCGACGGCGAGACGCGCGACATGCTGCAGTCCACCTACGACGCGGTCAACGCCAAGATGAGCGAGTTTTTCCCGACGCTGTTCGGCGGCGGCCGCGCCGAACTGGTGCTGACCGGCGAGGACCTCCTGGACGCCGGGGTGCAGATCATCGCCCAGCCGCCGGGCAAGAAGAACAGCACCATCCACCTGCTCTCCGGCGGCGAGAAGGCGCTCACCGCGATGAGCCTGGTGTTCTCACTGTTTTCGCTCAACCCGGCGCCGTTCTGCCTGCTCGACGAGGTCGACGCCCCACTCGACGACGCCAATACCAGCCGCTTCTGCGACCTGGTCAAGCGCATGGCGGAGCGCACCCAGTTCCTCTACATCTCGCACAACCGCCTGACCATGGAGATGGCCGAGCAGCTGGTCGGCGTCACCATGCAGGAACAGGGCGTCAGCCGCATCGTGGCGGTGGACATCGTCGAGGCCTTGCAGATGCGCGAGACCGCCTGAAAGCCCATTCCATCAGTCGGCTGCGCCTGCGATAGGCATCCTGGCCGTCAGATGCCCAGCCCCAAAACAAACAGCCCGCCAATCAGGCGGGCTGTCGTCATTGCTACGGAGCGCGGGGCTTACTCGGCCTTGACGGCTTCGATCGCCACTTTCAGTACCACGTCGTCGGCGATGGCCGGCAGGAAGGTCTTCATGCCGAAGTCGCTGCGCTTGATCACGGTCTCGGCGTTGGCGCCGTAGGTCTGCTTGCCGGTCATCGGGTTCGGCTTGCCGCCGAACTGAGTGACTTTCAGCGTGACCGGCTTGGTCACGCCGAGGATGGTCAGGTCGCCCTTCAGCGCGGTCAGCTTGTCGCCGGCGAACTCCAGGTTCTTGGACTTGAAGGTGATGGTCGGGTACTGCGCCACGTTGAAGAAGTCCTTGCTCTTCAGGTGCTTGTCGCGATCCGGCAGGAAGGTCTGCAGCGAGTCGGCGTCGATGGTGATGTCGACCGCGCCTTTCTTGGCGGCGCTGTCGAGCTCGACCTTGCCGCTGGTCTTGGTGAAGGTGCCGGACTGGACCGAGAAGCCCAGGTGGTTCACTTCGTACTGGGCGAAGGTATGGGTCGGGTCGACGTTGTAGGTCACCGGGGCGGCGAGGGCGGCGGTGCTCAGGCCGGCCAGGGCGGCGGCGATCAGGGTCTGTTTCATCATGTCTTACTTTCTCCTGCTGGTTGCTTGGAACCTGCTCACGATCCTGCTGCGCGATCCCTGATCGGGGTTCATGTGCACTGCGTGCGAATCTATTGATTCGCTCGGCGATCAAAAATCCTCATGGGTGCCATGTCCATTCCGGTTTCTGCGCTGCTTTTCACCCCGCTGAGGGCCGCTCGCGACGGATCGTGAACAGGTCCTACTTGGTCGCGGCCGGGAAAGCCACGCGGAACTTGATCTGCACTTCGTCGGCGACGGTGCCGGTGTCGGTCCAGTCGCCTTCGCCGATCTTGAAGGCCAGGCGGGACACCGGCAGCACGCCTTCCACCACGCTTAGGGCGCCTTGCTGTTTCAGCGTGAATGGCGCGCTGACGTCCCGGGTGATGCCCTTGAGCGTGAGTTTGCCGGTCACCTGGTAGCGGTTGGGGCCGGCGCTCTTGATGCTGCTCGACACGAAGCGCGCGGTCGGGAACTGGCCGGCGTTGAACCACTCCTTCTTCTTGGCCTCGGCTTCCGCGTCGCGCGTCGGCAGGCTGATGCTGCCGGTCTGGATGGTGATGTCGGCCTTGCCGGCCTCCGGCTTGGCCGGGTTCAGCTCGACGTTGGCCGAAAAGCTCTTGAAACCGCCGTCGACCGGCGTGCCCAGTTGTTTCATGGCGAAGCCGATGCGGCTTTGGGTCAGGTCGGCCGGCGCGGCGAAGGCCAGCGGGGTCGCCAGCAGCAGGGCGGCGGAAATCAGCACTCTCATGTCGGGTCTCGGTAGCAAAGTTGTGAAGGTCAGGCGCGCGGCTGTTTCAGGCTCATGCGGAACAGCAGGCCGTCGCGGTCGATGAAATGGTGCTTGAACGCCACCAGCACGTGGCCGGCCACGGCCAGCGCCAGCGTCCAGTTGAGCAGTTCATGCACTTCCTTGAGCTGGTGGGCCAGGGTCTCGTTGGCCGCGATCAGGTCGGGCAGCGGGATCAGGCCAAGGTAGACCACCGGGATGCCGTAGGCCGAGCTCATCAACCAGCCGGTCAGCGGCACCGCCAGCATCAGCGCGTACAGCGCCAGATGCCCGCCCTTGGCGGCCAGTTGCGCCAGCGGCGACATCGTCCCGGGCAGCGCCGGTGCCGGCCACAGCAGTCGCCCTGCGAGGCGCAATGCCAGCAGCGCCAGCACGCTGATGCCCAGCCACTTGTGCCAGCCGATCAGCTTGAACTTGGTCGGCGACAGCGGCATGCCGGACAGGGTCAGGCCCAGGCCGAACCCCACCACGATCAGCAGCGCCACCAGCCAGTGCAGCAGGATGGACGGGGTGGCGTAACGTTCAGGTCGATTCATTTTCTTGTTTCTCCAAAGCCTGGTTGAGCACCGTCTTCAACCCCGCCAGCTGGTTCGACCAGAGCTCAAGCTGGTCGCGGCTGCACTGGCTGAAGGCCTGGTGCATGTAGTCGCAGTGTGCCGGAAACACCTGGCGGAACAATTCCTCCCCGGCAGCGGTCAGTGAGATGAACACGCTGCGGCGATCCTCGGGCCGCTCCTGGCGCGTCACCACGCCTTTTTCGGCGAGTCGGTCGATCACGCCGGTCAGGGTGCCCTTGGTGATCAGGGTTTTTTCCGAGAGCACCTTGCAGCTCATGCCCGGCGTGTTGCCGAGCGTGGCGATCACGTCGAACTGCGGCGGGGTCAGGCCGAGTTCGCGCACGTGACGTGCCGAGTACTGTTCGAACGCCTGGAAAGCGCGCACCAGCTCCCTGATGACGGGGAGAACGTCGGTCTTGTAAACGGTATCCACGGGCAGTCCTGTTTTGTTCGCATTAGTTTAGTTCTAACTAGTACCAAATGGCAAGCGCCACGCTTTTCCCGGTGCCAGCAGGCTGCTGGGACACGACGTTGGCGTGAATGGTTCGCCATGAACATGACAAATACGCGCCGCCAGAGACGAAAAGGGCCGGGGCGGATGACAAATCGCTATCGATTTGGCGGTTTTGCTATGGAAGGGACGAGGCGTGAAGTGGTAAGGTTCGGGTGAAACGATTGACAACGTGATAGCTGTGTCAAGCATCCCCTTCCGATATAATGCTTCGGGATTATTCGCCTTAACGCGGACGGGCTAATGAGCGAATTGCAGATAGGTTTACTGGCGTTGGGCGCGGCCGTGGTCGGCCTCGTCTACGGATTCAACGTGTTGCAGGAGTGGCGCTTTCGCAAGAAAACGCGCCAGGCCTTTGCGCGTCATCATGACGACGTGCTGTTGAACGTCCCCAAGAACAACGTGCGCGACGGCGTCAAGGCGACCCGGCTGGAGCCGGTGCTGGTCGACGCGGCCGGCGCCGACAACGAGCCGGAAGCACCGGGTTTCGAACCGGAACTGCCTCCGCTCGACCCCCACGACATCCCCGAACTGCCACGGCTGGACGACGATATCGACCTGGAAGAGGAGACCGATTTCGCCTTCGACTCGGCCGACCACCAGGCCCTGGTGGTGGCGATGCTCGACCCCTCGCTCGACTTCATCGCCGAAGTGGTGTTCCACCAGTCGCATGAACTGGCCGCGATGCCGCGCTTCAACGTCGCCAAGCGTGTGCAGATCATCGGTCGCACCGAAAAAGGCCTGTGGAAGCCGGCCGAGATTCTGCCCGGCACCCGTTACAAGCAACTCAATATCGGCCTGCAGCTGGTCGATCGCGGCGGCGCCGTGACCGAACAGGAGCTGGCGAGCTTCTGCCAGCAGGTGTCGCGTTTCGCCGACGAGCACAACGCCGCGGTCAGCTTCCCGCAGCGCCAGCAGAAACTGGTGGCGGCACGCGAACTGGACCGTTTCTGTTCCGAGGTCGACATGCTGATCGGCATCAACATCGTGCCGCGCCAGCCGATCGACGGCGCACGCCTGCGCAGCTTCAGCGAAGCCGGCGGACTGCAGCTGGAGCCGGACGGCGCATTCCACTACCTGGCCGATTCCGGCAACTCGCTCTACTCGCTGGCTGCCGCCGACCAGACGCCGTTCAGCTACCACAACCTGCTCGACCACTCCTTCGCCGCACTGACGCTGCTGTTCGACGTGCCGCGCGTGGCCGGGGGCGTCGAGGTGTTCGACCGCGCGCTGGAGTTCGCCCAGCAGCTGGCGCACGAGTTTGACGCGCAGCTGGTGGACGACAACCATCGCGTGCTGTCCGACGTTGGGCTGACCCGCATCCGCGACCAACTGCAGCATATCTACGGCAGCATGGACGATCGTGGCATCGCGCCGGGCAGCGTAGCTGCACTGCGCCTGTTTGCTTGAACCAGGATCTTCAGGAATTACCGGCCGGCTCTGATGCCGGCTTTTTTGCTATGGGTTTGACAATGTCGCAATCGAACGAGCGCGAACAGGCGGTGCAGCGCATCGCCGAACTGGTGCCGCTCTTGAACCGCTACAGCCGCGAATACTACGAACAGGATGCGCCGACGGTGCCGGACGTCGAGTACGACCGCCTGTACCGCGAACTGGAGGCGCTGGAGGCGGCTCATCCCGAGCTGCACCGCGCCGACTCGCCGACCCTGCGTGTCGGTGGCGCGCCGCTGGCCGAGTTTTCCAGCGTGACCCATGCCGTGCCGATGCTGTCGCTGAACAACGCCTTCTCCGACCCCGATGCCGCCGACTTCGAGCAGCGCCACGCCGAGCTGATCCAGTTCGACGAGCGCGTGCGCAAGGCGCTGGGGGGGGCGGAGGTCGAGTACGCGGTGCAGCCCAAGTTCGACGGGCTGGCGGTCAGCCTGCTCTACCGCGACGGCGTGCTGGTGCAGGGCGCCACCCGTGGCGATGGTTTCTCCGGCGAGAACGTCACCGAGAATCTGCGCACCGTGCGTGCCATCCCGCTGCGTCTGGCCATCGAACACCCGCCGGCGCTGCTGGAAGTGCGCGGCGAGGTGCTGATGCTCAAGCGTGATTTCGAGCAGCTCAACGCCGAGCAGGCCGCGCGCGGCGACAAGACCTTCGCCAACCCGCGCAACGCCGCCGCTGGCAGCCTGCGCCAGCTCGATTCGCGCATCACCGCGCGGCGTCGGCTGTCGTTCTTCGCCTACGCCATCGCCCAGGTCGAGGGCGCCGACTGGCCGACCTCGCACCAGGCCGAACTTGACTGGCTGCACCGGCTCGGCATCCCGCTGGTGCCGGCCGAACTGCGCCCGGTGGTGCGTGGCGTGGCAGGGCTGGCCGCCTACTACGAGGCCATCCTGCGCCAGCGTGCCAGCCTGCCGTACGACATCGACGGCGTGGTGTACAAGGTCAACGACCGTGCCCAGCAGGAGGCGCTCGGCTTCGTCTCGCGCGCGCCGCGCTGGGCCATCGCCCACAAGTTTCCCGCCGAAGAGGCGCTGACCCTGGTCGAGGCGATCGAGGAGCAGGTCGGCCGCACCGGCGCTATCACGCCGGTGGCGCGTCTCAAGCCCGTCTTCGTCGGCGGCGTCACCGTCACCAACGCCACGCTGCACAACGAGGACGAGGTGCGGCGCAAGGACGTGCGCGTCGGCGATACCGTGATCGTGCGCCGAGCCGGCGACGTCATCCCCGAGGTGGTGGCCGTGGTGCTGGAGCGCCGGCCGATGCGTCCGGTGGCCGGCGGCGACCTGTTCAACAGCGGCGACGAGCCGCAATATCCGGCCTACCGTCTGCCGACCACCTGCCCCGTATGCGGCAGCCACGTGGTGCGCGAGGAGGGCGAGGCGATTGCGCGCTGCTCCGGTGGCCTGATCTGCCGCGCCCAGCGCAGCCAGGCGATCCAGCATTTCGCCGGGCGCCGCATGATGGACATCGACGGCCTGGGCGAGCGCTACATCGACAACCTGGTCGAGTTCGGCTATGTCGACAGCGTGGCCGATCTCTACACCCTTCAGCTTGCCGATCTCTTGGAAATGAAGCGTCGCGCCGACGAGCGCGACGGGGTGGTGCCGGAAACGGTGCAGAAGGGCCAGATCGCCACCAAGTGGGCGGAGAACCTGCTTGCCGCCATCGCCGGCAGCCGCCGTCCGACGCTGGCGCGGCTGCTGTTCGCGCTCGGCATCCGCCACGTCGGCGAATCCACCGCCAAGACCTTGGCCGACTGGCTGGGGCGTCTCGAGCTCATCCGCCGCGCCCCGGCACCGCTCTTGGCCGCACTGCCCGACATCGGCGGCGTGGTGGCCGAGGCCATCGCCGACTTCTTCGCCGAGGACAACAACGAGACGGTGCTCGAGGCCCTGCTGCGCCATGTCGAACCTGGCGACGAGCACGCGCCGTCGCCCAAGTTGGCCGAACGACTGCAGCCGGCGGCGTTGCTGGCGCGGCTCGGCATCCCGCGCCTGACCGAACTGCGCAGCCAGCAGCTGGCCGGCCAGATCGCCGGCCTTGCCGCCCTGGCGGCCAGCGAGCGGCGCGAGCTGATGCAGCTCGATCTGCCAGCCGACGTCTTCAACGCCCTGGCAGATTGGCTCGACGAGCCGGGCCGGCGTGCCGAGCTGAGCCAACTCGCCTCGCTGGTGGACGCTATCCTGGCCGACCTGCCCACGCAGCCGTCTTCGGCCAACCTGTTGCTGGAGGGCAAGACCCTGGTGCTGACCGGCACGCTGCCCACGCTGTCGCGCGACCAGGCCAAGGAGCTGATCGAGGCAGCCGGCGGCAAGGTGGCCGGCAGCGTGTCGAAGAAAACCCACTACGTGGTGGCCGGCGAGGCGGCGGGCAGCAAGCTCGCCAAGGCCGAGGAGCTCGGCGTGCCGGTGCTCAACGAGGCCGGCCTGCTAGCGCTGCTGGACCAGGCGGAGTGAGTCCGAAAACGGAGAACATCATGGCGAAGACGGTGGCGGAAGCGTTCGAGAGGGGGAACCGGCAGGCGGCGGCGGGGCAGTTCGAGGAGGCCATTGCCGCCTTCGACCGCTGTCTTGCTCTCGATGCCGATGACTGGCAGGCGCTGGCCAACCGCGGCAACGCCAGGGTGAAGCTCAAGCGCTATCACCTGGCGCTGGACGATTACCTGCGTGCCGCCGCGCTCAACCCGGCCTCGGGCAGCGTCAAATGTAATCTGGCGGTGCTGCTCAAGGAGCTGGGCGAACTGACGTTGGCCGAAAGCCTGCTGCGCGAGCTGCTGGCGGCACAGCCCGATCATGTCGATGCCTGGAGCAACCTCGGCGTGGTGCTGCAGTATGCCCTGCGTTATGACGAATCAGCCGCCTGCCAGCGACGGGCGATCGAGCTGGGCGGGCCATCGCCTGGCCGCTACAACAACCTGGCCAACGCTCTCAGCTGTGCCCTGCGACTGGACGAAGCGGAGGCAGCCTACCGTGCCGGGCTGGAATTGGCGCCGGACGACGCCGACTTGCGTTTCAACCTGTCGATCGCCCTGCTGTTGCAGGGACGCTACCTCGACGCCTGGCCCTTGTACGAGGCGCGCTGGTCGTCGGTATTGGTGCCGCGCTACCGCGAACAGCGCTGGCGAGGCGAGACGCTGGGCGGACGGACGCTGCTGCTATGGGCCGAGCAAGGACTCGGCGACACCCTGCAGATGGCGCGCTTTCTGCCCGTGCTGCGTCAGCAGCAACCCGACGCTCGCCTGGTGCTGGCGGTTCCGCGCACTTTCTTGCGGCTGTTCGGGCAATTCGACCGGGTCGAGCTGATCGACCTCGACGCGGCCGCCCCCCCGCACGATGTGCAGATCCCGCTCATGTCGCTGCCGTGCGTGCTGGGCGTCGAGCTGGAGACGCTGCCCACGGCGACTTATCTGCAGGCGCTGCCGGCCCGGCAGACGCGTATTCCCGTTGCCGAGCCAGGGCGCCTGCGCGTAGGCGTGGTATGGGAAACCGGCAGCTGGGGCGTCGGCATCGCCGACCACGGCCGGCAGAACAAATCGGTGCCGCTCGAACAGTTCTCCCGTCTGTTCGATATGCCGGGTGTCGATTTCATCTCGCTGCAGCTGGGCGATCTTCCCGCAGAGGTGGAGGGGCGGGTGCGGGCTCTGCCCATCACCGACTTTGCCGATACCGCCGAGGCTATCGACCAGCTCGACCTGGTTCTCAGCGTCGACACCTCGGTGGTGCACCTGGCCGGCGCCATGGGAAAGCCGGTGTGGGTGCTGATGCGGGCCGAAAGTGCGCCCTTCTTCATGGCCGGTGGCGAATCCAGCCCCTGGTATCCCTCCATGCGCATCCTGCGCCAGCGCCATCCCGGCGATTGGAGTGAGGTCATTGCGCGTGCAGGTCAAGAATTGGCCGTGCTCGGCTCGGCAAAGCACGCCGCCACGGGGTAAAATCCCCCCGATTCCATCAGAGAGCAGTAGAGATGAAGAAAATTACCAAAGCCGTGTTCCCGGTCGCCGGTATGGGCACCCGCTTCCTGCCCGCGACCAAGGCGAGCCCCAAGGAAATGCTGCCGGTGGTCGACAAGCCGCTGATCCAGTACGCGGTCGAGGAGGCCATCGCTGCCGGCATCACCGAGCTGATTTTCATCACCGGGCGTAACAAGCGCTCCATCGAAGACCACTTCGACAAGGCCTACGAGCTCGAAACCGAGCTGGAGTACAAGAACAAGCAGAAGCTGCTGGATCTGGTGCAGGGCATCCTGCCGCCGTCGGTCACCTGCATCTACATCCGTCAGACCGAGGCGCTCGGCCTCGGCCACGCCGTGCTGTGCGCCCGGCCGGTGGTTGGCGACGAGCCGTTCGCGGTGATCCTCGCCGACGACCTTATCGATGGCGAGCCCGGTGCCATGGCGCAGATGGTCGCGACCTTCGATGAGCAGCAGTGCTCGGTGCTGGGGGTGGAAACGGTCGCGCCGGAAGAAACCGGCTCCTATGGCATCGTCGAAGTGCAGTGCGATGCCACTGGCCTGCAACGCATCAGCAGCATCGTCGAGAAGCCGCACCCGGACGTGGCGCCGTCCAACCTCGCCGTAGTGGGACGCTACATCCTGACCCCGCGCATCTTCGACAAACTGGCCAAGACCCAGGCCGGTGCCGGCGGCGAAATCCAACTCACCGATGGTATCGCCGAACTGCTCAAGGACGAAACCGTGCTGGCGCTGCCGTTCAACGGCGTACGCTACGACTGCGGCTCCAAGCTGGGTTACCTCAAGGCCACCATCAACTACGGTCTGAAACACCACGAGGTCGGCCGTGAATTCGCGGACTATCTCGCTACCTTCAACGCGCGCTGAGCGCTCCGCCCGACGGAATCAGCGCAGCCCCCGTTCGGGGGCTTCTTCTTTTGAATGGAGACAACCATGCCCAACGTCGCCGAAGCCCGTGGCATCCTGAACAGCTCGGACATCCTGTTTACCGCCGAAGAGGTCGATGCCGCCGTCGATCGCATGGCGCTCGACATCACCGCCAAACTGGGCGACAGCTACCCGCTCATCCTCTCCGTGATGGGCGGCGCCGTGGTGTTCACCGGGCAGTTGCTGCCGCGCCTGATCTTCCCGCTCGACTTCGACTACGTGCACGTCTCGCGCTACGGCGACAAGACCCAGGGCGGCGAACTGGTGTGGCGTCAGGCGCCGAAGGAAGACGTGCGCGACCGCGTGGTACTGGTGCTCGACGACATCCTCGATGAAGGCCAGACCATGGCGGCGATCCGCGACAAGGTGATGGAGATGGGCGCGAAGAGCTTCTACAGTGCGGTATTCGCCAACAAATTGATCAGCAAGGAAAAGCCGATCGCAGCCGATTTCGTCGGCCTCGACGTGCCGGACCGCTACGTGTTCGGCTACGGCATGGACGTGCGCGGCATCTGGCGCAACCTGCCGGCCATCCACGCGCTGAAATAAGCAAGCTGTAAGCCCCGGCGCATTTTCCCCGCCGTCATTATTAAGCCATAATGGCGGCACAATAAGCCTTGCGTGGCCGGCCCTCGCCAGCCACGCTCTTGCCAAGGGGAACCGCCATGCTAGCCATCATCGGCGGCAGCGGGCTTGCCACGCTGCCCATTCTCGAAATCACCCATCGCCAAGTGGTGCGCACACCCTTTGGCGACCCCTCTTGCGCACTCACCTTCGGCCGCATCGGACAGGAAAACGTCGTCTTCCTGGCGCGCCACGGTTTTGGCCACTCCATCGCTCCCCACGAGATCAATTCCCGTGCCAATATCTGGGCCCTGCACAACCAGGGCGTCAGGGGCATCGTCTCGATCGGTTCGGTGGGCGGCATCGCCGTCAACCTGGAAACCGGCATGCTGGTGGTGCCGGACGACATCATCGATTACACCTGGGGACGCAAGCACACCTTCTTCGAAGGGCCGGACAAGCCGGTGGTGCACGTCGATTTCACCCGTCCCTACTGCCCTCATTTGCGCGCCCGCCTGCTGGCCGCGGCCCAGAGTGCAGGGGTGCCGATCATGGACGGTGGCGTCTACGCCGTCGCCCAGGGCCCCCGTCTGGAGTCGCCGGCCGAGATCCGCCGCCTTGAGCGCGACGGCGCCACCATGGTCGGCATGACCGGTATGCCGGAGGCGGCACTGGCCAAGGAAATGGGCATTCCCTACGCCCATGTGTGCATGGTGGTCAACAAGGCGGCCGGGCTCCAGCCAGGTGCCGATGAGATCGTGTTCGATCCTGGCGTGCTGCAGCAGTGCAAGAGCCGCATAGACGTTCTGTTGGAAACGCTGCTGGGGTGCGCCGGCTAGCCGGCGCGAGTACAGGGTGTGGCTAGCACCCCCGCTCAAGGGAGTGCGGCGCACGAGCATGATCGGGAGGTCGGCGGCAGAGGGCGGCGATAGCCGTGGATGCCCGCCATCCCTGATGTGCCATCGCCCGGAGAGGTGCTGACACGGTGGCGTGCAGGCTCCCGCCATCCCTGGCTCATCATGGAGAAAAGACTATGCCTTCGACACGGTATGAATTTTTTGCAAATCTTTTCCTGCATGGCGAGGATTCACCGTTCCTGTTGCTCGATGGCGATAAGACCATCCATTACAGCGAGTTTTTCGAGCGGGCCGTCCGCCTGCTGAACCATCTGGTCCGGCAAGGCGCGCGCCATGGCGACCGGGTCATCATCGGGCTGGACAATCGCCCCGAATATCTCGAGCTGATCCTGGCCCTCGCCTTGGGCGGGATGACGGCCTGCCCGGTCGATCCGGCGGTGAGCGTGGCCCAGTTGGACAAGGCCAAGCGCGTCGCCAATGCCACCATGGCGATCACCTCGTACGACCAGCTCGCCTATGCGCTCGACACCTCCATTCCCGACTGCGTTCACCAAGGCGGGATGTCCGATCCGTTCCTGGTGGTCTTTTCCTCCGGCACGACCGGGGCGCCGAAAGGCATCGTGCAGTCGCTGGAGAATTTCTTCGCCGCCGCCAAGGCGTTTGCCGGCGCGCTCGGCCTGCAGCCCGGACAGGTGACCCTGCACAATTGGCCGATGTTCTATAACGCGGGCTTGTTCAACCTGTTTGCTTGCCCCTTGCTCTCAGGCGGTGTCATTGCGGTGGGGAAACGCTTCGCGGCCAAAAACCTGGGCGATTTCTGGGCCGACCTGGCACGATTCCGGCCGGATTCTCTCTACCTGTCGCCGACCATGGCGGCCACGCTCGCCAAGACGTACCGGTTTTTCTCGGCGGATCTCGAGCCCCTCCAGCGCGCGCGCATCATTTCCACCAGCTCGATCCTGTATCCGGCCATCAAGGAAGAATTCCTGCGCGTGCTGGGCGCGCCGCTGCTGCCTTGCTTCGGCATTACCGAATTGGGCGGGTCGTTCACCATCGGCGACGCCGATAGTGGCCCGTTCTCGGTCGGGAAGGTCATGGCGGACGTGGGCGTGCAGATCGACGATCAGGCCGATGGCGAGTTGCTGGTGCAATCGCCCTATATGGCCCTGGGCTACCTCGCGGGAGGCGGTGGCATCGACTATTTCGACCGCCGGCAACCGTTCCGGACGGGCGACCTGGGCCATGTCAGTGATGGCGAACTTTATATTTCCGGCCGCAAGAAGGACTCCATCAAGAAGGGGGGCGAGATGATCAATCTCGCCGAGGTCGAGGACATGGTTCACGCCACCCAGCTGTGCGAAGAGTGCTATGCGGTCGGCAAGCCCGACCTGTTCTGGGGTGAAACCTACGACGTGTTCTTCGTGCCACCGGCCGGAGGCAATGCGCAGACGATCAAGGACGAGCTGAGCCGCCTGTTCAATGCCTCGTTGCCGCAGTCGCAACGGCCGGACCAGATTCATGCCGTGAGCGAGGTGCCGCGCACCTCGTCGGGCAAGCCGATCAAGCGGCTCATCAGCTACGAGGCCGCCCAGTGAGCGTATTGCTGACCACCCATGACCCCCGTGCCGGGCTACCGGCGGTATCGTATCCCTGCGCTACGCCGGAACAGGTCGCCCAGATTTGCCGGCGGGCGCGTGATGCCTTTTTTAATCAATGGCGGGCCGTGCCGTCGACGGAGCGTGCGACGGCGCTGCTCAGCGTGGCGGCACTGCTGCGGGACCGGCTTGAGGAGTTTGCTGCCGCTGAAGCGCGCGACACCGGCAAGCCCCTGGATGTGGCGCGTGGCGAGGTGGCCGGTGCGGCGGGCCTGTGGGAGTACGCGGCGGCGCTGGCCCGGACCGAACACAGCGAGTGCTTGAGCACGGCCACGACCCAAGGGCTGGCCCTGACCCTGCGCGAGCCGATGGGCGTGGTGGGGCTGATCGTGCCGTGGAATTACCCGCTGATCACGGCTGCGGAGCGTATGCCCTTCGCCTTGGCGGCCGGCTGCTGCGTGGTGCTCAAGCCGAGCGAACTGGCGGTCGGCAGCCTGGCGTTGCTGGTCGAGGCGATGGCGAACAACCTCTTGTTCCCGCCTGGGGTGGTGCAGGTGCTGTTCGGCCTGGGCGATGCTGTCGGCCGGGCGCTGGTGGCCAATCCGGACGTCGACATGATCGCCTTCGTGGGCTCCACGGCGACGGGACGGGCCATCGAATCGGCCGCTACGGCCACCGGCAAGCGGGTGTCGGCCGAACTGGGTGGCAACAACCACGTGCTGATCTACCCCGACGCAGACCTGCCTCGGGCGGCGCGGGCGGTCGTGGCCGGCGGTTTTCGCAACGGCGGACAGGCCTGCATCGCCGGCACGCACGTGCTGGTGGACCCCAGTGTCGCGGACGAGTGGGCGGTGCACCTGGAACAGGCGCTGCGCGAGCGTTTCCCCGTAGGAGAGGCGGGGACGGCCGCGTCGATCCAGCCCATGATTTCCGCCGCGCACAAGCAGCGCCTGCTGGACTTGATCGAACAGGCGCGGCCGGCCGGCTTCGTGCCCTTGCCGGGGTCGCTGCTGGACGGACAGGGCAACTTCCTGGGGCCGGTGGTGCTGGACCGGGTACCCTTGCACTCTCCGCTGCGGCAGCAGGAAATTTTTGGACCGGTCGTCACCGTGACGCGCGTCGAAGCCGATAAATTTCCGGCGATTCTGGCCGATAACCAGTATGGCTTGGCGGTGTATGTGTGGACGGCCGCCACGTCGGCCGCCCTTGCCGCCATCAGGCAGGTTCGGATCGGCCGTATCTGGGTCAACGCGGACCCCGAGTTTTGGCTGCCGGAGCTGCCGGTAGGCGGTTTTGCCGCCTCGGGCGTTGGGCGGGAAGGCGGGGCCAAGGCGCTGGACACGTATTCCCTGCCCAAGTCGGTCCTCATTTTTTGATTGAACGGCCTCGGTCGTGAGCAATTCCACCTGTCGGGCCGGTCTCGCCACGACAGTGCGGGCAAACACTTAGGAGTGTGCATATGGGCCAGATTTCCCGCCCGCTTTCTCTGGTTGAAAAACTGAAGCAGGAGTCCGTGCAGGATTTCATCAACCGGTTTCTCTGGAACAAGAGCAACAACGCTCCTTTCGTGGTTGAACTGGATCCGACGACCGCCTGTAACCTGGCGTGCCATGACTGCATCAGCGCCAACCTGCTCAACCAGGGGGGGATAGACAACGAGCGTCTGCTGCGCCTGGCCGAAGAGTTTGCGGAGAGCGGGGTGCGTGCTGTAGTGCTGATCGGCGGCGGCGAGCCGATGGCGCACCCCAAGTTCGGGGCGCTGGTTAGCTCGTTGTACCAGTCCGGGGTCAAGGTCGGGGTCACTACCAACGGCACGCTGATGCATCGCTACATGGACGAGTGCATCACCATGACCAGCTGGCTGCGGGTGTCGGTAGACGCAGGCAGTGAAGAAGTGTTCGCCGACTTCCGCCCGCACGCCAGTGGCAAGTCTCAGTTCAACCTGGTGATCGACAATATGAAGCGGATGGCCGAACGCAAGACCGGTCTCTTGGGCTATTCCTTCCTGCTGCTGTCGAAGTTCAACAGCGACGGCAGCCTGCTGCGCAGCAACGCCGTGGATATCGAAAAAGCCGCCCGCCTGGCCAAGGACATCGGCTGCGACTATTTCGAGGTGAAGCCGGCCTTCGACATGATGCACTTCCTGCAGCAGCAGGACCTGTCGGTGGTCGAGATGGTCAACCGCAACCTGAAGGCCATTCACGAGCTGGCCGACGACAACTTCAAGATCATCGCGCCGTTCACCCTGGAAGAGGCGCTGAAAGGCGTTGGCACCCAGATCAAGCCCTACAACCGCTGCCTGACCGCCGAACTGCGCACGGTGATCACGCCGAGCGGCGCCTACGTGTGCCCGTACCACCGCGGCAACCTCAACATGCGCATCGGCGACGTCGCCAAGACCTCGCTGGAGGAGCTGTGGAAGGGCGATCGCCGGGCTCAGGTGATGACCCGAGTCGATCCGGCCAAGCACTGTACCTTCCACTGCATCCGTCACGAGTCCAACCTGCTGCTGGAGCGCATGGCGGCGGGCGAGGTGGTCGACACCGTACCGGACTTCGACCTGTTCATCTGACCGGGAGCTCCATGGAACCGTTGAGCCGCGAAGAAGTGCTGGCGCTGGGCTTCAGCCACGTTGGTGAAGGGGTGCGTGTTTCGCGCCGCGCCACGTTTTACGATATCTCCGGCGTGATCGGGGATGGCGCGCGTATCGACGATTTCGCCATCCTGACGGGCCATATCGAAATCGGCCGGCAGGTGCACGTATCACCGTTCTGCTTTCTGGGCGGCACCGGCGGGACGATACGGCTGGGGGACGGGGTGGGCTTCTCCACCCATGTCAGTGTCTTTACCAAGAGCGACGACTATCAGCAGAGGACGGACGGCCCGCGCGACAAGGTTTGCGGCGACGTCGTAATCGGCGATTTCACGATCTTCGGTGCGCAGTGCGTGATCCTGCCGGGGAGCGTGGTCGGCAAGCACTGCTCGGTCGGCATCGGCTGCGTGGTGCACGATACGCTGCCTGATGGCGGCCGCTACGTCAGCATGGGTATCAAATCTGTGCGCCTGCCATGAGGGCGCTTTGTCGAGGGAATATGGAAACCATCAAAGCCTGGATTCTCGATTACCTGCAGTCCGAAGGCGTCGGCGATATCGAAGCCGACAAGCCCCTGTTCGAACAGATCGACTCGTTCAGCGTGGTCGGCTTTCTGCTGGCGTGCGACGAGCGCTTCAGCAGCTTTGCCTCCTTGCCGGTGGAGTCGCTCGGCACGCTGACCGTCGAGGA
Organism: Pseudogulbenkiania sp. NH8B; assembly: GCF_000283535.1. Classification (GTDB taxonomy): domain Bacteria; phylum Pseudomonadota; class Gammaproteobacteria; order Burkholderiales; family Chromobacteriaceae; genus Pseudogulbenkiania; species Pseudogulbenkiania ferrooxidans. The sequence continues at coordinate 509,274 of NC_016002.1, forward strand.
AATCGCCCGCCGGATCGAGGCGCAACAAGCTCCGGTGTGAGCCTGGAGTGGGGGATATCGCTCCGCATGAGAGGCGAGCCCCTTTCGAATGAGGCATGGTTTGATGCTGGATAAAAATACCTTCGACGCGGCATTGCGGCCTGGCGTGCGTGCCTCCCTCGCCGGCGCGAACCAGGCGCTGCGACGGGCCGAGGCTGAAACTTTCGGCCGCCTGCTCGATGAGCGGGGTGACTTTCTCCCCGGCGCCAGTTTCCGGCGTGATTGCCCGCAGTGCGGCACAGCGCACGAGCGGGCAGCTGTGCTGCTGCGAGCTCACGGCATGCAACTGGTGCGCTGCCCCGAATGCCGGCTGGTGTACAGCCGGGAGGTCATCGATCGCGACTTCGAACGGCAGCGCTATCAGGACAGTTCGGCGAGCCAGGCCAATCTCGAGCTCAAACACGACCCGTTCTATGCCGCGCTCGAGCGCGACAAGGCGGCCTACGTGGCCGGCCGGCTGAGTGAGCTGGCGGGACCTGGTCGTCTGCTGGATATCGGCTCCTCGTCAGGCGCCTTGCTGCGCGCGGCGGAAGAGGCGGGGTGGCAGTCCTTCGGCATGGAGATCAATCCAGCCGCTGTGCAAGCCTGCCGGTCGGCCGGGCTCTCCGCCGTCTGCGGCGAATACCCGTGCGCCCTGCCTGAAGAGTGGGGGCCGTTCGATGCAATCGCGCTGCTGGACGTGCTGGAGCATGTCGCCGATCCGCTGGCCTTCCTCGATCGCGTCAGCCAGGATCTCAAGCCGGGGGGCTGGCTGGTGGTGCAGGTGCCCAATTTCAGCAGCTTCCTGCTGACCATCGAGGGCGTGCATAACAACAATATCTGCCACGGTCACTGGAGCTATTTCGAGCCGGCGACCTTGCCGGCCCTGCTGGTGCGCGCCGGCTTCGAAATGCGCTGGTTCGAAACCTACATCAGCGAGCTCGACCGGGTGCTGGCATACCCGGACGAGCAGGTCGCGGCGGCCTGGGAGCAACTGACGGGACAGACCTTGGCCGAACCCCGAGACCTTCAAGTCGAGCAATTGCACACCCGGATGCTGGGCTACAAACTGTTCGGCCTGTTCCAGAAAGTCGCGACGTGAATCTTTCCCGCATCCCCTTCGGCAAACCGTTCATCGTCGGCAAGGAGTTGTTCTACATCGCCCAGGCGGTGATGAGCAGTTCGATCGCCGGCGACGGCGCCTATACCCGCAAGTGCCAGCAATGGCTGGAAGAGCACCTCAAGGCACGCAAGGTCCTGCTGACCCACTCGTGCACAGGCGCCCTGGAGATGGCGGCGATCCTGGCCGGTATCGGCCCCGGTGACGAGGTGATCATGCCCTCGTTCACCTTCGTGTCGACGGCCAACGCCTTCGTTCTGCGCGGTGGCGTTCCGGTGTTCGTCGACATCCGCCCCGACACGCTCAACCTCGACGAGAGGCTGGTCGAGTCCGCCATCACAGAGAAGACCAAGGCGATCGTGGCGGTGCACTACGCCGGCCAGCCCTGCGCCATGGAGGCGCTCAAGGCGCTGTGCCGCAAGCACGGTTTGCGGCTGATCGAGGATGCGGCGCAAGCCATCCTGGCCCAATCCGACGGCCAGGCGCTGGGGACGATCGGCGACCTGGGGTGCCTGAGTTTTCACGAAACCAAGAACATCATCAGCGGCGAGGGCGGGGCCCTGCTGATCAATGATCCCGAGTTGATCGACCGCGCCGAGGTCATCTGGCAGAAAGGCACCAACCGCAAGGCCTTCTTCCGTGGCGAGGTCGACAAATACACCTGGGTCGACATCGGCTCCTCCTTCCTGCCCAGCGAACTGACGGCTGCCTTCCTCTACGCTCAGCTGGAGCAGGCCAGGCGCATCAACGCGCATCGGCGCTCGCTGTATGACCGGTACATGGACCTGCTGACGCCGCTGGTGCGGAAAGAGCATTTCGCGCTGCCGATCAATCCGGGGGAGCATCCCGAGAACGGCCATATCTTCTACCTGGTCTGCCGGAGCGAAGAGAAGCGCGACGGCCTGATTGATCATCTGCGCAGCCAGGGCATTTCGGCGGTATTCCACTACGTGCCGCTGCATGATTCGCCTGCGGGCATGCGCTTCGGGCGGACGGCGGGCGGCCTGCCGGTGACCGAGCGCGTGTCCCGCTGCCTGGTGCGCTTGCCCCTGTACTCCGAAATGACCGTGGAACAAGCACGCCGCGTGTGCCAGGAAATCGGCGCCTTCTTCACCGCCGATGCGGCATCGCCATCCCCTTACTGAACTTACCTGACCGGGCCATCATGTCTCAAGCCAGCGCTTCCTCTCCGAGCCAATCCGCTCCCTACTACGTTTATGCCCCGCCATATCGCGAGACTTCCGGGGGGGTGAGGGCGCTCCACTACTTGTGCCATGAGCTGAACCTGCGCGGACAGGAAGCCTACGTCATGCAAGGCGATACCTCGGCGACGCTACTCACCCCCGAGCTGACGCCCGAGATTTATCAGGCCCATCTCGGTGCTGGCCGCGAACCCATCGTGATCTACCCCGAAATCATTCAAGGCAACCCTATGCGGGCCAGGCATGTGGTGCGCTACCTGCTAAACGTGCCCGGCGCGCTTACCAATACCTCGCTGGGCGACCTGGGCTGGTCTGCCGACGATCTGCTCTATGTGCACGGCTACGACGTCCTGCCGGAGGGTTGGCAGGCTGGCTTGCTGCAAGTGCCGCTGGTCGACACGCGCGTCTACCATGCCGACGGAGTCGATGATGGGGAGCGGCATGGCCATCTGGTCTGGCTGAACCGCTATCTGAACAAGGGGGGCGAACCGTGGCCGTTGACGGCGGAGGCCACCGAGATTTCGTTCCGTGTTCCCAACCGTTCGCCGGCGGAGCTGGCCGCGCTCTATCGCGGCGCCGAATTGCTGTTCACCTACGAGCACTCCACCGCCTGCTTCGAAGCCTTGCTATGTGGCTGCCCGGTCGTCTATCTGCCCAACCCGATCATGCTGGAAAAACCCATGCACAATTACCTGGGCTCTGACGGCGTGGCATGGGGCGCAGGAGAGGAAGAGATCGCCCGAGCCAAGGCGACCGTTCATCGCGTGCAGGAACAATACAAGGCGACGCAGGCCCAGTTCGGCGAGGAACTGGTGGCGTTTATCGAGACCACGCAGGGGCACGTGCGGGAGGCGGGGAACACGCCTAGCCAGAGCATGGCGTCCGCCACCCAGGTGGAGAAGCGCAAGCCGCGCATCGGCGTGCTGAGCCAGGACCCTCCCGACAGCGCGTGCTTCCGACTGCGTCTGGGCGATCCGCTGGCCGTGCTGGCCGATGCGATCGAGGTCCACTACTGGCGGTACACGGCCAGCGTCATGGTGGATGGGCAATTCCCGTTCGCCAGCGACCAGGACTTCATCGACGCCATGGACATGTTCATCGTGCAGCGCTCGGCGCTGCATCCGTCCACCGACGAACTGGTGCAACGGCTGCTGCAATCCGGCAAGCCTCTGGTGTACGAACTGGACGATTGGCTGCCGTCGCTGCCTATGAGCCACCCGCAATACGCCGAGTTCAAGCCCAGCTTCTCGCGTATCAAGAACATGCTGCCGCGCTTCCATCTGGTGACTGCGAGTACGCCGGTACTGGCCGAGATCGTCAGGGCCTACAATCCGAACGTCGCGGTCTTGCCCAATTACCTGAGCGCAGCGCGCCTGGTAGAGCCGCAGCTGGACGAGCAGGCCGTGACGGTGACCATCGGCTTTGCCGGCACCGCCACCCATCGTCAAGATTTGGCCCGCATCGGCAGCGCCCTGGCTCGACTGGCGCGCGATTACGACGGCAAGGTGTCCTTCGTGTTCTGGGGCAGCATCCCGCCGCAGATGGAAGGCGTGCCCGACGTCCGTTTCGTGAACGGGGGGGTGGAGTACCAGGGCTATCTGCCGAAACTGGGCAGCCTGAAGATCGACATCGGTATTGCCGCGTTGGAAGAGTCCGAGTTCAACGCAGGCAAGTCCGACATCAAGTGGCTGGAATACTCCTCTGTGGGGGCGGTGTCCGTCCTGAGCGATGTGCCGGCCTACCGCCACATCAAGGAGCTCGATCTGGGCGTGGTGCTGCCGCCGGATGACGAGGATGCCTGGTACGAGGCCCTGGCGGACTTGGTGGAAAATGCCGCCAAGCGGCGTGCGCTGGCAACCCGCGCACGCGACTACCTGCTGCGCGGGCGCCTGCTGGAAGGGCAGATCGACCGTTTCGTCCAGGCCTGGAACCTGGTGCTGCCGGAGGCGTTGCGCATCGTGCTGCCGCCGTCGTTGGCGACGCCGCCGCTGGACAGCGTCGGCGGCGGCGATCTGACGGTATTGCGCCAGTACCGCACATGGCTGCAAAACCACCATTTCCGCGAGGTGCACGCCGAACAGTTGGCCGAACGCATGGTCCTGGCTTGGTCGTCGCGGCCGGTGTTCAATCTGGTCACGGTCGTGAGCAGGCAGGAGCAGAACCGCCTGGCCGACACGGTTGACGCCTTGCAGCAGCAGCTCTACCCCCACTGGCGACTGATCGTGCTCGCGGACTGGGAGGCGCCGGATCCGGCCTTCCAGGAGCACGAACAACTGGGCTGGCTGCAGCTCGATACGCTGGACGATCCGGATCTGTTGGCACGGGCCGTGAACAGCGTGGCGGCGGAAGTGCCCGCCGATTGGCTGATGTGGTTGCCAGTGGGCTTCCGCCTGGTCCCGCAGGCCCTGGTGCGTTTCGGCGAGGCCATCCACATGCATCCGGAATGGTCGGCCTTGTACTGCGACAGCGATATCGTTTCCCCTATGGGCGAGCGTTTCAAACCCCGCTTCCGTCCCGACTTTGCGCCGGAATATCTGCGCTCGATGGATTACATCGGCGACGCCGTGGCGGTGGCGACATCGGCATTGCTGGAGCGCGGCGGGTTTGAAGCCTACCCGGGGGCCTACTGGTTCGACCTGTTGCTGTGGCTGTTCGAGCAGCATGGACCACAGTCCATCGGCCATGTCGACGACATGCTGCTGTCGTTGCCTCCGGTCAAGCCGCATCCCCTGACTCTGCCGGCGCAACGCGTCGCGCTGGAGAACCATGCCCGGCGCCTGGGACTGGATGTGGAATTGGGCGACGGCTATCTGGAGGGAACGTTCCACTTCAACCTGCGTGTGCAGGGCGAACCGCTGGTGTCCGTGATCGTGCCCAACCGCGACAAGCTCGAGGTGCTGGAACCGTGCGTCGAAAGCCTGTTCGAGGGGAGCCGCTACCAGAATTTCGAGCTGATCATCGTCGACAACCGTTCGGAAGAGCCGGAAACCCGGGAGTACTATCGGGACATTTGCTCACGTTGGCCGGATCGGGTGCGCATCGTGGCCTACGACGCGCCGTTCAACTTCTCCGCCCAGTGCAACCTTGGCGTGGCGGAAGCCCGCGGCAGCTATGTGCTGCTGCTCAACAACGACACCGAAGTGGTGTTGGACACCTGGCTGGAGCGCTTGCTGGCCTGGGCGCAGCAACCGGGCGTGGGGGCGGTCGGCGCCCGCCTGACCTATCCGGAGGTCGGCCTGATCCAGCATGCCGGCATCGTGCTCGGCCTGCCCGGCGGTCTGCGTTCGGTCGCCGATCACGTGTTCGAGGGCGAAGACATCTTCTCCCCGGGCTACATGAACCGGCTGCTCACCGGCCAGAACTACTCGGCGGTGACGGCAGCCTGCCTGATGGTGGCCAAGGAACACTACCTGGCGGTGGGCGGCATGGACGATACCGCACTCACCGTGCTGTTCAATGATGTCGACCTCTGTCTCAAGCTCCAGGCCGCTGGCCTGCGCAATGTCTACAACCCCTTTGCCGTGATGGTGCACCATCACGCCCGCAGCATCGGGCGCCGCACGTCCGACCCTCGCGTGGCGCTGGAAGCGGCGGTACGCGAGTACGACGAACTGAACACCATGATGGCGCGCTGGCTGCCGCAACTGGCGCGCGATCCTGCCTACAACCGCCACTTGGCCCTGAACAGCCGCAAGATGATGCTGGAAACCAGCCGTGCCGCATCCTGGGACCCCGCCATCCCCGGCCGCCGGCGAGTGCTCGGTCTGCCCGTCAGCGGCGGCAGCGGCGAATACCGTGTCTGCATGCCGCTCAACGCGTTGCAGGCGGCGGGCCGTCTGGATGGCGACATCCTGCAGCCGAGCGGCAGCAGCGGCCTGCATGTGCTGTCAGTGGTGGAAATGGCCCGCCAGGCCCCCGATACCCTGCTGCTCCATACCGCCATCGGCGACGGCCTGGTCGAGGCGATGAAGAACTATCGCCAGTTCCTGCCCGAGATGCGCATTGTCTTCGGCATGGACGACCTGGTCGGTGCCATTCCTGAGAAAAGCTCGTTTTCGCGCCATTGGAAGAAGGTATTTCCGGATGCCCGCTCTCGGTTGCGCAAGGCCCTGGCCTTGAGTGACACCCTGATTGTGTCGACTGACCCGCTGGCGGAACACTGCCGTGGCATGATCGACGATATCGTCGTTATCCCCAATCGCTTGCAGAAGAGCCGTTGGGACGGATTGTCGTCTCTCCGTGGCACGGGCAAGAAGCCCCGCGTCGGCTGGGTGGGGGCAGCCCAGCATCGTGGTGATCTCGAGCTGATCGTCGAGGTAGTCAAGCAGACTGCCGATGAAGTGGACTGGGTGTTCATGGGCATGTGCCTGGCGGAACTGCGTCCGTACGTGGCAGAGGTACATCCCTTTGTCACTTTCGACCTGTATCCAGAAAAGATGGCCAGCCTGAACCTGGACCTGGCCATCGCTCCGCTGGAAGTGAGCCCGTTCAACGAGGCCAAGAGTAACCTCCGCTTGCTAGAGTATGGGGTGCTGGGCTGGCCGGTGGTGTGCACCGATATCTACCCCTATCAGACTGGCGGGGCCCCGGTATGCCGGGTCGCCAATGAGGTTTCCGGATGGGTCGAGGCGATCCGTCAGCGGGTGCACGATTTGCCGGCTGCCTACCGCGCAGGGGACCAGTTGCGCGACTGGGTGCGACAGCATTATATGCTGGAAGAGCATCTGCACGATTGGCAACGGGCCTTGTGCTAGTCATATGCAGGAAAAATGCAAAAAGACGCTAAAGTTTATGAGAGGCGGGTCGATAACTTGAACAAGCCGGATGCACTGCCGAGCCAACCGACCCAAGGAGAATTGTCATGGCCCTGACCGTAAATACCAACATCGCCTCGTTGAACGCCCAACGCAACCTGAACAACTCGACCAGCTCGCTGAACCAGTCGCTGCAACGCCTGTCTTCCGGCCTGCGCGTGAACAGCGCCAAGGACGATGCTGCCGGTCTGGCGATCTCCCAGACCCTGACCTCGGCGATTCGTGGTAACAACCAGGCCATCCGTAACGCCAACGACGGCGTGTCGGTGGGGCAGACGGCGGAAGGTGCACTCGGTCAGATCACCAACAACCTGCAGCGTATCCGTGAAATCGCCGTGCAGGCCTCCAACGGTTCGGTCAGTGACACCAACCGTTCGCAGCTGCAGAAGGAAGTGGACCAGCTGACCCAGGAAATTTCCCGTATCACCCAGACCACCCAGTTCAATGGTACTTCCCTGCTGTCGGGCGGTAGCGCATTGACCTTCCAGGTCGGCTCCTCGGGCTCGGCTGACAACCAGCTGACGATCAGCGCTTCCGACCTGACGTCGTTGCACAGCTATAATACGGCGCTGAGTGCTACGGTTACGATCGACGTGACCACCCAGGGTGCGGCTTCCGCCGCCCTCTCCGGCCTGGATGCCGACCTTTCTTCCGTGTCGTCCAGCCGTTCGGACTTCGGTGCCGTACAGAACCGTTTCGATGCAGTGGTCGCCAACCTGTCCAACTACGTTGAGAACTTGTCCAGTGCCAACAGCCGTATCGTCGACGTCGACTTTGCCGCGGAAACGGCCAACTTGACCAAGAACCAGATTCTGCAGCAGGCCGGTACCTCCATCCTGAAGACGGCCAACTCGACGACGCAGTCCGCTCTGTCGCTGCTCCAGTAAGGCAACTCGCCGCAGATGAGTTAAGAGATGGCCTCGGTTCCACCACCAGGCCATTTCTTGTTCCTTGAAAGGAGGTGAAGAGATGCAAATTTCCACACCATTGGTAAGTCCTCTTTCTCGCTCCGATGGGAGTTCGGCGCGGGCGGTTGCGCCACCTCCCCAGGCCTCTTCAGGCGAGACGGCTGGGGTGGCGGTTTCGCCTGTTTCGAGCCAGGCGGTCAGTGCCGTAGACAAAGAAAAGGAAACGTCGAATAGCCGTGACGCTACCAAGAAGCCGGTATCCCTCTCCGACTTGCAGCCGGCACTACGCAAGCTGAATGAAGCTGTCCAGCATTACGATAGCGAACTGGAGTTTTCCATCGACAAAGATACCGATATTTCAGTGGTCAAGGTGGTGGACAAGGAAACCCAGAAAGTCATTCGCCAGATTCCTTCCGAAGAGGCCATCAGTATTTCAAAGGCTATTGAAGACTTCAAAGGCTTGCTGATCAAGGATAAGGCATAGGGCTGGATATAATGCCTGGTACTTGTCCTGCTCGATTGCGATGACAATGAAGGCGGCGCGGCGGTGCGTTACCGTTCTTAACGGCTTTGAAAGGTAAGAATCATGGCTTCCATTACGACGTCGGTTGGTGCTCTCGATGTCCAGAGCATCGTCAGCCAGCTCATGACGATCGAGCAGCAGCCGATGACGGCGAGCCAGAGCCGTGTCTCAAAGTTCAATACGCAGCTCAGTGCTGTGGGTAAGATCAGTTCCGGCTTGTCCAGTTTACAGACAGCTATTCGCTCTTTGGCTTCGGGCTCGTTTTTGCAGTCTTACAAGGCCAGTTCAAGTGACTCGACAATCGCCAGCGTTGCGACCTCTGCTGCCACTGTAGCGGGCAGTTATGCCCTGAATATCACGAGCTTGGCGCAGCCTCGGCAGTTGGTGTTCGATAAGTATGCCGATGGTACTGCCATCACCGACCCCACTGCGGCTATTGCTTCCGCTCCGGACAGCCTGACCTTTACCGTTGGGGGAAAAGCTACCACCCCAATCAGTCTGAGGGACAATCCCGGAGATACCGTCACGTTGAACAGCATGCGGGACCGGATCAACCAGGCCGGCGTCGGCGTGACGGCCAATATCGTCAATAACAACGGCAACTACAAGTTGGTTATTACGTCGACCAACAGTGGGAGCGATAATGCCTTTTTGATTTCGGCCGGAGGGGTCGAGCCAGCTGATGCCAGTTCGCCGGCGTCATTGGGTGGCTTGACCCAGAGCACGGGTACCGCTAGTGCGATCAGCGAGTCCCACGCAGCTCAGAATGCAGCGTTGACTATCAATGGTGTCAGCGTGTCTGCAGCCAGCAATCACTTGACCGATGCGATTGCTGGGCTGACTCTCGATCTGAGCAAGACTGGAGAGGCCAGTATCAACGTGGTGCAAGATTCAGATGGCATCACTACGGCCTTGCAAGCGTTTGTCGATGCCTACAATCAGGTACATTCAGCCGCAGAGTCGGCGCGGACCGATAGCATGAAGGGAAACGCTTCGGTTCTGGCGATCGAGTCGCAGATGACCTCCATACTTGCTACGCCTGTGTCTGGGGCGAACCCCTATAATTCTTATGCCTATCTGGCTCAGGCAGGAATCTCGATCCAGAAGGACGGCACGCTGAAACTGGACAAGACAGCGTTCAATACGGCCCTGTCGGCGGATCCGGCTGCTGTCAAAAATCTGTTCGGCAATAGCAATAATGACGGTTTTGCCGATCGCTTCAATACGGTGATCAATCAATTGCTGGGGCCCGATGGCATCATTGAGTCCAGCAAGAGTTCGATCAACAGTCGCATAGATTACGAGACGAATTACCAGACAGGTCTCCAATCGAAGCTTGATCGGTTGAAAGCGCAGTATACCCAGCAATATACAAATCTGAATGCGATTTTGGCCAAGATGCAGTCTGCGACCAGCAGCCTGGCAAACCTGCTTTCGTCATCATAGTCATCTTGAGGGTATGGATAGAGATGCTCAACAAACATGCGCTCAGGCAGCTTAACCAGGCATATGAGAAAGATGCGTTGGTTGCCGCAGTCTACGGAGCAAGCCCCGTCGGTATTGTTGTCCTTTTGTATAAAGGGGCAGCAAACGCCATAGCTCAGGCTGGCAATGCCATCAACATGCAGGACTATGCTTCAAAAGCCCGTCTTATTTCCAAAGCCATCGATATTCTTGATGGTTTACGCGAAATGACAAATCTGGAAGAGGGGGGCGATGCTGCGCGAAACTTGAATGATTTATATCTTTATATGAAGGCTCGCTTGGCTCTGGCAGGGAAAAGCAATGACCAGGACATCCTGGCGGAGGTTCGTAGCTTGCTTGACACCCTCCTGCCTGCATGGGTTGAGCTGGATAAACGGGAATACTCGGGCGCTCCGGTTTCTGCCGTTGGCTGATATCAAGACAAGCGTATGCTGCGCATCACTCTGATGAAGGAGTGGGATCGGAATGGATGAGGACGTGGGATTGATCTCTCCGGTAATGAAGCTTGCCCATATCACGGAAGCAATGTTGGCAGCCGCCAGCAATGCCGAGTGGGAGCGATTTGCCGAACTCGATATCGAGCGAGATGCCCATTATCGTCAAGTCATCCTTGAGGTCGATGCGCCTGCGCTAGCAAACAGCCCTGAATTGCGAGAGGTACTCGATACCGTCGTAACCCAAAGCAGGGAGATAGAAAGCTTGCTGGTCGAGCGCTGTGCCGAGTTGCAGTACTCGCTGTCATTGACTAACCGGCAACAGAAGCTCCAGAAAATTTATCGTTAGGGCTCGGCAAGTTGGGCTTGGGCCACAGAGCACCCTGCTGTACTCTTAAGAGTAGCAAGATGTTATGAGTAGAGGCCTGACGTGTCTATTTGGACGATAGTATCCTTGGCGGTGTCTGTGGGTACCCTGATTGCTTTGGGGTACCTGTGGTGGCGCGCGAAACGCGATGGAGAGAGCAGCGCAAGGCTGACTGCTCTTCACCTCGATCACCTGCAGCAGCAACTCAGCATGCTGCAGCGTGACATGGAGCATCTGGCCAAGAGCAAATCCCTGCCCAGGCCGCAGAGCAAGGGGGAGGACTTGACCTCTACGCCTTACAATCAGGCTATCGAGCTTGTCAAACATGGCTTGTCGGCGGCGGAGGTGGCCGAGCGCTGTGGCATTTCCCGCAGTGAGGCCGAGCTGATCGTGTCCCTGTACCGCAATAATTCCACTTCATGATTTCCCCCCTTTCTGGCAAAGCACTCGGCGCCGCGGCGGTTTCCGGTGTCCGGCTGCTGGGCGAAGGCGGCCGGCTGCTGCTGGAAGCCTCGGTCCTGCCGGCCAAGGCGCCGTCCTTGAGTATTGGCGAACTGGTTTCGGCCCGGGTTGCTGAACGTCTGGACAATGGGCAGTTCGCCGCATTGATCAAGAATGCTTTGTTCACGTTGAATCTGCCCAAGGGCATGCAGCTCAACGGCGAGGCGCTCACGCTGCGAGTGGCCAGTTTGTCGCCAAAACTGACCTTCGCGCTGGTCGAGCAGGCTGCGGATAGTGAGGTGCCGAATGGTTCGGTCGATGTTTCGCTGAGCCCCGCCTCGCGTTATCTGACCGATCTGCTGCACAGCGCCAAGAGCGCGCCGACGCAGGCGGGACTGCAGCTGGATGCCTCGCGCCAGGATCCGGCGGATGTGGCCGCAGCACTGAAACAGGGGACCGACAAGAGCGGGCTGTTCTACGAGTCGCACGTCAAGGCTTGGGTCGATGGTCGTTTGTCGCTGGAGAGCCTCAAGGACGAGCCGCAAGCCAGGCTCGGGCAAAGCCTTGATTCGGCGCAGACGACTCCCTCTCCCCATGGCAAAGCGGCCTTGGCGGAGCTGGGTAACCTGGTGCAACGGCAACTCGACACCCTGGAGAACCACCAGCTTCAACTGCAGGGGTGGGCCTGGCCGGGGCAGCCGCTGCAGCTGAGCATTCAGCAGGACGAGACGCGAGAGCGAGAGGCGGGCGGTGCAGAAGCGGTAGCGGCCTGGTCTACCCGTCTGGCGCTGGAACTTCCGGTGCTCGGTGGCCTGTCTGCCCGTATCCGTATCGTTGGCGGGACGGTGCAGCTGTCTTTTAGCACCGAGGAGGCGGCCACGGAGCAGTTGATACGCGACCATGCGCGGCGGCTCGAGGAAGGCCTGGGGGCTGCCGGACTGAATCTTGCAACACTGTCGGTGAGCCATGACGAAGCCGCCAGCTGATCCGGCGCGCCGCTCTGCCATTGCCCTGAGCTACCAGGACGGTGCGCGTGCGCCAAAGGTGGTGGCCAAGGGCTACGGCGAGTTGGCCGAACGCATCATTGAACGAGCCCAGGAGGCCGGCGTATTCGTGCATGACTCGCCGGCGCTGGTGTCCTTGCTGATGCAGGTCGATCTGGATCAGCAAATTCCTCCGGAGCTGTACCGGGCGGTGGCCGAGGTGCTGGCCTTTGTCTATTTTCTGGAGCACCAGGCGGCGGGCCGTGATTTCGAGTTCGACGCGTGGCTGTCGCAGCGCCCATCCCCCCCGCCTGAAAACTGATACCCCGGCTGGCTTGAACGGTCGGCTTTCCGTATGCTTTCCCCTTGTGTGCAACTTGAGCCCGATGTGATCGACGGCAGGGCGCCATCGGCGTGTCATGCGCGGTCGTGACGCGTCAGCCGTTCAATCAACTGGGCTTCAGCCGGAGATGGATAGATGAAAGTAGGCTATATCGGACTGGGTATCATGGGCCGCCCTTGCGTGCTCAATCTGCTCAAGGCGGGACATCATGTCAGCGTGTGGGCGCGCCGGCGCGAATCGGCCGAGCCGCTGCTCGCTGCCGGTGCCTGCTGGTGCGACTCCCCGGCCGAACTGGCCGCCGGTGTCGAGCTGGTGGTGACCAATGTGTCCGACACTGCCGACGTGGAGGCGGTGCTGCTTGGTGACAACGGCGTGGCGCTGGGAGCCAAGCCGGGTCTGGTGTGCGCCGACATGAGCACGATTTCTCCAATAGGTGCGCGCAAGATCGCGGCCAGCCTGGCCGAAAAAGGCATCGACTTCCTCGATTGCCCGGTGTCGGGCGGTGAGGTCGGCGCCATCAACGGCACGCTGACCATCATGGTCGGTGGCAAGGCCGAGGCGCTGGAGAAGGCACGGCCGGCGCTGCAGGCGATGGGCAAGACCATCACCCATATTGGCGAGTCGGGAGCGGGGCAGGTAGCCAAGGCGTGCAACCAGATTGCCGTCGGCGTCGGTGTGGCGGCAGTGGCCGAGGTGATGAAGTTGGCCAAGGCGTGCGGCGTCGATCCGGCACCGGTGCGCGAGGCGTTGCTCGGCGGTTTCGCCCAGAGCCGGGTGCTGGATGTTCACGGCCAGCGCATGATCGACGACAACTACGCGCCGGGTTTCAAGGCCAAGCTGCACCTCAAGGACATGGGGATCGTGCTCGATACCGCCCGCGAGCTGGGCATCAAGTTGCCGGAAGCGGAGCGGGTGGCGGGCCTGATCGGCGAACTGGTCGAGAAGGGGGAGGGCGAGCTGGATTCGTCGGCCATCGCCCGGCTGATCTGGGAAAAGAACTGAGCCGGACGACGCGCTCGATACAAATGAACAGGGCCCCAAGCGGGGCCCTGTTTGTTTCGTAGGGGACTCAGGCGACCAGCTTGCTCAAGGCCGCCAGCACGCCGCTGCCGGGGGCAGGGGTGCAGCACAGCTCGGGAATCTGGAAATCCACCGCCATCATCACCGAGAGTGCGGTAATCGTGATGATGGAGAAGAAGAACACCTGACGCGCCCACGCCCGGTCATCGGTACTGCTCTTGTAGCCCGACAGCGCCATCTTGAGCCACCACAGGCTGGTGGCACAGGCCACAGCAAGGTAGCCATAGCCGGCGTAGCCGCCGAAGGCCAGCATCACCGTGGCGGCGGCGAAGGCCAGGATGTAGAGCACGATCTGCTGCTTGGCGGCCGAGATACCCTTCACCACCGGCAGCACCGGGATGTTGGCTGCCTCGTAGTCCTTGAAGCGGAAGATCGCAATCGCGTACGAGTGCGGCATCTGCCACAGGCAGAACATCAAGAGCAGGATGGCCGCGCCCATGTCGAACTGGCCGCTGACCGCGCAGTAGCCCGCCACCGGCGGCACCGCGCCGGACAGGCTGCCCACCAGCGTGCCGTAGACTGACTTGCGCTTCATGTACAGGCTATAAACGCCGACGTAGATCACGAAGCCGAACAGCGCGCAGGCAAAGGCCAGTGGGTTGGTCCAATGCCACAGCGTCCAAAACCCGGCGAGACCCAGCAGCATGCCGTGCATCAGGGCGGCCTTGAACGACATGGCGCCGGTGACCAGCACACGGTTCCGGGTGCGTGCCATCTTGCAGTCGATGTCGCGGTCGATGCAGTTGTTCAGGGAACAACCGGAGGCGACCACCAGCGACAGCCCGATCACCGTGGCCAGGAGCAGCCCCAGGTCGGCATGGCCTCGCGCGGCGAGCAGGAAACCGCCCGCCGTCGAGATCAGGTTGCCGAAGATGATGCCCGGCTTGGTGACCTGCAGGTAGCGCTTGAATTTCACGTCAGGCTCTCTCAGGGCATCATCAGCGCGTCGGCGCTGAAGATGATCCAGACCGACAGCCCCACCAGCAGCACGATCACCAGCGCGGTGAACAGGAAGGCGAGGGTGTTGACGCGGCCCTCGGTGGTGAAATCAAGGTGCAGGAAGTACTTCAGATGCACCAGGATTTGCACCACGGCGAAGCCGGCGATTGTCAGCAGCGTATCGTGCGGGTTCAGGTTGCCGTTCATCACCAGCCAGAACGGGATCACGGTCAGGATGACCGACAGCACGAAGCCCGTCAGGTAGGATTTGACGCTGCCGTGGCTGGCCGCGTGATCGTGAGCTTGGCTCATCAGATGGCCCCTTTCAGATAGACGACGGTAAAGACGCAGATCCACACGATGTCGAGGAAGTGCCAGAACATGCTCAGGCAGTTCAGGCGGGTCATGGCGCGGCCGGTCAGGCCGGTCTTGATCACTTCCAGCATCATCACCGCCATCCAGATCAGGCCGGCGGTCACGTGCAGACCGTGCATCCCGACCAAGGCGAAGAAGCCGGACAGGAAGGCACTCTTGTCCGGGCCGTGGCCCTCGGCGATCAGCGCGCCGAACTCGTGCAGTTCCATGCCAATGAACACGGCACCAAACAGGAAGGTGACGGCCAGCCAGCCCAGGAGGCCGGCCTTGCTGCCCTTGTGGCCGCTGATCATGGCAAAGCCATAGGTGATACTGGAGAACAGCAGGGCGAAGGTTTCCACGAGCACGTACTTGAGCTCGAAGATCTCCTTGCCGGCGACGCCGCCGTTGACGTTGCCGAACAGCACCGCGTAGGCAGCGAAGGCGCTGGCAAACAGGATGCAGTCGGTCATCAGGTAGAGCCAGAAGCCCAGCTGGGTGCTGGCGCCGCTGTCGTGATGCTCATGGTCGTGAGCGTGCGTATCGGGTAGTGCGGTTGCGTGCGAAGTCATGGCTGTTTACACCTGCTCCAGAGTTTTTGCCGGGCGCGGACGGGCCGTGCCTTGGTCGCGTTCGTCGTAGCGGTCGAAGTCGATACCCATCTTCTCGAAGCGTTCGCGTTCGATCGCTTCGATCTCGTCCGGCTGGACGTAGTAGTCGATATCGTTGTCGTAGGCACGTGCCAGCATGCTGCCGATGATGCCGATCAGACCCACGATGGCGAGCCACCAGATGTGCCAGATCAGGGCAAAACCGCACACCAGGGTGAAGCCCCCGATGTAGACGCCGGCCGCGGTGTTCTTCGGCATGTGGATCGGTGCGTACTGCTGCGGTACCTGGTAGGCCACGCCTTTTTCCTTCATGTCGGTGAAGGCGTCGATGTCATGCACCTGCGGCAGCTTGGCGAAGTTGTAGAACGGCGGCGGCGAGGAGGTGGACCACTCCAGGGTGTGGGCATTCCACGGGTCGCCGGTCACGTCGGCCAGCTGCTTGCGGTTGCGCAGGCTGACCACGATCTGCAGCAGCTGGCAGCCGATGCCCAGCGCGATCAGGACCGCGCCGATGCAGGCGGCGTACAGCCACGGGGTCCACAGCGGGTTGTCGGTGTGGTTGAGGCGACGGGTCATGCCCATGAAGCCCAGGATGTAGAGCGGCACGAAGGCGAAGTAGAAGCCGGTCTGCCAGAACCAGAACGCCGCTTTGCCCAGGCGCTCGTCCAGCTTGAAGCCGAAGGCTTTCGGGAACCAGAACACGAAGCCAGCCAGGTAGCCGAATACCGCGCCACCGATGATGGTGTTGTGGAAGTGGGCGATCAGGAACAGGCTGTTGTGCAGCACGAAGTCGGCGCCCGGCACCGCCATCAGCACGCCGGTCATGCCGCCGATGGAGAAGGTGACCATGAAGCCCAGGGTCCACAGTACCGGCGAGGTGAAGCGCAGGCGGCCGCGGTAGATGGTGAACAGCCAGTTGAACAGCTTCACGCCGGTCGGCACCGAAATCACCATGGTGGCGATGCCGAAGAAGGCGTTGACGTTGGCGCCGGAGCCCATGGTGAAGAAGTGGTGCAGCCAGACCATGAAGCCCAGCACCGAAATCACGCCGGAGGCGATGATCATCGAGGTGTGGCCGAACAGGCGCTTGCCGGCAAAGGTGGAGACCACTTCCGAGAAGATGCCGAAGGCCGGCAGGACCAGGATGTATACCTCCGGATGACCCCAGGCCCAGAACAGGTTGAGGTACATCATCGGGTTGCCGCCGGCTTCACTGGTGAAGAAGTGGAAGTCCAGGTAGCGGTCCAGCGTCAGCATGGCGAGCGCGCCGGTCAGGATCGGGAACGAGGTCACGATCAGCACGTTGGCCCAGGTGCAGGTCCAGGTGAAGATCGGCATCTGCATCAGCTTCATGCCCGGGGTGCGCATCTTGAGGATGGTCACCAGGAAGTTGATCGCTGTCAGTGTCGTTCCGATCCCGGATATCTGCAGGGCCCAGATGTAGTAATCCACCCCCACGCCCGGGCTGTAGGCCAGCTCGGACAGCGGCGGGTAGGCCACCCAGCCGGTACGGGCGAATTCACCCACTCCGAGCGAGAGGTTCACTAGTGCCGCAGCCGCCACCAGCAGCCAGAAGCTCAGCGAGTTCAGGAACGGGAAGGCGACGTCGCGGGCGCCGATCTGCAGCGGCACCACGATGTTCATCAGGCCGGTCATGAACGGCATGGCCATGAAGATGATCATGATCACGCCGTGGGCGGTGAAGATCTGGTCGTAGTGTTCGGGCGGAAAGATGCCGAGGTGGCCATTGGTGGCCATGGCGAGCTGGGTCCGCATCATGGCGGCATCGGCGAAGCCGCGCAGCAACATCACCAGCGCGACGATGATGTACATCACGCCGATTTTTTTGTGGTCGACCGAAGTCAGCCATTCTTTCCAGAGGTAGCCCCACTTGCCGAACTTGGTGATGGCGGCAATGACCGCGAGCCCCATCAGGCCGGCGCCCGAGAGCGCTCCCATGATGATGGGCTCGTGGAACGGTATGGCGTCCAGCGTCAGTTTACCTAACAACATTTCTGTATTTACTCCTTAACGACCGGCGTCTTGCACAGGCTCTTGGTGAGCGCGGCAAGCTGGATGGGGCTGAGTCCGGCTTCCATGGCGGTCTGATGGCCGGCCATGTACTTGTTCAGTACGCCGTAGAACAGGCCCGGGGTGACGGACGAGAAATGCTGTACCGGGTTGTTTTCACTCGGATTCAGCAGTTGTGCGTAACTGGTGGGGTCCAGTGGTTTGCCGCTGCGGACCTGCTTCACCCAGGCGTCGAATTCGGCCGGGGAGGCGGTGGCGATGGCCTTGAACTTCATGCCCGAGAAACCGGCGCCGCTGTAGTTGGCGGACATGCCGTCGTAGCTGCCCGGTTCGTTGGCGATCAGGTGCAGCTTGGTCTGCATGCCGGCCATGGAGTAGATCTGGCCGCCCAGCTGGGGGATGAAGAAGGAGTTCATCGCGGCATCGGAGGTGATCTTGAAGTTCACCGGGGTGTTGGCCGGGAAGGCCAACTGGTTGACGCTGGCAATGTTCAGTTCGGGGTAGATGAACAGCCATTTCCAGTCGAGCGACACGACCTGGATGGTGATCGGCTTCTTGTCCGAGTCGAGCGGGCGGTACGGGTCGAGCTTGTGGGTGCTGTTCCAGGTGATGACGGCGAGGAAGGAGACGATGATGATCGGGATGATCCAGACCACGGCCTCGATCTTGCCGGAGTGAGACCATTTCGGGTCGTAGGTGGCGCTCTTGTTGCTGGCGCGATACTTCCAGGCGAAACCAAGCGTCATCAAAATCACCGGGACGACCACCAGCAGCATCAGCACGGTGGCCGTGATGATCAGCGATTTCTCGTCTGCGGCGATCTGGCCTTTCGGGTCAAGAATACCTCCCTGACAGCCGGAGAGCAGGGCGGCGGCGGCCAGCGGAAGCCCTCGTAAAATGCGTGGGTGTTTACTGTTTATCATCCTACGACCTTAGTGAATTGAAAGTGGCTTGTAGTCATTCCCTTCCAGGCCGACGCGACAGCACGCGCTGCCTTGTCGATCTGGCCGGGTAGAAAACGCGCACTCCGCCCAAGGCGGAATGACTTGGCCAAACGCCGCAGTCCCGGTCAAAACGGCACGCCGCGACGTAGCCGGCAACGGCTATTCCAACTTCGCGATGGCCCCGGTGATCACTTGATAAGAACGATTTGGCGATCGTTCAGATAGATGGCGTGACAGCAGAAATTCACTGTTCGACTTGCACGGGCTCGAGCCTGGAAGCGGGCGGAAAGACCTCTTGCGAGGTGGGTAGCCGCGCTCCTGGCGAGCCGTTGACGACACGGCGATGCTTGTCGATTACTTCGCTTTAGATAAGGAAAAGCGAATGGAATGGGGTGGTCATTCCATCCTTAGGATCTGAACTGGACGGGGCGTATTGAAAGCCATTTTTGATGCTTGTTCAATAGCGCAGGCGCGGCGCTGGAGGCCGGAATAGCCCGGTTCGGATGGTGATGATGCGCGTCCCGTTTTGATGCGTTGCCGCAAGCGCCAGATATATTAGGGTTCTATGAATTTCGCATGTGTCCGAAACGAGGTATGGCCTTGTTACAAACTGTTACAAAATTCTGATGAAATAATCGCCAACGGGGCTAGACAGGGAGAGACCCTGGAAATGACTCGCCGTCGCAATAACTGCTGTCCAGTGCAGATGGGCGGGAGAGGAGGCGGGCCCTGTCGTCTTCAGAGCCGTTCGCAGGCAGGATGTTCCACTCTATCGGGCCGGGCGCCCTTGATTTGGATCAATAGTTGCTGGAAATGGCAGTGCCGTGGCCACGCCGGCATGAAAAAAGCCCCGACGGGCGGGGCTTTCCGAGACGTTGGCCGAAGCGGCGCGATGGCTTGGATCTGTTTACTGAGTAGATGGCTCAAAGCCCTTTCAGTAAAGGATGTTGCTACTCGCGTTTTTCTTATGGGTACACCCATGGGTACACGTTTTTGATGAGTGCTCAGGGGCTTGGCCCTTTTTCGAGTGTCAGGTTTTGTCAGTTTTCCCTGGAGCCTACCCTGCTGAGGGGCTGAGAAGATGCAAAGAGCCAAAGGAAGTAGAAAAGGACCTAGGACGTCACTTCATCAGCGTGAAGGGGCGATCAACCGCTGGGCCGTCACCGCATACGTTAATGCTGAGGTTGTACATAGGCAAATTTACTTTGAAATGGAGGGGGAGCTGACGGAGCCCTTCGCTGCTACATCCACGTTTTCAATATTGGCCTTCGAAGATCAGAGTGTGACGGCATCGGCCTGTAGCGCAGGTAATGTTGGTAGCTTCTTAGACATTAAGCCGAAGCTGCATGGGGTGGTGCCTTTGTCGCGCGAAGAGTTCAGCCTTCTGATGCTATTGGCTACAAGCGGCAATCTGAAAGGATGTAGCTTTAGCTTTCGTGCGGCATCCAGACGGAAGGCAGAGATCGTTTCTTTCTCTTTTGGCAGTGAGTTGCCAAGCGTTTCCGATGAGGCCAGCGAGGTCTAGATTATTTATATTTGGCAGTAGGGTACGCGACCTCTCCGACGTTAGAAGAGTCATGCAGCCCGGCTATGCCCTCCGACGTAGTGCCGGCCTCTCGTGCGTATTTTCCTTTCAGAGACTGCTATGTGTACCAATTGATGAAATGGTCAATTGTTGCCGGTGGAGGTTACCAAGTGGACGATGAGATCTTCACACTAAAAGAGGCCAGTGCATTTATGCGGCTGGGTGAGCGCACCCTGCGTGACTGGGTCGCAGATGGACGTCTGAGAGCCACCAAGAGCGCCAAGAAAGGTGGCAAATTCTTGATCCTCAAGTCCGATTGCATTGCCGCCGTTCGGGCCATGCAATCGAATGACCCAAGGCTTGTACGAGATGGGCACACAGATGACCAATCTGCGTGGCCATCAAGCTCAGAGGTAGCGCCTGGCACGGTGACTTCGTTGCGCCGAACGGCAAGCGAATTAGATGCAGCCTTGGCGTATCGGACAAAAAACAGGCAGAGAAACGTCAGTGATTAAATGCCATCTTGGTTCTTTGTCGCTGGATTTGTCCCTGCCTCTTTCTGCCCTCTTGGACTGTCCTTTCCTTGGGTAATTTCGCTGATTCTGATGTGTGATCTCAAGGGGGGTACGTCCACCATGTATTAAGCGTTCTGGGGAGGGGTGCGTTACACCTGTCGCCCGAGGGCTTCCATGGGGGAGTTTTCGGAAACAGGCATAGGGGTGTTAACCGCGCTGTTAACCGTGCCCTGTTAACACGCTCATCCGTGGTGACCACACTGGTAACCAAGCCCTTGGTAGCCGCCGTTTCCGTGCGAACCTGGCTGCGAACCAGTGCCATGCGGGTGCGTGATTCGGTCAGATTCCCATGTCCCAAAGTGAGGGTCTCGGCCATGTTCCTTTTTTGGGTGGCAGCCTGCTACCTGGGGTGCGACCTGCTACCCGTAACCAGCAGCCATACAGCAAAAACCCGCCTCTTGGGCGGGCCGGTCGAACGGATCTGAGCTACTAGGGAAAACTTGGGTCAAAAAGCCGCCTCTCGGGCGGGTCGGATTTCGTCATTTTTCGTCGGCTGCCCCCTAAGCTTCTTTCCTCGGGCGGGTCGGCACCTTTGATAAACGTTGATTGTTTTTCAAACGAGATGCCAGCCGCAGGCATCTACTTGCCTCTACAGTTGACGGATGCCAGCCAGTCGCCCCCTCCTTGCTGACGTGCTATCCGCTCATAAGCCCGGTCAAGACGGGCGTCCATAGCGCCGATCACAGACAGTACGAGTTGGTCATGCTCGGCTTTCAGCCGGTAGTACGTCCGCCAGTGCATCCCCTTGGGTTTCCAGCCGTCGCCGTTGAGAAAGCCCGGCTCCCAGCCAAGGCGGTCGCGAATAGCGTCCAGGCGGCGCGCCTCGCGGTCGTGCTTGCTCTCGCGCTGTACCCGGTAGGCCATGCCAAAGCAGCGCCGGCAGGCTACTTGCCGCCCGATGTAGAGCAAGGCCGCCCGCTTGTCGCAGTACGGGCAGGCGAACCATAGCCGTTGTCCGCCGTAGGTGCAGGGTGTGGCCAGCAGCCGCACACGCTGGTGTACCTGCTGCCGCTCCTCCCCACTGCCGATGCGGTAGTCAAACGTCACCGCGTTGTCATGGATGGTCAGGCGGATGGATGCCACTACCGCCGCCTCGCTCCGCCATTCCCAGCCAAACGAGTGCCCCGGCACCAGCAGGCCGTCACGCGCCAGACGGCGCACGTCCACATGGCGTAGGTCATCGGTCAGTGTCTTGGCCATACGAAATCATCAGGGAAATTGAATGGAAACCCCCTGGCGGGGTGCGTCTGCATTGCATGTGAGGTAGCGGTGCCACTCATTGGCCTAGCTCCTCCAGGTGGTCGGGATGCACGCCGCGCAGATCGCCCTCGATCCACACCAGCCGATAGCCCTTCTCGACGTTCTTCTGTGCCGCCCATTCGCCCAGCCCATCCCATACGTCGGCAGGCAGGCCGGCAGCCTTGGCGGCGAACAGCGACGGGAACACGTGCACCAGCTCGCCGGCACCGATCAGGAACGGGCCGCGCCCTGGCTGGTGAAACAGTAGCGGCGCGGTGGTGCGGTGGGTGGGGGACAGGCTACGGTCGAGCAGCGGTTGCTTCAGCGCGGCGGCGGTGGCCACGGCGGCCGTCATGTCGGCCACCGGGCGCGGTCCAACCCGCTGGTGTTGCTGTTTCAGGTAGGCCAGCAGGGCGGGCTTGTTGGCCTTGATCTGTTCGCGGTGTCGGTCGATCCCTGCCGGGTTGCCGCTGGCCTTGATGGTGTCGCCGTCCATCAGGGTGAGCGCGACACCAGCGGCGGCCAGTTCACGCAACAGGGTGGCGGCGGTCAGGGTGATGTCCATCAGAATAGCTCCTCGGGCGATTCGGCGGCGGCGTAGTCGGACAGCCATTCATCGTCCGATTGGGCCGAAGTGGGGTTTCTATCCTCTACCACTCTATTTTCCTTGTCTGGCAAGGGCTCCAGGGTAGAGTGTCTCGTTCCGTATGCTCTACCCTCTACCGCTCCCTCTACCCTGAAAGTCCCGCCGTTATTGGCTGGTAGAGTGGTAGAGGATGGAGTGGCGGTTTCGGCCAGGTAGCGGGCGAAGGCGTCGGCGAAGTCCTCCAGCCGGTAGCCGTTGCGGTTCTCCAGATGCACCTTGATTTGCCGCGCCTTGATGCCGTAACCCTTTAGCCGATTAGCCAATTGCTTGAGCGTCATCGGTCGGCCACGATTGTAGGTGGCCCAGCTCTTTTCCTCGTCGCCAATCAGGGCGTTCAACAGATCGGCGGAGAACAGCCGTGCCACACCTCGCACCTCGAACACCTCCTTGATGTCGCCCAGCAATTCCTGATCGACGCTCGGGGCTTCCTCCACGCCCGATAGCGTCAGCGCGGCATGGCGAGCCGTCGCCGGCCAATGCCCCCCGGCCAGGTCGGCAATGGACAGCAGCGGCTCCCAGTTGTCGGCGTTGCGGTTCTGTAGCGCCTCGGGCATGGCGGGAATGTGGCGTGCCATCCTGCTGGCGTTGTCGCTGGCCCAGCGCATCACCTGGCGGCGCAGGGTGGCAAACAGTTCGTCAGCGTCCGCCGAGCGCAGCCGGGCGGTGCTCTCATGCGGCAGCTTGCGGCGCAGGCGTAGCGGAATGGCCCGGCTCTCGATGGTGCCGGCCCGCTTGCCGATGCCGGCCATCGCCTTGGCGCTCCAGGTGGTAAACATGCGCGGCTCGTGGTCGTCGCCCACCACGCGAACCACGAAGGCGGTTTCGCGGGTGTGGCCGGAGTTGATGAGGCCGCGTAGCTCCTCGTTGTCGTCGGCAAAGGCGTCGGCCTCGTCGATGAACAAGGTCGGCTGCCACTGCTCGACGGCGCGGAACAGGGCGGCGGGGGTGATGTTCGAGGCCATCAGCGGGCGCTTGGCGAGCTTGGCCAGTGTGGACAGCATTACCGACTTGCCGCAGTTGCGTTCCGGCGCGGTGATGTTGGCAATCGGTGCCACGTTTACCACGTCGATGAGCCAGGTCATGCAGGCCCACAAGGCGGCGGCCTGGGCGGTTTCCGGCTGGCAGATCACATAGCAGCGCACGGCGGCGGTCAGATCGTCCAGCAGCATGGAGCCGTCCAGTGTTTCCGGCCACGGCTCGATGTCCTCGAACAACATTCCCCGCCCGGCGGCGTCCTCGTCGTTGGCGGCCTGGCTGCGCTTGCGCTGTTCGTCCACCACGCGCTTGAGGCCGGACAGATCCAGCCCCAGCCGTTCGGCGGCGGCCTTCTTGGTGCGCTCGTAGGCCAGCACCGACAGCCCGGCCAGGCGTTCTATCAGCTCGTCCTCGGTTTCGAGTTGCAGGGGGTCTACCGGTGCGGCGTCACCGGCCTGGCTCAGTCGGTCAAAGTCGTGGGCGGCGCTCATGCGGCCTCCTGTTCTCGGGATTGGTACACGTCCAGCCAGTCGGTGCCGGGCG
This sequence comes from Pseudogulbenkiania sp. NH8B, assembly GCF_000283535.1. GTDB lineage: Bacteria > Pseudomonadota > Gammaproteobacteria > Burkholderiales > Chromobacteriaceae > Pseudogulbenkiania > Pseudogulbenkiania ferrooxidans. Next base: position 533,374 of record NC_016002.1, read on the forward strand.
TGGTGGGGATGTGGACGCGCACGCGGCGGCCTTCTTCGGCCAACCTTTGAGCCAGGCGCTGGGCCGCACGCTGGCCAGTGCCGCTCACGTCGTGGTCGCCCATGATGTGCGTGTCGCTGACGGACTCGGGCAGTTGGGCGTGTTCCAGCCCCCATGCCGATACGCACGGCCATACCGGTAGGCCGGAACCCAGCCACACGGCCAAGCCGGTTTCGATGCCCTCGCACACGGCCAGCTCGCCATTGCGCGGCGGGTAGAGCTGGATCGCTGCGCTGTTCATCGCGCCGTCGAAGGCAGTGAGCAGCTTCTTGGCGTCCAGAGTCTCGCCGGTCCCCGGATGGATGGGACGGGCTTTCTGGCCCTCCGGCGTCAAGTAGGTGCGATGCAGGCCCACCAGTTCACACGCTGGGGAGGTGACGGCGGCGAGCATGACGGGGTAGGTGCCAAGCCGCACTGTCTGGCCGTCCACCTCGCACCAGTAGGGCAAGGCGGGGTGGTGGCGCAGTGCGTCGGGGTAACTTCCCAATACCAGCCCGCGCCCGGTCAGGTAGCGGTCTACCGGGTCGCCGTGCTGGATCGGCTGGGCCTGGCCCCACAGGAGGCGCAGCTTGGTGCTGTCGTCGCGGGGTGCTGCTGTCTTGGCGGGTGCCGGTGCGGCAGGGGGCGGCAACGGCTGGCCAATGCCCTCGGCCATGCCCAGCACGCCGGCAACGGCCTGTAGCGCAGTTTTGAAGTCGGCATTGAGCCAGTGCATTGCCAGGGTGAAGCCGTCGCCCCCTTGGCCCTCCAGGGCGCGGCAGACGAAACGGCCCTGGCCCTTGTCGATGAACTGGAAACGGTCGGTGCCACCGCACGCCGGGCAGGGTTGGTTGCTCTTCTTGCTCAGCACCTCGGCGGGGATGCCGAGCGCGGCGAGGAGGTCAGGCCAGCGCCTGAAGGTGGCGCGGCGCACGGCTTGAAGGTCTATTCGTGACATTTGCATGTTCTCCGAACGTGCCGCTCCCGTTAGCCCATTCTCGGCCTTGGGGAGCGGCCTTAGATTCACATTTGTCGGTGGGGGTCAGCGGTCGAGGCGCTGGATCAGGTCGTGGGTTCTGTCGGTGATGGCGTCGTACAGATCCACCAACCGCCCAACGCTCGCGTCTGACAGGCCGGCACCATCTACAGTGTCAGGCCAGGCTGCAGCGATGCACTCGGAGAACACGCCCACGAAGCCGTCCAGAAAGGCGATGGCGGCCTGTTGGCTGTCCATGCTGGTGTCGTGGGCATCCAGGTGCCAGCGCAGGGAGTACAGCGCCCGGATGGCGGACAGTTGGCCGTCTCGCTCGGCCATGTGCAGGGCGTTTGGGGTCAGAGACATGGCATGGCCTCCTGGCCGTGGCTGGCCAGTGTGCACGGCTCGCGGTCGTCGTTAAAGGCCACGACGCGGATCAGCTTTAGGGGCTGCCGTGTCCGCGCCATCAGCTCTTGCAGCTCTTGGCGGGCGTCATCCAGCAACGTGTGCTCGATCCCGGTGACGTGGGCATTGATCAAGGTCTGCTCCTCGCCTTTCCGGATGAAAGTTTGAGGCTCGGCGTGGACGACGAAATAGGACGTGCTCATGCGGCCACCTCCAGTCCACGGCGTTTTGCTTCCGCTTCAATCAGGGAAAACAGTAGCTCGGCGGCCTCGCGCCATTCTGGGTTCTCCGCCAGCTTCACGAACTGGTCAACATGGCCTTCATCGAAGGTGCGGACCATGAACAAGGCGCGGGCGGTCGTGTTGGATCTGTGCGGAGTATTCATGCCTTCACCTCCGACACGGCAAAGCCTTGGGCATCGGACTGGATGCAGGCGCGGCGGCCTTGCGACACCAGCCGCGATGCCAGGGTGCGGGCTTCGGCCAACGTAGGCAGAGTGGTGACTGGTACGGCGAAAACAGGGAACAGAGCGCGGGAAATGCGCGTGGAGATGCTAGGCATGGTGGCCTCCAAGTTGAGCGTTAAGCCCGCTCCCCGTCGCCAAACGGGGGTGGCAGGCACGTGGCAGGGTTGGCGAACCGGCAACTTGGCACCGGCAGGCCCGAAGGCCTCCCCACCACGGCCCGCCATAGAAATGGACGCACCAGTGGTGTTGCAGACGGACGTAAAAATAGCCGCTAGGCGGCTGTCCGCCAAGTTGTTCGGGTCGCCAAACCCGGTGCCGCTATTGAACGGCACGGGCAGATTGTCGGGCAGCGGGGTGGAATGGTCAAGTCGCGTCATGAGGTGGCCGATATGACTAGCGAAACTGGAAACCGTAGCCAATACTGAAAGCGGTTGTTTCCTCCTCTCCTGTGTGGACTTGCTGCCGCTCCCGGTTTTGTCGGTGAGCGGTTTTTGTTTGTGCGTGTGCATCATGCAGCATCCCCCTCGTCGCTCAGAAAGCCAGGGCGCGGCCATGCAGGCGTGCGCAGCGTGTAGCGGGCGACTCGGCGGCGTACACGGCCTTTGTAGGTGATTTCCGGCTCAATCATGGTGACGATGTTGAAGCCCTGTCCGATCAACTCAAATACTCGCGCGGCAGACTCGGTGATGCCGTATTCCATCTTCAATTCGACGTTGTATGCGGGACGTTCACGAAGGATGGCGAGCACCTCGGCGCATTGGCCGCTGACGGCGGGCGGCGTGGCGGTACGATGATGCGGCTGTGTGTTGGCGCTCGTTTCCGCTTTGGTGGGGCGGGCGTTTTTCTTTTTCATCGCTCGCCCCCTTATGCCGCTTGGCCCTGTTCGTCCAGCCACTGGCGGATGTCCTCCGCGCGCCATGCGGTTACGCGCTCGGACAGCCGCAAAGGGGCTGGGAAGGTCTGATTTTTTACCCTACGCCACAGTGTCGAGTCGCTAAAGGGGATGATCGGGCGCAGGTCGGACAGGCGCACAAAGCCGGTTATGGGAAGTGCGCCGTAGGTGGCAAGAATGCCGGCTTGAGCCGGGGCGGTATGGATGGTTTTTGCGGTGTTGGCTTGATGGGCCATGCTGTGTCACCTCGGGCAGAGTCGTTGCGGTGACTGCATGGTGTGCAAATGGCATGAAATAAAAAACGGAATGGGGTTTTCTCAAAAGGGTGTCACTCTTTGGAAAGCCCCGCTGGGCGAGGCATTGAGGGTGTCACTATTCTTCAGGTCTACGTCCTGTGCCGGCCCATCCAGGACGAATGATGGACGCGGCTTTCTGGGCAAGGGTGGCGCTGTAGCTATGGTGCTCTATCAGCCACTTTTCAACAGTGATGTTGTCTGGCTGAGTAGTGCGGTCGTCCGGGGTGGCATTGGCCCAAAATTTTGTGAATGCCTGATTTAGCGCCACAAGCTTATCTGACCTGCTGCGATGGGAAATGGTATCTCTGTTGGCCTTCTCGATCTCAATCGAGGTCTGTTGGCCGTGCCCAGATTTTGCCCCTGTCTTAAATCTATGTAGCTCGTAGGAAACCACCATTAATCCGGTTGCATCTACTGTGATGTTCGTGGTGTCATGGCCTTCATAGTCCCTAGAGACAATAAAACTCCATCGGCTGGCTTCTCGTGGGTCGTCGCTACCTCCCGGTACATGCCACCCCGCGTGGATTCGTTCAGGCAACCTTCCCCACATTTCATAACCAGCAGGAAATGACTTAGCTAATACGCTGCCTAGTAAGTCTATTTTCCGAATGTCATTAATATTCAAGACAAGCAAAACAGGTTCAACGAATGGAGGGTCTGTCTCCCCTGTTGACGAGTTTATTCCCACCACGTTTAACCCGGATGGTGTCGGTGTTACCAGCTCTATCCTGGCGGTCGCTCCATAGTGGACTAGATCGCATACTTTGCAGCCCATCACTTCTGCTGCTTCGTCTAGTCGATAATAAGCCTTTGGTGGAAGGCTGCTATCCCGCAGCTTGGGTAGTTCTTTTTGTTTTATGAGGCTCACTGCGCCCCCTAAGCGCAAACCCTGTATGGATTGCCGCGCCAGCCGGGCAGGGTGTCCCGGTTTTCCTCCCGTCGGAGTAGGCGCGGCAAAGCTGGTGTTTCGGCAGTCGGTAGAGCATCTGAAACTCTACCTCTACCATGCCTCTACCCTGAAAGCCTCATCGTTATTGGCTGGTAGAGGGTAGGGGCAAAAACTTGTGGTCAGGCCGTCTTTTTTCGGCCCTTGGCAATCGGTGTCACGTTGTAGGCTTCGCCCTTGTCGAGCGCATCGAGCAGCGAAGCCAGCCGGTTGAGTGCATCGCGGCGCTCGGTGAAATAGTCGTGGCGGTTGTAGATGCCTTCCACGCCCTTGATCTTGTGATTCAGGCAGCGCTCAGCCACCACAGGATCAATGCCCAGCTCGGCCAGCAGTGTGCGGGCGGTGCGGCGCAGATCGTGCACGGTGAAGGGCGGCACGTCGGGCATGTGTGGCTTCACCTTGCCCAGCGCCGTGCCGATGGTGCCCTCGTTGATGTGTGGCACCATGCGGTGCTCCATCTTGCGAGCAGGCAGCAGCCAGGCGCTGTGCGGCGACAGTTCCTTTAGCTCTTGCAGCCAGCCCACGGCCAGCGCGGGTAGCGGGATGTCGATTGGCTCGCCGGTCTTGGTGCGTTCGCCTGGTAGGTGCCAGACACCTTCCTCTAAATCAAACTCCTCCCAGCGGGCGGCGCACAGTTCCATCTTGCGGCAGCACAGCAGCAACAGCAGGCGGATGGCCAGATCGTTTTCAACGCTAAAGCCCCTGGCTACCTTCATAGCGGCAAACAGCTTGGCCAGCTCGTCGCGGGATAGGGCGCGGTCGCGGGCCTTTTCCGTGCCGCCAGCGTCGCCAAGGTCGAATGCCTGGGCGGGGTTGTACTCGATCATGTGCCGCTTGATGGCGTAGTCGAACATGCGCCGCGTCCATCTCAGTACGTCGTTGGCGATGGTCGGCGCACCGCGTTTGACGATGGCTTGCAGCATGTCGTCAACGTGGCGCGGCTTCACGTCCTCCACCTTCAGCTTGCCAAGGTGCGGCCCGATGTCCTTGTCTATCCGGCGACGCACGATGTCGGGATGCTTCCAGCGTCCAAGGATCATCCGCTCGTAATACTCGTTTGCCAGGTCGATCATGCGGGCGGCCGTCTTTTCGGCTTCGATCTTGGCTACGGCAGCGGCCTTGCGGTCCTGTTTTTCGGATGCCACGTCATAGCCCAGCGAGACACGGGCGGCCATCGCCTTGGCAGCCTCACGGGCCTTGGCGAGTGATAGCTCGGCGTAGGTGCCGATCTGCACCGTGCGCTGCTTCCCAGCGAAGCGGTAGCGGAAGCGCCAGACGGGAACCTTGTCCGCCTCCCGGTAACGCAGCCACAGCCCGTCCCCGTCCGCCTTGCCCTCGAATCGCTCGCCAGCCCTGACCCATGCCTTGATCTGTACGTCCGTCAGCTTGCCCATGACGCGCTCCTGAATACTGAGTAGGTTTCCCCAATCCGCGCCGTGCTTGGTCGTCAAAAATCCAAACAGCGAATAGGGGGTGTGTCCCAAAATGAGGCACCGAAAGTGCTGTGGGTACACGTTTGGGTACACGGTTATTGTGCGCTTTCTTGCTTCGGTGTGACACAGCATAAATGAATAAAGCCCCGGCTGGCGGGGCTTTTGTCGTTTCGGTGCCACGGTGCGACACGGCATGAAAGTTTATTCGATATTCTGGATCTGCTCGCGCATCTGCTCGATCAGCACCTTGAGTTCTACCGAGGCCTGGGTGGTTTCGGTTGACACCGACTTGGAGCCGAGGGTATTGGCTTCGCGGTTGAGTTCCTGCATCAGGAAGTCGAGCCGTTTGCCGGCTTGGCCCCCGGCCTTGAGAATGCGGCGGACTTCGCTCAGGTGGGTGCTCAGGCGCGACAGCTCCTCGTCGACATCGATCTTCTGGGCGAACAGGGCGAATTCCTGCTTGAGGCGGTCTTCGTCGACGCTTTCCAGCGCGTCGCGCAGGCGGTTGGACAGCTTCTCCATGTAGGCGGCCAGGATTTGCGGCAGCTTGGGCTTGAGGCCGGCGACGATGGTCTCGATCGAGGCGACCCGCTCCAGCAGTACTGCCTTGAGCTTTTCGCCCTCGCGTTCGCGCGAGGCGTTGAAGTCGGCCAGTGCCTTGGTCAGGCTTTCCAGGCACAGCTGTTGCAGCACTTCGGGCTTGAGTTCGTTCGATTTCATCACGCCGGGCCAGCGCATCAGTTCACCCAGCGACAGGGTGTCGGCTTCCGGCGCGCTCTCTTTGATGGTGCGGGAGACCGCCAGCAATTGCTGCAGCAGCTCGTGGTTGACTTCCAGCGTGGGGGTGGCGTTTTCCAGCTGGTTGAAGCCGACGCGGCATTCGAGTTTGCCGCGGGTGACCTTGGCGCCGATCATTTCGCGCAGGGGGGCTTCGATGACGCGCAGCTCTTCCGGCAGGCGCATCTGGACGTCCAGATAGCGGTGGTTGACGGCGCGCAGTTCCAGATTGAGCATGCCACCGGGAAATTCCCTGCTAATGGCGGCGAAGCCTGTCATACTTAAAATCATGCTGAACTCCCGGTTAAACTGGACAAATATCAAGACCGGGCCCGAATTGCTTTGCTAAGCTCAATCCATGGCCCCGGACACTATAGCAACAGCCATCCTATGACTCAATCCAGGCAAGAAACCGCATTGCCGGCCGGCTACCGGCTGGCCGATTACACCATCGTCCGCCTGCTTTCCGTGGGCGGGTTCAGCGTGGTCTATCTGGCTCTGGATGACGACGACCAGAAATTCGCCATCAAGGAATACCTGCCCGGCCACCTGGCGTGTCGCGGCGACAATGGCCAGGTGACGGTGCAGCACGAGCTTGACCAGGAGGCGTTCAACCTGGGGTTGAAGTGCTTCTTCGAGGAAGGGCGCATCCTGGCCGGGATCAACCACCCGAACGTGGTGCGGGTCGCCAATTTCTTCCGCGCCAACCAGACGGTCTACCTGGTGATGGAGTACGCCGATGGCCGTCCCTTGACCCGCGAGCTGGAGATTGCCGGCGGGCGGCTCGACGAGCGCCGTATCCGACGCTGGTTCGCCGCGCTCTTGTCCGGCCTGCGCGAGGTCCATCTGCACCGCCTGCTGCATCTGGATATCAAGCCGGCCAACATCTATCTGCGGCGCGGCGGCGGTCCGCTATTGCTGGACTTCGGCGCCGCGCGCCAGACGCTGAACCAGCGTAGCAGGGAGTTCGCCTCGATGTACACGCCGGGCTACGCTGCGCCGGAACAGTACAAGAGCGATATGGCGCAGGGTCCATGGACCGATATCTATGCCCTGGGTGCCTGCCTCTATACCTGCATGGGGGGCGGCACGCCGCAAGGGGCGAAGGAGCGGGCGGTGAAGGACTTGCTGGAACCGGCGTCGCGGCGCTTTGTGCGTCTTTATTCGCGCGAGTTGTGCGAGCTGGTCGATCGCTGTCTGGACATGGAGCCCGAGCGGCGGCCGGCGACCCTGATGGAGGTGCAAAAGCGGCTGATGGACCCCCATTACAGTGAGCCTGTCGCCCTCCCCGAGGCGCAGGCGGTGACGCACAAGCTGGCCGGCTGGCTTCGCAGCCTGACGGGCAGTCGTTCTTCCTGAAAGTGTGTGCATGAAATTGTCGATCTTCCAGGACAGCCGCGTCGGCGGCCGTTCCTACAATCAAGACCGTGTGGTGATCGCCCACTCGCTGGAGTCGGTGTTGCTGGTGGTGGCCGACGGCATGGGCGGGCACTTGCAGGGCGAGGTGGCGGCCCAGATCGCCATCGATCTGATGAGCGAGTTGTTCTACCAGCAGGCCACGCCGTCGCTGAGCCATCCCAACCGCTTTCTGGTCAACGCCATCAGTTCGGCCCATCAGGCGATTCTCGATTACGCCACCGAGCATCACCTGCCGGAGGTGCCCAGCACCACCGTAGTGGCGGCGGTGATCCAGCAGGACATGCTGTACTGGTGCCACGTCGGCGACTCCCGGCTGTACCTGCTGGACAACAGCGGCTTGCGCTTGCGCTCACGCGATCATTCGCAGGTGCAGCGGCTGATCGACCAGGGGCTGTTGACCGAGGAGGGCGCGCGCACCCACCCCGACCGCAACAAGATCTACAACTGTCTGGGGGCCTCTTCCGACCCGGACATCGACATTGGCGAGCGCCAGCTGCTGTTCCCGGGGGCCTCGGTGCTGCTCTGTTCCGACGGTCTGTGGTCGCAGATCCAGGACGCCGAACTGACCAAGGTGTTTGTCGGCCGTGCGGTGAGCCAGGTGCTGCCGGCGCTGATGAACGTGGCCGAGCGGCGCGGCGGCCGGCACGGCGACAATCTGTCGGCGGTGGCAGTGACGCTGCTGGACGAGGCGCTCGATGTCAGCCAGCGCAGCGATGTACTGGATACCCACCTGGCGCTGAGCCGGCGCCGCTCGTCGACGCCGGCGCGGGTACAGGAAGAGGAGATGCATCGCGAAATCCTGGCCAGCCGTCCCGATAAGCCCGCGTGAGGTAGGGAGCGGGGTATAATCTCCGTTTTGACGTCAACGGATTGTGACCATGCGACCTTCTTCCCGCCCCAACGATGCCCTGCGCCGGGTGACTTTGACCCGCGGCTACACCAAGCATGCCGAAGGCTCGGTGCTGGTCGAGTTCGGCGACACCAAGGTGATCTGCACCGCCAGCGTCGACGAGAGCGTGCCGGGCTTCCTCAAGGGCAAGGGCCAAGGCTGGGTGACCGCGGAGTACGGCATGCTGCCGCGCTCCACCGGCAGCCGCATGCGGCGCGAGGCGGCCAGCGGCAAGCAGTCCGGGCGTACCCAGGAGATTCAGCGCCTGATCGGCCGCAGCCTGCGTGCGGTGGTCGACCTGGGCAAGCTGGGCGAGCGCCAGATCCAGATCGACTGCGACGTGATCCAGGCCGACGGCGGCACGCGTACCGCCAGCATCACCGGCGCCTTCGTCGCGCTGCACGACGCCATCAGCGGCCTGATCGCGCAGGGCAAGCTGCAGGAAAGTCCGATCCGCGATTTCGTGGCGGCGGTGTCGGTCGGCGTGTTCGAGGGGCGTCCGGTGCTGGACCTCGACTACCTCGAGGACTCCGCCTGCGAGACCGACATGAACGTGGTGATGACCGGCAGCGGTCATTTTGTCGAGGTGCAGGGCACCGCCGAGGGGGTGCCGTTCAGCCGCGCCGAACTGGACGCCATGCTGCGCCTGGCCGAGCAGGGCGTGGGCGAGCTGATCGCGATACAGAAGGCGGCCCTGGCCGGCTAGAGCCGAGACAGCGATGGACCACAAAAACCGCCCGCGAGGCGGTTTTTGCTATTTGGGCTTCGCGAGGAAGCGGCGCAGGGCCGGCAGGAAGCTGGGGGCCGACAGCGCCATGTTATCGGCACGGTAGCGCCAGCGCGCGTCCGGAGCCGAGCTCTGGATGGCGACAAGCCGTGGCTGGCCGGCAACCTCGAGCAGCAGCGGCGAGCCGCTGTCGCCCGGCAGCGTATCGCAACGGTGGGCGAGGCGGCCGTCGGCCTCGAGCCGTGTAGCGCGGCAGCTCCGGTGCAGCATGAGGTGATCGGGGGCGTCTTCGGGGTAGCCGGCCTGGCTGACGCGCCAGCTGGCCTGGGTCAGCGCCTGGCGCAGGGCGGCGCGGTCGCCGTCGAACGGCGCGACGGTGTGTTCTGCCGCGAGCAGGGGCGCGGCGAGCCGGACGAAGGCGAAGTCGTAGCGTGCCACGGCCGGCGGGACGATCAGGTCGTCCCCCTGGCGGATCAGCCCGCGCAACAGGCGCCGGTCGAGCCAGACGCGCGTGGCGGCGGCGCTGCTGGCGCTCTTTTGGCCGTCCAGCGCCAAGGTGAAGCGTCGCGCCGGGTCGAGCCGGCCGTGGGGGCCGTGGGGGCCGACGAAGCAGTGCCCGGCGGTGAGCGCCACGTCGGGGGCGACCAGCGTGGCGGTGCACAGGTTGCCCGAGGCGGTTTCGAGCTGGCCGATGGCTTGCCAGGGGCCGTGGTCCGGGTGCATGCGTACCCGGTCGTCGTGGCCGAAGAACAGGGTGCGCCGTTCCGCGCTCAGGGGGCCGGCGCCGGCGGCGGGAATCAGGCTGGCGAGCAGCAGGGCGGTCAGCAGTCGGGTAGACATGGCGATCCAATGCGAAACGGGGCGCCGTGGCGCCCCGTTGTGCTGGGTTGGAACAGGCCGCGGCCTGTTCCGGCTTAGTTAGCCGCAGCCGGCTTTTTCACCATCACTTTGTGATGCTTGTGGTGCTTGACGATCTTGTGATGCTTTTTCAGCGCCTGGGCTTTTTGTGCCGGGGCGGAAGCGGCCTTTTTCTCAACCATCGGCTTTTTCACGGTCTTCTTGGCGCGCGACTTGTGAATCTTCTTCACGGCCGGTTTGGCGGCCGGTTTCATCGCGGCCTTGGCGGCCGGAGCGGAGGCTTCGGCTTTCACCGCCGGCGAGGCCGGGGTGACCGGGGTGGCGGCGAAGCTGCCGATCGAGGTCAGGCCGAAGGCGGCGGAGAGGGCGAGCAGGGTCAGCTTTTTCATGGTGATACTCCTTGTGGAACCGTGAGGGTTCGAGTCTGTCGTGGTCTCGGTTGGCTGTGTGGGCCTTCCATGAGTTGTATCCTAGGCGCGCCCGTTTCCGGCGTCTGTGAGTGGAATGTTTCCCTGTGTAACGCTATGTACGCCCGCCGCGCCGGGCCAGCGCAGCACGAAGCGGGCGCCGCCCAGCGGGCTGTCTTCGATGCCGAGCGTGCCTTGATGCGCGCGCGCGATGCCCTGCACGATGGAGAGCCCGAGGCCGTGCCCGCCGCTATCGCGGCCGCGGCTCTGGTCGAGGCGTACGAATGGCTCCAGCACGCGCTCGCGCTCCTCCGCCGGGATGCCGGGGCCGTCGTCGTCGACGCGCAGGCAGTAGTCGTCGGCGTCCTGTTCCAGCTGCACGCGCACCGTGCGCTGGGCGTAGCGGCGCGCGTTGCTGAGCAGGTTGTCGAGGGCGCGTGACAGCAGGTAGCGGTCGCCCTCCAGCTCGATCTCGCCGCGGCTGTCGTCGCGCCAGTCGATGCCGCTGGCCAAGGGCGCCTGTTCGGCCAACCTTTCGGCCACCCATTCCCGGGCGTCGAAGCGACTCAGCGTCAGCGGTACTTGCGGACGGTCGAGACGCGCGTGCAGCAGTAGTTCCTGCAGCAGCGAGTCGATGGCGGCGAGGTCGCGTTCGATGGCCTGGCGCGGCGGGCTGTCCGGGTCGCCCTCCAGCAGCGCCAGGCGGTAGCGCAGCCGCGCCAGCGGCGTGCGCAGTTCGTGCGCCACGGCGTCGATCAGCGCCTTGCGCCCGGCCAGCAGCGCGCCGATGCTGTCGGCCATGCGGTTGAACGCCTCGCCCACGCGGCGTACCCCGGAGCCCGGCGGCAACTGCACCCGCGCGCTGAGGTCGCCTTCGGCCAGGCGCACGGCGGTCTGCTCCAGCTGCATCAACTGGTTCCAGTGCGGGCGCAGCCACAGCAACACCGGGATGCCGAGCGACAGGCCGACCAGCAGCAGCAGCACGTAATCCACCCACTTGAGCTGGTGCAGGAAGAACAGGTAGCGCAGCGGGCCCGCCACCAGCAGGAAGTTGCTGTTGGGGATGCGCTGCAGGAACAGGAAGTTGTCTTCCAGCATCACGATCTCGCCGCGTGCCAGCGCGGCGCGGGCGTCGTCGTCCAGGGTGTAGGCGGCGTCGCCCTCGATGCGCAGCGGGAAGGTCAGGCCGTGGTCGAACTCTTCCAGCGTTTCGCTCCACATCTCCGGCGGCACGCCCTTGAGTTCGCTCTGGATCATCGACAGCGAGGCGCCCAAGAGGTCGGACAGGTAGCGCTCGCCGACCTTGTCCACCGCCTGCTTGTAGACCACGCCCACCAGCAGCACGCCGCCGAGAAAGCACGCCATCAGCATCAGGTAGAACTGCACGAACAGGCGGCGCATGGTTCAGTTCCAGCCGGCCGGGGCGAACAGATAGCCCTTGTTGCGCACGGTCTTGATGCGGAAGGGCTCGGCGGGGTTGTCGCCGAGCTTCTTGCGCAGCCGCGAGATGGCGACGTCGATGCTGCGGTCCAGCCCGTCGTATTCCATGCCGCGCATCTCCTTGAACAGCACCTCGCGGTCCAGGATTTCGCCGGCGTGGCTGGCCAGCAGCCACAGCAGGTCGAAGTCGGCGGTGGAGAGGGGGACGTGCTCGCTGGCCAGCGTCACTTCGCGGCTGATCGGGTCGATGCTGAGCTGGCCGAACTGCTTGCGTGTCATGGCGGCCGGCGTTTCGGCGGCGGCGGCCGGGCGGTGCTGGCGCAACTGGGCGCGCAGGCGTGCCGCCAGCACCGCCGGCGGCGTGGTTTTCAGGATGTAGTCGTTAGCGCCCAGTTCCAGGCCGAGAATTTGCTGCATGTCGCTGTCGAGCGAGGTCAGCATCACGATCGGGCCGTCGAAGGTGGGGCGCAGTTCGCGGCACAGCGTCAGGCCGTCCTTGCCGGGCAGCATGATGTCGAGCAGGACCAGGTCGGGTTGGGCGGCGGCGATGGCGGCGAGCGCGGTGTCACCGCGCGGCTCGATCTGCACTTCCATGTCGTGGCGCGACAGGAAGTCGCGAATCAGCTCGGCCAGCTCGGCGTCGTCTTCGACAAAAACCAGGCGGTAGTTCATGGGCATTCAGCGAGGGGATGGGGATGGCTGGCAGTATCGTCCTTGTTCCGGCTGTTCTCAAGCCGGCGCCGAATGGGCCGGTGGCGGCGTGGCGCGGCGGCGGACTCGGCGAGCGGTGGGATTGGTGCCGGGGGCGGAGGGCGCCGTTCCCGGCTTCGGCCAACCTTGGCGGGGACGGAGGTAAAAAAAGCGGGCCACCGGACAGTGGCCCGCAACACCGTGGCGGGTGGTTCGGAGCGCGCCGCTTCAGGGGTACAGCTTCAGCAGCGTCGACTTCAGTTCGGTGTACTTCTCCAGCGCGTGCAGCGACTTGTCGCGGCCGTTGCCGGACTGCTTGTAGCCGCCGAACGGCAGGTTCTGGTCGCCGCCCTCGTCGTAGCAGTTGATCCACACCGTGCCGGCGCGCAAGGCGCGGGCGAGGCGGTGGGCGCGGCTGACGTCGCGTGTCCACACCGCGGCGGCGAGGCCGTAGTCGCTGTCGTTGGCGATGGCGATCGCCTCGTCCGCCGTGTCGAACGGGATCACGGCGCACACCGGGCCGAAGATCTCCTCGCGCGCGATGCGCGCGTCGGGCGTGGTCTCGAACGCGGTCGGGGCGATGTAGTAGCCGGTGTCGGTGTGCACCGCGTGGCCGCCGAAGGCGAGTTGGGCTTCCTGCTTGCCGATGGCGATGTAGTCCAGCACGCGGCGGTACTGCGCCTCGTCGACGATCGCGCCCATGGTGGTGGCGGGATTGAGCGGGTCGCCCGGCCGGTAGCCCTCGGCAGCTTTCTTCAGTTCCGCCATGAACTCGGGGTAGACGCCGCGCTGCACCAGCACGCGCGAGCCGGCCGAGCACATCTCGCCCTGGTTGAAGAAGATGCCGCCGGCGGCGGCGCGCGCCGCCTGGGCGACGTCCGGGCAGTCGTCGAGCACGATGTTCGGCGATTTTCCGCCCAACTCCAGCCACACCCGCTTCAGGTTCGATTCCGCCGCGCACGCCATGATGCGCTTGCCGACCGCGGTGGAGCCGGTGAAGGCGAGGCAGTCGACGTCCCTGTGCAGCGCCAGCAGGCGGCCGGTCTCGCCGGCGCCGGGCAGCACGTTGAACACGCCGTCAGGGATGCCGGCCTGTTGTGCCAGCGCGGCGATGCGGATCGCGGTGAGCGGGGATTTTTCCGACGGCTTGAGCAGCAGCGAGTTGCCGGCGGCGAGCGCCGGCGCGAACTTCCAGCTCGCCATCAACAGCGGGAAATTCCACGGCACCACCGCCGCCACCACGCCGATCGGCTCGCGCGTGACGGTGCCGTGCAGGTTCGGCGCCAAGGGCGGCACCTCGCCGCCGACCTTATCGATCGCTTCGGCGAACCACTGCACGCAGTAGGCCGTGCCGGCGACGTCGACGCCCAGCGCATCGGCGATCGGCTTGCCGGTGTCCAGGGTCTCCAGCAGCGCCAGCTCGTCGGCGTGCTCGCGGATCAGTGCGGCGAACTTCAGCAGCACGGTCTTGCGTTGCAACGGCGCGAGGCCCGACCAGCGGCCGTCCTCGAAGGCGGCGCGCGCCGCGGCCACGGCCTTGTTCACGTCGGCTTCGCCGCACTCGGCGATCTCGGCCAGGGTCTGTTTGTTGGCCGGGTTGACGGTGGCGAAGGTCTTGCCGTCGGCGGCGGCGACGTACGCGCCGTCGATGAAGGCGCGGCCCTCGAAGACCTGGCGCGCGGCCAGCGCTTGCCATTGCTCGTGGGTGAGGCGGGGCATAACACGTTCTCCTAAGTAGCGCGCCAGCCGCCGCCCCGGATCAGAAGTTGGCCGGCGTGTTGGCGCTGATGATTTCGGCCTCGTCCTGGCCGATGTTGCGGAAGCGGTGCGGCAGCGTGCTCGGGAAGTAGTAACCGTCGCCGGCGTGCAGCACGTTGATCTGGCCGTCGATGGTCAATTCGACGGTGCCGCGCACCACGATTCCGCATTCCTCGCCTTCGCTGTGCGTGATCGCCTCCGGGCCGGTGTCGGCGCCCGGCGCGTACAGCTCGCGCAGCATGCGCATCTGGCGGTCCTGCACGGTGGCGCCGACCAGCAACAGGCGCAGACCGTTGTTGCCGAGGTCGGGCTGTTCGCCCGGCCGGAACACGTAGCGGTTTTCACGCGGCGGCTCATCGAAGGTGAAGAAATCCGCCAGCGACATCGGGATGCCCTCGAGCAGCTTTACCAGCGAGCTGACCGACGGGCTGACCCGGTTCTGTTCGATCAGGGAGATCGTGGCGTTGGTCACGCCAGCTCGTTTTGCCAGCTCCCGCTGCGACAACTTGTAGCGTTCGCGCACCAGCTTGAGTCGTGGTCCGATGTCCATGTTGTTTCCGAATGTTGATAATAATTGACGGCTTGTGTCAAATTATTTTTGACGCCGCCGCCGGGGCGTAATGGGCCGGCAAAGTATACCATAACCCCATTATCGCTTGTTGTGGTGCACAAATTTGACGCTGTGCAGCACTGAAACGGGGCGTGAGAGGTGTGGCAACGATGGGGGGTAGCGATGTGTGTAAAAATTTAATTGACGGTACTTGTCAATTATATTTAACGAGCCTAGACTGAATTTAGCCCGATACGGCGTTCCGCCTGTCGGAACATGCCGCACCCACCCAAGGAGCACCCGATGCAGAACCGTTCATCCCGCCACGTCGCCCCGCTCGCCGCTCGTGCCGCCGCAGCCGGCATGCGCCGTGCCGAGGTGCGTGGTGCGGGGTGCGTTGCCGGTGGCGTGCGGCTGGCGCCGGGCGTTCTGGCGGAGTACCTGATTCACGCTCGCCGCGTGTTTGCGGCGACGTCCTTCGATCTCCTCTGTGCGGTGCCCTTTAGGGGCGCCGCTTTTTTTATTCCCGCAACGCTGCAAAGGAGGCGCGCCGCCGTGTGACGGCGAGCGTGCGATCGCGATGAAACACCCTGTCATCGGAATTCCCTGCTGTCGCTGGTGGCTCAAGGAGTCCCAGTTCTTCCACCTGGTCGGCGAGAAGTACGTGCGTGCCGCGGTCGGCGCCGGTGGTCTGCCGCTGCTGCTGCCGGCACTCGGCGCGCAGACGCCGCTCACCCAGCTGCTGGAGCTGGTCGACGGCCTGTTGTTCACCGGCAGCCCGTCCAACATCGAGCCGCACTACTACGGTGCGGCCAGCGTCGACGGCGACTTCAACGACCCCGAGCGCGACGCCACCACGCTGCCCTTGATCCGCGCCGCGATCGACGCCGGAGTGCCGGTGCTGGGCATCTGCCGCGGCTTCCAGGAAATCAACGTCGCGCTCGGCGGCACCCTGCACCGCAAGGTGCACGAGGAGCCGGGCATGAGCGACCACCGCGACCCGGGCGGCACGCTCGACGAGATGTACGCGCTGGCGCACCCGGTGCGCTTCGTCGACGGCGGCGTGCTGCAGGCCCTCAGCGGCCGGAGTGAAGCCGAGGTCAATTCGCTGCACGGGCAGGGCATCGCCCGCCTGGCGCCGGCGCTTCAAGCCGAGGCGCACGCCCCGGACGGGCTGGTCGAGGCGTTCAGCGTCAAGGGCGCGCGCGGCTTCGCGCTCGCCGTGCAGTGGCACCCGGAATGGCAGTACCAGGACAACCCCCTGTCGCTGGCCATTCTCGAAGCGTTTGGCAAGGCTTGCGCCGCTCGTCGGGATCGACGCGGCTGAGACTTGCCCCAACACCCAAAAACTGAATCGCTACAAAGGAGGCAACCATGAGCGTTTTGAGCGAATGGCTGCGAGAACACCGAATTACCGAAGTCGAATGCGTGATCCCTGATTTCACCGGCATCGCGCGCGGCAAGATCGTGCCGAAAGAGAAATTCAGCGAAGAAGAGGGCATGCGCCTGCCCGAGATAGTGCTGGTGCAGACCGTGACCGGCGAGTACGCCGAGGGCATTTCCGCCGACACCGATCCGGACATGGTGCTGGTGCCGGACCCCAACACCATCCGCCTGGTGCCGTGGGCCAAGGACCCGGTGGCGCAGGTGATCCACGACTGCTTCCACTTCGACGGCTCGCCGGTCGAGCAGTCGCCGCGCCACATCCTGCGTCGCGTGCTCAAGCTGTACGAGGACAGGGGCTGGGAGCCGGTGGTGGCGCCGGAGATGGAGTTCTACATCGTCGACGTCAACCGCGACCCGGACCTGCCGCTGCAGCCGCCGATCGGCCGCACCGGCCGCCCGGAAACCGGGCGCAAGGCGTACTCGATCGATGCCGTCAACGAGTACGACGACCTGTTCGAGGAGATCTACGACTTCTGCGACGCGCAGAACCTGGCGATCGACACCCTGATCCACGAGGTCGGCGCCTGCCAGATGGAAATCAACTTCCTGCACGGCAACCCGCTCGACCTGGCCGACCAGGTGTTCCTGTTCAAGCGCACCGTGCGCGAGGCGGCGATCCGCCACAACATGTACGCCACCTTCATGGCCAAGCCGATGGAGAGCGAGCCCGGCTCGGCGATGCACATCCACATGAGTGTGGTCGACAAGCACACCGGCAAGAACGTGTTCTCCAACGCCGACGGCAGCCCGAGCGAGGCGTTCTTCCACAGCATCGGCGGCATGCAGAAGTACTTTCCGCAGGTGATCGCGCTGTTCGCGCCGTTCGTCAACAGCTACCGCCGCCTGGTGCGCCACACCGCCGCGCCGATCAACGTGCAGTGGGGCTACGACAACCGCACCTGCGGCATCCGCGTGCCGCACTCCGGCCCGGCCGGGCGCCGCATCGAGAACCGCCTGCCCGGCGTCGACTGCAACCCGTACATCGCGCTCGCCGCGACGCTGGCCTGCGCCTGGCTCGGCATCGTCGAGCGGCAGCAGCCGAGCGAGCCGCTAACCGGCGACGCCTACGGCCTGCCGTTCGCCTTCCCGCGCGGCCTCGACGAGGCGATCACCCAGTTGCAGCACTGCAAGCCGGTCACCGAGGTGCTGGGCGAGAACTTCGTCAAGGCGTTCTGCGCCGTCAAGGAAGCCGAATACATCGAATACGCGCGCGTGATCAGCCCGTGGGAACGCAAGTTCCTGCTGCTGCATGTGTGAGAACGAGAAGGAGCGAATCATGAATCTGAATATGAACTTTGCCGAAGTACGCCAGGTCACGGAGCGCAAGGCCGGCCAGCGCAGCACGCGCGAGTGGCAGGCGCTGGACGCCGCGCACCATTTCCACCCGTTCTCCGACGCCGCCGCGCTCAACGCCCAGGGCAGCCGCGTCATCACCCACGCCGACGGCGTCTACCTGTGGGATTCGGACGGCAACAAAATCTTCGACGCCATGTCCGGCCTGTGGTGCGTCAACATCGGCTACGGCCGCGAGGAGTTGGCCGAAGCCGCGTACCGGCAGATGCGCGAGCTGCCGTTCTACAACACCTTCTTCAAGACCACCCACCCGCCGGTGGTAGAGCTGTCGGCGCTGCTGGCCGAGATCGCGCCGGACGGCTTCAACCACGTGTTCTATACCAACTCGGGCTCCGAGGGGAACGACACCGTGATCCGCATGGTGCGCCACTACTGGGCGAGCCTGGGCCAGCCGCAGAAGAAGACCATCATCTCGCGCGTCAACGGCTACCACGGCTCCACCATCGGCGGCGCCTCGCTCGGCGGCATGACGTACATGCACGAGCAGGGCGACCTGCCGATCCCCGGCATCGCGCACATCGAGCAGCCCTACTGGTACGCCAACGGCGGCGACCTGACGCCGGAGGAATACGGCCTCAAGGCGGCGCGCGAGCTGGAGAAGAAGATTCTAGAGCTGGGGGTGGAGAACGTCGCTGCCTTCATCGGCGAGCCGGTGCAGGGCGCCGGCGGCATCATCATCCCGCCGTCGACCTACTGGCCCGAGATCCAGCGCATCTGCGACCAGTACGGCATCCTGCTGATCGCCGACGAGGTGATCTGCGGCTTCGGTCGTACCGGCCACTGGTTCGGCAGCCAGTACTACGGCATCCGCCCGCACCTGATGACCATCGCCAAGGGCTTGTCCTCGGGCTACCAGCCGATCGGCGGCGTGCTGGTGCACGACACCGTCGCCAAGGTCATCGCCGAATCAGGCGACTTCAACCACGGCTTCACCTATTCCGGCCACCCGGTGGCCTGCGCCGTCGCCGCCGAGAACCTGAGGATCCTCAAGAACGAACGCATCATCGACAAGATGCGCGAGGACGTCATGCCGTACGCCCACCAGCTGTGGCACAACGCCTTCGACGACCACCCGCTGGTCGACGACGTGCGCACCCTGGGCTTCTTCTTCGCCGTGACCCTGGTCGAGGACAAGGCCCGCCGCCAGCGCTTCGCCAACGGCGGCGAGCTGGCGCTGCGCTGCCGCGACATCTGCTTCCAGAACAACCTGGTGATGCGCGCCACCGGCGACAGCATGATTTCGGCGCCGCCGCTCACCATGAGCCGTGCCGAGGCCAGGGAGTTCGTCGGCCTCGCCAAGAAGTGTCTCGACCAGCTCGCGCGCGAACTCGGTCGTCTGTAACCGCGGTCGGAGCGGGCCGCCCACACCATCGATAACAGCCGGCCCCTCCGATTCGTCCGCATGTCTACACAGGAGAAAACCATGCGTCAACGCATGTTCAACGTCATCGCTGCCGGGGTGCTGGCAGCGGCCGCCGTACCGGCCTTCGCCAACGGCAAGGTGCTCAACATCTACAACTGGTCGGACTACATCGCGCCGGACACGGTGAAGAACTTCGAGAGGGAAACCGGCATCAAGGTGCGTTACGACGTCTACGACTCGAACGAGGTGCTGCAGGCCAAGATCCTCACCGGCCGTTCCGGCTACGACATCGTGGTGCCGACCAACGCCTTCCTCGCCAAGCAGATCAAGGCCGGCGTCTACCAGCCGCTCAACAAGGCCAAGCTCGCCAACTACAAGAACCTCGACCCGGACGTGCTGGCGCAGGCCACCAAGTTCGACCCCAACAACGCCTACGCCGTGCCGTACTTCTACGGCATCAACACCCTGGCGATCAACGCCGGCAAGGTCAAGGCCGCGCTGGGCTCGACCCCGCTGCCGGCCAATGAGTGGGACCTGCTGTTCAAGCCCGAGTACGTCTCCAAGCTCAAGTCCTGCGGCGTGTCGGTGCTCGACAGCCCGGCCGAGGTGCTGCCGATCGCCGCGCACTACCTGGGCAAGAACCCCAACAGCAACGCCGACGCCGACTGGCAGGCTTCGGCCAACCTGTTCAAGCAGATTCGCCCCTACATCACGCGCTTCTCCTCGTCGGGCTACATCAACGAGCTGGCCAACGGCTCGCTGTGCCTGGTGCTGGGCTACGGCGGCGACCTCAACATCGCCAAGCGCCGCGCCGAGGAGGCCAAGAACGGCCAGGTGCTGCGCGTGCTGGCACCCAAGTCCGGCGTGATGCTGTGGATGGACAGCATGGCGATCCCGAAGGACGCCGAGAACGTCGACAACGCGCTCGCCTTCATCAACTACGTGATGCGCCCCGAGGTGGCCGCCGCCAACGCCAAGGCGGTGAGCTACGCCACCCCGAACACGGCCGCCAAGGGGCAGATCGAGGCCAAGTTCCTGCACGACGCCTCGATCTACCCGACCGCGGAAATCCAGCAGAAGAGCTTCATCCAGCTGCCGCTCGAGGCCAAGACCCAGCGCCTGCAGACCCGTCTCTGGACCGAAGTGAAAACCCGCAAGTGAGCTGAAGGTGCGGCCGCCCGCTCACCCGTGCGCGGGCGGCCGACCCGGAGGGGAAGAATCGTGAACATGGCTGAATCGTCCTTGCACCAGGCCGCCAAGACGGCCGGTGCCAAGTCCTACCTGCAAATCGTCGACGTCGTGAAGAAATTCGGCGACAACACCGTCGTCGACCATATCAACCTGTCGATCGCGAAGAACGACATCTTCGCGCTGTTGGGCAGCTCCGGCTGCGGCAAGTCGACGCTGTTGCGCATGCTGGCCGGCATGGAAACGCCGACCTCGGGCAAGATCATCCTCGACGGCGAGGACATCACCGCGCTGGCGCCGTACGAGCGCCCGATCAACATGATGTTCCAGAGCTACGCGCTGTTCCCGCACATGACCGTGGCGCAGAACATCGCCTTCGGCCTGAAGCAGGACCGCCTGTCGCGCAGCGACATCGCCGAGCGCGTCGAGCGCATGCTGGAACTGGTGCAGATGAAGAAGTACGCCCACCGCAAGCCCTACCAGCTCTCCGGCGGCCAGCAGCAGCGCGTCGCCTTGGCGCGTTCGCTCGCCAAGCGCCCGAAACTGCTGCTGCTCGACGAGCCGCTGGGTGCGCTCGACAAGAAGCTCCGCCAGCAGACCCAGCTCGAACTGGTGAACATGATCGAGCAGGTCGGCGTCACCTGCATCATGGTGACGCACGACCAGGAAGAGGCCATGACCATGGCCGGGCGCATCGGCATCATGTCCGAAGGCCAGCTGCTGCAGGTCGCCACCCCGGGCGAGATCTACGAGCACCCCAACTGTCGCTTTACCGCGGAATTCATCGGCGAGACCAACCTGTTCGGCGGCCACGTGGTCGAGGACGAGCCGGACCACGTCTGCATCCACTCCACCGAGCTGCCGCGCCCGGTGCGCGTCGGCCACGGCATCACCGGCACCATGGGCATGCCGGTGTGGCTGTCGCTGCGCCCGGAGCGCGTCGGCGTGTCGCGGCGCCAGCCGGTGGCCGCCGGCAACTGGGCGGCCGGCACGGTGGGCGACATCGCCTACCTCGGCGGCTTCTCGATCTTCCACGTGCGCCTCGACTCCGGCAAGGTGGTCAAGGCCAGCGTGCCCGCCACGCACTGGCGGGAAGAGGCGGCTCCGACCTGGAACGAGCCGGTATTCGTCAGCTGGACTGACAACGACGCCGTGGTGCTGACGCAATGATGAGCCGACTCCTTTCGCTGCGGGATTCCCGCGCAGCGGCGGCGCGCCCCGCGCGCCGGTCCGCCTGGTGGCAGCGCGCCCTGCCGCGTGGTCAATCGCTGGTGACGGCGATTCCCTACGGCTGGCTGCTGCTGTTCTTCCTGGTGCCGTTCCTGTTCGTGCTACAGATCAGCTTCTCCGACGTCGAGATCGCCTCGCCGCCGTACCGGGCGCTGCTGTCGCGCGCCGAGGACGTGGTGAGCCTGGCGCTCAACTTCGGCAACTACCGGTACATCTTCGGCGACCCGCTGTACTTCGACGCCTACCTCAGCTCGCTCTACATGGCCGGGGTGACCACGCTGATCTGCCTGGTGGTGGGCTACCCCATCGCCTACACCATCGCGCGCGCGCCGGAGGCCAAGCGCAACACGCTCCTGATGCTGGTGATGCTGCCGTTCTGGACCTCGTTCCTGGTGCGCGTCTACGCCTGGATGGGGATTCTCGACAACGAGGGCCTGCTCAACCAGGCACTGCTGGCGCTCGGGTTCATCGACGAGCCGCTGCAGCTGATGCACACCCAGCTCTCGGTGCAGATCGTGATGGTGTACGCCTACCTGCCGTTCATGATCCTGCCCCTGTTCTCCAACCTGGTGAAGCTCGACGGGCGTCTCTTGGAGGCTTCGGCCGACCTTGGCTGCCGGCCGTGGCAGACCTTCCTGCGCGTCACCCTGCCGCTCTCCAAGAACGGCGTGATCGCCGGCTCGATGCTGGTGTTCATCCCGGCGGTGGGGGAGTTCGTGATCCCGGAACTGGTCGGCACGCCCGAGTCGCTGATGATCGGCAAGGTGCTGTGGATGGAGTTCTTCGACAACAACAACTGGCCGATGGCGGCGTCGGTGACCATCGTCATGGTGGCGCTGTTGATCGCGCCGATCATTTACCTGCACAAGCGCGAAGAGAAAGCGCTGGCACGGGCGGCCGCGCGCTAGGAGAGATGACATGCAAAGCAAAGACATCAGCGGTTTCGGCAAGCTCACGCTCGGCGCCGGGCTGGCCTTCCTCTATGTGCCGATCCTGATCCTCATCGTGTACTCGTTCAACGCCTCCAAGCTGGTGACGGTGTGGGCCAGCTTCTCGACGCACTGGTACGGGGTGCTGTTCAACGACGACGCGGTGATCTCGGCGTTCGGCCTGAGTCTCAAGATCGCCTTTCTCTCGAGCGCGATGAGCGTGGTGCTGGGTACCATCGCCGGCCTGGTGCTGGCGCGTTTCGGCCCGTTCAAGGGCAAGAGCCTGTTCGCCGGCATGCTCACCGCGCCGATGGTGATGCCCGAGGTGATCACCGGCCTGTCCATGCTGCTCTTGTTCGTTGAACTGCAGCAGTGGTTCGGCTTCCCGGCCGAGCGCGGCATGCTGACCATCTGGGTCGGCCACGTCACGCTGTGCATGGCCTACGTCACGGTGGTGATCCGCTCGCGCCTGGTGGAGATGGACCGCTCGGTGGAAGAGGCGGCGATGGACCTGGGCGCGCGCCCGTTCAAGATCTTCTTCCAGATCACGCTGCCGATCATCGCGCCGGCGATCGCGTCGAGCTTCCTGCTGGCGTTCACGCTGTCGATCGACGACTTGGTGATCACCGCCTTCCTGTCCGGGCCGGGCTCGACCACGCTGCCGCAGCTGATCTTCTCGCGCGTGCGCCTGGGGCTGAATCCGGAGATCAACGCGCTGGCGACGATGACGGTGCTGGTGGTGACGCTGCTGGTGGTCGGCGCCAACCGCATGATGGTGAAGGCGGAACGGCGCCGCGCCCGGCTCGCCGCCGCGGCCTGACGTCGTCTGCCTGCCCGCGGCACGCTCCCGGCGCCGCGGGCTTTTTTATCGCCTTTGACAAGGAGGAATCATGTTCGGGTCTTTGCAGTTTGCCGGTCAGGAACACGTCGATTCCTGGTACGCCGCCAGTGCCGGCTCGCTCACGCCGAGGCCGCGCCTGAGCGAGTCGCTTTCGGCCGACGTGTGCGTGCTCGGCGCCGGCTACACCGGCTTGTCGGCCGCGCTGGAGCTGGCCGAACGCGGCTACCGCGTGGTGGTGCTGGAGGGCGCGCGGGTGGGGTGGGGTGCCTCCGGTCGCAACGGCGGCCAGGTGCTGTCCGACCTCGCCTGCGGCATGAATCCGGTGCGCGACGCCCTCGGCCAGGAGGCCGCGCGCGAAATATGGAACATGACGCGTGAGGCGGTCGCCCTGGTGGGCGAGCGCTGTACCAAGCACGCCATCGACGCCGAACTGGTGTGGGGCTATTTTCATGCCGCACTCAAGGCACGCCAGCTGCGCGAGCAGGCGGCCTGGCAGGAGGAGGCGGCGCGCCACTACGGCTACGATCGCTTCCAGCTGATCGGCAAGGAGCGCCTGCCGGAGATGGTCAACACCGCGCGCTACGTCGGCGGCCTGTTCGAGCCCGACGCCGGCCACCTGCACCCGCTCAAGTACGCGCTGGGGCTGGCGCGCGCCGCCGAGGCCGCCGGGGTGCGCATCTTCGAGCACAGTGCGGTCGGCGAGATCGTGCCGGGCGCCATGGTACGGGTGAAGGTTGGGCGGCACGAGGTGCGCGCCGAATCGCTGGTGCTGGCCGGCAACACCTACCTCGGCAAGATGGTGCCCGAGCTCGACAGCAAGATCATGCCGGTCGGCACCTACATCATCGCCACCGAGCCCTTGGGCGAAGCGCGCACCCGGAGCCTGATTCCGACCAACCTCGCGGTGTGCGACGCCAACTTCGTGCTCGATTACTTCCGCTGCACGCGCGACACCCGCCTGCTGTTCGGCGGCCGCGTCAGCTACACCGGCATGACGCCGATAGGGCTCAGGGACGCCATGCGCCGCAGCATGCTCAAGGTGTTCCCCGGCCTCGCCGACGTCAAGGTCGAGTATGACTGGGGCGGTTTCGTCGACATCACCATGAACCGCGCGCCGCACTTCGGCCGGCTGCGCCCGAACATCTTCTTCGCCCAGGGTTTCTCCGGCCACGGCGTGGCGCTCACCGGGCTCGCCGGCAAGCTCATGGCCGAGGCGATCCACGGCGAGCCCGAGCGCTTCGACCTGTTCGCGCGCCTGTCGCATCGCCGCTTCCCGGGCGGCGCGCTGCTGCGCACGCCGGCGTTGCTGCTGGCCACCAGCTACTACCGCCTGCGCGACTGTCTCTGACCTCCCCGGCTGGCTGCGGCCTGACGGACCGCTGCACCATGCGGTGTCGACAGGCGCGCCAGCCGATCCCCCGCGTCGCCCCGTTCCATCCCGTTTCCGCTGACATCCCCGCCGGAACATTCCATCGCGTCCCCGAGGGCTTCAGCGTGGAACGGCGCTCCACGGGGGGCACAGCCAGGCTTGACCTGCGCTCTGCTGGGGTAGGATAATTTCCCGTTTTTTCAATCGCTTAGCAGTCTTCGTCGCGCCGCGGGCGTAGCGCACACCAGAGTGCTCGCACGCTGCCGCGTCAACGCGTCGAAACCGGGCAACAATCGGCCTACATGAACAGTAAAAAACACCTCGGCAGCGGTACCGAAAACCGCGCCCAGCAAAGAAATCCGGTCAAATTGCCGCCCCGGCGCCTGAGCGTGGCGCCGATGCTGGATGGGATTGACTGTTAATATTGTTCGTTCAAAAACATATAGTTACAGTTTGTTGAATTTATTTTTAGCACCGACATGGCGGAATGAGCCGCCACCACCGAGCCAGAACGGTGCTAAACCACGCCAGCCCGCACTCAGTCGCGCAGTAGCTCCAGTCGTTGAGCTGAGCTATTTCGCCGGCCACAAACGCAAAAAAGCCCCCGTCGCACCCTGGTATAGGGATGCGACGGGGGCTTGGTCATTCTGGCCTTGCGGTCAGCTGTCTTTGCTTACTTGGAACCGCTTCTGGATTTCACCGAAGTAGTAGGTGCTAGCGGCGCCGGCCTCGTTGAACAGGTAGCCGACGACGGCACCAGCCAGGGCGCTGTCCACCCTGATGCCGCCAAACAGCAGGCCTGCCCCGACAAGCAGGGCGCCGCCCACCAGCATGTACGCCAGATTGCGTTGGGTACGGTCACCGGTAGCAGTCTCGCGTGCCCTGGCATTGGCGCGGTCATCGGCGGCGATTTTTGCCAGCGCCTGCTGGTTCGCAAAGCCGAGTTCTTGCATGCGCGCAGCAAACTGCTGGTCAGCATTCTTGATCGCCAGCATTTGCTCCGGCGTCGCGCCGGCAACCGCCTGCTTTAGGGCATCCTCGGTTTTCTCGGAAAGGCCGAGCGCATCTGCCACGGCCGACATAGCCAGGCCACCCAGCGGCCCGCTCAGCGCGGTTCCGATCCACGGCGCCACAGTGCCGACAATCTGTTTCCAGTCCATCACGCTGCCTCCACACGGTTGAGAACCCAGCCATAGACGAACGTCTCGTTAGCCGCGCGCTGCTCGGCCAACTCGAGATAACGAACTGCTTGGCTGCAGTTGATCGATTTGAGCAGTACAGCCTCACCCTCGGCGCCACGCTTGGCCAGGAACATCTTCAGCGCGGCCAGCGTGCGCGGGCCGAGCTGGCCATCGGCGGCGAGGTCGGGGTAGAGCGAGCCCTGCAGGTTGAACGCGTTCAGCCAGCGCTGGAGCATGGCGGCCTGAACAGCCGGCCCCATATTGACGCCCGTATCGCACAGCTCCTCGGCGATGCGTGGACTGATGGCGTGCACCTGATCAAAGCGCGGGCCGGTCCAGTAGTCGGAATCGAGGATGGCCAGCGCGGTGTCGCGCGGCAAGTCGCGCATGTCTCCCTGGTAGCCATGGGCACGGGCTACGCGCTCGGTGATGCCCCAGCGGGTCGGGCCGCCCTTGTCATCTGGGTTGTTCACATAACCGCCTTCGCGGCCGACGATCGCCGCAAAAATCTCGTCTTTTTTCACGCCAATGTCTCCAGTATCGATTCGGCCATTCGCAGCACCTCGCCAGCCACTGCTGCCGGCGCGGCTGCGTTGATGATCACCGGCAGCTCGACGGCATCGAGGCCGGTTTCGCTGACGTGAGCCGTCGTGCCGGCACCGTCACGCACCAGGCGCACGGCAACGCCGCCCATTTCCATGGCAGCGGACAATTCGTTGCGGAATCGGCAGTCGTCGACCACCACGCGGCCACCGCTGGCCAGCACCCCGCGTACGGCGTGCTGCCACGCGGCCACCCAGAGGTCGGTATCGATCAGGTTGCGGCCCCACTCGGTGCCGAGGGTTTGCATGGCGTGGCGCGGCGTGCACCAGCCAAGCAGCGCGCAGGGTTTCTCCTTCAGATCGCCTTCGATCTCGGCGTCGGTCAGACCGAGCGCGCGCAGCATGCTCTTGAGCGGGCCGGCGAACTTGACCACGGTGTAGCCGTGACTGGCGACCAGTTCAGCGGCGATAGTGGATTTGCCCGAGCCGGCACGGCCGGTCAGCACAATCACCTTGGGGAGTTCGGGCATCGGATTCTCCAAATGAAAACAGCCCGCAAGGGGCGGGCTGAAGGGGATAACGGGAATGTGGGGCGGCGCGGATCAGCCGGCTTTCGGCCAACTCACCCAGTCGTCGGCGCCGGTTCTTTCGCGGTCGTCGTCGACGTTCACCGGCATAGAGATGGTGATGCCGTGGTCGGGATGAGTGATCCAGAGCGCCTGACGGGCTCGCTCGAACCCGAAGTTGTTGGCGTTGGCGTATTCGTCGTAGCCCTTGAGCGAGCCATTGACGATCAGGCGTTGCTGCTGGATCAGCTGGTGCCAATGGCCGAGCAGCAGGACGTCGTACCCCTGATCGATCTGACTGGAACGGCTGCGCTTTTTGTGGTCGCCGCGGATGATCGGGCCGAGGGCGCCGATCATGCCGTCACCGCCCCGGAACTGATCACCATGGGTCAGCAGGTAGCGGTGCCCATACACTCGCCACGCGGCGTCGGGGCCATCGGGAATCAGGAAGGTGACGCGGCTGTCACCCTCGAACAGCTTGGCCAGCATGACGTAGGTCAGCCAATCGAAGCTGGTGAAGTTGCGACCCTTGGCGCGAATTTTCTTGGTGTTGCGGCCGTGGTTGCCGGAGACGCAGGGCACGAACACTTTGCCGAACTCGTCGGCCAGCTCACGGATGCACCAGGCCAGCACGCCGATCAGGTCGACCACGGTCGGCATGATCTCCAGCTCGTTGGTGGCCTGCAGTTCCTCGTGGATGTCGCCGCTGACCATGTCGCCCCCCAGGGCGAACACGATGCCGGGGTACTTCGCCCCGACCAGACAGCGGCGAAGCAGGTGTGCCGTGCGCTCGATCAGCTTTTGGGCTCGCTTGTGGGCGATTGCCAGGTTGTACTCGTTGACGCCGTTGATCTGACGCGGGTCGACCACCTCGGCCCAGTGCCAGTCGCTGGCGAACAGCGTCGGCACGCCAAGCTCGCCAGGGACATCCCTCCGGCGAGAAAGCCAGTTCGGTACCTCGACGACCGATTCGGTGAGCTTGACGATGCGCCGCTTCACAAACTCGGCGTCGACCGAGTCGCGCTGAATCGCGGCCAGTTGTGCCTTGAGCGCTTTGACCTCGGGGTCAAGGCCAATCTGCGCCGGCGGGTCGTCATTTGCTGCCTGCGGGACTTCACCCACCGAGATAGGCTTGCCAACGCTGGTGACCAGCTTGATGCCGCGACGCTTCTCGACCGCACGGCGCCGCTCATGCACCGCCCGCTCGGAGCACCCCAGTTCACGCGCCACGGCCGCCGCGCCACCGAGCCGGCGCCACAGGCCGATGAAGTCGTCTTCGCTGCATTTAGGCTTGGACATGCTGCCCTTTCAGTTTCGTGTTTTCGTCGATGAGCGCGGCAATCTTGGCGGTCAGCGCCTCGTTGCTGTGCTGCAGCTCGGCCATGCGCTGCTCGGTTTCGGACAGTTCGCTGGCCAGCCGCGAAACCTCGCTACGCAGCCCCTCCACCTGGCCGGCCAGGCTGGCGGCCCGCTCGATCGCCTCGTTGCGCTGCGCGGCGAAGGCGTCGGCTCGGGCGGTGAGCTCACGCACCTGGGCGGCCAGCTCGGCGCGCAGCGAGTCGGCCAGCGACACCGCCGCATCCTCGCGCTTGTCTTGCTTGATTTTGCGGGTGGCGATATACGCCGCCGTGGGCAGGGCCGTGAGCGCGCTGACCACTGCAGCGCCGAGTGCGGTCCAATCCATGTTTCCCCCTTGGAAACAAAAAGACCCGCCAAGCGGCGGGCCATGAAATGAATCGAGCCGGTTAAACCGGCTCTTGTCGAGGTAGATCTCCACCGAAGCGCGAAGGCCCGAACCGCGCCACCGCCCCGACGTACAGCCACACCCGCCACGTCGGGAACCCGGCCAGCTGCAACAGCTCGGCGAACACCTGCACTGTGGCACGCCGCTTGATCGGGATCTCTCGTTTCCACTGACACAAGGCGTCATGCACCAAGCTGGCGTAGAACGTCTGCGGCCGGCCGTCGGGCATCAGCGGCCCGTCCGGGGTGCCGAGCCACAGCCCGGCAGGCAGGCGCCATGCTGGGCTGCAGCCGTCCCAGGCGTAGCCGGGCTGAATGAAGATCGAGCCTCGGGGGCGTATGTCGATCCAGTCATTCCGGTACTCCACGCTGACCAGGTGCGTCGAGGTGTGGTGGAAGGGGCGATCGAGACGGTAGCGCCAGGCCATGGCAGATCCTTACGCCGGCGTGGGTGCTGGCCACTGGATTGCGGCCAGCTGCTCGGCCGCGTCTGGTGCCTGCAGGTCGACTGCCATCAGCACATCCTCCAGTGCCTGGCGCTTGCCGATGATCTGGCCGCTCGCCACGGCATAGGCCAGAACTTTGGCGCGCACCCGTTCGGCCAACGTGGTGACCGTCAGACCGCGTGCGGTGGCTATGGCGTTCAGCAGCGGCGTGGCGGCGAGCGGATCAGCAGCCAGCGCCTCAGCTTCGCGCGTCTGCTGCGCCCAGCTCTGCACCTCGCCGTCTGGGTAGTTGGCGGACAAGGGGGCCAGCAGCTCGGCGGCGCGGGTGTTGATGGCGGTCAGCTGACAGGTACGCAGGTCGGTCAGGACCGGCTGCAGCTCGGCCGCGTCGGCGGCCAGCCACTCTTCGGCCGTGCCTGGCTGCGGATTGGCAAACTTGCCGACGATGCGGCCAGTCTCATCACGTTGGATGTAGGGCATTTTTTTTCCCTCCTTACGGGCGAATGTTGGGGTCGTACCAGCCGAGGGTCGTGATGTACATGTTTTGGCCGGCGCTTCGCTCTCGATGGCGGATTTGGGCGGATGCATTCGTCCAACACTCCACCTGCCCGCCAAGGTTTACCGATGTGCTGTTGCCGATGGAATCAAGCGGGGCGGCGCTGGTCGCAGGCGCCACGTCGGCTATGTCAGGCGTCGAGAAATACGTGCCAGTGGATGCAATGTAAACGTCAAAAAACGCTTTCACCGGCAGCCGAGGTACGGTGCACGTGAGCAATGACGCAGTTGTCGATGTCGTTCCGCTGAAATCCAGAACAGGGGTGTCCCACCAAAACTCTTGGCCGCGCTGAATAAATTTCACCCACTGCCCGGAGCCGTTGGTAGGCACGGCACCGATGTAACGGTATTGCGTGTAGTTGGCCGGAAGCGTGGGGACCGACGAGCTGAGAGAGAAAATAACGTCGACGACACCAGTATCGGGACGGCGAATTTCGTAGAAGTAATACCAAGTTGAGTTGGCGATGATACCGGTATCCAAGCCACCAACGCCGGTGCCAACCGCCCATGCTGCCGTCGTTTTGCTGATTGACGACGCCAAAGTCATGAGCGCCGCTCCGGTACTGTTGGCGGCCTGGCCGGCTGCAATGGTCATGGTCGTAGACGATCCCGCCGTGGACAGCCCAAGTCCGGAATAATGCCCTATGGGGCAGTAGGCAGTCGGCAGCGGATCCAGGATCACAAAATCCACCCCATCGTACTCAAGGTCCGCCAGCTGGCTGGCCACAATCACCGGCGCCACCTTGTTGCCAGCACTGTCGTACTGCTTGATCGACTTGGCGCCGAGGCCCGATGCGTTCAGCGTGTCTGAGCCGTTGCCTGCACCGTTGAACTTAACGCGGAACCGCTGCCCGGCGGCGTAGGCAGTCAGCGCCGGTACCGGCGACAACGTAAAGCTCGGCGCCGCGCCGGAAGAGGTGAACGCGGTCAGCGCCTGGCTTTGCACCTGACCTGCGCTGACTGCATGTTGGGTCTGCGTGGCGCTGGCCACACTGAACGCCTGTCCATTACTGCCAGCCAGCGGCGCCTTTCCAGCCAGCGCGTTGTTCATCGTGGCGGCGAAGTTGGCGTCGTTGCCAAGCGCTGCGGCCAGCTCGTTCAGCGTGTCGAGCGCGGCAGGCGAAGAAGCTACCAGCGCCGCGATCGCGGCTTGCACGAAGGCGGTGTTGGCGAGCTGCGCAGTATTCGTTCCAGGTGCTGCTGTCGGCGCGGTCGGCATGCCGGTGAGCGGTGCGCTGTCCAGCGGAGCCGCACCCAACGTCGCGCGGGCGGTTGCCGCGTCGACATCGTCCAACAAGGTGCGAGCGAAAGCCGTCAGGCTGGTGGTGGCGAAGGTGTCGGCGCCTGTGGAATAGATCAGCTTGTCGGCAGCAGTGACAACGGCTGCCAGCGCGGTCAAGGTGGCGTCGATCGGTTGCTTGCCGGCCGTCAAGCCATCAGCCAGCGCCTTCAGGAATGCCGTTCGCTCGGCAAGCTGCTGAGCCTGCAAGTTGGCCGTTCCACCAGCGCCGCCCTTGACGCGATCGAGCACTTCAATCTGGTAGACGTCGGGGAATCCCGGGTCGGCCGGTACGGTCAGAAAAGCCATTACGCGACTCCATAGGTGTAGCTGCCATCGAAGGCGGCCATATCGTTGTAAATCAGTTCGGCATTGGTGAAATCGATGCCCCACAGCAGAGAACGAGCAGGCGCTACCGAGTCGAGCAGACGGCGCACTGCATCGGCCTGGCGCACAGAGAGAAGCTTGTCGATGCGGACACGGTATTCGGCCCACCCGGCCGGATCGTCGTAGCTGGCGAAACCGTCAAAGGCCACTGACCCGTCGTAGCAGTAGCCGTTAGTGCCCTCGTCGATCTCGATTTCGCCCAGGCTGAGCGCGCGGAACACCTCACGGATTGCCGCCGGCGTTCCCTTGATGCGATGCAGCCGGATCGCGCCCTTGAGCAAGGCGCGTTGCGCCTCCTCAGTTGCGGCCAATTCCCAGCCATCGTCGAGCAGGCTGTATTCCTCGGCCAGGGTCGGCAGCAGCGAGGCGTCGACCCGGTCGATCCAGCGCACCAGCACCTCCTGCGGATCGATAGCCACCAGACGCGCCGACCAGATGTCGGCGAGCGTCGCAAACCGCTCGTCGCCCGCCAGCACGGCAGGCAAATCGGGATGGGTTGTCATGGCTTACTCCGGCACGGACAGATCGACACCCAGGCAGTGCCGCCACTCCCAGGCTTCACACGCGACGAACGCCGGCTCGGTGAGCGCCACCGCGTGAACCGACGGTTGCACGGCCGAGATGAACTGGCTGGGAACGATGTCGCCACCCAGCGATGCGGCAAAGCTGGTGGCCAGCGCCAGCGCGGCGCCGGTCGCCTCTTGCTCGACAGTAGCCGTGACATCGCCCTGATTGGACGTGAGCGTGCCCCGCACCCAGTAGTCGACCGCGATTGGTGCCGCGGCATAGACCGTATCGTTGAGGACTCGAATGTCCTCAGCCCCCACGGCGGCCTGGACTGCATCCAGCACGGTCTGGCCGGGCAACCCGGTATCGAGCAGCGGGTACACCGTCACGTCACCGGGCACCGGGTAATGCCGCCGTACCGCCACGTCGATCACGGCGGGGTGGGCGCGCATTGCGTGGTAACGGTAGGCCGGCGCCGGCCCTGCAACGCTGTAGCGGTCGAACGACAGCAACAGACGCTGCTGCAGGCGCTCGTCGGTTTCTTCGGGCGCACCGCCATCCGTCGTCGTGGTGTTGCTGACGGTCAGGCCGCTCGGCGCACCGGCAAGGATGCTGACCAGCTGGTTGATCTGACCGGGGATGTAGCCGTTACCCTGGGCACCGGCATCAGTGGCGCTCGCCGTGACCGACGCGGCGAGCTGGCCAGCCGTCAGTGTGGCGCTCTCGATGGTGGCCATCGTCAGCGCTCCATTGCCGGTGGCCACCAGCGTGCCGGCCGGGATGACGAAGTCGGCCTGCTGCGCCACCGACACGCGAAACTCCAACGTGCAGCCCGCGGCGTAGGCCGGCAGGCGACTCTCGCCGCGGTCGTTCGCCAGTTCGTCGAGGATTGCGCCTCGGCTGTAGCGCACCAGGTTGAGCAGCGCGGCGTCCTGCACCTGCTCGCGCAGCAGCGACTCGCGGTACGCCATGAAATCGATCAGCAGGCGCTCGGGCTGGGCGGGGTACAAAGTCTTGGCGCTGCGCTCTTCATAATCGGCGACCAGCTCCTGCACGATCTGGTCGGAAGACCGGCTGATGAACTCAGGTTTGGCCATTGCTTACCTCGGTGATTTGTTGAGAGTCGCCGCTGGCTGGCTGCCAGGTGATGCGGATCTTCCAGTGCGCCTCGTCATCGCCTGGCGACAACGTGACGCCGACGATCTCGGCGCGCGGCTCCCACATGGCAATGGCGGCGTACACCTCGCGCACGACGTTGGGCAGCGCCACGTCGACCGGCGCGTCGATCCACTTCCAGGCGTCACAGCCAAACAGCGGCCGCAGTGGCACAGACCCTTTGGGCGTGCCAATGACGATGCGGATGCACTGGTCGATGTCGTCGAGGTCTTCGACCACGCCGCCGGGCTCGCCCAGCTGTGGCGACCAGTCGGCCGATTGAATGTCAGAGAGCTGGATCATTTCGAGGCCTTGCGTTTGGCTTTGCGGTTTGCGGCGGCCTGCTTGGCCTCGGCACTGGTGCGCAGGCGCTGCCCGGTAACTGACACGTCCCAGCCGCCGGAGCGGGTGGCCGAGTGCCGGCTTTCCGACAGCAGGTAATCGCCGTCGCCCTCGCCGAGGCAGGCGATGTTCAGCGTGTTTCCGGCCAACAGGCGAGGGTCGCCGATCAGGGCGAATTCACCCTCGACGGCCTTGAGGTTCTTGTCGCGCAGCGCGGCCTTGGCCATGGCCACGGCCTGCTGTTTGTTCTCGGCCCGGGTGTTGAGCTTGAGGGTGTCGGCCTTGTCCTCGATCACCTTGTCGCCGCGCTTGCGCTTGGCGGTGGGCGCGTTTTCGGTGTGCTCCACCAACTGGCGGGTTTTCGGGTCCATGTAGGCCACCGTGACGCTCTTATACGTCGCTGCGGTCTTGTCGCGTACCCGGTAGGTTTTCAATTGCGGGCGCTGCGTGACCGTCAGCACCGCGTCGCGATCGTCCACGGCGGACAACGGCGCCACGAACAACTGATCGCCACGCGCCGACACCATGTGCCCGTACTGCTCGGCGATGCGCTTCAGAAACCCGAGGTCGGTTTCCTGATTCTGGGTGACACGCCCCAGCGGCACCTCATCAGGCGAGCCAACCAGCTGCAGGTCGTTGCGCTGGGCAACCTGCCTGGCAATGCTGGCCAGCGTCTGGCCGTTGTAGGCCTTGGTCTGCGTGGTGCGAACGGCGCGGGTGACGCCGGCGGACAGCGCCTTGATGGTGACCTCGTCCGGCGGGCCGGACAGCTCGCACTCGTCAACCTCGAACTCGCCGCACGGCAGCATGGCTTCTCCGGCATAGCCAAAGCTGGCAGTAATGCGGTCGCCCTTTTCCGGGTACCAACTGCCTGACCAGCGGCCGTGACTGTTTTCCAACACGAGCTCCAGCTCGTCAGCCTCGCCCGAGCGCTTGTCGTTGTAGACCAGCCGCACGAAGTCGCTGCTGATGTCGGCGGTGATGTCCTTGCCTTCGTACTGAATAAAAAAAACCAGGCGCTTGGGCCCGGTGTCTTGTGTGCTTATCGCTTCCACGGCGGCAGATCCTCCTCGGCCAGCGCCGGGTCATCGTCTTCCAGAATCGGAATCTTGACCGACAGACCGGCCGATAACGTCGGCAGGATGCGTAACTGGGGATTGGCCTCGATGATGGGGCTCATCAGCGTGGCGTCGCCGTAGTATTCCCAGGCCAGCGTGTCCCAGCGCTCGCCGGCACTGGTGATGTGCTCGAGGTAATCCATGGCTCAATTCCGCGTAATCTTGGTGAATTCGACGCCATCCTTGTTCTTCACCGTGGCGGTACCCGCGCGCGAAGTCTTGGCGCCCGGCGTCTTCTTCGAACCCGCCTTGCCCTTTTGCTTGCGGCCCGGCGCGGCCTTGCGCTTCTCGCGGGTCGCCGCCTCCAGCAACTTCGGCTCGACATACTCGAGCAGGCTGACGCTTGCCGAGAGCGACGTGACCTTGCCGAACTGGGTGGCGGTTTGTTCCGTCACCCGAATTTTTTCGATGACGAACTGCCCCTCGATCACGCCGTGCCCCCAGATCAGCGGCATCGACTTGCCGGCACGCCGCGCTTCGTCGAGCTTCTTCAGCTCGGCTTCGGGGTCGCAGTAATACTCGTGGAAGGCCAGCTCGATCGTGAGCTCGTCGAGCTCTTCGCCGGTGCGCTGCAGAATGGGCTTGCCATCCAGCACCTCGTGGCGGGCGTACTTCGTCGCTCGGTTGATCTCGAGCCCGTCGAAGTGGGTGATCAGCTCGAACTGAATCTCGCCGAGCAGTGCAAACATGAGCGCCCCCTATCAGTACGCTGCGCGCGCCTTGTTCTCGACGGCTTGGTTGATCATGCGTAGCAGCTCGTCGCGGTGCGCGTTGAGCAGCGCCTTGAACTTGGCATCGGTGCCTGGTATCGGGTCGCCCTGAATGGTCAGCGCCGGGTTGTAGTGCAGTGTGACTTGCGGGGCGACGACCTTGCCGGGCTGCCCCTGGGCGTTGCTCTTGGAGGCTGCCACAGGGTTGAGCGGAACGGGGGCTTTCGCCCCTGCACCGGGCGCACCGCCCATGCGCTTGATCGGCGTCGGCGCCAGCAGCTTGGCGTCTTTGTCGCCATTGATCAGGTCGTACAGCCAGGTACCGAGCGTGCGTTCCTTGCCGCCGTTGGTGGCGGTCAGCACCTGGGTGATTCCCTCGTTGGCCATCGTCCCCAGCTCGTAGCCGGCCATACCGGCGCCAACCACGCCAAGCCCCTTGCCGGCGACGCTAGCCAGCTTGCCGAGCTTGCTGGCCTTGCCAAGCGTACCGGCTTTGCCTCCGCCGCCGCCAAGGTCGAGCCCGCTGCCCGGCCAGTTGGTCACCCAGACGCGCTGAACGTCGAGACCGCCGGCGGCTTCTGCTGCCTTGCCAGCTGCGTCCTTCTTGCCGACGAGGCCACCGAGCTTGCCGAGCGGGCCGAGGGCATAGCCGGCAAGGCGGGTGATGGTGCCGAGCGTCATGGCGAGTGCGCCGCCGACCAGTAGCACGCCACCCATACCGGCTACGGCCAGGCCTGCCGCTTTGGCCAACTTCGGATGTTCGCCGATGAATTCGGACATTTTGGCCGAGGCATCGCCGAGCCACTCGGTCAGCGCCTTGAGCTCTGGCGAGATCGTGGCTCCGAAAGCCGACAGGGTGTTGGTAAACGTACCGGAAGCGGCATCCCACAGATTCTTGAGGGTTCCCAGCTGCTCGTTTACTCGACGCTGCAGATCGGCCTGATTTTCCATACGGCCAACGGTGTCCTTGTAGCCATCCACTCCCTTGTTGATAAGGATGGAGAGCACCTGCATGGTTTCAGCCTCGTCACCAAAAACTTCCTTGAACGCCTTTAGCCGGTTGGTAGTCGTCAGCCCCTTGAGCTTGTCCAACTGCAACATCATGTTACCCATGCCGCCGAATTCACCCTTGCCGTCGGTAAAATCGAGCTTGATACCCTTGCTGGCCAGCTCGGCGTTGGCCTTGGCCACTTTCTTGGTGTCCATGCCAAGCTGCACCACCTTGCGTAGCGCATTGCCGGCCGCCTCGCCTTGCATGCCAGCCTGGTCGAACATCACCGCGAACGGCGCCATCGCCTTGGCCGCCTCGGAGCCCTTGCGTTTCATGGTGTCCATTGCCGGGGTCATCTTGGTGTAGAACTGCAACATGTTGTTGTCGTTCACGCCGAGATAAGTGGCCCTCTGGATGGTATCCATCAGCCCCATCATGTCGCCCTCGACCGTACCTGTGGCGTCCTGCAACTTGGCGACAAACTCGGCCGCCTGCTCCGGCGGCTTTTTCAACAGCACGCCGAGGTAGGCTGCCGACTTGCCTACGCCTCCCAGAATGGCGTCATAGCTGATGCCCTGTTTGACCAGGGCGGTCATCATGTTTTGGAAGTCAGCGGTGGTGCCGGGCAGCTTGTCGCCAAGATCCGTCGCGAGCTTGCTGATCTTGCCGTAGCGTGCATCCAATGCGCCGCCGGCGCCGAGCATGGAGACTTTCAGGCCGGTGGCGGCATCTTCGGCTTGGGCAAAGGCGGCGATCGGCTTTTGCATCATGCCGGTCAGCAGCGCGCCATCGCCCATCGCCTTGGTGCCGAGCCGATCGAGCCGGCCGGACAAGGCGCCGACTCGCGCATCGAGGCTGCTGATGGCTCCCATCGACTTGCCCGCGGCGGTGCCGAACACGCCCGACATCTGGTCGAACGCTTTGAGTACGATGCCGAACTGGATCAGGTCCATGGCAGCTCCCATAAAAGAAAACGCCCCCGATCATTCGGGGGCGCGGTGCATGTAGTTGTGATACTCGATGAACTGGCCACACCAGAAGGCCAGGTCGGCGGCGGGCAGATCGTCGACATAGTCGGCGGTCCACCCGGTAGTCGCGATCAGGTGGCAGATGGTGCGGAGCTCTGGCGACTCCGCCCCACCTAGTTTCCCTCGATGGCCGACTGCAGGCGGGCGATGTCCTTGCCCGGCATCTCGTCCAGGTCCTCCGGCACAATGCCGACACCGTCAATGGTGGTGACCTGCGCGATCAGCGCGAACACATAGTCGTGTCCCGCCTCGATCTGCATCTTACGGGCGAGACGGATGTGCTTGCCCTTCACCGGAATCTGACGGGCAACGCGATCAGCGGACAGCTTGAATTCGTTAAGTTCTGCGGTTTGGCTCATGGTTTAAATCCCCAGAATGCTGCGGAGGGTCGAGAGGAAGTCCTCGTCGCCCATCTTGAAAACCTGGTTGATGACGTCGATCTCGACGATCAGCTGGCCGCCCATCGTCTGCTTGATCGCGTGCACGGCGAACTTGGACGGCGCTTCGATCGGCTCACCCTGCTTGTGCGTGCCGAGACCGAGCGACTTAGGCAGCACGGTCAGATGGGTGACGACGGACACCTCCTGGTTGAGACCGCCGGTACCGTCGAACACGCGCTTGACCGAACGCACCATGATCTGGGTGGACTTGCGCGGGTTGAATGCGCTGGCGGCGAGCTGCTTGTCGTAGCTCGACCAGGTGATTTCGGCCTCCATCTTGTCGACGCCAGCGGGCAGCTCGATAGAGCCGATGCCACCGGTAGGCTTGCGCTCAGTAGTCTTGAACTGGATTTCCGGCAGCTTGACCTCGTTGGTGGCACCGAAATACTGATTGCCGTTGACGTAGACCACCGCCTCGCTGATGGTTTCAAGCATCATGGCTTAGGCTCCTTTCAGGTTGACCAGGTACTCGCTGGTCAGCTCGCTTTCGTACGTCCCGCGCTCGAACGGCGGCGGCGGGGTGAACTTGTAGCTGAAGATGGCGTGGCCGTTGGCCAGCTCGGCTTCGGTCTGGCGCGCCGGGTCGTACCAGCAGATGCCATCCAGCAGTGCGCCATCGCCCTTGAGCTTGCGCAGGAACTGGTTGATCGACTCGACGATGGCGTCGATCAGCGCCTGGCTGATCGGCTGATCGATGTACTGCAGCGAGAAGTAGCGGATCGACTCGTCGATGACATCCTGCGTGCGGGTGACCGGAATGAACGTGGTCAACCCGGTCTCGCTCGGGAAGTTGGCCTGCCGGTTGCCCCAGACGCGGAAGCCGCTGCCGAAGCTGTTGAACACCGTGACGATGCCGACCTCGTTCAGCAGGTTGACGTCGCTCTGCGGGTCATCGATGCGCGCGGACAGGTCCAGCTCCAGGCCGACGATGCCCTTGATCTCGGTGTTGGACGGCGACCACCAGTAGCCTTTGTCCAGATCCTTGGCGGCCATCACTCCGGCAAGGCGGGCGGACAGCGGCTGCAACTTGGTGCTGTCGTTGGCCGAGTCGTACACCTTGACGTGCGGGTAGCACAGGATGGCGCTGCGGCTCGAGGTGTTGAATGGCGAGTTCTCGACGGTCGGGCCGCGCATGGCCACCGCCTGGTCGCGCGTGGTTCCGATCGGGGCGTCGATCAACGCCTTGGCAGAGAGCTTGTCGCCCCAGGCAATCAGCTCGGAAGATACCGACGCCAGGCTGGCATAACCCGGCGCGATCAAGATTTTAGGGAAGAAGCCGAAGCGCTGATAGGTGTCCGGCAACAGCTTCATGCCGGTTTTCTTGCCGGTGACGCCGTCGATCGCGCCGATCAGGTCGGCTGGCGTGACCTTGCTCGGGTCGGCGTAGTCGTACGACAGCTTGACCGAGGTTGCGCCCGCCGCAATTTGGCCGCCCGCGACGCGCACGATCTCACCGGTCAGGGGCGTAACGGTGTAGTCGGTGCCCTCGGTGTACGTCGTGTTTCCGTCGGACGACTTCACCACCAGCGCCGCGATGGCGGGATGCGCCGTTTTCAGCCGCCCGGTGGCCGCGTCGAACACGGCCGCCTCGTTGGCCACGGCGGTTTTATGCACGGCCGGGTCGAGCACGTTGATCACGATCACTGTGCCGGCGCCCTGGTCGTAGATGGCATCGAGCGTGTCGGGGATGTTGAAGCCGTCCAGCGTCGGGCCGAATGCGGCACCGTCCGTTTCGGTCAGGCACAGGGTCGAGGCATTGACCGGTCCGGTCGGCGCACAGCCGAGCAGCGCGATCACGGCGGACTTCACAACGAAAATCGCCCGGACGGCCCGGGCGATTCGCGTGGTCTCTACACCGTGCAGGAAGTTAGCCGGCATCGCTTTCTCCTTTTTGGATGGGTTGTTCCGGGGTTTCCAGCGGGGTCAGGTGATTGAGCCCGACCAAGCGCTGTACATCACGGTTGTCGGCGTGCAGGTCGTATTCCTGACCGTTGATCAGCACCACCTCGCCGGCATCGCCGGCCAGGTTCAGGCCCGAGAGCGGGCCGTTGTAGCGGTATTTCATTGGGTGTTCTCCACCACGGTGACGTGGTCGTGAGGCAGGTTTTCCCAGGTTGCGCGCACCAGACGCGGGCCGGCGTCAGGGTCGGCCAGCGGCACATTCGGAGCCGGTACGGTGAAGGTGACGAAGGCGACCCAGACGTTGTCGAGTACTTCCGGCGCGCTTTCTTCCTGCAGCTGCATACGTCCGGCACAGCCGGCCGGCATGAATCCGGACAGCAGCAGGCGGCAGGAGTCGATCAGCGCGTAGAGCCCGCCGTTCTTCCGCTTCGAGCGGTGCCGCACCAGCAGTTGCCATACCTGAAGGCGGGATTCCCCGCTGCCACTGGTGCTCGGGGCCGGCTTGCCGGTCAGCCCGGCGAAGTAGACGAACACCTGGCCGACGTCGAAATGGCGCACCAATTCCTGCGGGGTATCGGGCAGCCCCATCACCTCGATGTCAGCCGGCAAATAGGCTTGCAATCGCTGGATCAGGCTGTCCTCTGTCTGGCTGAGCATTGAGTGTCACCTCCGAGAGCCGGGCTTCGATGAGATGGCCGTCG
The DNA here is from genome assembly GCF_000283535.1 of Pseudogulbenkiania sp. NH8B. Lineage (GTDB taxonomy): Bacteria > Pseudomonadota > Gammaproteobacteria > Burkholderiales > Chromobacteriaceae > Pseudogulbenkiania > Pseudogulbenkiania ferrooxidans. The sequence goes on from NC_016002.1 coordinate 573,633, forward strand.
CCAACGTAACGCACGCCGCGCACGTTGTAGCGGCCGACCTCCTGGCCGTTCTCCTCGATCGTCATTTCCTCGACGTGGCCAGCCTCCACCGCGGCCTTGAGGCCGGGAAAGTGGCTGGCTTGTGCGCTCAGCACAAAGTCGGTGAAGTCGAAGCGGGTGTTGAGCCCCTCGCCGCCAGGGGCATCGATGCCGATGCCCTTGGTGGGAGACTCGAAGAGAACGGGCTGCTGAACGACGGGATCGCCGCCCAGCGAGGGAAACCAGGTGGCCGTGGCGCCGAAGGCGTCGGCCAGATCATCGAAGGCGGCGGATTGTTCCGCCGCCCAGGTCATTCGCCGGTACCGGAGTTGCCGGTGTCGGCGCCGACATCACCGCCGGCTCCCTCTTCGCCACCGCCTTCACCACCACCTTCGCCGCTGGAATTGCCAGTCGGCGGAGTGGTGGCGCTCTCAGCCTTGGGCGCGGACTTGGCGGCGCGGGCCGGCTTGCCAGCTTTCTCAGCCACGCCGAGTTCATCGACGAGGCGCTTGCCTTCGGCGTCGCCGACCTCGAGCGTGTCGCCAGCGGAATGGGCGCCATCAGCGGTTTGATAGCTGCACAGGAGTTTGATCCACATGGTCGGTTCTCCTTACAGCACGGTGGCGGACAGCGAAGCGTTGATGCGGTACGGGATCACCAGCGGCGCGGACTGCATCAGCAGCCAGCGCACAGCCGGGTCTTTCTCCAGCCAGCTCTTGGCGTAGTACGGCAGCGCCTGATAGCCAGCTTCTTCGTCCTGAATAGCACCGAAAGCGCGGTAACCCTCGAGGCCGGAAGCCGACGTCATCAGCACGGTGCCGCTCGGCAGGAACGGCTTTTCAGTGTCATCAGCCGGATCGACGTACCAGTCGGAGTAGGTGTAAATGTCGAAACCGTCGATGCTACCCATGAACTTGCCACCGTCGCCGGCGGCGGCCGGGGTCAGCGTGGCGATGCTGCCGTTCAGACTGTTCCAGCGTTTCTCAACGGCAGAGTTGCTACGGAACGCTTTCCAGGCGTTGGCGTCCATCACCACTTCGGTCGGGTAGACGCCGGACTTCTGCGCCACCTTCAACGCCCAGTCTTGCAGGTCGTCGAGCGGGTTGACGCCGGCGTCGGACCACTTGGCACCGGCGCCCTTGACCACGCGTAGCTCGGCATCGCGCTGGAAGTCGATCAGGCGAGCCGGGTAGCCCTCACCGCTGATGGTGTACTTGCCGTCGATCAGCGCCTTGGCGGCCATCAGCTCCAGGCGGCGGTCCACACCTTGCACCTGGTCGGCCAGAGAGGTTGCCAAGTTGATCTGCAGGCGCTGCTCGGGGCTCAGCACACCGCCAATCTGCTCGCCGATGGCACGGCGCAGTGGTGCATTCGGCTTGAACTGGCGCTTGTCCTTGATGTAGGCCGGCTTGAGCGATTCAACGGAGCGACCGTTGTCGGCCACAACCTGCCCCGCCTTGAGAGGGGAGACGAACGGCGCGATGCGACGGCGGCCGTGCTCCACTTCGAAGTGGATCTCTTCGCTGGTTTCGTTCTGTTCCTGCCGGAAGAAACTGCTCAGCAGGAAGAGCTTGGGGCGGTTCAGTGCGGCGACGACGCGCGCCAGTACGGCAGTGGCAAAAATATCCATGTGTCAGGTTCTCCGGGTTAAACGAGGAAGATGCCTTTGTCGCGCAGGGCGTCGAAGGTGCTGGCGGCGGTGTGGCCGTCGCCGAAGGTCAGAGCGGCGGCGTTGAACGGGCCGTTGAAGTAGGCCATCGCCTCGACGTCGGCACCGCTGGCGTCGACATCGTCGTCAGCCAGGATGGCGTACGGGACTTCGGAGCCATCGTTGGCCGCGCTGACGGACAGAACGAGCTTGCCGCTGGCGGTGATCTTGCCCAGCACAGCGCCGCGCGCCAGCACGCCACCACCGCCCAGCACAACGATTTTCTTGGCGACGACGTCGTCGGTTTCACCGGCGAACAGCGCATCGGGCGTGTAGGTGCCCTCGGTCTTGATTTGTGCGTACATGCGTTACGGCTCCTTACTGGATCAGGGAGATGATGCCGGCGGCGAGCTTGTCGGCCTTGGCGGCATCGCTGAGGGTGTCCTCGGTCTCGCCGGCTCCGACGTTCGGATTGCCCAGCGCGTCCATGGCCTTTTCGAACGGGGAGACCGTGGCGACCGGTTTCGCCGCGGCGGCAGCGGCGGCCGGGGCGACGTCAAGCAGGGCGCCGGCGGTAGCCGAGTCCATGTCGGTGGTCAGCGCCAGCTTGCGGGCCAGCGCTTCGCGGCCGGTGGCTTGCGGCAGGTCGAGAATGGCGCCGATGCGGGTACGCTCGGCGGTTCGGGCATCGGCACCGGCTTTCACCACGGCGGCGTCGAGCTGGGCCTGGGTGATCACACCCTCGTTTTGTGCGGATTGGGGCACGGTATTTCCTTTCATGAACACACGGGTTTGCGGTCGGGCCGCGTCGGAGAGCATCTGCACCACCTCTTCCATCGAGGCGATGCCGTCTGCAAAGCGGCCCGCCACCGCGTCATCCGCGTTGAGCAGGCCTGCCTGGGTGTCGATGACCGCCTGTCGATCGAGCGAGCGCCCGGTCGCCACGTGGTCAACGAACATGCCGTAAATCCGGTCGATTTCCTTTTGCATGTCTGCGCGGGTGGCATCGTCCAGAGGGGCATGGCTGTTGCCGGCGGCTTTCTTGGCGCCGGCGAAGATCGGGGTGTAGGCGTAGCCCTGCGCCGCATCACGCTTGCTCTGGTCGACGTGCATGGCAATCACGCCGATGCTGCCGACCATGGCGGTGCTGGGCAGGTAGATTTTCTGGGTGGCGGTCGCTGTGGCGTAGGCCGCCGAGAAAGAGCCCTCGTTGGCGTAGGTCCAGATCGGCTTCTGCTCGCCCATCGCCTGCAGCCGTGCTGTCAGCGTGAACAGACCGGCCACGCTTCCGCCGGGGCTGTCGACCTCGAGCAGCACCGCGCTGATGTCCGGGTCGCGCATGGCGGCGTCCACCAGCATGGCCACGCGGTCGTAGCTGGTCATGCCGCACAGCGAGTCCATCCAGCTGCCGCGCTGTATCAGCGGCCCCATAACCGGGATCACCGCCACGCCGTTTCCGGCCACCTGGTACGGCTTGCGCTGGCTTTCGGCCGCGGCGAGCGGTCGACCAGCCGGCATGCTGTCTTCCACATCCGCCGAGGGCCGCATCGGCAACCCGCTGGACAGAGCCAGGCTCATGGCCAGGTGCAGCTCATCGGCCTTGTCCGGCAGCAGCATCAGCGGTGTGTTGTAGAGCTGGCCGAATAGCCGGGGGTATCTCAGGGCGTCGGGCTGCATTTCAGGATGCCTCGTTCGATTTGCCGGCGGCGGCGGGCGACCTCACGCGCCCCGCCGCCGAGCGGGACGTCGTAGACCTTGCGGCGACGGCGCGGCGCGCTGGCGGTCAGGAACAGCTTCGGGTTGGCAAAGCCGAGAGCCAGCAGCAGCCAGTCGAAGGCGGCGTTCAGTTTTCTCCAGAGGCGCATGGCGTTCTCCCATAGAAAAAGCCGCCCGGAGGCGGCTGGTTGCAGGCGTAAAAAAACCGCCGAGAGGCGGTTTATTCGAAGGTGGACCAGTCCGTTGCGGCCCGGTCTTCCGGGGTCGGCCGGTAAGGCGGGCGCCCGTCTTGCAGGGGGTGGACCACCTCGCCGTGAAGCTGAACGGTGTCATCCACCCGGACACCCACATCGAAGCAGAGCACCTTGCTGGTTGGCCAGGAGAGGCGGCCGAACAGCCGGCCTGGCTGGACTTGTTGCAGTACGTCGTTCAGTTCCATATCGACTTTCACAGGTCATAACGACAAGAAAATATCAAAATCGATTCCCGTTTCAAGAGCTGACAAGTACGATTCGGCCAGTTTTTTAACTTGGCGCGTCGGTCTCGCTGCCGGCGCCGTTTTCACGGTGCTTGTGGCCGAGGAAGCTCTTGCCCTGGGCAATGAAGTCCTGCAGGGTTTTCACCAGCCCTTGGAACACCGCTTCGCCGCCCATGCCGCCACCCTGGCTGATGCCGCCGCCGATCTCGAGGTTCTGCGTCACCTTGACCAGAGGAGCATCGAGGGTGATCTCGGTGGCGGCCTTGACGTTGGCCGAAGCCGCCGTCTCGACGGTGATGTCGCTGGTGGTCTTGATGCGGAGCTTGCCGGTATCGCGATCGAACTCGAACTCGCTGCCGTCAGCCATCTTCCAGTACCACAGCGCAGCGTTGCCGGTGGCCGGTGTGTCGGCATCGCTGTAGACCTCACCCAGCACCACGCCGTCCTCCGCGTTTTCATCGACCACGCAGGCGACCATCGCGCCGACGTCCGGCGCGTGGTGCGCCTTGTCGCGGTGCGCTCGTGCCACCACGACCTTGAGCGGCTTGCTGACCATGCCGTCGAGATCGGGGAAGCGCACGCAGACGTGGCCGGCGTCGACGACCTCGACCACGTCGCCGAACTTAAGCAGCGCCGCTTGCGTCTTGTCCGTCATCGTTGGCGCCTTTCACGTTCTGGTTTTCGACGAAGGTGATTGGCGCGACCTTGGCCAGCGTGGCGGGGTCGATCCCCAGTTCGCGCATGCGCTGTTGTTCTCGCGCTCGCTGCTCGAGCACCTCTTCCCAGTCCAGCCCCTGTTCGGCACATTCTGCTTCTAGTGTGCTGATGCCGGCGTTCATCCGGATTTGTGCGGCTTGGGCTTCCTTGACCGGGTCAACCCAGCCACGGCCGGGGCCGATCCATTTGGCCCGGCAGTAGGCGGCGCGGTTCTGGTAGAAGTCCGGCGCCTCGATCAGCCCCTTGTTGACGGCTTCTTCCAGCCACAGCTCATAGCAGGGCTGCGCCCAGTAGGTGGCCAGTTTCTCGCGCCGGCTGCGGAACATGCGCCAGGCTTCCAGCAAGGCGGCGCGCGCGCTGCTGTAGTTGGTCTTGCTGAAATCCTTCAGCAGCAGCTCGTACGGCAGGCCCAGCGCAGCGGCGATGTGGCGCATCACTGCGACGGTGAATGCCTCGAACTGAGCCGCCGGGCGGGCAGGCATGAACGGCGCCATCTTCTCGCCGGGGTAGAGCGGGATGATGGAGCCGGACTTGAGCTTGGGTCGGCCACGGTTTCGCCTCTTGACCTCGGCGTCGGCTTTCTCCGGGGTCCCGCCGAGCAGCTCGAGCAGCGCCTCACTGTCCATCTCGGTTTCGATGAACGCGGCCATCATGGCGTTGATCACCGCCGCGTCAAGCTCAGCACCGGCATACTTGTCCAGCATCTTGAATTGCTGGATCACAGCCGACATGATCGGTTTGCCGCGGCTCTGGCCGGTGCGTTCCTTGTCGTGCAGGTGCACCACCCGCAAGCGGCCCCATACGGTGCGGGCCGGGACGCGCTCCCATTCGCCAGCCACCGAAGCCACGCCCATCAGGTAGTCGCCTGGATGGGTCTTGCGAATGTTGTAGGCAAGTGGTTCGCCGTAGCCGTTGAACTCGATGCCGCCACGGAGGGTCCTGCTGTCGGCCTGGTTGTTTGGGTTGCTCAGCCGGTCGGATTCGACCACCTGAAAGCAGGTTTTGAATCGGGCGCCCGGGCGGCCAAGCCACAAGGGCAAGGCCAGCGAGTCACCATCGCTGATCTGGCTTCGGAACATCAGCTCCGTCATGCCGGCAAAGTTCAGCGTGCGAGCGACGTCGCAGTCGGTGCTCGAGGCAAATTCACGCCACAGCCGCTCGGTGTTGCGCTGCCACTGCATCGCCCACTCGGCCGTCCTGCCCAGCGCGCGGTAATCCGGCGTGGCCGAGAGCCGCAGCCCGACGCCCACGACGTTGTCGACCAGTGTTTGTATGCCGCTGGTCGCAATGCCGTTGTTGCGGGTCAAGTCGCGGCTGCGCGCCACCAGCGTGCCGAGCTCCGGCAGCAGGTCGGCGTCGGCGCTCGCCGCTACCGGTAACCAGCTGGCGAGCTGCGGGCTGGTGAGCGAGGCGCCCTGGTGGGACACCGCGCTGAGTTCGAGGCCCGGGCGATGCTGTCGGCGAGCCGCCCTGAGTTGTTGTTTGCGGCTGGCCATGGCGTCCTCAGAAGTACGGATTCAAGGCGGTGCGGGTCGGCCGTGCCCCTTCGGCCCGGGCGACCTCGGCCTTCAGGTCGGCGATGTAGCGACGCAGATCGCCAATGTTGGCCCGGGTGTAGGTGATGTCGGTTCCACCGCGGCTGATGCGTTCGCGCTTGGAGCCGATCTGCAGCTGGTGCAGGGCTTCCTCGGCTTCGGCCAGGCGCTGGCGGAGGGTGGTGAGGTCGGTCATTTACGGGCCTCCTGTCCGGCGATATTCCACGCACACAGATGACGTTTCCGGTATCAAGGTGGTGCTGTTGCCTGTGCTAACTGGCATCAGGATTGTTTCCAACTTTTCACGGGTGCATACCCAGTCCGATTTCTTAAGCTGGAAGTGCGGGCTCTGAGCGTCCTGCCATACCGCCACGCCCGCTATCAACATCAACACAGCAATAACGAGCAAAACGAGCTTCTCGATCATGTACAAAATACCGCCTCCTAGTCATCCATCATCGATACGGCTTCGAGCGGCTCGAAGTCGTCGTCATCTGCCTCGGCTACGGGCTCAGGGGTGGCTGGCTCCGGAGACGGCGCCGGCTCCTCGAAGAGCGGCTGCTGGCGCAGCTGCTGATCTAGGCGGGTCCAGTCCGCATCGGACATCAAGTGCACCTTGACGGCGCGGGCGGCGTGCAACGCATAGTTCTCGGTGTCGAGCGCCTCGTTTCGCTTGCCGGGCACCTTCTGCCAGACCAGCTCGTCGCTGTAGCTGCCATCCTTGCGCTTGGGCACCTTGCGCTCGGATAGCAACTGCTCGCAGTAGTCCTCGCGGACATGGCGCGAGAAGTGGAAGCGGCCGGGGCCGTAGCCCTCCAGCGATAGGCGACCCTGGGCGCCGATCAGCAGATCCTTGGCCTTGCTGACGCCGACCATGAACACCCGAAGGCCGTACTTGCTGGCCTTGCTGTTGCGGTAGTCGGTGTCGAGCGAGGGCTTTGGCTTGCTGAAGATTTCCACGCCCGGCGTGCGGTGGCCCTTGACGGCCATGATCGTCACATCAGGATGCTGGCGGCGCCGGCTGCGCACCCAGCTATATACGGCGTCGGACGTGTTGCCGTCGCCGGAGTCGATCGACACGGCCGAGAGCTTCACGTAGAAGCCGTCGGCGTGGCGGATCGGGGTGAACAGCAGCTTGTCGAGCTTGTCCCACACGCCGTCGATGCGGTTTCCGTTGTCGTCGCGTGGCTCGATGTCGAGCGGGTTGCCGGCGATCTCGGTGAACTGTACCTGCCAGCTTTCCTCGCCCCGTCCCCAGGCGCGCAGCGTGACGGCGAGGCGGCCGCCTTGGGCGGTCTGCACGTCAACGCCGGCGGTCACGATCAGGCCGCCGCGCTGGATGGTCATCGGCGCGTAGTCCAGGCCGCGCTCTTTCAGCTCGTCCGGTTTGGTCTGGCCGTCCTTGAACTCCCAGCCTTCGCCGAGCGTCGCGTTGTAGAACACGATCATCTCGCTGACATCGCCCGTCTTGAGCTTGTTGTTGGCCTTGATGAACTTTTCGACCAGCGCCGACAGGCGGCTGGCGTGCATCTGGCTGTATAGCTCGTTCAGCGCGAGGCCGACGATGCCACGGAACGGCGCTGTCGCCACCGGCTTGCCGGCGCGAATGGCAGCGTTTTTCTGAATGTCGTTCCAGAGGCTGCCGCAGTGCTCGCAGCAGTAGCGGGCTGTTTCCGGCAGATGGTGGCCGTAGATCGCGTCGTGCCGGGTGTCATCCTTGCTCCAGGTGACTTGCTCCCAGCGCAGCGGCTGGAACTCGCCACAATCCGGGCAGGGCACGTGCCAATAGCACTTGTTGCTCTGCTCGAACTCATCCTCGATCGACGAGGCGCCCTTGATCGACGGTGTGCCGCCGATCAGCATCTTGGCGTCGCGGTAAGTCTTGAGGCGTTCTTCCACCAGCTTGATGGAGTCGCCCTGCGACTTGAGGTTGGTGTTGCAGTCGTCAGGCTCTTCGACAACGCCGTAGCGGGCCGAGGTGGATTTGACGTCAGCGATCGAGTTGGATCCGACGAACTTTACGAAGCCACCAATGAAGTTCTTGAAGAGCTGGGTGACGTTCTTGGAGCGGCTCTTGGTCGGGATGATCTCGGCCAGCTCGGCCGTGCCCTCGACCATGGGCTCGAACTTCTCCAAGTTGAATGCCGTCGCCGCCCCTTCCTTGGGGAACATGACGATAGCCGTGCCCTTGCGGATGTGGATCAGCCATCCGAGGAAATTCAGGATGACGGCTTGGGTCCAGCCCACCTGGGCGGACTTGATGCAGACGCCGCGTATCACGTCTCGCCGCATCAGCTCGGACAGGAACCATTCGAAGTACGGGTTCAGGTAAAACGAAAACCGGCCGATGACGGCCGATTCCTTGGCGCTCATGCGCCGGTATTTCTTGGCCCACTCAGCGGGGTTGATCTTGGGCGGCGGAAGCATCAGCTTCCGTAGCAGGGCCATTATCAGGGCGGTCGCGGAATTCATAGCTCCCCAGCAGCTGGCGTATCTCGTCGACGGCGTCCTCGAGCACCGCATGCTGCGCGTCGAGCGAGCCGGCGGCCTCAATGATCGGGGCGTATTTGTCCGGGATGCCTGTGATCAGGGCGACGGCGTCGGAGATGAACTGGCCTAGCGCGGGGGCTATCTCAGCGGATGGGATCAGCTCGCGGGCATCGACAGCCATCTGCCGTTCGATCTGGTCACCGCGCAGGCGGTCTAGCCGGTCTTTCTGGCTTTCCTTCTCGGCGCCGTTGACCTCGCGGGCGATGCGCCAGGCAATCACCGCGGCGGTGTCGTACTGGTTCGACGAGCCGCGACCGGACGCCAGCACCATCGGCATGCCTTCGCGCTGCCATTCGGTCAGCGTGCGCTCGGAAACACCTATGATCTGCGCGAGGTCGCGCTTGTTGACGATTTTCCCCATGGTAGGCGTCCTGTCAGTTGGCCTGACCGGCCGATTTCATGGCTTGCAAGTTATTGATATTAAATGCGATTTCGGATTTAAAAAGGAAGGAAGGCCAAGGCAACCCCACAACTAGAGACAGAACGCGGCTCGAATTACCCGCAACGGGGAAGGCCCCTGGAAGGACCCGCCATGCCGGGCCCGCCCGGCCACGCACCGGGCTGGTGCGTCGTCAGGGCTTGGCTGTGGCCATCGCCTCGCGCAGTGCCTTCTCGAACTCGGCGGGGGCGTGCGCGTGGTAGATGTTGGCGGCGATCTTGTCGAAGGGGAAGCGCACCCGGTACGCGGGCGCCTCGTTGTGTATCCACATCAACGGCTTCAACCCAGTGCCATGACCCATGGCCACGCGCTGCCACACACCCAGCGGCTCACCCTCCGGCGCACCGACGAAGATATCGAAGTTGCGGGCCTTGCGCTGGCTGCGCTTCCCTTTTGATCGGTTGGCCACATAGCCCTGTTCGCCGAACGCTTTCAGCGCTGACATCATCTTGACGATGAAGCCACGCCCAACGTTGCCGTATCCATCCATCTGGGCGCCCGGGCCGGGCGTCCAATAACGCCCAAGCCCAACGATCGATAGTGCGCGCTCACTGCGTTTCTGCCGGCGCTCGCCGCCATCGATCTCGGACCGTAGCCAGTTGGCGGCCGGCGCAGCCTTGAAGGCCTCGTCTTTGATGTTGACCTCGGCGACCAGCTTCGACTTGCTCGCCCGTCGAACATACAGGCTGTCGAGCGTATAGCTTGTCGGCCGGTCGAAGCGCTGACGCATCACCTCGCGCTCGCCGCGCCGGATCAGTTCAGCCACAGCGTTCAAACCCATGGCGGTCGCAAACGGCAATTGCCGACGCTCCACCTCGCCCAGCCTGTCGAGGATACGGTGCAACGTTTCCATGCCTTTCATTTCAACGCGCATGGCAGACCCTCGAAATGGGACCGCCCCGGCGACCGAAGTCAGACCGGGGCGGGGAGGCGAACGGGCAACAAAAAACCCGAGGGGTTAACCTCGGGTTTTCTCTCGACGCAACTAAAGCGATTTTGCCAGAAATTTACAGACCAGTTCGGCGGCTGTCAATACCCCATATCGTTTGACGCTGCCATATTTTTCCCGGCATTCATCATCACGGCCGAGCGGGAAACCAGACTACGCATCCCCAGTGCGGCGGCAATCTCGACATGGGCATTGTGTACCCAGGCGCTCAGCGACGACTTCGAGCAGCCCACGTCCTGCGCCTTCTGGGCGTACGTGCCGCGCCCCCTGTACACCGTATCGACCACCCGCCGCGACCGGGGCGAAATCTCCCGGCGCACCGCACGCTCCACCGACATCAAATCCGCCTCGGCAATCTGCGCATGCTGCGCCGCCTCGGGATACTCGCAGCAGGCGGCAGCCATCGCCCTATTCAGGGACGAACCCCGCCAACCCGTGCCGCCGTCCTCACTGCGTGCCAACCAATACGACCACTGGCCCAACAACTCGTCGATCTCTTTAATCACAGCTTCGCCTCCGTGAATCCCCTTGGAGGCCTCCTAGCCCAGTCATGCCGAGCTTTGTTTTATGAATCAGTATTTTACCTCACCAGCCAAACCGCTCAAGCCATGATGAAAAAATAGATGTGAAGGCCAAACCTGAAAATGTGAATACCCTGTGAAGGGTATAAACCTAATAACGACGGGCTTTTGTGAAGGATGTTAAGCATGTGAAGAGGTTTTTCCTCCTGCGCGTGGCGCAAATAAACACACCGCCTAACATTCAACTGAAAAGGGACCGGGAAAAAATAAAGGCCACGCACACACGCGTAGCCTCGATAAACCCTTAACATCCTTCACAAACGCCCGTCGTTATTGGGTTTCGCACCCCTCACACGGTATTAACAGAGCCTCAACACCCTTCACAATCAGAGGTCTCCCCGGAGCGTCACGCCGTACTCACGCGCCGCCTGCTTGAACAGACTGATATGTTTGCCCAAATAGTCTTGTTCGGCAACCCCCGAATCCTCGCGCCCCACCTTGAACACCGTATTCTGCGCCGGCTTGGGCATGCCAGACCACCGCCACCACGCCACTTTCTTGGTCAGCTTGCGCATGTCGTAGACGCTCACATTGAGAGAGAACTTATTGAACGAGATGGTCGACGTCTCGCCATATTCATCGCACCACTTGCGGTAAACCGCGTACAGGTCTTCCGTCAGGCACGAAACAAACGGAATACCGCCGATCTCGCCAGCCTCCCACACAAACACGAACAGCTCCCAGCCCGACAAGCCGTAGCGGATCAGCCGTTTCTTTTCCTCGGTCATCAGCGGCTTGGTGTGCGGGTCGAACTTCACCGGCTCAGCCAGCCCCTCGGTCAATGTGAGCGGCAGCGCTTTCAGCAGCCCGAGGAACGCCTCGAGCCCGCCCTCCGAAATCTCACGGTCGACCGCGCTGTAAATCTCCTCCATGGCCGTTTCGATCGGCCAGATCACCTGAAAGCGCCGGTCATAGGCTTCGACATGGATAGGCTGGATCGCGTTGGACAAGAAAACGCAGTTGGCGCAGTTCGCTTCCTCCCAGGCGTTCATGAACTTCTTTTCGATGACTTGCGTCAACCCGGTGATCATATGCTTGACCTTGCCCGTCTGGCTGTATCGCTGCTTGCTCGAAATCACCTCCTCGAACAGCAAAAACAGCCTGGCCGACCGGCTTCCGGTGTACTGCGACTCGAGCTGATCCTGCCCGAGCGTGATCGAATAGCGACCGTACAAGGGTTTCACGCACCGCTCGAAGAACATCGACTTACCCGAGCCGTGCACCGAGCCGTGCACCAGCACGGCCGTATCCATCTTGGCGCCGACGTGCTGCAGCGGATAAGCAATCCAGTTCAGCAGCCACTCGAACACATCGTTTCTCGCATCGCACAGATGGTACGCCAGGGCAATGATGTTCTCGCATGGCTTGAACAGCGGCACCAGCTCCCACAGCTTGCGCGGCAATGTTTCCTGCGGCGCCGGAAACCAAGGCTTCATCTCCATGCCGGAGAACAGGTTGATGTACTTATCTGCCGGCAGCTCTGCGCCTGGGGCAAAGCGCACATTACTCAACGGCACGACCTTGCGTTCCGGCGAGTCGACCCACACGTCGAAATGGCTGCCCATCGCCAGCTTGGCCGCCCCTTGCGGAATCATCTCTTGCAGCTGCGCGTCCCAGATCGTAGTGCTTCCGTCCAGGTACACATAGCGCTTCATCATTTCCAGAAACTGGGTGTCGTCTTTCTTTTCCGCCTCCTCGCGAGCTTTCTTCGCCGCCGACACCTCGGCCTGAGTGATCAACAGCTTGTCGGGATTCTCCAGCCAGGCATCCACAGCTTTCTTGCCGAATTTCGCCCGCAGCGACGGCAGCGTGTATTCCGTGCCGAAACGCTTGTCGATGACTCGCGTCTTGCCTTCCACCAGTGCGAAGTGGCGGAACAACTGTTCGGCCATCATGGCGCCCAGCTTTTCCTTGTCGGCATCCACCCCCGCACCCCCTGTGTGCGTGGCTGTCGCCCCGTCCGGCGCGGCGGCCACATCGTCACCCTGAGTGGGCGCGGGAGAGAGCAGGGCACTGATGGCGGCCCTGATCTGCTCGCGCACGGCGTCGATACCCTCGGCGCAATGCAGATCGTTGAAGTCGGTCAGCTTCGGCAGCGACTCGTCGACATCGATGGCGCGGCGAGCCACGGTGAAGCGGGGCAGAACCAAGGCCGCATTGCCGACCTCCTGCACCACCTGGCGGGCTTTCTTCTCGCCGGCGTGATTCTCGTCGCCCTTCCTGGTCGGCATGTAATCGTCGTCGGCCAGGAACAGCATCGGGCTGCTGGGATACTTCGCCCGCAGGATGCGCGCCACCGGCAGCAGGTTGCCGCTATCCAGCGCCATATAGACCGGGTGCTCGTAGCCCACCCCCTCGCGCCCGGAGGCCGCGGTGGCGTAGCCTTCGGCCAACAGGATCAGGTCGCCATCCATCGGCTCGTCGCCAAGGCGACAGGCGGAACCCGGCTTCTCGAAACCCTTGTTGAACCGCTTGTCGCTGCCGTCGTCCAGCTTGGCCGGCGCGATCTTCTGTACGCCCACCATCCGGCCCTCGTCGTAGCGGATCAGCGGAATGATCAGCCAGTTTTCCCAACCCGGCTCTGCCATAAACCTGACCGATTCGGGCTTGGCAACCTGCTTGCGCGCCAGGTAGGGCGACTCCCCCGAGCGCACCGCCTTGCTCCACTGGTCTTTCGCCCGGTTGGCCGCCATTGCATAGGTCCGAGCCTGCCGCGCCTCCTGCTCACGCTGCTGCCGCGCCCATTCCGCCCGCGCCGCCTCACGCTCCTCGGGCGTCATGGTGTTGGCGAGTTCCTCCCGCTCGACTTTCCAGTGCTCGTCCTTGTGGCCGAACACACCGCTGACCCATACCGTGCCCGTCTTCGGAGAGACGTACTCGAACAGGCGATACCAGGCTTTCTTCTTGGGGCCATACGGATGCTTTTTCCCATCGGCCCGCAGCTCGGTGATGCCGATGTCCGGCATGTCCCGGTCGCGGAACTGATTGAGAACCCCTTCAAGCGTCGCCGCCATTTAGCCTCCACTGTTTTTCTGCTTTACACTTCGGGCATCACTCAGGAGTCATGCCATGGACAACAAAGAACTCGAATCGCGCTTGAATCAACTGACCGGCAACGTGATGGGCCTGCAAACCCTGCTACTGTCCGTCATTGCCACCAGCGGCAAGCGCGTGAACATCGCCAACCACTTCAAGGAAGAGGCGCTGCGCACCATGGCCACGCTCAACGCTGAATCCGGCCTGCCGGACGAGGTGCTGGGCAATCTGGAGCGCTGGTACGCCACCACGCTGGAAATGCTGATCAGCGATGAGGAGCTGTAACCGGTATACACAGGCGGTACCACGCCGCCTTTTTCGGCCCATACGGATGGGGCGATTTCTTCTCTGCCTCCACCACGGCGAAACGCCGGTCATGAGCATCAGCCCGAAACGGGTTGGCATCGCCGGTGCAGAAGGCGTACTGCAGGGTCAACAATTCGGCTGTCGTCATCGCTTCATCCTCTGGTTCCACTGCCGCGCCAGCGCGGCTTCCATTCGCTTCCGGGCGGCTTTCCCGCCCGACTCTTCAATCCGCTTGAGCGCGGCCCGGCGATCTCTCAGCGTCTCCATCCCGGCGATACGCCGCACTTCCCGCTGAAACGCCACATCCCACGCCTCGACATAACACGCCGGCCCGTCGAACACCTGACCGGCCAGCCCCGCCGTGCACCACGTCACCGGCGGAACGCCCCCGACAGCGCCTTGGCCGTCAGACGCTTGATCTTGCTGCGACGCATGCGCCGATACTCAGGGCTGTTCTTCCAGGCGCTGTCGCGCTCGGACTGTTCGGCCAACCTGGCTGCATCACGCTGGGCCACCGCCTCGCGGTGCGCCACTTCATCAAACGTCGGATCTCGGTAGGTCTGTACCATCGAGCTTATCCAGGTAATTCTTGATCTCTCTCAGCAGGGCCTTACCTGCCTGCTGCCGCTGATCGGGCGGCAACTTTCGCAACTGCCACGCCTGCACCTTCAACCGTTTCAGATGGAAGGGCCGGCGCGGCGTCATCGGTCAACCTTTCGCCAGTTCGTCGCCGTACACCCGGTACGACAGCGCCAGGTAGCGCACCACCTGCTCGCGCAACGCATGCGCCCTGGCATCGCAGCGGCCACGCTCACCGGCATCGATCACGCCATCGTTGGCAATCGACTTGGCCAGCTCGGCAAAGAGCTCCGACAGGCGCGCCGTGATCTCCTGGCACTCGGCCAGCAGATCGCCGTTATCCAGCTCGTCACCCAGCGGCGGCAACTGCAAGTAGACCCCACCCAGCTCGCGCGCCATGGCCGTGACGAAGTGCCTGCCGCCGGTCATGAGCTGGATCATCACCAGCTCTTCCGGCCGCAGCGTGGAGCCCTTGTAACCTGCCAGCTTGTGACGCAGCCCTTGAGCACTGCCGCACACATCGCGGCTCAGGCTCTCTTGCGTACCGGGCCACTGCTCGACATCGCTGCGGATCGCGTCATTCAGGCTCATCTCACACCTCACGGCAAAACTGTAGGTAATCGGCGGTTTACCGCCGCACCCCCGGCCACTAAGCTGGGGGTAAGAAAAAAAAGCGCCCGGCTCACCGAGCCAGGCAAACCACCGGCCTCAAGGGGTTGAAGTGCCGGCGGAGGAGGAAATCGGGGAGGCGCCACGCAGCACGGACCACTCCACATCGGGGCGCATCTGCTCGCAGCGGTACTTGCCGCTGGTCAGGCGCTCGAGAGTAGGGCAGTACTCAGCAGGAATCTGCTGCCGGTAAATCCAGTTGTTTACTGCGCGATCCGTAATGCCAAGCTCCTCAGCGACTCGCTTGGCGCCGCCACATTCCTTGATGAGTTGACGAATCAGGGTGTTTTTCATGCGCACAAGTAAAACACATTGCGTGTTTAGTTTGCAAGCCACAAAACACAAAAAGTGTCGCTTGATTTAACACATTCAGTGTTAATCTCGCCGAAAATTACACAGCTACGGGGAAGCACATGATCAAGATCGGAAAGCGCATCGCAGGGCTACGTGCCGAAAAAGGGTGGAGCCAGCGCGATCTGGCCAAGCGGTGCGGGTGGGAAACGCAAAGCCGCATTGGCAACTATGAGCAAGGAACGCGGGAGCCCTCGCTCCTCGACATCGACACCATTGCCAAGGCGCTAGGCATTACGGCAAGAGAATTGCTATTCGGCAGCGAGACCGAGCCGACCGACATCGGCCGTGTCACCGCATGGGCAGATGAAGCCGATCTGGACAAAGATAGCTATGTCATGGTCGACCGTTACGATCTCAAGCTATCGGCCGGCTGCGGCTCTATCGCCTGGGTGGTGCATGAGAAAGACCCGCTCGCCTTTCGCACTCGCTTCATCCAGGCGCGCCGGCTGGACCCACGCAATCTCAAGGCCATGTACGTCCGCGGCGACAGCATGGAGCCCTACCTGCAGGACGGTGACACGGTCATGATCGACATCGAGGACACCAAGGTCGTCGACGGCGAGGTCTATGCGGTGTGCTACGACGATGAGTGGTACATCAAGCGGCTATACAAGACACCCGGGGGCGGGCTGTTGCTCCATTCTGACAACAGCACCAAGCATCCGGACAAGCCGGTGACGCCAGAGCAGGCCGAGCTGGTGAGGGTTTTCGGCCGCGTCGTGTGGCGCGGCGGTTAAGCGCTCGCGAGGGCAATAGTAAAGGGGCCAACCGGCCCCTTTCTCTTTACCGCCTCACCATGGCCCGCGACAGCGGGATGGCGTCATCGTCCACATCCTCCGGCGGCCACGGCTCATCGGCTACCACCGGCTGAGACATCAACAACCCGCTAGGCTGCAACGCGCCCCATACCAGCGGTAGTTCACGCACATAGCTGTGCAAGGTTGCGACCTCGCCACCACGCCCGGCCAGAGGCCCGAGCGCATCGACGACCACCAGCGCGCTTTCGCGGATCTTGCGCAGGTGAAGCCGGAGATCCTCCAGCGCCTCTGCATCGACCGCTAGGTCACCCGGCGGCGTACGGTACGTCACCACCTGGCGAACCGCAGGCCGACTCTCATGCGTCGCCACCTCGCGGTCCAGCACATCGAGCACCCAGCGGCGGAAGGCCTTGGCCACCCGGGTGCGGGAGAGCATGGCCAGCAGGTGGGCGCCGCGCAGCGAGAAGATGCGCACAGGCTTATCAGATTCACCACCACCGAAGCCCTTGACCCTCAAATTGAGGATCAAGGTCATCGTATCGGTAAACTCCTCTTGGTTTCGGTCATAAATCTGGGTGACCTTATCAGCTCGCGAGTACCCGAGAGCGCGAGCAATGTCAGCCGCTTTGAGCCAAGGACGGCCGTCACGATCGACCACCTCGAACTGAGTATCTTGAAAAGCAAGCATGCTACAATTCACGCGGAACTCCTTTTTGTGATTGGTGTTTCGTTTTCCACGCCTTGGCAGTTGCCGCTGCCAGGGCGTTTCCATTTCAAGGGTGTTGCGCACCACTTGAGCGACTTCTCTCCATCGCCTCCCGGATAATCTCTACAAGCTCGGCGTTAACACTGCGATAGTGGGCGGCGGCCTGCGCCTTGAGCCAGTCGGCCATCGGCGTGGGAAGCCGGTACTGAGAACGGTAGACTTCGACGCCTTTTCCCGTTGCCATGCGCATCTCCTGAGTGGGTGACACTATATCCGTGTCATGCCAGCAGTATGTTATGACACCATTTTCGTGTCAAGACTTTTTGACACTAAAATGGTGTAATGTAGGCATGGAAGATGACCGCTACATACGAATCACGCTCCGCATTCCCAAAGAGCTTCACGCGCACCTCACGGAATCAGCGGAGACCACCAGCAAGTCAATGAACGCCGAAATCGTCGCCCGGTTGGAAGAGTCATTCCGCAGCGGCACCGACCATCAATTCGAGACGATCATCAAGCTCATGAGCAGGATCGAGCGTCTCAACCTGCAATTAGACGCGCTAGAAAACAAAACCCCAGACAAACTCGGAAGGGCCTACCCGCAAGAAAGCACTGATATCCGGCGCATCGTTGAGGCGATTGATGCCAAGCTGGACGCGAGAGAGGAAGCTCTCTTGGCCAAGATGGAGCAGATGGCCAAACGATCAGGCAAGGACTGAGAGAAGGCGGGCATGCCGGAAGAAATGGAATTGATCGCCAAAGCGATCGATAGCGATGTCTCACAGCGCCTTGGCGACGAGCTGCCGGCCGCCGAAGCACTCATCTTTGTTACTCGACTCTATCGGAGCACGGGGAAAAAAGACCTGGCGAAAACTATCGCCTACATGCGCCAGCATTCCGACATGACCCCCTACAGCGATGACGAACTTCAAGCCTGGGCCAAGGTACATCGCGTCGGCTGGTATCGTGAGATATCTGGTTTTGAGCAGCTGCTCGCCAACCTGAAAGCCATACCCCAGAATCGCCGAGCCAGCGTCAAGGCCACGGCATTGCGCATCGCGGCAGGGGCCGGGAGAAAGCCCCTGTCGCCAGGCATGGCCCAAGAGCTTGCCGCTCTGTTTCCGGCAGACCTGAGCGATCCAACCTTTGACCCGGAACAACTACACCGTGCCACCTGGGGAGGACTGAACCAGGAAGCCGAGTCTTACTAATTCATGCCTTTGGTGCGGGTCTGGCCTTGGGCTCAATAATGATCATCATCGTCTTAGACCCAAGCCATGCCTCAAACCGCACGCGCTTATCGCCGTGCTCGGAGTACATCACCATTTCTTTTGGCGGCTTTTTCTTTTTCCCTTCATTAACCGCCTCATCAATCACATTCTTGAACCACACGCTCGGACGCGTCCCTCCCGCCTCCATCTCGGGGCAGGCAACAGCAAGAGTCGACACGACCGCGCCGATGCGCAACAGCATGGTTGTTTGCTCTGCATTGGCATAACTACTGACGATCTGGACTTCGGATAGGTTACTCGGCGCCCCGATCATATCAATGCTTACATCTGCCTTGAACGAAAGCAGGCGGCGCGGAGTTCCATCCGTCAGCAAGCCCGACTTGGCTGTGACGACTCCGGCCTGCAAAGCAGCCTCGATGTCTGGGGCTTTGACCTGGAGCGTCGGGCCCGATGGCTGCCACTGCACCGCCGCCCTAATTTCTGGCGGCACATCCTCTCTACACCCCGTCAATCCCAATGCGGTACACAGCAGCAAAACCTTTCTCATGACCTAACCCCCTGTTATGACAATGATATTTAACCACGGCCGCTGAGAACTGTCGCCTGAACGCGACAGGGGAAAACACAGTGCAAACACAATAAGTGTTGACTTGATGTACACAATTAGTGTTCAATGCAATCACACAAAACGTGTTTAAAGAGAGCCAGCCATGTCCATGTCCATCCTCGTTCTGACCGATGACTACGCCCGCCAGCTCAAAGCCGACGGCTGGATTATCAAGTCGCCCGATTTCATCAACGGCCAGCCCGTCTTTCGCGCCATCAAGCGGGGCTGACATGGCTTTCCACCCACAACCCGATTACCTCGAGCGGCGCGCCATCCAGCGCAGCAAGGAACTGGCGGGGCAACTGAGACGGGCGATCACCCCCGCCGACCGCCGCCGCACCCAAGCCCGCCGCGAGATTGAATTCCGACGCGAACAGAGAGAAGCACAGCAATGAACGCCCCCGATATCAACACCATCCGCCAGCACCCGGCATACCGCGCCATCGCGGACATCGCCGACCTGCTGACCGAGCTGAGCGAAGCCAAGCGAAATCTGGCCCAGCTCGAAGCCAAGGCGCGGAAGCAAATCCCGGTCTGCCTGGCGGCCTACTTCAAAGAGGCCGGCGACGCTGCCGAGGACCGCATCAACCTCGGCAACGGCCAGGAACTGGCCATCGCCGAAGAATGGTGGGACCACAGCAACCCGCTCGGCGCGGTGCGCCTGTACGAGGCAACGCGGACGCTGGAAGAGATCACCGTCGACGCCATCGCCATCACCGTCGACACCGAAACCCCCCAAGCCTGAAAGGACCCCGACCCATGTGGAAAGAAATCGCCTCCGACTACCTGCGCAGCCTCGTCATCGGCGCGGGCTTCGTCACCGGCGGCGCCGCCGTCATCGGCCTGCTGCACGGACTGAGCGAGGTGCTGGCATGAAAACCCTGTTGATTATCGGAGCCAAGGGCAGCGGCAAATCCAGCGCCGCCCAGGTAGCGGCACAGATCGCCATGCAGCACCACGGTGCCGACTCGGTGCTTCACGAGCTGGACGACAACACGACACGCTCGACCCAATTCACACGCGAAGCCATCCGCATCGTCGTCAAGACCACCCCGAGCCGCGGCAAGGTGCCCGCCACCCGCGTGCTCAACATGGATCACTTCGCCCGCCACCCGCGCGGCCGGGCCGTGACCTTCGCCATCCGTGAGGCGGTAGACGCCTGCCTCGCAGCGCACTGACCCAGCACCGGCCCAATCGGGCCGGCTTCCTCAAGCCGCTGCGCCGCGGCGGCTTCGGGAAGTTCTCACCACCGGAGACAACCATGAAACTTGAATTTTTCGATTGGGAGTGCGGCCACCACCAGGAAACGCCCGAACCCATCGAAGGCATCAGCGAAGAACAGGCAGAGGCCATTCTGCGCGCCATCAGCCACGCCATTTCCCAGCCGGGCGGCGCCCGGGCACGGCTCATCGACGGCGATGTCGCCAAGGAATACTACCTGACGGACGACTACGTCTCCCCGCACAGCTTTTGGAAGAGGGTCGAAGAATGAAACCCACCCGCCACATCATCGCTGATCTCGAAACGATGGATACCCTGCCATCCGCCGTCATCCTGACCGCCGGCCTGATCGCGGTCGAGATCACCGACACCGGCCTGACCGTGCTCTCGCGCTGGTATCGCCGCTTGCAGTGGGACACCGGCCACCGTCAGCCGGGCCGTACCGTCAGCCAGGACACCGTCGACTGGTGGCTGAATCAATCCGATGAGGCTTTCATTCAGGCCTTCGAGGATGACGGCCACCGCCTGCCGATCTGGCTGGCCATGCAATCGCTGTCCGCCTGGCTGAAGCTCCACCCGTACCCCATCCGGGGCAACGGCAGCGACTTCGACAACGCCATCCTGCAGCACGCCTTCCAGCAACACGGCCTGCGCTGGCCGTACTGGCAGAACCGCTGCCTGCGCTCCCTCAAGGGCGACGTGACCCAGCTCAACCCGGACCTCAAGCTGCCGGAGTGGCCGGAGCACCTCACCAAGCACGTCGCTATCGACGACGCCGAATACGAGGCCCACGTGCTGGCGGTGCTGCTGCGCGAGATGGAAAGACCAGGTGCCGAACGCCGAGCCAGGGTGACTGCTGCCGTGAAGGGCATGGAAATTGGCATGGCAGCCATGCTCTCTGCTGTTCATCAAATGTTCAGGTCGCGACCGGCGGCACCGCCTTGGCTTTCCCACCAACTGAACGCCATCCGGGAGGCCAAAAACCGCTCCGACGCCTTGCGCCTAGCCACGCTTGGCCGAGAGAACAACCCATCGCCGCTCAATCTGTAAGGACCACCGCCATGACCAAGACAACCTACTGGCTCTCCAACATCACGCTCGACCTCGCTGTCGCCGCGATGATCCTCACCGCCGCCACCGGCAACACGTTGGCCGAAGCCGTGCTCGGCGGGCTCGTCTGGCTCGTCATCCTCGGCCACGCTGTGGTCGCCATCGGTGGCGACAAAACCATGGCCACGGCCACCAGCCGCCCGGCCGGCTACTGGCTCTACCACATCGCATCCGAAACCGCCCTGATCAGCGGCCTCTGGCTGATCGGCTTCCAGATCACGGCCCTGTGCTACCTGGTCGCCCTCGCTGGCTTCGAACTGGCCCTGCGCCGCGAACCGCGCACCGGAAACGAACAGAGCGGAGTGGCGGCGTGACCGACTTCTACGACCTCGGCCACCAGCACGCCTACGCCGGCCAGCAACCCGCCGAAGAGCACCGCGACCAGCCGTACTACATGCACGGCTACAACAACGGCCGCAGCGACTACAACCGTTACCGCGATCTGCTCGACGAAGGCCATCCCCGCCACCAGGCGCTGGTCATGGCCGGCATGCGCGACCCAGTGGAGGGCGAGGTATGAGCCGCACCGCCTTCCTGCTCATGGCCCAGTACGAAAAGCCGCTGATCCCGCTCGAGTCGGCCGCCGCCGACTTCCTGGGCATCAGCGCCAGACTGGCCAAAGAACGCGCCGCCGCCGGAACGCTCCCGTTCCCGACCATGCGCCTGGCCGACAGCCAAAAAGCCCCGCGCCTCGTCCACGTCGACGATCTGGCGAAGTGGATCGACGAAACCCGCGAAGACGCACGCAAGCAATGGGAGCGGAGTCAGGTGTGACTTAGCCCTCCCGCACGCTTAACCATTTTGACAACGAACACCCAAGGCGGCAGAGCCGCAAGCACCTTCAAACTCAGGAGTACATAGCATGGACATGAAAGTAACCACCCCGACCGTCATTGGCACCGCCTTCGAAGGCGGGTTCTACGCCGGCCGCTTCCGCATCGGCGCCCAGGAATTCGCGCTGATCGTCGCACCCAAGGCCGACGGCGAGACCACCGGCAAGTGGGGCGAGTACGGCGCAGACATCGAAGGGGCGCGCAGCTGCTTCGACGGGCTCGCCAACACTCAAGCGATGGCCGCGGCCGGCAGCGATCTGGCCAAGTGGGCGCTTGGCCTGAACATCGGCGGCTACACCGACTGGTACCTGCCCAGCCGCGACGAGTTGGAAATCCCGTACCGCAACCTGAAGCCGACCGACGACGAGAACTACTGCTCGTTCCGCGACGGCGACAACGCCTCCAGCATCCCGCCGGGCTACCCCTACACCGAACAGAGCCCGGCACAGACCGCCGTAGAGGCATTCCAACAAGGGCAGCCGGAAGCCTTCGAGGCCTGCTGGCACTGGAGCAGCACGCAGTACTCGCCCTACTACGCCTGGTTCCAGGGCTTCGTCGGTGGCCTCCAGGGCGACTGCCACAAGGACGGCCAGGGCCGTGCGCGAGCCGTCCGCAAGATTCCCGTCAGCAATTAATCCATTCATCCATTTAGCCGGGCGCGCAGCGCTCGGCCATTAACACCTCACGGAGGCAACCATGCAGCAAGCAACCATCTCTCTGCCCCTGGGCAAAGCCACCCTGACCGTCCCGGCCGAGGAGGCGACGCGCATCCTGATCGACAGCTTCGTGCAGGCCAAGGTCCCCATTCCAGCCGTACAGAAAACCCCGCGCATCGGCGAATACTGGCCGGGCCAGGGCGGCGTCTATGCCGGTCTGATGCGCGGAGAGAACGGAGGCCCCGACTATCACCTGATCGTGGCCAGGGGCGATGAAGGCTTCGCCAAGGAAATCGCCTGGGGCGGCTACGAGCAGGACGAGCCGGCCGCCAAGAGCGAATGGGACGGCCTGGCCAACACGCAGGCGCTGGCCGGCTCCGGGCGTGACCACCCGGCCGCAGAGTGGGCGGCGGGGCTGGAGATCGACGGCCACGGCGACTGGTATCTGCCCGCCCGCCGCGAGGCTGCGCTGTGCTACGCCAACGTATCGGAGCTGTTCGAGAAGGCCTGGCACTGGACCAGCACGCAGTACTCGCCCGACTACGCCTGGTACCAGGACTTCGACGATGGTGGCCAGTACGGCGGCCGCAAGGTCATCCAGACCCGTGCGCGAGCCGTCCGCAGAACTTCAGCCATTTAACCCTTTAACCCTTTAAGCGCGGGCGCAGCCCGCGCTCGAATTCAGCATGGCTCTGCATACACAACTCCCGATCTACAAGGTCACCTACGATCTGCTAGCGCTGATCACGAAACTGACAGCCAGCATGCCAAGGGACTTCAAGCGCTCGCTGGGCGACGACCTTCGGAACGAGTGCGTCAGGCTCTCGATCCTGGTCTATCGCGCCAACTCGGCACGCAACAAGGTGCCGCACCTGGCGGAGCTGCTCGAGCGGCTGCACGTTCACATCAACCCGCGCAAAACCATTCTGCAGCCGGTGGCGCGTGGCATCGACTTCGTAGGCCAGGTCATCAAGCCATGGTCACACACCACGCGCCGCCGCAGCTACCGACAGGCTATCGAGCGCGGCGCCCACCTGGACGGCGATGCGCTGTTCGAAACGGCAAACAGCTACTTCGGCCTGCTCGGCCAAGCCACCCACAGCCACCACGACCGTGCCCGACTGGCCAATGTACTGCGCCGGCGGGGTTATTCGATCAATCACAACATGACCAAGACGTTCAGGAGGGGCGTATGAAGATTATTCCACTGCAAACTGAGAAACAACGGCGCGAGCAAAAACAGTACGCGGGTCAGGTGCTGAAAGCATTCGACGACCTGAAACACGTCGACACCCGCGATGAGAAAGACCGAAAGGCGGAAGTAGAGCGCAAGGCGAGGGAGGCACTGTGAGCCAAGCGAAAGAGAGACCGATCCTATTCAGCGCGCCGATGGTGCGCGCCCTTCTGGCCGGACAGAAGACGCAGACGAGGTTCATCGTCAAGCCACAGCCAGATCATCGCACCACAAAAGTGAGCATTCACCGCGACCAATGGATGGGCAATGGCCCATCTGGCAACGGAGTCGGCACAGCACAATGGGACCCATGGCGCAAATCGCCATTTGCCGTCGGCGACCGGCTGTGGGTGCGGCAGACATGGCACATCCCCGGCATCTTTAACGCACCGACCGCATGTACATTCGCACGCAGTTTAGTCCGACACGCCCTAGATAACGACAACAAAGGTGCTAGCCAGTACCAACGCGCCATGCTCATGCCACGCTGGGCAAGCCGCATCCTGCTGGAAATCGTCGATGTGCGCGCGGAGCGTCTGCAGGATATTCGCGAGGCAGACGCGCTGGCCGAGGGTGTGAAGCATTGCGAAAGCGAGCTTGATACTGGCGGCAACTGGTACGCACCAGAGGAGCTGTACTCGATGCTTTGGACGAAGATCAATGGCTGGGGCGCCAGTGGATGGAATGCCAACCCCTGGGTGTGGGTGGTCGAGTTTCGGAGGATAGAAGGATGAGACCGATAGATATCACAGGCCAACGCTTCGGCCAACTGGTTGCTGTGGCGTTTGTTCGATCTGCCGCACAGGGCACGAAAAAGCGCCAGTTCTGGCTGTTCCGCTGCGATTGTGGCAATGAGCGGGAAATGCAGAAGGGTGCGGTGACGGGAGGTAAGGTGGTTTCTTGTGGCTGCCACCGCCGAGCCAGCTTCACGACCATGTGCGAGAGCCGGAGACAGGCAATTCAACAGGCCAAAATCACCCCAACAACCCGACCGGCCAGCCTGGCCTTGGAACAACTTGCGAATCGGGCGATCGTGCCGCAATCACTGCGGGCGCTTCCATCCAGAATGATCCAGGCACGGCATGTGTCCGGAAATCAATAGAAAGAGATCGACATGATTCCGTTAGGCCGTTTTGGACCCGACAACAAGCGTCCACGGCAGGTTGATATCGGCCGCCAGCACCGAGCCGGACTGAAGCAGAAAGAAGGAGGTGCGAGATGTGGATCCTAATAGTATCCGTTGTGAGCGGATGGCACGGCACGCTGTTGCATGACGTGTCCAAACCAATGACTCAGATTGAGTGTGCAACAGCACAGTCGAACGCGAAAGTTCAGCGCCCCGCCGATTCTGACGCGACCGTTCTTATCTACTGCAAGAAGGTATAACGAAATGAATAATTTACGCATCATTCGCCTAAAAGAAGTGATGGAATTAACCGGGCTGTCGAAAACAACCATTTACGAGCAAATGCGCACCGGCAACTTCCCCGCCGGCAGAAAGATTGGCACCCGAGCGGTTGGGTGGCCTTCAACAGAAATAGAACAGTGGCTGCAGGCCAGAGGCGGGGAATGCAGCTCGATAGAATTTCTGTTTCAGACCGGGAGGATGCAATGGAAGCAAGCCACAGCCAGAACGCTTGAAGACCTGTACTGGGAAATCGACTCAGCTGGGCATGATCCATTTGATGTCCCTATACTGTTCCTGACGTCTAGCCATCCAATGCGATTTGCTGGGAGCGCCCTTAAGAGTAGCGATAGAGGCCCTCTTCGCCTCACCGCAATTTAAGCCCAAGCCTGCCCGCTACCTGCGGGCTTTTTCACGAACCCACTCCGGCCAGCACATTAATCAATGCGTTTCCGTACTCGTTGCGCCCGTTCACCATCCCCAGCTTGCCGGTCTTGGCCCGGTGCCGCACCTTGTTCACCGTCGTCGGCTCCGGCAGCCAATCACGCACGGCACCGTCACTGACCACCTGGTACAACGTGCCGGCCTCCTCGAACAGCACGAAAGCACCGTGCCCGTCGTGGCTCGCTGCGAACAGCACCCGGCCACCGTCCAGATCCTCGGCATCCAATCCATAATCGGCCAGCACATCGGCCTCGCAGTGCCAGCGTCCGACGAACACGCCAGCGCCAGAGACGGGAATCTCCGGCAGCGCCACCGGCGGGGCAGGGCGGGGCGGCTGCTTGTCGTGCAGAGACTCCGGCTTGAGCTGGGTGTAGCGCTTCAGGTTGTTCCACGACTGGTGGCCGGTGACCAGCGCCACCTCCTGAATGCTGTAACCCTGCTCGAACAGCCGGCTGGCACCCTCGTGGCGCAAGTCGTGGAACCGCAGATCGATCACGCCCATCGCCTTGCACCCTCGCTCGAATGCGGCCGACACCGAATCCATGTTGTACGGAAAAATGCGGGCCTCTGTTCGAGGCTGGCGCGCGACGATCTCCCACGCCTCGCCCAGCAGCGGCACCTCCTGGTCATTGGTCAGCTTGTTCGACGGGCTCTTCCGCTGGCGGATCATTACCGTGCGGCGCTGCTCGTTCAGGTCGGCCCACTCGATCCGGCCAATCTCGCCCAAGCGCATCGCGCTGGCGATCGCGAAGCGCACGATATCGCGGTGGGGAATGCTGGCATTGTGGCCGGCCTCACGGCTGGCCAGCCAACCCAGCAACAGCTCCAGCTCTTCCTCCGTTGGCCGCCGGCTACGGCTGCGGCTCTTGCCGGTCAGCCCCAGCTTGCGCACCGGAGCCGAGGCGGCATCGACCGGCGCCACCGACACCGGCAGATGCCAGGCGCGCGCGGCGTGGTCCAGCATCGTGCGGAGGTAGATCACATCCTGCTGCACGGTCGCGGGGCCGGCACCAGCGGCAGCCCGCACCTTGCAGTGCTCCACCACGTCGGCGCTGGTCAGGTTGATCGCGGCAATCTCGGAGATCGACGAGCGCAGCAGCAGGTCGAGCACATAGCCCTTGCTGCGCCCCAGGCGGCCTGCCTCGGTCAGTTCGTCGCGGTACCTCTCCAGCAGCTCGCCGATCGTCACCTTCCCCAACTTGTGCCGCTCGATGAAGCCCGGTTCGGCCGACTGCACCTCGATCCGCTTGGCCCAGCTCTCGGCGGCATCCCGGGTCGGGAAGCTGCGTGATTTGGAGAACACCACCTTGCCGTCCTGTTTGACGCGCACTTGGGCCGAGTAGGATAATTCTCCGTTTCTTTTCCGATACTTAGTGATGGTTGCCACGTTTTTCGCCGCCAGTGCTAAAAAGTCGGAAACGCGGTGCTAAACCGCATTTTTCTGCACATATTTTAGCACTGAATAGTCAAAATCGTAGTGAAATCATGGTGAAATGATGTTTGAATCAAACGCCCAAACCAAGTCGGAAGCCTTGAAAAATCAAGGTTGCAGGGCGAAATTACCGAGTAGGCGGCTTTCCGTGGCACCGATGCTGGACTGGACCGACCGCCACTACCGCTTCTTCGCCCGCCAGATCACCCGGCACACCTGGCTCTATACCGAGATGGTCACCACCGGGGCGCTGCTGTACGGCGACGTGGCGCGCCATTTGCGCTATCACGAGTGCGAGCACCCGGTAGCGCTGCAACTGGGTGGATCGGAGCCGGACGAGCTGGCACGCTGCGCTAGGTTGGCCGAAGAATGGGGCTACGACGAAGTCAACCTCAACGTCGGCTGTCCCTCGGAACGGGTGCAGAAGGGCGCGTTCGGCGCTTGCCTGATGGCCGAGCCGCAACTGGTGGCCGACTGCGTCAAGTCGATGCGCGATGCGGTGGGCATCGACGTCACCGTCAAGCACCGTATCGGCATCGACGCGGTGGAAGACTACGGCTACGTGCGCGACTTCGTCGGCCACATCGTCGAGGCCGGTTGCGCCACCTTCATCGTGCATGCCCGCAATGCCATCCTCAAGGGCTTGTCGCCCAAGGAAAACCGCGAAATCCCGCCGCTGAAATACGACTACGTCTACCGTCTCAAGCGTGATTTTCCCGACGTCGAAATCCTGCTCAACGGCGGGGTGAAGAGCAACGACGAGATCGCCGGTCACTTGCAGCATGTGGACGGCGTGATGGTGGGGCGCGAGGCCTACCACAACCCCTGGCTGATGGCGGACTGGGACGCGCGTTTCTACGATGACGCCCACACTGAGGCCAGCCGCGACGCCGTGGTCGAGGTGATGCTGCCGTATATCGAGCAGCGTCTGGCCGAGCCCGGCACCCAGCTGCGCCACGTCGCGCGCCATATCCTTGGTCTCTACCAGGGACTGCCGGGTGCCCGCGCCTGGCGCCGCATGCTGTCCGACGCCGCCTTGCTCAAGGGGGCCGACGCCGGCCTGCTACTGGCGGCGCGCGACGCGACCCGCCGCGACTGAAGCATGGCGAGCGGCAAGCGGCCGGCGGGGCTCCCTCGTCCCTCCGACCGTTATTTTTGCATCAGGGCTATGTCGCTTCTATCTTGTTTTTCTTGGCGTAAATTACCATTTATTAACAAATACGCAGCAATAATTTCTAATTATTAGGAATTTTTCTGCTGAATTGACTGTTCCTGATTTTTCTCTTCCGATGCGCGCGTATCTATGGCTAAATCGCAGCCGGTAGCAGGTTTCACTCCAGGAGAACGCATGTTCGACCGTATCGTGCTGGCGAGCAACAACGCCGGCAAATTGAAAGAATTTTCCGCCTTGTTCGCCGAACTCGGCGTTGCCGTGCATCCGCAAGGCGAGTTCGACGTGCCGGAGTGCCCGGAACCGCACCACACCTTTCTGGAGAACGCACTGGAGAAGGCGCGCCACGCCAGCCGCATCACCGGCCTGCCGGCGCTGGCCGACGATTCCGGCATCTGCGTCGAGGCGCTGGCCGGCGCCCCCGGCGTGCAGTCGGCACGCTTCGCCGGCGAACCGAAATCGGACGCGCGCAACAACGCGCTGCTGCTGGAAAAGCTGGCCGGCGAGGCCAACCGCCGCGCTTGGTATTACTGCGTGCTGGTGCTGGTGCGTCACGCCGACGACCCGCAGCCCATCGTCGCCGACGGCGTCTGGTACGGCGAGGTGATCGACAGCGCGCGTGGCGAGGGCGGTTTCGGCTACGATCCGTACTTCCTGCTGCCCGGCTACGGTCGCACCGCCGCCGAACTCGACGCCGCCGAGAAAAACCGCGTCAGCCACCGCGGCCAGGCTGTGCAGGCGCTGATGGCCAAGCTCAAGGCGCTGGCATGAGCCAGGCGAATGACAAAATGGTAAGCCGCAACGCACTGGAAGCGAGATCGCGAAACCGAGCGAGCCGAGACGAGACAGTACGAGAAGTACGGCGAGGGGCCGCGCAGTGACGGTGACAAAGATATCGCTTTCAGGGCTGAGCGGATTACGCGAACTGCCGCCGCTGTCGCTGTACCTCCACTTCCCTTGGTGTGTGCGGAAGTGCCCGTACTGCGACTTCAACTCGCACGAGGCCAAGAACGGCTTCGACGAGGACGCCTACGTCGCGGCGCTGCTCGCCGATCTCGAAAGTGCCTTGCCGGCGGTGTGGGGGAGGCCGGTACACACCATCTTCATGGGCGGCGGCACCCCGAGCCTGTTCTCGGCGCGGGCGATGGACACGCTGCTGGCCGGCATCCGCGCCCGCGTGCGGCTCTATCCGGATGCCGAGATCACCATGGAAGCCAACCCCGGCACCTTTGAATCGGACAAGTTCAAGGGCTTCCGCGAGGCTGGCATCAACCGCCTGTCGATCGGCATCCAGAGCTTCGACCCGGCGCACCTCAAGGCGCTCGGACGCATCCACGACGGTGACGAGGCGCGACGCGCGGTCGATATCGCGCTGACGCACTTCGACAACGTCAACCTCGACCTGATGTACGCGCTGCCCGGCCAGACCCTGGAGCAGGCTCTGACGGATATGGGCACTGCATTGTCGTTTGGCGTCACGCATATTTCCGCGTATCACCTCACCATCGAACCCAACACGCTGTTCGCGCGCTACCTGCCGCCCAAGCTGCCGGACGACGAACTGTCGGCCGACATGCAGGAGGCGCTGGAAGCGCGCCTGGCCGAGGCCGGCTTTGGCCATTACGAAACCTCGGCCTTCGCACGGCCCGGCCGCGAGTGCCGCCACAACCTGAACTACTGGCAGTTCGGCGACTACCTCGGCATCGGCGCCGGGGCGCACTCCAAGATCAGCGCCCACGACAGCATCGTGCGCGAGATGCGCTACAAGCAGCCGGCGGCCTACCTCAAGGCGGTGGCCGAGGGCCGGCCGACGCAGAGCCGCGAGCGCATCGCCCGCGCCGACCTGCCGTTCGAATTCATGATGAATTTGCTGCGCCTGACCGACGGCTTCGAGCTGCGCCTGTTCGCCGAGCGCACCGGCCTGCCGCTGACGCACATCCAGCGCGAACTGGCCGAGGCCGAGGCACAGGGGCTGATCGAACGCGACCTGACCACGCTCAAGCCGACGCTGAAAGGCCAGCGTTTCCTCAACGACCTGTTAACCCTGTTTCTGAAAGAAGGAGAATAAGCATGGCAAAAGAAATCATCCACACCGACAACGCCCCGGCCGCCATCGGCGCCTACTCGCAGGCCGTCAAGGCCGGCAACACCGTGTACCTGTCGGGCCAGATTCCGCTCGACCCGGCCACCATGACCGTGGTGGAAGGCGGTTTCGCCGCCGAGGCCCACCAGGTGTTCAAGAACCTCAAGGCCGTGTGCGAAGCCGCCGGCGGCTCGCTCGATCAGATCGTCAAGCTCAACGCCTACCTGACCGACCTGTCCAACTTCGCCGTGTTCAACGAAGTAATGGGTCAGTACATGAGCCAGCCGTTCCCGGCGCGCGCCGCCATCGGCGTGGCCAGCCTGCCCAAGGGTGTGCAGGTGGAAGCCGACGCGGTGCTGGTGCTGGAATAAACACTTCCCGCATCGCGCACAAAAGCGGCCTTTGGGCCGCTTTTTGTTTTGCTCGCTGGAATACAGTGTTCAACTCTCGGTAATGGGCTGTCGGGCCGCATCGTGTTAATTTGCAGTACAGATCACCATAGGACATCGACATGATTGGCATCGAAACATTGGGGTTGTTCTTGCTGAGTGTGACGCTGCTGTTGCTGTCTCCGGGGCCGAATATGGCGTTCTTGCTGTCGTACAGCACCTTGCAGGGTGCTCGTGCCGGTTATGCCGTGGCGCTGGGTATTCTGCTGGCGGATGTCGTGCTGACGCTGCTCACGGCAGGCGGGGTGACGGCGATGTTGATGGCCTGGCCGCCGCTGTTCGACGCGCTGCGTCTGGCCGGTGCGGCTTACCTGCTGTGGTTGGCCTGGAAAGCCTGGCGCAGCGGCGGTCTGATGGCCCTGGCAATCCAGCCCAAACGGCGCGAGAGCGAGATCTTGCGCATGGCCATGTTCAACAGCCTGCTCAATCCCAAGGCGCTACTGTTTTTCATGGTGTTCTTGCCGCAGTTCGTGAATGCGTCGCAGGGCCATGTCGGCTGGCAGCTATGCCAGCTGGGGGCAGTGCTGACGCTGTCGGCCTTTCTCTTTCATGCCCTGTTGGGCCGTATGGCAGCATCGGTCAGTGGCTGGCTGACACGCCAGCCGGGCTTTGCGGTATGGCAGGGGAGGGTATTGGCCATCGTGCTGCTGGGCCTGGCCGCACGCTTGCTGTTGTTGCAACGCCCTGCACAGGGTTAGCCGCCATACAAAAAACCCCCTGCTGACAACAGGGGGTTTGTTCATGGTGCGGGGAGATCAAGCTTCGTTGCTGGCCAGCTCCGGCTCCGTGCCCACCACATCGCCGGCGGCCAGGCAGGCCGCCGCGGTGAACAGTACGTCGGTGGAGCTGTTGAGCGCGGTCTCGGCGGAGTCCTGCACCACGCCGATGATGAAGCCGACTGCCACTACTTGCATCGCCACGTCGTTGCTGATGCCGAACAGGCTGCACGCCATCGGAATCAGCAGCAGCGAGCCGCCGGCCACGCCGGAAGCGCCGCAGGCGGCGACGGTCGACACCACCGACAGCAGCAGCGCGGTGGGAAGGTCGACATGGATGCCCAGCGTGTGCACCGCCGCCAGGCTCAGCACCGAGATGGTGATCGCCGCGCCGGCCATGTTGATGGTGGCACCCAGCGGAATCGATACCGAGTAGGTGTCTTCATTCAGGCCCAGCTTCTTGCACAGGTTCATGTTGACCGGGATGTTGGCCGCCGAGCTGCGCGTGAAGAACGCGGTCACGCCGCTTTCGCGCAGGCAGGTGAACACGAGCGGGAACGGGTTGCGGCGCAGGGTCAGCGCCACGATCACCGGGTTCACCACCAGCGCGATGAACAGCATCGAGCCCACCAGCACCAGCAGCAGCTGGCTGTAGCCCAGCAGCGCGCCAAAACCGGTGGTGGCGATGGTGTCGGACACCAGGCCGAATACGCCGACCGGGGCGAAGCGGATGATGATCTGCACGATGCGCGATACCGCGTCGGCGACTTCGTTCAGCATCTGCTTGGTACTGTCGCTGGCATGGTTCAGCGTCATGCCCAGCGCTACCGCCCAGGCCAGGATGCCGATGTAGTTGGCGCTGGCGATGGCGTTGATCGGGTTGTCGACGATCTGAAACACCAGGTTGTTGATCACCTGGGCGATCCCGCCCGGCGGCGTGGTGCCGGTGGCCGCCGCCGCCAGGGTCAGCTGGGTCGGAAACAGGAAGCTCGCCATCACGCCGGTCAACGCGGCCAGGAAGGTGCCGACCAGATACAGCGTCAGCACCGGGCGCATATTGGTCTGCACCCCCTGCTTCTTGCTGGCGATGGCGCTGGCCACCAGCACGAAGACCAGCAGCGGGGCGATGGCCTTCAGCGCCTTGACGAACAGGCTGCCGAGGAAGGTAACGGATTTGGCCGCTTCCGGCGCAGTCATGGCGAGCGCCATGCCGGCCAGCATGCCGAGCAGAATCTGCAGCACGATGCTGCCGTTCATGATCCGGCTGAAGATGGAAGATTTCTGCTGCATAAGGTCCCTGTCGCAGATCGTGGGTTGGCAAGGGCGGACAGGATGCCGGCAGCGCTTTTGGAGCTGATGCATGACAGTCCGCTGATCGATGGCTTTCGGCTTTTAAGTAGTGAAAGGTGTGTGTTTTACGACGATAAAGCAATGGAAAACAAGCGCATCAGCGGATGATCATAACAAATTTCACTGATGAGAAAAAATGCAGCATCCGCTGTGTGAGTGGCCGCGCGGTAGCGCGTCATGACGCCGGCGCAGAACAGACTGTTTGGCGGCGTCATCTGTCGTGAGGCGAGGGGCTATGGCCTAATCAAGCATTTTCATTGCCTGCCGAGGAGTCGCGATGCGCCTGTTCCCCTTCCAGCTTGTCAACGTGTTCGCCGAAAGCCACTTCGGCGGCAACCCGCTGGCGGTCTTCACCGATGCCGAAGGGCTCGACGATGCGGCCATGCAGGCCATCGCGCGCCAGTTCAACCTGTCGGAAACGGTGTTTTTGTTCCCCTCCAGTAAGGCGGCGGCACGCCTGCGCATCTTCACCCCAAGCTACGAAATGCCGTTCGCCGGCCACCCCACGCTCGGCAGCGCCGCGGTGCTGCATCGGCTGGGGCGGGCCGGCGACGACTTCGTGCTGCAAACCGAGGCCGGACCGATCCCGCTGACGCAGCGCGATGGCGTGTTCACGCTGCAGGCCAACGCCGCCACGGCGCGCCCGTCCGGACTCGGCTTGGCGGACACCGCCGAGATGCTCGGGTTGGCCGAAGCCGACATCGTCGCCGCACCGGAATGGCTCGACAACGGCACGGAGCAGCTGCTGGTGCGTCTCGCCAGCCGTGAGGCGGTATTGGCGGCACGCCCCGACCCCCAGTTGTTCATGCAGCGTGCCACGCTCCAGCCCGGGCGCCGCGTTGCCTACCTGTGGCACGAGAGCGACAACGTCGCCACGGTGCGGCTGTTCTTCGAGCAGCACGGCGCGGTGATCGAGGATCCAGGCACCGGTTCGGCCTGTGCCAACCTGGGCGGCTGGTGCGCGCTGAACGGGCGCCATCCGCTGGCCTGGCGCATCGAGCAGGGGCATGCCATCGACCGCCTCAACGTGCTGCAACTGTCGGTCGATACGGCGGGCCGCGTGAGGGTGGGCGGCCGTGTCATTTTTGTCGCGTCCGGGGTGTTCGAGCTACCCGATTCTTGACGCTGGCCCGGTGCACGGGCATCCTCGAGTCACGGCTCCAAACCAACGTTTAAATAGTGGGCTGACACGAGGAGAAAACACCATGAAAAACGCGACAAGAGCAACCCTGCTGGCCCTGGCCTGCGCGCTGCTGACACCGGCGGCCTGGGCGCAAAGCGCCGCCGGCACCTGGAAGACCATCGACGACGAAACCAAGCAGGCCAAGGCGTTGGTGCAGATCAGCGAGGGCGCCGACGGCCAGCTCTCCGGCCGGATCGTCAAGCTGTTCAACAAGCCGGACGCCGTGTGCGAGAAGTGCGACGGCGCCAACAAGGGCAAGCCAATCAACGGCCTGACCATCGTCTGGGGCCTGAAGAAGGACGGTGAAGTCTGGAACGGCGGCGAGATACTCGATCCCAAGTCGGGCAAGGTCTACAGCGCCAAGATGAAACTGGTGGACGGCGGCAGCAAGCTGGAGGTGCGCGGTTTCCTCGGCGTGTCGCTGCTGGGGCGCACCCAGGTGTGGGAACGCCAGTAAGCGCATGACATCCGGCGGCTGGGCCTTCGCCGCTTGAGAGCCGGCGGAGTGCGTGCGACTTTATCGCGGAGATTTGCACGCAGCAATTCGCCCCGCGATGCGGAATCCTCATGTACTCCGTTTACATCCCGGTTCCTGTGCTTCGGCCGCACTCCACCTGCCTCGGCTCGCTCCGCCTGCCGGGGTTAAATCCAGCAGCAGCCAGACCCTCCCGAGGCGGATGACACCGCAGTGTCTTCCGCCTTTTTGTTTTTCGGTACAATCGGCCGGTGATGAGCACCTTTCCCGATATCGCCAGCCAGCCGCCCGCCGTGGCGCCCGCTACCGCCAAGCGGCTGGAGAAGCTGGGCATTCGCCGCCGGTTCGATCTCGTCCTGCATCTGCCGCTGCGCTACGAGGACGAGACGCACCTCTACCCGATCGCCCAGGCACCGTATGGCCAGGCGGTGCTGGTGGAGGGCGAGGTGGTGGCGCACGAAGTACAGTACCGCCCGCGCAAGCAGCTCCTGGTGCAGCTCGAGGACAAGAGCGGCACGCTGATGCTGCGCTTCATCCATTTCTATCCCAATCATCTCAAGCAGCTGGCGCAAGGCCAGCGTGTGCGCGCGCTGGGCGAGGTGCGGCGCGGTTTTCGCGGCGACGAGATGGTGCATCCGAAGATTCGCGAGGTGCTGGAGGGCGATCCGCTGGCCGACAGCCTCACGCCGGTCTACCCCACCGTCAACGGCCTGACCCAGCCGGTGCTGCGCCGGCTGATCCATGCCGAACTGAAGGCGCAGAGCCTGAGCGACACCCTGCCGGAGGCGGTGCGCGAGCAACACCGGCTGCTGCCGTTCGCCGACTGCATCCGCCTGCTGCACGCGCCGACGCCGGAATACTCCGCCACCCAGCTTGCCGACCCGGCCTTGCCGGCCTGGCAGCGCCTCAAGTTCGACGAACTGCTGGCGCAGCAGCTGTCGATGCGGCTGGCGTACCGGGCGCGGCGGCGCGGCAAGGCGCCGGTGATCGCCGGCGACGGCCGGCTGCGCGCCGCGCTGTCCGCCGGCCTGCCGTTCGCGCTGACCGCGGCGCAGCAGAAGGTGTTGGGCGAGATCAGCGCCGATCTGGCGCAGCCCCACCCCATGCACCGTCTGCTGCAGGGCGACGTCGGCAGCGGCAAGACCGTGGTCGCGGCGCTGAGCGCGCTGGCGGCGATCGAGGCTGGCTTTCAGGTCGCGCTGATGGCGCCGACCGAGATCCTGGCCGAGCAGCACTACCTCAAGCTGGCCGCCTGGCTGGCGCCGCTCGGCATCGAGGTGGCCTGGCTCAGCGGCTCGCTGCGCAAGAAGCAGAAGGGCGCGGCGCTGGAGCAGGTCGCCAGCGGTCAGGCGCGGCTGGTGATCGGCACCCATGCGTTGTTCCAGGACGAGGTGGTGTTCGACAATCTGGGCCTGTCCATCGTCGACGAGCAACACCGCTTCGGCGTCGGCCAGCGCCTGGCGCTGCAGGGCAAGGGTGGCGAGCCGCACCAGCTGATGATGTCGGCCACGCCGATCCCGCGCACCCTGGCGATGAGCTTCTACGCCGACCTCGACGTCTCGGTGATCGACGAATTGCCGCCGGGGCGCACCCCGATCGTCACCAAGCTGATCAACAGCGCGCGTCGCGACGAGGTGGTGACCTACGTCGACCGCACCTGCAGCGGCGGCCAGCAGGCCTACTGGGTGTGCCCGCTGATCGAGGAATCGGAAACGCTGCAGCTGCAGACCGCGGTCGACACCCACGCCCAGTTGGCCGAAGACCTGCCGCAATGGGGTGTCGGCCTGGTGCACGGCCGCATGAAACCGGCAGAAAAGGCGGCGGTGATGGCGGCGTTTGCCGCCAACGAGCTGCAGGTGCTGGTGGCTACTACGGTGATCGAGGTCGGCGTCGACGTGCCCAACGCCAGCCTGATGGTGATCGAGCACGCCGAACGCATGGGCTTGGCGCAACTGCACCAGCTGCGCGGCCGCGTCGGACGCGGCGCCGCCAAGAGCGCCTGCGTGCTGATGTTCGATACCCCGCTGTCGGAACTGGCCAAGGCGCGGCTCAAGGTGATCTACGAGAACACCGACGGTTTCGAGATCGCGCGCCAGGACCTCAACATCCGCGGGCCCGGCGAATTCCTCGGCGCGCGCCAGAGCGGCCTGCCGATGCTGCGCTTCGCCGACCTGGAGCAGGATATCGAACTGCTGGAAGCGGCCAAGCAGCTGGCCCCCGAACTGCTCAAACGTTGGCCGAACGAAGCCGCGGCCCATCTCACGCGTTGGCTGGCCGGGCGCGAACACTTCCTCAAGGCATGAAAAAAGGGCCGCTTATAGCGGCCCTGGTCTTGTCCTGCGGCAACGCTCAGACGAACAGATGCACGCCCAGGTAGTAGAAGCCGATCGACAGCCCGATGCATACCGGCAGCGTCAGAACCCACGCCATCAGGATGCTTTTCAGCGTCGACAGCTGCAGGCCGGAACGGCCTACCACCATGGTGCCCGCCACCGCGCTCGACAGCACGTGGGTGGTCGAGGCCGGGGCCCCCACCAAGCTGGCCAGGCCGATCGCCACGCCGGTGACGATCTGCGCCGACATCCCCTGCGAATAGGTCATGTCCTTCTTGCCGATCTTCTCGCCCACGGTCAGCGCGACGCGCTTCCAGCCCACCATGGTACCGATGCCCATGGCCAGCGCCACTGCAGCGATCACCCACATCGGGGCGTACTCGGTGGTGACCGTCAGGTCGCGCTGGATGCCCTTGAGCTGTTTCTTCTCGACGTCGCCGATGCTGGCGATCTTGGCGATCTTCTTGGCGCTGTCGGCCAGGCAGATCAGCTGGGTACGGATGGTCCAGCGCTGGCTTTCCGGCAACTGCTGGAAGCTACGGGCCTCGCCGATCGCCGACAGCAGCGTGCCGGCGTACTGTTGCGTGGCCGCCGGGCTGCAGCTGAACGCCTGCGTCGGCTTGGCGGAGGCCGGGTACTGCGCCACGATTGCCGCTTCGTTGCGCTGGTACAGCTCCTTGAGCTGCAGCGCGGCGATCTTGGTGTGTTCTATCTGGATCGGGTCGCTGTCCAGGTTAACCACGAACTGCGCCGGCACGATGCCGATCAGCACCAGCATCACCAGGCCGACGCCCTTCTGACCATCGTTCGAGCCGTGCGAGAAGCTCAGCCCCATCGACGACACGATCAGCATGAAGCGCGCCCAGAACGGCGGATGCTTGCGGCCTTCGATCTGCTGGCGCTGGAACGGGCTCTTGTGGATGTTGCTGCGCGGCCACCAGTTCATCAGCAGGTAGAGCAGCAGGCCGGCCAGGCCGGCGCCGAACAGCGGCGAAAACAGCAGCGACATGCCGACGTCGATCGCCTTGCCCCAATTGATGCCGGTGCTGACGTCGGTGCCGTTGATCAGCGAGTTGCCGATGCCGATGCCGAGGATCGAGCCGATCAGGGTGTGCGAACTGGAGGAGGGGATGCCGAAATACCAGGTGCCGAGGTTCCAGATGATGGCCGAGGCCAGCAGCGAGAACACCATCACCATGCCGCGGTTCGAGTTGACCGCCACCAGCAGGTCCACCGGCAACAGGTTGACGATGGCGTAGGCCACGGCCAGACCGCCGGTGAGCACCCCGAGGAAGTTGAAGATGCCCGACAGCATGACTGCCGCCTGCGGTTTCATCGACTGGGTATAGATCACCGTCGCCACGGCGTTGGCGGTGTCATGGAAGCCATTGATGAATTCGAAGGCCAGAACGAAGCCCAGTGACAGGATCAGGGTCAGGGCCACATGGGTTTCCAGCCCTGAAAAGATGTCCAGCATGATAAGTTTCAATAAGATGAAAGAAGGGCGGAATTGTTGGCTTTGGCCGTGGGAACGTCAAGTTTTTCACGCCGGGTGTGGCAATGGAGGCCGGGTGCGCCACGCCAACTTGACGGCGGCAAATCCAGCATTCTGTCATAGTCTCGCCACGGGGCATCCCCAAAGCAAAACGCCCCTGCAGGCAGGGGCGTGGCAAATGGCGTGAGGTAACGGCAATCAGCCGAACTTGCCGGTGATGTAATCCTCGGTCGCCTTCTTCTTCGGCGTGGTGAAGATCGCATCGGTATCGCCGAACTCGACCATTTCGCCCAGGTACATGTAGGCGGTGTAGTCGGATACCCGCGCCGCCTGCTGCATGTTGTGGGTCACGATGGCGATGGTGTAGTCCTCTTTCAGTTCGTGGATCAGCTCTTCGATGTGGGCGGTCGAGATCGGGTCCAGCGCCGAGGTCGGCTCGTCGAGCAGCAGCACTTCCGGACGCGAAGCCACGGCACGGGCGATGCACAGGCGCTGTTGCTGGCCGCCGGACAGCGAGTTGCCCGACTGCTTCAGCTTGTCCTTCACCTCGTTCCACAGCGCCGCCTTGCGCAGCGCCCATTCCACGCGATCGTCCATCTCCGCCTTCGACAGCTTCTCGTACAGCTTCACGCCGAAGGTGATGTTGTCGTAGATCGACATCGGGAACGGCGTCGGCTTCTGGAACACCATGCCGACCTTGGCGCGCAGCAGGTTGATGTCGACGTCGCGGCCGAGGATGTTGTGGCCGTCGAGCAGGATCTCGCCTTCCGCGTTCAGCCCGGGGTAGAGCTGGAACATGCGGTTGAAGGTGCGCAGCAGGGTCGATTTGCCGCAGCCCGAGGGGCCGATGAAGGCGGTCACCTTGCGCGAGGCGATGTCGAGGTTGATGCCCTTCAGGGCGTGAAACTTGCCGTAGTAAAAGTTCAGATTCTTGACCTGAAGCTTGATGTTGTTTTCAGCCATGTCCGTCAAGCCTTAATGCGATTGGGTTTTCTGACTGCCCATCCAGCGGGCAACGATGTTCAGCGCCAGCACGCTGAAGGTGATCAGCAGCGACCCGGCCCAGGCCAGGGTGTGCCAGTCCGCGTAGGGGCTCATGGCAAACTGGAAGATCACGATCGGCAGGTTGGCCATCGGCTGGTTCATATTGCTGTTCCAGAACTGGTTGTTCAGCGCGGTGAACAACAGCGGCGCGGTCTCGCCGGAAATGCGCGCCACCGCCAGCAGGATGCCGGTCAGCACTCCGGCCTTGGCCGAGCGCAGCGTCACGTACAGCGTTACCTTCCACTGCGGTGCCCCCAGGGCCGCCGCGGCTTCGCGCAGGCTGCCCGGCACCAGCCGCAGCATGTTCTCGGTGGTGCGCACCACCACCGGGATCACCAGGATCGACAAGGCCAGCGCCCCGGCCCAGCCGGAGAAATGGCCGACGCTGACCACATACATCTCGTAGATGAACAGGCCGATCACGATCGACGGTGCCGACAGCAGGATGTCGTTGATGAAACGGGTCGCCGGCGCCAGCCAGCCACGTTGGCCGAACTCCGCCAGGTAGATGCCGGCCAGGATGCCGATCGGGGTGCCGATCAGGGTGCCGAACAGCGTCATCAGCAGGCTGCCGTAGATGGCGTTGGCCAGGCCGCCGACACTGCCCGGGGGGGGCGTGCTGCGGCTGAACACGTCCAGCGACAGTCCGCCCAGGCCCTGGTCGATCAGGGTCCACAGGATCCAGAACAGCCAGAACAGGCCAAACACCATCGCCATCATCGACGCCCCCATGTTGACGGCGTTGATGAGGCGGCGGCGGCGGTAAATCGATGGATCCATGGCAAAGCGCCCAGTCTGTCCCGGGCTCTCGGTCGCAGGGGACGGGATGGCCGCAGGGATATGTGTACGATCATTCATTATGATGCCTTCCCTTCCTGTTTTTTCAGGCGCAGCAGCAGCATCTTGGAGCAGGCCAGCACGACGAAGGTGATGAAGAACAGAATCAGGCCGAGTTGAATCAGCGAGGACATGTACAGTTCGCCGCTCGCCTCGGCAAATTCGTTGGCCAGCGACGAGGCAATCGAGTTGCCCGGCTCGAACAGGCCGGTGGCGAAATTCGACGAGTTGCCGATCACGAAGGTCACCGCCATGGTTTCCCCCAGGGCGCGGCCGAGTCCCAGCATGATGCCGCCGACCACGCCGGTCTTGGTGTAGGGCAGCACCACGTAACGCACCACCTCCCAGGTGGTGGAGCCCAGACCGTACGCCGATTCCTTGAGCAGGGTCGGCACGACTTCGAAGACGTCGCGCATCACCGAGGCGATGAACGGAATGATCATGATCGCCAGGATCAGCCCGGCGGTGAAGATGCCGATACCCATCGGCGCGCCCTGGAACAGGAAACCGATCAGCGGCAGCTCGCCCAGGTTGTCGATCAGCATCGGCTGCACGTGGTCGGCGAACAGCGGGGCGAACACGAACAAGCCCCACATGCCGTAGATGATGGACGGAATGCCTGCCAACAGCTCCACGGCAATCCCCAGCGGGCGCTTGAGCCAGGTCGGGCACAGTTCGGTGAGGAACAGGGCAATGCCGAAGCTGACGGGCACGCCGATCAACAGGGCGATCAGCGAGGTGGCCAGGGTGCCGTAAATCGGCACCAGCGCGCCGAACTTCTGGGATACCGGGTCCCAGTCGCTGGTCATGAAGAACTGCCAGCCGAAGGCCTTGATGCTGGGCAGGGCGCCAATGACGAGAGAAATCAGGATGCCGACCAGCAGCGCCAGAACCAGGAACGCGAACATTCGCGTGACGTTCCGGAACAGCTTGTCGAGCATCATCTGACGGTTCATCCGCTGCTCGTTATTGTACTTTTCCATGTATGGCTCTATGTATTTCGATCCAGACAAAAAGCCGGGGAGAGTCGTCTCCCCGGCCTGATCGCCCGGCGTTGGCAGGGCGTAACCCCCATTGTGCCAGCCGCCGTCTGATATGGCGATTTACTTCCAGATGGCCTTGCCGCTGTTGTCGGTGATCTGCTTCCAGCTGTCGCGGATGGTGGCCTTGACGTTGGCCGGCATCGGAATGTAATCCAGATCCAGCGCGGTCTTGTCGCCGTTCTTGTACGCCCAGTCGAAGAACTTCAGCGCTTCGCTACCCTGTACCGGCTTGTCCTGTTTCTTGTGCATCAGGATGAAGGTGGCACCGGAGATCGGCCAGCTGGTCTTGCCCGGCTGGTTGGTCAGGATCAGGTAGAAGCCCGGGGCGTTCTTCCAGTCGGCGTTGCCGGCAGAGGCCTTGAAGCTCTCCTCGCTCGGGGCAACATAGGCGCCAGCCTGGTTCTGCAGCTGGCCGTAGGACAGCTTGTTCTGCTTGGCGTAGGCGTACTCGACGTAGCCGATGGCACCCTTGATACGGGTTACGTAGTTGGCCACGCCCTCGTTACCCTTGCCGCCCACACCGGTCGGCCAGTTCACGGCGGTGTTGGAACCCACCTTGCCGGCCCAGTCGCTGGACACCTTGGACAGGTAGTTGGTGAAGATGAAGGTGGTGCCGGAGCCGTCCGAACGGCGCACCACGGTGATCTTCTGATCCGGCAGCTTCACGCCCGGGTTCAGGCTGGCGATGGCCGGGTCGTTCCACTTGCTGACCTTGCCCATGAATATCTCAGCCAGCAGCGCGCCAGTGAACTTGACCTGGCCTGCAGCCACGCCCGGCAGGTTGTACACCGGCACCACGCCACCGATCACGGTCGGGAACTGGGTCAGGTCCGACTTGGCCAGTTCTTCCGGCTTCAACGGCATGTCGGAAGCACCGAAATCAACGGTCTTCGACTGGATCTGCTTGATGCCGCCGCCCGAACCGATCGACTGGTAGTTCATGCTGTTGTTGCTGGCCGCCTTGTAGGCTTCGGCCCATTTTGCATACAGCGGGTAAGGGAAGGTAGCGCCGGCACCGGTAATGTCTGCGGCGAAAGCCGTTCCGGACACAACGGCCCCCGTCAGAACCAACGAGGCGGCCAGGCGAATGGACTGTTTCATGCTTACTCCGTGTGAGCGACACAGTTGACGATGGACGCATCCTAGTCCTCGTATTTTGCAGAAATATTACAAGTTGTCTTTTGGGCGCTGCCGGTAGGCGATTTGACGCTCCTTAGATCGGGGATATAATGCGCGTCGAAATAATATGGGGGTGTTATGGCTGATAAGTTGGTGATTGGAAACTGGAAAATGCATGGGCGCCATGCGTTCAACGCGCAATTGGTGGCGCAATTGTTGGCGTCGGAGTCGGTCAACCGTTCCGGCGTCGCCATCGCGGTTCCCACTCCCTACCTGGTGTCGGTCGAATCCTTGCTTGGCGGGCAGGGCCTGGTGCTGGCGGCCCAGGACGTCAGTCGCTTCGCCGAAGACGGTGCCTTTACCGGAGAAAGCTCGGCCAACATGCTGGCTGACGTTGGCTGCCGCTACGTGTTGGTAGGCCATTCCGAGCGCCGTCAGTATCTTGGTGAAGGCAGTGAGGCGCTGAGTCTGAAGCTGCGCAACGCCATCGCGGCCGGCCTCACTCCGGTATATTGCGTTGGCGAGACTCTGGCTGAGCGCGAAGCGGATCGTCATCTCGCCGTAATCCGCGAGCAGTTGTCGGTGCTCGACGGCGTCGACGGCGGGCCGGTGGTGGTGGCCTATGAGCCGGTATGGGCGATCGGTACGGGCAAGGTGGCCAGTCTCGAGCAGATCGACGAAATCCACCGTGAAATAAAGGCCGAATGCTTGCGCCGGCTCAAGGGCTCTGCTAATATTCGCGTCCTCTACGGCGGCAGCGTCAAAGCAGACAATGCGATGGCAATCCTGTCTCTCGATAATGTTGACGGGGCGCTGGTAGGGGGTGCATCCCTGGTTCCAGAGTCGTTTTCGATGATTTGCCAAACCGCTAGAAAATTGATATAGTATGGAAATTCTAAAAACGCTCGTTTGGGTAATTAATATCATATCCGCAGTAACAATTATTGTTCTTGTCCTGATGCAGCACGGCAAGGGTGCGGATATGGGGGCGGCGTTCGGCGCAGGTTCGTCCGGTAGTTTGTTTGGAGCCTCTGGTTCGGCAAACTTCCTGAGTCGCACCACTGCTGTTGCAGCTATTGTGTTTTTCTCGACCTGTCTCGCCTTGGTCAAGCTCTCTGCTGGTCCCTCTAGTGAGCTGGGTGTGATGGGTGGGCAAGTTGAAAAAGTAGTGCCGCAACTCCCGGGCGGTGCCGCGAATCAGAAGCCTGCCGGA
Organism: Pseudogulbenkiania sp. NH8B; assembly: GCF_000283535.1. GTDB lineage: Bacteria > Pseudomonadota > Gammaproteobacteria > Burkholderiales > Chromobacteriaceae > Pseudogulbenkiania > Pseudogulbenkiania ferrooxidans. Next base: position 617,360 of record NC_016002.1, read on the forward strand.
TCGAAGATACCGGAATAAAAGTTTAGTTATGTGCCGACATGGTGAAATTGGTAGACACGCTATCTTGAGGGGGTAGTGGCGAAAGCTGTGTGAGTTCGAGTCTCACTGTCGGCACCACCGTAAAAAACAGGCCACCGGGATTCCGGTGGCCTGTTTTATTTCGAGCCAAGGAGGGTCATACCTCCTTTTTTTGGGGGTATACGGGAAATGCTGCAAAATTACTTTCCCATTCTGTTGTTCGTCATAGTAGGGCTCTTGGTTGGTGTCGGCCCCATCCTATTGGGGTGGCTGGTTGCTCCTAATCGTCCTGATCCTGAAAAACTCTCTCCTTACGAGTGCGGCTTCGAGGCCTTTGAAGACGCGCGCATGAAGTTCGACGTGCGTTATTACCTCGTAGCCATCCTCTTCATTTTGTTCGATCTCGAAATCACCTTCCTGTTTCCTTGGGCCGTCGTGCTGAAGGAACTCGGTGCGTTCGGTTTTGGTGTCATGGTGGAGTTCATTGCGGTTCTGACGCTCGGCTTCGTCTACATGTGGAAAAAGGGAGCCCTGGAATGGGAGTAGAAGGCATTCTCGAAAAAGGTTTCATCACCACTACCGCTGATAAGCTTATCAACTATACGCGTACCGGTTCGCTGTGGCCGATGACCTTTGGTCTTGCCTGTTGTGCGGTGGAAATGATGCATGCGGGTGCGGCCCGTTATGACCTTGACCGCTTCGGCGTGGTGTTCCGCCCGAGTCCGCGCCAGTCTGACCTGATGATCGTGGCCGGTACGCTGTGCAACAAGATGGCCCCCGCCCTGCGCAAGGTGTACGACCAGATGGCCGAGCCGCGCTGGGTTATTTCGATGGGCTCCTGTGCCAACGGCGGTGGCTACTACCACTACTCGTACTCCGTGGTGCGGGGCTGCGACCGAATCGTTCCTGTTGATGTCTACGTGCCGGGCTGTCCGCCGACTGCCGAAGCGCTGCTGTACGGCATCATCCAGCTGCAGAACAAGATCAAACGTACTAACACCATTGCCCGCTAAGGTAGAAACCCATGGCCTCCAAAATGGAAGCGCTCAAGTCGGTTGTCGAGCAGGTGCTGGGCGACAGGCTTGTCCAGAGCACGCTGGCGCTCGATGAGCTGACCATCGTCTGCAAGGCAGAAAACATCGTCGAAGTAGCCTCCCTGCTGCGTGATCACGCCGAGTTGTCGTTCGAGCAACTGATCGATCTGTGCGGCGTTGATTACAGCAGTTACAAGGACCAGCCCTGGGATGGTCCGCGCTTTGCCGTCGTTTCTCATCTTCTGTCCCTCAAGCACAACTGGCGCATCCGCCTTAAGACTTTCGCACCGGAAGACGATTTCCCCGTGGTGAATTCCGTCGTCGGCGTGTGGAATTCCGCCAACTGGTTCGAGCGCGAAGCGTTCGACCTCTTTGGCATCGTATTCGACGGCCATCCGGACCTGCGCCGCCTGCTGACCGACTACGGCTTTGTCGGCCACCCGTTCCGCAAGGACTTCCCGCTGTCCGGCTACGTCGAAATGCGCTATGACCCGACGCAACAACGGGTGATCTACCAGCCGGTCACCATCGAACCGCGGGAAATCACCCCGCGCATCATTCGCGAGGAGACCTACGGTGGCTGAGATTCGCAACTACACGCTCAACTTCGGTCCGCAACACCCGGCGGCACACGGTGTGCTGCGCCTGGTGCTGGAGCTGGATGGTGAAGTGATCCAGCGCGCCGACCCGCACGTCGGTCTGTTGCATCGCGGCACCGAGAAGTTGGCCGAAAGCAAGACCTTCATCCAGTCGCTGCCGTACATGGACCGCCTCGACTACGTCTCCATGATGAGCAACGAGCATGCCTACTGCCTGGCGATCGAGAAGCTGCTGGGGGTAGAAGTTCCCGAGCGGGCGCAGTACATCCGCGTCATGTTCGCCGAGATCACCCGTATCCTGAACCACCTGCTGTGGATCGGGGCCCACGCCATCGACATCGGTGCGATGACCGTGTTCCTCTACGCGTTCCGTGAGCGCGAGGACCTGATGGACTGCTACGAGGCCGTTTCCGGTGCGCGCATGCACGCGGCGTACTTCCGTCCGGGTGGCGTCTACCGCGACCTGCCGGATTCGATGCCGCAGTACACCGTTTCCAAGATCAAGAACGCACGTGAACTGGCCAAACTCAACGAAGGCCGCCAGGGCAGCATGCTCGACTTCATCGACGCCTTCACCCAGCGTTTCCCGACCTACGTGGACGAGTACGAGACCCTGTTGACCGACAACCGCATCTGGAAGCAGCGTACCGTCGGCATCGGCGTCGTATCGCCGGAGCGCGCGCGGAACCTGGGCTTCTCCGGGCCGATGCTGCGCGGTTCGGGTATCGAGTGGGACCTGCGCAAGAAGCAGCCCTACGACGTCTACGACCGTATGGATTTCGACATCCCGGTTGGCGTCAATGGCGACTGCTACGATCGCTATCTGGTGCGCATCGAGGAAATGCGCCAGTCCAACCGCATCGTCAAGCAATGCGTGGATTGGCTCAAGAAAAATCCGGGGCCGGTCATCACCGACAACTTCAAGGTTGCTCCGCCTTCGCGCGAAGGCATGAAGAGCAACATGGAAGAGCTGATCCACCACTTCAAGCTGTTCACCGAAGGCATGCATGTGCCGGAAGGCGAAGCCTACGCCGCGGTGGAACACCCCAAGGGTGAATTCGGCATCTACCTGGTGTCGGATGGCGCCAACAAACCGTACCGTCTCAAAATCCGCGCGCCGGGTTACGCCCATCTGGCGGCCCTGGACGAAATGTCGCGCGGCCACATGATCGCCGACGTGGTGGCGATCATCGGTACACAGGATATCGTGTTTGGGGAGATTGACCGCTGATGCTGTCCGCACAATCGCTTGCCTTGATCGACCGCGAGGTCGCCAAATATCCGGCCGACCAGAAACGCTCCGCCGTCATGGGCGCTCTGCGCATCGCGCTGGAAGAGCGGCGTTCCACCGGTGAAACCCCGGAAGCCCGCTGCCTGAATCAAGAGGTGATCGAGTTCGTCGCCAACTACCTGGAAATTCCCCCGGTAGCTGCCTACGAAGTCGCCACCTTCTACAACATGTATGACATGAAGCCGGTGGGCAAATACAAGATCACCGTCTGTACCAACCTGCCCTGTGCCCTGTCCGGCGGCGTCAACGCGGCCGAGTACATCTCGGGCAAGCTGGGCATCGCCATCGGCGAAACCAGTACCGACGGCATGTACACCCTGCTGGAAGGGGAGTGCATGGGGGCCTGTGGCGACGCGCCGGTGCTGCTGGTGAACAACCACAGCATGTGCAGCTTCATGACGCCCGAAGCTATCGATAAAAAACTGGCGGAGTTGAAATAATGGCAGTCTTCGTCAATGGTGTGATTTTCGACGGGGTGGACACGGCCGCCGCCGATGCCTGGCGCCTCGATGCCTACGTGGCACGTGGCGGCTACCAGGCGCTGCGCAAGATTCTCGACAGCAAGCTGCCGCAGGAAGACGTGATCGCCGAGGTGAAGAACTCCGGCCTGCGCGGTCGTGGCGGTGCCGGCTTCCCGACCGGCCTGAAGTGGAGCTTCATGCCGCGTTCGTTCCCGGGCGACAAATACGTCGTGTGCAATACCGACGAGGGCGAACCGGGCACCTTCAAGGACCGCGACATCCTGCGCTTCAACCCGCACGCGCTGATCGAAGGCATGATCATCGCCGGTTACGCGATGGGCACCAAGGCCGGCTACAACTACATCCACGGTGAGGTTTTCGCCGAGTACCAGCGTTTCGAAGAAGCGCTGGAAGAGGCCCGCAAGGCCGGCTTTCTCGGCCAGAACATCCTCGGCACCGACTTCAGCTTCGAGCTGTACGCCCACCACGGCTACGGTGCCTACATCTGCGGCGAGGAAACCGCGTTGCTGGAGTCGCTGGAAGGCAAGAAAGGCCAGCCGCGCTTCAAGCCGCCGTTCCCGGCCAGCTTCGGCCTCTACGGCAAGCCGACCACCATCAACAATACCGAGTCGTTCGCCTCGGTGCCGTTCATCATCCGCGACGGCGCGCAGAAGTTCCTCGAAGCGGGCAAGCCGAACAACGGCGGCACCAAGCTGTTCTCGGTCTCCGGTCACGTCAATCGTCCGGGCAACTACGAGATTCCGCTGGGCACCCCGTTCTCGACGCTGCTGGAAATGGCCGGCGGCATGAGGGACGGCAAGAAGCTCAAGGCGGTGATCCCGGGCGGTTCGTCCGCGCCGATTCTGCCGGCCGAGATCATGATGAGCTGCACCATGGATTACGACAGCATCAGCAAGGCCGGCTCCATGCTGGGCTCCGGTGCCGTGATCGTGATGAACGAAGATGTGTGCATGATCAAGGCGCTGGAGCGTCTGGCCTACTTCTATCACGAAGAGTCCTGCGGTCAGTGCACGCCGTGCCGTGAAGGCACTGGCTGGCTCTATCGCGTGATCCATCGCATCGCCAACGGCGAAGGCCGTCCGGGCGATCTGGAGCTTCTGGATTCCGTTGGCAACAACATGGCGGGCCGCACCATCTGCGCCCTGGCCGATGCCGCGGTGTTCCCGGTTCGTAGTTTCACCAAGCATTTCCGTCACGAGTTCGAATACGCGATCGAACACGGAAAGACCTTGGTGGACCACAAATGGTGTTGAGCGATGCTAGAAATTGAAATCGACGGTAAGAAACTGACGGTCCCGCAGGGTAGCACCGTCATGGATGCGGCCCACTCGATGGGCACGTACATCCCTCACTTTTGTTACCACAAGAAACTCTCCATCGCGGCCAACTGCCGCATGTGCCTGGTCGAGGTAGAGAAGGCTCCCAAGCCGCTGCCGGCCTGTGCCACCCCGGTGACGGACGGCATGAAGGTGCACACTCACTCCGACATGGCCAAGAAGGCCCAGGCCGGGGTGATGGAGTTCCTGCTGATCAACCACCCGCTGGATTGCCCGATCTGCGACCAGGGCGGCGAATGCCAGCTGCAGGATCTCGCCGTGGGCTATGGCAATTCCGCTTCGCGCTACCAGGAAGAGAAGCGCGTGGTGGTGGGCAAGGACATGGGGCCGCTGGTTTCCGCCGAGGAAATGAGCCGCTGCATCCATTGCACCCGCTGCGTGCGCTTCACCGAAGAAATCGGTGGCTTCCAGGAAATCGGCATGGCCAACCGCAGTGAGTTCTCGGAAATCCTGCCGTTCCTCGGCAAGACCGTGGATTCGGAAATCTCCGGCAACGTCATCGACCTGTGCCCGGTCGGCGCGCTGACCTCGAAACCGTTCCGTTACAGCACCCGCGCCTGGGAACTGTCGCGCCGCAAGTCGGTGAGCCCGCATGATGGCCTCGGCGCCAACCTGATCGTCCAGGTCAAGGGCAACCAGGTGATGCGCGTGCTGCCGCTCGAGAACGAAGACGTCAACGAGTGCTGGATCGCCGACCGTGACCGCTTCTCCTACGAAGGCCTGAACAGCGCCGAGCGTCTGCAAAAGCCGATGATCAAGCACGACGGCAAGTGGCACGAAGCCGACTGGCAGACCGCACTGGAATACGTGGTCAAGGGTCTGAACGGCGTGTCGCGCGATCATGGCAAGGACGCCATCGGCGTGCTGGCCAGCCCGCACAGCACCACCGAAGAACTGTTCATGGTGCAAAAACTGGCGCGCAGCTTCGGCGTGAACAACGTCGACTACCGTCTGCGCCGCTCCGATTTCCGCGCCGACGCCGCCCAGCAGGGTGCGCTGTGGCTGGGCTCCAGCATCGTCGAGCTGGCTTCGGCCAAGTCTGTGCTGGTGGTGGGCAGTACCCAGCGTCAGGAACAGCCGCTCCTGGCCTCGCGTTTGCGTCAGGCGGTGAAGAAGGGCAGCGAGCTCAACGTCATCCACGTTGCCGACGACGCACTGCTGACCAAGCTCAACGCCAAGCTGATCGTGTCGCCGCAGGCGCTGGTGAACGCGCTGGCCCAGGTGCTGAAAGCCGTGGTGGCGATCAAGTCGGGCGAGAGCGCGATCGATCTGGCCGCGGTGACCGTGTCGGCCGACGCGCAGCGTATCGCCGATAGCCTGTGTGGCGCCGAGACCGCTTCGGTGGTGCTGGGCAACGTGGCGCAGCATCATCCGGCGTTCTCCGAACTGTTGTCGCTGGCCCAGGAAATCGCTCGTCTGAGTGGCGCCCGCTTCGGCGTGCCGGCGGAGGCCGCCAACAGCGTCGGCGCGGAACTGGTCGGTGCCGTGCCGACGCGCGGTGTCTTCAGTGCCGCCGTATCGGCGGGTCTCAACGCCCAGCAGATGATTGCCGAGCCGCGCAAGGCCTACGTGCTGCTGAACACCGAAGTCGAATTCGACAGCTACAACCCGCAAGCCGCCGTCGCCGCGATGAAGTCGGCCGAGACCGTGATCGCGCTGACCGCGTTCAAGGCCGAGGGCCTGCTCGACTACGCCGACGTGCTGCTGCCGATCGCGCCGTTCTCCGAGACCGCCGGTTCCTTCGTCAACATGGAAGGCCGCCTGCAGACCTTCAACGGCGTGGTGCGCCCGCTGGGTGAAGCGCGCCCGGCATGGAAGGTGCTGCGCGTGCTAGGCAACATGCTCGGCCTGTCCGGCTTCGAGTACACCAGTGTCGAAGAAGTCCGCGCCGAATGGCAGGGCAAGGGCGATATCGCACCGAGCCTGAACAACGTGCTGGCCTCCGTTTCGGCCAACGTGCAGCCCGCCGCCTCCGCGCTAGTGCGCGTCGGCGAAGTGCCGCTGTACCAGGCCGATACTATCTGCCGCCGCGCCTCGTCGCTGCAGGCAACGCGTGCCGCCGCCGTGCCTGTGGCGCATGCAGCGCAGAGCGTGCTGGACGCCGCTGGCGTGCAGTCCGGCGCCGTCGTGGTGCTGAAGCAGGGCGAGGGCCAGGTGCGCGTGGCGATTGAAGCCGACGCCACGCTGCCGGCCGGCGTCGTACGCCTGGCTACCGCGCATCCGACCACCATCGCACTGGGCGGCATGTTTGACCCGATCGAGATCAAGCAGGGGTAAATGATGGAGTTCTTGCAAGGCATTCTTGGCAATGAGGCGGGGCTCACCGTGTGGACCCTGCTCAAGATCGTCGCCATCGTGGCGCCGATGATGGGTGCGGTGGCCTACCTCACGTTGGCCGAACGCAAGGTGATCGGTTACATGCAGGTGCGTATCGGCCCGAACCGGGTCGGCTACTTCGGTCTGCTGCAACCGCTGGCCGACGGCATCAAGCTGCTGCTGAAGGAGATCATTCTCCCGACCCAGTCCAGCAAGGGCCTGTTCCTGCTGGCGCCGGTGCTGTCGATCGGTCCGGCGCTGGCAGCCTGGGCGGTGGTGCCGTTCACCGACAAGCTGGTGCTGGCGAATACCAACGCCTCGCTGCTGTACATCATGGCCATCACCTCGATGGGCGTGTACGGCGTGATCATCGCCGGCTGGGCCGCCAACTCGAAGTATTCGTTCCTGGGCGCGCTGCGTTCGGCGGCACAGATCGTGTCGTACGAAATCGCCATGGGCTTCGCCCTGGTGGGCGTGCTGATGGTGAGCGGCAGCCTGAACCTGGTCGACATCGTCAACCAGCAGGGGCATGGCGTGGCCGGTGGCTCGGCGCTGTCGTGGAACTGGCTGCCGCTGTTCCCGCTGTTCATCGTCTACCTGATCTCCGGTGTCGCCGAGACCAACCGTGCCCCGTTCGACGTGGCCGAGGGTGAGTCCGAGATCGTGGCTGGTTTCCACGTGGAATATTCCGGCATGGCCTTTGCCGTGTTCTTCCTCGCCGAATACGCCAACATGATTCTGGTCGCGGCGATGACCTCGCTGATGTTCCTGGGGGGCTGGCTGTCGCCGTTCCCGGCATCGTGGGGTGTGCTCGGAGCCTCCGGCTTCATCTGGATGGCGCTGAAGATCTCGCTGGTTCTGTTCTGCTTCCTGTGGTTCCGCGCGACCTTCCCGCGTTACCGCTACGACCAGATCATGCGTCTGGGCTGGAAGGTGTTCATTCCGGTCACGCTGGTTTGGGTATTTGTCGTCGGCGTGTGGATGATGAGCCCGTTGACGCTCTGGAACTGATACGGGTTAGGTGAAGAGCATGGATACGATTCGCAATTTTTTCAAAACGTTCTTGCTGGTGGAGTTGGTGCAGGGTCTGATGTTGACCGGCCGTCACTTCTTCGCACGCAAGATTACCGTGCAGTTCCCGGAAGAGAAGACGCCGCTGTCGCCTCGCTTCCGTGGTCTGCACGCCCAGCGCCGCTACGCCAACGGTGAAGAGCGCTGCATCGCCTGCAAACTGTGCGAGGCGGTTTGCCCGGCGATGGCGATCACCATCGAGTCGGAGCAGCGCGACGACGGCACCCGCCGTACCTCGCGCTACGACATCGATCTGACCAAGTGCATCTTCTGCGGCTTCTGCGAAGAGGCCTGTCCGGTGGATGCCATCGTGGAAACCCACATTTTCGAGTATCACGGCGAAAAGCGTGGCGACCTCTACTACACCAAGCCCATGCTGCTGGCCATCGGTGACAAGTACGAGTCCGAGATTGCCGCCCGCAAGGCGGCTGATGCCAAGTATCGCTAAGGGGGTGTGATGAGTTTTCCTACCGTCGTTTTTTATGTGCTGTCGGCGATCCTGATCTTCGCCGGGCTCCGCGTCATTACGGCCAAGAACCCGGTGCACGCCGCGCTGTATCTGGTGCTGGCGTTCTTTACCAGCGCCGGCCACTGGCTGCTGCTGGAGTCGGAGTTCCTCGCCATTTCGCTGGTGCTGGTCTATGTCGGCGCGGTGATGGTGCTGTTCCTGTTCGTGGTGATGATGCTCGACATCAACTTCGAGAAGCTGCGCGAAGGCTTCTGGAAGAATGCGCCTCTGGCCGGCACGGTCGGTCTGATCATGGTCGGCGAGATGGTGCTGATCCTGATGAGCCCGGAAGCCAGCCTCGGCAGCTACAAGGGTGCTGCGCCGCTGGCGGCTGACGCCAGCAACATCCGCGAACTGGGCCGCCTGATCTATACCACCTACCTGTGGCCGTTCGAACTGGCCGCCGTGGTGCTGCTGGTCGGCATGGTGGCTGCGATCGCGCTGACCATGCGCAAGCGCAAGGACACCAAGTTCGTGAATCCGGGCGATCAAGTCGTGGTTCGTCGCGACGACCGTGTGCGCCTGGTGAAGATGGCTGCCGTAAAACGTTCGGAACCGGTTGCTGAAGCCGAGTCCGCTGATCAACAGGCCTGACGGCCGAACAACATAAGGGAGGAAACGTGCTGACGCTGACTCACTTCCTGGTGCTGGCCGCAATCCTGTTTGCTATCAGTGTGCTGGGCATCTTTCTGAACAGGAAGAACGTGATCGTTCTCCTGATGGCTATCGAGCTGATGCTGCTCGCGGTGAACTTCAACTTCATCGCGTTCTCGCATTACCTGTCGGATACGGCAGGGCAGATTTTCGTCTTCTTCATCCTGACCGTGGCGGCCGCTGAGTCTGCCATCGGTCTGGCGATCCTGGTGGTGCTGTTCCGCAATCTGCAGACCATCAACGTCGAAGACTTGGGCAGCCTCAAGGGCTAAGACAAACCGGATACCAAACTACAAAGCACAAAGCATGGATATGAAAAGCTTATACCTGCTGATTGCACTCGCGCCGCTGGCCGGGTCTCTCATAGCGGGCTTGTTTGGATGGGCCATTGGACGTCGTGCCTCACACGTCGTGACCATTCTGGGGGTGGCCGTTTCGGCGGTCCTGTCGCTCAAGGTGCTGTCCGGCTTCATCTCCGGTCAGACGGAAGTCTTCAACGGCTCGGTGTACACCTGGCTGACCGTCGGTGGCCACGAGTATGCGGTCGGTTTCCTGGTGGATAAGCTGACCGCCATGATGATGGTGGTGGTGAGCTGTGTATCGCTGATGGTGCATGTCTACACCATCGGCTACATGCAGGAAGACCCGGGCTACCAGCGCTTCTTCAGCTATATCTCGCTGTTCACCTTCTCGATGCTGATGCTGGTGATGAGCAACAACTTCATCCAGTTGTTCTTCGGCTGGGAAGCGGTGGGCCTGGTGTCCTACCTGCTGATCGGCTTCTGGTTCAAGCGACCGACGGCGACCTTCGCCAACCTGAAGGCCTTCCTGGTCAACCGCGTGGGTGACTTCGGCTTCCTGCTGGGCATCGGCCTGGTGCTGGCACACTTTGGCGGCTCGCTGAATTACAGCGACGTGTTCGCCGCCGCGCCGGCGCTGGCCAACAAGACCATCCAGATCTTCCCAGGTGTCGAGTGGTCGCTGATGACCGTGACCTGCATCCTGCTGTTCGTCGGCGCGATGGGTAAATCGGCCCAGTTCCCGCTGCACGTGTGGCTGCCCGATTCGATGGAAGGCCCGACCCCGATCTCGGCGCTGATTCACGCCGCCACCATGGTGACCGCTGGTCTGTTCATGGTGTCGCGCATGAGCCCGCTGTTCGAGATGTCGGATACCGCGCTGAACTTCGTGATGATCTCCGGCACCATTACCGCGCTGTTCATGGGCTTTCTGGGCATCGTGCAGAACGACATCAAGAAAGTGGTGGCGTACTCCACGCTGTCTCAGCTGGGCTACATGACCGTGGCGCTGGGGGCTTCCGCCTACTCGGCCGCGATGTTCCACGTCATGACCCACGCCTTCTTCAAGGCCCTGCTGTTCCTCGGCGCCGGTTCGGTGATCATGGGCATGCACCATGACCAGGACATGCGCAACATGGGCGGCCTGCGCAAGTACATGCCGATCACCTGGATCACCTCGCTGATCGGCTCGCTGGCGCTGATCGGCACGCCGTTCTTCTCGGGCTTCTACTCGAAGGACTCGATCATCGAAGCCGTGGCCGCCTCGCATCTGCCGTTCGCCGGCGTGGCCTACTGGGCGCTGATCATCGGTGTGTTCGTGACCGCGTTCTACTCCTTCCGCATGTACTTCCTGGTGTTCCACGGCAAGGAGCGCTGGATGGAGAACCACGGCGCGCACCACGGCCACGACGACGATCATGACGACGAGGAGCCGTCGACCGATCATCACCACGGCCTGGGCCCGAACGACAAGCCGCACGAGAGCCCGTGGGTGGTGACGCTGCCGCTGCTGGCGCTGGCGATCCCGTCGGTGCTGATCGGCTTCTTCGCCATCGAACCGCTGCTGTTCGGCGACTTCTTCAAGGGCGCGATCACCATCGATGCGCTGAAGCACCCGGGCATGCACGAGTTGGCCGAAGAATTCCACGGTCCGGTGGCGATGGCGGTCCACGCGCTGAGCACCCTGCCGTTCTGGCTGGCGCTGTCCGGCGTGGTGGTGGCCTGGTTCTTCTACCTGAAGGCGCCGCAGATTCCGGCGGCCATCAAGCAGCAGTTCAGCGCCGTGCACAAGGTGCTGGAAAACAAGTACTACCTGGACGATCTGTACTTCAACCTGTTTGCCAAAGGTTCGCGCGCGCTGGGCACCCTGTTCTGGAAAGTGGGTGACATGCTGCTGATCGACGGCCTGATGGTGAACGGGACGGCCAAGCTGGTCGGCGTCTTCTCCCGCCTGACCCGCAAGCTGCAGACCGGCTTCATCTACAGCTACGCCACCACGATGATCATCGGCGTGCTGGGGCTGATGACCCTGTGGTTCGCCGGGATCATCCTGCGCTGATGGTCGATACACTGGAATTGAATAACAACTTAGGTTTTGACTATGTTCACTAATCTGTTAAGTCTGGTGATCTGGACACCGATCGTGGCCGGGTTGCTGGTGCTGGCAACGGGAGGGGACCAGCGTGCACCGCTGGCCCGTTGGCTGGCCCTGGCCGGGTCGCTGGCCGGCTTCCTGGTGTCGCTGCCGCTGTATACCGGCTTCAACGACCTCAACGGCGGCATGCAGTTTGAAGAAATGCGGCCGTGGATCCAGGCGCTCAACATCAACTACCACCTGGGCGTGGATGGCATCTCGATGCTGTTCATCGTGCTCAACAGCTTCACCACGCTGATGGTGGTGCTGGCGGGCTGGGAAGTGATCGAGAAGCGCGTGGCGCAGTACATGGCCGCGTTCCTGATCATGTCTGGCCTGATCAACGGCTCGTTCGCCTCCCTCGATGCCATGCTGTTCTACGTGTTCTTCGAGGCGATGCTGATCCCGATGTACCTGATCATCGGTGTCTGGGGTGGTCCGCGCCGCGTGTACGCGTCGGTGAAGTTCTTCCTGTACACCCTGTTGGGTTCGCTGCTGATGCTGGTGGCCTTCATCTACATGTACTTCCACGCCGGCAAGACCTTCGAGATCCTGGCCTTCCACGACATGAAGATCGCCCTGAGCGTGCAGATGCTGCTGTTCGTCGCCTTCTTCCTGTCGTTCGCGGTGAAGGTGCCGATGTGGCCGGTGCACACCTGGTTGCCGGACGCCCACGTTGAAGCGCCGACCGGCGGCTCGATGGTGCTGGCGGCGATCACGCTGAAGCTCGGTGCCTACGGCTTCCTGCGGTTTGCCCTGCCGATCCTGCCGGACGCTTCGCGCGAACTGGCCTGGGTGATGGTGGCGCTGTCGCTGGTGGCAGTGGTGTACATCGGCCTGGTGGCGCTGGTGCAGTCCGACATGAAGAAGCTGGTGGCGTACTCGTCGATTTCGCACATGGGCTTCGTGACTCTGGGCATGTTCATGTTCCTCGGCACCAACATGAACCAGTGGGCCGTCGAAGGCGCACTGGTGCAGATGGTGTCGCACGGTTTCGTGTCGGCCGCGATGTTCTTCTGCATCGGCGTGATGTACGACCGTCTGCACAGCCGCAACATCGCCGACTACGGCGGCGTGGCCAACAAGATGCCGATCTTCGCTGCCTTTATGATGCTGTTCGGCATGGCCAACTCCGGTCTGCCTGCCACCTCCGGCTTCGTCGGCGAGTTCATGGTGATCCTGGGTGCGGTGCAGGTGAACTTCTGGTACGCGGCGCTGGCCGCCACCACGCTGATCTTCGGCGCGGCCTACACGCTGTGGATGTACAAGCGGGTGATCTTCGGTGACATCGGCAACAGCCACGTCGCTGAGATGAAGGATGTGAACAAGCGCGAGTTCCTGGTGCTGGCCATCCTGGCTATCACGGTACTGGGCATGGGTCTCTACCCGCAGGCTTTCGTCTCCAAGATGCACCTGTCGGTGAACGACCTGATCGCGCATGTAGCGCAAAGCAAGCTGTAAGGCCACAAGGAAACCACAATGAATTGGGCTGATTTGAATCTGGTACCGGTGATGCCCGAGATCTTCCTGATCTCGGCACTGTCGGTCATCCTGTTGCTCGATCTGTTTATTTCGGATGCCAAGCGCGGCATTACCTACGGCCTCAGTCTGCTGACCTTGGCCGGTACGGCCGCGCTGCAGGTGTATACGTTCGAGCCGTACGCGCAGTACACCTTGTCCAACATGTTCGTGGCCGATCCGCTGGCCTCGCTGGTGAAACTGGCGATGTACGGCGCGACCGCGATGATCCTGGTGTATTCGCGCCAGTACGCCGCCGACCGCGACATGTTCAAGGGTGAGTTCTTCACCCTGGCGCTGTTCGCGCTGTTCGGCATGAACGTGATGGTCTCCGCCAGCCACTTCCTGTCGCTGTACATGGGCTTGGAACTGCTGTCGCTGTCGCTGTACGCGCTGATCGCGCTGCAGCGTGACTCGGTGCCGGCGACCGAAGCGGCCATGAAGTACTTCGTGCTGGGCGCGCTGGCTTCCGGTCTGCTGCTGTATGGCATGTCGATGGTGTACGGCGCGACCGGCACGCTGGAAATCGCCGCCATCGCCAAGGCCATCCACGGCGGTTCGGCCAACCAGCTGCTGCTGGTGTTCGGCCTGGTGTTCCTGGTGGCGGGTCTGGCGTTCAAGCTGGGCGCGGTACCGTTCCATATGTGGATTCCGGACGTCTATCAGGGCTCGCCGACCGCGATCACGCTGATGATCGGCGCGGCGCCGAAGCTGGCGGCCTTCGTGTTCATCTTCCGCATCCTGGTGCAGGGTCTGGATGGGTTGACCGGCGACTGGCAGAGCATGCTGGCGATCATGGCCGTGCTGTCGATGGCGATCGGCAACATCACCGCCATCGCGCAGACCAATCTCAAGCGCATGCTGGCCTATTCGACCATCTCGCACATGGGTTTCCTGCTGCTGGGCCTCCTGGCCGGCAACGAACAGGGCTATTCTTCGGCGCTGTTCTACGCTGTCACCTATGTGCTGACCACACTGGCTTCCTTCGGCGTGATCATGGCGCTGTCGCGCGCCGGCTTCGAGTGCGACAAACTGGAAGACCTGAAGGGGCTGAACAGCCGCAACAGCTGGTACGCCGCCCTGATGCTGCTGACAATGTTCTCGCTGGCCGGTATTCCGCCGCTGGTGGGCTTCTACGCCAAGTTCGCGGTGATCAAGGCCATCGTCGATATCGGTCTGGTCAAGCTCGCGGTGTTCGCCGTGGCGATGTCGCTGATCGGCGCCTTCTATTACCTGCGCGTGGTTAAGCACATGTACTTCGACGAGGTACAGGATACGAGCCCGATCGTGGTGCGTGGCGACATGCAGCTGGTGCTGTCGCTCAACGCCCTGGCCCTGCTGGTGCTGGGCGTGCTCCCGGAGCGCCTGATCGAAATCTGCGTCGAGGCGATGAAGCAGTCGCTGACCGTCCTGTAAGGAGTCATCGTGGAGAGCAGCGTCGCCACCGTATTGCTGGTTGCCGTGCTGGCAGCCAATCTGCCCTTTTTCATGCCGCACATTGCCGGCGTGATCAAGGTCGAGTCCAAGCATGCCGGCTGGCGGCTACTTGAGCTGGTGGTGCTGTTCTTCCTGGTCGGCCTGCTGGCCCGTTTCCTGGAAGGCCGCCAGATGCCGGTGCACAGCCAGAACTGGCAGTTCTACGCCACCACGGCGGCCTTGTTCCTGGTGTTCGCCTTCCCGGGCTTTGTCTACCGTTACTTCTGGAAGAAGCGCCGCAGCTGAGCCGTTCCGCCTCCGAGAAAAACCCGACTGTACGCAGTCGGGTTTTTTCTTTTCCGGGCCGAGCTGGGGTGAGAGGGCGATTGGCTTCTGCTCTCTGGCTACGACTCCACTGGCCGTCCTGCCGGGCAGGAAGGGCCGGGTGGCGATGGAGTAACAGCTGTTTCGGCGTTGGCGGCGTCGTGCGGGGCCGGGGTGACTGCTGCGCGCGGTCAACGCGGATTCGCCGGGGGCGGCGGCAATGAGCGTGGCCATAGGCCCGCAATCCGCCGTCGTGGTCGAGACGGAATACCGCTCGGGGATCATCGAGTGCTACGGAGTGCCGAGGCCGTAAAAAAGCCGACCCATGGGGTCGGCTTGGTGCGTGATGGACGCGCGGCTCAATAGAAGCGTGACTGCCCGGCCGGGCGGGTCTTGAAGCGCTTGTGCAGCCAGAAATATTGGTCGGGTGTTTCGCGGATGCGTTCCTCGAGGAAGGCGTTCATGCGCCGGGTGTCGGCTTCGACGTCGTCGGTCGGGTAGTTTTCCCACGGCGGGTAGTATTCGAGCTCGAAGCGGTTGCCGACGCGGCGCGCGATGACCGGGACCACGTGTGCCTTGGCGAGCTTGGCGATGCGCGACAGGCCGGGGATGGTGGCGGCGTCGGTGTCGAAGAATTTCACAAAGAGCGAGTCGCGCGGGCCGAAATCCTGGTCGGGCAGGTAGAGGAAGGGCGCGTGGTCCTGGCGCATCGCCTTGATGATCGAACGCAGGCTTTCCTGGCGCGACACGATGTAGCAGTTGTCGTAGCGCTGGCGGCCCTTGTAGATCTGGGCATCGAGTTCGCGGTTTTTCTGGTGCGAGTAGACGCTGACTAGCGGGATGTCCTGGTTCATGCGGTAGGCACCCATCTCGAAGGCGACGAAGTGCGGGTAGAACAGGATGACGTCCTCGCCTTTGGCGCGCAGGTCGGTGACGTAGTGCAGGTTCTTCACGGTGACCAGCTTGCGGATGCGTTCGGCCGAACTCCACCAGCACACGCCGTACTCCAGTGCCAGCCGAATCATGTGCTGGAAGTTGCGGCGGATCAGGCGCTTGCGCTCGGCCAGCGACATGTCGGGAAAGCACAGGCGCAGGTTGATCAGGCCGACGCGGCGCCGTTCGCGCGCCAAGGCGTAGGCGAGACTGCCGAGCAGCCAGGCGAGCGCGCCGATGAGCCACATCGGCAGCAGACGGAGCAGCCACAGCAGGGCAAAAACGATCTTCATTGTTGCTTGTTATCCTTGTTGCGGGGCGGGCGGGGTGACGCCGGCGGGGCATTTGTAACGGTTGTAACTCCACAGGTACTGGGCGGGGTAGCGGCGGATCAGGTTTTCGACGGCGCGGTTGAGCGTGGCGGCATCCTGCTCCTTGTCGCCGCTGAAGGCTTCCGGCAGCGGCTCGATGTGCACCGCAAAACCGGCTCCCTTGGGCAGGCGCTCGCCGGTGAACAGCAGCACTTCGACGCCGGAGACCTGCGCCAGGCGCGGCACCAGCGTCATGGTGTAGGCAGGTTGGCCGAAGAACGGCGCCCAGACCCCCTCACCGTTGCCCGGCACCTGGTCGGGCAGGATGATGGTGGCTTCACCGGCTTTCAGCGCCTTCATCAGCACGCGCACGCCGGCGCCGGTGGCGGGTGCCGTCTTGCCCTTGCCGCGCGAGCGCCCGGCCTGCATCACCGGCTCCAGCCAGGCGAGCTTGGGCGGGCGGTACATGGCGGTGAGCGGGAACGGCAGGCGCGAGCTGATGTAGCGCCCGGCGATGTCGTAGCTGCCCAGGTGCGGAGTGACGAACACGATGCCGTGGCCGGCGGCGAGCGCGGCCTCGACGTGTTCCCAACCGTTGCAGTGGCGTACCATGGCGGCGATGTCGTCCGGCTCGCGGCACCAGGCGATGGCCAGTTCCAGCGTGCCCTTGCCGGTTTCGGCTGCGGATTGTTTGACTAAGTCTTGGAAAACCTGATAACTTTTGCCGATTTGACTTGACCTAAGATTTTCCTCCAGTCTCGCCGCGAAGCGGGGGGACAGATGATAGGTAAGCCGTCCCAGGCAGGCCCCCAGCCCTTGCAGCCACGACAGTGGCAGCCGCGCGAGGAGGGATAGCAGAAAATGGACCAACGTTGCCATGACGGGTTCAGAATGAAAAGTGGAATCGGCCTATTTTATCATCCTTCAGTTTTAGGCTTTCTCCGGGAATGAAAAATCAATGAGCGAATACCTGTTTACTTCTGAATCGGTGTCCGAAGGACATCCGGACAAAGTAGCCGACCAGATCTCCGACGCCATCCTCGACGCCATCCTGCGCGAAGACAAGCATGCACGCGTTGCGGCCGAAACGCTGGTGAACACCGGCCTGGTGGTGCTGGCGGGCGAGATCACCACGGCCGCCAACGTCGACTACATCAAGATCGCGCGCGAGACCGTCAAGCGCATCGGCTACGACAACGCCGACATGGGCTTCGACTACCGCGGCTGCGCCGTGCTGGTCGGCTACGACAAGCAGTCGCCCGATATCGCACAGGGCGTCAACGAAGGCCAGGGCCTCGACCTCGACCAGGGTGCCGGCGACCAGGGCCTGATGTTCGGCTACGCCTGCGACGAAACCCCGACGCTGATGCCGTTCCCGATTTACTACGCGCACCGCCTGGTGCAGCGCCAGGCCGAACTGCGCAAGGACGGCCGCCTGCCGTGGCTGCGTCCGGACGCCAAGAGTCAGATCACCTGCGTCTACGATGCCGAGACCGGCCTGCCCAAGCGCATCGATACCGTGGTGCTGTCGACCCAGCACGCGCCGGACATCGACCACAAGGCGCTGACCGAGGCGGTGATCGAGGATATCGTCAAGCCGGTGCTGCCGCCGGAGATGCTGACCGCCGAGACCCGCTTCCTGATCAACCCGACCGGCCGCTTCGTCATCGGCGGCCCGCAGGGCGACTGCGGCCTGACCGGCCGCAAGATCATCGTCGATACTTACGGCGGTGCCGCGCCGCACGGCGGTGGCGCGTTCTCCGGCAAGGACCCGTCCAAGGTCGACCGTTCGGCCGCCTACGCCGGCCGCTACGTGGCGAAGAACATCGTCGCCGCCGGGCTGGCACGCCAGTGCCAGATCCAGGTGAGCTACGCCATCGGCGTGGCGCAACCGACCTCGATCTCGGTCGACACCTTCGGCACCAACAAGGTGCCGAACGAGCTGATCGTCGAGCTGGTCAAGCGCCACTTCGACCTGCGCCCGAAGGGCATCATCCAGCAGCTCGACCTGCTGCGCCCGATCTACGGCAAGACCGCCGCCTACGGCCACTTCGGCCGCGAGGAGCCGGAATTCACCTGGGAGCGCACCGACAAGGCTGCGGCGCTGCGCGCCGACGCCGGGCTGTAATCCGGAGCGGATGTTCCGATGCCGAAAGCGGGCCGCGTGCCCGCTTTTTTCATGCGTGGAGGAGGGGGAACTGGCGGCCTGCCTGCTCGGCTAGCCCCGTTGCCGGGTGTGGTGTCGCCGCCGCAGTGCCGGCGCCTCCCTGTTCGGCCGGGGTGTTTTACGGGTAGAATGGCGGGCTAAACCGAGGAGCGCTGCGAGAGGCTGTTCCCTCCCAGGCTCGGTTTCCGCATCAACGGCGCTCACCCTCATAACCCCGTGCCGGACGGGTTTGCGGGTGAGCCGCATCCCACCGGCCACATCGTGGAGTTCTTGATGAACGCTGTGGCTGATACCTTTACCGATTTCTACGTTGCCGATATGGCCCAGGCCGCCTGGGGCCGCAAGGAACTGGCGATTGCCGAGACCGAAATGCCGGGCCTGATGGCGCTGCGCGCCGAATACGGCGACAGCAAGCCGCTCAAGGGCGCGCGCATCGCCGGTTCGCTGCACATGACGATCCAGACCGGCGTGCTGATCGAGACCCTGGTGGCCCTGGGTGCCGACGTGCGCTGGGCTTCCTGCAACATCTTCTCGACCCAGGACCACGCCGCCGCTGCCATCGCTGCCGCCAATATCCCGGTGTTCGCCTTCAAGGGCGAGTCGCTCGACGAGTACTGGGAGTTCTCGCACAAGATCTTCGAATGGCCGGAAAACGAACCGGCCAACATGATCCTCGACGACGGCGGTGACGCCACGCTGCTGTTGATGCTGGGCGCGCGCGCCGAAAGCGACCGCTCGCTGATCGCCAAGCCGACCAACGAGGAAGAAGTCGCGCTGTACGCCGCCATCGCCCGTTATCTGGAACAGGATGCCAACTGGTACTCCAAGCGCCTCAAGCACATCAAGGGCGTGACCGAGGAGACCACCACCGGCGTGCATCGCCTGTACCAGCTGCAGAAGGAAGGCCGCCTGCCGTTCCCGGCGTTCAACGTCAACGACTCGGTGACCAAGTCCAAGTTCGACAACCTGTACGGCTGCCGCGAGTCGCTGGTGGACGGCATCAAGCGCGCCACCGACGTGATGATCGCCGGCAAGATCGCCGTGGTGCTGGGCTACGGCGATGTGGGCAAGGGCTGCGCGCAGAGCTTGCGCGGCCTCGGCGCCACCGTGTGGGTGACCGAGATCGACCCGATCTGCGCGCTGCAGGCGGCGATGGAAGGCTACCGCGTGGTGACCATGGACGACGTGTGCAACCAGGGTGACATCTTCGTCACCACCACCGGTAACGTCGGCGTGATCACCCACGATCATCTGGTGAAGATGCGCAACAACGCCATCGTCTGCAACATCGGCCACTTCGACAGCGAGATCGAAGTCGCCAGCTTGCGCCAGTACCAGTGGGAGAACATCAAGCCGCAGGTCGACCACATCATCTTCCCGGATGGCCGCCGCATCATCCTGCTGGCCGAAGGCCGCCTGGTGAACCTGGGGTGCGCCACCGGCCACCCGAGCTTCGTGATGTCGAACAGCTTCACCAACCAGGTGTTGGCGCAGATGGAAATCTTCCAGCACGGCGAGAAGTACGGCAAAGAGGTCTACGTGCTGCCGAAGCACCTGGACGAGAAGGTGGCGCGCCTGCATCTGGAGCGCATCGGCGTCAAGCTGACCGAGCTGACCCAGCAGCAGGCCGACTACATCAGCGTGCCGAAGGAAGGCCCGTACAAGCCGGCGCACTATCGCTATTGATGTCGGGACGATGAAGGGCGGGCAGGGCAGCCCGCCTTTCTCGTCTAGTGCCGTGAGTCTATTGCCGCAGCCGCTGCCCGAGCCCGGGCTGGTGACGTCCGCCACCCGCCGTGGCCGGCACCGAACGAGCCTTACTTGGGCTGGGCCGCCGAGTGAAATAGACTTGCCATGGCAGCAAACGAAACTATCCGGGAATAACGACCGCTTCGGCCAACCTTGGCACGGGGCGGCGACAGAGATCAGATCATGAGCACCAAGCCGCGTACCTTCAGTTTCGAGTTTTTCCCGCCCAAGACGGCGGAAAGCATCGCCAAGCTGCGTACCACGCGTCAGCAGCTGGCGCAGTTCAAGCCCGAGTTCTTCTCCGTCACCTTCGGCGCCGGCGGCACCACGCGCGAGGGCACGCTGGGGACGGTGCTGGAGATCCGCAACGAGGGCTACGCCGCCGCACCGCATCTGTCGTGCATCGGCTCCACCCGCGACAACATCCGCGCCATTCTCAACGAGTACCGCAGCCACGGCATCCGCCACATCGTGGCGCTGCGCGGCGACCTGCCGTCCGGCATGGGCGAGGCCGGCGAGTTCCGCTACGCCAACGAGCTGGTGGCGTTCATCCGCGCCGAGCATGGCGATCATTTTCACATCGAAGTCGCCGCCTACCCGGAGTTTCACCCGCAGGCGCGCTCCGCCGAGGATGACCTCAACAACTTCGTGCGCAAGGTGCAGGCCGGCGCCAATTCGGCGATGACGCAGTATTTCTTCAACGCCGACGCCTACTTCCGCTTCGTCGACGAGGTGCAGGCGCGCGGCGTGGACATCCCAATCGTGCCGGGCATCATGCCGATCGCCAACTTCGGCCAGCTGTGCCGCTTCTCCGACATGTGCGGCGCCGAAGTGCCGCGCTGGTTGCGCCTGCGCATGCAGGCCTACTACGACGACACCGCCTCGATCCGTGCCCTCGGCCTCGACGTGGTGACCGAGCTGTGCGACCGCCTGCTGACGGGCGGCGCCCCTGGCCTGCACTTCTACACCCTGAACCAGGCCGGCATCGTCTCGACCATCTGGCAACGCCTGGGGCTGTGAGGGGGCGACGATCAACGAGACCTCGACCCTGGTGGACGCCCGGCACGCCAGCGAGGCGCGCAAATCGCGCCTCGGGCAGGTGATCTTCTGGAGCCGCTGGCTGTAGCTGCCGATCTACCTCGGCCTGATCGTGGTGCAGGGGGTGTACGCCTGGAAGTTCCTGTCCACGCTGTGGGAGCTGCTGCACAATCTGCCGGTGTTGACCGAAGCCGAGATCATGCTGTCGGTGCTGGCGTTGATCGACGTGGTGATGGTCGCGAACCTGCTGCTGATGGTGACGGTGGGCGGCTACGAGACCTTCGTGTCGCGGCTGCGCATCGACAACCATCCGGATCAGCCGGAGTGGCTGGATCACGTCAACGCCTCGGTGCTGAAGGTGAAGCTGTCGATGGCCATCATCAGCATTTCGTCGATCCATCTGCTGCAGACCTTCATCAACGCCAGCCAGCTGCCGGAACACACCATCAAGTGGCAGTTGCTGTTGCATCTGGCCTTCCTGGTGTCGGCGGCGGCGATCGCCTACACCGACAAGCTGCTGTACTCCACCGTGCACAGCAACAAGCACTGAACGCCTCACAAGCAAACGGCCCCGCGGGGCCGTTTTTTCATCCCGGAGCAGGGGCGGGGAATCGCTCTCCACGCGCTGGCGTCCGTCTGCCGACGTCAGACGCCACCGCCGGCCTGGCTGCGGCAGCCGGACGGCGAGCCCGCGACGCGCCCTGCTCAGCCGCCTTTCAGGTGGTCGAGCGGCAGGGCGGCGGTGCGCTTGAATTCCTTCAGCACGAAGCTCGACTTGACGTCCTGGATGCCCGGCTGCTGCAGCAGCTGGTCCATCACGAAGCGCGAGAAGTGCTCCATGTCCTCGAAGTAGACCTGCAGCAGGTAGTCCATCTCGCCGGTCATGGCGTAACAGTTGATGACCTCCGGCCAGCGCTGCACGGCATCGATGAACAAGTCCAGGTTGCCGCGCTTCTCCAGCATCACGCGCACGAAGGCCTGCAGGCCCAGCCCGATGCGTGCCGGGTCGAGCAGCGCCACGTACTGGCGGATCACCCCGGACTCCTCCAGCTGTTTGAGGCGGCGCAGGCACGGCGAGGGGGAGAGCGCGATGCGTTCGGCCAACTCGACGTTGCTCAGGCGGCCGTTGAGCTGGAGTTCCGCCAGGATGCGCAAATCTGTCTTGTCTAGAGTCATGTCTGGCATTTTGTTCTCGTATCTTCGCTTAATAGTAAAATTTTATTTTAGTTATTAGTATTTTTTGGGTTTCTTTGCAAGGAAATTGCGAAGCAAATTGCCTAAAATGAGCTTGGAAGCATGTTGCATTTTAACAGTGGCGTCAGACCGCTGCAGTGCGTTTACCGAGGAGAGCATGCCATGTACACCGCCGATGCGGCGCTTGAGCGCGCGGACATGAAGTTGTCCGCCTTGCCGTCCGAGCTGGACATTCACCGGGCCGTGGTGCCGGATTACACCGACATCGAGAACCATACCTGGGCCACGCTGCTGGCCAACCAGTGGGCGGTGCTGCCGGGGCGGGCCTGCAACGAGTTCCTGGCCGGGCTCGCGCTGATCGACTTCCCCAAAGAGCATATCCCGCGCCTGGCCGATATCAGCGACCGTATCGAGGCGGCCACCGGCTGGCGCCTGACCCGGGTCGACGGCATCGTCCCCGACAAGGAATTTTTCGAGCTCCTAGCGCAGCGCATCTTCCCGTCCACCGACTTCATCCGCAAGCCCGAGGAGATCGGCTATACCCCGGCGCCGGACATGTTCCACGACCTGCTGGGTCACGCGCCGCTGCTCTCCAATCCACGCTTCGCCTCGTTCTTTGAGCGCTTCGGCCGCGCCGGCGTCAAGGCCTTCGAGAGCGAGCACCCGGGCCGCGTCTGGCTGCCGCGCATCTACTGGTACACGGTGGAGTTCGGCCTGATCCGCAATCCGGAAGGCCTGCGCATCTACGGTGCCGGCATCCTGTCCTCGCCCAACGAGGTGCTCTACAGCCTGTCGGAGCAGACGCGCAAGATCGATTTCGACATCGGCCTGGTCGCCGAGACGCCGTACGACATCTGGCACATGCAGGACCAGCTGTTCGTGATCGACAGTTTCGATCAGCTGGAACACGAATTCGCGCGCTGGACCGAACAAAACGGTCTGGCCTGAGCGCGACTGATTGCCCCACACCCACCCGGATGGCCCCAGTAGAGGGCCCCTGAAGTAAAACAGAGGAGAAACCCGCAATGAAGATGGAAAGCCTGACCGGCAACCCGCTTGCCACCGACGGCTTCGAGTTCGTCGAGTTCACCGCGCCGCAGGAAGAGGAGCTGGAGCACCTGCGCCAGCTGTTCCTGTCGCTGGGCTTCACCGAGATCGCCCGCCACCGCAGCAAGAACGTGCGGCTGTTCCGCCAGGGCGACATCAACTTCATTCTGAACGGCGAGCGCACCCAGCCCGCCAGCGAGTTCGGCAAGGTGCACGGGCCGTCGGCCTGCGCCATGGCCTGGCGCGTGAAGGATGCCGCCCGCGCCTACGACTATGCGCTGGCGCACGGCGGCGACCCGTACGAGCGCCCGATCGGCTGCATGGAACTGAACATCCCGGCGATCGAGGGCATCGGCGGCTCGGCCCTGTACTTCGTCGACCGCTACGGCGCCGAGCACAACATCTACGACGTCGATTTCGTGCCGCTGCCGGGCGTCGACCAGCACCCGGTCGGCGTGGGACTGAAGGAGATCGACCACCTCACCCACAACGTGATGCGCGGTAACATGGACAAGTGGGCCGGCTTTTACGAAGGCATCGGCAACTTCAAGGAAATCCGCTACTTCGACATCGAGGGCAAGCTGACCGGGCTGGTGTCGCGTGCGATGACCAGCCCGTGCGGCAAGATCCGCATCCCGATCAACGAGTCGTCCGACGACAAGAGCCAGATCGAGGAATTCCTGCGCGCCTACCACGGCGAGGGCATCCAGCACATCGCGCTGTCCACCGACGACATCTACCACACGGTGGAAACGCTGAAGGCCGCCGGCACGCGTTTCCTTGATACCCCGGACAGCTACTACGACCGGACCGACGCGCGCGTGCCGGGCCACGGCGAAGACCTGGAGCGGCTGCGCAAGAACCGCATCCTGATCGACGGTGCGCCGGTGGACGGCGCCGGCATCCTGCTGCAGATCTTCACCGAGACGGTGATCGGCCCGATCTTCTTCGAGATCATCCAGCGCAAGGGCAACGAAGGCTTCGGCGAGGGCAACTTCAAGGCCTTGTTCGAGTCGATCGAGGAAGACCAGATCAAGCGCGGCGTGCTGAAGGCCGACTGAGAACGAGGGACTGAATCGGCTGTGCCCTGCGAGGCCGGCCCGATGAGGCTTGCCATACCACCGCTACGGCCCAGCCTTGCCACCCTTTTGGGGCGAACCGGCCGCGGGGCGCGGCAATGAGTGCAGGGAGTCCCTGTGGGACGATGCCTTGTCCCCGTTCCGCGCCGCCAAGCGTTGCCTTTCGGCCAACCTTGAAGGTTGGCCGAAGCCCGTGCCAGACCACACAGGAATTGCATCATGCGCAAATGGATCAGCTTTCCGCACCGCGAGGGCACCGTCTCGCGCCAGGCCCACGCCGACCTGCCGGCCGAGGGCATCTACGAACGCGAAGTCGGCCGCAGCGGCTTCTTCGGCCCGGCCACCCACCTGCACCACAAGCACCCGCCCACCGCCTGGAGCGCTTGGGAAGGGCCGTTGCGTCCGCGCGCCTTCGACCTGAACGAGCTGCCGCAGCAGGGCGGCATGCCGTTCGAGGCGGCGTCGGTGCTGAAGAACGCCCACTGCGACTTCCGTATCTGGAGCGTGGACCAGGCCATGCCGGCGCTGTTCCGCAACGGCGATGGCGATGACGTGCTGTTCATCCACGAGGGCTCGGGCGAGCTGTTCTGTGACTACGGCCACCTCAGCTACCGCGACGGCGATTACCTCCTGATTCCGCGCTCCACCAGCTGGCGCATCGAACCGGCCGCGCGCACCACCATGCTGCTGATCGAGGCCACCAACGGCGCCTACCAGCTGCCGGACAAGGGCCTGGTCGGGCCGCACGCCATCTTCGACGAAGCCATGCTCGACATGGCGCAGATCGACGATGCCTTCCGCGCCCAGCAGAGCGAGGACGAATGGCAGGTGGTGATCAAGCGCCGCGGCGCGCTCTCCACCGTGACCTACCCGTTCAACCCGCTCGACGCCATCGGCTGGCACGGCAACCTGGCGGTATGCCGCATCAACTGGCGCGACATCCGCCCGCTGATGTCGCACCGCTACCACCTGCCGCCGTCGGCGCACAGCACCTTCGTCGCCGAGCGCTTCGTGATCTGCACCTTCGTGCCGCGCCCGATCGAATCCGATCCCGGCGCGCTGAAGGTGCCGTTCTATCACAACAACGACGACTACGACGAAGTGATCTTCTACCACGCCGGGGACTTCTTCAGCCGCGACAACATCAAGCCCGGCATGCTGACCTTCCACCCCGCCGGCTTCACCCACGGCCCGCACCCGAAGGCGTTCGCCAAGGCGATGAGCGAGCCGAAGACATTCACCGACGAAGTGGCGGTGATGATCGACGCGCGCGACGCGCTGGAGCAGGGCGAGGGGATGGCCGGCGTGGAATGGAGCGGCTATGTCGACAGCTGGAAACCCAAGGCCTGAACACGTCGGGATGGCGCTGCCATCCACCCCGCCCGGTTTGAGCGGTACAGCGCCGCGCGCGGCGGTGCCGCATCATCTAGTCTGAAGAACCCGCGGCGTTTGCCTGTACCTGAACCGATGCCATGGCGGCGGCAACTGGAGCCCGCCGTCAGCCAGGTTGGCCGAACAACGAGCAAGACAAGACGAGAACCCACCGATGAAACTCGCCACCTATCAGAACCACACCCGCGACGGCCAGCTGATGGTCGTCAGCCACGACCTGTCCCGCGCCGTCACCGTGCCGCACATCGCCGACACCTTGCAAGCGGCGCTCGACGACTGGAACGTCGTCGAACCGCAACTGCAACAGGTCTACCAGGCGCTCAACCGCGGCGAGGCCGCCGGCATCGAAGCCTTCGACCCCACGCGCTGCCACAGCCCGCTGCCGCGCGCCTACCAGTGGGCCGACGGCAGCGCCTACCTCAACCACGTCGAGCTGGTGCGCAAGGCGCGCGGCGCCACCGTGCCGGACAGCTTCTACCTCGACCCGCTGATGTACCAGGGCGGCTCGGACAACTTCCTGCCGCCGTGCGCACCGATCCCGCTGCGCGACGAGGCGTGGGGGCTGGACTTCGAAGGCGAGGTGGCGGTGATCACCGGCGACGTGGCCCTCGGTGCCGGCGTCGAGGCCTGCGGCCGCGCCATCCGCCTGCTGATGCTGGTCAACGACGTCACGCTGCGCAACCTGATCCCGAGCGAGCTGGCCAAGGGCTTCGGCTTCTTCCAGAGCAAGCCGGCCACCGCCTTCTCGCCGGTGGCGGTGACCCCGGACGAGCTGGGCGAAGCCTGGCACGGCGGCAAGGTGCACCTGCCGCTGCTGGTCGACTACAACGGGCGGCGCTACGGCGAGCCCGATGCCGGGGTCGAGATGCAGTTCGGCTTTCCCGAGCTGGTGGCCCACGTCGCCAAGACCCGCGCCCTCTGCGCCGGGTCCATCGTCGGCTCCGGCACCGTCTCCAACCACGACCGCCGCGTCGGCAGCTGCTGCCTCGCCGAGCAGCGCATGATCGAGATCATCGACACTGGCGAGGCGCGCACCCCGTTCATGAAGGTGGGCGACACGGTGCGCATCGAGATGCACGACGCCAGCGGCGCCAGCGTGTTCGGCGCCATCGAACAGACGGTGGTGGCGCATGACTGAGCGCATCCTGTACGACTATTTCCGTTCCAGCGCCGCCTACCGGGTGCGCATCGCGCTCAACCTGAAGGAGCTGGACTACATCCAGGCGCCGGTCAGCCTGGTCAAGGGCGAGCAGCAGGGCGCCGCCTACCTGGCCCTCAACCCGCAGGGACTGGTGCCGGCGCTGTCCGACAACGGCGTGCTGCTGACGCAGTCCTTGGCGATCTGCGAATATCTCGACGAAGCCTACCCCGACACGCCGCGGCTACTGCCGCTGGAGCCGGTGGCGCGCGCCCACGCCCGCGCCATCGCCCAGTCCATCGCCTGCGATATCCATCCGCTCAACAACCTGCGGGTGCTGAATTACCTCAAGGGCGAACTCGGCGTCGGAGACGAGTCGCGCAATGAATGGTACCGGCACTGGATCACGCAAGGCTTTGCCGCGCTGGAACGTCTGCTGGCAGACACGGCCGGCAGCTATTGCGTCGGCGACAATGTCACGTTGGCCGACGTGTGCCTGGTGCCACAGCTGTTCAACGCACGGCGCTTCGCCGTCGATCTGGCGCCGTATCCACGGCTGGTCGCCGTGGGTGAGGCGCTGGAGCGGCTGCCGGCCTTCGCCGCCGCTCACCCGTCGCGTCAGCCCGACACGCCGCCGGCCTGAGCGCGGCAAAGCGCATTGGAATGGCCGGTGCGGCCATGTCTGGCCGTTTTTCATGCGATCGCCATTTGCATGATTTTCTTGTATTAGGGCTTGACGGCCATGTCATGCATCTGCTTTAATGCTGCTCTCTGACGGCGCAGTTGGCCGGATCGGGGC
Source organism: Pseudogulbenkiania sp. NH8B (assembly GCF_000283535.1). Taxonomy (GTDB): domain Bacteria; phylum Pseudomonadota; class Gammaproteobacteria; order Burkholderiales; family Chromobacteriaceae; genus Pseudogulbenkiania; species Pseudogulbenkiania ferrooxidans. The sequence goes on from NC_016002.1 coordinate 645,208, forward strand.
CAATTAGCTCAGTTGGTAGAGCAGCGGATTGAAAATCCGCGTGTCCTTGGTTCGATTCCGAGATTGGCCACCACTCGATTCTTCCTGTGGTAACAACGATCGGCAAACTGTGTTTTCATGGCCAATTAGCTCAGTTGGTAGAGCAGCGGATTGAAAATCCGCGTGTCCTTGGTTCGATTCCGAGATTGGCCACCAGATTCAAGAAAAAGCCCGAACGTCATCGTTCGGGCTTTTTCGTTTCCGACCTACATTCAGCGCCACTGTCGGCGGTATTCCTCGGGTGTCAGTCCCATCAGGCGCTGGAACATGGCGATGAAGGCCGACGCGCTGCTATAACCCAGTTCCAGCGCGGTGTCCTGCACCGGGCGCCCGTCTTCCAGCAGGTCAATTGCTTGCAATACCTTAAGCCGTTGCCGCCAGGCGCTGAAGGACATCCCCAGATCGCGATGGCAGCGCCGTGACAGCGTACGCTCGGTGCTGTGCACCTCGCCGGCCCACGCTGCCAGCGAGCGCGTGTCCCCCGGCTGCTGCTGCAGGGCATGCAGTACCTTGCCCAGCTGCGGGTCGTCCGACATCGGCAGGTAGCTGTCGTGGCATGGGCTCTCCGCCAGTTGGTCGAGCAGTACCTGGAACAGACGCCCCTCACGCTCGGTGCGGGGGTATTCCAGCTGCCCTCGCCGCAGGGTGTCGAGAATGGCCTGGATCAAGGGGTTGATCGCCAGGGTACACGCTTCCCGTGGCAAGTCGGCACACTGCGCCGGCTCCAGATAGAGCGAGCAGTAGCTCGCCTCGTAGCGGTTGCTCGCCACGTGTTCCAGCTGTGGCGGAATCCAGATGCCGTACTGCGGGGGCGCCAGGTAGTGACGCCCAGCCATCCCCACCTCCAGCACCCCGCTGAACGAATAGACGAACTGCCCCGCTGCATGGCGGTGCGGGGGGTACTCGCTGGCGCCCTCCAGGTGCACCACGCGGAAGGATACCGGCTGAGTCAGCTGTTCGAGCAGGAGCGGCAGTTGTCGGCGACGTGCCATATTGTCCAAAACTCCCTATGGGTTGTCGGAAATTCGTTATTTGATTGTAAACCGCCATCGCTACAATCGGGATATCTTCATCGGGGCCGGTGCTTTCGCGCCCCGACCATGACTTTGAGAATCGGAACTACCATGTCGACCGCTCGCAAACCGCTGGATGGCCTCGCCGCCGGATTGATGCTGCTGCTCTGTCTGTGCTGGGGAATGCAGCAGGTGGCCGTCAAACTGGCGGCCAGTGCCGTCAGTCCCATCATGCAGATCGGGTTGCGCTCCCTGCTCGCCGCCTTGTTGGTGGGCGCCCTGATGTGCTGGCGCCGGGAGCGCTTCTCCCTGCGCGACGGCCGGCTTCGTGCCGGGCTGGTGGCAGGCGCGTTGTTTGCCGGCGAATTCCTGTGCGTCTCGGTCGGGCTGATCTATACCAGTGCCTCGCACATGGTGGTGTTTCTTTATTCGGCGCCGATCTTTACCGCACTGGGCCTGCACTGGCGCGTCAAGGGCGAGCATCTGGGGCGGGCGCAGTGGGGCGGGGTGGGGCTGGCGTTCGCCGGCATTGCGCTGGCCTTTTCCAACGGCCTGAGCGGGCAGGGGGAGTGGGGGCGCATGCTGCTGGGCGATGCGCTGGGTCTGCTGGGGGGATTGCTCTGGGCCGCTACCACCATCGTGGTGCGCGCTTCCAGCCTGTCCGAAGCGTCTCCGTCCCAGACCTTGCTGTACCAGCTCACCGTGGCCTCGGTGCTGCTGCTGGCGCTGGGTGGTGGCACGGGGCAGTGGGCGACGCTGCAGATGAGTCCGATCGCCTGGGCCAGCCTGCTGTTTCAGGGTGTGATCGTGGCGTTTGCCAGCTTCCTTGCCTGGTTCTGGCTGTTGCGCCGTTACCTGGCGTCGCGCCTGTCGGCCTTCTCCTTCCTGACGCCGCTGTTCGGCGTGGCATTCGGCGTGCTGCTGCTGGGTGAACCGCTCGACCCGCGTTTTCTCGTCGGCGCGTTGCTGGTGTTTGCCGGCATCGTGCTGGTCAACCTGCGTCGCGCCTGAGCTGGCGTGATCTCGCTCGACGGGCCTGCCCGCCGGCAATAAAAAAACCCCGTCACGTGTGACGGGGTTTTGAGCGGACAAGGAATCTGCTTCAGGCGTTGACGCCCGGCTTGGTGGTCAGCACCACGGTGTCCAGCCCTTGTTCCGCAACGGCTTCCGGCTCGTCGGCTTCTTCCACGGTCTCGCCGTTCAGCACGCGGTTCATGCGTTCCACGTCGAGCGCGTTTTCCCACTTGGCGACCACCACGGTGGCCACGCCGTTGCCGATCAGGTTGGTGATGGCGCGGGCTTCGGACATGAAGCGGTCCACCCCCAGGAGCAGCGCCAGGCCTTCCACCGGCAGCTTGCCGTGCAGGGTGGCCAGGGTCGCGGCCAGCGTGATGAAGCCGCCGCCGGTCACGGCTGCAGCACCCTTGGAGGTCAGCAGCAGCACGCCCAGCAGGCCCAGCTCTTCGCCCAGCGTCAGGTCCACGTTCACCGCCTGGGCGATGAAGATGGCCGCCATGGTCAGGTAGATCGAGGTGCCGTCCAGGTTGAACGAGTAGCCGGTCGGGATCACCATACCCACCACCGGCTTGGCGCAGCCGAGGTTTTCCATCTTGGTCATCATGCGCGGCAGCGCCGATTCGGACGACGAGGTGCCCAGCACCAGGATCAGCTCTTCCTTGATGTAGGCGAGGAATTTCCACAGGCTGAAGCCGGTCAGCTTGGCAATGGTGCCCAGCACGATGAAGATGAAGGCGGCGCAGGTCAGGTACACGCACAGCATCAGGTAGCTCAGCTGCTTGAGCGAACCCACGCCGTACTTGCCGATGGTGAACGCCATGGCGCCGAAGGCTCCGATCGGGGCCAGCTTCATGATCATGCCGATGATGTGGAACATGGAGTGGGAGAATTCATCGAGAATGCTCACCAGCGGTTTGCCCTTTTCACCCATGGCCGACAGCGCGGCGCCCATCAGCACCGAGAACAGCAGCACCTGCAGGATATCGCCTTCGGCAAAGGCCGATACCACGCTATGCGGGATGATGTTCATGAAGAAGTCGATGGTGTTCATCGACTTGGCGCCGGCGGCGTACTTGGCCACGGCGGCCGAGTCCAGCGTGGACGGGTCGATGTTGAGACCGGCACCCGGCTTGAGCACGTTGACCACCACCAGGCCGATCACCAGCGCCAGCGTGGTCACCACTTCGAAGTACAGCAAGGCCTTGCCGCCGACGCGGCCGACTTCCTTCATGTCGCCCATCTTGGCGATGCCGACCACCACGGTGGTGAAGATGATCGGGGCGATCATCATCTTGATCAGCTTGACGAAGGCGTCGCCCAGCGGCTTCATCTTGGCGGCGAAATCCGGTGCCACGGCACCCAGCGTGACGCCGATGGCAATCGCCAGCAGCACCTGGAAGTACAGACGGGTGTAGAACGGTTTCTTCATGTCATTCCCTGTCGCAATCAACGATATCGTATGTGAAGGTCGTGACCGGGGCTCGGTGAGGTGTGGCACGACCATACGACGATCGTAGCAGGCACATTAGCGTCGGCTAATTGGCGAAATCCCTAACGAAACAGAATGGCTGCCATTCCCAATCGGCATCGATACGTTGCCGTGCGTCATCCGGCGTGAACGAAACGCCGGCAGGAAGGTACTGGCGTGAAAGCACGGTGCGGCCGGGACGAGCGGCACCCTGCTAGAAGTAAAGACCATCCCGCCGCCGCCGGCAACGCGCGGGTGCCGCCCAAAACAAAACCGCCATGTCGGCATGACGATGGCGGTTGAGAGGGCGGGCGGGGCTGGCTCAGCCGGCGTGTTCGTCGCCCTTGTCGCGGCGCGCGCTGCCGGCCACCAGCGGGATGGCGAACAGGCGGCATTCCAGGGCGCCGTTATAGAGCGGCACGCGGCGTTTCACCTCGAGGCGGATCAGCTTGGCCAGGCGCAGGTCGCCGGTGAAGAAGTACGCGGTCCAGCCGGCGAAGTGCTGCTTTAGCCAGTCGCCCAGCTGCGGGTAGAGCGCGGCCAGCGCGTCCTGTTCGTCGAGGCGCACGCCGTAGGGCGGGTTGCTGACGATCAGGCCGTTCTCGCCCTGTGGGCGGGCGTCGAGCACCTCGCCGGTGTTGAGAGCGACGACCTCGGCCAGGCCTGCCGTCTGCAGGTTGTGACGGGCAATGGCGGTCATCGCGGCGTCGCGGTCCGAGCCATGGATGGCGAGCGGGGCGAGCGGCTTTTCGGCCAACCTGGCGTTGAGCTGCAGCGCTTCCCACGCGACCGAATCGAAGTCGCGCAGACGCTGGAAGGCGAAGCGGCGGTTGCGGCCTGGCGCGCGCTGGAGCGCGATGTCGGCGGCTTCCACGAGGAAGGTGCCGCTACCGCACATCGGGTCGATAAGGGGCTGGCTGCCGTCGTAGCCGGCCAGCAGCAGGATGCCGGCGGCGAGGTTCTCGCGCAGCGGCGCCTCGCCGGTTTCCTCGCGCCAGCCGCGCTTGAACAGCGGCTCGCCGCTGGTGTCGAGGTAGATCTTGGCGGTGTCCGGGGTCAGGAACACCTGCACGCGCACGTCGGGGGTGCGGGTGTCGACCGAGGGGCGGCCGAGGCCGGACTGGCGGAAGCGGTCGCAGATGGCGTCCTTCACCGTCAGCGAGACGAAATCGAGGCTACGCACCTGCGAGCCGACACCGTCGGTCTTGAGCTTGATGGTGCGGCTGACGTCGAAGAAGCGCGGCCAGTCCACCTGCATCGCCAGCTGGTTGACGTCGTGCTCGGAGGCGTAGCTGCCTTCGGCTACCAGCATCAGCACACGGCTGGCGGTGCGGCTGTGCAGGTTGGCGCGCATCATCATGCTGGCGTCGCCGCTGAAGCCGACCCCACCATCGGTCGGCTGGATATGCTGCGCCCCCAGAGCCGTCAGTTCGCCAGCGAGCACCTCTTCGAGGCCGCGCGGGCAGGGGGCGAACAGCGACAGCTGGACCTTGCGGCCGACCGTCAGCGGGGCGCTGGGTGCCGGCTGGCGCGGGCCTTCCGGACGCACTCCGCCGGCAAACGGCGTCGCGCGGCTTTCGCGTGCCGCCGGGCGCGCTTCGGCGTCGCCGGCGCGCTTGATGAAGCCGGGCTTTTTGGCACCGGTCGGGCTCGGGGTGAACAGCGGGGCGTCGTCACCGGCTTCGGTTTCGCTGCGACCGGCATCGTAACGGGGGCGCGACTCGTGGCGCGCCTGCGCCGCCGGCCGATCATCTTCGCGGCGCGGAGCCGGGCTGGCGGTCTGGTCATCCTGCTCCTTGGGCCGGCTGATGAAGGTCGGCTTTCTGGCTCCGGTCGGGCTTGGCGTGAACGGCAGCGCCTCGTCTTCCTGGCGGCGGTCCGCTTCGTGGCGGCGTGGCTGATCGGAGCGGTCGCGACCGAAACGCGGCGGCTCGTCGCCTTGGCGTTTGCCGTGCTTGGCGAAGCTTTCACCTTCACGGCGCGGCGCGGGGCGACGCTCCTGCCATTCCCCCTGGGCGCGGGATGGGCCGGAATGAGGATGCTGGGCGTCGTCGCGCGGTTCGTTCTTGCCGAATGCGGCGCTGTCCTTGCGCGACTGGCCGTAATGGCGCTTGTTGCGGTCGAAGCCCTGTTCCTGCCCCTCGCCCTGCTGGCGTGCTTGGCCGAAGCGCGGTTTGTCGCCGAATTGGCGGCGCTCCTGTTGGCCGAAGCCTTCGCCCTCGCGGCGCGGTCCCGGACGACGTTCCTGCCCCTCGCCTTGCTGGCGCGGTTGGCCGAAGCGCGGTTTGTCGCCGAACTGGCGGCGCTCCTGTTGGCCGAAGCTTTCGCCTTCGCGGCGCGGTCCCGGACGGCGTTCCTGCCCCTCGCCTTGCTGACGAGGTTGGCCGAAGCGCGGCTTGTCGCCGAACTGGCGGCGCTCCTGCTGGCCGAAGCCTTCGCCTTCGTGGCGCGGTCCCGGACGGCGTTCCTGCCCTTCGCCTTGCTGACGCGGTTGGCCGAAGCGCGGTTTGTCGCCGAATTGGCGGCGTTCTTGCTGGCCGAAGCCTTCGCCCTCGCGGCGCGGACCCGGACGGCGTTCCTGCCCCTCGCCTTGCTGACGAGGTTGGCCGAAGCGCGGCTTGTCGCCGAACTGGCGGCGCTCCTGCTGGCCGAAGCCTTCGCCTTCGCGACGCGGCGGCTTGCCCTGGCCATGCGGCCGGCTGTCCGGCTTCCGGTCGAAATGCCGGCGCTCTTCCTGGCGCGGCGGCTTGCCGGCCGGGGCGTCATTGCCGGTCGTGGGAGCGGCTTGAGCCTGGCGGTCGCGGTGGGTCTGGTCGCGGCGTACGTTGGCGCGTTGGCGGGAGCGGAAGCTGGACATGGAACATCTCGTGAAAATCAATCCCCTATTTTAAGCCAGATCGCCCGGCGGCGCTTGGAATTCCCATGCCCAATGCCGCGCTGCGTCTTGGTCGCGTCAGGGCTTTGCAGTACCATGTCCGGTTCGTTTCTCAGCAGGAAAAGCAGCATGGAAAGCGCCTTCGCCGAGCGCCTGATCGCCTGGCAGCAAACTCACGGACGGCACGGACTGCCGTGGCAGGTGAGCGATCCCTACCGGGTATGGCTGTCGGAAATCATGCTGCAGCAGACCCAGGTGAGCACGGTGCTGGGGTATTACGCACGTTTTCTCGCGCGTTTTCCCGACGTCGCCAGTTTGGCTGCAGCGCCGCTCGACGACGTGCTGGCCCTGTGGAGCGGCCTCGGCTACTACACCCGGGCACGGAATCTGCATAAGGCCGCGGGCATGGTGATGAGCGAGTTCGGCGGGCAATTCCCGCAGGAACGCAGCCAGATCGAGCGTCTGCCCGGCATCGGCCGCTCCACCGCGGCGGCGATCGCCGCCTTCGCTTTCGGCCAGCGCGAGGCCATCCTCGACGGCAACGTCAAGCGCGTGCTGACGCGCTGCTTTGGCGTCGAAGGCTTTCCCGGGGAGAAGAAGGTCGAGCAGCAGTTGTGGGTCCTGGCCGAATCGCTGCTGCCAAATCAAGGCATGACCGCCTATACCCAAGGCATGATGGATCTGGGCGCTACCGTCTGTACCCGTAGCAAGCCGGCCTGTACCGTCTGTCCGATGGTCGATCGCTGCGTCGCCGCGCGCGACGGGCGCTGCGCCGAACTGCCGGCGCGCCGGCCGAAGAAAGTGGTGCCGACGCGACGTACCGTGATGCTGCTGGCGGTGCACCAGGGCCGCGTCTGGCTGGAACGGCGTCCGCCCAGCGGCATCTGGGGCGGCTTGCTGTCGCTGCCGGAGTTCGAGACTTCCGAGGCCGTCGACGCATGGCGGCGCGAGCGCGGCCCGGGCGACCTGTTGCCGGCCTGGCCCGAGCTGGAACACGTATTTTCGCATTTCCGGCTGATCATCACCCCGCAGCCGTTACGTCTGGAGGCTCTGGACGGACGCGTGGCGAAGGAAGAAAACGGCAGCTGGCTGGCGCTGGACGAGGCTCCCGATGCCGGGGTGCCGGCCCCGGTGCGCCGGCTGCTGCACAGGTTGGCCGAAGAGCGCTGAACCTTCAGCGTGTGATGTTGACGAAGAGGACGGCCAAGCGGCCGTCACGAGAATAGAGAATCATGGTTTCCGTAGTCCGTTCCGTAGCCGATACCCTGGCTGGTGCCGCCGATCCGCAGCGCTGGCTCGAGCACCTTTCCGCCTCGCAAAACGAGGCCGACCGCAGTGCGCTGGCCCGCGCCTTCAACAGCGCGCGCGAGCTGTACGCCGGCAAGCGCCTGACCCAGACCGGCGAGGACGTGTTCAGCCACGCCGTATCGGCCGCTGCCATCGTCGCCGACCTCGACCTGCTGACCGACGCCGTGGTCGCCACGCTGCTGTTCGCCGTGCCGGATTTCCGCGAAGACTGGCACGAATGGATGACGAACGAGTTCAACCCCACCGTTGTGGTGCTGGTGGATGGCGTCAACCGCGTGCGCCGGCTCACCGAGATCGCCCGCATCGACAAGCTCGACACCCCGGAGGAGCGCGCGCGCCAGGCCGAGACCATGCGCAAGATGCTGCTCGCCATGGTGGCCGATATCCGCGTGGTGCTGATCAAGCTGGCCTGGCGCACCCAGACCATGCACTACCTGACCGAGTGCCCCGAAGCGGTGCGCCGCACCATCGCCCAGGAAACCATGGACGTGTTCGCCCCCTTGGCCAACCGTCTCGGCGTGTGGCAGATCAAGTGGGAACTGGAAGATCTGGCATTCCGCCATATCGAACCGGAAAACTACAAGAAAATCGCCAAACTGCTCGATGAGCGCCGCCTCGGCCGCATCGATTACATCGCGCGCGTGCTCGACACCCTGCGTGGCGAATTGCGTGCCGCCGACGTCAACGGCGAGGTGGCCGGCCGGCCCAAGCACATCTATTCCATCTGGAAAAAGATGCGCAAGAAAAACCTCGACTTCTCCGAGCTGTACGATATCCGCGCCGTGCGCGTGCTGGTCGAATCGGTCAAGGACTGCTACACCGTGCTGGGCCTGATCCACAGCATGTGGCAACCGGTGCCGGGCGAGTTCGACGACTACATCTCGCACCCCAAGGCCAACGACTACCGCAGCCTGCACACCGCCGTCATCGGCCCGGAAGACCGCGTCATCGAAGTGCAGATCCGCACTTTCGACATGCACGAACACGCCGAATTCGGCGTCGCGGCGCACTGGCGCTACAAGGAAGGAGGCAAGGGCGATGCCGCCTACGAGGAAAAAATCTCCTGGCTGCGGCAACTGCTCGACTGGCGCGAGGAGGTCTCCGACCGCTCCGGCCTGACCGACGCCTTCAAGACCGAGCTGTTCTCCGACACCATCTACGTGCTGACTCCCAACGGCCGGGTGCTGGCGCTGCCCAGCGGCGCCACCGCGATCGACTTCGCCTACGCCATCCATACCGACCTCGGCCATCGCTGCCGCGGTGCCAAGGTGGAAGGGCAGATCGTGCCGCTGTCCACGCCGCTGCAGAACGGCCAGCGCGTCGAGATCCTGGCGGCCAAGGAAGGCGGCCCCAGCGTCAACTGGCTGCACGAAGGCTGGGTCAAGAGCCATCGCGCCATCGCCAAGATCCGCCAGCACATCCGGCTGCAGAACGCCGACGCGGTGCGCGAGAGCGGGCGACAGCTGTTCGAGAAAGAGCTGGCGCGCCACCCCAACCTGCAACCCAACCTGGCCGCGCTCGCCGAAAAACTCGGTTTTGCGCGCATGGACGAGCTCTACGGCGCGCTCGGCCACGGCGAGCTGTCGATCCGCTCGGTCGCCCAGGCGATCGAGAGCTTCGCCCCGCCGCCACCGCCGGACATCGCCCCGGAAGACCTGGTCAAGCGCAGCAAGGGCGGGCACAACGCCGGCGGCATCCTGATCGAAGGCATCGATAACCTGATGACGCAGCTGGCGCGCTGCTGCAAGCCGGCGCCGCCCGACGCCGTGGTCGGCTTCGTCACCAAGGGGCGCGGAATCTCCATCCACCGCGCCAATTGCCTCACGCTCAAGCGGCTGTCGGCGGACGCCCCCGAGCGCCTGATCGCCGCCGACTGGGGCGAGCAGAAGACCAGCGTGTTCCCGATCGACATAGAAGTGATCGCGCATGATCGCAACGGCCTGTTGCGCGATATTTCTGACGTCTTGTCGCGGGAAAAGCTCAATGTCATTGCTGTGAACACGCTCTCCAAGGATCTCAAGGCGCGGATGCGTTTCACCGTCGAGGTGCGGCAGGTCAACGACATCAACCGTGTTCTGTCTCATGTTCTTGATTTGCAAGGAATTCTTGAGGCTAGGCGAGTGTGATTCAGGCGTCAGTTGCAAATTTATACTGCACTGCACAAAAAATACTTGCGTAATCGATCACATGTGCCGATAATCGGTACTGCATCAGGACGTTACATGCAACGTGTGCGTTTTGGTGTTGTCTCCTCCATCCTCCTTCTTAGGTGGAACTTGGCGCAATCTAACGGTTGCGCTTTTTTTTTGCCTTTTGCACAAGCCCCAGGTGGCATTTCTGGTGCTTTGAGACACCCGTTACAACACTTTTCCGAGCTCGCCTCACCCCGCCTTTTCTGTTGCCGCACAAGGGTTTGACAGTCCCCAGGCACTGTAATAGAATCCGGAACTTTCAAGAATTTACGATGGAAGAGCTCCATGAAGACCTTTTCTGCCAAGCCGCATGAAGTAAAGCGCGAGTGGTACGTGGTCGATGCCTCGGACAAGGTGCTGGGTCGCCTCGCGGCCGAAGTTGCCCGCCGTCTGCGTGGCAAGCACAAGCCGGAATTCACCCCGCACGTTGATACCGGCGACTACATCGTAGTCGTTAACGTCGACAAGCTGCGTGTTACCGGTGCCAAGGCACTCGACAAGAAATACTACCGTCACACCGGCTATCCGGGCGGTATCAAAGAGCGTTCCTTCACCGAACTGCAAAACCAGTTCCCGGAACGTGTTCTGGAAAAAGCCGTCAAGGGTATGCTGCCGAAGGGTCCGCTGGGTTACGCCATGATCAAGAAGCTCAAGGTATACGCCGGTAGCGAACATCCGCACACTGCTCAGCAGCCGAAAGTGCTGGAATTCTGATTTAGAGGCAAAAGATGAACGGTAAATATTACTACGGTACCGGCCGTCGCAAGAGCTCGGTAGCGCGTGTATTCATGCAAAAGGGTTCCGGCCAGATCATCGTCAACGGCAAGCCGGTTGACGAGTACTTCGCCCGCGAAACCGGCCGCATGGTGATCCGCCAGCCGCTGGCTCTGACCGAGCACCTCGAGTCGTTCGACATCAAGGTGAACGTGGTTGGTGGCGGCGAAACCGGCCAGGCCGGCGCCATCCGTCATGGCATCACCCGTGCCCTGATCGACTTCAGCGCCGAGCTGAAGCCCGCTCTGTCCCACGCTGGCTTCGTTACCCGCGATGCCCGTGAAGTCGAGCGTAAGAAAGTCGGTCTGCGTAAAGCACGCCGCGCCAAGCAGTTCTCCAAGCGTTAATCCGCTGCTGGACTGGATCGAAAAAGCCACCGCGAGGTGGCTTTTTTGTTTTGTTGCGTTGGCTGGTTACTCTACTTAGACTGTCGTCTTTGCGACATTGTTTTACAGCTACGAGGAGTTGGGCATGATCAAGGTGGGTATTGTCGGTGGCACTGGGTACACCGGGGTGGAACTGCTGCGTCTGCTGGCCGGGCATCCGGCGGCACACGTCACCGCGGTAACCTCGCGCAAGGAAGCCGGCATGCCGGTGGCCGAGATGTTCCCGAGCCTGCGCGGTCGTGTCGATGTTGCCTTCTCCACGCCCGAGGAGGCCAAGCTGACCGAGTGCGACGTGGTGTTTTTCGCCACCCCGCACGGTGTTGCCATGGCGCAGGCGCGCGAGCTGCTGGAGGCGGGCGTCAAGGTGATCGACTTGGCCGCCGACTTCCGTCTGAAGGATCCCGCCGTGTTCCAGCAGTGGTACGCGATGGAGCACAGCTGTACCGACCTGTTGGCCGAAGCCGTGTACGGGCTGCCGGAAGTCAACCGCGAGGCGATCAAGGCCGCACGCTTGGTCGGCATGGCCGGCTGCTACCCGACCTCGGTACAGCTCGGCCTGCTGCCGCTCCTGGAAGGCGGCAAGCAGCTGATCGACGTCGACACCCTCATCGCCGACTGCAAGTCCGGCGTGTCCGGGGCCGGCCGCAAGGCCGAGGTCGGCACGCTGCTGGCCGAGGCCGGCGACAACTTCAAGGCCTACGCCGTCAAGGGGCACCGCCACTCGCCCGAGATCATGCAGGGTCTGTCGGCGATCCACGGCGCACCGGTCAAGCTGACCTTCGTGCCGCATCTGACACCGATGATCCGCGGCATCCATTCCACCATCTACGCGCGCATCCGCCCCGAGGCCAGTGCGACCGACTTCCAGGCCTTGTTCGAGCAGCGTTTCGCCGCTGAACCGTTCGTCGACGTGCTGCCGGCCGGCAGCCATCCCGAGACGCGCTCGGTACGCGGCTCCAACACCGCACGCATCGCGCTGCATCGGCCTGGTAACGGCGACCTGCTGATCGTGTTGGTGGTCGAGGACAACCTGGTCAAGGGGGCTTCCGGCCAGGCGGTGCAGGTGATGAACCTGATGTTTGGCCAGCCGGAAAACGCCGGTCTCGATATCGTCCCCTTGCTGCCGTAAGTACGGCTGACAGGACCGGGACACGTCAGCAGTCGGAGGCTTTTTCGCCGCCGTGGATATGGGGTGCGGCTTTTGCACCCACCTGCCGTATTGAAAACTGGCCAGCCGGCCTAATATCCGACTAAAATAGTAGGATGAAAGCCGTGCTGACGGCATTTGTTTGTTTTGTGAGGTAAAAAATGACTGCTACGACCGAAATGCCGAGCCCGATCGCGTTCACCGACAGCGCCTGCTCCAAGGTGCGCGACCTGGTGGCGGAAGAAGGTAATCCGGACCTGAAACTGCGCGTCTTCGTGACCGGCGGTGGCTGTTCCGGTTTCCAGTACGGCTTCACCTTCGATGAAATCGTCAACGAAGACGATACCGCCATCGAGCGCGAAGGCGTCACCTTTCTGGTCGACCCGATGAGCTACCAGTACCTGGTCGGCGCCGAGATCGACTACCAGGAAAGCCTGGAAGGCTCGCAGTTCGTGATTCGCAATCCGAACGCCGAGACCACCTGCGGCTGTGGCTCGTCCTTCTCGGTATAAGCAATCCACGCTAAGATAAGACCCGGGCTTCCGCCCGGGTTTTTTTATGTGGACTTCATGATCAAGCTGCCATCGATTGCCCTGCCCAAGGTCGAGTACACGCGTGAATTCGCCTTCAATGATGCCGATTTCGAACGCATCCGCAAGCTGATCTATCGCGAAGCCGGCATTGCCCTGAATCCTTCCAAGAAGGACATGGTGTACGGTCGCCTGGTGCGGCGCATCCGTGAACTGAAGCTCTCCAGCTTTGCCGCTTACCTCGACCAACTCGAGTCCGCCTCCGGACGCCGGGAGTTCGAGCAGTTCGTCAATGCGCTGACGACCAACCTGACGTTCTTCTTTCGTGAGGAACACCATTTTCCCATTCTCTCCGAGCACCTGAAAAAGAAGGCGCAGCAGGGTGGCGAGCTCGCCATCTGGTGCGCCGCGGCCTCGACCGGCGAGGAGCCGTACTCGATCGCGATGACGGCGCTGGAGAGCGTGCCGGGCGCGCGCGTGTCGATCACCGCCACCGATCTCGATACCACGGTGCTGGAAACCGGCCGCAAGGGCATCTACCCCGCTGACAAAATTGCACGTCTGCCGGCTGGGCATGCCACGCGTTTTTTTGACAAGCAGGGCGACGGCAGCTACCAGGCCAAGGCCGCCTTGCGCAGCATGATCAGCTTCTCGCGCCTCAACCTGATCGACAGCACCTGGCCCCTGCGCAAGCAGTACGACGCCATCTTCTGCCGCAACGTGATGATTTATTTCGATCGCGATACCCAGCTCGCCGTACTGAAAAAGTTCGCGCCGTTGCTGAAGCCGGATGGCCTGTTGTTCGTCGGTCATTCCGAAAACTTCTATTTTGCCGCCGACCTGTTCAAGCTGCGCGGCAAGACCGTGTACGAGCTGGCCGCCAATGGCGCCGGCCGTTCGGCTTGAACATGTGCCAGCGCCGCCCTAGCGCTCGGGCCGTACCCAGTGGACATGCCCCCCTCTTTGCTATCGTGAACGGGGTTCTACGATGAAGGTGGTGGTGTTGGGGGCGGGCATCATCGGCGTCTCGACGGCCTGGTTCCTGGCGCGTGACGGACACGAGGTGGTGGTGCTGGAGCGGGCGACCGGTCCGGCGCGCGAGACCAGTTTCGCCAATGGCGGACAGATCTCGGTAAGCCACTCCGAGCCGTGGGCGCAGCCGTCCACCCCATGGAAAGTGTTCAAGTGGTTGCTGCGGGAAGATGCTCCGCTGCTGTACCGGCCGCGCTTCGACAGCGCCCAGTGGGCCTTTGCGCTACGCTTTCTGCGCGAATGCCTGCCGCAACGCGCGCATCGCAACATGCTGTGCATGCTGGCGCTGGGGCGCTTCAGCCGTGACACCTTCGCACTGATCCGCGAGGAAACCGGCATCGCCTTCGATCACCTGGCGCGCGGTATCGTGACGCTGTTCGAGTCCCGTCGGGATCTGGAGCAAGCCTTGCTCGCGGCCGAAACCATGCGCGAGTTCGGCGTCGATAAACGGGAAATCTCGCGTACCGAGTTGCTGCGGATCGAGCCTGCCCTGGCCGCCAGTGCCGACCGCATTGCGGCGGCCTGCTACTGCGACAGCGATCAGTCCGGCGATATCCACAAATTCACGTCGGGACTGGCTGCGGCCGCAGCGGCCTTGGGCGTGGAGTTTCGCTTTTCCACCCGCATCAACGCCTTGTTGGCCGAAGGTGGCGATGTCGCCGGGGTGTCGGTGACTCGCCCGGATGGCTACTTCGAGACGGTGAGCGCCGATGCCTACGTGCTGGCGCTGGGCAGTTACAGCACGCCGATTGCGCGCAGCATCGGTCTCGCGCTGCCTGTGTATCCCGCCAAGGGCTATTCGGTCACTCTGCCCATCCGCGAGCCCGCGGCGGCGCCCACGGTGGCGCTCACCGAGGAAAGCTACAAGGTCTTCATGTCGAGGCTGGGAGACCGCCTGCGCGTGGCCGGCACTGCCGAACTCGCCGGGTACTCCTCGACGCTCAACCCGGTGCGCTGCGGCCTGCTGGTGCAACGCGCGCGGGCGTTGTTTCCTGACGCGTGCGACTGGGAAGGGGCGCTTCAGTACTGGACCGGTCTGCGGCCCGCCTCGCCGGGCAATGTGCCGCTGATCGGGCGTACCCGCTACCCCAGTCTTTATCTGAACACCGGCCATGGCACGCTGGGCTGGACTGAAGGTCCGGGCTCGGGGCGGGCGCTGGCCGACATCATCGGTGGGCGCCGCCCGCCATTGGAGTTTCCTTTTACCGGCTGCTGATGAGGCACTGGCCTGGCTTGTGACGCACAGGCGAGGTCGATTGCCATGGCAGCGCAACTTGGCAGGATAGAACGATGCAGGACATGACCCCCTTTCAACTGTTGGGCGGAGCCGGCGTGGTACGCTGGCTGACCGACCGCTTCTACGACATCATGGACAGCGACCCCTCCGTGAAAGCGCTGCGCGATATGCATCCGGCCGACCTGACCGAGTCGCGCGACAAACTCTACATGTTCCTGTCGGGCTGGCTCGGCGGCCCCTCGCTGTACATCGAAAAGTATGGCCATCCGCGTCTGCGTGCCCGGCACATGCCATTTCCGGTCGACAGCGCCGCCCGTGATCAGTGGATGTCCTGCATGAGTCGTGCCATTGCCGACCTGGTGGTGGAGGAAGCGCTGAAAGAGAAGCTGCTGGAGGCCTTTTTCAATACCGCCGACTTCATGCGCAATCAGCAAGAATAAACGAATAATTTAAGATGAAATAACTGCTTGAATGAATTTAGGGATGATCCATGCTGATATGAGTAGCGGCTTCCCGTCGACCTTGCAGGACGATCGCCATGAAATACTCGTTGTGCTGGATCTCTGTGCTGTGCGGCTGTTTTGCCATGCCGGCACTGGCGAAATGTCCCGAGGGCGCGTGGATGTGCGCAACGCCGGGAGCGGCCTATGCCGGCAAGAGCGAAAGCCGGATTGCCGCCACCGAGACGGTGGTGCTGCGCTCGGGCGCGTTCGCCTTGGAGCGGATTGATTCGCCTGGCGGGCAAAGTCTCGATCTGCGGCCTAGCTGGCGCCTCGACGAGGATACCCGCCTGTCGCTCAAGGTCACCAAGCACCAGACAGAGTTGCGCTTGAAGTGGCAGTGGTAACGAATGATCAGCACAACACCTTGTGCCAACAAAAAACGGCCCGCATGCGGGCCGTTGCCTTTGCCGGGATCAGTGCGGCCGGTGGCCGCGCTCAATCATGACCCCGACCTGTTTTACTCCCGGCAAAATGCCGAGCTTGGTTACCGAAACCTTGACCCATGGCGCGCCGAAATCCTCGCGGATGACCTTGGCGATGTATTCCGCCAGCGCCTCGATCAGCAGGAAATGCTGCTCGGCCAGCGCCTTGCGCAGGCGTTCGACCACCACGCCGTAATGAATGGTATCGCCGATATCGTCGCTATGGCACGGCACTTCGCTGGGGATGCCGATTTCCAGATCGATTTCGATGACTTGCGGGGCTTGCCGCTCCCATTCGTAGACGCCGATGACGGTGTCGGCGCGCACCTCGCGCAAGAAGATGATGTCCATTGGAGCGCGGCAGTTGGGGATTGCCGCCTGATACCGTAAAATTCGAAGTCTTGCATTTTAGTGGATATACGATGACCACGACAGCTTTTGCTTTTCTCGTGGCGGCCTACCTTATCGGTTCGCTGTCTTTCGCCGTGATCGTCAGCCGCCTGATGGGTATGGCCGACCCGCGCTCCTACGGCTCCGGCAACCCGGGGGCCACCAACGTGTTGCGCAGCGGCAAGAAGCTGGCCGCCGTGCTGACCCTGCTGGGCGACGGCATCAAGGGCTGGGTGGCGGTGGCGCTAACGCAGTGGCTCGGCCCGCGTTATGGCCTGGGTGAGCAGGCGGTGGGAATGGCCGCCATCGCGGTACTGGTTGGTCACATGTGGCCGGTATTCTTCGGCTTCAAAGGCGGCAAGGGGGTTGCTACCGCCGTGGGCGTGCTGTTTGGTTTCAACCTGTGGTTGGCGCTGGCCGCCGTGGCCACCTGGCTGTTCATGGCCGTCGTAGTGAAGATTTCCTCGCTGTCGGCGCTGACTGCAGCGGTATTGGCCCCGGTCTACGCTTTCTTCATCGTCGGGCCGCACAGCGTCTACTTCGGCAGTTCCATCATCATCGCCATTCTGGTGGTGCATCGTCACAAGTCCAACCTGATCAAGCTGCTGACCGGGCAAGAGGGCAAGATCGGCGAGAAGGCTGACGGCTCTGCTGGCAACGGATCCGGCGGGCAGTAACTGTCAGGATGAAAAAAGCCGACGTAATGTCGGCTTTTTCATGTCTGCAACGCGTAGAGGGTCCGGTCCGGCGCCTATCCCTCCGACAGCACCCGCAGGTGCGCCACCACGCTGCGCGCCAGTGCCGACAGGTCGTAGCCGCCTTCCAGCACCGAGACGATGCGGCCCTCGGCGTGTTGTGCGGCCACCGCCATCAACTGCCGCGTTACCCACTCGTAATCCGCCTCCACCAGTCCCAGCGACCCCATGTCGTCCTCCCTGTGCGCATCGAAGCCGGCCGAGATGAACAGCATCTGCGGCTGGAACTGGTGCAGTGCCGGCAGCCAGACGTTTTCCACCGCCTCGCGGAATTCGCGCCCGCCGCTCCCGGCCTTGAGCGGCACGTTGTGCATGTTGGGGCCGAGCGGCTGGTCGCCGCAGTAGGGGTAGAACGGATGCTGGAACGTCGACACCATCATCACCCGTGGATCGTCACGGAAGATCTGCTCGGTGCCGTTGCCATGGTGCACGTCGAAGTCGATGATGGCGACCCGCTCCAGCTTGTAGTAAGACAAAGCATGGGCCACGCCGACTGCCAGGTTGTTGAAGAAGCAGAAGCCCATGGAGCGGTCGCTCTCGGCATGGTGGCCGGGCGGGCGCACGGCGCAGAAGGCGTTGGGCGCCTTGCCCTCGCACAGCAGGTCCACCGCCTTGACCACGGCGCCGGCAGCACGGAGCGCCGCCGGCAGCGTGCCCGCCGACATCGCGGTGTCGGGGTCGATGCGGAAGGTGCCGACCGCGGGCGCGCAGGATTCGATGTATTCGACGTAGCGGGGCGGATGGATGCGCGCCAGCTGCTGGTCGGTGACCAGCGGCGCCTCCACCTCCTGCAGGAAGTCGAACAGCTGCGACGCCATCAGTTGGTCGCGAATGGCGGTGAGCCTCTCCGGGCATTCCGGATGGCCGACCCCCATATTGTGCAGCAGGCAGTCGGAATGGGTGATGTAGGCGGTCAGTCCGTTGTGCGGCAGGCGGTTTTTCAGCCAGTTAAACACGAGCGTTTCCTTGTTGCGTAGAATGGGACGCAATCTATGACTTTTTGATAAATAGTGCTCGGAACCTCCCGGAAATGCAATCTCTCGCCTTTGCTTATCGTCAACTAAATGCGTTGTTGCTCGGCAAGAGCGATGCCATCAAGCTGGCGCTGGCCTGCCTGGTCGCCCGTGGCCACCTGCTGATCGAGGATGTGCCGGGGGTTGGCAAGACCACGCTGGCGCAGGGGCTGGCGCGTGTTCTCGGGCTCGACTACCGGCGCGTCCAATTCACCAGCGACCTGTTGCCGGCCGATATCGTCGGCGTCAACATCTTCGAGCGCGAAACCGGCACCTTCCGCTTTCACCGTGGCCCGGTCTTCGCCCAGGTGCTGCTCGCCGACGAGATCAACCGGGCCTCGCCCAAGGTGCAGTCGGCCTTGCTGGAGGCGATGGAGGAGCGTCAGGTATCGGTGGATGGCGAGACACATCCTTTACCGCAGCCGTTTTTCGTCATCGCTACCCAGAACCCGCTCGAGCAGGTTGGCACGTTCCCCTTGCCCGAGTCACAAATGGACCGCTTCCTGATGCGTATCGGATTGGGTTATCCGCCACCGCAGGCGGAGCGGGCCTTGCTGCTCGGTGAGGAGCGGCGCCGGGTAATGGAGGAACTGGTTCCGGCCCTGGAGCCGCTGCCGTTGCTGCAATTGCAGGCGCAAGCCAGCCGGCTGACCGTGAGTCCGGCACTGGTCGATTATGTCCTGGCGCTGCTCCAGGTCACCCGGCAGGGGCGCCGTTTCGCCCAGGGGCTGAGCCCGCGTGCCGGGCTGGCCTTGGTGGCTGCCGCGCGAGCCTGGGCTTTGCTGGAGGGGCGCGATTACGTATTGCCGGATGACGTCAAGGCAGTGTTTCCGGCCGTCGCCGGCCATCGCCTGACGACCGCGCAGCCGGGGGGAGGGCCGGTGTCGGACGATGAGCTGGCCGCGTTGGTGGCGGGCGTTGCGATTCCGTAGCCACCTGCAGGCCTGGCTGGTACGCCGCCTGCCGCCTTCCGCGCAGTGGACGCTGCGCCATCAGCGCATCTACCTGCTGCCGACCTCATTCGGCTGGATGCTGCTGGGGGTGGCATTGGCAATCTGGGTCGGCGCGCTCAATTACGCGGTCAGTCTGGCCTATGCCTTGTCATTCTGGATCATCGGCCTGTTGTTGGTGTCGGTGCTGATGGCGTATCGGCAGCTGGCGGGGCTGACGCTACAGGCCGGGACGGCCGACCCGGTGTTTGCCGGGGAGGTGACGCACTTTTCGGTACGGCTCGATAATCCCTCGGGCTGGTCGCGTACCTTGCAGGGCCACCTGGCCGGGAGTACCGGGCGCGCCTCGGCTTGCCAGTTGTCCCCCCACTCCAGTGTGTGGTTATCGCTGCCACTGGCCACCACACAGCGCGGCCTGCTCGCGATGCCGGCGCTGGCTCTCAGCAGCGACGTCCCGTTCGGACTGATCCGTGCGTTTGCCTATGTCCGTTTGCGACAGCAGGCACTGGTCTATCCGGTGCCACTGAGCGATGTGTTCGGTTCCCGGCAAGGTGCGAGCGGGGAGGGCGAGGCGCTATCGACGGCGGGAGGCGACGAGTTTTCCCATCTGGCCGCCTATCGTGACGGCGACACGCCGCGCCAGATCGCCTGGAAAGTTCTCGCCCGACGCGATGTCTTGACGAGCAAGCGCTTTGCCGGCGCGGTGGCGGGTGGCTGTCGCGTGCTGGATTGGCACGACTATCCGCCAGGGGACGATGCCGAGTCGCGGCTGTCGCGGCTGGCCTGGCGTGTGTTGGAGTGCGAGCGTGAACAGCACTGCTACCGGCTGCGTGTGCCGGGCGCGGAGGTTGGTCCCCAGCCCCATCAACGGGAACAGGCCTTGGCGCTGTTGGCACGCTATGGAGAGGCGCCATGACCGGGAGCGATGCGCTGCGCCGGGTGTTACCGGTGTTGCTCGCTCTGGCGGTCACCGCCGCTCCCCTGGCGCGCTACCTGCCGGGCTGGGTAGTGGGCTTGTCGGCGGCAATGCTGCTGGCACGGGGCATACTGCTGTGGCAGCAACGCCAGTTGCCGCCGCGCTGGCTGGTGGCGCTAGCGGTGGCGGTGCCGCTGGTACTGCTATGGCTGACCCTGCGCACCCTGATCGGCCGCGAAGGCGGCAGCGCTCTGCTGTTGTTGCTGGTTGGCTTCAAGGCCTTCGAGACCTTCAGCCTGCGCGACTGGAGGGTGTTGCTGGCGTTGGGTTTTTTCCTGGCAGCGACGCCCTTGCTGTTCGACCAGTCGCCCTTGGCGGCCGGCTGGCTGGTGCTGAGTCTGTTCAGCCTGACTTGGGCGATGGCGGCGCTGCACGGCAAGCAGCCGATACTCACCAGTTTGCGGGCCACGTTGCAGGCCTTGCTGCTTTCTCTGCCCCTGATGCTGGTGCTGTTCGTGGTGATGCCACGTCTGCCTGGGCCGTTGTGGAGCATTCCCGCTGCGAGCGCTACGGCCAGCAGCGGGTTGGCCGAAGACATGGCTCCGGGCAGTATCAGCCAGCTGATCCCCAGCAATGAACCGGTTTTTACTGCCGTCTTTGCCGGGGCTGCGCCGCCAAGGCGCGATTTCTACTGGCGGGTGATGCTGTTCGACCAGTTCGATGGCCGCCGCTGGTTCAATGCCGGGGCGGTAGACGAGCCCGGCGGCCAGGTGCTGGGGGGGAATCCTGTCAGTTACACCCTGACGGTGGTGCCGGACAAAGGGCGGGTGCCGGTACTCGACCTGCCGGGTGAGGTGGCGGAAGGGCTGCGCGAGCGTGCCGGCATGGTCTGGCGGCAGCCGCGTCCCAGCGACACCCGCATTCGCTACCGGGCGGGCAGCCACACCGGAGCCCTGTTGGCAGAACCCCTGGATGCCAGCCATCTCGCCTACTACCGCCATCTGCCGGCAGGCAATGAACGCACGCGTGCCCTGGCGGCGTCGATACGGGCGCGCAGTCAGGGCGAGGAGGACTATATCCGGAGCCTGCTGGAGCATTTCCGTCTGGAGAACTTCCGCTATACCCTGTCCCCGCCTCTGCTGGAGGGGGACATCGTCGACCAGTTCCTGTTCCAGACGCGACAGGGGTTTTGCGAGCATTACGCCTCGGCGTTGGCATTCCTGGCTCGTGCTGCAGGCATTCCCAGTCGCGTTGTGGTGGGGTACCAAGGAGGAGAATACAACCCTGCGGGGGGCTACTGGCAGATTCGTTCTTCCGATGCCCATGCCTGGGTCGAGGTCTGGCTGGCCTCGCGCCAGAGCTGGTGGCGTGTCGATCCAACCGCAGCGGTATCGCCGGACCGTATCGAGCAAGGCGTAGAACAGGCGGTACCGGCGGTGCGCGCCGCAGTGCCGATACTGGGTGGGCGGCCTCCCGCCTGGATCATGGCCCTGCGTCAGCACTGGCTGGCTGCCAACTTTGTGTGGCAGCAATGGGTGGTCGGCTATGATGCGGGCCGGCAACGCTCGCTGTTCCGCTCGTTGGGGCTGGGGCCCGAGGTCGACACTGCAGCCGTACTCAAGGGGTTGTTGCTCGGCGCCGTGCTGGCGTTGCTGCCGCTCTGGTGGTGGTGGCGTAGCCTGCCGCCACGCGAGCCCTTGCTGGTGGGGTGGCTGCTGCTGGCGCAGCGCCTGCGGCGGGTAGGGGTGGCGGTGACGTCGGCAGATACGCCGGCCGAGCTGCTGCAGCGCGGGACGTCGCTGGGCGAGGCCGATCGCGAGCAATTGGCGGCCCTGCTGGATGCCTACGTCGGCTTGCGCTACCGCACCCGGGAAGAGGCTGCACCGCTGGCTGCACGGCGCTGGCTCAGAGGGGTGAGGCGTTTTCGCCCGTCGGCGAGGCGCTGAATGACAAAACCCCGGCGCCCCGGGGTTTTTATATGTTACCGCCGCTGGGTGACCTGATTACAGCAGCAGGTCTTTGCCAATGCCCTTGCGACGCAGGATGCGACGCAGTTGCTCCAGTCCTTCGATCTGGATCTGGCGCACCCGCTCGCGCGTCAGGCTGAGGGTGCTGGCCAGTTCCTCCAGCGTGCAGATTTCATGGCCGTTCAGGCCGTAGCGACGCTCGATCACCATGCGCTGCTTGTCGTTGAGCTGGGCCATCCACTCGTGGACGAAGTTTTCCAGCTGGGTATTGTGCAACTGGATTTCCGGCTCGTCGTGCTGGTCGTCCGGGATCGATTCCCCGATCGACAGCATGGGGTCGATGTCCAGTGGAGCATCCAGCGAGGCCATCCGCTCGTTGAGGTTCATTACCCGGCGCACGTCTTCCACCGGCTTGTCGACCAGTTGAGCGATTTCCTCGACGCTGGGTTCGCGCCCGATCTGGCTTTCCAGGTGGCGCGAGGCGCGCAGGTAGACGTTGAGTTCCTTGATGACGTGCACCGGCAGCCGGATGGTGCGCGACTGGTTCATGATGGCGCGTTCGATGCTCTGGCGTATCCACCACGTAGCGTAAGTGGAAAAACGGAAGCCGCGCTCGGGATCAAATTTTTCCAGCGCATGCATCAGCCCGATATTGCCTTCCTCGATCAGGTCGAGCAGGGCCAGGCCGCGGTTGATATAGCGTTTGGCAATGTTCACGACCAAGCGCAGATTGTGCTCGATCATTTTCTGGCGCGCTTCGAAGTCGCCTTGCACCACCAGTCGCGCCAAGGACTGCTCCTCCTGAGGGCTGAGCAGGGCATTGTTGCCGATATCGTTCAGGTAGATCTGGGTGACGTCGGCAATGTCGTCATAGGCGGATGCGGCTTCCTGCACTTCTTCACTGTCGGTTTCCGCGACAGTGTCGTCGCTAGCCTCTTCATCCGCGGCAATGTCGTCGTCGTCGAGAATGTCCAGGTCGTTGCTCATTTCTACCCCCTTCGCTGTGATCCGACGGGGACGCGTCCCTGTCAGGATGTGCTGTCAAGATATTGCAACGGGTCGACCGGTTTGCCGAAGCGGCGGATTTCAAAGTGCAGTTTCACTTGGTCCGCATCCGTATTTCCCATTTCGGCAATGGGCTGACCTTTCTTTACTGCCTGTCCTTCCTTGACCAGTAGCTGGCTGTTGTGTGCGTACGCTGAGAGGAACGTCTTATTGTGTTTGATGATGATCAGCTTGCCATAGCCCCTCAGGCCATTACCACTATATACCACCCTGCCATCCGAGGCGGCGAGAACAGGCTGGCCCATCCGCCCCGAGATATCCACTCCCTTGTTGGTGTCCGAGTAGCCGTGCAACACCTTCCCTTTCACCGGCCAGGCCCAGGTGATATCGCCATCGCCGCCTTTGTCCTGCGGCTCTGCCTTGGCCCCGTTTTCGGGCTTGGCCGTTCCTTGGGGCTCGGCCTTGGGCGTGGCTGGCACGATGGCGGGCGCTGCCGGCTTGGCCGCTGCCGGGGCGCTGCTACCCTCGCTTTGCGTCACCAGCGACTTGGCCGCTGCCTCCGAATACGGCAACTTCAGCGCCTTGGGGTAGGCCTTGAGCGTTGTTTGCCCGTTTGTCGCCGCTGCCGGTGTAGCCGGCGTTACCGGGCCTGCGCCAGCCGCCCTTGCAGGCTGTTTGGCTGGGGCGGTGTTGGTTTTGGTCGCCGGCTCGCTATCCGGCGGCGTCAGCCGCAACACCTGGCCTACCTTGATCTGATTGTCAGGCAGGTTGTTCCAGGCTGCGACGTCCTGATACTTGAGCCCGTTATTCAACGAGATACGAAACAGGTTCTCGCCGGGTTGCACGATATGCGTCTTGGCCGCTTCCGTCCCGGTTTGCACGGGTTTAATGCTGCCACCCTGCCGATACGGCGTGGTAACGGCGCCATTACCGCTTGGAGCAGGGGGGGAGACCGCAGGAGGCGGCGCACTTGTCGCGCCGGCCGGTGTTCTCGTCACCCCGCTTTCCACCGGGGCCGCCTCCTGGACCAGAGTACTGCAACCGGTGAGCAGCGCGGCCGTCAGCAAGGTGATCAGGGTCGGAACTTTTCGGTCAAGCTGGATTCGCATG
Source organism: Pseudogulbenkiania sp. NH8B (assembly GCF_000283535.1). Classification (GTDB taxonomy): domain Bacteria; phylum Pseudomonadota; class Gammaproteobacteria; order Burkholderiales; family Chromobacteriaceae; genus Pseudogulbenkiania; species Pseudogulbenkiania ferrooxidans. The sequence continues at coordinate 669,257 of NC_016002.1, forward strand.
CTGGTGATGTTATATGTCAATAAGTTAAAGTTTGTAAATCGCCGACCGGCAGCCCTGTGGCGTTTTTACCCGGTTAGCCACGACCGGGTAGAAGAGGGACGAATTTTACCGGGTCGAGCTTGGTTTTCTGCAGGCCCTGGGCGGTTTTCTCGATCAGCCAGAGGAATTGTTCGCCGTCCCCCATCGGCATCACCAGCTTGCCGCCCTCGGCCAACTGGCTGACGAGGGCATCCGGGATGCTCTTCGCTGCGGCGGTCATGATGATGCCGTCAAAGGGCGCCGCCTCCGGCAGGCCAAGATGGCCGTCGCCATGTACCAGCCGTGCGTGCACCAGGCGTGCGTTTCGCAGATGTTGTCTAGCTTTGTCCAATAGCGGCGCCAAGCGTTCCATCGAGAAGACCTGTGCGCCGGTTTTCAGTAGCACGGCAGTCTGATAACCGCAGCCGGTGCCAATTTCGAGAATCTTGCCGGGAGTGCGGCCGACGATCAGCAGTTCGGTCATCCGTGCTACCGTCAGCGGCTGCGAGATGGTCTGGGCATGGCCTATTGGCAGCGATACGTCGTCGTAGGCGCGGGTTGCCAGGGCCTGGTCGACAAATAGGTGGCGCGGGACCTCGTACATCGCTGCCAGCACCCGTTCATCGCGAATCCCGGCCTGGCGTAGCCGGTCGACCATGCGCATGCGGGTCCGGTCGGACAGCATGCCGTAATTCTGACGCGTCGGTGTCAGCTGTGAAGCCATGTCTTGATTCCGTCCAGTTGGCCGTAGGCGGTCAGATCGAGCATCAGCGGTGTGACCGAGGCTTGGTTGTTGGCAAGTGCCCGGAAGTCGGTACCTTCCCCCGCGTCCTGCGCCGGACCGACCGGGCCGACCCAGTATACGGTATCGCCGCGCGGATTTTTCGCCTTAATAACCGGTTCGGCATAGTGGCGTCGCCCCAGGCGGGTAACTGTCATGCCCGCAAGCCGGTCAAGCGGAATGTCAGGGACGTTGACATTGAGTAGGACCGGGGCCTGAAACGGCGACGCCTGGAGGCGTTGCACCAGTTGATCGACCACCGCGGCGGCGGTGGCGAAGTGCGCCCCGCTCTTGCCGGCCAGTGATACCGCCACCGAGGGAATGCCGAGCAAAAAGCCCTCCGTCGCGGCCGCGACCGTGCCGGAGTAGATGGTGTCGTCGCCCATGTTGGGGCCGTGGTTGATGCCGGAAAACACCATGTCGGGACGAAAGTCCAACAACCCCGTGACAGCGACGTGGACACAGTCGGTCGGGGTGCCGTTGACGTAGAAGAAGCCGTTGGCGGCCTTGCGTACGCTCAGCGGCCGATCAAGGGTGAGGGAGTTGCTCGAGCCGCTGCGGTCGCGCTCGGGGGCCACGACCACCACCTCGCCATGCCGCGAGAGGGCTTCGGCCAAGGTGGCGATGCCGGGGGCAAAGTAACCGTCGTCGTTGCTGATGAGAAACTTCATGCCGTCTTCCTGGGGAACCCCGGTGATTGTATCGCTGCGTGGAGCCTGCTGAAAACCTTCCTGTCATGGCACCGGGTCAAAACAAGAAACCCGCCGAAAGGCGGGTTTCTGGGTCAGGCGTAGTAGCGTCGGCTGAATTCCAGCATGCGCTCGATGGGCACCCGTGCTGCGTCCATCTGTTCTGTGCTGAGGTAGTCGATGTGCGTACCACCGCCTTGCTGGGCGTGCTTGACGGCCTCGATGGTGTTCATCTTCATGTAAGGACAGGAGTTGCACTGGCAGCCGGCATAGATCGGCGCCTGGCGCAGGTCCAGATCCGGCCGGGCCTGGCTCATGTTGTACAGGATGCCGTCTTCGGTGGCGACGAAGATCACGGCGTCCGGACCTCCCTTGAACTGCTTGACCCAGTTCAGCATGCCGGAGGTCGAGCCGACGTAATCGGCGCGTTTGAGCACCGGCAGCGGGCTTTCCGGGTGGGCGATGAGGTGGGCTTCGCCGGTGACGGCATTCAGTGCTTCGTTGAGGGCGGCCTCGTTGAACTTGTCGTGCACCTCGCATACCGCCGACCACAGCGGCATGTCGTAGCCGTACTGGTAGTTCAGGTAGGCGCCCATGTTGCGGTCGGGCGAGAAGATGACTTTCTTACCCTGCTCGTAGAGATGCGCGATAATGTCATCGACGTTGCGGCTGGTGACGATCCAGTCCGACAGTGCCTTGTGCTCGGCGCTGGAGTTGATGTACGACACATGGACGTAATCGGCGTGCTCTTCGCGCCAGGCTTTCAGCGCGGCGACGTCGGTCTGGGTGACCAGCGAGCAGGTCGATCCTGCATCCGGCAGGATCACCTCGGCCTGCGGGTTGAGGATTTTGGCCGTTTCCGCCATGAAGCGGACGCCGGCGAACACGATGATGTCAGCCTCGGCTTCACGGGCGTAGAGCGACAATTCCAGGCTGTCGCCTACCTTGTCCGCCATCTGCTGAATTTCAGGCTGGGTGTAATAGTGTGCGAGTGTGACGACGCGTTTCGTCATGATGACCTTGGCTCCGGCCGCGCTGGGGAAGCTTCGGCATCTTCCTTTGACGCGGCGCAATGAAGGTTTGTATCTAAAGGGTAAAGATTAACAATATTGAGCCCGGCTTACCAGCCGCTACGTGCGCTTGATGCCAAAGGCAAGCCAGGTTGTGGCACAGGATGGTCCTTGTCAGGCCATGTCCCGCATGCTGGCGGGGTCTGGCTCGCTCGTCGGCCTGAGGGGCCGAGGAGAAGGGGGCCGGGGTATCGCGGTTCGTCCACCACCTGGGCTGACAGTCCGGCCCGATGCCCGATTGTGGGGTTGGCGGTGCGCAGGCCCTCAATCGTGTTATGCCGCTTTTGTCGTGGTCGAAGCAGGACAGTGAAGGGTGTAGGCTCTGCGCATGTCGGGCTGGTGTGGTATATGTCGATAGAGTGGAGCGCCGTGCCCTGCGCCTCGGATTGGCATCACCGCGTTGCAGACAGGGACGGTCCGGCTGGCCGAGTCTCAGCGCAGTTTGACGTATTGCTTTCACATCGATCACGTTACCTTGCAGGCCGAATGGTCTCTGACGCCTCCGTGGGAGGCCGGGTTCCGGTTCAGATCAGCACATCGGATGGGTTGCCATGAAACCGCACTATCTCACTTCCCTGTTTTCTCCTCGCGCCGTCGCCGTCGTCGGCGCCAGCGATACCCCAGGCTCGATTGGCCAGGCGGTATTTGCGAGCCTGCTGGCGGGCAATTTCCAGGGCAAGCTGTTCCCCGTCAACCTCAACCACAAGGTGGTCGGGGGGATGCGGGCGGTGCCATCGGTACGGCTGATCGAGGGCGAGGTGGAACTGGCCGTGGTGACCACGGCGCTGAGAACCTTACCGGCCATTCTGCGCGATTGCGGCAAGAAGGGCGTGAAGGCAGTGCTGCTGGCCAAGGAGTTCGCCGACAGCGAGCAGCTGGAGCGTGAAATTCTCAAGGAGTCGTTGTCGATCGCCCGGCACTTCGGCATCCGCGTGCTGGGCCCCAACGTGCTGGGACTGATGCGCCCGGTGGCGGGCTTCAACGCTTCCAACTACTCCAGCAAGGTACGCCCCGGCAACCTGGCGCTGGTATCGCAATCCAGCGCTCTGTGCACCGCGATGCTGGACTGGGCCGACAGCAAGGGCATCGGGTTTTCCAGCGTGATTTCGGTGGGGGAGGGGCTGGACGTCGATTTCGGCGAAATCCTCGATTACCTGGTGGCCGATACCTTCACCCAGGGCATACTGTTGCACGTCCACCACATCCACGATGCGCGTCGCTTCATCAGCGCGTTGCGTGCCGCCGCCCGTACCAAGCCGGTGGTGGTGATCAAGTCCGGTCGCTACGAGGATGATGTGACCGGCCTGACCCATTCCAGCAATCTGGTCGAGAGTGCCGACGTGTTCGACGCCGCGCTGTCGCGTGCCGGTGTGCTGCGGGTGGGATCGATCTCCCAGCTATTTACGGCCGCCAAGGTGCTGGCCGCCAGTTTCCGGGTGCAGGGGCGCCGTCTGGCCATCGTCACCAACGGCATCGGCCCGGGCGTGTTGGCGGCGGACAGCGCCTATCTCAACGGTGTGGAGCTGGCGAAGTTGTCGGAGCCGACCATGGAGGTGCTCAACGACGCGCTGCCGCGCAACTGGTCGCACGGTAACCCGGTCGACATCATCGGCGATGCCAGCCCCGTGCGTTTTCGCACGGCGGTCAAGGCCTGCCTCGATGACGCCAGCGTGGACGGCGTGCTGGTCATCTTCACGCCGCAGGCCGGTACCGATCACCTGACCACCGCGCAGCTGATGGTGGGGCTGCAGCGCGAGTCGACCAAGCCGATCCTGCTGTCCTGGCTGGGCGACGCCAAGGTTTCGGAGAGTCGGGAATTGTTCAGTAAGGCCAAGTGTGCCCATTTCCGCGCCCCGGAGTATGCCGTGGAAGTGTTCCGCAACCTGGCCGCCTACCATCACAACCAGCGCTTGCTGCTGCAGACGCCGGGGCCGCTCGAAGGCAAGCAGGTTTCTCCCGACGTGACACGCGCGCGCACGCTGATCAATGCCGCTCTGGCGGAAGGGCGGGTCATCCTGTCGGAGCGCGAGTCGAAGGAGGTGCTGTCAGCCTTCAATATCCCGGTCAACCCGACCCGGCTGGCGCGCGACCCCGACGAGGCCGTGAGGTTGGCCGAAGAAACCGGCTACCCGGTGGTGCTGAAGATCGATTCGCCGGACATCATCTACAAGTCCGATGTCGGCGGCGTCGAACTCAACATCAGTAGTGCGGCGGCACTGCGAGAGGCGTTTGCCTCCATCGTCGAACGCTGCCGCCAGGCTCGCCCCGAGGCGGCCATCTCGGGGGTGTCGGTGCAGCCGATGCGCAGCCGACGATTCGCGCGCGAGGTGATGGTCGGCGTGACGCACGACAACGCTTTCGGCCCGGTCATCACCTTCGGCGCCGGCGGCATCGCCGTCGAGGTCATGAACGACCGTGCACTGGCCCTGCCGCCGCTCAACCATTACCTAGTCGAGAGCCTGATCGGCAAGACACGCATCGGTCAGATTCTCGGCCCCTTCAAGAACCTGCCGGCAATCGATATCGACCAGCTGAAAGAGGTGCTGTTGCGGGTGTCGGAAATGATCTGCGAATTGCCTGAAATTCGCGAGATGGACATCAACCCCTTGCTGGCCGACGAGCAGGGGGTGATGGCGCTGGACGCACGCATCATCGTGCAGAAGGGGAGCGCGGGCGGCAAGCCGTACCGTCACATGGCGATCATGCCGTATCCCTCGCACATGGTGGTGTGCTCCCGCCTCAAGGATCAGACCCAGGTGACCATCCGTCCGGTGCGCCCGGAGGATGCGCAGATGCAGCAGGAGTTCGTGCGCAACCTCTCCGAGGAAAGCCGCTACAACCGCTATATGTCCAGCATCAAGCAACTGTCGCAAAGCATGCTGGTGCGCTTTACCCAGCTCGACTACGACCGCGAGATGGCGCTGGCCATGACCCGCGAGACGGCGCAAGGGGAAGAGCAACTGGCCGTGGCTCGTTACGTTACCGACCCTGATAACGAGAGCTGCGAGTTCGCTTTGGAGGTAGCCGACCAGTGGCAGGGCAAAGGGATCGGCTTCATCCTGATGAGCGCGTTGTTCGACGCCGCCCGCGATCAGGGGCTGAAAGTGATGCGTGGCGAGGTGCTCTCCGGCAACAAGGGCATGCTCAAGCTGATGCACAAACTGGGCTTCTCCAGCGAGTACCATCCGGAAGACCGGGCACTGATGCTGGTCACCAAGGTGTTGCAGGCGTAGCCGGCCCTGACACACGGCCGGAATAAGCGCTTGCAAGATAAGGGAAAACTGCCCTAAAATCGTGGGCTTTTCTACGATACCGTTTTTATTCAAGGACAATCGACAATGGTAGTGATTCGTCTGGCCCGCGGCGGCTCCAAGAACCGTCCGTTCTACAACATCGTGGTGACCGACTCCCGCAACCGTCGCGACGGTCGCTTCATCGAGCGCCTGGGCTTCTACAACCCGGTTGCCAACGACAAAGAAGAACGCGTTCGCCTCGCCGCTGACCGTCTGAACCACTGGATCAACGTTGGTGCTCAACTGAGCGACGCCGTTGCCAAGCTGGTTAAAGAGCAAAAAGTAGCTGCCTGATTGCAGTCTGCTGATACACGCAGGGTTTGAGGCGCATGCGCAACGATGATCTCGTCTTGATGGGGTATGTGCGCGGCGCCTTTGGTGTTCGTGGCTGGGTGAAAATCCATGCCGACACCGGGTCCGCAGACAGCCTGTTCGACTACCCGGTCTGGTGGCTGGGGCGGGATGGCCAATGGTCATCCTATCGTTTCGAAGACGGGCTGGTCCAGCCCAAGGCGCTGGCCGCCAAGCTCGAAGGAGTCGACAGTCGCGAGGCGGCAGAAGCCATGCGCGGCATGCAAATCGCCATTCCGCGCAGCGAGTTTCCGGAAACGGCCGAGGACGAGTACTACTGGTCCGATCTGATCGGCCTGGATGTCGTCGACAAGGATGGGCAGCGTTTCGGTCAGGTTGCCGAATTGATGGAAACCGGCGCCAACGAGGTACTGGTGGTACGGGAAGGGAAGGGCGAGTGGCTTATTCCTTTCGTCGGCCAGTTTGTGCTTGATGTCAACCTGACTGACAAGCGCATCACGGTGGACTGGAACCTCGACGACTGATGCAGATCGACGCTATCTCGCTGTTCCCCGAGATGTTCGACGCTGTTTCCCGCTTCGGCGTTAGCCGGCGCGCGCTGGAGCAGAACATCTGGGGTTTTCGTGCCTGGAATCCGCGCGATTTCACCACGGACAATTACCGCACCGTCGATGACCGTCCCTACGGAGGCGGTCCCGGCATGGTGATGCTGATCGAGCCCTTGGAAGCCGCCATTGCTGCGGCCGAAGAGCGACAGCGTGAGGCTGGCGTGGCGCAGAGCCATGTGCTCTACCTGTCTCCTCAGGGGCGGCCGTTGAGCCACACCAAGGCGGTCGAGCTGTCGCAACGACCCGGTCTCATCCTGCTGTGCGGGCGTTACGAAGGGATCGATGAGCGTCTGATCGAGCGCCGTGTCGACGAGGAAATCTCCATCGGCGACTACGTGTTGTCCGGTGGCGAACTGCCCGCCATGGTGTTGATGGACGCCGTCGTCAGGCTGTTGCCGGGGGTGCTCAACGATGCCCAGTCGGCTTACGAGGATTCCTTCGTGGACGGCCTGCTGGATTGCCCGCACTATACCCGACCCGAAGAATATCAAGGCATGCGGGTGCCGGACATCCTGATGTCAGGTAATCATGCCTTGATCGCAAAATGGCGGTTGAAACAGTCGCTGGGAAGAACGTGGAAGCGTCGTCCCGACCTGCTGCAAAACCGCCCTTTGACAAAACAGGAGTCTCGGCTGCTGGCAGAGTACCAGCAGGAACAAGATCTCCCGAAAAACCAGGAGCATTGACATGGATCTGATCCAGCAACTCGAGCAAGAAGAAATTGCCCGCATCGGCAAAACCGTTCCGGCTTTCGCCCCAGGCGACACCGTCATCGTTCAGGTGAAGGTAAAGGAAGGTAACCGCGAGCGTCTGCAGGCTTACGAAGGCGTCGTGATCGCCAAGCGTAACCGTGGCCTGAACAGCTCCTTCATCGTGCGCAAGATCTCCGCCGGCGAAGGCGTTGAGCGTACCTTCCAGACCTATTCCCCGCTGGTTGCTTCGATCGAAGTGAAGCGCCGTGGTGACGTGCGTCGCGCCAAGCTGTACTACCTGCGTGGTCGTACCGGCAAGTCCGCACGCATCAAGGAAAAGCTGCCGGCCCGCAAGCAAGGCTAATCGCCTGGCCGTTGGCTATGATGAGAGCGCAAGGCATCTGCCTTGCGCTTTTTTTTCGGGCTCTGTCATGTCTTATACCGCTGTGATCGCTGCGCCGTTTGGCCACCTGGGCATCGTGGCACCGTTCCAGGTCGTCAGCCGCATCGAGTTTCTGGATGCCTCGGTCCCGCTTTTGCCACCTGAGCCGAGTTCGCTCGCCGAGGAGGTGGAGCGCCAGTTGCAGGAGTACTTCCGGCATCCCGGCTTCCACTTCGACCTGCCGTGTCGGCCGCAGGGTACTCCGTTCCAGCAACGGGTATGGCAGGCAATTGCCTCGCTTCCTTCTGGCGCTACCGTCAGTTACGGTGCCATCGCCCAACAGCTCGGCAGCTCCGCACGGGCGGTAGGGCAGGCGTGCGGCAACAACCCGTTGCCGATCGTGATTCCGTGTCACCGCGTGCTGGCGCGCTCCGGCTTGGGGGGCTTCAATCATTCGAGCGCGGAGCAGACCTTGTTCATCAAGTTCTGGCTGTTGAGACATGAGCAGCAACGCTGAACAGATCGACCTGTTCCTCGACCAGCTGTGGCTGAGCGATGGCCTGTCGCGCAATACCCTGTCAGCGTATCGGCGCGACCTGCTCAAGCTGGGGGCGCGTCTGGACGAAGAGGGTGGGGTGCGTTTGATCGAGGCGGGCGCGGCGGATTTGCAGCGCGCCTTGTTGCAGGGGATCGAACAGGAGAAGGCCACCACCCGGGCGCGACTGGTGAGCGCCATGCGTCGGTTCTACCAGTATCTGCACGCCAGCGGCCAACGCCCTGACGATCCATCCGCCGCGCTCGAGCGTCCCAAGCACGGGCAGCCCTTACCCAAGAGTCTGTCGGAGAAGCACGTGGTCGCGCTGCTGGAGGCTCCTGATGTGGCTACGCCTCTGGGCTTGCGCGACCGTGCCATGCTGGAGGTTTTGTACGCGACTGGCTTGCGGGTGTCGGAACTGGTTGGCTTGACGCTACAGCAGGTCGATCTCACTAGCGGCGTTGTGATGACGCTGGGCAAGGGCGGCAAGGAGCGGCTGGTGCCGATGGGCGAGGTGGCGCAGGACTGGCTTGGGCGCTATCTGGCTACAGGGCGGCCGGCCTTGCTGACGGGGGTGCCTTGCGAGCAGGTGTTCGTCACTCGTCTCAAGGCGGGTATGACGCGCCAGATGGCGTGGCACCTGATTTCAGGGTATGCACGCCGGCAGGGGCTGCCGCCGGTCAGTCCGCACACGCTACGCCACGCGTTTGCCACGCATCTGGTCAACCATGGCGCCGACTTGCGCGTGGTGCAACTGCTGCTGGGACATTCTGATATTTCCACCACCCAGATCTACACCCATGTCGCCCGGGAGCGCTTGCGCCAGCTGCACGAGCAGCACCATCCCCGCGGGTGAGCCAAGAAAAACGCCCGCAAGAGCGGGCGTGATCGAGACGGGTTAGGCCCTTGGAATCAGGCCGGTTCCGCCGCCAACGGCGTCTTCTCGTCGAATTGCAACTCGACCTTGTCGTTGGCGTCGATGGTGACCGTCACTTCGCCTCCGTCCACCAGACGGCCGAACAGCAACTCGTCGGCGAGAGCCTTGCGGATGGTGTCCTGGATCAGGCGGGCCATCGGACGCGCGCCCATCAGCGGGTCGAAGCCGTTCTTGGCCAGGTACTGACGCAGCATGTCGGTGAAGTGGATATCCACCTTCTTCTCGGCCAGCTGGTGTTCCAGTTGCATCAGGAACTTGTCTACCACCTGCAGGATGATGTTCTCGTCGAGCATGCGGAACGGGATGGTGGCATCCAGCCGGTTGCGGAACTCGGGGCTGAACAGGCGCTTGATGTCGGCCATCTCGTCGCCGGTCTGCTTGGCGTTGGTAAAGCCCATGCTCGGCTTGGACAGCGACTCGGCCCCGGCGTTGGTGGTCATGATGATGATCACGTTGCGGAAGTCGGCCTTGCGTCCGTTGTTGTCGGTCAGGGTGCCATGGTCCATCACCTGCAGCAGGATGTTGTAGATGTCCGGGTGCGCCTTCTCAATCTCGTCCAGCAACAGCACCGCGTAGGGGTGCTTGTTGATGGCTTCGGTCAAGAGACCGCCTTGCTCGAAGCCGACGTATCCCGGTGGGGCACCGATCAGGCGTGACACCGCGTGGCGCTCCATGTATTCCGACATGTCAAAGCGCAGCATCTCGACACCGAGGAAGTAGGCCAACTGCTTAGCGACTTCAGTCTTGCCGACACCGGTGGGGCCGCTGAACAGGAAGGAGCCGATCGGTTTCTGCGGGTTGCCCAGCCCCGAACGCGCCATCTTGATGGCGGTCGCCAGGGCCTCGATGGCCTTGTCCTGGCCAAACACCACGCTGCGCAAATCGCGATCGAGGTTCTTCAACACGTTCTTGTCGTTGGACGAGACGGTCTTGGCCGGAATGCGTGCGATCTTGGAGACGATGTCCTCGATCTCGGCCTTGTTGATGACCTTGCGCTGGCGCGACTTGGGCAGGATCTTCTGCGCCGCGCCGGCTTCGTCGATGACGTCGATGGCCTTGTCAGGCAGATGGCGGTCGTTGATGTAGCGTGCCGCCAGCTCGGCCGCCGTCACCAGTGCGCCTTGGGTGTATTTCACGCCATGGTGCGATTCGAAGCGCGACTTGAGTCCCTTGAGGATTTCCACCGTCTGTTCCACGGTCGGCTCGTTGATGTCGATTTTCTGGAAGCGCCGCGACAGAGCGTTATCCTTCTCGAAGATGCCACGGAACTCGTTGTAGGTGGTGGCACCGATGCAGCGCAGCGAACCGTTCGACAGGGCCGGCTTGAGCAGGTTGGAAGCATCCAGCGTGCCGCCTGACGCCGCTCCCGCGCCGATCAGGGTGTGGATCTCGTCGATGAACAGGATCGCGTGCGGGTCTTCGGTGAGCTGCTTGATGACGGCCTTGAGGCGCTGCTCGAAATCGCCACGATACTTGGTGCCGGCCAGCAGCGCTCCCATGTCCAGCGAGTAGACGGTGGCGCGGTCGAGCACCTCGGGGACCTCGCCGTTGACGATACGGCGTGCCAGGCCCTCGGCGATGGCGGTCTTGCCGACACCGGCCTCGCCCACCAGCAGCGGGTTGTTCTTGCGGCGCCGGCACAGGATTTGCACCGTGCGCTCCAGCTCGTGCTCACGGCCGATCAGCGGGTCGATCTTGCCTTCGCGTGCCAGTGCGTTGAGGTTCTGGGTGTAGTTCTCCAGCGCCCCGCCGACGTTGGCCGAAGCGTCTTCGGTTTCGCTCTCGCTGTTGTCGCGCTGTTCGTTGGGCGTCGGCTGCGAGCGCTGCTTGGTGATGCCGTGGGAGATGAAGTTGACCACATCCAGCCGGGAAATACCTTGCTGATGCAGGTAATACACGGCGTGGGAGTCTTTCTCGCCGAAAATGGCGACCAGGATGTTGGCCCCCGTTACTTCCTTCTTGCCAGACGACTGCACGTGCAGGATGGCGCGCTGGATCACGCGCTGGAAGCCTAGCGTGGGCTGGGTTTCCACCTCGGTCTCGCCGGGCACGGTCGGGGTATGTTCGTCGATGAAATCGGTCAGCTGTTTTTTCAGCTGATCGAGATTCGCTCCACACGCACGCAACACTTCTGCGGCGGACGGGTTGTCCGTCATCGCCAACAGCAGGTGCTCGACACTGATGAATTCGTGCCGTTTGCGTCGAGCGTCCATGAACGCCATGTGCAGGCTTACTTCGAGCTCTTGGGCAATCATCAGTTTTCCTCCATTACGCACTGGAGCGGATGCTGGTGAGCTTTCGCAAACTGCAACACCTGCTCAACTTTGGTCGCGGCGACATCTTTGGTATAAACACCACACACCCCGCGGCCCTGGGTGTGCACTTGCAGCATGATGCTTGTGGCCTGCTCCCGGTTCTTGTGGAAGAAGTGTTGCAGTATCTGTACCACAAAATCCATCGGCGTGTAATCGTCGTTCAATAACAAGACCTTATACATCGACGGTGGGCGTGTCTTCGCCCGCGACGCCTCCAGTTGGGCGTCGTCCTTGTACTGCGTGGACATGGCGGCTTTCAGCAATGAGGCATTTCACTTTTATTTTGGTTCCGCCGGGATTTTTTTCAAGGGGGGGAGAATTCTTTTCACCTTGGACTTGACGCTGGGGCCGCGGTTGCGTAGAAATGAGTCTGGTGCTTGGCTTAATTGAAATGAATGAGGTTTGCCCTAGGTAAAACCGAAGCGCTTTTAAGCTTTTGTTGGTCGGCCTCACCAGCCTGTTAAATGCAAGGAAGTAAAATGGCAACTGGTATTGTCAAGTGGTTCAATGATGCTAAAGGCTTCGGTTTCATCACCCCGGATGAGGGCGGTGAAGACCTGTTCGCGCATTTCTCGGCCATCAACACGCAAGGCTTCAAGTCCCTGAAAGAGGGGCAGCGCGTGAGCTTCGACGTGGTGAACGGTCCGAAGGGCAAGCAAGCATCCAATATCCAGCCGCAGTAACCGCCATGGTTATCGCCGGTCTTGGTTAATGAGACCGGCGCTGGATGAAAAAACCCGCTATAAGCGGGTTTTTTATTTTGGTGGCAGCACATTTAATTTAGACTAATTTACGTGTCTGTGCTTGCACTAAATGGCGGCGAATAGGCGGCTATTTTTTTGTCATTAGTCAATGGAAAAGGGCTTGCGCTTGGCAAGCCCTTTGCTCCCGCTATAGCGGGGGGATTACATGCGTGCAATCATCGCATCGCCGAAGGCGGAGCAGCTTACCTCGGTGGCGCCATCCATCAGGCGGGCGAAGTCGTAGGTCACGATCTTGTCGGCGATGGCGGCTTCCATGGATTGGATGACCAGATCGGCGGCTTCTTTCCAGCCCAGGTGGCGCAGCATCATTTCAGCGGACAGGATCAGCGAGCCGGGGTTCACCTTATCCTGGCCGGCGTATTTGGGTGCGGTGCCGTGGGTGGCTTCGAAGCAGGCATACTGGTCGGAAATATTGGCGCCCGGGGCGATGCCGATACCCCCAACCTGAGCGGCCAGCGCGTCGGAGATGTAATCGCCGTTCAGGTTGCAGCAAGCGATGACGTCGTACTCGGCCGGACGCAGCAGAATCTGCTGCAAGAAGGCGTCGGCGATGGCGTCCTTGACGATGATTTCCCGGCCGGTATTCGGGTTCTTGAACTTGCACCACGGGCCGCCATCGATCAGTTCGGCACCGAATTCTTCCTGGGCCAGCTTGTAGGCGACGTCACGGAACAGCCCTTCCGTGAACTTCATGATGTTGCCCTTGTGCACGATGGTGAGCGATTTGCGGTCGTTCTCGATGGCGTATTTGATCGCGGCGCGAACCAGGCGCTGGGTGCCTTCGATGGAAACGGGCTTGATGCCGATGCCGGAGGTTTCCGGGAAGCGGATCTTCTTGACGCCCATTTCGTCTTGCAGGAACTTGATGACTTTCCTGGCGGCTTCGGACTGGGCGGCCCACTCGATGCCGGCGTAGATGTCCTCGGTGTTTTCACGGAAGATCACCATGTTGACCAGTTCCGGCTGCTTCAGCGGCGACGGCACGCCCTGGAAGTACTGCACCGGCCGCACGCACTGGTACAGATCCAGTTCCTGGCGCAGGGCCACGTTCAGCGAGCGGATGCCGCCGCCGACCGGAGTGGTCATCGGGCCCTTGATCGATACCGAGTATTCTTTCAGTGCGTCGAAGGTTTCTTTGGGCAGCCACTCGTCCGGGCCATACAGCTTGGTCGATTTTTCGCCGGCGTACACTTCCATCCAGTGGATCTTCTTCTGGCCGTCGTAGGCCTTGTCCACTGCCGCGTCGATGACCTTGATCATGACCGGGGTGATGTCGATGCCGATGCCGTCGCCTTCGATGAATGGGATGATGGGGTTGTTCGGAATCGGCTGACCCGGAATGATCTTCTGGCCAGCGGTGGGAACCTTGATGTGGGATGCACTCATTGTTTCTCCTTCTCCTTCTGTATTGACCTGTTGTCTGCCATTTCCCGGTGCCTTCGCCGTTCTGCACTGCGGGAGCGGTGCTGGCTACTCTTGCTGGTTAGCTCAACGGAGATGCACGCCGGGACAACTACCCGATTTCCCGATGTATGTAGCGCTTATTGTAGCCGAGCACACGCTTGGCGGAACATGATTGTCCTCAATTGAGCGGCATGAAAAAAACGCCAGGGGAGCCCTGGCGTTTGGTCTTGGCGGAAGGCTCGCGAAGCGAGCTTCCTGGTCATGGTGCTCAGGCGAGCGTGGCGGCCAGGGCGGCGTTGAGGGTGGCGCTCGGGCGCATCACCGCCGTGCACTTCTCGGCGTCGGCCAGGTAGTAGCCGCCGATGTCGGCGGGCTTGCCCTGCACGGCCTTGAGCTCGTTGAGGATGGTCTGCTCGTTGTCGGCCAGTGCCTTGGCGAGCGGTGCGAAGTGGGCCTGCAGTTCCTTGTCGGCGGTCTGCTCGGCCAGCGCCTGCGCCCAGTACATGGCGAGGTAGAACTGGCTGCCACGGTTGTCGAGCTCACCGGTGCGGCGCGACGGCGACTTGTCGTTGTCGAGCAGCTTGCCGGTGGCCTCGTCCAGCGTCTTGGCGAGAATCTTGGCCTTGTCGTTGCCGGTCTTGATGCCCAGCTCTTCCAGGGATACGGCCAGGGCCAGGAACTCGCCCAGCGAATCCCAACGCAGGTGGTTTTCTTCCAGCAGCTGCTGTACGTGCTTCGGCGCGGAGCCGCCGGCGCCGGTTTCGTACATGCCGCCGCCCGCCATCAGCGGCACGATGGACAGCATCTTGGCCGAGGTGCCCAGTTCCATGATCGGGAATAGGTCGGTCAGGTAGTCGCGCAGGATGTTGCCGGTTACCGAGATGGTGTCGAGGCCGCGAGCGACGCGTTCGAGGGTGAAGCGCATGGCGCGCACTTGCGACATGTGGTGGATTTCGAGGCCGGTGAGGTCGTAATCCTTCAGGTAGGTTTCAACCTTCTTGATCAGCTCGGCTTCGTGCGGACGGTACGGGTCGAGCCAGAACACCGCCGGCATGCCGGAGTTGCGGGCGCGGGTGACGGCGAGCTTGACCCAGTCGCGGATCGGCGCGTCCTTCACCTGGCACATGCGCCAGATGTCGCCGGCTTCCACGTTCTGCGACAGCAGCACTTCGCCGGTGGCGAGGTCGACGATGTTGGCCACGCCGTCTTCGGCGATTTCGAAGGTCTTGTCGTGCGAGCCGTATTCTTCGGCCTTCTGCGCCATCAGGCCGACGTTCGGCACGGTGCCCATGGTCTTCGGATCGAAGTTGCCGTGCCACTTGCAGAAGTTGATCATCTCCTGGTAGATGCGGGCGAAGGTCGATTCCGGCATAACGGCCTTGGCGTCGTACGGTTTGCCGTCAGCGCCCCACATCTTGCCGCCATTACGGATCATGGCGGGCATGGAGGCGTCGACGATGATGTCGTTTGGCGAGTGGAAGTTGGTGATGCCCTTGGCGGAGTCCACCATGGCCAGGCGCGGACGGTGTTCCTGGCAGGCGTGCAGGTCGCGGATGATCTCTTCGCGCTTGGAGGCCGGCAGGGTCTCGATCTTCTCGTACAGGGTCGCCATGCCGTTGTTGACGTTGATGCCCAGCTCGTCGAACAGCTTGCCGTGCTTCTCGAAGGCTTCCTTGTAGTAGATCTTCACGCAGTGGCCGAACACGATCGGGTGCGACACCTTCATCATGGTGGCTTTTACGTGCAGCGAGAACAGGATGCCGGACTGACGGCAGTCTTCCAATTCCTTCTCGTAGAACTCGCACAGCGCCTTCTTGCTCATGAACATGGAGTCGATGATTTCGCCGTCCTGCAGTGCAACCTTCGGCTTCAGCACGATGTTCTTGCCGCTCTTGGTGGTGAGCTCCATCTTCACGTCACGGGCGCGGTCGAGCGTCATGGACTTTTCGCCGTGGTAGAAGTCGCCGTGCTCCATGTGGGACACGTGGGTCTGCGACCACTGCTTCCATTCGCCCATCGAGTGCGGGTGCTTCTTGGCGTAGTTCTTGACCGCGGCCGGGGCGCGGCGGTCGGAGTTGCCTTCGCGCAACACCGGGTTCACGGCGGAGCCCAGGCACTTGGCGTAGCGGGCCTTGAGCGCCTTTTCTTCCTCGCTGCTCGGGTTTTCCGGGTAGTCGGGGATGGCGTAGCCCTTGGATTGCAGTTCCTTGATGCAGGCCATCAGCTGGGACACGGAGGCGCTGATGTTGGGCAGCTTGATGATGTTGGTGTCGGGGTCTTGCGTGAGGCGGCCCAGTTCGGCCAGCGTGTCCGGAACCTTTTGTTCGTCGGTCAGATAATCGGGAAACTCGGCCAGAACGCGCGCGGCCACCGAGATGTCAGCGGTATCGATATTGATGCCGGCCGGGCCGGTAAAGGTTTGGATGATCGGCAGGAAGGCGCTGGTTGCCAGCGCGGGCGCTTCGTCGGTGAGTGTGTAGATGATGGTCGGGCGTTCCGAAGGCATTACTCTATCTCCATGATTATTACGACGTCAGAGCGTAGCGCGGCCGGGCGGGTGAGGGTGCCGGCGCGACGAAAGGCAGCGGAAAGGCGGACGCGGTGCCGGGTTGCGGTGGTCGTCCGTAGACTCTCGGGGGCTTTTCAAAAGCGAATTATAGCGCTCTGTTCTGTTGCGTATCCGAACTTTGATGTCGCTTTCTGTGTGGATCCGGTGTTCAAACGGTTGTTTGGGTGGGGGCTGTCCCCTATTCGGCACAAAATTGAAAATGTCGTCTTTAGAAAAATGGCAGGAATTTTCATTAATTCGCGGCAATTTTCTGTTAAGAGGCCTGGTTTTGCTCTGTAAACAGGGTGGTGCGTCTGGCGCGCGTCGACTCGCCGGAATGTGAATAAACGAAAACAGGGGTGTGCCGTCAGCTCACCCATTCGGGTGCGGTGCTCCGGTTCGGGTGCGAACAGTCACTGCCCGGCACCTGCCGCGCTTGTTATCATTCGCGCATTCCTGTGTTTTTACCGGTGTGCCGCCATGCCCCAACTGATCCTGTTCAACAAGCCTTACGGCGTGATTTGCCAGTTCTCGCAGCACGAGCTGCATCCCACGCTGAAAGACCATATCGACATTCCTGGGGTGTACCCGGCCGGGCGGTTGGATACCGATAGCGAGGGCTTGTTGCTGCTGACTGGCGATGGCGAGCTGCAGCACCGCATCAGCGACCCGCGCTGGAAGCAGCCCAAGACGTACTGGGTGCAGGTGGAGGGGACGCCGGCCGAGGAGCAGCTCGAGGCGTTGCGCGCCGGGGTGAACCTGGGCGATTTCGTCACTCAGCCGGCCGAGGTGCGCCTGCTCTCCGAGCCTCCGCTGCTGTGGGAACGCAAGCCGCCGGTGCGCTTTCGCAAGACGGTGCCCGACGCGTGGCTGGAAATCATCATCAGCGAGGGCAAAAACCGGCAGGTGCGGCGTATGACCGCCAAGGTGGGGTTGCCGACGCTGCGGCTGGTGCGGGTGGCGGTCGGGCCGTGGCGCCTCGATGGACTGCAGCCGGGTGAGTTCCGCCGGCTGGAGGTGTCGCTTGCCGATTTGCCGCGTGCGGGGCATGCTAAACCCGTCGGCAAGGCGCCCGTGCAGCAGCCGGGGCGGCAGGCCGCCGAACCGGCGCCTGCCCGCCGTGCGGCGCCGCGCTTCCGGTTTGCCAAGAAGTCCTAGGGCTCCCGTACGTTCGTCATGGCCGGCAGACCGGTGATTGACGTTGGCCGCACGAGGCGCGGCCTGCGCAGCAAAAGGCGAGCGTATGCAGATACCCGAATATTACAACCCCGTCGCGCGTGACATTGCCCTGGCGCTGATCGAGGGTTTCGACAAGCACTACCGGCTGTTCAGCGAGTGCAACCACCAGGCCAAGGTGCTGTTCGAGGAGGGGGACTGGCAGGGGGTGCAGCAGGCCATCCGCGACCGTATCCAGTTCTACGACGAGCGCGTCAGCGAGACGGTGGCGCGGCTGCATACGGTTTTCCACGCCGAGTTGCTGGACGACGAGATCTGGCAGCAGGCCAAGCTGTACTTCATCGGCCTGTTGACCAACCACAAGCAGCCGGAGTGCGCCGAGACCTTCTTCAACTCGGTATTCACGCGCATTCTGCACCGCGACTACTTCAACAACGATTTCATCTTCGTGCGGCCGGCGATTTCTACCGAGTACATCGAGGCCGACCCGCCGTCCTACCGCAGCTACTATCCGCTGCAGTACGGCCTGCGCCCGGTGCTGCGCCAGATCGTGCGGGATTTCGGTTGGAAGCGGCCGTTCGCCAGCCTGCGCCGCGACCTGGGCTACGTGCTGCGCATGGCGCGCGATGAGCTGCAGGGAGGTTGGCCGAAGCCCGAGGCCAATTTCCAGATTCAGGTCTTGTCGTCGGCGTTCTACCGCAACAAGACCGCCTACATCTTCGGCAAGGTGGTGAACGGTAATTCCAACTATCCGTTCGCGGTGCCGGTGCTGCACGATGCCGACGGCAAGCTCTACCTCGATACCGTGCTGCTCGAGCCGTGGCGTATCGGCGTGCTGTTCTCGTTCAGCCGGGCCTATTTCCTGGTCGACATGGCGGTGCCGTCGGGCTACGTGCAGTTTTTGCGCTCGATGCTGCCGACCAAGAGCAAGGCCGAGCTCTATACCATGCTGGGCTTGCAGAAGCAGGGCAAGAACATCTTCTATCGCGACTTCATCCAGCACCTGCAGCATTCCAACGACCAGTTCATCGTGGCGCCGGGCATTCGCGGCCTGGTGATGCTGGTGTTCACGCTGCCGTCCTACCCTTACGTGTTCAAGCTGATCAAGGACGTGTTCGGGATTACCAAGGAAGTCGATCACGACACGGTGCGCGCCAAGTACCGTCTGGTGAAGCGCCACGACCGGGTCGGGCGCATGGCGGATACCCTGGAATTTTCCAACGTGGCGTTTCCCAAGGCGCGCTTCACCGAGGAACTGCTGCGCGAGTTGCGCCAGCTGGCGCCGTCGCAGATCGAGGAGGACGAGCAGAGCATCGTCATCAAGCACGTCTACATCGAGCGCCGCATGAAGCCGCTCAACCTCTACCTGCAGAACGCCTCGCCGGAGGAGAAGGCCGAGGCGGTTCGTGACTATGGCAATGCCATCCGCGAGCTGGCGTCGGCCAACATCTTCCCCGGCGACATGCTGTTCAAGAACTTCGGCGTGACGCGCTACGGCCGGGTGATCTTCTACGATTACGACGAGATCGAGTACATGACCGACTGCCACTTCCGGCGCATCCCGGAGGCGCCCAATCCCGAGATGGAGATGTCGGGCGAGGTGTGGTACCCGGTGGCCAAGGGCGACGTGTTTCCGGAGGAGTTCGCCACCTTCCTGCTGGGCGACGCCGAGGTCAGGAAAGTGTTCCTGCAGTATCACCGGGATCTGCTCGACGCCGGCTTCTGGCAGACCCGCCAGCAGCGCATCCGCGACGGCTACATCGAGGACTTCTACCCGTACCCGCTGGAGATGCGCTTCGTCAACCGCTTTGCCGCCGGCTTGGCGCCGCGCCGCGTGCGTGCCGAGCCGGTCCAGGCTGCCGCGGTGTGAGCGCCGGGTGAGCGGAAAGAGCGAAGGGGGCGGCGTGCCGTCCCCTCGCTGACTGTGGGTGGTCGAATGGCTTAGTGATTCAAGAGGGGAGCGCTGCTGTCTTCGAAGTAGGCAACCGGCCCGGCGCTGGTGAGGCCGACATGGAAGCGCGACGTTTCCGGGAAAACCACCCCCGGGTGTTCTGCCGCCCGCACGATTTCAAACAGTACTTCCACTTCTTTGAACTTCTTGACGATCTCGCTATTGCCCTTGAGCCATTCCCGGATCGCCTCGGCTTGCGGGTGCTGACTTTCCAGCACCAGTTCGCCGTCCTGCCCTACCAGACTGAGCGCAGGCGGGATGGTAATGGTTCGTTGGGCCAGCTGCTGCTGTGCCAGGGCGACAAATCGGGATAATTGTTTGTTGGCCCGTTCACGGATACCGGCCAGCGAAACCGCCGAGCCTGAGTCCGCCTCGCCGAACAGTCTGGCCAACCCCGGGTTTGCCACAGCACTTTCCGACTGCATTATGTCGCTCTCCTTTACAAGTGGTGTATCCGGTTTTCATTGTAGGCAACGGCGCCTGATTTGCTGACCTAATTCAGCATCGTTTTCAAGGCGTAGATCAGGTCGAGCGCCTGGCGCGGGGTCAGTTCGTCGGGTTGCAGCTCGGCCAGCCGCTCCAGCGCCGGGTGCGGTTCCGGCTCGACGGCAGCGGCGGGCAGCGGCGCCGCAAACAGGTCCGGCTGCTGGGTCGCGGCGGACTGGTTTTCCAGCTCGGCGAGACGGCGGCGCGCCTCGCGGATCACCTTGCCCGGCACGCCGGCCAGCTGCGCCACGGCGAGGCCGTAGCTCTGGCTTGCCGGGCCGTCCTCGACGTGGTGCAGAAACACGATCTTGTCCTTGTGCTCGATGGCGGAGAGGTGCACGTTGGCGACGCCGGGGTAGTCGCTGGCGAGCCGCGTCAGCTCGAAGTAGTGGGTGGCGAACAGGGTGTAGGCGCGGTTCTTCTCGATCAGCGCCTTGGCGATGGCCCAAGCCAGCGCCAGGCCGTCGAAGGTGGAGGTGCCGCGGCCGACTTCGTCCATCAGCACCAGCGACTTGTCGCTGGCGTTGTTGAGGATGTTGGCGGTTTCGGTCATTTCCACCATGAAGGTGGAGCGGCCACCGGCGAGGTCGTCGGAGGCGCCGATGCGGGTGAAGATGCGGTCGATCGGACCGAGCACGGCGGAGTCGGCCGGCACGAACGAGCCGACATGGGCCAAGAGCGTGATCAGCGCGGTCTGGCGCATGTAGGTCGATTTACCGCCCATGTTGGGGCCGGTGATCAGCAGCAGCTTGCGGCTGTTGGACAGGCAGGAGTCGTTGGCGATGAAGCGCTCGACCTCGGCCTCGACCACCGGGTGGCGGCCCTCGATGATCTCGAGGCGCACCTCGTCGACGAATTCCGGTTCGACGTAGTTGCGCGTTTCGGCATGGCGGGCGAAGGCGGCCAGCACGTCGAGCGTGGCCACCGCCTGGGCGATCAGCTGCAGCTCGGCGATATGCGGCGCCAACTCGTCGAGCAGCGTCTCGTACAGCTGTTTTTCCAGCGCCAGCGCGCGGTCGTTGGCCGACAGCGCCTTGTCCTCGAATTCCTTCAGTTCCGGCGTGATGTAGCGCTCGGCGTTCTTCAGCGTCTGGCGTCGGCGGTAGTCGTCCGGCACCTTGTCGCCCTGCGCCTTGCTGACCTCGATGTAGAAGCCGTGCACGCGGTTGAATTCAACTTTGAGCGAGGGGATGCCGGTGCGCTCCTTCTCGCGGGCTTCCAGTTGCAGCAGGAATTCGCCGCAGTTGGTCTGGATCGCCCGCAGTTCGTCCAGGTTGGCCGAAAAGCCGTGGTTGATCACGCCGCCATCACGCAGGAAGGTGGCGGGTTCGGGCAGGATGGCGCTCGCCAGCAGCGTGGCCACCGGGCTGTCGGACGGCAGCAGCACGGCCAATTGGCGCAGCAGCGGGCTGTCGAGTTGTTCGGCCAACCCTTTCACCCCGGTCAGCGCCTTGAGCGAGTCGCGCAGCGCGGCCAGGTCGCGCGGGCGCGCCGAGCGCAGCGCCACGCGCGCGGTGATGCGCTCGATGTCGGCCACCTCGGCGAGTTGCTCGGCGACCTCGCCGTGGCGCGCCAGCAGCGCGCGCACCGCGCCGAGGCGCTCGCGGATCTTGCCGTGGCGGCGCAGCGGGTGGTGCAGCCAGTGCGCTAGCTGCCGGCTGCCCATGCTGGTGGCGCAGCAGTCGAGCAGCGAGCCCAGGGTGGGCGAGGGCTCGCCGCGGATGGTTTCGGTCAGTTCCAGGTTGCGCCGCGTGGCGGCGTCCATGCGGATCAGGTCGCTCTCGTCTTCCACCGCCAGGCTGGCGATGTGCGCCGGGTTCACCCCCTGCGTGGCCTTGACGTAGCCCAGCAAGGCGCCAGCGGCGCCGATCGCCACGGTCAGCTCTTCGGCGCCGAAGCCGGCGAGGTCACGCGTGCCGAAGTGTCGGATCAGCGTCTCTTGCCCGGACTGCTGATCGAACTGCCAGGCCGGCAGCTTCTTCTTCGGGATCGAGAGCTGCTCCAGCAGCCCGACCTGGCTCTCGTCCGG
Organism: Pseudogulbenkiania sp. NH8B; assembly: GCF_000283535.1. Lineage (GTDB taxonomy): Bacteria > Pseudomonadota > Gammaproteobacteria > Burkholderiales > Chromobacteriaceae > Pseudogulbenkiania > Pseudogulbenkiania ferrooxidans. The sequence goes on from NC_016002.1 coordinate 691,247, forward strand.
CAGCAGCAGCTCGGCCGGCTTGAGGCGCTCCAGTTCGCTCGCCAGCTCGTCGACGCTGGTTTCCATCACCTTGAATTCGCCGCTCGCCAGCGACAGCCAGGCGAGGCCCAGCTTGCCGCGCACGCTGTTGAGCGAGAGCACCAGGTTGTCGCGCTTGTCGTCGAGCAGCGCCGAGTCGGTCAGCGTGCCCGGAGTGACGATGCGCACCACTTTGCGCTCCACCGGGCCCTTGGCGAGCGCCGGGTCGCCGATCTGCTCGGCGATGGCCACCGATTCGCCGAGCTTCACCAGCCGCGCCAGGTAGCCCTCGGCGGCATGGTAGGGCACGCCCGCCATCTTGATCGGGATACCGGCCGTGGCGCCGCGCGTGGTCAGGGTGATGTCCAGCAGCCGCGCCGCCTTTTCGGCGTCCTCGAAGAACAGTTCGTAGAAGTCGCCCATGCGGTAGAACACCAGTTTGTCCTGGTGCTCGCGTTTGATGGCGAGGTACTGCTGCATCATCGGGGTGTGCTGGGGTGTGGTCATGCCGAGTCCGTGGAAATCAGGAGCAGACGGCCTGCGGGGCCGTCCGACGGGTAAAAGCGGGCATTCTACCGCAGTTGCCGCAGTGCTCCGAAGGGAGATGGCCCGGCTGGTCGGGTGCGACATCTAGCCGCAGGCAGGGCGGCTTGCAAGAAAAATAACGCGGGTCTATGATCCATATCAAACTTTCAGAAATTACTGAAAATTGGAGAAAGATGAACCTGCCACCCCTGATCCAATCCTTCGTGCTGCATTTCGGCGAGATGGGCAGCCACTGGGGCATCAACCGCACCGTCGGTCAGATCTATGCCCTGCTGTATGTCTCGCCCAAGCCGCTCAACGCCGACGACATCGTCGAGGCCATCGGCTGCTCCCGCTCCAATACCAGTATGGCGCTGAAGGAGCTGCAGGCCTGGCGCCTGGTCAAACTGCAGCACCTGCCCGGTGACCGGCGCGAGTACTTTTCCACGCCGGACGACGTCTGGGCGATCTTCAAGACCTTGGCCGAAGAACGCCAGAAGCGCGAGGTGGAGCCGACCCTGACCATGCTGCGCGGGGCGATCCTGGAGCGGCCGGGCAGCGAGGAAGAACGCCACGCCCAGGCGCGCATGAAGGAGATGTACCAGCTCATCGAGCTGGTGACGAAATGGTTCGCCGACATCCGCGACATGGACGTCGAGACCCTGCAACGGCTGATGAAGCTGGGGGCGCAGGTGCAGAAGGTGCTGCAGTTCACCCAGAGCCTAGGCCGGCTGGCCGGCCGCGACGGCGCCAAGGAGGAGTGAGTCATGGAGTTCGATCCCGTTACCCTGGCCCGGATCCAGTTCGGCGCCAACATCAGTTTCCACATCCTGTTTCCGACCATCAGCATCGCCATGGGCTGGGTGCTGCTGTTCTTCAAATGGCGCTTCAACGCCACGCGCGACGAGGCGTGGATGGAGGCTTACGGCTTCTGGGTCAAGGTGTTCGCGCTGACCTTCGCGGTCGGGGTGGTGTCCGGCATCACCATGAGTTTCCAGTTCGGCACCAACTGGCCGGGCTACATGCGCACCGTCGGCAATATCGCCGGGCCGCTCCTGGCCTACGAGGTGCTGACCGCGTTCTTCCTGGAGGCGACCTTCCTCGGCATCATGCTGTTCGGCCGCTCGCGCGTGTCCAACCGCATGCACACCCTGGCCACCTTCCTGGTGGCGTTCGGCACCACAGTGTCGGCGTTCTGGATCATCGCGCTCAACTCCTGGATGCAGACCCCGGCCGGCTTCACCATGGTGAACGGCCAGGCCCACGTCACCAGCTGGCTGGAGGTGATCTTCAACCCGTCGATGCCGTACCGCCTGATCCACATGCTGCTGGCCTCGGGCCTGACCGTGGCGTTCCTGGTGGCGGGGCTGTCGGCCTACCGCTGGGGGCGCGGCGACCGGGTGAGGGCGGTGCGCCACAGCCTCACGACCGGCGTCTACCTGGCGGCGCTGCTGATCCCCTTGCAGATCCTCGCCGGCGACGCCCACGGTCTGAACACCTTCCATCACCAGCCGGCCAAGCTCGCGGCGATGGAGGGGGTGTGGCACACCGAGCGCGGCGCGCCGCTGTTGCTGTTCGCGCTGCCGGACGAGGCGAGCCAGTCCAACCGCTACCAGATCGGCATCCCCAAGCTGGCGAGCCTGATCATCACGCACCAGCCAGACGGCGAGATCCGCGGTCTGAACGAGTTTGCCGGCCGGCACCCGCCGGTGGGCAAGGTGTTCTGGAGCTTCCGCGCGATGGTGGCGGTCGGCGTGCTGATGCTGGCGACGGCGTGGCTCGCGGCCTGGCAGCTGCGGCGCGGCGAACCGGCGGGCTGGACCACGCGGCTGCTCACCGCCATGACCTTCTCCGGCTGGCTGGCGACGCTGGCGGGCTGGTACGTCACCGAGATCGGGCGCCAGCCCTGGCTGGTGACCGGGGTGCTCAGCACCGCCGATGCCGCCTCGTCGGTACCGGGCGGCATGATCCTCTCCACCCTGCTGATGTACCTGGCGCTGTACCTGGTACTGCTGGCGAGCTACGTCTCGGTGGTGTTCTATCTGGCGCGCAAGGCGGGCAAGCACGATGAGCTCCCGCTTTCGGCCAACCTGGCAGGAGAACAAGCATGAACGCGGAACTGTGGTTGCCGGTGGTGTTCGCCGGCCTGATGGCGATCTCGCTGCTGGCCTACGTGATCCTGGACGGCTACGACCTGGGGGTGGGCATCCTGCTGCCGCTGGGTGCCAAGGCCGAGCGCGACACCATGATCGCCAGCATCGGGCCGTTCTGGGACGCCAACGAGACCTGGCTGGTGTTGGGCGTGGGGCTGTTGCTGGTGGCCTTCCCGCTGGCGCACGGCATCATCCTGGGCGAGCTCTACCTGCCGGTGGCGCTGATGCTGCTCGGGCTGATCCTGCGCGGCGTGGCGTTCGACTTCCGCGTCAAGGCGCGCGACCCGCACCAGCCGTGGTGGAATGCGGCCTTCGCCGCCGGTTCGCTGCTGGCGGCGCTGAGCCAGGGCGTGATGCTGGGGCGCTACCTCACCGGCTTCGCGCCGGGCGCGGCGGCGTGGGGCTTCGCGCTGTTGGCCGGGTTTGGGCTGGCGGCAGCCTACGCCTTGCTCGGCGCCGGCTGGCTGATCATGAAAACGCGCGGGGCGCTGCAGGCGCGCGCCATCGGCTGGGCGCGCCGCGCGCTGTACGGTACCGGGCTGGCGGTGCTGGCGGTGTCGATCGCCACGCCGCTGGCGAGCGCGCACATCGCCGCCAAGTGGTTCGTGCTGCCCGATTTCCTGCTGCTGTTGCCGTTGCCGCTGGGTTCGCTGGCGCTGTTCGTGCTGCTCGCCCTGAGCCTGCCGCGGCTGGCGCGGCGTCAGGCGGCCGGCAATGACACGCTGTGCTGGCTGCCCTTCGCCGCCACCGTCGGCATCGTGCTGCTGTCGTTCTGGGGCCTGGCCTACAGCGTGTTCCCCGATATCGTCATCGGCCGCCTCACCATCTGGCAGGCGGCCTCCAGCCCCGAGGCGCTCTCCGTGATCCTGTGGGGGGCGGCGGTGGTGCTGCCCACCATCGTCGGCTACACCGTGTACGCCTACCGCGTGTTCTGGGGCAAGGCGGAGGGCTTGAGCTACTCGTGAACGGGGGCCAGACATGATGGCAACGAGGTGGGGCGTATTCATCCGGCATGGCATGGTAAGCCGCCGCACAGTATGCTGATCGGCTCATGGCTTGCTTGACCTGTACGGTCGGCGGGGCCGTGGGCCGATTTTTTATTCTTGTTTCGGAGAATGCCGATGGATGATTGCGTGCCTTTCTCGTCTCCTGCTTATTGGCGCTATTGGGGCAAGACCAGGCCGGACGGCGAGTATCACCTGTTGCCATTGCATGCGCTCGACGTCGCGGCGGTACTGGCGGCACTGTTGCCGGGCCAATCTGCCCGGTTGGGGCGGATGGCTGAGGAGCTGGGCTGGCCGGAGAGCGCGTTGCGGGACACGCTGGTGTTTCTGACAGCCTTGCACGATCTGGGGAAGTTCTCGCGGGCGTTCCAGGGGCTGGTACCCAATCTGTCTCCCGACCTGATGCCGGCTGACGATCGCAAGGTGTATGGTCCGCGCCACGATACCCTGGGCTATTGGTTGTGGTGCCGCGCCCTGGCGACACGCTGCCTGGCCCTACCGCTGGGAGCGGCTGAACCGGATGAGGTCTGGCCTCCAGAGGGGGCGACGGGCTGGTTCGGCTGGCTGGCAGTGGTGTGCGGCCATCATGGCCAGCCGCCGCAGGGATTGGCCGCTTGTCCTTCCCGGGTCGACAACTGGTTTTTCCCGGAGGATGTCGAGGCCGCGGCGGCGTTTACCGATGCGGCCGCGGTCGTGTTGCTGCCGTCGCCGCCGCCTGCCGTTTCCCGCTTGCGTCTGGAAGAAGTCATCCGGCGCCATGGCTGGTATCTGGCAGGGTTGGTGGTGCTGGCCGACTGGATCGGCTCCAACGCGGAGTTCTTCCCTTATCGGCGCCATCCGCCGGCATCGCTGGACACTTACTGGCATGAGACCGCCAAGCCCCAGGCCGCCCGGGCGTTGCAGGCCTGCGGTCTGGCGCCGCTGGGCTGCGCGCCGTATCGAGGGCTGGATGGCCTGTTCGATTACCTGAAGCCACCCACCCCGCTACAGCAGTTTGCCGACACGATGCCGCTGGCCGAGGGGCCGCAGTTGTTCCTGCTGGAAGATGTTACCGGGGCGGGCAAGACCGAGGCTGCGCTGATCCTGCTGTCGCGCCTGATGGAGGCAGGGCTGGCCGAGGGTGCGTATTTCGCCCTGCCCAGCATGGCGACCGCCAATCAGATGTATCGCCGCGTCGGCAGCGTCTACCGCAAGCTGTTCGAGCCCGGAGGGGCGCCCTCGCTGGTGCTGGCGCATTCTGCCCGACAACTGTTGGACGATTTCACCGACAGCGTGCTGCCGCAGCCGGGGAGGGAACGCAATTATCGGCGGGACGAGGCGGCCGCCAGCGCGTTGTGCAGCGCCTGGCTGGCCGATAGCCGCAAGAAGTCGCTGTTGGCGCAGGTGGGTGTCGGGACGTTAGACCAGTCCCTGCTGGCCGTGCTGCCGGTACGCCACCAATCATTGCGCTTGCTAGGGCTCGCCTCCAAGGTGCTGATCGTGGACGAGGTGCATGCCTACGATCCCTATATGCACCGCCTGCTGTGTTCCCTGCTGCAAGCGCACGCGGCACAAGGCGGCTCGGCGCTGCTGCTGTCGGCCACGCTGCCGGCCCATATGCGCAGCGAACTCTGTACCGCCTTCCGCAGAGGGCTGGGGCTACCGCCACAGCCGGCCGAACCGGAGATGCGTTATCCCCTGCTCACCCATGCTCACCGCTCCATTGCCACTCATCCTCTGGCCACCCGCACCGAATTGCGACGGCGGGTGGGAGTACGCTGGCTGCATAGCGAAGAGGAGGTGGTCGAGCGCATCGTGCAGGAGGCCCTGGCTGGGCGCTGCGTCTGCTGGATACGCAATACCGTCAGTGATGCCCTGAAGGCGTACCGTCTCCTGAAGGAAAGGGTGCCGGCCGAAAAGCTGACACTGTTCCATAGCCGTTTTGCCATGTGCGACCGCTTGGAGATCGAGAACCGGGCGCTCGACACCTTTGGCAAGGCGAGCGAAGCCGCGCAACGCCGGGGCCAGGTGCTGGTGGCGACGCAAGTTGTCGAGCAGAGCCTGGACCTGGATTTCGACATGATGGTGAGCGACCTGGCGCCGATCGACCTCGTCATCCAGCGCGCCGGACGCCTGCATCGCCATCGACGCGATGCTGCCGGTCAGCCTCTGAGTGATGGCGGACCCGACCAGCGCGGCGAACCACTGCTCTACCTGCTGGCTCCCGAGGTCAGCCAGGAGCCGGACCATCACTGGTATGCCCGAGCCTTCCCCAAGGCGCAATACGTCTATCCGCACCACGGCTGCCTGTGGCTGGGCTGGCAGGCGCTGGCGCGAGCCGGCGCCATCGTCACGCCCGGCGAACCGGATGAAGCGGGGGCGGTGCGCCAACTGGTGGAGGCGGTTTACGGCGCCGAGGCCGTGGTGCCGGAAGGGTTGCAGCGCCGGGAGAACGAAGCCGACGGCAAGGACGGCATGGGGCGTAGCATGGCGGCGTTTAACGCGCTGAATCTGGAGGCCGGTTACAGCCGCGACAGTCATAGCCATTGGGACGATGAGGCGAGGGCGGCGACCCGGCTGGCCGACGAGAGTGTGGACGTCTATCTGGCGCTGGTAGGAGACGACGGTTCGCTACGTCCCTGGGCCGGCGACGTGCCGCACGCCTGGGCGCTGTCCTGCGTTCGGCTCCGGGCAGGTGTGCTGGCGGGGCTGGCGCCGGACTGGCAGCAACGCTATGCAGAGACGATTCAGGTCTTGCGTAGCCAGCAACCGCTGTTGGCCGAGCCGGCCATCATCCTGCCTCTGGTGGCGGAGGGGGCTGCTGGCCACGTGCGTGTGGTGGACGAGAGCGGCAGGGAAAAAGAGTTGAGGTATAGCTGTCAAGAGGGAGTCGATGTATCGCCGCTCAACTAAGCCTGGACTTCATGGGGGCAGGCGGTCTTCCTATTGCAGGACCCATTCTCCGCGTTGTTTGATTCGTCGTGCATGGCATCCGGTGCGAGATCCAGTTCTCCGGGCCAAGTGACCACGCCGTCCACCACCGAGACCTGCTGAAATAACGCAGGATCATGCAGGTGCGAAAACACGCCACGGAAGAAGGTCGGCAGGAATTTGACTGCTCCTTCTACGCCGTCTTTGAAGCGCACCAGCAAGGTGAACTCGTTGGTAACGCTGACTTCGGTTACGTCCCAACCCATGGCCTTACTCCGTGTGAAATATGGTCACCCAAGCTGCCTTGGGTGACCATCCAGCTCTCCCCGCTGGCGCGGGGAACACATTGACCAAATAACTGGTTCATCCCCTATGTGGCGTGGGGAACGTTGTGTGCCTAGCAACGAAGATCAGGATGCCACGGAATTGTGGCTACGTCCAAAATTTCTATAGAACATATAACCTTACAATTATCATTGCGGCGCTCCTCACGGTGCGATAGAGTGAGCGCTAATCAATCGGCGTGGGGAAGGGGAATGAAAAATTCAGATGTCTTGGAGGGCTTGCTTGAGTTACTGTGGGACTGGCTTTGGTCGCGCCTCAGTTTGTCTGCGGTGGTATTGGCTTTGCTGTTCTTGGTTGTTTGGGCGCTCTTGAGGGTCCAACATTTTCAATACGAAAGCCTGGATGAAGAGAAGGGGAAGTGGCGTCGTATTTCCCTTCATTCGAAGAAGAAGTGAGGCAATGATGACACTCCATCTCCTTGTCGATACCTGGCTCCCCATCCAGCGCAAGGATGGCTCCCGGGATCTGATCCGCCCCTGCGACATCGCCGACAGCGGTCCCAATCCTCCGCAGGAATTGCTTGCCCCGCGCGCCGATTTCCGCGCAGCCCTCTACCAACTGCTGATTGGCTTGCTGCAGACGGCGTTCGCTCCCGACAACGAAGCCGCCTGGCGCAGCCGCTTCGTGACGCCGCCCAGTTCCGAGGAGCTCGCCGCCGCTTTCGCCCCGTGGGCAGACGCCTTTGTGCTGGACAACCCTGGCGGCCCGGCGTTTGCCCAGGACCTTGACCCGCTCACCGCCCCGGAACTGAAAGCCAATTTGCTGTCGCTGCGCAATCTGCTGATCGATGCCGGCTCCGACAGCAACAGCTATTTCAACAAGCCCTCGGATGACGAGGGCTTTTGTCCGTCCTGCACGGCGCAGGCGTTGTTCACCTTGCAGACCAACGCCCCGGCTGGTGGGCGCGGTATCCGTACCTCGGTACGTGGCGGCGGGCCGCTTTCCACGCTGGTAACGGTGGAGGGGCTGACGTTATGGCAGCAACTCTGGCTCAACGTGCTGCCCCTCGATGTGCTGGGGCATGAGGCGCCGGTCCGCCAAGCCGACCTCATCCCCTGGCTGGCGGCCACGCGCAACAGCGAAGACGGACGCGAGACCTCGTGCGGTGACAACGCTCATCCGCTGCAAGCTTATTGGGGCCTGCCGCGTCGTATCCGGCTCGACACTGATGCCATCCAGTCCGGCACCTGCGCGGTATGCGGTCAGTCGCACGAGCGGCTGTATACCCGCTATCGCACCCGCCATGGTGGCGTCAATTACTCCGGTGCCTGGCCGCACCCGCTGTCGCCATACAACCACGATGCCAAACAGGAAAAGCCCCCGCTGCCGGTCAAGGGCATGGCCGGCGGAGTGGCTTACCGCCATTGGCTGGGAATGGTGCTGGGCGGTGACGACGGATTGCAGCGGCCGGCAAAGGTGGTGGAGCACTTTTACGCCCATCGCGAGCCGTTGATTACCCGCCATCTGCAGCGGCCGGGGGCACTGTGGGCGTGCGGTTACAAGATGGACAACGCGAAGGCCGTGGCATGGAACGACAGCCGACTACCCCTTTACCGTTTGCCAGCGGAACGCTGGATGGATTTCCGCCTGCTGGTGGGCGAGCTGTTGCAGATCGCCGAGGAAAGCGCCGCTTTGCTGGCGCGCGCGGTGCGGGAGGCCTGGGGCAGCGAGTCGGGGGACCCCGCCGTGGCGCAAGGTTTCTGGCAGCAGAGCGAAGCCGGTTTTTACCGCAGCCTGGCCGAGGCGGTGGAGCTGCCCGATGGCGCGCACCGGACCACAGCCCCGCTGTTCAAACGCTGGCTCGAGCAAACCAGGCAACTGGTTTTGCGTCAGTTCGACAACTGGACGCGCAGCATGCTCACAGAACTGGCGGACACAAGGCAGATGCTGCGCGTGGTCAAGGCGCGGGCCGATCTGGAGGGGCGGCTGCACAAGAATAAACCGTTCAAGGCCACGCGGCAGTGGGTCAGCGCCGAGCTGGCCGCCCAACAAGGAGCAGAGGCATGAGTCTGTTTTATCTGAATGAAGCGCAGGCCGAGACCCTGCGCGATTGGTGGCAGGCCCTGGACCCGGACGAGAAGACGCCCGGCAAGGGCTTTCACGTGGGGCGCAAGGACCGCGCCGAGCTGCGCCGCGCCGAATCGCTCGCCGTCGTGCGTCTGCATCCGGCATTTGTTCAGCTGGCCGCCCGGCTGGCGGCGTACGCCGGACGCGATTGGCAGCGGCGGGACACGACGGTGTTCGCCCTGCTGGCCGGCCTGCTGCCGCAGGTCAAGGAGCCTTCTCAGGATGGCCGCAGCTGGGCGCACTGGGCCGGACAGACCGAGGGAGAACGGCCCGTGTTGTCCACCCTGCGGTTCGAGCAGATCCAGCGCTGCGAGACGGAGGACGAACTGTTCCAGCTGTTGCGGCGCTCCCTGTCGCTCTTGGGCCATCGTCTGGACATCGTGCAGCTGGCCGAAGATCTGTTGGCTTGGGTGGCCGAGCATCGTCTGCACCGTGCCGTTGATCCACGCTTTACCATCCGTGCCCGCTGGGCCAATGACTATTACCGGGCGCTTCACCATCTTGCCACCGCCCCTGATGCCGCCTCTCAAGAACTCCAAGGAGAATCTGCATGACCCGTTTCGTTCAACTGCATCTGCTGGTGTCGTTCCCGCCGTCCAATCTCAACCGCGACGATCTGGGGCGCCCCAAGACCGCCAAGCTCGGCGGCATAGACCGTCTGCGCGTGTCGTCGCAAAGCCTCAAGCGCGCCTGGCGCACTTCTGAAGTGTTCCAGCAGGCGCTGGCCGGTCATGTCGGCACCCGCACCAAGCGGCTGGGGCGCGAGGCCTACGATCGGTTCATCGCGGCTGGCATCAAGGAAAAGGACGCCCAAGACTGGGCCGGCAAGCTGGCTGGTGTGTATGGCAAATTGCAGAAGGATGGGTTGGAGATCGAGCAACTGGTGCACATCGCCCCGGCCGAGCATGACAAGCTGGACGAACTGGTCACCACGCTGATCGCCGAAAAACGCGCGCCGCTGCAAGAAGAACTGGACACCCTGCTGGAGAAGGTCCATGCCGTGGATATCGCCATGTTCGGGCGCATGCTCGCGGCCAAGACCCAGTTCAACGAAGAGGCGGCGGTCCAGGTCGCCCACGCCATCGGCGTGCACGCCTCGGCGATCGAAGATGACTTCTTCACTGCCGTGGACGACCTGAACAATGAGGATAGTGGTGCCGGGCACGTCGGCGAGGCCGGTTTCGCTGCCGCCGTGTTCTACCAGTACCTGTGCATCGACCGCGACCAGTTGCTGCGCAATCTGGGCGGCGATGAAGAACTGACCCTGCGCGCGATCCAGGCGCTGGTCGAAGCCGCGCTCACCGTCGCGCCGAGCGGCAAGCAGAACAGTTTCGCTAGCCGCGCCTACGCCCATTATGCGCTGGCCGAAAAGGGCACGCGCCAGCCGCGCAGCCTGTCGCTGGCTTTCGTCCAACCGGTCAAGGGCGGCGACGTGGCGGCACGGGCGGTGGATGAGCTGGAGACGCTGCGTGCCAAGATGGATGCGGTGTACGGTGACTGCGCCGCCAGCCGTGCCCAGTTCGATGTGCTCAAGGGACAAGGGCGGCTGGCTGAACTGCTGGCCTTCGCGGCTGATCCGCACGGCTTCGGGGACGCATGATGCGCGACTACCTGGTTTTCCGCCTGTACGGAGCCATGGTCAGTTGGGGCGAAGTCGCCGTGGGCGAGCAGCGCGCCAGCGCCAGCTATCCGTCGCGCTCGGCGCTGCTGGGCCTGTTGGGCGCGGCGCTGGGCGTGCGGCGCGACGACGAAGCCGGCCAGGCTCGCCTGTCCCGAGGCTACCGATTCGGCGTCAAGCAAGTAAGTGGTGGCAGCCTGCTGCGCGATTACCACACCGTACAGCAGGTGGACAAACCCAAGCCTGGCCCTAAGGTCAGCTACCGTACCCGGCGAGAGGAAGTCACCCGCGCCGAGCTGGGAACCCTGCTCTCCAGCCGCGAGTATCGTTGCGACAGTCTAGCGGTGGTGGCGGTGGAAGCCTTGCCCGATGCGCCGTACACCCTGGCTCAACTGGCGCACGCTTTGCAGCATCCCCATTTTCCGCTGTACCTGGGGCGCAAGTCCTGCCCGTTGGGGCTGCCGCTGGCTCCGTTGCAACGACAGGCGGCCACCCTGAAGGCGGCATTGGACCAGTGGGTCGGCGAACACGAGCGCGTCCTGATCGACGACGAGAAGGAGTATCGCTGCTACCGGTTGCCGCCCGATGGCGGCCCGGCGCGCTACTACTGGGATGCCAGGCTGGACGCGGAGGCCGGCATGGACGCCAGTTTCACCGTGGTGAGGCTGGACCAGCCGACTTCCCGACGTCGCTGGCAGTTCGCCCCGCGCAGCGAGAACGTGCATCTGGATGGAGGTGAGGCATGAGCTGGTTTTCTCGTATTCGCGTCGACCTCGCCGGGCTGCCTCATGACGAAATCCAGCGGCTCATCGCCGGCGATGCCTACCTGCACCATGCGCTGGTGTGGCGCGCCTTTGCCAAGGAGGATGCCCGGCGCGACTTCGTCTTCCGCATCGATCAGGGAGAGCAGGGGCTACCGCAGTATTATGTCGTCTCGCAGCGTCCGCCGCAAGCGCTGCCCGGTCTGCTGATCGACACCAAGCCGTTTGCCCCGAAACTGGCCGAGGGTGACGAGATCGCCTTTGCGCTGCGCGCCAATCCCACCGTGGCGCGCGCGCAGGGACCGGGACGGCGCTCGGTACGCGACGACGTGATGATGAGCGTCAAGCATCGGCTGCGCGAGCAGTTGCTGCCGGCGCAACTGGCCGAGGAAATGCAACAGGCTGCCCGCGACTGGCTGCTGGCCCGAGCCGATGCGCTGGGGCTGAACATCGGCGGGCTGGAGGTGCTGGCCGACCGTCAGCAGCACCTGCGTCACAAAAAGCGGAATATTCGCTTCACCGAAGTGGATTACCAGGGCGTGGCGCAGGTGACCGACCCCGCCAGGCTGCTTGAAGCGCTGCAAGGCGGCATCGGCCGTGCACGCGGTTTTGGCTGCGGCTTGCTGCTGATACGCCGGCTGACCTGATGCTCCCGCCACTCAAACCCATTCCCATTAAGGAGCGGCTGTCGGTCCTGTACGTCGAGCGCTGTCAGCTCGACGTGCTGGACGGCGCCTTCGTCGCCATCGACGTTACGGGTGTTAGGACCCATATTCCGGTGGGCGGCGTCGCCTGCCTGATGCTGGAGCCCGGCGTGCGGGTCTCGCACGCGGCCTGCAAACTGGCGGCGCAGGTCGGCACGCTGCTGGTGTGGGTCGGCGAAGCTGGCGTTCGCTTTTATTCCTCCGGTCAGCCCGGCGGTGCCCGCGCCGACAAACTGCTGTACCAGGCGCGGCTGGCGCTGGACGACGATGCTCGGCTCAAGGTCGTGAGGGAAATGTATCGCCGCCGTTTCGGCGACGAGCCGCCGCAACGGCGCAGCATCGAGCAGCTGCGTGGCATCGAGGGCAGCCGGGTGCGCGCCATGTACCAACAACTGGCGAAGCAATACGGTGTCGACTGGCAGGCACGCAACTACGATCACAGCGATTGGGACAAGGCCGACATCCCCAACCGCTGCCTGTCTGCTGCTACCGCCTGCCTCTACGGCGTTACCGAGGCCGCCGTGCTGGCCGCCGGTTACGCCCCGGCCATCGGTTTCATCCATACCGGCAAGCCGCTCTCCTTTGTTTATGACGTGGCCGATATCTACAAATTCGAAACTGTCGTGCCGGTGGCTTTTGCCGTGGCGGCCAAGGGTGGTGGTCAGGTCGAGCGCGACGTGCGCCTGAAATGCCGGGACATGTTCCGCAAGAGCAAGCTGCTCGAGCGCATCATTCCCGACATCGAGGCCATGCTGGATGCAGGCGGACTGGAAAAACCGGTCCCCGAAGGCGTGGTCGATGCCGCCATTCCCAACGAGGAGAGCCTGGGCGATGCTGGTCATCGTGCTTGAAAATGCCCCTCCGCGTCTGCGCGGCCGCTTGGCCATCTGGCTGCTGGAGATCCGTGCCGGCGTTTACGTGGGCAACTACAACCGCCGCATCCGTGATTACCTCTGGCAACAGGTGGAGGAGGGGATAGAGGACGGTAACGCCGTCATCGCTTGGCAAGCTCCCACCGAAGCCGGTTTCGACTTCATGACGTTAGGTGAAAACCGGCGTATCCCGGCCGAATTCGACGGTGCCAAACTGGTGTCCTTCCTGCCGCTGGACGACGCCGACACCGCTTGAATCTCCCTTCTTTAACAATCTGAAATTCGGCTTGAAAACCGGAGGAAAAAGCGGTAGATTTTTGCCTCCCCGAATAAGCCTTATGGTTCAAAGGTTTATTTTTGGTGTGATCCCCGCGCCAGCGGGGATGAACCGTCGCTGCCGCGGACTACATCGTCACGGCTGGCGTGATCCCCGCGCCAGCGGGGATGAACCGTCGCGGTCCTGGTGCGCGGTCCACGTGCTGGCGTGATCCCCGCGCCAGCGGGGATGAACCGGTGAAGAGCGACGACATCGCCATCGTGGACTAGTGATCCCCGCGCCAGCGGGGATGAACCGTAGCGCGTCATCGTCTAACCGCTCGCCCTTGTGTGATCCCCGCGCCAGCGGGGATGAACCGCCCCCGCCGCAGCGAATCCCGTCCCTCACCTAGTGATCCCCGCGCCAGCGGGGATGAACCGGACGCGCCGCAGTACGCCGGACCGGCAGGGCAGTGATCCCCGCGCCAGCGGGGATGAACCGTCATTTCCGAACCCACCACGACCGCCCAGTCCGTGATCCCCGCGCCAGCGGGGATGAACCGCCAATGGCAAAAGTTGCATAGGGCGACAGCACGTGATCCCCGCGCCAGCGGGGATGAACCGACCGACGCCATGATGCGCAAGTTTGCCGAGCAGTGATCCCCGCGCCAGCGGGGATGAACCGGCACCACCCGCCGCGCCCGGCGTCGCCACCTCGTGATCCCCGCGCCAGCGGGGATGAACCGCCGATCGGCTTGCTATAGAACCGGCTGAACTTGTGATCCCCGCGCCAGCGGGGATGAACCGGTGTGCCGGGTCTGGTACTGATTTCGATAGCGGTGATCCCCGCGCCAGCGGGGATGAACCGCTCTATGATCTGATGGCACGGCTCCGTGAGGCGTGATCCCCGCGCCAGCGGGGATGAACCGGCTGCCCCAGTTGGTGCCATCGGCTGTCCCCTGTGATCCCCGCGCCAGCGGGGATGAACCGCTGATCCAGTACCCGGTATCGTCGGCCGCCTCGTGATCCCCGCGCCAGCGGGGATGAACCGTCGTTGGCCGACGTGGCGGCATCGACGAGCGGGTGATCCCCGCGCCAGCGGGGATGAACCGCGTTCCCTTGATAAAGAGGTTGATTGGGCGGTGTGATCCCCGCGCCAGCGGGGATGAACCGTTCTTCGAGCAGCAACGTTTGGTAGAGCGATGGTGATCCCCGCGCCAGCGGGGATGAACCGACTTATCCACAGGGTTATCAACAGGATGCCCAGTGATCCCCGCGCCAGCGGGGATGAACCGTTGGACGAGATACAGCGGGCGCTCGCCAATAAGTGATCCCCGCGCCAGCGGGGATGAACCGACACCACGTGTTGTTTGGCGGACTGGAGCGGCGTGATCCCCGCGCCAGCGGGGATGAACCGCACTGCGTCTACAGCATGGACTCGCCGCATGAGTGATCCCCGCGCCAGCGGGGATGAACCGACGTGGCGGAACACGCAGGTGGCCTTCTCGCCGTGATCCCCGCGCCAGCGGGGATGAACCGTCGCGTTGTTCGGTCGCCAGCAGAATCCGATCGTGATCCCCGCGCCAGCGGGGATGAACCGTTCACGTTCCACTTCCGAGCCGCGTTGTTGATGTGATCCCCGCGCCAGCGGGGATGAACCGTGGTTCGGCCTGATCGACAAAGACCAGACCCTGTGATCCCCGCGCCAGCGGGGATGAACCGATTTGTGTTTCCGTCTATCGAACGTATGTCTCGTGATCCCCGCGCCAGCGGGGATGAACCGCAGTACGACAGCACCGGGGCCAAGATCGCGGCGTGATCCCCGCGCCAGCGGGGATGAACCGGACGCCGCCAAAGCCACCGGCGTGAAGTTCTTGTGATCCCCGCGCCAGCGGGGATGAACCGGCGGCGGCGACGTGATCAACAAGGACGCCGAGGTGATCCCCGCGCCAGCGGGGATGAACCGTAGCGGCCCACCTCGCACAAGGCCCACGTGGTGTGATCCCCGCGCCAGCGGGGATGAACCGTTCAGCCGGCCCTCGCTGTCGAACGTGGGCTTGTGATCCCCGCGCCAGCGGGGATGAACCGGCGCTGGAACCGTCCGCCGGGCATGGCGCCATGTGATCCCCGCGCCAGCGGGGATGAACCGTTGTCGGCGGTCGGGCGGGATGAGTCGTATCAGTGATCCCCGCGCCAGCGGGGATGAACCGTCACCCAACGACGGGACGGGCATCGCAAGGGGGTGATCCCCGCGCCAGCGGGGATGAACCGCGGGCACAAATGATGCTGTTCCGATGACACCGGTGATCCCCGCGCCAGCGGGGATGAACCGCCAGAGCAGCATTCCAGGCCTGGTCGGAGTCAGTGATCCCCGCGCCAGCGGGGATGAACCGGCGACAGACAGCAGAAAGCCCCCAGTGATCGGGTGATCCCCGCGCCAGCGGGGATGAACCGTTTGTCCGCCATCCTGGCGCTCGCGGGAGGAGGTGATCCCCGCGCCAGCGGGGATGAACCGGCGCCGTGGACAATTGAGCCGTCCACTCCCCAGTGATCCCCGCGCCAGCGGGGATGAACCGTTGGCCATGCAGCGCGGCATGTACGGCGCGGTGTGATCCCCGCGCCAGCGGGGATGAACCGTCGCGCTGCCGAACAGCTCGAAAATCTACTACGTGATCCCCGCGCCAGCGGGGATGAACCGCCCAACAGGTGCAGGCGCTGGCCGATCAAGCCGTGATCCCCGCGCCAGCGGGGATGAACCCCCCGCACTCGCAACGGTAAAAACCGCGAATCTGTGATCCCCGCGCCAGCGGGGATGAACCGTATACGGGTCAATATTTCTATGGCTGGTCGTGGTGATCCCCGCGCCAGCGGGGATGAACCGACTTGGCAGCCATGCATGGCCACTATGGCTATGTGATCCCCGCGCCAGCGGGGATGAACCGATCGTGCGCGAAGGGCTGCAGGGTGGCTGGATGTGATCCCCGCGCCAGCGGGGATGAACCGCCGCCGCCCGGCTTCGGCGCGGTGCGCTGACGGTGATCCCCGCGCCAGCGGGGATGAACCGACGACGTCGGCGAGCTGATCAAGCGCTGGCAGGTGATCCCCGCGCCAGCGGGGATGAACCGCCATCTGAGGCCAGCTTGTGGACCCTATTCGCGTGATCCCCGCGCCAGCGGGGATGAACCGTAACATCGAGGTAACTTAGAGGTAATCAGGTTGTGATCCCCGCGCCAGCGGGGATGAACCGGAGGAGGCCCGCCAGAAGCGCCTGACGCTGGAGTGATCCCCGCGCCAGCGGGGATGAACCGCGGTATGGCGATCGACGCGCACGACCCCCAATGTGATCCCCGCGCCAGCGGGGATGAACCCGTATGACACGCAAAAACTCTTTGGGGCTGGTGGTGATCCCCGCGCCAGCGGGGATGAACCGTGGTGCAGCAACTCGGCAAGGTCGCTGGTGTTGTGATCCCCGCGCCAGCGGGGATGAACCGCCCTATCGGGTCGCCCTCGGCCTCCTCAAGTGGTGATCCCCGCGCCAGCGGGGATGAACCGCCGTAGGCGTCGATTTCGTATAGCTTTAGAACGTGATCCCCGCGCCAGCGGGGATGAACCGTTCCAGCCCGATGCGCACTACAAGCAGCGGCTGTGATCCCCGCGCCAGCGGGGATGAACCGACAACGAAATCCCCGCCCAAGTTGTCGACCAGGTGATCCCCGCGCCAGCGGGGATGAACCGGTAAGTGCGCAGTCCCTAATTAAATTATTGCCGTGATCCCCGCGCCAGCGGGGATGAACCGTGGAAGCGAAACATGCAAGAGGCTCAGCAAAAGTGATCCCCGCGCCAGCGGGGATGAACCGCTTGACAAGACCTCAGGCGTACAGGGCGCGTAGTGATCCCCGCGCCAGCGGGGATGAACCGTAGCCAACGGCGGCCATCAGCATCTTGGTGTAGGTGATCCCCGCGCCAGCGGGGATGAACCGAACAGGACGGGCAACGGTCATGCGACTAGGCCGTGATCCCCGCGCCAGCGGGGATGAACCGCCGTTCGCCATCCTGTCAGGGATCTGCGCCGTGTGATCCCCGCGCCAGCGGGGATGAACCGGGCGAGACGGACCAGCGCTTTGCCGAGCAGGCGTGATCCCCGCGCCAGCGGGGATGAACCGATGAAGCGCTTCCAGCCACGTGAGGAAGTACGATGATCCCCGCGCCAGCGGGGAGAAGCGTGGATCGCCTTGCAAAAGGTCTACCATACCGGGTGCCGCATTCCCCCACGGTCTTGAACAGGCGCAACAGGCGGAGGTACATCGCTGACCCGGGCGAGGGAGTGTGTCTTGCTGATGGGTGAGTAAAATCAAAACTGAACGTAAGAAGAATGTGATTTAACTCGCCTTGCAGCTTGGTGCAAGCTAGGCACCGCTTCTTCCACTTCCTGTGCCACTTTACCGTTTCGGGAGCCGTGCCATGAATTCCCCCCAGCCTGCCGTTCCGCCTGTCGCCGCCGGTCTCGATCTGCGTGCGCACTGGATGCCGTTCACCGCCAACCGCAATTTCCAACGCGACCCGCGCCTGATCGTCGCCGCCAGCGGCAACTACCTGACCGACGCCGATGGCCGCCAGATCTTC
Source organism: Pseudogulbenkiania sp. NH8B (assembly GCF_000283535.1). Classification (GTDB taxonomy): domain Bacteria; phylum Pseudomonadota; class Gammaproteobacteria; order Burkholderiales; family Chromobacteriaceae; genus Pseudogulbenkiania; species Pseudogulbenkiania ferrooxidans. The sequence goes on from NC_016002.1 coordinate 709,102, forward strand.
GACAGCCTGTCGAGCCTGTGGTGTAGCGGTGCCGGCCATGCCCGCAAGGAAATCGCCGAGGCGGTGTACCAGCAGCTCGGCACGCTGGACTACTCCCCGGCGTTCCAGTTCGGCCACCCGCTGTCGTTCAGGTTGGCCGAAAAAGTCGCCAGTATGACCCCAGCGGGCCTCGACCACGTGTTCTTCACCAACTCCGGCTCGGAGTGCGCCGACACCGCGGTGAAGATGGCGCGCGCCTACTGGCGGCTGAAGGGCCAGGCCAGCAAGACCAAGCTGATCGGCCGCGCGCGCGGCTACCACGGCGTCAACATCGCCGGCACCAGCCTCGGCGGCATCAACGGCAACCGCAAGGCCTACGGCCAGCTGCTCGACGTCGACCACCTGCCGCACACGCTGCTGCCGCAGAACGCCTTCAGCCGCGGCCTGCCCGAGCATGGCATCGAACTCGCCGACGACCTGCTGCGCCTGATCGAGCTGCACGATGCTTCCAACATCGCCGCCGTCATCGTCGAGCCGATGGCGGGCTCGGCCGGCGTGATCGTGCCGCCGGCGGGCTACCTGCAGCGCCTGCGCCAGATCTGCGACCAGCACAACATCCTGCTGATCTTCGACGAGGTGATCACCGGTTTCGGCCGTACCGGTTCGCTGTTTGGGGCGGACTATTTCGGCGTGGTGCCGGACATCATGAACCTCGCCAAGCAGCTCACCAACGGCGCCGTGCCGATGGGCGCGGTGGTGGCGAGCAACGAGATCTACGACACCTTCATGAACCAGAACATCCCCGAGTACGCGGTGGAGTTCACTCAGGGCTACACCTACTCGGCGCACCCGGTGGCCTGCGCCGCCGGTCTGGCCGCGCTCGACATCCTGGAGCGCGAGAACCTGGTGGCACGCGTCGCCGAGCTGGCGCCGCACTTCGAGAACGCCATCCACGGCGTCAAGGGCAGCCAGCACGTGGTGGACATCCGCAACTGCGGCCTGGCGGGCGCGATCCAGCTCGCCCCACGCGACGGCGACGCCATCGTGCGTCCGTTCGAGGCGGCGATGAAGTTGTGGAAAAAAGGCTTCTACGTGCGCTACGGCGGCGACTGCCTGCAGTTCGGCCCTCCGTTCACCAGCACCCCGGCCGAGCTCGACCGCCTGTTCGACGCCGTGGGCGAAGCCCTCAACGAGGTGGCCTGAGATGACGGAGCGTCCCCAGGCCGTCCCCACGGTGCAGATCGACAACGACAAGGTGGTGGTGACCGAGTGGCGCTTTGCCCCCGGTGCCGAAACCGGCTACCACCGCCACGGCATGGAATACGTCGTGGTGCCGATCACCCACGGCGAGTTGCTGCTGCAAACGCCCGACGGCGAGCGGCGTGCGGCGCTGGTTCCGGGCCAGAGCTATACCCGCCTGATCGGCACCGAGCACAACGTGATCAACCCCTGCGAGCACGAAGTCGCGTTCATCGAGATCGAACTCAAGCCACGGTGAGCGCGTCGGCTGGCAGCAGGGCCCGCATGGAACAACGTCCTCTCCGGCTGCGAGAGGCCAAAGGGAGAGGGGCTGCGCACGCCCCGTCCCGACCCTATTTAGCGAGATAGAAACCGACCATGAGCATACTCAATCATCTGATCAACGGCGAACTGAGCGCGGGCGGCAGCCGCACCGCAGCGGTATTCAACCCTTCCACCGGCGAGGCCATCCGCCAGTTGCCGCTGGCCGACGTCGCCACCGTGCAGCAGGCCATCGCCGCCGCCCAGGCCGCCTACCCAGCCTGGCGCAACACCCCGCCCGCCAAGCGCGCGCAGGTGATGTTCCGCTTCAAGCAACTGTTGGAAGCCAACGAAGCGCGCATCGCCCAGCTCATCAGCGAGGAGCACGGCAAGACCCTGGAAGACGCCGCCGGCGAACTCAAGCGCGGCATCGAGAACGTCGAGTACGCCTGCGGCGTGCCGGAACTGCTCAAGGGCGAGTACAACCGCAACGTCGGCCCCAACATCGACGCCTGGAGCGACTTCCAGCCGCTCGGCGTGGTGGCCGGCATCACCCCGTTCAACTTCCCGGCCATGGTGCCTCTGTGGATGTACCCGCTCGCCATCGCCTGCGGCAACACCTTCATCCTCAAGCCGTCCGAGCGCGACCCCAGCTCCACCCTGCTGATCGCGCAACTGCTGCACGAAGCCGGTCTGCCCAAGGGCGTGCTCAACGTGGTGCACGGCGACAAGGAAGCCGTGGATGCGCTGATCGAGGCGCCGGACGTGAAGGCCCTGAGCTTCGTCGGCTCCACCCCGATCGCCGAATACATCTACGCCGAAGGCACCAAGCGCGGCAAGCGCGTGCAGGCTCTCGGCGGCGCCAAGAACCATGCCGTGCTGATGCCGGATGCCGACCTCGACAACGCCGTCAACGCGCTGATGGGCGCCGCCTACGGCTCCTGCGGCGAGCGCTGCATGGCGATCTCGGTGGCGGTGTGCGTGGGAGACCAGGTGGCCGACGCGCTGATCGCCAAGCTCACCCCGCAGATTCAGGCGCTGAAGATCGGTGCCGGCACCACCTGCGGCTTGGACATGGGCCCGCTGGTCACCGCCGCGGCCCGCGACAAGGTGGTGGGCTACATCGACGATGGCGTGGTCTCTGGTGCGCAACTGGTGGTGGACGGCCGTGGCTATCGCGTCGCCGGCCATGAAGGTGGCTACTTCCTCGGCGGCACGCTGTTCGACCGCGTCACCCCGGAGATGCGCATCTACCAGGAAGAAATCTTCGGCCCGGTGCTGTGCGTGGTGCGCGTCAACAGCCTGGAAGAGGCCATTGCGCTGATCAACGCCCACGAATACGGCAACGGCACCTGCATCTTCACCCGCGACGGCGAGGCGGCGCGGCTGTTCGCCGATCTGATCGAAGTCGGCATGGTCGGCATCAATGTGCCGCTGCCGGTGCCGGTGGCCTACCACAGCTTTGGTGGCTGGAAGCGTTCGCTGTTTGGCGACCTGCACGCCTACGGCCCGGACGGCGTGCGCTTCTACACCCGCCGCAAGGCGATTACTCAACGTTGGCCGCAACGCGCCAGCCACGAGGCGTCGCAGTTCGCCTTCCCCAGTTTGTAAGACCCACACGGTGTGAACTTGATAAGCCCAACCCCGGTTGGGCTTCTTTTTTTGTCGGTGTGAGCGGTGAAGGCGGGGCTAAGCCTTTCTGTGCAGCAGGCCGGCGTGCAGCTCCGAGCAGTTGTTGACACCCAGCATCGCCATATTGCGATCGACCTCGTCGTAGAGCAGGCGGCAGGCATGCGCCACCCCGGCCTCGCCGGCCACGGCCGCCGCGTAGTTGAACGGACGGCCGACGAACACGCAGCGTGCACCCAGCGCCAGGGCTTTCAAGACATCGCTGCCGCGGCGCACGCCGCTGTCCATCATCACGGTCATGTCCTGAGCCACGTCGACGATGTCCGGCAGCACGCGCAGCGGGGAGACGGCGCCGTCGAGCTGCCGGCCGCCGTGGTTGGAGACGATGATGCCATCGGCCCCGTGCAGCCGTGCTTGCCGCGCATCCTCCGCGCTCAGGATGCCCTTGATGATCAGCGCTCCCTTCCACTGGCGGCGTATGCGGTCGAAGTGGGGCCAGCTCAGGTGGTCGCGCGCCGAGAAGTCGCGCAGCACGCTGGCGGAGATGATCGGCGCGCCGCGCGTGGCAAACGAGTTTTCGAAGTGTGGCATGCCGTGCTTCAGCAGGGTGCGCAACAACACCCCCAGCAGCCAGCGCGGGTGCGTCAGCCCTTGGTACGCCAGCGCCAGACTGGGGCGCAAGGGGGTGGAGAAGCCGTTGCGCACGTTGTTTTCACGGTTGGCCGAAACCGGGATGTCCACGGTCAGCACCAGCGTTTCCACCCCGGCCCGTGCCACGCGCTGCACCAGGGCATCGATGCGTGCTGGATCGCCCGGCAGATAGGCCTGGAACCAGGTTCCCGGGGCCTGCTCGATGACCTCCTCCAGGGGAATCAGCGAGGTGCCGCTGAGGATGGCGGGGATATTGGCCGCCTGACCGGCGCGGGCCAGCACGATGTCGCCGCGATAGGCGGACAGCGCGCTGATCCCCATCGGGGCGACGCCGAACGGCGCGGCATAGCGGCGGCCGAACAGTTCCACGCTCTGATTGCGTTGCGACACGTCGACCAGCACCCGGGTCTTGAAACCGTAATCGCCAAAGGCGGCGCGGTTATCCCGCAGCGAGGCATTGTCTTCCGCCGCGCCGGCGACGTAGCCGAAAATGGGACGTGGCAGACGCTGTCTGGCCAGCGCCTCGAAGTCATCCAGGGCCAGCACGCCGCCCAAGGAGCGTGGCAGCCGGGCGGGCGCGCTGGTCGCCGCGCGGCACTCGGGCAGGGAGAGGGTAGGGGTGTGTGTCATGGTGGTCGCGGACTCCGGTTGCGCTCGGTGGCGCCGCGTTCCGGCGCGACGCCGGCCTGACGCGGCAAGGTTGTCAGGAGCCAGACTAGACAATCCTGTTGATTCAATAAAGCGAATAAATTTCATATTGTTTGTTCGCTTTTTTGATAGAATTTTCTATCTCCAACCCTCGGCCTTTCCCCTCCATGACCCTGAAGCAACTCGACGCCTTCTTCTGTGCCGCGACCTGCGCCAGCTTCGCCGTCGCGGCCGAACGGCTGCATCTGTCGCTCTCTTCGCTGTCGAAACGTATCGCGGAGCTGGAGCAATCGCTTGGCGAGAGCCTGTTTGACCGTAGCGGCCATCGCGCCGTGCTGACCCCGGCCGGAGCCCGCCTGCTGCCTTATGCCGCCGAGGTGCTGCAGTCCGCCGACCGGCTGGTGCTTGCGCTGGGCAAGGACAGCGGGTTGACCGGGCGCTGCCGTTTTGGTGTGGGCGAGCTGGCCGCGCTGACGTGGTTGCCCAGCCTGCTGGCGCAGGCCCGCGAGGCGTTTCCCCGCCTGGTGCTGGAGCCCTACGTCGACATCGGCACCGTGCTGGAACAACGCGTCAGCGACGGGGAGCTGGACTTCGCGGTGGTGGCGGGACGCTCGTCGCGCAGCACCGTGCTGTCGCAGCCGGTGGGCCAGGCCCATTTCCTGTGGGTGGCGTCTCCCGCCCTGGTGGGGACGAGCCGGGTGCTGAGTGCCGAGCTGCTGCGCGCGCTGCCGCTGATCACCCTGCATCTCGGCGCCGGTACGACACGCCTGCTGGACGACTGGCTCGGCACCCAGCAGGTCGAGATTGAGCGACGGCTGACCTGCAATGGCTGGGGGGCGGTGGCGGGGATGCTGGTCGACGGCGTCGGGATCGGCTTTCTGCCAGAGGGGTGGGCGCATGCCCTGTCGCGGCGTGGTCAGCTGTGCATCCTGGAGAGTCAGCCGGCGCTGGCCCCACTCCACTACACGTTCCAGTCGCGGCGGGACGACACCCGCTTGGTGGTGCTGAAGCTGCGCGACATGGTAAGCCGCGTCGCCGATTTCTCGGCGACCAGCGGGCTGTTCTGAGCGGCGGTGGGTGCGGTGCCTGTTTCGAGGATGGCGCCGGGTCAGCGGCGATATCGCTCCGGATCGAGACCGTGGCGGTGCAGCTTGTCGTACAGCGTCTTGCGCGGCAGCTGTAACAGCTCGGCGGCCTTGATCACCTGGCCGCCGCTGCGGCTGAGCGCGGTCTCGATGCAGGCTTTCTCCGCCGCCTCCACCACGGCGGCGAGCGAGACCTCGCCGCCAGCCGCAGCGGGTGCCATCTCAGCCTCCAGGCCGTCGCCCAGGCCCAGGCAGTAGCGTTCGGCGATGTTGCGCAGCTCGCGTACGTTGCCCGGCCAATCGTGGCGCTGCCAGCGCGCCAGATCGGCCGCGCTCCACTCCGGCAGCGGGCGGTTGAAGCGGGTCGCGGCCTGTTGCAGAAAATACGCCATCAGGAGCGGGATGTCGGCCTTGCGCTCGCGCAACGGCGGCAGGTCGAGGCGCGCCACGTTGAGGCGGTAGTACATGTCGCTGCGGAACCGTCCGGCGTCGGATTCGGCCTTGAGGTCGGCCTTGCTGGCGGCGATCACGCGGCATTCCACCTGGATCGCTTCGTTGCTGCCCAGGCGCTCGATGGTGCGTTCCTGCAGCGCCCGCAGCAGCTTGATCTGCAGCGTGAGCGGCATGCTCTCGATCTCGTCGAGAAACAGCGTACCGCCGTGCGCCAGCTCGAACTTGCCGATGCGGCGCTTGGCGGCACCGGTGAAGGCGCCGCTCTCATGGCCGAAGATTTCGCTCTCGAACACGCTTTCCGGCAGCGCGCCGCAGTTGAGCGCGACGAAGCGCCCGCGCCGGCCGCTGGCGGCATGGATGGCGCGCGCCACCACCTCCTTGCCGCAGCCGGTCGCGCCGTTGAGCAGGATGTCGACCCCGGTGGGGGCCAGCGCGCTCACCAGCCGGCGCAGATTCTGCATCGCCGGGGTCTGGCCGATCAGCGGGGAGTCGCCGCCCGCCTGCAACTGCTCGCGCAGGCGGCGGTTTTCCTGCTGTAGCGCGCGCTTCTCCAGCGCCCGTCCCGTGACGTCGGCCAGCCGCTCGGACGGGAAGGGCTTTTCGATGAAGTCGTAGGCGCCTTCGTGCATCGCCTGCACCGCCAGCGTGACGTCGCCGTGGCCGGTGATCAGGATCACCGGCAATTCCGGATCGAGGCGGCGTGCCTGTTGCAGCAGCGCCAGGCCGTCTTGTCCGGGCAGGCGCACGTCGCTCACCAGCGCACCGGGCGAGGCCTGTTCGAGCGCTGCCAGCGCGCTCTCGGCGTCCCCGAAGTCGGTCACGGCAAAGCCCGCCAGCCGCAGCGCCTGGGCGCAGCCGTGGCGCACCACCGGGTCGTCTTCGACCAGGAACACCGGCAGCGAGAGGTCGGTCATGAGAGGGATTCTCCTGAAGTGGGGGCCGCCGGCAGGTCGAGCCGGAACACGGCGCCGGCACCGTCGGCGTTGCCGGCGGTGAGCGTGCCGCCGAAGCTCTCGACGATGGCCAGCGAAATGGCCAGGCCGAGACCCAGCCCCTGGCCCGCCGGCTTGGTGGTGTAGAAGGGTTCGAACAGCCGCTCCAGCGCCTCGGCCGGCAGGCCGGGGCCGTGGTCGCGCACCGTCAGGCGCAGGCGCGTGCCGTGACGCACGGCGTGGAGTTCGAGGCGCGGCGCGGCCTGCCCGGCCATGGCGTCGAGCCCGTTGCGCAGCAGGTTCACCAGCACTTGTTCCAGCCGCACCACGTCGGCCCAGGCCTGCAGTTCCGGGGCGATGTCGGTCGCGATCACCGCATCGAGTTCGCGCCGGCGCGGCTCGACGATCAGGCAGGCGTGCTCCACCGCCTGCGCCACGTGCACCGCGGCGGTATCGGCCGGCGCCTGGCGCGCGAACGACTTGAGCTGGCCGAGGATACGGCCGAGGCGGCCGGTGAGCTGGCCGATCAGCGTCAGGTTGTCGCGTGCCTCGTCGTAGCGCGCCAGTTCAATCAGTTTCACGGCGTTGTCGGACAGGGTGTTGAGCGCAGCGAGCGGCTGGTTCAGTTCATGGGTGACGCCGGCGGCCATCTGCCCCAACACCGCCAGCTTGCCGGCCTGCACCGCGCTGTCGCGCGTCTCGCGCAGAATGCTTTCGGTGCGCTTGAGTTCTTCCACGCGTTGTCCCAGCGTGTTGTTGGCGGCCTGCAGCGCGGCGGTGCGCTCGACGATGCGCGTTTCGAGCCCGGCCTCGACGCGGCGCAGTTCGGCCTGGGCCGCGCGCCGTTCCGCCAGGCGGCGCCGGCGCTGCTGCCAATACACCGTCAGCGCCAGCACGAAGGCGGTGGCGAAACCCAGCGCGGCAGCGCCGCCGGCGGCGCTCTGGCGCGCTTCGGCCAACTCGCTGAACAGCAGCACGCGCCAGCCCAGCAGGCCGGCAGGATGGGACTGCACCAGCAGCTCGCGCCGGCCGTTCCCCAGCGGCAGGCGCCGCTGCTCGCCGTGGCCTCGCAGGGCGGTGTCGGCGGCGAGCGGTGGCAGGGGGTAGTCGCCGTACTGGCGCTCGGCATGTAGCCGGTGGCGTACCGCGGGCGGCAAGGGGGCGAGGGTGTGATATTGCCAGGCGGACTCGGTGGCGAGAAACAGCACACCGTCGCGGTCGGCCAGGGCGAGGTGGTCGCCGCTGGCCTGCCAGGCGCGTTCGATGCTGTCGAGCTTGACCTTGACCACCACCACGCCGATCGGCCCGGTCGGGCTGGGCAGCGGAGCGGCCAGAAACACCCCGGGCTCGCGGGTGGTGCTGCCGATGCCGTAAAAGCGGCTCGGCCTCCCGTTGATGGCGTCCTGGAAGTAGGGGCGGTAGGCGTAGGAATTGCCGACCAGGCTCAGCGGCGAGTGCCAGTTGGACGAGGCCAGGGTGCGGCCGCTGCGGTCGAGCAGGAAGGCCTGCGCCACCCCGGCGCGCTGCTGCACCCCTTCGAGGTAATGGTTCACTTCCGCCGTCAGCGCCGCATCGCTGGGCTGCGCCAGCAGCCTGGCCAGCCGCCCGTCCAGGCTCAGCACGTAGGGCAGAGCCTCGTGGCGGGCGAGCAGGTTGTCCAGGCTGAGGGCGTAGGCGCCCAGACGCTGGGCGTTGGCCTGGCGCTGCGCCGCCAGCTGGCCGCGCAGCAGCAGGGTGTAGGCCGTCAGCGCCACCAGCGCGCACAGTGCCAGTCCCGCCAGCGCCGTGAGCACGGTGCGATGGCGGGGCCGGCTCAGGATGGGCAGGACGGAGGGAAGCGACAGGGCTTGCATGCCGTGGATTGTGCGGCAATCAATCCACGGCGGCCAGCTTCATCTCCGCCGCGGCGTGGCGCTGCTGCTCCTCCATCACCAGGCTTCCCAGCTCGCGCTTGAGCTCGTTGAACGCGGCGCTGGACGGGTCACGCGGGCGCGGCATGGTGACGCGGTGGTCGCGCTTGACCGTGCCTGGGCGGTAGGTCATTACCACGATGCGGTCGGCCAGGTAGATCGACTCCTCGATGCTGTGGGTGACGAAGATGATGGTCTTGCCGAACTCGGCCCAGATGCGCAAGAGCTCGTCCTGCAGGTTGCGCCGGGTGAGCGCGTCGAGCGCGCCGAACGGCTCGTCCATCAGCATGATCGGCGAATCCATCGCCAGTACCCGGGCGATCGCCACGCGCTGGCGCATGCCGCCGGACAGGTCCTTGGGGAAGCGGTTGCGGAAGTCCTTCAGGTGCAGCTTGTCGAGCAGGGTGTCGACGCGCTCCGCCATGGCGCCCTTGCTCATGCCCTTGACCTCCAGCCCGAAGGCGACGTTTTGCGCCACGGTCATCCACGGGAACAGCGCGTACTCCTGGAACACCATGCCGCGCTCCGGCCCCGGCGCGGTGACTGCCTGGCCGTCCACCTGGATGGAGCCGGAGGAGGGCAGCGAGAAGCCGGCGATGGCGTTGAGCAGGGTGGACTTGCCGCAGCCGGACGGCCCCAAGAGGCAGACGAACTCACCCTGCTTGATGGTGAGGTTGATGTCCTTCAGCGCCACCACGTCGCGTTCCTGGGTGCGAAAGACTTTCTGGACGTCGCTGACGACGATTTGCGGGTTCTGCATGGTGGTGTTCCTCAGTGTTCCAGGCCGCGGTGCCAGCGCAGCAGGTGGTTGTTGAGCGTGTTCATCGCGCTGTCGAGCGCCAGCCCCAACAGGCCGATGGTGATCATGCCGGCGATGATCTTGTCCGACCACATGAACTCGCGCGCTTCCAGGATGCGGTAGCCCAGGCCGTCGTTGACCGCGATCATCTCGGAGACGATCACCACGATGAAGGCGGTACCGATGCCGATGCGCACCCCGGTCAGGATGTAGGGCGTTGCCGCCGGCAGCATCACGCGGGTGAACAGCGCCAGCCGCCCCACGCCCAGGTTGCGTGCCGCGCGCAAGTAGATGCCGTCGACGTGGCGCACTCCGGAGATGGTGTTCATCAACACCGGGAAGAAGGCACCGATGGCGATCAGGAACACCGAGGGCGGGTTGCCGAGGCCGAACCAGAGGATGGCGAGCGGGATGTAGGCGATCGGCGGAATCGGCCGCAACAGCTGCAGCATGGGGTTGAACAGGCCGTAGAGACGAGGGCTCGCACCCATGGTCAGGCCCAGCGGCAGCGCCAGCGCGGCACCGACCACGAAGCCCACCACCACGCGGTACAGGCTGGCGATGGAGTCGTGCACCAGCTCGCCCGACTGCAGCGCCTCCCACCACTTGGCGGCCACCGCCGACGGCGCCGGCAGCACGATCGGCGAGACCAGGCCGGCGCGGGCGCAGGCCTCCCAGACCAGCAGCACGATCACCGGCACGATGGCGCCGCGCACGAAGGATGTCAGATGTTTGCGCATGATGGCCTCACTTCACTTTCAGTTCGTTCTTGGCCTGCTGCAGCAGGTCGAGCTTGACCCACTCCACTGCCTTGGGCGTCTTGGCCCAGTGGCCGATGCCGAACTTCTGCATGAAGTGGGTAGTGACGTCGAGGTGGAGCGGGGTGACGTCGTAGGTGTAGTCGGCGTTGTCCATCGCGTCGCGGAAGTCCTCGGCGCTCAGCTGACCCTTGAACAGGTTCTCGCGCACGTATTTCTCGGCCAGCGGCGGGTTCTTGTTGAAGGTGCTGGTGGATTCGACGAAGCACTTCATCAGCCGCGTGGCGACGTCGCGCTTGTTGTACAGCTTTTCGCTCATCACCAGCGTGCGCACCGGCTCGCCCATCGGGGTGTCGTAGGGTTTCATCAGCTCACGGCCGAACTGCTTCCTGATCGCCTGCGATGACTGCGGTTCGGACTGGCTCATGGCGTCGATCTGCTTGCCTGCCAGCGCCTGGTTGAGGTCGGGGTAGGAGAGGTAGACCAGCTGCACGTCCTTGCCGGGTTTGTCCGACCAGCTCAGGCCGTTCTTCTCCAGTTCGGCCAGGAGCAGCAGTTCCTGCGGGCTGCCACGCGTGACGCCCACCTTCTTGCCTTTCAGGTCGCGCAGGGTCTTGATGCCGGATTCGGCCTGGGCCACGATGCGCGTCCCGCCTTTGGCGAAGCCGGCGACGACGTAGATCGGCACGCCGTTGGCACGGCCGGAAATGGAGGCGTCGGCGCCGGAGGCGGCGATATCGACCTCGTCGGCGATGATGGCCGGCATGATGTCGGTACCCTTGGCGAACAGGCGCTCCTCCAGCTTGATGTTGTACTTGCCGCAGATTTCCTTCATGTACGACACGGCGCCGTAGTGGGCGAACTTGAGGTTGCCCAGGCGCACGGTGTCCTGGGCGGTGGCGGCCTGGCTCGCGGCGAGGGCGCAGAAAACGGCGATGGCGGTGGTATGACGCAGCATGGTTTGTCTCCTTCGGTGTTGTACTGAACAGGACACTCGGCGGTGTCCTTGCGGTACTGGTTTGCAGGAAGCGTGCCATGCGGCGATTTTTTGTAAGCTGTTGAATTGTTGTTGTTTTATTTTTGACTGGCGTGGGGGGCGTGGGCGAAAGATCAGACAAGGGGAGGGGCGTTGTGCGGTTTTTCGCACAGGGTAGGGGGCCGTCTGGCTGGGTTATAGGCAATTCCTATAGGGGGCTGAGGTGTGGGGTTTGCCGGTTCCGCCCGGCGGACGGGAAGGGAAATTTGCGTCGCCAAATTCCCCCTTCACCCCCAAAGGCGAGCCCACCGCTGCTTGTATCCGTCTGGCTGGAGGCTGGCGAGGCGCGGCGGAAACTAGCCGGGCGCTACCGTCGCCCGGCGTCGGACAGCCCGCCGCTTAAGACCTCGCCATCCACCATCCAGCCGGCGCGGCAGAAGGGCGGATTGGTCGCATCAATGAGGTTTTGGTACTGGGGAATGCAGGCGAAGGCGGCACGGGGATGTCTGATACGGTGGTGCCCGAAGACATTCACAGCTTTTCGGCCAACCTTGACGAGTTCTCGCCCACGCTGTCGTCTCACCGACCCAAATCAACCCAATTGTTACGCCAGTAGCAGGTCCCCCTTCTGCCGTGCCGCCGGGTGGCTTTGTCGAGGTTTTAAGCCGCCGGCTGTTTGAGCGATTCGATGCTAGCGAATCGCGAGTTCCGGCGGTGCCTCGACAAAGCCGGGCCCCGGCGGGAAGCCGAAGGCCACGGCGGTGGGGGTCGCCTTTGGGGGTGAAGGGGGAATTTGGCGATGCAAATTCCCCCTTCCCGTCCGCCGGGCGGAACCGGCAACCCCACACCCTCACCAACAATATCGAAAGAAAAAAAGAGGAAAAAAGCTCAAACAACAACGCCCCGGCGAGCGGGGCGTTGCAATGACATCATCGGCAGAACGGTCAGCCGACGTGCGGCGCCAGCGTATGCAGCAACTGCGCCAGCACCTTCGGGCTGCCGGCCACGATGTCGCCGGATTCCAGCCAGCCATCCTCGCCCTTGAGGTCGGTGACGATGCCGCCGGCTTCCTGCACGACCAGGCTGCCCGCCGCGATGTCCCACGGCTTCAGGTTGAGTTCCCAGAAGCCGTCGACGCGGCCGCAGGCCACGTTGCACAGGTCGAGCGCGGCCGAGCCCTCGCGGCGCACGCCGGCGGTTTTGCCCAGCACGTCCTTCAACATGCCCAGGTACTGGTCGATGTAGCTCTGGTCGGTCACCGGGAAGCCGGTGGCGATCACGCATTCGTTCATGGCGATGCGCTTGGAGACGCGGATGCGGCGGTCGTTGAGGAAGGCGCCGACGCCGCGCGAGGCGGTGAACAGGTCGTTGCGGTTGGGGTCATACACTACGGCCTGCTGGATTTGACCCTTGTGCATCAGGGCGATCGACACCGAGTATTGCGGGTGGCCGTGCAGGAAGTTGGTGGTGCCGTCGAGCGGGTCGATGATCCACTCGAACTCGGCGTTGCCCAGGCCTTGGGCGCCGGACTCTTCTGCTAGAATCCCATGCTTGGGGTAGGCGTCGAGAATGGTCGAGATGATGGCCTCTTCGGCGGCGCGGTCGACTTCGGAAACGAAATCGTTGTGCTGCTTCTTCTCGACGCGGATGGTGTCGACGTTGTGCGACGCGCGCTGGATGACGCTGGCGGCGCGACGGGCGGCTTTCACCGCGACGTTGAGCATGGGATGCATTGACGGCCTCTAGTAAAGACAACTACCCCGGCCTTCCCGGTAGGGAAAATCGTAGTAGGAAACAATCTGGGTTAAGGAACGAAAAAACCCGGCTCATGGACGGGCTTTTGATAAGCCGTCTATTTTAATGCGAAATGGCGAATGAAGAAACCCGAAGTCCCTGATTTTTTGAAGAACATTCGTGTGGTGCTGGCGCGACCCAGCCATCCGGGCAATATCGGATCGGCAGCGCGGGCGATGAAGACCATGGGGCTGTCGCGGCTCTACCTGGTCGAGCCCAAGACCTTCCCCAGCCCCGAGGCCGACACGCTGGCCTCCGGCGCGGTCGACCTGTTGCAGCAGGCCGTGGTGGTCGACACGTTGGCCGAAGCCTTGTCCGGTGTCACCGTGGCCTGCGCCCTGACCAGCCGCCGCCGCGAGCTGACCACGCCGCTCTCCACCCCGCGCGAAACCACGCCGGAGCTGGTGGCGCGCGCGCGCGACGGCGAACAAGTGGCGCTGGTGTTTGGCAACGAGACCTTCGGCCTGTCGATCGACGAGGTCGAGCTGTGCAACCGGCTGGTGACCATTCCCGGCAACCCCGAGTATTTCTCGCTCAACCTGGCGATGGCGGTACAGGTGATGACCTACGAGCTGTTCAGCCACACTGGTGTCGACGTCGACTATCTGCGTGCCGATGCCGAGAGCGCCACGCGTGACGAGGTGGAGGGCTTCTGCGGCCACCTCGACCAGACCCTGGCCGATATCGGCTACTACGAGCGGCGCAACGGCGAGCGCTTGATGCGCCGCCTGCGCACGCTGTTCAACCGCGCCAACCTGCTGCGCGAGGAAATCGACATTCTGCGCGGCTTCCTCAAGCAGGTGCAGCGCGTGGCCCAGCGCGATGACGGCCGCCGCCAGCAGTAGCACCTTCTACCTGCCCTACGCGCACCCGGCGGTGCGCGACCTGGCCTTTCTCCTGACGGCGCCGGCGCCGTGGCTGACCGGCGCCGACATTCTGCCCGAGCGCCTGCTGGGCGACGCCGGACCGGCACTGTTGGCCGAACTCGACCGCGACCCGGCGGCGCTGGTGGCCTGGCTCGCCGCCCGTCCCACCACCCGCCTCGGCCGCTACGCCGAAAATCTGCTGGCGTTCTGGTTCGACCTCGCGCCGCACATCGAGTGCGTGGCGGCCAATCTGCAGGTACAGAATGGCGAGCTGCGCACCATTGGCGAATTCGACTTCCTGCTGCGCATCGACGGCGAGCCGTGGCACCTCGAAACCGCCAGCAAGTTCTACCTGATGCTGGGAGAAGGTCGCCATACCCTGGTCGGCCCCAGCCTGCGCGATGCCTGGGCGCTGAAGGCGGCCAAGTTGCAGGATCAGCTCGCGCTGTCGCGCCACGCCGCGGCGCAACCCTTGTTGCCGCCCGGCTTCGTCGGCTGCCGCACCGCGGCCAGGCTGGCGGGCTGGCTGTTCTATCCCCATGCCGTGCTGCTCGAGCCGCCGCTGGCCCCCGACCTCCTCACCGGCTGGGCGCGCCCGCTGTTGGCGCCGTGGCCGCGGCGCTCGCTGGCGTCGCGCTGGGTGTGGTTGCCGCGCTTGCGCTGGCTGGCGCCGGCGCGGGTGGACGAGGCCGAGACGCTGGACGAGGACGCGCTGCGCCGCCACCTGGCGGCGGCAGAGGCGCCACAGCTGGTGGCCGAGGTCTTGCCGTTGGGGGGCGGGGACTGGGAGGAAGTGGCGCGCGGTTTTGTCTGCCCGCCGAACTGGCCGCCGCCGGCGCGACTGGCCGAGTTGCTCGACACGGTGCAGGAACTGGCCAATGGCAAGGCGGCAAGCGGGGGCGCTGAACGCCATTGATGCCGCGCTGGCCGGTGGGCCGCAGGACCGCGGAAGGGCTCAGAACCTGTTTACGATCTGCTGCGCTTCGGCGATACGGCGTTAAAACCGACTTCGGAATGCTCATTTACTACGTGTAAACTCCGCATCCTCAGCCGTTTTTGCCTTGTCTCGCTCTAGCTCGCGAGATCGTAAACAGGCTCTCAGTGGTTCGGCGTCGGGTGGGCGTTGGCGCAGCCGGCGACCAACTGCTTGAGCTGCTCGGGCTGCTCCAGCTGGATGTGCTTGTGGTCCACCGCGATCCAGCCCTGCTGCTGGAACTTGGACAGGGTGCGGCTCACCGTCTCCAGCTTGAGCCCCAGGAAGCTGCCGATCTCCTCGCGGCTCATGCGCAGGATGAAGTCGTTGGCGGCGAAACCGCGCACCGTCAGGCGCTGCGACAGGTTGATCAGGAAGGCGGCCAGCCGTTCCTCCGCCTTCATGTTGCCCAGCAGCATCATCACGTTGTGATCGCGCACGATCTCGCGGCTCATCAGCCGGTAGAAGTGGTGTTGCAGCGAAGGAATCTCCAGCGCCAGGTTCTGCATGCGGCTGAACGGCAGTTCGCACACCTCGCTGTCTTCCAGCGCGACGGCGTTGCAGCCGTGCACGTTGGCCGAAATCCCGTCCAGGCCCATCAACTCGCCCGACATGTGAAAGCCGGTGACCTGCTCGCGCCCGTCCTGGCTGGAGATGCAGGTCTTGAAGAAACCGGTGCGTACCGCGTACAGTGACTTGAAGCCCTCGCCGTTGCGAAACAGCGCTTCGCCACGTTTCAGGCGCCGGCTCTGGCGGATCACCGCATCCAGTCGCGTCATTTCCTCACGGTTCAGACCCAGGGGCAGACACAATTCGCGCAGCGTGCAGTTGGAGCAGGAGACCTTGAGGGCTTGCAGGGGAACAACAGTCGAGTCAGTCATGCGGCATGTCCGCTTCTGTTAAGTAAGCCTTGATGTTGGTCAAAGCGTTGGGCCTTGATGTCGGTCAAAGCGTTTCTGGGAGGTTTGCCGCAAATTTACCAGTCCACCACTGGTTTTTCCATCGCGAGACATCATGAACACCACCCACCCACCGTTTTCGCCCACACGTTGCGAGTTCGACCGCGCCCTGATTGCCCGTCTCGACGGCGCCGGCCCGCGTTATACCTCGTACCCGACCGCAGACCGCTTCACCGACGACTTCAGCGCCAAGGACTACCGTCATTGGCTGCAGCAGCGCAAGATCGGCGCCAACAGCCGTCCGATCTCGCTCTACGTGCATCTGCCGTTCTGCAACACCGTGTGCTATTACTGCGGCTGCAACAAGATCATCACCAAGGACAAGAGCCGCGCCGACCGCTACCTCGATTACCTGGAGAAGGAAGTCGGCCTGGTGGCCGACGTGCTGGGGCAGCGCGAAAAAGTGATCCAGCTGCACTTCGGCGGCGGCACCCCGACCTTCCTGTCGGATGAACAGCTGGAACGGCTGATGGGGATACTCCGGACCCGCTTCGAATTCTTGGCGGAGGGAGAATATTCCATCGAGATAGATCCGCGCAAGGTGACGCGCGATACCGTGCTGCATCTAGCGCGCCTGGGCTTCAACCGGATGAGTGTCGGGGTGCAGGATTTCGAGCCGCGCGTGCAGCAGGCGGTCAACCGCATCCAGAGCGAAGAGGAGACGCGCGTGGTGATCGACGCCGCGCGCGAGGCCGGCTTCCGCTCGGTAAGCGTCGATCTGATCTACGGCCTGCCGCTGCAGACCCAGGAGTCGGTAGCGGCCACGGTCGACAAGGTGATCGCCATGGGGCCGGACCGCATCGCGCTCTACAACTACGCCCATCTGCCGACGGTATTCATGCCGCAGCGGCGCATCAACGAGGCCGACCTGCCGCTGCCGCCGGTCAAGCTCGACATCCTGCAGCACTCGGTGGAACAACTGTCCGCCGCCGGCTACGTGTTCATCGGCATGGACCACTTCGCCAAGCCGGAGGACGACCTCACCGTGGCGCTGCGCCAGGGCCGGCTGCAGCGCAATTTCCAGGGCTACTCCACGCACGCCGACTGCGACATGATCGGCTTCGGCGTGTCCTCCATCGGCAAGGTCGGCCCCTGTTATAGCCAGAACGAGAAGGACCTCGAGGGCTATTACACGGCGCTCGACGAGAACCGGCTGCCGGTGCTGCGCGGCATGGTGCTGGACGGCGACGACATCCTGCGCCGCTCCATCATCCAGGCGCTGATGTGCCGCTTCGCGCTGTCGGTGGAAGCCATCGAGCAGGTGCACGGCATCAACTTCGCCGAGTACTTCGCCGCCGAGATGCCTGCCATCCGCGAGTTCCAGCAGCAGGGCCTGCTCACCTTCGACGGCGATTTCCTGATGGTCCAGCCCAAAGGCCGCTTCCTGATCCGCAACATCGCCATGGCTTTCGACCGCCACCTGCGCGAGCGCCAGACCAAGGCGCGCTACTCGCGCACCATCTGATTCTTTCCTTCGCCGCCACGGCCGCCTTGCGGTCGTGGCGCGCTCTTGCCGCGGCTCTTCGTCGCCCCGTGTCAGCCGATGCGCCGCCACAGCCGCATCGTGCTTTTTCTCCCGACTTCCGCACCGTGCTCTTGCAGCCAGGCCTGCGCCCGCTCGCGCCCGGCGGCAAACAACTGCTGCACCAGGCCGTGATGCGGCGTGAGCTTGCTCAGGCTGTCGAGCGCGCCGGTGGTGGCGTCCGCATCGATATGGTGCAGGCGCAGCTGGCGCAGATGCCGCTCCAGGCGGCCCAGGCCGAACAGGCTTCTGCCGGCTTCGCGCTTGGCGATGGCCAGCCCCTGCAACTCGGTATGCAGCGACGAGCCGAAGCTGATGTCGTTGAGGCGGCGCTCGACCTCTCCGGCCCGCCCGGGCGTCTCCTCCCACTGTTGCGGCACCAGCGTCACCAGCACGATATCGCGGGCGCGCCCCTGGTAGGCCAGCGGAAACAGCGGCGGGTTGGCGGTGAGGCCGCCGTCCCAGTAGGCTTCGCCGTCGATGTGTACGGTGTGGTGCAGCTGCGGCAGGCAGGCGGAAGCCAGCAGGTGCTCCACGCTCAGCTCGTGGGCATGGAACAGCTTGAGGCGCCCGCTGTTGACGTGGGTCGCGGCGATGAACAACTGGATCGGGGTGGTGCGCAGCCGGGCGAAGTCGATGCTGCTGGCGATCAGCTCGCGCAGCGGGTTGTAGTCGAACGGGTTGAGCTGGTCGGAGGTGAGGAAGTGCGACAGTTGCAGCAGCCCTTGCAGCGCCACGGGCGGGGCGTGCGCCGCCGGCCAGGGGTAGAGCGCCGACAGCCGTTGCCAGAACTGTCCCAGCGCCTCGCGCGCGCCGTCGTAACCATCCTCCATCCAGCCGTAGGCCAGCAGCGCCGCGTTCATGGCGCCGGCACTGGCGCCGCTCAGCGCGGCGGGGTGATAGCGGCGTGTTTCCAGCAGCCTGTCCAGTACGCCCCAGGTGAAGGCGCCGTGCGCGCCACCGCCTTGCAAGGCCAAGGCGATCTCAGTGGTCTTCATGGGTGTTCCCTTTCTCGAAGAAGCCAGCCTGCTACAGGCTAGGGCCGTTCTGTTGCGGGGATGTGTTGCCGGTGCATCTGCAACGCTGGGTGAGTGGTGGAGGGGCCGCTCAGGCGGGTCTGGGTGGTCATCGCATGGCGCCGACCCGGTTTAGGCAAGCAAACTTCCGGCCATGTTCCGCAGGTGGGGGCGATGTGTGGGGGATGCCGGCAGGGCAAAGTACGGCGGCCGGCGTGGCTAGTCCGTCCCGGGCGATCGCCGCGGCCCGGTGGCGGGGAGCGCACAGGGCCAGAGCGGCCGATGCAGGGTGGGGAGAGCGGTGTCCGGTGCGGTGTCGCACGGAGCGGCGCCGTGCCGGCGTCGAACCGGGTAGGGCGGCGGAGGGCGTTAGGAGACGGTGCCCGGCTCCAGCGGACGGGGCCGGCGGTGCAGGCGGACGATGGCCTCGCCGGTCGGCGCGGCGACGGCGGAGGCCAGCGTGAAGCGGTTGAGCGCCTCGAAGAAGGCGGTGAGGCCGACGTCCAGCGCCGACTTGAGCTGGCAGCCGCTGCGCAGCGCACAGGGCGGCTCGGCGCAGTCGATCAGGTCACTCATGCCTTCCAGCGTGCGGATGACGTCGCCCAGCCGGTAGTGATCGGCCGGGCGCGCCAGCGCCAGCCCGCCGCCCTTGCCTCGGGTGGTGACCAGCCAGCCCTGCTGTGCCATGAAGTGCACCACCTTGACCAGGTGGTTGCGCGACACGGCGAAGCGCTCGGCGATTTCCGGGATGGTGACCGGGGTGTCGCGTTCGCGGTGGGTCAGGTACATCAATACCCTGAGGCCGAGGTCGGTGAAGCGGGTCAACTGCATGATTCGTTCTGTCTCGAGTGATGCGGGCAGGATACCCCTCCCACCCGCGCGGCACAATCAGCCGGCTATGGTATGCGAGCCGAACACTTCGTAGTGGATGCGCCCGCCGTCCACCCCGGCCGCCAGCAGCCAGTCGCGCTGCGCCAGCATGAACGCCAAGGGGCCGCACAGGTAGTAGTCGGCATCCGGCAGCAGCACTTGCTCGCGCACGGCGCCCAGGTCGACGCGGCCTTGCTGGTCATAGTCTTCGCCCAGGCGATCTTCGGCGCCCACTTCTTCGTAGAACACCACCTTGCTGACGTTGTCGCATTCCGCCGCCAGCTGGTTGACGTGGCGCTTCATGGCGTGCACCGCACCGTTGCGGCAGCCGTGGACAAAGGCGACGCGGCGCGGGCTTCGCGTCAGCACCAGATGGTTGAGCATGGCGATCATCGGTGTCACGCCAACCCCACCGCTGATCAGCACGACCGGGGTGCTGCGTTCTTCGTGCAGGAAGAAGTCGCCACCCGGCGGGGCCAGTTCGAGCTGGTCGCCTTCGTGCACGGTGTCGTGCAGCAGGTTGGAGATGCGTCCGGCCGGGGTGCTGCCGTTGCCGGGTTCGCGCTTGACCGAGATGCGCAGGTAATCCTGGCCCGGTGCGTCCGACAGGCTGTACTGGCGCGGCTGCAGCAACCCCAGTTCCGGCACGAAACGCTTCAGCGTGATGTACTGGCCGGGACGGAAGCCGGGTACCGCGCCCTTGTCGGACGGGGAGAGGTAGAACGAGGTGATCTCGCTGCTTTCCGCCACCTTGCGGGTGACGGTGAAGCTGCGCACGCCGGACCAGCCGCCGCGGCTCAGCGCGCCGTCGGTGTAGAGCTGTTGTTCCGCCCCGATCAGCAGGTCTGCGAGCTGGCCGTAGGCCAGGCGCCAGGCTTCCAGCAACTCGTCGCTGGCGGCCTCGCCCAGCACTTCGCTGATCGAGGACAGCAGATGATGGCCGACGATCGGGTAGTGCTCGGCACGGATGCCCAGGCCGACGTGCTTGTGGGCGATGCGCATTACCACCGGCGCCAGTACCGAAGGATCGTCGATGTGTTCGGCGTAGCCCAGTACCGCCAGCGCCAGCGCCTGCTGCTGCTGGCCGGCCTCCTGTTTGGCCTGGTTGAACACGTGCTTGAGTTCCGGGTTGTGGCTGAACATGCGGCGGTAGAAATGGCTGGTCAGGGCGACGCCGTGTTCGCGCAGAACCGGTACGGTGGCTTTGACGAGTTCGCGGTGCTGGCTGCTGAGCATGTGAAGTCCTTATAAGTTGTCAAAAAAATACATCTTATCGGCGATACCTATATCAGCATGTTCTGATACTGGACGCGCCACCACTAAAGATGTATCAATAGTACATGTTTAAAAAGGGTGCTGTCACCTGGCACGTGCAGCGCCGTCGGCAAAAGGTGCGAATCATGCAACAAGGAATGGAACGTATTGCCCTGGTCACCATGCTGGTGTCGTTGTCGGTGTTCAGCGTCGGGGTCTACACCGCCTATTTTCGCGAAGCGGAGGTGGCGATGCCGCTGCTGATCGCCGCGCACCTGTCGCTGACGGTGGCGGCCGGCCTGTTCAAGGTGGGGGCGGTGGTGCTGATGGCCTGCCGCAAGGCGCGGCGGACGGCGTGACGAGGTTGGCCGAAGGGCTTCGGCCAACCTTGGGGATTTACTGGCGCGCGGTGCGCACGTTGGCCGGCGCCGGCTCTCCGCCATTGCTGCGGAAGGGATTGATGTCGAGGCCGCCGCGCCGGGTATAGCGCGCGTACACGGTGAGTTGCTGCGGCTGGCAGGCGCGCAGCACGTCGGTGAAGATGCGCTCCACGCACTGCTCGTGGAACTCGTTGTGCTGGCGGAAGCCGATCAGGTAGCGCAACAGGCTCTCGCGTTCGATGCGCGGTCCGATGTAATGGATCTGCACGCTGCCCCAGTCGGGCTGGCCGGTCACCAGGCAGTTCGACTTCAGCAGGTTGGAGCACAGCGTCTCGCTGACGATGTGCGACCGATCGGCCGAAAGCCGTGCCGGATCGGGGTGATAGTCGCTGACCTCGATGTCGAGGTCGTCGATGTACTCGCCGGCCAGCTCGTCGATCCGTTCCCGCGCAAAATCCTGCGGGCTCGTCAGGCTCACGACGACCGGGCCGCCGGCCGCGCGCGACAAGTCCAGCGCGAGTTGGGCCTGCAATTGCGCCATGCTGTCGAGCCGGGTCTGGTTGTAGCTGTTCAGGTAGAGCTTGAACGACTTTGACTCGATCAGGTTCGGGGTGTCGGCCGGGATGCGGAAGGTGGCGATCGCCACCTGCGGCTTGCCGCGGGCGTTGAGCCACGACAGCTCGTAGCCGGTCCAGATGTCGACGCCGGCAAACGGCAGCGCCGAGCCGTCCACGCCGATCTCGTCGCGCTTTTGCTGACGCGGGATCGGGAACAGCAGCTCCGGTGCGTACTGGTCCTGGTACTGCACGGTCTTGCCGAGCGGCGACTGTTCGGGGGTCTTGGTGTTGCTCGCCATCGTCTCGTTACTTTCCTTATTCCGGACAGGGCCAAGGCCGGCTCTGTCCCGTTGCTCAGTGTTCGCGGCGCATGAAATCGCTGGGTCGGAAACCCTGCGCGAACAGCAGGCCGAAATACATCGCCACCCCGGCCATGATGATGGCCGACAGCCAGCCCACGCGCTGCCACGAGTGGCCGTGCCAGTTGATCGGCAGCCACAGCGCCGCCACCAGCAGCGCCGCCATGCCGCCCACCGCCACGGCGAGGCGCAGCAGGAAGGAGCGCCAGCCCGGCTGCGGTTCATACACCCCCTGCTTGATCAGCAGGTAGAGCAGCAGCCCGGCGTTGAGGCAGGCGCCCAGCCCGATCGACAGCGCCAGTCCCGCGTGTTTGAGCGGAAACACGAAGGCCAGGTTCATCAGCTGGGTCAGCAACAGCGTGACGATGGCGATCTTCACCGGCGTCTTGATGTTCTGGCGCGCGTAGAAGCCCGGCGCCAGCACCTTCACCAGGATCAGCCCCAACAGGCCGATGGCGTAGGCGATCAGGGCGCGTTGCGTCATCAGCGCGTCGTGCGCCGAGAACTTGCCGTACATGAACAGCGTCGCGATCAGGGGCTGGGACAGCACCGCCAGGCCGACCGTGGCCGGCACCGCCAAGAGCAGCGACAGGCGCATGCCCCAGTCCAGCAGCTTGGAGTAGTCGTCGGCGGAATTGTTGGCGGCGTGCTTGGACAGCGACGGCAGCAGGATGGTGCCGAGCGCCACGCCCAGCACCCCGGTGGGGAATTCCATCAGGCGGTCGGCGTAGTACATCCACGACACGCTGCCGGAGGCCAGGAACGAGGCGAAGATGGTGTTGATCACCAGCGAGATCTGCGCGATCGACACCCCGAAGATCGCCGGTCCCATCTGCCGGATTATGCGCCATACCGCGGCGTCCTTCAGCGCCAGGCGCGGCCACGGCAGCATGCCCACCTGCTTCAGGTAAGGCAGCTGGTAGGCCAGCTGCAGGATGCCGCCGATGAACACCGCCCACGCCAGCACCAGCACCGGCGGGTGGAAGTAGGGCGCCAGCAGCAGGGCGCACAGGATGAACGAAATGTTCAGGAAGGTCGGCGTGAACGCCGGCACCGAGAAGCGGTTCCAGGTATTGAGCACGCTGCCGGCCAGCGACGACAGCGAAATGAACAGGATATAAGGGAAGGTGATGCGCAACAGCTCGACGGTCAGGTCGAACTTGCCGGTATCGTTGGCGAAGCCGGGTGCCGAGATCCAGATGATCCACGGCGCGGCCAGCATGCCGAGCACGGTGACCGCCAGCAGCACCAGCGCCAGCATGCCGGACACCGCAGCGAGAAAGTGCCGCGTCTCGTCCTCGCCGCGCTGCTGCTTGTATTCCGCCAGCACCGGCACGAAAGCCTGGGAAAACGCCCCCTCGGCAAACACCCGGCGCAGCAGGTTGGGGAGCTTGAACGCCACGAAGAAGGCGTCGGTAGCAAGCCCGGCGCCAAAGACGCGGGCGATGATGGCGTCGCGGACGAAACCCAGCACGCGCGACACCATGGTCATGCTGCTGACGGTGGCAAGAGCCTTGAGAAGGTTCATTGGGCGGAAAAACCGGTTGGGAGGATTTGCAAGCCGGCTAGTTTACGCGGGACGGATTGCTGTTGCAAAACCAGAGTATAGGGCTTAGAATCGCGGGTTTCAGATTCCGCTCATCAGGAGAAAGTTTCATGGCTAATAGCGCACAAGCTCGCAAGCGTGCACGCCAGGCTCTCAAGCAGCGCGCGCATAACGCCAGCCTGCGTACTGCGTTCCGTACCGCAGTGAAGAAAGTGATCAAGGCTGTTGAAGCCGGTGACAAGGCTGCTGCCAAAGACGTGTTCCAGGCTTCCGTTAAAGTGATCGACCGCATTGCCGACAAGGGCGTGTTCCACAAGAACAAGGCTGCTCGTCACAAGAGCCGTCTGTCCGCCCAGATCAAGGCCATGGCTGCCTGATCCGTCCGCAAGGACAGCGAATATGCAAAGGCCCCGCATCGCGGGGCCTTTTGTTTTTTGGAACCGTCGGCACCGGCAGGGGGTCATACCTTCTTTTTTTTGCCGATGACGCCCATGTCCATTCTGCGCTGGCTGCCGGGTTTGTCGCTCCTGCTGCCGCTGATGAGCCATGCCGAGAGCACCGAGGAGGCGCTGGGCCGATGCGCCGCCTTGCCCGCGGCCGAGGCACGGCTCGCCTGCTTCGACGCTGCCGCCACGGCGGCCCGGCCGCCTGCCACCGCCCTCGCCACCGCTCCGGCCTTGGCGGAGCCTGCCGTAAACACCACCGAAGCAATGCCCGCGCCTGCTGCCGTTCCTCCTGCAGCGGAAGAGCGTGCCGAGCCGGTGCCGGAGAGCACGGCGCTGGCCAAGCTGTGGGATCTGGATCAGGACGCTCCGCACCGTACCTTCCTGCTGCGCGGCCACCGGCCCTCGTATTTCCTGCCCGGCTGGTACCAGGTCGCTCCCAACACGGCCCCGTCCACGCCGACGCACGGCGCCACTGCGCAGGATCTCGACCACACCGAAGTCAAGTTCCAGCTCTCGTTCAAGAGCAAGATCTGGCAGAACGTGCTGGGCACGCCGGCCGACCTGTGGTTCGGCTATACCCAGCAGTCGCACTGGCAGCTCTACAACAAGCCGCAGTCGTCGCCGTTTCGCGAAACCGACTACGAACCCGAAGCCATGGCCAGCCTGCCGGTCGATTGGTCCGTGCTGGGCTGGCGAGTGCGGCTGTTGGGCGCCGGCTTCGTGCATCAGTCCAACGGCCAGAGCGACCCGTTGTCGCGCAGCTGGAACCGGGTGTACGGCATGCTCGGCATGGAGCGCGGTCCGCTGACGCTGACGGCGCGCGTGTGGCAGCGGCTGCCGGAGCCGGTAGAGAGCGACGACAACCCCGACATCCTGCGCTACTACGGCTATGGCGACCTGCAGGCCCAGTATCGCTGGAACGACCATACCCTGGCGGCGCTGGCGCGCTACAACCCGTCGTCCGGCAAGGGGGCGCTGCAACTGGGCTGGACCTTCCCGCTCGCCGGCCGGCTGCGCGGCTACCTGCAGTACTTCAATGGCTACGGCGAGAGCCTGATCGACTACAACCACCGTAACCAGGGCATCGGCTTCGGCCTGATGCTCAACGACTGGGCGCAGGGCTGACGGCGGCGTTCAACCCAGCAGCAGGGCGGCGCTGCGCAGCATTTCGCCTTCCTCGTCGGTGGGAATCATCCAGGCGCTGCGCGGGCTGGCCGACGTCGTCAGGCGGCGCGCTTGCGCCAGGTTGGCCGAAAGATCCAGCTCGAAGCCGAGCCAGGCCAGCTGCTTGACGACGCGGGCGCGGATTTCCGGCGAGCGCTCGCCGATGCCGGCGGTAAAAATCACCGCGTCCAACCCCTTCATCGCCGCCGCCAGCGCGCCGATTTCCCGGACCACGCGGTAGCAGAACAGCTCGACCGCCTCGCGCGCCGCCGGCACGTGGCTGGCGAGCAGTTCGCGCATGTCCGCCGACAGTCCCGACACCCCCAGCAGGCCCGAGTTCTTGTAAAGCTCGCGCCGCACCTCGGCCACCCCCATGCCCTCGTGCTCCATCCAGTACAGCAGCACTTCCGGATCGAGCGCGCCGGGGCGGGTGCCCATCAGCAGGCCGTCCACCGCGGAAAAGCCCATGCTGCTGGCGACGCTGCGCCCCTGCACCATGGCGCAGGCACTGGCGCCGCTGCCCAGGTGACACACCACCACCTTGGCTTCGGCCAACCCCAGTTCGGGCAGGCGGCGCGCGATGGCGGCGTAGGAGAGGCCGTGAAAACCGTAGCGCCGTACCCCTTCGGCATGCCAGTGGCGGGCGATGCCGAAACGCGTCGCCACCTCCGGCTGGCTGGTGTGGAAGGCGGTGTCGAAGCAGGCGATCTGCAGCAGCCGCTCGTCCAGCGCGGTGAAGGCATCGATCACCGCCAGGCTCACCGGCTGGTGTAGCGGGGCGAGTGCGACGAATTCCTCCAGTCCGGCGCGCACCTGCGGCGTGAGCCGGACCGGTTCGCTGAAGCGGTGGCCGCCGTGCACCACGCGGTGCACTACCGCCGCGACCGTCATCTGGCGGTCGGCCAGGGCGTTGATCACCGCCGCCACCGCCAGGTCGCGGCCGTTGCCGGCCAGCTCCTGTTGCAGCAGCGGCAGCCCCTTGCCGTCGGTCAGCGTCAAGCGCCCGCCGTCCTGGCCGAAGTGCTCCACCAGCCCCTTGACCAACAGGCCGTGGCCGTCGGCGCCGTAGGCGCGGAACTTCAACGTGGCCGAGCCGGCGTTGATCGCCAGGTGCACTTTCTTCATGCCAGCGGCTCCCGCCTTTGCTTGCCGTGCGCCAGCAGGTTTGCCACCGCAGTGGAGGCGAGCCGGCCGTTGGAGTCGTCGGCGCGGCTGGTCAGCACGATCGGCACGCGCGCGCCCATCACGATCCCGGCGGAGGCGGCGGCGGCGAGGTAGGACAGCTGCTTGGCCAGCATGTTGCCGGATTCCAGGTCGGGCACCAGCAGGATGTCCGGGTCGCCCGCCACCGGCGAGACGATGCCCTTGGTCGCCGCCGCCTCGCGCGAGATGGCGTTGTCGAAGGCGAGCGGGCCGTCCAGGATGGCGCCGGTGATCTGGCCGCGGTCGGCCATCTTGCACAGCGCGGCGGCGTCGATGGTGGAGCGCATCTCCGGGTTGATGGTCTCCACCGCCGCCAGGATCGCCACCTTGGGGCAGGCGATGCCCAGAGCATGGCACAGGTCGATGGCGTTCTGGCAGATGTCGCGCTTGGCGGTGAGGTCGGGCTCGATGTTGATCGCCGCGTCGGTGATGAACAGGTAGCGCGGGTAGCTCTCCACCTTCATGATGAACACGTGGCTGATGCGGCGCTCGGTGCGGATGCCGCTGCTGCGCGCCGTGACCTCGGTCATGAATTCGTCGGTGTGCAGGCTGCCCTTCATCAGGATGTCGGCGTAGCCGTCGCGCACCAGCGCCACCGCCTGCTCCGCGGCGGCGTGGCTGTGCGGCACGTCGATGGTTTCGAAGCGGGTGAGGTCGACGCCGAGTTCCTCGGCCAGTTTCTTCAGCTTGGCCTGCGGCGCGATCAGGATCGGCCGGGCGATGCCGTGGTCGGCGCTCTCCACCGCGCCCATCAGCGCCTCGCGGCTGCACGGATGCGCCACCGCCATCGGCAGCGGTCCGAGCTGCTCGGCTTGTTGCAGGATATCGTCGAAGGCTTGATCGTCATGCGTCATGCTCGGTGTCTCTCTCAGGCCATGATGTGGTAGCCGCCGTCGACATAGAAGGTGTCGCCGGTCAGCGAACGCGCCGCGTCCGAAATCAGGAAGGCGCAGGTCTGGCCGACGTCCTCGATGTCCACCAGGCGGTTCTGCGGCGCGCGCGTGATGGCGTCGTCGATCAGCTGGTCGAAATGGGCGATGCCGGAGGCGGCGCGGGTCTTCAGCGGCCCCGGCGATACCGCGTGCACGCGGATGCCCTGGCTGCCCAGTTCGTGCGCCAGATAGCGCGTGACGCTCTCCAGCGCCGCCTTGACCGGTCCCATGATATTGTAGTTCTGCACCACTTTGTCGGCGCCGTAATAGCTCATGGTGATCAGCGTGCCGCCGTGTTTCATCAGCGCTTCGGCCAGGCGCGCGGTTTCGATGAAGGAATAGCACGATACCTGCATCGCCTGCTGGAAACCGGCCAGCGACACGTCGGTGACGCGCCCGTGCAGATCCTGCATCGGGCAGAAGGCGATGGAGTGGATGACGAAGTCCAGTTCGCCCCACTGCTGGCCGATGGCGTCGAACACCGCGGCGAGCTGGCCCGGCTGTTCCACGTCGAGCGGCAGCACCAGCGGCGACTCCAGCGTGTCTGCCAAGGGGCGTACGTATTTTTCGGCTTTGTCGTTGAGGTAGGTGACGGCGCACTCCGCTCCCAGCGCCTTGAGCACTTTGGCGCAGCCGTAGGCGATGCTGTGCTCGTTGGCGATGCCGATGATCAGGCCTTTCTTGCCGGCGAGCGGTGACTGGATGTTTTTCATGAGCTTCCCTTTTTCCTCTGAGGCGTTCAGACCACAGCTTCGCCGTGTGGGATTGCGGTGGTGTGACGAAACAGTATTTTTGTGTTGCACTGGCAGTCAGATATAATCACCCGTTTGTGAACAGCTGCTTGCGTTGCGGAGGGAATGTCCCCATCTGAGCGGAAGCCAGTACTGGCAAGCGTTCACTGTAGCAAGAAACATGCCGTCTATGCCATTGTCAATGGCAGGTGAAGGAGAGAAACATGCCGATTTATGCATACCGTTGCGATGCCTGTGGGGTTGCCAAGGAACACCTGCAGAAAATGAGCGATGCGCCGATTGCCGCTTGCCCCGAGTGCGGCAGCCCTGACTACCGCAAGCAACTGACGGCGGCCGGGTTCCAGCTCAAGGGTTCGGGCTGGTACGCCACCGATTTCAAGAACGGCAGTTCCTCGGCGCCGGCCGGCGGCCACAGCTGCGGTACCGGCGGCTGCGGTAGCTGCAGTTGATGCCGCGTCTGCAGCTTAATTTCAAGGGGCACCTGGTCACGGGCCTGCTGATCTGGCTCCCGGTGGCGGTGACGCTGTGGGTGCTAAACCTGATCGTCGGCACGCTGGACCAGACCCTGACCCTATTGCCGGAGCACTGGCGTCCGGAAGCCCTGATCGGGTTTCACATACCGGGCCTGGGCGTGCTGCTGTCGGTGTTGATCCTGCTTGGCACGGGCATGCTCGCCGCCAACGTGCTGGGTCAGCGCCTGTTCAGCTTCTGGGATGCACTGATTTCGCGCACCCCGGTGGTGAAGTCCATCTACAGCAGCGTCAAGCAGGTCAGCGACACGCTGCTGTCGGATTCCGGTCAGGCTTTCCGCCAGGCCCTGCTGGTGCAGTTTCCGCACCAGGGCTCCTGGACCGTGGCGTTCCAGACCGGCACCCCGGCCGCCGACGTGGCTTCGCACCTGGACGGTGAGGAATACGTCAGTGTGTACGTGCCGACCACGCCCAACCCGACTTCGGGCTATTTCATCATGGTGCCGAAGAAGGACACGCGCGAGCTCGAGATGAGTGTGGACGCCGCGCTGAAGTACGTGATTTCCATGGGGGTGGTTGCGCCCCCAGGCAAGGATGAATAAGAGCCCATCTCATTAGGCGGCTGCACCTGTGCATCTTGAGCGCCAGCAGTACTGCGTGCGAATCCATCGCTGAGCAAATCCCTGCGTGCCAATCTTCGATTGGCTCAGCGAGAGATTTGCACACAGTGATTCGCTCAGCGATCAGGAATCCTCATGTACTGCGTGTACATTCCGGTTTCTGTGCGCTGGTGGCACTCAAGCTGCTTTGGCTCGCTCGCCTACTGAAATAGGCTCTGGGCCTTGATACCGAATTTTTACGATTTAATTCAGGATATTATGCGAACCAATTACTGTGGGCTGATTGACAAGGCCTATCTCGGCCAGACCGTGACGGTGAAGGGCTGGGTGCATCGTCGTCGCGACCACGGCGGCGTGATTTTCATCGACCTACGCGACCGTGAGGGTCTGGTGCAGGTGGTGATCGATCCGGATACCCCGGAAGCGTTCAAGACCGCCGACAGCGCGCGCAACGAATTCGTGCTGTCGATCTCCGGCATCGTGCGCGAGCGTCCGGCCGGCACCGCCAACGCTCACCTCGTTTCCGGCGAGATCGAGATCCTGGCCAAGGACATCGAGATCCTGAATGCGGCCGCCACCCCGCCGTTCCAGATCGACGACGAAAACCTGTCGGAAAACGTGCGTCTGACCCACCGCGTGATCGACCTGCGCCGCCCGGCGATGCAGAAGAACCTGCGCCTGCGCTACCGCGTGGCGATGGGCGTGCGCCAGTACCTCGACCAGCAGGGTTTCATCGACATCGAAACCCCGATGCTGACCCGCTCCACGCCGGAAGGTGCGCGCGACTACCTGGTGCCGTCCCGCGTGCACCCGGGCGAGTTCTTCGCGCTGCCGCAGTCGCCGCAGTTGTTCAAGCAGCTGTTGATGGTGGCCGGCTTCGACCGCTACTACCAGATCACCAAGTGCTTCCGCGACGAAGACCTGCGGGCCGACCGTCAGCCCGAATTCACCCAGATCGACCTGGAGACCTCGTTCCTGGACGAGGACCAGATCATGGACATCACCGAAGACATGGCGCGCCAGATCTTCCGCGACGTGATGGACGTGGAGCTGGGCGACTTCCCGCGCATGAGCTACGCCGACGCGATGCACTACTACGGCTCCGACAAGCCGGATCTGCGCGTCAGCCTGCAGTTCACCGAACTGACCGACCTGATGAAGACCGAGGAATTCAAGGTGTTCCGCGGTGCGGCCGACCTGCCTAACGGCCGTGTCGTGGCCCTGCGCGTGCCGGGTGGCGCGGCGCTCTCCCGCAAGGAGATCGACGACTACACCCAGTTCGTTGGCATCTACGGCGCCAAGGGGCTGGCCTACATCAAGGTCAACGACAAGAGCAAGATCAGCAACGACGAGAATAGCGGCCTGCAGTCGCCGATCGTGAAGTTCCTGTCGGTGAACGCGCTGAACGAGATCATGGCGCGCACCGCTGCCGACAACGGCGACATCATCTTCTTCGGCGCCGACAAGGCCAAGGTGGTGAACGAGGCGATCGGCGCGCTGCGCATCAAGATCGGCCACGAGCGCGGCCTGGCGGGCGGCTACTTCGTCAAGGAATGGCGTCCGTTGTGGGTGGTTGACTTCCCGATGTTCGAGTACGACGAGGACGACGACCGCTGGACCGCCTGCCACCATCCGTTCACCAGCCCGAAACCGGGCCACGAGGACCTGATGGACAGCAACCCGGGCGCGTGCCTGGCGCGTGCCTACGACATGGTGCTCAACGGCTGGGAAATCGGCGGCGGTTCGGTGCGTATCCACCGCGCCGAGATTCAGGAAAAGGTGTTCGCCGCCCTGAAGATCAGCCCGGAAGAGCAGCAGAACAAGTTCGGCTTCCTGCTCGACAACCTGAAGTTTGGTGCTCCGCCGCACGGCGGCCTGGCCTTCGGTCTGGACCGTCTGGTCACGCTGATGGCCGGCGCCGAGTCGATCCGCGACGTGATCGCCTTCCCGAAGACCCAGCGCGCGCAGTGTCTGCTGACCAACGCGCCGGGCGCGGTGGACGAGAAGCAGCTGCGCGAACTGAACCTGCGTCTGCGTCAGAAGGCCGAGAGCAAGGCCTGAGCCTGTATCTCACCATGACAAACGGGAGCCTTGGCTCCCGTTTTTTTTGGTGCTTGTTGCTTGTGTCTGGACGTCGTGCCGGCGTACGGCGGTCGTCTCAGGCCTGGGGTGCGGGGCCGGCGGCTCGCTCGATCCACAACGGCAGCGAGGCGTAGCCGCTGGCCGGATAGCTCGCCCGCACCGGAGTCTTGCCTGCTACTGTTCCGATTCGCTCCGTTTGACTGAGCAGGGCTTCCATCACGATCTTCAATTCGAGCCGGGCCAGCGGAGCGCCGGGGCAGACATGAATTCCGGCGCCGTAGAGGAGGTTGTCGGCCGGATCGCGGTCAAGTCGGAATTCGTCGGCGTCGCCGAAGACGGTTTCGTCGCGATTGGCTGACGCCCATATCAGAGTGACGCGGTCGCCGGCTTTCAACTGGCAGCCGCCGATTTCCACATCCCGGGTGGCGATCCTGCGGTTGGCGATCAGGGGCGCATGGATGCGCAGGATCTCGTCGATGGCGGCCGGCAACAGCTCCGGCTGCTGTCGCAGCCGCTGCTGCAACTCGGCCCGTTCGGCCAGGTACTGGGTGAGAATCCCGACGCAGGAGGAAATGGTGGACAGCTCGCCGACCGTCCAGTTGCGCACGATGCAGACGATCTCGGCGTCGCTCAGTGTCCGGCCCTGCAGCGTTTCCCCGAGGAGGCGGCGGGTCACGTCATCGGGGGCCTGGTCACCCGCCGCCCGGCGGGCGTCGAGTTGCGCCCGGATGTAGCCGTCGAATTCGAGCGCGACGGCCGCCATGGCCGCGCGATCGGCCGCCAGGGTGGCTGCGCGATTGCGGTGGGTCCAGCGGCGCAGGGGGTCGTGCAGTGCCACCGGCCACCCCATGAAGGCGCACTGGATTTGCAGGGCGAAGTCCTCGGCGAATTGGCCCATCAGTTCCACTTCACCCGCCGACGGCAGCTCGCGCACCAGGTCGACGGCGATACGCCGGCACACCGGCTCGAATCGGGCCATGGCCTCGGGGGCAAAATAAGGATCGATCAGCATGCGGTAGGCCGTGTGCTCGGGTGGGTCCATGCCATTGGGGATTGAGGGATAGCTGGAAACCGCGTTGCTGAAGGTCTTGGGGTCGGTCAGGGCCTGCATCACATCGTCGTGGCGGAACAGCGACCAGTTCAGGTACTCGCTGTAGGCTACCGGGCAACGATGTCGCATATCGTCGTAAGCCCGGATTTGGTCCTGGAGGACGGCAGGGGCGCGGGCATCCCAGTCGGGGCTTGGCCGTTGCGCCCCGGCGTCCCGAGGCGGTGTCTGCTTTGTGTTCATGTGATCACCTTTCATTGCTGCGCTGAGTGGCGCCCGTCCGTCCCGACGGGGGAGCGGCATCGTCCATCGTGGAAGACTGGGGCTGCCGTGGCAAAGGGCCGGGTAAGGCGCCGGTCGGGCCTGGTTGGCTTCCCGAAACGCGCCCGTCGACGCTGTGTAATGTTGAGTAATTTACTCGGATATTCGGCCGCAGCATTGATGCCGGTCAACGCTGTCCGGATCACTCACGAATTGACCGGCGGTGTTACCAGTGTGACCTCGCTTGCCGTCACGCCGCCATGACCTTCGGGCAAGCCGTCCTTGCTACCCGTGCCCGGCGTCCTTTCCTGTCTTCAGGTGTGGACGTTGCGGTGGCCTGTTGCTCATGAGCGGAGGACCCGCCTTGGCGCCACTTGAAAAACCGCCGTGCGGGTACCACAACGATAAGACACCACTACGGTGGCCATTATGATTGGTATTCGCTATCGGTATGATATGGAATTCCAATTGGCGGCGACCGTTCACCCTGATTTATAAAACCCCGCATTGACGATGGCCGCCTGCCGCTGGTGGACGGTCCATCCTGTGATGACCTGAAAGGAGCAATTCCATGGCTGTACTGGTAGGCAAACAAGCCCCGTTCTTCGATTGTGCCGAGAAGACCTTCGCCGCGGTTCAAGGCGATGGCCAGATCGTTGAAAACTTCAACTTCAAGAACGCTACCGCCGGCAAATACGCTGTGGTGTTCTTCTACCCGCTGGACTTCACCTTCGTCTGCCCGTCCGAGCTGATCGCCTTCGATCACCGCCTGGAAGAGTTCAAGAAGCGCAACGTGGAAGTGATCGGCGTGTCCATCGACAGCCACTTCACCCACGCCGCCTGGCGCAACACTCCGGTGGACAAGGGCGGCATCGGCGCCGTTGGCTACACCCTGGTGGCCGACATCCAGCACGAACTGTGCAAGGCCTTCGACGTGGAAGCCGACGGTGGCGTGGCGTTCCGCGGTTCCTTCCTGATCGACAAGTCCGGCGTGGTGCAGCACCAGGTGGTGAACAACCTGCCGCTGGGCCGCAACATCGACGAAATGCTGCGCATGGTCGACGCGCTGCAGTTCTTCGAAGAGAACGGCGAAGTGTGCCCGGCCGGCTGGAGCAAGGGCAAGAAGGGCATGCAGGCGAGCCCGGAAGGCGTGGCCGCTTACCTGGCGGAAAACGCCAAGGACCTGTAATCCGCAACGCGGAACACGGACCACGAAAAACCCCGCAGCGTGCTGCGGGGTTTTTTTACGTCCGGGTGCGGTGCCGTGCGCGTGGACGCGCCGCCTCAGGGCGCGCCCAGCACGGCGGCGAACTGGGCCAGCCAGGCAGGATGGGCCGGCCAGGCCGGCGCGGTGACCAGGCGGCCGTCGGTGACGGCGGCGGTCATGGCGATCTCCATGTACTCCGCTCCGGCCAGCCGCACTTCGGGGGCGCAGGCCGGGTAGGCCGACACCTTGCGGCCGCGGATGACGTCGGCGGCGGCGAGCAGCTGCGCGCCATGGCAGATGGCGGCGATCGGTTTGCCTGCGTCGGCGAAGTGGCGCACCAGGCGCAGCACCTGGGCGTCCAGGCGCAGGTATTCCGGGGCGCGGCCGCCGGGCACCAGCAGGGCCTGGTAGTTCGCGGCGTCGATGTGGTCGAAGCTGGCGTTGAGGGTGAAGTTGTGACCCGGTTTCTCCGAGTAGGTCTGCGCGCCTTCGAAGTCGTGGATCGCGGTCTTGACCTGCTCGCCGGCCAGTTTGCCGGGGCAGACCGCGTCGACGGTGTAGCCCATCGCCTGCAGGGCCTGGAACGGGACCATCAGTTCGTAGTCTTCGACGTAGTCGCCGCAGATGATCAGGATGCGCTGTGCCATGTAGTTCTCCTTGGTGAGTGCCGCTCGGGCTTCTTCACTGTAGAAGGTAAAG
This sequence comes from Pseudogulbenkiania sp. NH8B, assembly GCF_000283535.1. GTDB lineage: Bacteria > Pseudomonadota > Gammaproteobacteria > Burkholderiales > Chromobacteriaceae > Pseudogulbenkiania > Pseudogulbenkiania ferrooxidans. Next base: position 743,402 of record NC_016002.1, read on the forward strand.
TGCCGCGCCGGGTAGTCGGCGTGGCGAGGCGTCTTCACAGGGCCGGTTGGCCGAAGACAGGCTCAGAACCTGTTCACGATCTTGCTGCGCATCCCTGATCGGGGCTCATGTGCACTGCGTGCCAATCTTCGATTGGCTCAGCGATCGGGAATCCTCATGTATTCCAGTACATTCTGGTTCCTGCGCTGCTCTTCACCCCACTGAGGGCTGCTCGCGACAGATCGTGAACAGGTTCTCAGGACAGCGGCAGCTTGGCACGCACCGTTTCCATCATGCGCGGCTGCACCTCGGCACGCGGGTGGATGCCGTCGGGCTGGAACTTGCTGGGATCGGCCTCGAAGTCGGTCATCAGGCGCGGGACATAGTGCAGCCGGTATTTCCTGGCGAGCGTCTCGTAGACGGCGTGGAACTCGGCTCCGTATTTCGGGCCATAGTTGGGGGGCAGGGTCAGGCCGACCAGCAGCACCTGCGCCTTGCCCTGCCTGGCGAGACGGATCATCTGTTCCAGGTTGTGCTGCATCGCGTCCAGCGGCAGACCTCTGAGGCCATCGTTGCCGCCCAGTTCCAGCACTACCACGTCGGGGCGGTGGCGCTTGAGCGCGGCGGGCAGGCGCGACAGGCCGCCGGCGGTGGTTTCGCCCGACATACTGGCATTGATCACGCGATGGCGCGGTGCCAGACTGTGTTCCAGCAGGGTCACCCAGCCCTGGCCGGGGGAGAGGCCGTAGCCGGCCGACAGGCTGTCGCCGAACACCAGTACCGTCGCCGCCTGCACCGGCAGGGCCATCAACAACAATGCGATCAGACGCAGATAACTGAACATGCTCACATCCATCGATGACAAGGCGGTTTTGTCCGCCGTGGGGATAGCCAAGCAGGTGGAGTTTCACGGCGAATCGCTGTCCATCCTGCGCTCTGCCAGTCTGACCCTGTACGAGGGCGAAAGTGTCGCCATCGTCGGGGCGTCCGGCTCCGGCAAGTCGACCCTGCTGTCGCTCCTGGCCGGGCTCGATCACCCTTCCGCCGGCGAGGTGGCGCTGTTCGGGCAATCGCTGACCCAGTTGTCCGAGGACGATCGCGCGCGCCTGCGCCGCGACAAGGTCGGCTTCGTGTTCCAGAACTTCCAGCTTATGCCACAACTCACCGCGCTGGAAAACGTCATGCTGCCGCTCGAACTGGCCGGCCGGCGCGACGCGCGCGAGGCGGCCCGCGCCATGCTGGAGCGGGTCGGCCTGGGGCAGCGCCTGCAGCATTATCCACGGCACCTTTCCGGCGGCGAGCAGCAACGCGTGGCGCTGGCACGCGCCTTCGTCATCGAGCCCTTGCTGCTGTTCGCCGACGAGCCGACCGGCAACCTCGACCCGGCCACCGGGCGCCAGATCATCGACCTGCTGTTCCAGCTCAACGCCGAGCAGGGCACCGCGCTGGTGCTGGTGACGCACGACAGCGAACTGGCTGGGCGCTGCGACGCCATCTACCGGCTGGTGGACGGCAAACTCAACGGAGCCGGGCGATGACGTTCTGGGGGCGCTGCCTGCTTGCCTGGCGCTTCACCCGTCGCGAACTGGTGGCGGGCGAGCTGACCGTCCTCGGCCTGGCACTGCTGGTGGCGGTGGCGGCGATGAGCAGCGTGGCCTTCTTCTCCGACCGCGTCGAGCGCGCGCTCACCGACCACGCCAGCCAGCTGCTGGCGGCGGACCTGGTGCTCAACAGCCCGGAGCCGGCACCGGCGGCGATCCGCGCCGAAGCGCAGCGGCGCGGGCTGACACAGGCCGAAAACATCAGCTTCCCCTCGATGGTGTTCGCCAACGGCCAGGCGGCGCTCGCCACCTACAAGGCGGTCACCGACCGCTACCCGCTGCGCGGCGAGGTCAGCGTCAGGTTGGCCGAAGGCGGGGTGAGAAGCGGGGCATTGCACCCGCTGCCTGGCACCGCCTGGGCCGATGCGCGCCTGATCAGCCGGCTCAAGCTCAAGCTGGGGGACGCGCTCGAGGTGGGCAACACGCGGCTGACGCTGGCGGGCGAGATCCTGCGCGAGCCGGACGGCACGCTCGACCTCTACAACTTCGTGCCGCGGCTGATGTTCAACCGCGCCGATCTCGCCGCCACCGGGCTGGTGCAGCCGGGCAGCCGCCTGCGCTGGCGGCTGATGCTGGCCGGCGACAGCGCGGCCGTAGCCGGCTTCCGGGTCTGGCTCGAACCACAGCTGAAAAGCGGCATGCGCCTGGAAAGCGTCGAGGAAGCCCGTCCAGAGATTCGCACCGCGCTGGAGCGAGCGCGCCGCTTCCTCGGCCTGACCGCCATGCTGACGGTGGCCCTGGCCGCCGCCGCGGTGGGCATGGCGGTGCGCCGTTACCTGGCGCGGCACTGGCAGCCGGTGGCGGTACTGCGCTGCCTGGGGCTCAGCGCCAACGAAGTATGGGGCTTGTTCGCCGGGCTGTTCCTGTTGCTGGGGCTGCTGGCCGGAGGGCTCGGCACGCTGGCCGGCTACGTCTTGCAAAGCGGGCTGATGCAGTTGGCCCAGCAGTGGGTCGGCGGCTTGCTGCCGGCTCCCGGACGGCTGCCGTGGCTGAGCGGGCCGCTGTCGGCGCTGGTGTTGCTGCTCGGGCTCGCCTTGCCGCCGCTGCTGAGCTTGCGCCGGGTGCCGCCGCTGGCGGTGCTGCGCGACGAGCTGCGTCCCTCGCCGTCGGGGCGGCTCACGCCGCTGGCGGCGGTGGCGGCGCTGTTGGCCCTGACGGCGTGGCAGGTGGGGGATCTGACGCTGGCCGGCTGGTTGTTCGGCGGCCTTGCCGGCTTTCTCGCCGCAGTAGGGCTGGTAGCGTTCGTCGTGGTATGGCTGATGCGCCGCCTGCCCACCGGCGTGGGGGTCGGCTGGCGCTTCGGCATCGCCAACATGGCGCGCCGGCCGTGGCTGGCGGTGATCCAGATCGTGGCGTTGTCGGTCGGGCTGATGGCGCTGTTGACGCTGACCGTGGTGCGTGGCGACCTGATCGCCGCCTGGCAGCGGAGCGTGCCGGCGGAGGCACCCAACAAGTTCGCCATCAATATCCAGCCGGCGCAGATCGAACCGTTCAGGAGCGCCTTCGTCGGCCACGCCTTGCCGGCGCCGGAACTGGCGCCGATGGTGCGGGCACGGCTCAGCGCCATCAACGACCGCCCGGTGCGGCCGTCGTCCTACGCCTCGGAGCGGGCACAGCATCTGGCCGAGCGCGAGTTCAACCTGTCCTGGCGCGCCACCTTGCCCAGCGGCAACCGTGTCAGTGCCGGGCAATGGTGGGGCGCGCGTGCGGCACCGCAGTTTTCGGTCGAGCAGGGTCTGGCCGAGACCCTGGGCATCCGCCTGGGCGACACGCTCACCTTCACCCTGGGCGGCACCCCTTACTCGGCCCGCGTCACCAGCCTGCGCAAGGTGTCGTGGGACAGCTTCCGCGTGAATTTCTTCGTGGTGGCGCCGCCCGCCTGGTTTGCCGACCAGCCGGCCAGCTACATCACCAGCTTCCGCCTGGCCCCCGCCGACGAGGACTTTATCAACCAGCTGGTGGCGCAGTTTCCCAACGTCACCGTGATCGACGTCAGTGCCATCCTCGCCGAGGTGCGCGCCATGGTCGACCAGCTGTCGCGCGCGATCGAGGCCCTGTTCGTGCTGGCGCTGGCCGCCGGCGTGCTGGTGCTGTGGGCGGCACTGGCCTCGACCCGTGACGAGCGGCTGTTCGACGTCGGCCTGATGCGGGCGCTGGGGGCCTCGCGGCGCCAGGTCCGCAGCGTGGTGCTGGCCGAGCTGATGTGGCTGGGGGCCCTGACCGGGCTGATGGCGGCGCTGGGCGCGACGGCGATCGGTGCCATCGCCGCGGTGAAGCTGTTCAACCTGCCGCTGTTCGTCAACCCCTGGCTGTTGCCGCTCGGGGTGATCAGCGGCATGCTGGTGGTCGGCCTGGCCGGCTGGCCGCTGGTGCGGCGGGTGACGCGCAGCGCGCCAGCGGCGGTGTTGCGTGCGCTGTGAGCAAGAAGGTTGGCCGAAGCCGGTTCGCAAGCCATAAATCAGAAGAGGCCCGTTTTCCGCACAGGGGGCAGGGCGAGGAGGAGCAGGAATGGATGCTGCGGTAGTGGCGGGAATGGCCAAGTGGCCCAACGTCCCGGCCGTCTATGGCTGGCTCAGGCTCGATGCGCGCGGCCAGTGGTGGCTGCGCGAGGAACGGCTCGAGCACGCCGTGATGGCCGAATTCTTCAACCGTAACTACAGCCGGGACGCGCACGGCCGCTATTACGTGCAGAACGGTCCGCAGAAGGTGTACGTCGCGCTCGACAAGGCCCCGTTCGTGGCGCGGCTCGAGGGCGAAGGCTGGCGCACCGTGCCTTATACCGAAGACGACCGCTCACGCACTATCTACCTGACCCCAGGCGGCGAGCTCTACCTGGAAATCGGCGGCGAGCTGGCGCTGGTGGACGACCGCGACCTGCCGGCCATCTGCAGCGCCTTTCCGGCGGATTGGGATGGCTCCTCCACGCGCCTGCCCGCCTCACTCAAGGTGGCGGGGCAGGTGCTGCCGCTGGTGGTGATCGAGCCCGCCGCGCTGCTGGCGCGCTATGGTGTCGACTGCCACCCCGCCGCGCGCTAACGACGGGGTTTCCTCGTCTCCCGTTCCCGGACCCCGGCGAACCGGGGGGCGTTGCGACAAGCTGACGTTGCCCGGAGCGGGTTATCGGCTATCGTGAAGTGACTGCCGCCACCGGCATGGGTTGACGCGTTGGTCCCCGACGGTTGTCCCGTTCCCCTCATCATCAGGAGCCTGTCCATGACGCTTTCCATGTACCAAGCCTCGATCCCGGTCCTCATCCGTGGTATCACCAACCTCGCCGCCATCCTCGACAAGGCCGCCGCGTACGCAGCGGCGAAGAACATCGCGCCGGAGGTCTTGCTCAACGCCAGGCTCGCCCCCGATATGTTCCCGCTGGTGCGCCAGGTGCAAAGCGTGTCCGACACCGCCAAGGGGTGCGGTGCGCGCCTCGCCGGGGTCGAGGTGCCGAGTTTCGCCGACACCGAAACCAGCTTCGCCGAACTGGGAGAGCGCCTCGCCAAGACGGTGGCGTTCTTGCGAACCCTGACGCCGGAACAGGTCGATGGCAGCGAGGAACGGCCGATCACCCTCAAGGTGCGCGGCCAGGAAATCCATTTCACGGGCCAGACCTATCTGCTCGGGTTCGCCCTGCCGAACTTCTATTTTCACTTCACCACCGCTTACGGCATTCTGCGGCACAACGGTGTCGACATCGGCAAGGCGGATTATCTGGGCAGCGTCTGAGGCTGTTTCAAGGAAGGGGGCGCACTCGAGCACCGCAGAGGTCGCGCACCTGTGTCCCGTGATCAGCCGGCAGCTGGGCGGCCTCCCGCGCTGAGCTACCGACGGTGCATCGCGACGGCCTGCACGGCGTCATCCGCCCGGCGGGCCGTGTGCTTGATCGCGGTTACCGCTACTTCTTGACCCACTGGCCGTCCGCGGAGCGGACGTAGGCCCCCGGCGCGGCCTTCTCGATGGCTTTTTGGCCGGCCAGGGCCGCCACCTGGTCCAGGGTGGCGCCGTTCTTCTTGGCGATGGCGTCGTAGGCGGCGCGCCGCTTGGCGTTGATGTCCGCGGCCAGTTCCACCGCCTGCGGCGTGGCCTTGACCACGCCCAGATAGCCGTTGGGCTGCTCCCCGACCAGCCCCTGCGACTTGGCGCCATCCAGATCCAGTGCCATGGCCAGTGTGCTGCAGACGAGCAGCAGCAGCGCCATCCCTCGTATCGTCGTCTTCATGGCGTGCTCCTAGAACAATGCGCTGTCTTCGCTGATGAGTTTATCGACATCCTTTTCCACCTTGAGGCGAATTTCGTGATCGATCTTCACGTTCAGATTGATCGTGATCGGTTCCTTGGGGGCCTCCAGTGCGACCCGGGGGGTGCACGCGGCCAGGGGCAGCAGGGCCAGCAGCCAAACGGGGTTCATGATGAGTCCTCCAACGTCATGTCAGTGAGAACTCTCCGCCGGCTTTCGGTTCAATACCCGGCGGGAGAGTTCATCGCCGATACGCAGGCTGCGTAACAGCTCGAACAGATTTTCCCGATGCGTATAGTTTAGTACGACTGGTTGGCCATTTTGTTGCGGGTTCTGTCCCTTGATGGTCACCGCCGCGTCGAGCCAGCCGTCCGGCGGCATGTCCAGGCGGGCCTGGAAATCGTTGATCGCCAGATGGCCCAGCGTGTCCAGCGCCAGTTGCACCGCGCGGTTGGACTGGCCCATGGCGCCGACACCGGCGGAGGGCTGGACCTTGAGCACCAGCGGGCCTTCGTTGCGGATCAGGCCTCCCTGCAGCGCCAGGGAGTCTTTCATCAGCTGCAGCGGCAGCACCCCGCCCACGCGGCCGGCGAGCTGCACGGTCGGCTCCGGATCGTTTTGCAGGGCGGCCACCTCGGCCAGGTCGATGTGGCTCACCGTCACCGGCTGATACTGCGGCGAGGGCCATTGCAGGCTGGCAGCGTTCATCTGCCCGCCCAGTACCTCGGCGTGGACATCGGCGAGCTGCCAGGTGTTGAGGTCGGATTGCGCCGTGAGGCGGACGTTGCGCACGCGCGTGCCGAGGTCGAGTTCGGCCAGCGTGATGGGGCCGGCGCTGGCCAGCTTCAGGCCCGCCTGATCGAATTCGACATGCGCGCTGCCGCTGCCCCCCGTCGCCTGGATGCCGCCCCAGTCGAGCGCGACCCCGGAGGCCGCGAGCGTGCCTTGCAGCTGTCCGCTCCCCAGCCACTGCCAGCGTCCCTGACCGGTGACACGGCCTTGTTGCAGGGTGACCCCAAGGCCGCGACTCATGGCGGGCGACAACGGTGTGCTCAGTTCCAGCGTGCCTTGCACGCCGGTTTTCTTGCCTTGGGCAAGGCGTGTCGCGCTCACGGTAAGGGTGGATTGCCATGCCGGGATGCGCAGGCTGGCGCGGCCCTGCAGTCCGGCCGCACTAAGTTGCCCGTCGAGCGGCGGCAGGGTTCCGCGCGTTGCCACGACGCCGTCGGCCTGCAGCCGCCACTCGCCAAAGACGCCTTGTGGGGATAAGCGCAGCGGCGTGCTGGCGCTGACTGCGATCGGCTTGACCAGGGTGCTGCCGATCAGCCCCTTGGCAAGCGTGACGCGGCTGCCACTATCCAGAAACCACCGTCCCTGTTGGCCGTGCCAGGGCAGGACCAACTTCAGCTCGCCGCCCTGGGTGTAGAACGGCAGTCGCGAGCGGCCATCCAGCGCACCTTGCCAGCGCTCTCGTTCGTAGCCGACCTGGAGCGTACCCTGGAGCGGGAACTGGCCATAGTGGCCATCGAACTCGACCGGCGCCGCCCAGCGCGGCGGGCGCAGGCCGGCCACGGGTACGCGCAGCGCCAGCTTGAGGTCGGGACGGCTCAGCGTGAGGCGGGCGGGAGCGCCGCTCAAGCCGCCGGCATCGATACGGCCCTGCCATGTCCCCGCGAGGTCGACGCCGGCGCTGTTGCCGGCGAGGTCGAGCCGTCCTTGCCAGCCCCACCGGGCTTGCTGCCAGGACAGGCGGCTGTCGACGGTGTTGACGCGCAGATTCTGGTACTGCACTTCGGCGGTGATGACGCTGTCGCCGCGCGCGGCCAGCGGCACGGTGAGGGGGCGGGGCCAGCTCAGGCGCAGCGCCCCAGGCAGCCGCAAGCTTGCCGGCAGCAGCTCCAACTGTTGCCGGCTCCAGCGCAGGGGCACCTCGCCGGCCAGGGCGGGGCCGGTGAGCGTGAGCCGGCCCGGGCCGTGTGCCGCCCCGGCTCCGGCGGTATCGAGTTCGAGGCGTACCTTGCCTTGCGGACCGCTCGCCAGCAGGTCCAGATGCAGCGACTGCACCCCTTGCAGATCGCCACTGGCGTGCAGTCCTTGCCGGGCTTGCAGGCTCCAGTCCGCACCGAGTGCCAGCGGTGCGCCCAGTTCGGCGTCGAGCTGCCAGCGCCGGGCGGCGAGGCGGGCCGATAGCGCCGCGTCGGCGCGTCGGGCCTGACCGGCATAACCCAGCTGCCGACCCTGAGCCTGCAATGATCCTTCCAGACGCTGCTCCTGCCACACGCCCTGGCCGGATACGGCCAGCGTGCCCAGTACCGGCGGGGAGAGGTCGGCCGGCTGGATCTGTCCTTGCAGCGTCCAGCGCCCGGAGCCGCGCTCGTAGAGCGCACGGGCCTGGCTGTGGCGGAACTGAACCTGCGCCTGCCAGCGTTGCGCGCGCTGGCTCACCTTCACCGCCAGCGGCGGCAGGCCGGGCAGGGTGAGGGCGTCGATGGCGAGGTCGAGTGGCGGTGTCCAGGGGGGCGGCGCCGGCTCCTGGAATGGTCCGGTGGCGCAGCGCGGCAGGCTCATACGGCTGACATGGAGCGTGAGCGGATACCAGCGCGTGACCCGCAGGCGTTCGCCCTGGGCCTGGACGCAGCCGTTTTGCAGCCGCTGCCAGCCGGTCAGTTCCAGCCCGTCCTGCCAGCCCACTTGCTCAGCGCGCACGCCGAGGGCATAGACGGCCGCCGCCACCGCCAGCAGGAGGCCGAGCGGGAGCAGCGCCAGCACGATCAGCCAGCGATAGCGGTGCAAAGAAGATGTCAGTCCAGAACCAATGCCCATGTACCGCCCATCCGTTGCGGGGTTGGCGAGGGGGAAGAAATTTGAGGCGAGCCGATGCTCACCCTGCTTTTGATGATATACGCGTGGCGACGGTCTGTTGCGTGATTGAGGCCCCATGGCTCCGCCACGCCGTTGGGGATGGTGCCAGGAGCGGGCGGCGGTGGGCTCAGGCGGCGGTGCCGGAATGGCGCGCGCGCCAACGGCAAACCCCCACCAGCACGCTGCCGAAGACCAGGTGGGTGAGCAGCGTCACGCCGCCGCGCGAGGCCGAGAACCAGGGAAAGAGCGTGGTGAAACCGTACAGGTTGACGCCATAGATGAGCGCCCCGTAGCCGGTGCCGGCAAGGAGCTCGACGCCCGCCCGCCGGCGTCCGGCCAGCAGGCTTACCGGTGCGGCGTAGGCGATGGACAGGGCGAAGTGGATCAGCGTCGCCAGCAGCCACACGTCCCCGCGCCACGCCGGTACCGGGGTGAGCACGCTCACTCCCATGACGATGGCGGCCGTCAGGCGCGCGTCGCGCAGCAGGGTCGCCAGCAGGGGGACCGACGTCAGCCACCACAGTGCCAGCTGCGCCGCGGTGGCGACGCTGCCGGCCACGAGGCCGGCGAGCACTGCCGTGGCGGGCCACGTCCGATGACGACGGGGTGGATGGTGGTGCATGTCCCTCGTTTTCCTCGTCTTGGTCGTTCCTGGTGGCCGTAGCAGGAGGCAAACCGGCATGACCGCTTCGTCCCGGGAGGCGAGGGAGGAGACGGTTTCGGCCTCGGACGGGGGCTGCGGCTGTCGGCCGAAATCCGTATCCAGCCCTTTCCTTGCCGACGATGGGCTTAGCCGATGCGCGCCTCGGCGCTGCCGACGCCGACGAAGTCGACACGGACCGTGACCGGCAGCCCCACCGGGTGCATGCCGTTCCAGGCGCCGGTCGCCACGATGTCTCCCGCCTGCGCCCCGCCGACGTGGTCGATCCACCACGGCAGGCAGAAGAACAGGTCGTCGAGCGGCGGGCGGCCTTGTGTTTCGGCGCGCACTCCGTCGTTGGCCGAAACACGCACGGTGAGCGCGGCAAAATCCAGTTCGCGCCACTGCGGTATGGCGTCGCCGACGATCAGGCCGCCATTCACCAGGTTGTCGGCCAGGCTCCACAGCGGACCGGCCACCTTGGGGGCGGCGAGCCGGGTGTCGATCAGTTCGATGGCGACGTGGACGCTGGCGATCGCGTCGAGAATCTCGTCGCGGGTGTAGCGCGTGGCACGTGGCGGCAGGTCGCGGCCGAAGCGCACCGCGATTTCGGCCTCGATCCCCAGGCCAAGAAACGAGGCGGCGGGCAAGTGGGTGCCAGAGGCGGCGATACGGTGCGGAAAGATCGGCGCGGCGGTGGGTTCGGCCTCGCGCGCCGGGGCGCCCACTTTCCATGCCGTGGGGCGGGCTTGGCCGACCAGGGTCTGCCAGATCGCCCGTTGCGTGGCGTAAGCCTGTTCGCGGCTGGCGGGGCCGGCGTCGGCGGCCACCGTCACGGCGCGATGCTCGCGGTAGGCCTGGAGCAGGGGTGCGGCGAATGTCGTGGTATCCATGCCCGGTATCATAGCGCGGCGGCGGCTGGCGCGGGCCACCGCGAGGCGTTGCCGAGGGGACGAACTTGCCGCCCCCGGCCCGGTCCCATTCGGGTTCGCGGCGAAACGTGCGCAAGAGGCGGCATGGTATGATTGATGCTTCGCCAAACCAGCCGGACCCGCCGCCGGCCAGCCCATCCAACTTGATCTGAACATGATGCACAAGTTTTTCTTCCGCATGACGGCCACCCTGGCGGCACTGCTCGCGCTGTGGCTCGCCTGGGTGGTGGCCGTGCCGGTCCCGCTGCCCAAGGCGCCCTATAGTATCGCCGTCGGCGCCAACCGCACGCTGGGCCAGGTGGCGCGCGCGCTGGACCAGGACGGCATGATCCGCAACCGCTGGGTGATGGTGGCGCTGATGCGCATCAGCGGCACCGATCGCAAGGTGAAGGCCGGCCTGTACGAATTTTCCCGCCCGGTGGCGATGTGGGAAGTGCTGCGCCGCTTCGCCCAGGGCAATCCGGACCAGGCCAGCGTGACGGCGATCGAGGGCTGGACCTTCCGCCAGTTCCGCCAGGCCCTGGCCAGCGAGCCCGACCTGCAGCACGTCACCGCCAGCTGGAGCGACGAGCAGATCCTGCGCGAAATCGGCGCCAGCGAGGCTCATCCGGAAGGCCTGTTCTTCCCCAGCACCTATTTCTACGTCCCGGGCTCGAGCGATCTCGAGGTCTACCGCCGCGCCTACCGCACCATGCAGCAGCAGCTGGAGAGCATCTGGCTGGCGCGCCGTCCCGACCTGCCGTACGCCTCGCCTTACGAGCTGCTGATCATGGCGAGCCTGGTGGAGAAGGAAACCTCGCGCGAGAGTGACCGGACGCAGGTGGCGGCGGTGTTCCTCAACCGCCTCAGGATCGGCATGCGCCTGCAGACCGACCCGGCGGTGATCTACGGCATGGGGGCCAGCTACCAGGGCAACATCGGCAAGGCCGGTCTGCGCCGCGACACCCCGTACAACACCTACACCCGCTCCGGCCTGACGCCGACGCCGATCGCGCTGCCGGGGCGCGCCGCGCTCGACGCCGCGGCGCATCCGGCGGACACGCGCGCGCTGTACTTCGTCGCGCGCGGCGACGGCACCACGCATTTCTCCGAAACCCTGGACGAACACAACGGCGCGGTGCGCCAATTCATCCTGAAGAAAGGCTCCTGATGCGGCGCGGAACATTCATCACGCTGGAAGGCGTGGACGGGGCCGGCAAGAGCACCCAGCTCGCCGCGGTGCGCGACTGGTTGGCCGAACAGGGCATCGACGCCGTGTTCACGCGCGAGCCCGGCGGCACGGTGCTGGGGGAGAAGCTGCGCGAACTCTTGCTGGCGGTGGACACCGAGGTGACGCTGGAGACCGAGACGCTGCTGATGTTCGCCGCGCGCCAGGAACACATCGCGCGCGTGATCGAACCGGCGTTGGCCGCCGGCCGCTGGGTGGTGTCCGACCGCTTCACCGACGCCACCTTCGCCTACCAGGGCGGCGGGCGCGGACTGCCGTTCGCACGCATCGAGGCGCTGGAAGACTGGGTGCAGCAGGGGCTGCAGCCGGACCTGACGCTGCTGTTCGACGTGCCGCTCGACGTCGCCGCCCGGCGCATGGCCGGTGGCGAGCGTGTGCTCGACCGTTTCGAGCAGGAGGCGGCCGATTTCCACGCCCGCGTGCGCGCGGCCTACCTGCAGCGTGCTTCGGCCAACCCGCGTATCGCGGTGGTCGACGCCAACCGTTCCCCCGAACAGGTGCGCGCCGAGGTCATGCGCCGCCTCGACGCCGTGCGGGAGCGCCGCTGATGCTCTATCCCTGGCAAGCCGCCGACTGGCAGCGTCTCAACCGCGAACGCGAGCGCCTGCCCAACGCCTGGCTGTTCAACGGTCCCAGCGGCATCGGCAAGCTGGCCTTCGCCGAGCACTTGGCAGCCTCGCTGCTGTGCGAATCGCCGCGCCCCGACCACGCTGCCTGCGGCCAGTGCGAGGCCTGCCGCTGGTTCGCCCACGGCAGCCACCCGGACTTCCGCCGTCTCACGCCGCTGGGCGACGACGAGGACGAGGCGAAGGAGGGCAGCAAGCCGACACGCAAGCTGCCGGTGATCAAGATCGAGGCGGTGCGCGAGGTGATCGACTTCGCCCACCTTACCGCGCACCGTGCCGGACAGCGCATCGTGCTGGTGGAGCCGGCCGAGGCGCTCAACCCGGCGGCGGCCAACGCGCTCCTGAAGATCCTCGAGGAGCCGCCCGCCGAGGTGCTGTTCCTGTTGGTGGCGCACGCCCCGCAGCGGCTGCTGCCGACCATCAAGAGCCGCTGCCGCGCTTTTCCGCTGACGGCGCCGACGCAAGGGGAGGCACTGGCCTGGCTGGACGCCGCCGGGGTGGACAACGCCCGCACCGAGCTGGCGCACCACGGCGGCACGCCGCTGTTCGAGCACGACGCGGCGCTGGCCAAGCTGCGCCAGCAGTTCCTCGACGGCCTGGCGCGGCCGACGCTGGCCGACGCCATCGCGCTCGCCGAGCAGATCGACCGCCACAAGCTGCCGCTGGCGCTGCCGCTGGAGTGGCTGCAGAAGTGGCTGCATGATCTGGCCGGTTTGAGGCTGGCGGGCCAACTCCGCTATTATCCCGATCATCAGGCGGCACTGCAGGCCCTGGCCGAGCGTGCCGATCTCGCCTTGCTGATGGGCTGCTACCAGAGCCTTATTCAGCTGGCCCCGTTCGGTCAGCACACGCTGAACGTACGCTTGCAGCTCGAAGCGCTGTTGATGGACTATCTGAACGTGTTCGCGGCCCGCACGGCCGCGCGCTGAAACCACTGCAAGGAAAGCCCGGCGCATGGAACTGGAGAAAGAGAACGTCGTTACCCGCCCGGACGGCAACCGCCCCGGCGTCATGTCGCTGCACATCAAGGAGCGCGGCGCGCTCTACGCCGCCTACATGCCCTTCCTGCGCAACGGCGGCATCTTCATCCCCACCGGCAAGGCGCTGGCGTTGGGCGAGGAGGTGTTCCTGCTGCTGACGCTGATGGACGACCCGCAGAAGGTGGCGGTGCAAGGCAAGGTGGTGTGGATCACTCCGGCCGGCGCCAACAACAGCCTGGCCCAGGGCGTCGGCGTCGAGTTCGCCGGCAGCGACGAGGGGCGCCAGGCGCGTAGCAAGATCGAGGCCTTGCTGGGCGGTGTGCTCAACTCCACCCGTCCCACCCATACCATGTAAGAACCTGTTCCCGATCTTGCTGCGCGTCCCTGATCGGGGCTCATGCGCGGCTCTTCACCCTGCTGAAGGCCGCTCGCGACAGATCGTGAACAGGTTCGAAGCGGCCCATGCCGCCGAGAGAACATAAGCGCCCGCCCGGCGGGCGCGCAGGATGCAACCATGCTTGTCGATTCGCACTGCCACATCAATTTTCCGGACCTCGCCGCGCGCCTGCCCGAAGTGCTGGCCAACATGCGCCACAACGGCGTCAGCCATGCCCTGGTGATCGGCGTCAGTCGCCCGAAATACCCCGAGGTGCTGGCGCTGGCCGAGGCGCACGACAACCTGTACGCCACCGTCGGCGTGCACCCGGACGACCCGGACGCCGAGGAGTACAGCGAGGACGAACTGGTCGCGCATGCCGCCCACCCCAAGGTGGTCGGCATCGGCGAGACCGGGCTCGACTACCACTGGTGCCAGGGCGACCTCACCTGGCAGCACGAGCGCTTCCGCACCCACATCCGCGCCGCGCGCCGCGTCGGCCTGCCGCTGGTGATCCACACCCGCGAATCGGCCGCCGACACCGTGAAGCTGATGCGCGAGGAGAACGCTGGCGAGGCGGGCGGGGTGATGCACTGCTTCACCGAGAGCTGGGAGGTGGCGCAAGCTGCGCTCGACCTGGGCTTCTACATCTCGCTGTCCGGCATCGTCACCTTCAAGAACGCGCTGCAGGTGAAGGAGGTGGCGCAGAAGGTGCCGCTCGACCGCTTGCTGGTGGAAACCGATTCGCCCTACCTCGCGCCGGTGCCGTTTCGCGGCAAGACCAATGAACCGGCGTACGTGAAGCATGTCGCAGAACATATCGCCGAACTGCGCGGGCTGAGCTTCGAGGCGGTGGCCCAAGCCACCACCGACAACTTCTTCCGCCTGTTCGCCAAGATTCCGCGGCCGTGACCCGGCGCCTGACCGGCCCCGGCCTTCGGCCAACCCTTTGACCAGTGATTCCAGGAAACCGTCGAAACGAGACAACGCAGCCCGGCAGGACGGGGTTCAACAAAGCTGAGGCGCAGGCAAAAGAGCGCCGCCGCCGCTGTTGTCGTTTCTAGGTGGTACTGGAATGAAAGCGAGTAGTCGTGTCGAGTGTCGAACTGACCGTCCTTGGCTGCGGGTCCAGCTCCGGAACCCCGGCCATCGGCTGTGATTGCCCCACCTGCACCTCGCCGGACCTGAGGAACCGGCGCAGCCGCGCCAGCGCCTACCTGCGTGTCGGCGATACCGCTTTCCTGATCGACACCGGGCCGGACTTGCGTCACCAGGCGCTGCGCGAGGGCATCACCCGGGTCGACGCGGTGCTCTACACCCACCCGCACGCCGACCACCTCAACGGCATCGACGATCTGCGCGCCTTCTGCTACGTGAAAAAAGGGGCAATCACGCTGTTCGGCAACAGCTTCACGCTGGCCAACGTTCGTTCCCGCTTCGACTACGCGCTGCACGCGCCGTCCAAGGCTTGGGACAAGCCGGTGCTGCTGACCGAGGAAGTGGGCGGCCCGTTCGGGTTCGGCGGCGTGACGGTGACGCCGATCCCGCTGATGCACGGCAACTGGCCCTGCCTGGGCTGGCGCATCGGCGACGTGGCCTGGCTCACCGACCTGTCGGACATCCCCGAGCACAGCTTGGAGAAGCTGCAGGGCCTCGAGGTGCTGTTCCTCGACTGCCTGCGACGCGAGCCGTACCCCTCGCACCTGTGCGTGGCCGACTCGCTGCGCTGGGCCGAGCGCATCGGCGCCCGCCGCACCATCCTGATCCACATGACGCACGGCCTCGAATACCACGCGCTGTCGGCGGAGTGCCCGCCGGGGGTGGAAGTGGGCTACGACGGGCTGAAGGTCAGCGTGCCGCTGGCCTGATCCTCTTCCCTGAAACGCTTCGGCCAACCTTCCCGCTTGGCCGAAGCGTTTGGGGGCCTCACTGCGGCGTCTGTCGCGCCTGGTACAGCTTCATCTCGCTCGTGACGAAGTGCCCGATCATGGTGCGGTACACCGCCGCGGTGAGTTCCGGGTCGGCGCCCAACTCGCCCGCCAGCCGCGTCACGCGGCGTATCACCTGATCGACACGCTTGCCGCCCTCGACCTCGGCCGTGCTGTGCTTGAAGCCCGCCGCCTGCTGCACGTACAGTCCGCGCTCGGCGAGCAACGCCACCAGCGCCTGGTCGATGCGGTCGATCTGCTCGCGCACCTCGTCCAGGTTCTGGCATTGGTAGATGAAATCCATGGTGTCTCTCTTCAACGTTGGCCTGTAGCGGCCTGTACGAAAGCCTTGGCCAGAGGCGGGCAGTGGCCTTGAAGCGCGGCGCGTTCCGGCTGGAACAGCGTGGCGACGAAGAATGGATGGCCATCCAGTTCCACTGCCCGCACCTCGCCATCTTCATCGCGCGCGGCCAGGCGCAGCGGGCCGCGCATCAGTTCCTCGGCAAAACGCGGATTCAGGCCGAAGCGGCAGCGGTAGCCTTCGATGCTGGAGGGCTCGCCGTAAACCTCGGACAAGCGTGTCCCGGGCACGAAGCGCACCTCGGCCCGCGTTTCCACCAGCGCGCAGGCGAGCGGCGCGATGACCGCGCGCTCGGCCTGCGGTGCCGTCTCGGCGTGCTCGGCGTCGTGCCAGCCAAGTACATGGCGTGCGTACTCGATCACTGCATGCTGGAACCCGCCGCAGGTGCCGAGGAAGGGCACGCCATTCTCCCGCGCATGGCGAATGGCCCGCAGCGCCCCGTCCATGCTGCGGTAGGGGCTGGCCGGCACGCACCAGATACCGTGGAAACCGTGCAAGTCGTCTGGGCTGTGAATACCCTCCGTGCCCAGCCACGTCGCCTCGACCTTCGTGTCCAGCGCCTCTGCAGCCAGCTGCAGGGCAGGGGGGATGGCCTGATGGGCCGGGACGGTGGTGTCGAAATCGCCGACCAGAGCGATGCGGATCATGGAGGTTTCCTTTCCTCAGTTATTGATTGTGCGGGTGTCCCGAATCAGTAGTAATTCAACCCCATCGCCCCCTTGACCTCGGCGAGCGTCACGGCCGCCACCTCGCGCGCCTTGCCGGTGCCTTCCTTCAGCAGGGCGAGCACCGCCGCCGGATCGCGGGCGTATTCCTCGCGGCGCCGGCGGATCGGCTCCAGCAGCGCCTGCAGCTTGTCTTCCAGCCGCGCCTTGAGCACCGAGTCACCGAGTCCGCCGCGGCGATAGTGCGCCTTCAGCTCGGCCACGGCCGCGGCGTCGTCGTCGAAGGCGTCGAGATAGCTGAACACCACGTTGCCCTCGATCTGGCCCGGATCATCGACACGCAGGTGGTTGGGGTCGGTGTACATCATCTTCACCGCCTGGCGGATCTCGTCCGGGCTCGCCGACAGCGCCAGCGCGTTGCCGAGCGACTTCGACATCTTCGCCTTGCCGTCGATGCCCGGCAGCCGTGCGCCATGCTCCGGCACCACGGCGCGCGTCTCCACCAGCAGCTCCTGGCCGACGCTGGCGTTGAAGCGGCGCACGATCTCGTTGGTCTGTTCGATCATCGGCACCTGGTCGGCGCCCACCGGCACCACGGTGGCCTTGAAGGCGGTGATGTCGGCGGCCTGCGCCGCCGGGTAGGTCAGGAAGCCGGCCGGGATGTCGCGCTCGAAGCCGCGCTGCTTGATCTCGTCCTTGATGGTCGGGTTGCGTTCCAGCCGCGCCACCGTCACCAGGTTGAGGTAGTAGGACGCCAGTTCGGACAGCTCCGGCACCAGGCTCTGGATGAAGATGGTGCTCTTGGCGGGGTCGATGCCGACGGCGAGGTAGTCGAGCGCCACCTGCAGCACGTTGTCGCGCACCTTGAGGTAGTTGCCCATGTTGTCGGTCAGCGCCTGGGCGTCGGCCAGCAGCAGGAACTGGGTGCAATGCTCCTGCAGCAGGACGCGGTTACGCAGCGAGCCGACGTAATGGCCCAGGTGCAGCGGGCCGGTAGTGCGGTCGCCGGTGAGGATGACGTCGTTCGGGCTGATGCTGTCGAGATTCATGCTGTGCTCCACTAGGGTTCAGGGAGACTGCCAGCAAGGAGGGGGTGGAAAACGAAAACCCCGGAGCGCCTGCTGGCAGCTCCGGGGTTTTCGGGTGTACGCAACCGCGGTGCCGCCTAGGACAGGCGCCACCAACCAAACGAGAAAGCGATTGCGAACGAGGTATTCATGTTTTTCATCAAACCATGCACTCGGCGGCGGAGTCAAGTCGGATGTATCAAGGGCCTTTTCAATCGGTGAGCGGGCCAAAGCAGGTTGAATGTCGGCGGGGGGCTGGAACCGGAATGTAGATGAAGTACATGAGGATTCCGCAGCGCGGAGCAAATCGCTGCGTGCCAATCTTCGATTGGTTCAGCGATAGATTGGCACGCAGTCCGCCGGCATTCGAGATGCGAAGGCGCAGCCGCCTGATGGACAGGCTCTAGAACCGCCGCGTCAGGGTGGCCTTGTGCATGATGGTCGAGGCGATCTCCTCGATCGACTTGTGCGTGGTGCTGATGAACGGGATGGCGTGGTGACGGAACATCGATTCCGCCTCGTTCACCTCGGAGCGGCAGTTCTCGATGCTGGCGTACTTGGAGTCGGGGCGGCGCTCGGAGCGGATGTGGTGCAGGCGCGCCGGGTCGATGGTCAGGCCGAAGATCTTCTGGCGGAACGGCAGCAGCATTTTGGGCAGCGTCGGGCTGCCCAGGTCTTCCGGGGTCAACGGGTAGTTGGCCGCCTTGATGCCGTACTGCAGCGCGAGATAGAGGCAGGTCGGGGTCTTGCCCGAGCGCGACACGCCGACCAGGATCACGTCGGCCTCGTGCAGGTCTTTCAGCTTCACCCCGTCGTCGTGGTTGAGCGAGTAGTTCACCGCCTCGATACGGTGATCGTACTGCGACTCGTTCATCATGCCGTGAGCCTTGCCCACCGACAGCGTAGCCTTCTGGTGCAGTTCCGCCTCCAGTTCGCCGATGAAGGCCTCGAAGAAGTCGATCACCAGCGCATGGTCGACGCGCAGCGCCTGGCGCACCTCGGCGTTGACGATGCTGGTGAACACCACCGGCTTCTGGTGATCGTCGGCGGTACGCTGGCGGATCATCTCGGCCACTTCCTGTGCCTTTTCCACCGTGTCGACGAAGGGGATGGTCTCGCGCTTGAATTCGATGGTGTCAAACTGCGTCAGCAAGGTGTTGCCCAGGGCCTCGGCGGTGATGCCGGTGCGGTCGGAAACGAAAATGGCGGAGCGGAGGTGTGGCATGAATGCACCTGTCGAAAAAAATGGCGGAGAGTCGTGGGGCGATTATACCCGTCCCGCCGCCGCCGTCAGCGTTCTCACCGCGCAGCCCGGCGGCAAGGGGGCGAATCTCCCGCCCCGTTTGGCTTTACAGTAGTGTTAACACTACATGACAAAAGGCTTTTTCCCGCCGGGCGGGTGCGATGGTGCCAGAACGGCGGGATGGAAGTCCTTGATTAAGGGCAAATCCTTACCTTGTGCAATGCAAAAGACGCTACGCAAGCCGGGCGTTAATCGGCTAGAATGCGGCTTTCTATCGTCTCCAATCCAATACAGGAAGTGAAGTGATGGCAGAGAACTACGTCATCTGGTTCGAGAAGCTGCGCATGACCGACGTTGAACAGGTAGGTGGCAAGAATGCCTCCCTGGGCGAAATGATCAGTCAGCTGGCTAACTCGGGTGTCCGTGTACCCGGCGGTTTCGCCACGACGGCGGATGCCTATCGTGATTTCCTGCAGCACAACGGCCTGGCCGAGCGCATCAGCGCCGCGCTGGCCAAGCTGGATATCGACGACGTGACCGAACTGGCCCGCGTCGGCAAGGAAATCCGCCAGTGGATTATCGATACCCCGTTCCCTGCCAAGCTTGATGCCGACATCAAGGAAGCCTGGGACAAGATGGTGGCCGATTCCGGCGGCGCCGACATCTCGGTAGCCGTGCGCTCCTCCGCCACCGCGGAAGACCTGCCGGACGCCTCGTTCGCCGGTCAACAGGAAACCTTCCTGAACATCCGTGGCCTGGACAACGTCAAGGAAGCCATGAAGCACGTCTTCGCTTCCCTGTACAACGACCGCGCCATCTCCTACCGCGTGCACAAGGGCTTCGCCCATGACGTAGTGGCTCTGTCGGCCGGCGTGCAGCGCATGGTGCGTTCCGACTCCGGCGCCGCCGGCGTGATGTTCACCATCGATACCGAATCCGGTTTCGAAGACGTGGTGTTCATCACCGCTTCCTACGGCCTCGGCGAGACCGTGGTGCAAGGCGCCGTGAACCCGGACGAATTCTACGTTCACAAGCCGACCCTGAAGGCTGGCCGTCCGGCCATCCTGCGCAAGACGCTGGGCTCCAAGCTGATCAAGATGGAGTTCACCGACGCCTCGCAAGCCGGCCGTTCGGTCAAGACCGTCAACGTCGAACCGGCGCTGTGCAAGCAGTTCTCCATCAGCGACGCCGAAGTGGAAGAGCTGGCCCAGTACGCGCTGATCATCGAGAAGCACTACGGCCGCCCGATGGATATCGAGTGGGGCCGTGACGGCACCGACGGCAAGCTGTACATCCTGCAGGCCCGTCCGGAAACCGTGAAGTCGCAGGAAGACCGCAAGGACACCCTGCGCCGCTTCCGCCTGAAGACCAAGTCCACCGTGCTGTGCGAAGGCCGCGCCATTGGCCAGAAGATCGGCCAGGGCACCGTGCGCCTGATCAAGGACGCGTCCGAGATGGACACCGTCAAGGCCGGCGACGTGCTGGTGACCGACATGACCGACCCGGATTGGGAACCGGTGATGAAGCGCGCCGCCGCCATCGTGACCAACCGTGGCGGTCGTACCTGCCACGCCGCGATCATCGCGCGCGAACTGGGCATTCCGGCCGTGGTCGGCTGTGGCGATGCCACCGACGTGCTGCGTGACGGCATGCAGGTGACCGTGTCCTGCGCCGAAGGCGACACCGGCAACATCTATGATGGCCTGCTCGAAGTCGAGATCATCGACCTGGAACTGGACAAGATGCCGGAATCCCCGGTCAAGATCATGATGAACGTCGGCAACCCGGAACTGGCCTTCGACTTCGCGCAGCTGCCGAACGAAGGTGTGGGCCTGGCGCGCATGGAGTTCGTGATCAACCGCCAGATCGGCATCCACCCGAAAGCGCTGCTCGAGTTCGACACGCTGCCGGCCGAGCTGAAAGCCACCATCACCGACCGCATCGCCGGCTACAAGAGCCCGGTCGACTTCTACGTCGACAAGATCGCCGAAGGCGTGTCGACGCTGGCGGCCGCGTTCTACCCGAAAAAGGTCATCGTGCGCATGTCCGACTTCAAGTCGAACGAGTACGCCAACCTGATCGGCGGCCAGATGTACGAGCCGCACGAAGAGAACCCGATGCTGGGCTTCCGTGGTGCCGCGCGCTATGTGGCCGAATCGTTCCGCGACTGCTTCGAGCTGGAATGCCGCGCCATCAAGAAAGTGCGCGACGTGATGGGCCTCACCAACGTGGAAGTGATGATCCCGTTCGTGCGCACCCTGGCCGAAGCCGAAAAAGTGATCGAGATCCTGGCCGCCAACGGCCTGAAGCGTGGCGACAACGGCCTGCGCCTGATCATGATGTGCGAACTGCCGACCAACGCGGTACTGGCCGAGCGCTTCCTGGAGCACTTCGACGGCTTCTCCATCGGCTCCAACGACATGACCCAGCTCACCCTGGGCGTGGACCGCGACTCCGGCGGCCCGATCGCCTCGACCTTCGACGAGCGCAACGACGCCGTGAAGGCCATGCTGCACATGGCGATCCAGGCTTGCCGCAAGCTGAACAAGTACGTCGGCATCTGCGGCCAGGGCCCGTCCGATCATCCGGACTTCGCCAAGTGGCTGGTGGAAGAGGGCATCGAGACCATCTCGCTGAACCCGGACACCGTGGTCGAGACCTGGATTTACCTGGCCAAGGAACTGAACGCTTGATCGCTCACAAGCGCTGAGCGTCGATCATCACGCTGGCTTCAAAGCCGCCCCCTGACCGGGGCGGCTTTTTTATTGCCGTGCGGTGCCGTCGACGGTTTGGAGGAGGGGGCGATTCGTCGGGCAGTTGCCGTGCCGGGCACTATGCTGAAGTTGTACCCGCCAGGACGGGATCTTTCGTATCACCTAGGGAGAACAACATGAGCAAGCATGTCTACAAGATGGTGGAACTGGTCGGTTCCTCCTCCGAGGGCTGCGATGATGCCATTCGCACCGCCATCGCCAAGGCCGGCGCCACGCTCAAGCATATCGACTGGTTCGAGGTGCTGGAAACGCGTGGCCATGTCGTCGACGGTGCCATCGCCCACTGGCAGGTCACGATCAAGGTCGGGTTCCGCGTCGAGGACTGAGGCCCGGGTGAGGCGGCCGGCGG
Source organism: Pseudogulbenkiania sp. NH8B (assembly GCF_000283535.1). Taxonomy (GTDB): domain Bacteria; phylum Pseudomonadota; class Gammaproteobacteria; order Burkholderiales; family Chromobacteriaceae; genus Pseudogulbenkiania; species Pseudogulbenkiania ferrooxidans. The sequence goes on from NC_016002.1 coordinate 765,244, forward strand.
CTCAGCTGTCGCCGAGAATGGTGCGCAGGCGCGGCACCACCAGCTGTAGGAAGGCTTCGTATTTCTTCGGCATCGGGTGGCGGTAGGGGTAGACCAGGAACACCGGCCAGCCGGAAGAGCGCCAACCGGGCAGCACCGGGACCAGCTCGCCGCGCGCGAGCTGCGGGCTGACCACGTACTGCGGCAACAGGCCGATGCCCACGCCGGCACAGGCGGCGTTGGCGATCACAGCGTACTGGTCGCACAGCAGCGTCGGCCGGATGGCGAGCGAAACGAACTGGCCGTCCTTTTCCAGCCGCCAGTTGAGGCCGGTTTCGTTGTAGCTGTTGTGCAGCAGCTGGTGCTTGAGCAAGTCATCCGGCGTCTGCGGCATGCCGGCCCGCTCCAGATAGGCTGGCGCGGCGTACAGCTCTTCCCAGACCAAACCGATCGATTTGGCCACCAGCCGGTCGTCGTGCACCGCGCGGGTGCGCAGGCAGAAGTCGAGGCCGGCCTCCACCGGGTCCTGCAGTCGGTTCTCGGCCACCAGCTCCATTTCCAGCGCGGGGTGGAGCTCGGCCAGCTCGCCCAAGAGCGGCGCCAGCAGGTACTGCGCGAACGACATGGTCGAGCTCACGCGGAGTGGACCGCCGATGGCGCCCTGGGCTTCCTCGATGTCCGGCCGCACCTTGTCGAGCATGCTGCGTAGCTGCGCGGCGTGGCAGGCCAGGCGGCGCCCGGCCTCGGTCAGCGCCACGCGGCGGGTGTTGCGCAGCACCAGCACCGTCCCCAGATCGTGCTCCAGATCCTTTACCAGTTGGCTGATCCGGCTCTTGGCGCAGCCGATGGCCTCGGCCGCCGCGGTGAAGCTGCCGAGGCGCGCCAGGGCGTCGAAGGCGAGCAGGGCGTCCGGGGAGGGGATGTGCGAGGTTGTTTTCATGTCAGAACAATGTGTTGCTGTTACCGCTATTTTTACTAGTTTAACGGCTGTCTATGCTTTGTGCATGGCTGTTTTCTGAACAGTGAGGGCATCCTGTTCCGGGCTGTTCCCTGTGCGATCAGGGCCGGCCAGCGACCGATTTCTTCTGTCGCACCGGTTTCGCTGCGGCCTTCCGGTAGGCATCGCCGGTGTGCCCTGCTCGAGCCGCGCTTGCCGCCGCCGTCCGCGACAGGGCAGCGGGTATTCCGTCTACGTTCGACAATCGCCAGCCGTCTTTGCGACAATACACTTGTCTATTCAACTCGGCCACCTCAGCCTGGTGGCCGCTTTTGTCATTCTTCAAGGACCGTCATGCTGCCGTACCTGGCCCTGTCGCTCGCCATGCTGTTGTGGGCAAGCTCGTTCATCGCGCTGAAATACGTGTTTTCGGTATTCGACCCGATGGTGGTGCTGTTTGCCCGCATGGTGATCGCCACGCTTTGCCTGCTGCCGCTGATGCTGCGTCCCGGCGTACGACGGCGTTATCAGCAAGGCGACTGGAAATGGCTTGCCGCGCTGGCGCTGGCCGAACCCTGCCTGTACTTCCTGCTCGAGGCGCGCGCGCTGGTGTATACCAGTGCCTCGCAGGCCGGGGTGATCACCGCCACGCTGCCGCTGTTGACCTCGCTGGGCGCCTTACTGTTTCTCAAGGAACGGCTGGGGCGCACGGTCTGGCTGGGCATTGCGGTATCGTTCGCCGGTGTGTTGTGGCTGACGCTGACCGGCGAGCAGAGCGCCGACGCACCGAATCCCCTGCTCGGCAACGCGCTGGAGTTCCTGGCGATGGTGTGCGCCACCGGTTACATCCTGATCGCCAAGAAGCTGTCGGTACGCTACTCGGCGCTGGTGATCACCGCGGCGCAGACCGTGCTCGGCATGCTGTGGTTCGGCGCGCTGCTGTTCATGCCGTGGGTAACGCTGCCGCAGACCTTGCCACTGTGGCCGAGCCTGTGGGTGCTGTACCTGGGGGCGGGGATCACGCTCGGCGCCTACGGGCTCTATACCTGGTCGGTGAGCCGGGTGCCGGTGGCGATGGCGGGGGCCTTCGTCAACCTGATCCCGGTGTTCACGGTGCTGCTGGCCTGGATCATCCTGGGGGAGACGCTGTCGGCTCAGCAGCAGCTCGCCTGCCTGCTGGTGTTCGGCGGGGTGCTGATCAGCCAGCGCAAGCCGGGGGCGAGCGCCCAAACCACGCAGGCTTGATTCGCCACGCGGCGGGTCGCTACAGTTCGGCATGACAAAACGCTGAACAAGGAAGCCCGCTTCATGACTCGAACCGTTTCGCTGACGGCCCGCCTGCTGGCTGGCGGCCTGGCGCTGCTGATTGGCACGACCCAGGCCGCCGAATCGCCCTCCATCGCTCCCCAGGCCGCGCCGGTATCCGTCCACGCCGACGAACATAGCCACGGTTCCGAGCTGGCCCAGGTGAAGGGAGCGGTCGACGCCATCGTCAACGCCAACCTGCGCTACATGCGGACGCACGCGCCGGGCTACTTCGAGCGCTTTGCCGACAAGCAGACGCCGCGCGCCACGGTGATTACCTGCTCTGATTCGCGGGTGCAGACCGCCGGCTTCGCCGCCGACGCCGTCAACGACCTGTTCATGGTGCGCGACATCGGCAACCAGCTCGCCACCGCAGAGGGATCGGTGGAGTACGGCGTGCGCCATCTGCACACGCCGCTGCTGCTGATCGTCGGCCATGCCGTATGCGGTGCGGTGAAGGCGGCCTCCGGCGACTATTCCGGCATCGAGCCGGCCATAGCCAAGGAACTCGCCACCATCAACATTCCCAAAGGGATCGACGTCACCGACGGCGTGCTGCTCAACGTCAACAACCAGGTGGACACCGCGCTGCTGAAGTTCGCGGGCGAGGTGGAGTCGGGCAAGCTATCGGTGATCGGCGCCTTCTATGACTTCCGCAACGATCTGCGCCAGGGCTACGGCAAGCTGGTGATCACCAACATCAACGGCGAGACCGATCCGGCGCGCATCCGCGATCTCGTCAATAGCGGCCGCTTCTTCCAACTCGGCGCGGCGCAGCCGTAACGGTCCTTGTTCGCCATCTTCCCAATGACCTACCCGGCCCTTGGCCGGGTTTTTTCATGCTCGATCCAGCGCCGCCTCCAGCCGCGAAGTGAGTTCCGCCGCCTGCTGTTGCAGTGCTTCGACGAAGTGTTCGGCCAACTGCGAGGAGGGGCGGTGCTCCGGGCGTACCACGCTGACGGTGAACGGAATCGAGACCGTGAAGCGGCGCATGGCGAGGCCATGTCCGGCGTAGTCGAGCGCGGTGAGCGGGTTGACCACGGCCACGCCGAGCCCGGCGCGCACCATGGCGCACACCGAGGCGGCGCTGTGCGTCTCCACCACCAGGCGGCGCCCGATGCCGGCCTGGCCGAACAGGCTGTCGAGCTGCTGGCGGTAGGGGTCGGTGGCGGAGAGACTGATGAAGTTCTGGCCCGCCAGGTCGGCCGGAGCGAGCGCCGTCCTGGCCAGCAGGGGATGGCCGTCCGGCAGTACGCACACCTCGTCGGCGCGCATCAGCGGGGCGATGCGGGTGCCGGCCGGGGCGGTGCCGTGCTCGGTCAGGCCCAGGTCGTGGCGCTGCGCCGACAGCCATTCTTCCAGCAGCGGCGACTCCTGCGGCACGATGGACAGGCTGACCTCGGGGTAGACCGCGAGGAAGCGCCGGCACACCTCGGGCAACAGCGATTGCGAGAACGCCGGCAGGCAGGCGATGGAGAGCTGGCCCTGCTGGAACTGGCGGATCGAGGCGGCGGTGTTGCGGATGCGCTCCAGCCCGAAGTAGGAGCGCTGCACTTCCTCGAACAGCATCAGTGCCTGCGCCGTCGGCTGCAGCCGGCCGCGAACGCGGTCGAACAGGGTCAGGCCGGTCAGCGTTTCCAGCCGCGCCAGCTCGCGGCTGACGGTGGGTTGCGAGGTGTGCAACAGGTCGGCGGCGCCGGTGACGCTGCCGGAGGTCATCACGGCCCAGAAGATTTCGATGTGGCGCAGGCTGAGGGACATGGCGTGGCGTGGCGGTAGTGGATCAATCCATATCGTACATGAATGGATAGGGTGAAAAACGATATTTTATGAAATGACATCGCTCGGGCATGATGGCGGGTATGTTCCGGCACCCCATGCCGCTTCTTGACTGACCGCGCCGCGCTGCACCGTGGCCCAGGAGCTTTTTGAATGACTATCCGCAATCCCGAGCTGCTCAATGCCGTCGCCCGCCAGTACGGCACCCCGGTATGGCTCTACGACGCCGCGGTAATCCGCGAGCGCATTGCCCAGCTGCGCGCCTTCGACGTGATCCGCTTCGCGCAGAAGGCCTGCTCCAACACCCATATCCTGCGTCTGATGCGCGAGCAGGGCGTGGTGGTGGACGCGGTGTCGCTGGGCGAGATCGAGCGCGCCCTGGCCGCCGGCTTCTCTGGCCGCGGCGACGAGCCGTCCGGCATCGTGCTGACCGCCGACCTGCTCGACCAGGCCACGCTGGCGCGCGTGGTGGCGGAGCAGATTCCGGTCAACGCCGGTTCCATCGACATGCTGCGCCAGTTGGGCGCGGCATCGCCGGGCCATCGCGTCTGGCTGCGCATCAACCCGGGTTTCGGCCACGGCCACAGCAACAAGACCAATACCGGCGGCGAAAACAGCAAGCACGGCATCTGGCACGAGCAGCTGCCGGACGCGCTGCAGGTGATCCGTGAACATGGCCTCACCCTGGTCGGCCTGCACATGCATATCGGTTCCGGCGTGGACTACGGCCACCTGCAGCAGGTGTGCGGCGCCATGGTCGATCTGGTCGCCGGCATGGGCCACGACCTCGAGGCGATCTCGGCCGGCGGCGGGCTGTCGATTCCCTACCGCGACGGCGAGGCGCGCATCGACACCGCGCACTACTTCGGCCTGTGGGACGCGGCGCGCAAGGAGATCGAGGCCAAGCTGGGCCATCCGGTACGCCTCGAGATCGAGCCGGGCCGCTTCCTGGTGGCCGAGTCCGGCGCCCTGCTGGCCGAGGTGCGCGCAGTCAAGGACATGGGCAGCCGTCACTTCGTGCTGGTGGACGCCGGCTTCAACGACCTGATGCGGCCGTCGATGTACGGCAGCTACCACGGCATCTCGCTGGTCGCCCAGGGCCGGCCGCAGCCGGCGGACGACGCGCTGGTGCCGACCGTGGTGGCCGGGCCGCTGTGCGAATCGGGTGACGTGTTCACCCAGGAAGACGGCGGCGTGGTGGTGACGCGCGATCTGCCGCCGTGCCAGGTGGGCGACTACCTGCTGTTCCACGACACCGGCGCTTACGGCGCGTCGATGTCCTCCAACTACAACAGCCGCCCGCTGTTGCCGGAGGTGCTGATCGACGGCGATGCGGTACGCCTGATCCGCCGCCGCCAGACCATGGCGGAGCTGTTGGCGCTGGAAGCGGTGTAAGAACCTGCTCATGGTCTTGCTGCGCGTCCCTGATCGGGGCTCATGTGCACTGCGTGCGAATCTTATCGCTGAGCCAATCGAAGATTGGCACGCAGGGATTCGCTCAGCGATCAGAAATCCTCATGGACTCATGTTCATTCCGGTTTCTGCGCTGCTCTTCACCCCGCTGAGGGCCGCTCGCGACAGACCCTGAACAGGTTCCCAAGCCCTGCGCGTTTTCCATGGAAAAGCCGTGCCACCCAGGGGAGGCACGGCTTTTTTGATTCTGCGCTCGGCTTTCGGCCAACCTCTTTGCGCGGGCTACTGCAGTTCCTTCAGCAGCTCCTTCACCCGCACCACGCGCAGGCCGACGTCGTCGACTTTGACCTCGACGCGCAGCTTGTCCTGGCCGGCCAGCTTGTAGTTCTTCTTGCTCTGGATCAGCGTGATGATCTTCATCGGGTCGATCGGCGGGTTCTTGACGAAGCTGAGCTGGATGCCGGCCTCGCTGGCGTCGAGCTTCTGCACCCCGAGCCGGCGCGCCGCCAGGCGCAGGCGGTGGCTGTCGACCAGGGTCTTGACGGTCTGCGGCGGCAGGCCGAAACGGTCGATCAGTTCCTCGTGGATGGCGTCGATCTCGGCTTCGCTCTCGCAGCTGGCGAGCCGCTTGTACAGCACCAGCCGCTCGTGTACGTCCGGGCAGTAGGCGTCGGGCAACAGCGCGGGGCTGTGCAGGTTGATCTCGGTGGTGACGCCCAAGGGTGCGTCGAGGTCCGGGGTCTTGCCCTTTTTCAGGTCGCGCACCGCTTGTTTCAACATTTCGGTGAACAGCGCGAAGCCGACTTCCTGCATCTCGCCCGACTGGCCCTCGCCCAGCACCTCGCCGGCGCCGCGGATTTCCAGGTCGTGCATCGCCAGATAGAAGCCGGCGCCCAGTTCCTCGGACAGCTGGATCGCCTCCAGCCGCTTCTGCGCGTCGCGCGTCATGCCGTCCGGCGTCAGCAGGTAGGCGTAGGCCTGGTGGTGCGAGCGGCCGACGCGGCCACGCAGCTGGTGCAGTTGCGCCAGGCCGAACTTGTCGGCGCGGTTGATCAGGATGGTGTTGGCGTTGGGGATGTCGATGCCGGTTTCGATGATGGTCGAGCACAACAGCAGGTTGAAGCGCTGTTGCAGGAAGTCGCGCATCACCTGCTCCAGCTCGCGCTCGCGCAGCTGGCCGTGCGCCACGCCGATGCGCGCCTCGGGCAGCAGTTCGGCCAGTTTCTCCTGCATGTTCTGGATGGTGTCGACCTCGTTGTGCAGGAAGAACACCTGGCCGCCGCGCTTCAGCTCGCGCAGCACCGCCTCGCGGATCACGCCGTTGGCGAGCGGCGAGATGAAGGTCTTCACCGCCAGGCGGCGGCTCGGCGCGGTGGTGATGGCGGAGAAGTCGCGCAGCCCTTCCAGCGCCATCGACAGCGTGCGCGGGATCGGCGTCGCGGTCAGCGTCAGCACGTCGACGTTGGCGCGCAGGCGCTTGAGCTGTTCCTTCTGGCGCACACCGAAGCGGTGCTCCTCGTCGATGATGACAAGGCCCAGGTTCTTGAACTGCACGTCCGGCTGTACCAACTTATGGGTGCCGATGACGATGTCCACCGTGCCTTCGGCCAACCCTGCGAGCGCCGCCTTGCTTTCCTTGGCGCTCCTGAAGCGGGACAGCTCGGCGATCTTCACCGGCCAGTCGGCGAAGCGGTCGGAGAAATTCTGGAAGTGCTGTTCGGCCAACAGCGTGGTCGGCACCAGCACCGCCACCTGCTTGCCGCCCAGCACCGCGACGAAGGCGGCGCGCAACGCCACCTCGGTCTTGCCGAAGCCGACGTCGCCGCACACCAGGCGATCCATCGGCTTGCCCGAGCACATGTCGGCGATCACCGCCTCGATGGCGCTGGCCTGGTCCGGCGTCTCCTCGAAGCCGAAGCCGGCGGCGAAGGCGTCGTAGTCGTGGTGGTTGAGCGAAAAGGCATGCCCCTCGCGCGCGGCGCGCTGGGCGTACAGGTTCAGGAGTTCCGCCGCAGTGTCGCGCGCCTTCTCGGCGGCCTTCTTCTTGGCCTTGTCCCAGGCCGGGCTGCCCAGGCGGTGCAGCGTCAGCTGCTCGGTGGCGCCGCCGGCGTAGCGGCTGATCAGCTGCAGCTGGCTCACCGGCACGTAGAGCTTGGCGCCGTCGGCGTACTCCAGCTGCATCAGCTCGGTCTCGCCTTCGCCCAGGTCCATCGACACCAGGCCGAGGTAGCGTCCGATGCCGTGCTGCTCGTGCACCACCGGGTCACCGACCTTGACCTCGGCCAGGTCGCGCAGCATGGCGTCGGAGCCGGCACGGGCGCGGGCGCGGCGCGTGTGGCTGCGGGCCACGTGCTGATAGAGCTCGCTCTCGGTGATGATGGCGAGCTGCGATTCGGCCACGGCGAAGCCGCTGAACAGCGGCGCCACGGTGAGCGCCAGCTTCATCGCGCCGCCGGCAAACTCCGCCCAGTTGTCGACCGGCACTGGCTTGATGCCGTTCTCGCTGAGGAACTGGTACATGGTCTCGCGCCGCCCCAGGCTCTCGGCGGAGAGCAGTACGCGGCCGGGGTGGCCCGCCAGGAAGTCGGCCAGTTTTTGCAAGGGGTTGTCGGTGCGGCGCTCCACCGCCAGCGGCGGCAGGCCGGACGGGGCGGGCTCGGCCGGGCACTCGACGCGCGGATAGGGCTTGAGCGCGGCCATCAGTTCGTCCGGGCGCAGCACGATCTCGGCCGGCGCCAGCACCGGGCGCTCGGTGTCGCCGCGCGCCATCTGGTGGCGCTCCTGGACCTCGCGCCAGAAGGTGTCGGCCGCCCCCGCCACGTCGCGGTGGGTCACCACCAGCGCGTCCTCGCCGAGGTAGTCGAACAGCGTCGCGGTGGTGTCGAAGAACAGCGGCAGGAAGTACTCGATGCCGGCTGGCGACATCCCGGCGCTGACGTCGCGGTAGATGCGGCTCTTGGACGGGTCCCCCTCCATGCGCTCGCGGTAGTGCTGGCGGAAGGCGGTGATGCCGGCTTCGTCGCTGGGGTACTCGCGCGCCGGCAGCAGGCGGATATCCGGCACCGGGTACAGCGTGCGCTGGCTGTCCGGGTCGAAGGTGCGCAGGGAGTCGATCTCGTCGTCGAACAGGTCGATGCGGTAGGGCAGCGCCGAGCCCATCGGGAACAGGTCGATCAGCCCGCCGCGGATCGAGAACTCGCCCGGCGCCATGACCTGGGTGACGTGGGCGTAGCCGGCGGTGACCAGGTCGGCGCGCAGCTGGTCGGCATCGAGCCGGGTCTTGGCCTTGAGGAAGAAGGTGCGCCCCAGCAGGTAGCCCACCGGGGCCAGTCGCGTCATCGCGGTGGAGACCGGCGCGATCACCACGTCGCATTCGCGCTGGCGGATCTGCCACAGCGTGGCCAGGCGCTCGCTGACCAGATCGGCGTGTGGCGAGAAGTGATCGTAGGGCAGGGTTTCCCAGTCCGGCAGCAGCGCCACGCGGCAGTCCGGGGCGAAGAACGGGATTTCCGCCTTCAGCCGTTGCGCGCTCTGGGCGTCGGCCGCCAGTACCAGGACCAGCCGGCCCTGGCCGGCGAGACGGGCGAACAGGGCGGCGTCCAGGCCCTCGGGCAGGGGGGCGAGTCGGGTCTTCTGGCCGGCCGGCGGCAGCGGGGGAGGTGTGGTCAACATACGACTTCACAAGAAGGGGACTCGCGGTATTATACCAGCCTGTCATCCCGTACAGCCGGGCGCCATGCGCGGACGACACGACGATAACAACAGAACCCAGGGTCCGCCGGGACGGCGGCTCGCGACAAAGGATTTATGGTGAACAGAAAGGAGTGGCTGGCTTCCTGCCTGGCGCTGCTGGTATTTCTTCCCTCGCTGCTGCTGTGGCCGCACGCCGCCACCTCCGCGCCGGGGCCGGCCAGTTTCATTCCACACGGCCTATTCCTGCTGTGGGCGGTGCGCCATCCCGCCCGTTCCATCTGGTTGTGGCCGCTGCTGGCCTGGGGGCTGGCGAGCCAGTGGGCCGGGCCGCTGTGGGCCGGCGGGCTGGCGCTGTCGCTCTATCTGGTGGCCGGGGCCGCCCGGCTCGCCGGCATCCACCACGCCCGGCTGACCCTGAACTCGCTCTCGTCGCTGCTGCGGCTGCTGTCGTCGCTGCTGTTGGCGCCGGCCGCGGCGGCGGCGCTGTTGCTGTGGGGTGTGCAGGCATTTTCGGGTGTCGGGTTGCCGCTGGCTCAGGCTTTGCTGCAATACGGTGCGCTCGCCCTGGCGCTGGTGCTGTGCGTGCCGGCCGCGTTCGCCGGGGTCGAATACAGCCGGCGCCGCTACCTCGAGTTGCTGCTCATCGCGCTGGTGACGGTGTCGCTATGGGCGGCCGCGCTCGGTGCCGGCCATGTTCCTCTGGTGCCCATCCATCTCTTGCTCTACCCCTGCCTGTTGTGGGCGGCCTGCCGCGCCGGCATCGGCGGCGCGACGCTGCTGGGGCTGCTGATCCTGGTGCTGGCGGCGTTTCTCGACGGCCCGTCGTTCCAGCCCGTGCCCCTGCCGGCCAACGGCATCGTACTGAACCTGGCGCTGGTGCTGTCGGCGCAGCTGGTGGCGACGCAGTCGGAAGCGGCGGTACGCCGCATCCGCCAGCTGCAGGACTCGCTGGCGCGTTTCGAAGCCTGGCTGCGGAACAGCCCCAACGTGATGTCGCTGAAGGACCTGGAGGGGCGTTACCTGCTGGTCAACCGCGCCTACTCGCGGGCGCTGGGCAAGGCCCCGGCCGAGCTGATCGGCAAGAAGAGCGCCGATTTCCTGCCGCCGGAGGAGGCGCGGGCGACGGCCGAGCAGGACCGTCAGGTGCTGAGCGCGCTGGAGTCGCGCCAGTACGAGCAGACGCTGACGCTGGACGGCTTGCCCGGCGATTTCCTGGTGACCAAGTTTCCGCTGTTCGACGCCGACGGCCTGCCGGCCGGCATCGGCTGCATCGCCACCGACATTACCCAGAGCAAGCGCGAGCGGCAGGCCAAGCAGGAGGCGGAAAACCGTTATCACGCCCTGATCGAGCAGTCGCTGGTCGGTATCTACATCCTGCAGGGCGAGTGCCTGGCCTACGTCAACGACAAGCTGGCGGAGATGCTCGGCTACCCGGGCGAGGAGTTGCAGGGGGAGCGGATCGAGACGGTGCTGGCGCACGAGGAGCGCCAGCGGCTGCGTCAGCAGATCAACCAGCGCCTGAGCGAGAACATCTCCATCATGCACTTCTCGGCGCGGCTGGTGCGAAAGGACGGCCAGTTGCTGGACGTGGAAATCCACAGCCGGCTGTTCGAGTATCGCGGCCGCGCGGCCATCATCGGCGTGGTGGTCGACATTTCCGACCGGGTGCAGGCCGACGCCAACCAGAAGCTCGCCAGCAAGGTGTTCGAGAACGCTGCCGAGGGCATCCTGATCACCGGGGCGGACTACCGCATCATCGCGGTGAACCAGGCTTTCACCCGCATCACCGGCTATCAGTCGGAGCAGGTCATCGGGCGCGTGTCGCGCATCTTCCGCGACAATACCAGCTGGAGCGTGGCGATGCTGGACGGGCTGGCGCGGCACGGCCACTGGCAGGGCGAGATGCTGGACCGGCGCCGCTCGCACGAGTGGTACCCGGCCGAGCTGTCGATCTCGGCGGTGCGCGACGACGCCGGCGCGATCACCAACTACGTCGGCGTGTTCGCCGACATCACGGTGCGCAAGCAGGCCGAGGAGCGGCTGCAATTCCTTGCCAACCACGACCCGCTGACGCGCCTGCCCAACCGCAGCTGGCTGATCGCGTGCCTGGAAGACCGCATCCAGCAGATCGCCAGTTCCGGGCAGCAAGTGGCGGTGATGTTCCTCGACCTCGACCGTTTCAAACTGATCAACGACTCCTTCGGCCACCAGACCGGCGACGAGCTGCTGCGCGAGACCGCCAGCCGCCTGGAGCAGGTGGTGGGGGGGCGCGGCCAGATCGCCCGCCTCGGCGGTGACGAGTTCACGCTGCTGGTCAGCCATTTCGCCTCGCAGGCCACCTTGTCGACGTTGGCCGAAGACATCCTGGCGGTGCTGGCGCAGCCCTTGTGGCTGGAGGGGCAGGAGCTGATCGTCACCGGCAGCCTCGGCATCAGCGTCTACCCCCACGACGGCAGCGACGCCCGCACCCTGCTCAAGAACGCCGACGTGGCGATGTACCGTGCCAAGGAGGCCGGCAAGAACACCTACCAGTTCTTCGCCGCTGAGATGAACGCCCAGGCGATCGAACGGCTGCAGTTGGAGCGCGGCCTGCGCCAGGCGCTCGAGCGCGGCGAATTCGAGCTCCACTTCCAGCCCATCGTGGCGGCGGCGACGTATCGCCTGGAGGCGCTCGAGGTGCTGCTGCGCTGGCGCCACCCCGAGCTGGGGCTGGTGTCGCCGGTACGTTTCATCCCGTTGGCCGAGGAGACCGGCCTGATCCGCCCGATCGGCGACTGGGTCATCCGCCAGGCCTGCCGCCAGCTGGCCGAGTGGGACTGCCTGGGCCTGCACGTGCCGCGCCTGGCGATCAACCTGTCGGCGCGCCAGTTCGAGCAGCAGGGGCTGATCATGCAGGTGGCCGGCGCGCTGGCCGAGGCCGGCATCGCCGCCGGCCGGCTGGAACTGGAAATGACCGAGAGCATGGTGATGCAGAACCCGAGCGAGGCGGTATCGCTGCTGGGCGAGCTCAAGGCGCTCGGGGTGCGGCTGTCGATCGACGATTTCGGCACCGGCTACTCGTCGCTGTCCTACCTCAAGCGCTTCCCGCTCGACACGCTCAAGATCGACCGCTCCTTCATCGAGGGGTTGCCGGGCGACGGCGACAACGCGGCGATCGCCGAGGCGATCCTGGCGATGGCGCGCAAGCTGTCGTTCAGCGTGGTGGCCGAGGGAGTGGAAACCGAGGCGCAGGCGGCCTTTCTCTGTGCCAAGGGCTGCCAGCTGCTGCAGGGCTATCTGTTCAGCCGGCCGCTGCCGGCGGCGGAGCTGCCGGCCTTCCTGCAGCAGCGAAGCCCGCAGCCGCTGACGCGCGAGCGCGGCGCGATAGTGCGCTGAGGCGCGGCGATGGCGGTACAATAGCCGCCATTTCCGTTTTCAGGCTTTTCCCTCATGAGCAACAAGCGCCTCATCCACGGCTTCCACGCCGTCAACGCCCGGCTGTGGCAGAACCCCAAGAGCCTGCTCGAGATCTGGCTCGCCGGCGGCCGTCAGGACGCCCGCGCCCAGGCGGTGCTCGACAAGGCCGCGGCGGAAAACATCAAGCTGCACATCGTCGACAAGGCGCGCCTGGACAGCATGAGCGGCAACGCGCGCCACCAGGGCGTGGTGGCGATGATCGACGCCAGCCGCAGCTACGTCAGTCTGGACGACGTGCTGGAAAACCTGTCCGAACCACCGCTGCTGTTGATCCTCGACGGCGTCACCGACCCGCACAACCTCGGCGCCTGCCTGCGCGTCGCCGACGCCATGGGCGCGCACGCGGTGATCGCGCCCAAGGACCGCTCCGCCACGCTGAACGCCACCGTGTCCAAGGTGGCCTGCGGCGCCGCCGAGGTGGTGCCCTACATCACCGTCACCAACCTGGCGCGCACCCTGCGCGACCTCAAGGACGCCGGGGTGTGGATCGCCGGCACCACCATGGAGGCCGACACCGACCTCTACCACTTCGACGCCGCCGGCCCGCTGGCCTGGGTGATGGGCTCGGAAGGCGAGGGCATGCGCCGCCTGACGCGCGAGCATTGCGACGTGCTGGTGTCGATTCCGATGTTCGGCAGCGTCGAGAGCCTCAACGTCTCGGTGTCGTCCGGCATGGTGCTGTCCGAGAGCCGGCGCCAGCGCGTGCTGAAGGGCGAGGCCAAGGGCTGAGCCTGCTCCCGCCCGGCCTTCGACACCCCCGCCTTGCGCGGGGGTGTTTCGTTTCGGCCAACGTTGAGCGGCGTGCCGCTCCCCCGGAACTTTTTGTGTTGGCGCGGTATCTTTAAAAATACCCTATAGGGGTATATGATTCGAGAGAACCGAGAAGGAGAACCGCATGCACCGTCGTCGTTTCCTGGAGTTGTCGCTGGGGCTGGCCGCCCTGCCGCTGATCGTGCGCCAGGCCTGGGCCGCCACCCCGCCCGCCATGCCGGGCATGGACCATGGCGCGCATGCCGGCCATGACATGACCGCGATGGCAGGCGATGCCGGCGGCGTCACGCTGCCCGAAGGGCGGCCGCTGCCGTCGCTGCAGCGGCTCGTCAATCACGGTGGCGCCGGACGCGTGAGCGGCGAATTGGTCGCCGCGCCGATCAAGCTGCCGCTGCTGCCGGGGCGCCAGCCGACCACGTTCTGGGCCTACAACGGCAGCGTGCCGGGGCCGCTGATCGAGGCCTACGAGGGGGACACGGTCGAGATCGCCTTCAGCAACCGGCTCGCCCAGCCCACCACCATCCACTGGCACGGCATGCCGGTGCCGGCCGAGCAGGACGGCAACCCGCACGACCCGGTGCCGCCGGGGGCTTCGCGCCATTACCGTTTCACCCTGCCCAAGGGCTCGGCCGGCACCTACTGGTACCACCCGCACCCGCACGGCTACACCGGGCAGCAGGCCTACATGGGGCTGGCCGGGACCTTCATCGTGCGTCGTCGCGACGACCCGCTGGCGCACTTGCCCGAGCAGTTGCTGGTGCTGTCCGACCTCAAGCTGGATGGCGACGGCAGCATCGCCGCCAACTCGATGGCCGACCATCACGACGGTCGCGAAGGCCAGTTCGTGCTGGTCAACGGCGCGCTTCGGCCAACCCTGGCGCTGGCCGAGGGGGAACGCCAGCGCTGGCGCCTGTGGAACGCCACCAGCGCGCGCATCCTGAAGATCGCGCTGCCGGCGCACGAGGTGCACCTGGTCGGCACCGACGGCGGGGCGATTGCCGCACCGCGCCGCATCGAGCACCTGCTCTTGGCGCCGGGCGAGCGCGCCGAGCTGGTGGTGACCGGGCGTTTCGGCGCCGGCCAGACGCCCGGCCTGGTGGCGCTGCCGTACGCGCGCGGCAAGGCGATGCACCCGGAGCAGGACACGGTGCTGCCGCTCATGGCGCTGAACCGTCACGGCCGCCGCGCCAGTGCGCCGTTGCCGGCCCGTCTCGCCGAGGTGCCGGCGCTACCGGCGCCAGCCGTGAAGCGGCGCGTGGAGTTCTCCGAGAACATGGCCGATCCGAAGGCGATGTTCCTGATCAACGGCAAGACCTACGACATGGCGCGCATCGATTTCGAAGGCAAGGTCGGCCAGGTGGAAGAGTGGGAGATCGTCGGCAACGCCCACATGGACCACCCCTTCCACCTGCACGGCACGCAGTTCCAGGTGCTGGCGCGCACCGAAGACGGCCAGTGGCGTGACGAGCCGTTCCTGGCCTGGCACGACGTGGTCAACGTCGCGGCCGGCGAGAGCGTGCGGCTGCGCTTCCGCCAGGATCTGCCCGGCCTGCGCATGTTCCACTGCCACATTCTCGAGCACGAGGACCAGGGCATGATGGGGCAGCTGCTGGTGCGCGCCTGAGTGGCCGCCGGCCTAAACTGATAACAGGGGGCGCCCTTTGACCGGGGCGCCGGATACGTCACAATGCCGGATTGCCTTTCCCTCCGAGGAGTCGTCATGCAGCAGTGCTGTGACCATGAACCCCCGGGCCGCGACAAGCTGGTCGTGCAGCCCAACAAGAGCGCCTTGCTCAAGCGCCTGGCGCGGATCGAAGGGCAGGTGCGCGGTATCAGCGGCATGATCGACGGCGACCGCTACTGCGTCGACGTGCTGACCCAGATCGCCGCGGTCAAGTCGGCGCTCGACGCGGTGTCGCTGCAACTGTTGGAAAACCACATGAAGGGCTGCGTGGCGCAGGCGCTGCGCGCCGGCGACGCCACCGGCCTGGTGACCGAGCTGATCGACGTGGTGAAGAAGGTGCGCTGATTCCAAAAAGCATTAGGAACGCGAAGGCAAGTGAGCGGGGCCGCAGACAGTACAAGTAGTACGGCCAGTGCTCGCTGAGCGAATCTCTGCGATAGATTCGCACGCGGTCCGCGCAACGCCGCCGCCAAAGTTATCGTTTCTAAGGCGCATTGGAATGACGCCGCCCAGGGCGGCGGGAGGTAAACATGGACAGGCTGGTGCGCACGCTCATGCTCGCGCTGTGGTGCGGGCCGCTCGCCGCGCTGGCGGCGCCGATTCCGTTCAGCGTCTTCATCCGGCTCGACACCGGCATGAGCGAGGCCGAGGTGCTCGAGCTCACCGGGCCGCCCGACTACGTCAGCGACGGCGGCTCGGTCCGTTACCGCACGCGGCACGGCTTCGCCTGGGGCGACCGCAAGTCCATGACCTGGTACGCGGATGGCGTCGAGCCGCATACCACCACCATCACCTTCCGCAACGGGCGGGTGAGCGATATCGAGCGCTACAAGAAATTCTGAGAAAGGAAGCTTCATGGAAAAAATCATCCTGCACGTCGAGGGCATGACCTGCAACGGTTGCGCCAACAGCATCAAGAACGCCCTGGGTCAGCTGGAAGGGGTGCGCCAGGTGGAAGTGGACCTGGCGAGCGGCAAGGTCGAAGTGTTGTGCGACGCCGGCATGCCGACGCGCGGCATGCTGGCCGAGGCGGTGAGCGATGCCGGCTACGACGTGGTCGGCTGAGCGCTTGTGAATAAATCTGCTGCGCGCCCCAATCCCGGCCCTGCGATGCTCGCCGTACCATTTGTACGGCTGCGCTTCTCAAGCCGGCCTTGGGTCGCTCGCGACGATTTCTTTCACAAGCGCCGCCCATGATTCGATCGTTTCGGCAACGACGCCACAGCCGCCGGCCCAAATCAACGGGGCGGCGGCTGTTTTTCATTGCCGTAGCCGGTAAAGGTGCGTAGAATTCTGCGGTTCTCAACCCTTGCCTTTCTGCTACCGCATGGCGGAAAGGCTTTATAGCCACAAGGAGTTCACATGCGTCATTACGAAATCGTGTTCATCGTCCATCCGGACCAGAGCGAACAGGTTCCGGCCATGATCGAGCGCTACAAGGGCATGGTTCTGGCCGCCGAAGGCAAGATCCATCGTCTGGAAGACTGGGGCCGCCGTCAACTGGCTTACCCGATCCAGAAGCTGCACAAGGCTCACTACGTTCTGATGAACGTCGAGTGCCAAGCAGAGACCCTGGCCGAGATCGAACACGCGTTCAAATTCAACGACGCCGTTCTGCGCCACCTGACCATCAAGCTGGACCGCGCCGTGACCGAAGCGTCCCCGATGATGAAGGACGAGAAGGCCAAGAATCTGCTGGAACCGCAACAGCCGGCCGCCGAGGCTGAAGTCGCAGCCTGATCGCGACTCCACTCTTGCAGAACCAGCTGGTACTGACCGCCGCTGTCGAACGCGAAGACGCCCTGAGATACACCCCCGCCGGCCTGCCGGTGCTGGAAATGTGGCTCAGGCATCAGTCCCGGCAGCGTGAAGCGGGGTTCGAAAGGGATGTGGGCTGCGAAGTGCAGGCACTCCTGATCGGCGAAGCGGCCCGGAAGCTTTCCGGTAGTCTGGCAGGCAAGATGGTCACCGTCAGCGGTTTCCTCAGCCAGCGCAGCCTGCGCAACCCGCGGTTAGTACTGCATATCGAACACGTTGAATTTGTAAAAGGTTAGTCAAAATGGCTCGTCAACTCTTCAAGCGCAAGAAGTTCTGCCGTTTCACGGCAGAAGGCATCAAGGAAATCGACTACAAATCCGTTGATCTCCTGAAGGATTTCATCGCCGAAAACGGCAAGATCATCCCGTCCCGCATCACCGGTACCAAGGCCCGTTATCAGCGTCAGCTGACCACCGCGATCAAGCGCGCGCGTTTCCTGGCCTTCCTGCCGTACACCGACCAACACTAAGCCGGGAAAGGATACGACAAGATGCAAATCATTCTGCTCGAAAAAGTGGCCAACCTGGGTCAACTGGGTGACGTGGTTAAGGTCAAGGACGGTTACGCTCGTAACTTCCTGATCCCGCAGGGCAAGGCCAAGCGTGCCAACGCCGCCAACCTGGAAGCTTTCGAAGCTCGCCGCGCCGAACTGGAAGCCAAGCAAGCCGAAATCTTGGCCGACGCTCAGGCTCGTGCCGAGAAGCTGACCGACGCTACCATCACCATCGCCCAGAAGGCCGGTGTGGATGGCCGTCTGTTCGGCTCCGTAACCAACGTCGACATCGCTGAAGCCGTAACCGCCTTCGGCGTGCCGGTGAAGCGTTTCGAAGTTCGCCTGCCGAACGGCCAGCTGAAGGCCATCGGTGAATACGACCTGGAAGTCGCCCTGCACCACGACGTGGTTGTGGCGATCAAGGTTGTCGTGGTACCGGAAGCCTGATTCCCGGTTATACCGGAATCGTCAAAAAGCCCGCACATGTGCGGGCTTTTTTCATGTGTGGCAGCAGCGGCCGGAGGTGTTCAGTCACCCTGCAGTACGAGGCGCGCCTTGAGGCCGGGAGCGCCGGCTTCGGCGATGGCCAGCAGGCGGTCGATATTGGGGTGCTTGCCGGGGTTGAGCCGGGCGTCGGCGGTGTGCTCGGCGTAGAGCGCCAGCCCTTCTGCGGCCGCGGTGCGGTCGATGTGGCCGAAGCGCTGCACCAGCGCGTAGTAGACCTTGACCGAGCCGGCGGTACCGGGCTGGTTTTCCAGGCGCGCCTGCGGTTCGTCGTGTTCGTCGAGCAGCACCAGTGCGGCGATGCCGGCGGTGTCGGGCAGAGTAGCCAGAATGTCCTTGAAGCTGGCGGATGTGGTCATTGCTTTTTCCTTGATGTCATCGGGGTGTCGGGGCGCTCGCTGCTGGCGCCAGCCCTGCCGGCGCTCAGCATGCCTCGAGTGGGATCTCGGCGGTAGTTTACCATCGTGTTGGCAGCAACCGTTTCGCTGCGGACTCTGCTCTGGAGGTGGTGCAGGGCGGTCAGTGAAGTCGTGGGCATGGGCTCGTGGCAGCGTGTCGGTCGCCGTCAGCGCATGGCCGCGGGGCGTTTGAAGAAAGGGCCGACGCGCTGGGGATGCCTTGGACGGCTGTTTACAGATTATCTGGCACGATTTTTGCTAAATAGGCTGTGGTTATCCAGCGTGCCGCCGCTTCGATGCGGGGTAAAGGGGAGGGTTGCACCTGTTTGGCGCCTTTCCCTGCGTCGTTATGGTGATGAATGCACCATGGTAGTGCACGCAGCAGAGCCAAGTCTGCACTTCTGCTCGACAGGGCCGGAAGTGGAAGTAATAGGGGAGAACTAGAACGGCTCAGCCGTCATCTCGAGAAAGACAAGGTTGGCCGAAGCCGCTTCGGCCAACCTTTCGTTTTTTCCGGCCCGCCGTCTCGTCCCGCGCGGGCGCTCCGCCTCAGGGTTGCGTGCCCTGCAGATAGCGCTTGCTCATGCTGCGGAACAGCTCGGAGCCGGCTTCGCGCAGCATTTCGAACAGCACCATCTCGCGGCTCACCAGCACCGCGCCGGCGTCGCGCATGCGTTGCAGGCCGAGTTCGAGATCGCGCGCCGAGCGGCTCGTCACCGCGTCGGCCACCACGAATACCTGTTTCCCTTCCGCCAGCAATTCCAGCACCGTCTGCAGCACGCAGACGTGGGTTTCCATGCCGCAGACGATGGCCTGGTCGCGCGCCAGCAGCGTCTCCGGCAGGCAGTCGCCGGCGACGCAGGAGAAATGCCGTTTCGCCACCACGGGGGCGGCGGGGGCGGCCGCCAGCAGTTCCGGCACGGTGTGGCCGAGGCCCTGCGGATACTGTTCGGAAAACACCACCGGCAGGCCGGTATCGTGGGCCACGCCGAGCAGCCAGCGCACCCGTGCCACCACCCCGCCGGGATCGATCACTGCCGGCACCAGTTTCTGCTGGATGTCCACCACCAGCAGCGTGGCCTTGTCGCGTTGCATCAGCATGGTCGTCTCCTTTTCCCGAAGTGTCAGCCGTGAGCCTAGCAGCCGTGCCGCGCTGGCGGCAAGACCGCGCCGGACCAAGGGCTATCCCTTGATGGGCCGAAGGATGAAATGTGGCACCATCGCGTTCATCGACACGATAGAACGCGTGCGGGCGCTGGCGGTCCGCTACGCAGGAGGAGACAGGGCCATGTTGCAGGGAGCGTATCGCGAGTTTCACCACCGCTTGCAGGAGCAGATCGAGCCGCGGCGGATCTACACCGACCCGCTCTCCACGCTGGCCTACGGCACCGACGCCTCCTGCTACCGGCTGACGCCCAAGATCGTGGTCAAGACCCAGTCCGAGGCCGAGGTGCAGGCCATCCTGGCGCTGGCGGCGGAATTCGTGCTGCCCGTCACCTTCCGCGCCGCCGGCACCTCGCTCTCCGGCCAAGCGGTCAGCGACTCGATCCTGGTGGTGGCGAGCTACGGCTGGAAGGGGCTGGAGGTGCTGGAGAACGGTGCGGCGATCCGCCTGCAGCCGGGTGTGGTCGGCGCCGCCGCCAACGCCGCGCTGGCGCCGTTCGGACGCAAGATCGGCCCGGACCCGGCGACGATCAACTCGGCCATGATCGGCGGCATCGTCAACAACAACTCCAGCGGCATGTGCTGCGGCACGGCGCAGAACAGCTACCAGACGCTGCGCGCCATCCGCGTGGTGCTGGCCGACGGCAGCGTGCTCGACACCGCCGACGCCGCCAGTGTGGCGGCGTTCCGCGCCAGCCACGCCGGCCTGCTCGGGCAACTGGCGGCGCTCGCGGCGCGGGTGCGGGACGACGCCGAACTGGCCGCCCGCATCCGCCGCAAGTACAAGATGAAGAACACCACCGGCTACAGCCTGAACGCCCTGGTGGACTTCACCGACCCGCTCGACATCCTCACCCGCCTCATCGTCGGCAGCGAAGGCACGCTGGCCTTCGTCTCCGAGGTGACCTACCACACCGTGGTGGAACACCCGCACAAGGCCTCGGCCCTGGTGTTCTACCCCACCATCAAGGCCGCCTGCGACGCGGTGCAGGTGCTGGCGCAGCACAAGGACGTGGTGGCGGCGGCGGAGCTGCTGGACCGCGCCAGCCTGCGTTCGGTGGAAAACAAGGCCGGCGTGCCGGCGCTGATCAAGACGCTGTCGGAGGACGCCGCCGCGATCCTGATCGAGACCCGCGCCGCCGACCCGGCCGCGCTGGCCGCCAACACCGCGGCGATCGCCGACTTCATCGGCCACATCGACACCCTGACCGGGGTGGCCTTCACCGACGTCGTCAGCGAGTACACCCAGCTGTGGAACATCCGCAAGGGCATGTTCCCCAGCGTCGGGGCGATGCGCGCCGCCGAGACCACGGTGATCATCGAGGACGTGGCGTTCCCGATCGAGCACCTGGCCGAAGGCACGCTGGCCCTGCAGGCGCTGTTCAAACAGTTCCGCTACGACGAGGCGATCATCTTCGGCCACGCCCTGGAGGGCAACCTGCACTTCGTGTTCACCCCCAACTTCTCCGGCGCCGAAGAAGTCGCGCGCTACGAGGCCTTCATCGAAGCGGTGTGCCGGCTGGTGGCGGTGGACTACGAGGGTGCGGTCAAGGCCGAGCACGGCACCGGCCGCAACATGGCGCCGTTCGTCGAGATGGAATGGGGGCCGGTGGCGTACCGCGTAATGCAGGAGATCAAGGCGATCTTCGACCCGCAGGGCATTCTCAACCCGGACGTGATCCTGACCAGCGACGCGCTGCTGCACGTCAAGGACCTCAAGCCGATCCCGGCGGTCGACGCGCTGGTCGACAAGTGCATCGAGTGCGGCTTCTGCGAAGTGATGTGCCCGAGCCGCGCCATCACCCTGACGCCACGCCAGCGCATCGTCGCCAACCGCGAGATGGCGGCGCTGCGCAGCGCCGGGGACGCGCCGGACCGCCTGGCCGAGCTGGAAGCGCTGTACCAGTACGCCGGCGACGACACCTGCACCACCTGCGGCCTGTGCGAAACCGCCTGTCCGGTCGGCATCAACACCGGCAAGCTGACCACGCAGATTCGCCAGGGCCACCAGAGCGACAGCGGCAGGGCGGCGGCGAACTGGCTGGCCGGACACTACGACAGCGCCACGCGCGGGGCGCGGCTCGGCCTCACGCTGCTCGACGCGACCCACGCCGTGGCCGGCGACGCCGCCACCGGCGCCGTGATGCGCGGCCTGCGCCGCGTGTTCGGCCGGCGTGTGCCGCACTGGACACCCTACTTCCCGCGCGCGGCGGCCAAGCCGCGTCTGGGCGCCGGCGCCGCCGGGAGCGCGCGCAAGGTGGTGTACCTGCCGTCCTGCCTTACCCGCACTTTCTCCCCGTCCACCGCCATGCCCGACCCGCGCCCGCTCAACGAGGTGGTGGCCTCGGTGCTGGGCAAGGCGGGCTACCAGCTGCTCTACCCGGCCGGCTTGGACAATCTGTGCTGCGGCACGCCGTTCAAGTCCAAGGGAGCGCTGGACGCCGCCGCCGCCAAGCTGGCCGAACTGAAGGCGGCGCTGCTGGCGGCGAGCGACAACGGCCGCTGGCCGGTGATCGTCGACAACGGCGTGTGCACCGCGGCGATGCTGGAGGGCATCCAGGACGCGCGCCTGCGCATCGTCGACGTCACCACCTTCATCGAGACCGAGGCCGCCGCCCACCTGCACTTCACCCCGCTCGACGAGCACGTGGCACTGCACGTGGTGTGCTCGATGAAGAAGCTGGGCCAGGGCGCGACGCTCAATGCGCTGGCACGGCGCTGCTCGAGCCGGGTCACCGAGCCCGCCGGCATCACCTGCTGCGGCTTCGCTGGCGACAAGGGCTTCACCTATCCGGAACTGAACGCCTCGGCGCTGACCGGGCTGAAGGAGCAGGTGGGCGGCTGCTGTGGCGGCTTCTCCACCAGCGCCACCTGCGAGATCGGGCTGTCGGAACACGCCGGCATTCCCTACCAGCACCTGATGTACCTGGTGGACCGCGCCACGCGCCGCCCCGGCTGAACGCGCCGAGAGCCTGGTACCAGCCGCCTGCGGGCGGCTTTTTCGTGCCCTCCGCGCGCGCGGGACCCGTCCTGGCTGGGCGGGACGCGGTTTTTATGTCATGGTCGAACGCCGGGCTGGCGCGGCGCGATCCGCGGCGTTGCCCGCTGTTCCCTTCTCGAGGAGATCCCATGAGCTACCCAATCCGCCGTGCCGACGTCGCCGACGCCCCCGCCTTGCAGGCCCTGTTCAGCTGCCCCTCGGTGGTGCGCAATTCGCTGCAGCTGCCGTATCCCTCGCTGTCGCACTGGCAGACGCGCCTGGCCGAGCTGCCGGACAGTACGCACGCGCTGGTGGCGTGCGACGCGGAGGACCGTGCCATCGCCTACGGCGCCGTGATGCGCCCGCCGCAGCTGCGCCGCGCCCACACCGCCTCGCTGGCGCTGGCGGTGCACGAAGACTGGCAAGGCAAAGGGGTGGGGCGCCGGTTGCTGGGGGCGCTGCTGGAGTACGCCGACAACTGGCTGGGACTGACCCGGCTCGAACTGCACGTCTACGCTGACAACGAGCGCGCCATCGCGCTGTACCGGCAGCTGGGTTTCGAGGAGGAGGGACGCTTGCGGGGCGATTCGTTCCGCGACGGCGAGTTCGTCGATGGCCTGCTGATGGCTCGCCTGCGGGAACCGCTGGGTGGGCGCGGCTGAGGCGCCGAAGGCCAGCGCCGGGCCCGTCGGGGGAAGCCGTCTGCCCAGGGCCCGGGGCACAAAAAAAGCGCCATCGGACCGTGGCGCCAATACTGACGGAGGAGAAAGACTGGGGTTTCAGCGCTTGCCGAAATGGTAGGGCGACAAGCGATAGAACGGGTTCATCGGATGGTAGCCGGCGTAGGCCTTGCGCTGCTCGGCAAAGCGCGCCCGCAGCGTGCCGCCGAGGAAGGCCAGTGCGCCGCCCAGCATCGGCAGCAGCAGGAAATAGAGCAGGCAGAAAGCGATCAGGGTACGCATGGCGGGGCTCCTTCGATTGACTGGATATATTGTTCCAGCCTGACACGCCAGAGTCGTTCACGATCAGGACATTGTTATTGTGCATTGCGACATTTTTTCCGGGCGGCCCGGCGTGACCATGAAAAAACCCGCCTCGTTGCCGGGGCGGGTTGGCGTTGTCAGGTTGGCCGAAGCCGCTGTTACAGGTCCTGTCCCTCGACGATGCCGTCGTGGGTGGCGGCGTGGCGCGGCAGGATCAGGTTCAGCACGATCGCCAGCAGCGAGCACAAGCCGACACCGGCGAGCCCGAACGAGCCCAGCTTGATCTCCAGGCCGCCGATACCGGCGGTCAGCACCACCGAGATGATCACCAGGTTGCGCGGCTCCATCAGGTCCACCTTGGCTTCGATCAGCGTCTTCAGGCCGATCGAGGCGATGGTGCCGAACAGCAGCACCATGATGCCGCCCATCACCGGCATCGGGATCGACTGCAGCAGCGCGTTGAACTTGCCGAAGAACGCCATGGCGATGGCGAACAGCGCCGCCCAGGTCATCACCACCGGGTTGAAGTTGCGCGTGATCATCACCGCGCCGGTCACCTCGGCGTAAGTCGTCACCGGAGGCCCGCCGATGAGGCCGGCCAGGCACACGCCCAGGCCGTCGCCGGACAGCGTGCGGTGCAGGCCCGGGCTCTTGGTGTAGTCACGGCCGGTGACGCCGCCGATCGCCATCACGCCGCCGATGTGCTCGATGGCCGGGGCGATCGCCACCGGCAGCATGAACAGCGCCGCCGCCCAGTTCACCTCCGGGCTGTGGAATTGCGGCACGGCGAACCATGGTGCGTTGGCCAGCTTGGCGAAGTCGACCACGCCCAGCAGCGCGGCGACGATGTAGCCGACGGTGACGCCGGCCAGGATCGGCACCAGCTTGAACATGCCGCGCGCGAAGATCGACACCACGATGGTGGTGGCGAGCGATACCGCGGCCAGCAGCAGCGAGGTCTCGTACGGCATCACCTGCTGGCCGCCGGCACGGCCCATCGCCATGTTCGACGCGGCGTTCGCCACCGAGAGGCCGATGATCATGATCACCGGGCCGATCACCACCGGCGGCAGCAGGCGGTTGACCAGCGCCATGCCGCGCCACCGCACGATGGCGGCGAACACGAAATACATGAAGCCGGCACAGAACAGGCCGAACATGGTGGCGCCCATGCCCCAGGTCTGCATCGAATAGATGATCGGGCCGATGAAGGCGAACGAGGAGCCGAGGAAGATCGGCACCTGGCGGCCGGTGCACAGCTGGAACAGCAGGGTGCCGACGCCGGCGCCGAGCAAGGCCATGGCCGGATTGAGGCCGGTCAGTAGCGGGACCAGAACCAGTGCGCCGAAGGCGACGAACAGGATCTGGGCACCCGAGACGGCCAGTTTTACATGCTGGAACATGATGGATTTTTCCTTGTTATGCAAATAGCCCGGCAGTCGCGCCGGGTGTCAGACGGTGCAGTACATGACAGCCTGGGCGATGATGTTGTTCTGGTCCGCGGCGAGCCGGCTGTGGCGGCGGAATTCGCGCACCATCTCCTGCACCCGCTGGTAGGTCTCGTAGTTGGGACGAGCCTGGTAGGCGATGTCGATGCCGAGCTTGGCGGCCAGCTTCTTGATGGTGGTCGGCTTGATGCACACCTGCCGCTCTGGATCGCTGTAGGCCAGAAAGCAGGTCACCACCGGCCATTTCGC
Organism: Pseudogulbenkiania sp. NH8B; assembly: GCF_000283535.1. Lineage (GTDB taxonomy): Bacteria > Pseudomonadota > Gammaproteobacteria > Burkholderiales > Chromobacteriaceae > Pseudogulbenkiania > Pseudogulbenkiania ferrooxidans. The sequence continues at coordinate 790,298 of NC_016002.1, forward strand.
CGCATTGGCCCTCGGGTCGTGCCGGCACAGCATCAGGACATCGACGAAAGCCTCGAAGTGCTCGGACGAAAAATGGTGCAGCACGTCGTTGAGTGCCGCCACGAAAGGCAGGTGCACCTCGCCATACCCGAGGTAATGGCGGAACGCCATCTTCTCGAAGGTGCTGACGGTGCTGCAGCGGCCGATGATCTGGCGGCAGCATTCGATGACGGCGGCCGTGTTACCGGTGGAGACGGTTCGTTGCAGCACGGGCTCGGTCAGCCCTTCCCGGCACAGGCGGATCACAGCGTCGATACTGCGGTGCTTCTTGCCCAGTGCGAGCCAGTCAGGGTCGCTCAGGGCACCGGGAAAACGCAGCAGGAAGTCGTGATCAATCTGTTTGAACGCGTCCATGCGTCGCCTTTCGTCGTGGGGCCGGAGAGAGCAGACCGCACTTGACCTGCCACGCGGCGCTGGCGGGCCATCGGTGCGTCAGCCGTGCTTGGTGCCGAAGATCTTGTCGCCGGCGTCGCCCAGGCCGGGGATGATGTAGCCGTGCTCGTTGAGGTGGCTGTCGAGCGAGGCGGCGACGATCTGCACGTCGGGATGAGCCTCGTTCACCACCTTCACGCCTTCCGGTGCCGCCACCATCACCACCGCCTTGATCTGCTTGCAGCCCTTGCGCTTCAACAGGTCGATGGTGGCGACCATCGAGCCGCCGGTGGCCAGCATCGGGTCGATGATGACGGCGATGCGCTCGTCGAGGCTGTCGACGAACTTGTCGAAGTAGGGCACCGGTTCCAGCGTTTCCTCGTTGCGGTACAGCCCGACCACGCTGATCTTGGCCGACGGCACCAGGTCGAGCACGCCGTCGAGCATGCCGAGGCCGGCGCGCAGGATCGGCACCACGGTGACCTTCTTGCCCTTGATCTGCTGCACTTCGATCGGACCGCACCAGCCCTCGATGGTGACGGTTTCCAGCTCGAAATCGCGGGTGGCCTCGTAGGCCAGCAGACGCGCCAGCTCCTGGGTCAGCTGGCGGAATTTCATGGTGCTGATGGCGCCTTCGCGCAGCAGCCCGAGCTTGTGCTGTACCAGCGGGTGGTGCACTACGGTGATGTTCATGCGGCTTCCTTCGCTCGTGAAAAAACAGCCGGGTCGTCCCGTTTCGGGATACCGGCTGTTTGGCATTGTGTCCGTGAACGGCAGGGTCGCTGTCGTTCACGCGGGATTAAACGGGTGTTTACACCATGACGCGATTTTAGCCCTTTTCCCACTGGTAAATCCACGGCAACAAGCCTTCCGCAGGCAGCGGGGCCGAGCACAGGTAGCCTTGCACCGCATCGCAGCCCAGTTCGCTTAGGAGCGCCAGGTCGGCGCTCTCCTCGATCCCCATGGCCACCGTGAACAGGCCGTGCCGCTGCGCCAGGAGCAGGTTCTCCTGCAGGATGGCGCGCAGGTGAGGATTGCTGCCGGCGCCGTGCACGAAGGCGCGGTCGATCTTCATCGTCGAGAAGTGCTCGCCGTTGAGGCGCGTCGCCAGACCGCTGCCGATGCCGTATTCGTCGACAGCCACACCGAAACCGCGCTCACGCAGCTGGCCGAGCTGCGGTTCGGCCAACTCCCAGTGCTGGCGCAGGGTGTTTTCCGACAGCTCAAGGATCAGGCTGGAGGACGGCAGACCGGCGATACGGCACTTGCTTTCCAGCAGCCCCGGCAGGTTGCGGTCGGTAAGCGACAGGGCGGACAGATTGATCGACACCGTGAGATTCCGGCCGTGATCGAGCCAGTCGCGGCAGGCGTACAGCGACTTTTCCAGGATCAGTTCGGTCAGTTCGCGGATCATGCCGCGCTCTTCCATGATCGGCACGAAGGTCACCGGCGACAGCACCCCCAGTGCGGGATGGCGCCAGCGCGCCAGGGCCTCGACCCCGAGCACCTTGCGCGAACGCAGCTCGACCACCGGCTGGAAGTAGGGCACCAGCTGGTCGTTGACCAGCGCCCGCCAGATTTCGTCGATGGACATGGCGCTGGCAGACATCAGGCGCTCGGTGGCGTCGTTTTGATAGGGCAGAAATTCGTCAGTCATGGCGTCGGGCGATGCGGGAGGCACATACAAGCTTTTCATTATATGACGAATGAAAAACCCTGTCTGGTGCGGGCAACAAAAAACCCGGCGCGGCGACCGGGTTGTGGCGTCTCAGGCGCATGGTCACGCCTGGGCGATATCCTTCAGCAGTTCCTGCAGTTCGCCGGACTGGAACATCTCGTACATGATATCCGAGCCGCCGATGAATTCACCCTTGACGTAGAGCTGCGGAATGGTCGGCCAGTTGGAGAAGTCCTTAATGCCTTGGCGGATTTCCGGATTCTGCAGCACGTCGACGGTCATAAAGTCGTCCACGCCGCAGGCCTTGACGATCTGCACGGCGCGCGCGGAGAAGCCGCACTGCGGGAACTGGGCCGAGCCCTTCATGAACAGTACGACCGGGCTGCTGGTGACGGTTTGCTTGATGGTTTCCTGGATATCCATGGATGGCAGAATCCTTGCGTTGGTTGAGGCTGGCGCTCCGGAACAGGCAACCCTGTCTGGCGACGCAATACCCGAGCGTTTCAATAGGTTATTTTACGGTCCAGCTGGCGGCGGGTCAATTTGCGCGCGGACAGGGCGCTCATCTTGTCGCGCCGGCGGGGACATGAACCCTTCCGACAACTGATGGTACAGCGCGGGACTGATGCGGGCGCTGATGAAGCGTGCCAGCACGCAGGCCGCCATCAGGCTGATCACCATGCCATGGTTGTCGATCATTTCCATCATGATGATGGCCGAGGTGAGCGGCGCCTGCGTCACAGCGGCGAGGAAGCTCGCCATGCACAGCGCGATGATGACGTGCTGGCCGGCGAGCGGAAAGAACCAGCTCGCCAGGTCGTTGCCGATGCCGGCGCCGACCGCCAGCGAGGGGGCGAAGATGCCGCCCGGCACGCCCATGAAGTAGGTGACCAGGGTGGCGCCGAAGCGCAGCAGCGGGGCGTGCCAGGGCAGGGTGGCGCTGCCGTCGATCAGGTGCGAGGTGGCGGCGTAGCCGCTGCCGAACGAGCTGCCGCCGCTCAGCCAGCCCATCAGCGCCAACAGCAGCCCGCACAGCCCGGCGAAGCGCACCGGGTGGACGGCGCGCCAGCGCCACAGGCGGCTCCCGGCGTAGCGTTGCGGCCACAGCATGGCACGGCTGAACAGCGCGCCCAGCAGGCCGCAGCCAATGCCGCAGACGATGATCGGCGTGACGATGGCGCTGCTCAGCGCCGGGATGTGCAGCGAGCCGAAGTAGCTGTAATTGCCCAGCAGCGAGATCGCCATCAGGCCGGAGAGGATGATGGTGGACAGCAGCACGCCGCTGGTGCGCGACTCGAGGCGCCGCCCCATTTCCTCCACCGCGAACACGATCCCCGCCAGCGGGGTATTGAAGGCGGCGGCGATGCCGGCGGAACTGCCCGCCAGGATCAGGTCCTGCGGCCGGATGGCGCGGCCGTGCGGCAGCCAGCGGTGCGCGGCGTGCATGATGCTGGCCGCCACTTGCACCGACGGCCCTTCGCGCCCGGCCGAGATGCCGCCCAGCAAGCCGAAACAGCCGACCAGAATCTTGCCCACGGCGATGCGCAGCGAAACCAGCTGGTGTACCGGCTGGCGCTCGCTGCTCAGGCGGATCGCGGCGATGGCCTGCGGAATGCCGCTGCCCTGGCTGCCGGGGAAGTAGCGTCGGGTCAGCCACACCGCCAGCATCGGCACCACCACCGGCAGCAGCCAGGCGCACAGCGGGTTGAACGCCACCAGGCGCAGGAAGGCGTGCTGGGCTTGATCGGACAACACGGCGAAGCCCGCCACCACCAGCCCGGCCAGCGCGGCGGTGAGCCAGAGGGTGAGGCGGGTGCGCCAGCGAAAGTGGTTGATCAGGTCGTGCAGCAGCACCAGGCGGCGGTCGCGGCGGCGCCATTGGGGGGCGATGTATGACATGGTGGTCGAATAACGCAGGCCGCCTCGCGGGCGGCCTGTTGTCGGGCGGGTGGATGAAAACCTATATCAGGGTTTCATCATAGACTCACGGCTTTTGTTTGGCCAGCACGGCGGCGAAGAAGCCGTCGGTGTTGTGACGATCCGGACGCAGCGCCAGGTAGTCGCCCATCTCCAGCGGAATCTTCTGTTCCGCCAGCACGTCCGATACCGGCACCAGTGTGAAGTCGGGGTGCTCGGCCAGGAAGGCTTCGACGATGGCCTGGTTTTCCTGCGGCAACAGGCTGCAGGTGGCGTAGACCAGGCGTCCGCCGGCCTTCACCAGGCGGCTCGCCGAGGCGAGGATGGAGGCCTGCTTGGCGTTGAGTTCGGCCACGCTCTCCGGGCTCTGGCGGAATTTCAGGTCGGGGTTGCGGCGCAAGGTGCCGAGGCCGGAGCAGGGGGCGTCCACCAGCACGCGGTCGGCCTTGCCGGCCAGGCGCTTGACGCGGGTGTCGTTCTCGTGCGCGATCAGCTGCGGGTGCACGTTGGACAGGCCGGAGCGGGCCTGGCGCGGCTTGAAGTTGGCGAGGCGCTTTTCCGACACGTCGAAGGCGTAGAGGCGGCCGGTGGAGGCCATCTGTGCGCCCAACAGCAGCGTCTTGCCGCCGGCGCCGGCGCAGAAGTCCACCACCATCTCGCCGCGGCGCGCGCCGGTGATCAGGCCCAGGAGCTGGCTGCCTTCATCCTGCACCTCGATGCTGCCGTCCTTGAACAGCGGGTGGCGGTTGAGCGCCGGCTTGCCCTTGAGGCGGATGCCGATGGGCGAAAACGGCGTCGGCTCGGCCTCGAAGCCGTCGCGGCGCAAGGCCAGCAGGGCGTCGTCGCGCTTCATCTTCAGGGTGTTGACGCGCAGGTCGAGCGGCGCGCCCTCGATCATGCCGCGTCCCAGCGCGATGATCTGTTCCGGGGTGTCTTCGGCCAACCTTTCGATCACCCAGGCCGGCAGTTCGGCCTGCACCGGCAGTTCGTCCGGCAACGTCTTGCCCTTGAGCTCGGCCACCCAGTTGCGTTCCTCTTCCTTCAGGCTGCCGCCGAATTCCTTCAGGTTGAGCCCGCGCACGCGCGCCAGCGTGGCCAGCGCGAGACGGCGCGGGGTGGGCTTCTGCGGCGCGATCACCGCCTTGAGCTGGCTGAAGCGGCGCAGGCAGGCGAAGGCGGTTTCGGCGATGACGTGGCGGTCGTTGGCGCCGAGGTTGGCGTGCTCGCGGAAGTAGGCGCTCAGCACGGCGTCGGCGGGACGGTCGAAGCGGACCATCTTGCCGAGCACGGTTTCGATGTGGAAGAGCTGGGTCTGGTTGATCATCGTGGTTCCGTTAGGGGTTTTCCGACAGAGACCAGACGGTCTTGCCGTTGATGTCGATGCGGCGGGCGCGCTGGTCCAGTGTCTTGTCCTTGTCGATGCGCAGGATGCGCACCGGCAGGTTGGCAAAGTCCGGCGCCAGCCAGAATTCGGTCACGTCGTCGCCGTTCTTGGCGCGGAACACGACCACGCGCAGCGTGCCGTGGTCGGGCGGGTAGCGGGTTTCGCCAGCCGGCGCCAGCGGGTAGTCGTACACCTTCTTGCCGGTGGTGATGCGTTGTTGCGGCGGCAACAGGCTGCCGCCGGTCAGCGCCAGCTGGTAGCCCAGGCTCAGGATGTCCTGCGTGCCGGGGGCGAGTTCGGCCTGCTTGTCGCCGTGGTCGCCGTAGGCGAGGGTGTTGGCGCTCCAGTCGAAGCGCGCCGATTCGCGTTCGCTGTCGCCGCGCCAGGCCTGGTAGGCGAGTGGAGTCAGCCCGCGCTTGCCGACGCTGCCGCGCGACTGGTAGCGCAGGTGGGGGCCGATGATCGGCGTCAGGCGCGCGTCCAGGGTGTAGTTGGCGCCGCTGCGTTGCCAGCTGATCTCGCCGTGGCCGGCCATTAGGCTGCCGTAGTAGATCTGGTAGTCGACGCGCGAGTTGTCGGGAAAGCGGCGCGTCTTGGCGGCGCCCTTGGCTTCCAGAGCGGTGCTGTCGCCGGCTTGCGGCGGCGGTGCGGCGGGTTCGCTGTTGCCGTTGGCCTGCTGTTCCGCCGGCGGCGCGGCCGGGCTGGGCTCGGCGGTGGCCGGCGCGTCTTTGGCGGCGGGGGCTTCCATGGCGGCGGCCAGCATGTCTTTGGCCGCCGGGGGCGCTTCGGCGACGGGGGCGGATGCGGCATCGGCGCGGTGCGCGACGCGGGCGCGGTGGTGGCGCTTGACGCCCGGGGTGTGCGCGGCGGGGACGGCCACCAGCCCGCTGGACGGGGCCGCGGCCGGCGCGGGGCCGTCTTCCGGGGCCAGCGTCATCGCCTGCATCGCCACCGACAAGGGCTGCAGCTTGGCCGGTTCCGGCAGGCTCGCGGCGTGCGGCAGATGACCGGACAGCAGCACGCCCAGGTGCAGCAGCAGCGAGAGCGCCAGTGCCAGCAGCAGGGGACGGTAGAGTCGCATGGCTATTCGAGCGGCGCGGGAGGCGGGACGTTCCCGCCAAGCGCCATGGCTCAGTTCAGGGAGGGCGAAATCAGCCATTGTCCGGCGTCCTGGGCGCGGCCTTTGACGCGGCCGTCGACGATGGCCAGCTCGCCGGCGACGAAGCGGCGTACCGCCTCCGGGTACAGCTGGTGCTCGATCTTCAGCACGCGCGCCGCCAGGGTGTCCTCGCTGTCGTCGTCCAGCACCGTCACCACCCCCTGCGCCACGATCGGACCGTGGTCGAGATTGGCAGTGACGAAGTGCACGGTGCAGCCGGCCACCTTGCAGCCCATGTCGATGGCGCGCTGGTGGGTGTGCAGGCCGGTGAACGAGGGCAGTAGCGAGGGATGGATGTTCAGCATGCGGCCTTCGTAACGGCGCGTGAAGTCCGGGGTCAAAATGCGCATGAAGCCGGCCAGCACCACCAGGTCCGGGGCGTAGCCGTCGATCAGCTCGGCCAGCGCGGCATCGAACGCTTCGCGGCTGGCGAAGGCCTTGTGGTCGAGCGCGGCGGTGGGCACTCCGCGTTCGGCGGCCCAGGCGAGACCCGCGGCGTCGGGGCGGTTGCTGATCACCGCGGCGATGTTGGCACCGGGAATCTGCGCCTCGACGATGGCCTGCATGTTGGAGCCGCGCCCGGAAATCAGGATGACGATGTTTTTCATGGTGCTTGAACGTGGGCAAGCGTCCTTGCCGCAGTCAGTCTACCAAAGACAAACGCCGCCAGCCCGTCAGCCAGCGGCGTTGTGTTTCAAACGGGGACGCTCAGTTTACCTGGGTCTGGTGCTCGTCACCGTTGCGCGCGCGGATCACGCCGATGCGCGATACCGTTTCGCCCTGCTCGGTCAGGATGGCCGCGGCCTGGTCGGCGTCGGCGGCATCCACGATCACCACCATGCCGATGCCGCAGTTGAAGGTGCGGTACATTTCCTGGGCGTCGACATTGCCTTCGGCCTGCAGCCACTGGAACAGCTTCGGCAGCTCCCAGCTCTTGGCGTCGATCTGCGCCACGGTGTTCTCCGGCAGTACGCGCGGCGTGTTCTCGGTGATGCCGCCGCCGGTGATGTGCGCCATGCCCTTGACGTTGAGCTGCTGCATCAGCGCCAAGAGCGGCTTCACGTAGATGCGGGTCGGGGCGATGATGGCTTCGCGCAGGGTCTTGCCGCCGTCGAATTCGGCATCCAGCTCCGGCTGGGCGCGCTCGATGATCTTGCGCACCAGGCTGTAGCCGTTGGAGTGCACGCCGTTGGATTTCAGGCCCAGCACCACGTCGCCCGGCTTGATGTCGCGGCCGGTGATGACCTTGCTCTTTTCCACCACGCCGACGGCGAAACCGGCCAGGTCGTATTCGCCCACCGGGTACATGCCCGGCATCTCGGCGGTCTCACCGCCGATCAGCGCACAACCGGCCTGCTCGCAACCTGCGGCGATGCCCTTGATCACGTCGGTGGCCTGGGGAACGTCGAGCTTGCCGCAGGCGAAGTAGTCGAGGAAGAACAGCGGCTCGGCACCCTGTACCAGGATGTCGTTGACGCTCATCGCCACCAGGTCGATGCCGACGGTGTCATGCTTGTTCCAGTCGAAGGCGAGCTTGAGCTTGGTGCCGACGCCGTCGGTGCCGGAAACCAGTACCGGTTCCTGGTATTTCTTGGAGATTTCCACCAGTGCGCCGAAACCGCCGAGGCCGCCGAGGACTTCCGGGCGCATGGTGCGCTTGGCGAACGGCTTGATGTTTTCGACGAGCGCGTCGCCGGCGTCGATGTCGACGCCGGCATCACGGTAACTGAGGGACGTGGTGTTCAAGGTCAGCTCACTTTCTGTTCATAATCTTGCTGCGCGGCCCGGGTCTGGGCTGCTGCGCCGTGCGACAGCCTCATTGACCGGTTCGGTCAATTCCGGCGTCTGTGCTCTTCACCCCGCGAGGCCCGCGCACGGTGGAGTCCGAGCCGGCGCCAGGCGCCGGTTTCAGCTCCCGGGAGGCGCTCGCCGGGTGAAACAAACCGATTGGGGTATCCGCCGGCAACGGGTTTTCCGGTCGCGGGCGAAAAAAAGCGCCTGTATTTTAACCGAATTTTGCCGGGAACGCTGCTGTGCCGCCGCTTTTTTGCCGTCGCGGACGCGCTGGGGCGTTGCGAGTGTGGCCTGCGGGTTTCGCGACCCCGGCGGATCAGCGTAAAATCAGGCTTTTGACGACTTGCAGCCTATTTCAGCAAGCGAGCGAGCCAAAGCAGGTTGAGTGCTGCCAGCGCACAGGAACCGGAATGTACATGAAGTACATGAGGATTCCGAGCACTGCCGGCGCTCGAGATGCGAAGGCGCAGCCGCCTGATGAAATGGACTACTTATTCCGGCCCTGCGCTTATTTTGGACCAGCTGATTCTCGATCTCACGCCCACACCGCTTCCCGCCTTCGACAATTTCGTCGCCGAACGCAACCGGGAAGTGATCACGGCGCTCACCCATCCGGGCGACGAGCGGTTCATCTACCTCTGGGGCGAACCGGGCAGCGGCAAGACCCACCTGCTGCAGGCCTGGATCGCCCACGCCGAGACGCTGGGGCGCGCCTCGATCTACCTCGACGGCCAGCGCGAGCACCTGCCCGACTTCGCGCGCGAAGCCAGCTTCATCGCCGTCGACCACGTCGACGACCTGGCGCCGGACGACCAGATCACGCTGTTCTCGTTCTACAACTCGCTGAAAGAGGGCGGCGAGAGCCGCCTCTTGATGGCCGGGCGCCTGCCGCCGATGGCGCTGGCGGTGCGCGACGACCTGCGTACCCGCCTGGGCTGGGGCCTGGTGTTCGAGGTCAAGCCGTTGTCCGACGCCGACAAGCTGGCGGCCTTGCACGCCCACGCCGCCGAGCGTCAGCTGGCGATTCCCGACGACGTGTTCCGTTACCTGCTCACGCACTGGCGGCGCGACCTCTCCAGCCTGATCGGCATGCTCGATCTGCTCGACCGTTATTCGCTGGCGCTGCGCCGTCCGATCACCGTGCCGCTGGTCAAGAATATCCTTCACACCGCCCCAACGGAACCATGAACCTCGCCCTTTTCGATCTCGACAACACCCTCATCGCCGGCGACTCCGATACCGAGTGGCCGAAATTCCTGATCAAGCGTGGCCTGCTCGACCCCGAGCACCACGCGCGCCAGAACGATTACTTCTACGAACAGTACAAGGCCGGCACGCTCGACATCTACGAATTCCTCGACTTCCAGCTGCAGCCTCTGACGCGCTTCAGCCGCGAGGAACTGGCCGCGCTGCATGCCGACTATCTGGAAGAGCACATCAAGCCGATCATCCCGCAGAAGGCGCGCGAACTCCTGGCCGCGCACGAGGCGCAGGGCGACGTGGTGCTGATCATCACCGCCACCAACCGCTTCATTACCGGGCCGATCGCCGCCGAACTGGGCGTCGAGCACCTCATCGCGGTGGAACTGGAAGTGGACGAGAACGGCAACTACACCGGCAAGCCCACCGGGGTGCCGAGCTACCAGGACGGCAAGATCACCCGCCTCAACGACTGGCTCGCCCAGCGCGGCGAAACGCTGGCGAGCTACGACCAGAGCTTCTTCTACAGCGACTCGCGCAACGACATCCCGCTGTTGTCCATCGTCAGCCACCCGGTGGCGGTCGACCCGGACGCCACGCTGCGCGCGCACGCCGAGGAAAAGAGCTGGCCGGTAATCACGCTGCGCGACTGAGCATAAGGCGGCTGCGCCTGCGCGTCTCGAGCCGCCGTAGGATGGGTGGAGGCAGTCGCTGCGGTAACCCATCAGTTGAGCGATGGGTTTCGCCTTGCTCCATCCATCCTGCGTTTGGGGTCGCACTCCAGCTGCTGTGACTCGCGCCGAGGCCGGAACCGTTTGTAAGATTAAGGCCGGGTAACCGGCCTTTTTTACGCCCTCCGTTTGCGCTTCGCCAGGCCAACCTTCAAGAGAAAGAATGAGACTCATGGACAAGCTGGAATCCTTCCTCACCCGCGCCGAAGCCCTGCTGGCGCGCCTCGAGCCGCTGCTGCCGCCAGCCCGCCCCGAGCCGGACTGGAGCGCCCGGGCCTTCCGCTGGCGCCGCCAGGGCATGGCGGGCTGGCTCGAAGCGCTGCCCGCGCCACACAGCGTGCGACTCTCCGACCTCACCCACATCGACCGCCAGCTCGCCCAGCTGGTGCGCAACACGCGCCAGTTCATCGAGCGCCGCCCGGCCAACAACGTGCTGTTGTCCGGCGCGCGCGGCACCGGCAAGTCATCGCTGATCAAGGCGCTGCTGCCGGAGTTCGCCGAGCAGGGGCTGCGCCTGATCGAGGTCGACAAGGATCACCTCGCCGACCTCGCCCTGATCGTCGACCTGGTGGCCACCCGTTCCGAGCGTTTCATCCTGTTCTGCGACGACCTGTCGTTCGAGGAAGGCGACGACGGCTACAAGGCGCTCAAGACCGCGCTCGACGGCGGACTGGCGCGTCGTGCCGACAACCTCTTGGTGTACGCCACCTCCAACCGCCGCCACCTGCTGCCGGAGCGCATGAGCGACAACCGCCAGACCCAGCAGCACGACGGCGAAATCCACCCCGGCGAGGCGGTGGAGGAGAAGGTGTCGCTGTCTGACCGCTTCGGGCTGTGGCTGTCGTTCTACCCCTTCGACCAGCGCGCCTACCTCGCGGCGGTGGGGCAGTGGCTGCAGCACTTCGGGCTGGCGATGGACGCCGAGGCCGAGCGTGCGGCGCTGCAGTGGAGCCTGACGCGGGGCAGCCGTTCCGGACGGGTGGCGTGGCAGTTTGCCTGCGACTGGGCGGGGCGCGGGGAGGAAGAGCGGCGGGCGGAGTGAGAGGGCTCGTGAAATTCAGCAGCGCCAGCGTAAAAATACTAGTTCGAAGCAAAGTAAATTACCCAGCGTCCGCAGCAATGGAGTATTAGACCAAAGGAATGGGGCTGCCATCGCCTATTTGTTGCACTTTAAATTCGATGCTGGGCTAACTGTTTGGAATTGGGACGAGCTTGCCAAAAAGCTCATTGCCCGTGAAACCGATTAGGAAGCCGACAAGAAATCCTCCCCAGAAATCTTCGACAGTGATAATAGGTTGAGCTTCGCCAGTTTTTCTTGATGAATATATAACGGCTACAAGCGAAAGAATGGCTGTAAGCGTTACGCCTGCTATGAATGTGATGCCAATTGATGAGAAGAAGGTGGGGCCCTGATCTCTTAGCCCTTTGGCGATTGGTCCAGCAATGGATCCGACAATTGATCCAATTCCGTTTGCTAGTAGAGGTGGTCGAAGGGTAAAACGCACCTCGAAAGTGTGATAGTGGATTTCGTCTTTGTATCGATACTTAACCTGTCCAGGGAAGACGAGTTCACCACCCGAGGCAAACAACCAACGCCTTACATATGACGAGAAAGAGTATGTTCCTGACTCGCCAGGCAGAAGATCAAAGACGGATGTTTCGTAATGGCTGTCGGCGTGCCCATAATACATAGCTTGACCCGGCGCGCTAATGCCTGCTTTCCACGATGTATTGGAAAATAGAATGGATTTCAGTTTGTTTGATTTAAGCCCCTCGAACCGGTCTGTGTATTTCTGTTCCTGAATCCATTGAACGTCATATGGGACGTGATATGACAGAAAAAGCACCTCAATCGGGCCTTCGTGGTTATTCTCAAAGGTCGTTGTGAGCGTGAAAGGAACACCCGCAACAACAAATGGCTGCGCAATTGATACATTGACGTTTAATGCAGAAACAGACACTTAATTTGCTCCATTGTTTTAGTTTCTCTCTCACGGGGCGCCGTGTGTCTAACTATATGGCTTTATGATTTCTTATATCCCTTCATCATACAGCTAAAGTTTTATCCCGGTATGACCAGATGGTGCGCTGGGTTTGCCGGTCCCGCCCGGCTGGCGGGCAAGTAGGCTTTTCGTGGCCAAAGCCCCTTGCATCCCCAAAGGCCACCCCGACAAGCCGCCCTGCGGGTTCCCTCGCAAAACGCTTTGGCAAGGCGCGGCTGGAACTAGCCGGGCGCTAACGTCGCCCGGCGTCGAACAGCCAGCCTCTTAAAACCTTGCCAAAGCGTTTTACTCGGCGGCTTGTGAGGGGTGCTGGTCACGGTGGTGCGGTCATGGTGTCCCAGCAGTTGGGAGTTTTGGCCAACTTTGTGAGTGTCTAGAGTGCGTTGGTCGGTAGCTAGGGTTGGCCCTCTTGATCCCCGCCGGGCGCAAGCTGGCTGGCAAGGTTTTAAGCTGGCGGCTGTTTGAGCCATTCGACGCTAGCGAATGGCGAGTTCCACCAGCGCCTTGCCAGACGGCTTGTGACCGGGAACCCGAAGGGCGGGGGTCGTGGGGGTGGCCTTGGGATTGTCAAGGGAATTGGCCACGCAATTCCCTTGACCCGCCTGCCGGGCGGGACCGGCAAGCCCAGCCAATCAGCCGCCTTCAAAAAGGTCTGCCTGCATTTAACGAGGCAATGCCGGGCTTCACTGTGTTCAGCCCAACCTACCCGCCAGCCCGACAATAGCTATGTACCACCACTCCCGATGGAAACACTCGACTGTCCGTCAGCCGCAACACCGTTTTGTCGGGCGAGTCGGGAAACAGCCGCCGACCGCTGCCGAGCAGCACCGGGAAGATCATGATGCGGTACTCGTCGACGAGGTCGTGCGCCATCAGTGTGTGCACCAGCGTTCGGCTGCCGATCACCAGCATCGGGCCACCTTCCTGCTGCTGGAGCCGGGCGATTGCCCCGGCGACGTCGCCGCCGATCACGTGCGAGTTGTTCCATTGCGGATCGCGCAGCGTGGTGGAGGCGACGTGCTTGGGCATGGCGTTCATCTTGTCGGCGAACTGCTGCATCTCGCTGCGCTGCTCGGCGACTCGCTTCAGGTCCGGGTCGGCGCCGTGGCCGGGTTGCGAGCGTTGCGGCCAGGCGGCGGCGAACGATTCGTAGGTGATCCGCCCGATCAGCAGCGATTCGGCCTCGAGCACTTCGTCGAGCTTGTAGCGCAGCTGCTCGGGGCCCATGAAGTCGCGCACCCAGCCGCTGTGCGGGTGGCCGGGTTCGCCGCCGGGGGCTTCCATGACGCCGTCCAGCGTCACGAACTCGGATACGATGATCTTTCGCATGAGGGCTCCTTTTCGCGCCCGCCGCGAAGGCGTGGGCGCTTTTGATCGTTGCGCTCGCGTGGGCCAGGGACTGACCTGGCGTCAGCGCGGTGTATCCGTAATGACCCGGTAGCTGAGGTGCGTGGCGAGCGGGGAGTGGCTCACCGCCGTCTGCTCGACCCGGAGCTGCTCAGGCGTGAGCGGCTCGAACAGCCGCGCGCCACCGCCGAGAAGCACCGGCGCGAGGTGCAGGGTGAACTCGTCGACGAGGCCGGCGGCGAGGTACTGGCGGATGGTGTTCGCACCGCCGGAGATGCGCACGTCCTTGTCGCCGGCGGCGGCCCGCGCCTGGGCGAGGGCGCTGTCGATGCCGTCGGTGACGAAGTAGAAGGTGGTGCCGCCGGGCCGCACCCACGGTTCGCGCGCGGTGTGCGTCAGCACGAACACCGGGGCGCGGAACGGCGCGTTCTCGGGCCAGCCGACTTCGCCTTCGTCGAACATGCGCCGGCCCAGCACGTAGGCGCCGGCGCGCTCGAACACGTGACGCACCAGCGCGTCGTCGGGCGAGCGCTCGCCGCCGCCGCTGCCGAGGCGTTCGTGGAAGGTGGCGGTCTGGAACATCCACTGGTGCAGCCCGAGACCGCCGTCGCCCAGCGGGTTGTGCGGGTGGGCATGGGGCCCGGCGATATAGCCGTCGAGCGAGACGGCAACGTCGAAGAATACTTTGCTCATGGGGCGGTCTCCTGCGGCGCGGTTCGGCCATCGTTCAGCCTATGCCACGGCGGCGGCTTCGGCCAACCTTTCCGCGTGCGGCCTCGACCGAGCGGAGAATCCTGCTAGAACCGGTACTTATCCGCCCCGTCCGACACAAAGCCGCCCCGACGCGCTATCATTCCGGCCATCCATCGCTTTCCGGTTCCCCCATGCAGTCCGATCACAAAATCATTCCCGTCGTCGCCGGCGCGCTGATGCGCCCGGACGGCTCGTTCATGCTCGGCAGCCGTCCCGAAGGCAAGCCCTACGCCGGTTACTGGGAGTTTCCCGGCGGCAAGGTGGAGCCGGGCGAGGCGCCGTTCGCGGCGCTGGTGCGCGAGTTCCAGGAGGAGATGGGCATCACCGTCACCCACGCCACGCCGTGGCTGACCAAGGTGCATCATTACGAGCACGCCTCGGTGCACCTGACCTTCTACCGTATCTGGGCCTGGGATGGCACACCGCAGCCGCACGAGGAGCAGGCCTTCGCCTGGCAGCAGCCGGGGCACTACACCGTGGGGCCGATGCTGCCGGCCAACGGGCCGATCCTGAAGTCGCTGGAGCTGCCGGACGTGTACGCCATCAGCTGCGCGCACGAGATCGGCGTCGAGGCCTTTCTCGAGGCGCTGGAAGCGCGGCCCGAGCTGACGCTGATCCAGCTGCGCGAGCCGCAGCTGGGGCGCGATGAACTGGCGGCGCTGGCCGAGCGCGTGGTGGCCATCGTGCACCCGCGGGGTGGCAAGGTCGTGGTCAACGCCGACCCGGCCTGGCTGGCCGGCTGGCCGGTGGACGGCGTGCACCTGAACGGCAAGAGGTTGGCCGAAGCCACGGCGCGACCGGCGTTCGCCTGGGTGGGGGCGTCGGTGCACTCGACCGCGGAATTGAACCAGGCCGCCGAGCTGGGGCTGGACTACGCCCTGCTGGGCCACGTCAAGGCCACCGCCAGCCATCCGGGCGCGGCGCCGCTGGGCTGGGACGGCTTCGAGTGCCGGCTGGCCGGCGGCACGCCACTGCCGGTGTACGCGCTGGGCGGCCTGAGCGCTGCCGATCTGAGTGATGCCCGCGCGCACGGCGCGCACGGTGTGGCGCTGATGCGAGGGGCGTGGCGATGACCCGCACCCAGCTGAAGTGGGCCACCATCGGCGTGGCGCTGGTGTTGCTGGGCGCGGTGAAGTTCGCGCTGATCAGCTGGTACCTGAGCCGTCCGGCGGAGGCGGCGGTGCAGGAGGTGGCGTGCGACCCGGCCGAGAGCAGCTGCCGCCTGCCCAACGGCATGCAGCTGCAGTTCGCCAGCCCGGCCAAATCGGGGCAGCCGTTCCAGATCCGCCTCACCGGGGCAGCCAAGGAGGCGCCGGGAGCCGAGTTCAGCATGCGCGACATGGACATGGGCTTCAACCGCTATCGCTTCGTGGCCGCGCCGGGCGGCTGGCAGGCGCGCGTGACGCTGCCGATGTGCGTGAGCCAGCGCCAGGACTGGATCATGACGCTGGAGGTGGAAGGGCAGCGTTATCGCCTGCCGTTCCGTACCTCGTGAGAACCTATTCATAATCTTGCTGCGCAGCCCTGATCGGGGCTCATGCGCTCTGCGTGCGAATCTTTCGCTGGGCACATCTTTAAAGATGTGCACGCAGAGATTCGCTCAGCGATCGGAAATCCTCATGGACGCCGTATCCATTCCGGTTTCTGTGCGGCTCTTCACCCCGCCGAGGGCTGCCCGCGACAGATTCTGAACGGGTTTCGAGGGCATTGAACCCAACAAAAACGGGCCAAACGGCCCGTTTTCCTTTTCCGACTCGGACAACTCAGTGCAGCAGGAAGTCCAGCACCAGCCCGGCGAAGATCGCCGCGCCGACGCGGTTGTTGTCGAGGAAGGACTTGAAGCAGCGCTGGCGGTCGCGCCCGCGGATGGCGAAGTACTGCTGCACCATCAGCAGCGCGGAAACCGCCAGCCCGGCGTAGTAGGCGGCGCCCAGGTGCGCCTCCTGGCCCACCAGCACCATCAGCGCCAGGAACACGGCGTGGCACAGCATCACCGCCGCCACGTCGTAGTCGCCGAAGGTGATGGCCGAAGTCTTGATGCCGATCTTGAGGTCGTCCGGCTTGTCGGTGATGGCGTATTCGGTGTCGTAGGCCAGGGTCCAGAAGGTATTGGCCAGCAGCAGCAGCCAGGCGATCATCGGCACGTGACCGGTGAGCGCGGCGAAGGCCATCGGGATGCCGAAGGAGAAGGCGATGCCCAGATACGCCTGTGGAATCGGCAGAAAGCGCTTGGTGAACGGGTAGCTGCCGGCGAGGAACACCGCCGGCACGCTCAAGAGCAGCGTCAGCGGGTTGAGCGGCAGCACCAGCAGCAGGGAGATCAGCGACAGCCCGGCGGCCAGCAGCAGCGCCTCCTTCTTGCTCACGGCGCCGCGCGCGAACGGGCGCGCCTTGGTGCGTTCCACCTTGCCGTCGAAGTCGCGGTCGGCGTAGTCGTTGATGACGCAGCCGGCCGAGCGCATCAGGAAGGTGCCGGCGATGAAGATCGTCACCACCAGGGCGTCGGGGCGGCCGTTGCCGGCCAGCCACAGCCCCCATAGCGTCGGCCACAGCAACAGCAGGGTGCCGATCGGCTTGTCGATGCGCATCAGCTGGCTGTAGACGGTGAAGCGGTCGGCGAGGCGGGCGTTCATGGCAGGAATCTCTCCAGTGCCGGCAGGAACAGCTCGCACACGATCAGCGGGGTGTTTGCCAGCAGGAAGCGCGAGCGGCGCGCGGGGTAAAGGTTGGCCGAAGCCGGGTCGTGCGCCTGCGCCAGCGCGAACAGCGGGTGGGAGGCGTCGATCTCGCGGTAGGCCAGCGGCTCGCGCACGATGCCGGCGTGGCCGCCGAACAGGGTGAAGCCGAGCGAGCGGCTGCCGCGTTGCAGGATCGGGTGCCAGGCCGGGCAGGCGAGGCGGGTGACGCTGCGCGCCACCACCACCGGGGTGTCGTCCAGCGTCAGCGCCACGTGGCGGGCGTAAAGCGCGGCGCCGGCGGGCAGCCCGAGCAGTTCCACCTCGTCGGCGTGGACGCGGTCGTCGCCCTGCGCCAGCACGCGGACGGCGAAAGCGTGGCCGCAGTGCATCAGCCGCTCGGTGAGCGAGCCGGGCTCGGTCAGGCAGCTCGACAGGGCCGGCGGCAGGGAGGGGGGCGTGGCAGCCCAAGCGGTATCCGGAAGCATGGCGCGCATTATGCCAAAGCCGCCGAACGCTGTCCTGTTTCAGCCTGCGGCACGGCACGGGGTGTCGCGTGCGAGGGTTAACCCGCGGTCGTGCAGACGCGGTGATTTTGTTATGGTGGAAGGCCCGTCGCGGGAGCCGGCGGCGCCGTGGCGTCTTGGGCGCTTTGGGGGGGCGGAAGCGCGTTCCCGGCTGACACGGTGCAGATTGCTCGGTGGGCGCAGGCCCCCGTTAGCCCGGGCGGGGGGCTTTACGCCACCCCCGCAGTGTCTCTGCGCCCGGCGGCTTCGGCCCGCTCGCCTGCTGGAGTGGGCGTTACCTCTGTTGACCTTGATTGGATCGAATCGTGATCGAAACCCTGATCTGGCTGATCGGCTACCAGCTCGCCGGCGAGCTGATCTGTCGCAGCCTGGCCTTGCCGCTGCCCGGCGCGGTGCTCGGCATGCTGCTGCTGTTTCTGACGCTGTGCGCGAAGAAGGGCATTCCCGCCAGCCTGAACACGCACGTGCCGCAGCTGCTCGGCCATTTTTCGCTGCTGTTCATCCCGGCCTGCGCCGGCGTGATCGTCTACTGGTCGTTGCTGACGGCGCACGGCTGGTCGCTGCTGGCGACGCTCGCCGGCGCCACGCTGATCACGCTGCTGGTGCCGGCGGTGCTGCTCAAGTTGCTGCTGGCGCGCCGGCGGCGGGGGAGCGCGGCATGAACGTCACCCCGGCATTGGAATGGCTGCGCGGCTCGCCGCTGCTCGGCCTCGGCCTGACGCTGGCCGCCTACCGCCTGGCGCTGTGGCTCAACCGCCGTGCCCATGGCCATCCGCTCACCAACAGCGTGCTGATCGGCAGCCTGCTGGTGATCGCGGTGCTGCTGGGCTGCGGCATCTCGCCCGCCGAGTACATGAAGGGGGCGCAGTTCATCCAGCTGTTGCTGGGCCCGGCCACGGTGGGGCTGGCGATTCCGCTCTACCACAACCTGTCGCGGCTCAAGCGCGCCGCGCTGCCGTTGTCGCTGACCCTGCTCGCCGGCAGTCTCACCGGCATCCTCAGCGCGGTGGGACTCGGCGCGGCGTTCGGCTTACCGCACCAAATCCTGCTGTCGCTGATGCCGCGTGCGGTGACCACGCCGATCGCCATCGGCATCGCCGAGCACATCGGCGGCATCCCGGCGCTGGCGGTGACCTTCGTCATCGTCTCCGGCATCTTCGGGGCGGTCGTCGTCAAGCCGCTGTTCTCCCGGCTGCGCCTCGACGACGACCTGGTGATGGGCGTGGCCACCGGCATTGCGGCGCACGGCATCGGAACCGCGCGCGTGTTCCTGCTGTCGGAAACGGCGGGCGCCTTCGCCGGCCTGGCGATGGGACTGAACGGGCTGGTGACGGCGGTGCTGGTGCCGATCGTGCTCGGCTTCATGCACCTTTAAGCGCGTTGACACCAAGCTGACATCCGGTCTGGTTACACTGCCCGTCTGCCTGCCCCGGCGCTATGCTGGAACGGGGCGATAACGACAAGGAGCGAGGAGGACGACATGGACCTGATTTTGTGGCGCCACGCCGAGGCGGAAGACGGCGCGGACGATCTGGCGCGGCGCCTGACGCGCAAGGGGCAGCAGCAGGCGCACCTGATGGCGGCGTGGCTGCGCGTGCGCCTGCCGCGCGAATTCACCCTGCTGGCGTCGGAGGCGCGCCGCTCGCAGCAGACCGCCGCCTTCCTGATGAAGAGTTACGAAGTGCTGCCCGAGATCAATCCCGACGCTTCGCCGGAGAGCGTGCTCGAGGCGGCTGGCTGGCCCGAGCCGGGCAAGACCGTGGTCGTGGTCGGGCACCAGCCCTACCTCGGCCGGCTGGCGGCACAGCTGATGTCGGGCCAGCCCGACCTGTGGAGCGTGAAGAAGGGGGCGATCTGGTGGCTCAACCACCGCGAGCGCCACGGTTTCGAGTCGGTGCGGCTCAAGGTCATGATGACGCCGGGCATGCTGACCAGCAGCGAATAAGAGCCGCTCACCAAACCCTCTTGGCGTTGTTGCGCTCGCGTGCGAATCTTTCGATTCGCCCAGTAAACACTTGCCGTACTACTTGTACTGTCTGCGGCCGTGCGCCTAGCCAAGACCGCTGTGCTGGGTTTTGTTAGCGGCTCTAAGCTTCAGTCTGGCTTGGGCAAGACGCAGGGGCACCGTTTGGCGACGGTGCCCTTCGTTCATTTTGCGGAGGATGCTCAGGCCACGGTTTCGGCGAGACGGGCGCGCAGGCGGCGCGCCACCGCCACCATGTGCGCCAGCGCCGCTTCCACTTCCGGCCAGCCGCGCGTCTTCAGGCCGCAGTCGGGGTTGACCCACAGCCGCTCGGCCGGGATCACCGCCAGCGCCTTCTCCAGCAGGGCCTCGATCTCCTGCTCGCCCGGCACGCGCGGGCTGTGGATGTCGTACACCCCCGGCCCGATCTCGTTGGGGTAGGCGAAGTCGCCGAAGGCGCTCAAGAGCTCCATGTCCGAGCGCGAGGTCTCGATGGTGATGACGTCGGCGTCCATCGCGGCGATCGCGGGCAGGATGTCGTTGAACTCCGAATAGCACATGTGGGTGTGGATCTGCGTGGCGTCGTCGAGACCGGCGCAGCAGAGCCGGAACGCCGCGCTGGCCCAGGCCAGGTACGCCGGCCACTCGGCGCGCTTCAGCGGCAGGCCCTCGCGGTAGGCCGGCTCGTCGATCTGGAGCACGCGGATGCCGGCGTTTTCCAGCTCGAGCACCTCGTCGTTCAAGGCCAGCGCGATCTGTCGGCACACCTCGCTACGCGGCAGGTCGTCGCGCACGAACGACCACTGCAGCATCGTCACCGGGCCGGTCAGCATGCCCTTGACCGGACGCGAGGTCAGGCTCTGCGCGTACACCGCCCAGCGCACCGTCATCGCGGCGGGGCGTTCGACGTCGCCGTAGATGATCGGCGGCTTGACGCAGCGGCTGCCGTAGCTCTGCACCCAGCCGTAGCGGGTGAAGGCGTAGCCGGACAGCTGTTCGCCGAAATATTCCACCATGTCGTTGCGCTCCGCTTCGCCGTGCACCAGCACGTCGAGGCCGAGGGCTTCCTGGCGGCGGATGGCGAGTTCGATCTCGCGGCGCATCGCCGCGTCGTAGCCGGCGGCCTCCAGCTCGCCTTGCTTGAAGGCGGCACGCGCGGCGCGGATCGCGGCGGTCTGCGGGAACGAGCCGATGGTGGTGGTGGGCAGCACGGGCAGGTTCAGCCAGGTGCGCTGCGCGGCGACACGTTGCGGGTAGGGGCGGTGGCGCTGGTCGCCGCCGCCGGCGAGCGCCGCCAGTCGCGCCTGCACCGTCGGGCGGTGGATACGCGGGCTGGCGCGGCGCGAAGCCTGGGCGTGGTCGCTGCCGGCCAGTTCCGACGCGATGGCGTCACGGCCGTCGAGCAGGCCGCGCTTCAGCAGCTTCAGCTCGTTGAGCTTCTGCACCGCGAAGGCGAGCCAGATCTTCACCTCGACGTCGAGGGCGAGTTCCTGCGCCAGGTCCACCGGGCAATGCAGCAGCGAGCAGCTCGGCGCCAGCCACAGCCGTTCGCCCAGTCGTGCCCGTGCCGCTTCGAGCGGCGTCAGCAGGGCGCCGAGGTCGGCGCGCCACACGTTGCGCCCGTCGATCACCCCGGCGGACAGCACCTTGTCGGCGGGCCAGTCGGCGAGGAAGGCGTCGAGTTGCTGCGGGGCGCGAGCCAGGTCGAGGTGCAGCCCGGCCACCGGCAGGGCTTTCAGCAGCTCGGCGTGCTCGGCCACGCTGCCGAAGTAGCTCGCCAGCAGCAGTTTCACCGGGGCTTCGGCCAACCTTTGATAGCTCGGCGCGAATGCGGCGAGCCAGTCGGGCGGCAGGTCGAGCGCCAGGATCGGCTCGTCGAGCTGCACCCACTCGGCGCCGGCGGCGGCCAGCGCGGCCAGCAGTTCGCGGTAGCACTCGAGCAGCGCCGGCAGCAGGGTGAGGCGGTCGAACGCGGCACCCTTGACCTTGCCCAGCCACAGCAGGGTCAGCGGGCCGAGCAGCACCGGCTTCGCCTTGAGGCCGAGCGCCTGTGCCTCGCCCAGCTGCGCCAGCAGCGCTGCGGGGTTGGCCGAAAACGCCGTGTCGGCGTGCCATTCCGGTACCAGGTAGTGGTAGTTGGTGTCGAACCACTTGGTCATCTCCAGTGCCGGCTGGTGGGCGTTGCCGCGTCCCAGCTCGAAGTACTGCGCGGTGGTGAGGGCGGTGGCGTCGAAGCCGAAGCGCGCGGGCAGGGCGCCCACCAGGATCTGCGCGTCGAGCACGTGGTCATATAGCGAAAAGTCGCCGACCGGTGCCAGCTCGACGCCGGCACCCTTCTGCAGCAGCCAGTGGCGCTGGCGCAGCTCGCGCGCGCCCTTGAGCAGCGCGGCCTCGTCGATGGTCTGCTGCCAGTAGTTTTCCTGCAGTTGCTTCAGTTCGCGCCGGGCGCCGATACGCGGGAAGCCGAGCAGATGGATAGTAGTCATGGCAATGCTCCTGTGGAGCCTGCTCCATTAGGCGGCTGCGCCTTCACGTCTTGAGCGCCGGCAGTGCTCGGAATCCTCATGGACTACGTGTCCATTCCGGTTCCTGTGCGCTGGCGGCGCTCAAGCTGTTTTGGCTCGCTCGCCTACTGAAGCAGGCTTGTCATCGATAGGGAAGTTAAAGGCAGAATCGAAAATCGTTGGAGCCAAGCATGAGCGGTTTTGCTGTATGATACAAACTCATTATTTTTACGTTTTGTATCGATTTCATTCATGAACAACAGTGCCCTGGAAATCCGCCATCTCAAGACCCTGCTGGCGTTGGCCGAAACCGGCAGCGTGTCGCAGGCGGCGCGGCGCGTGTTCCTGACGCAGTCGGCGCTGTCGCACCAGCTCAAGCAGCTGGAGGAGCACTACGGTCTGGCCTTGTTCGAGCGCAAGAGCCAACCGCTGCGCTTCACCCTGGCCGGCGAGCGGCTGCTTACGCTGGCGCGCGAGCTGGTGGGCAAGGTGGCGGCGGCGGAGCGCGACCTGGTGCGGCTGCGCCAGGGGGAGGCGGGGGAGTTGCGCGTGGCGGTGGAGTGCCACACCTGTTTCGACTGGCTGATGCCGGCGATGGATACCTTCCGCCAGCACTGGCCTGCGGTCGAGCTCGATATCGTGTCGGGCTTTCATGCCGATCCGGTCGGCTTGCTGCTGACGCAGCGCGCCGACCTCGCCATCGTCTCCGAGGCCGAGGCTCAGCCCGGCATCGTGCACCAGCCGCTGTTCGCCTACGAGATGGTGGTGATCATGGCGCGCGATCATCCGCTCGCCGAGCGGCGCTGCTGGTCGGCCGCGGATTTCGCCGGCGAGACGCTGATCAGCTACCCGGTGCCGGACGACATGCTGGAGCTGGTGCGCAAGGTGCTGGCACCGGCCGGCGTCAACCCGGCGCGCCGCACCAGCGAACTCACTATCGCCATCATCCAGCTGGTGGCGAGCCGGCGCGGCGTCGCGGCGCTGCCGTTCTGGGCGGTCAAGCCCTACCTCGAGCGCGGCTACGTGGTGGCGCGGCCGATCGGCGCGGCCGGGCTCAACAGCGAACTCTACGCCGCGCTGCGCGAGGGCGACGCCCAGAGCGCCTACATGCAGGACTTCCTCGCCACGGTGCGCGAAACCAGCTTCGCCACGCTGCCGGGGCTGTCGGTGCTGTAGAGCGAGGCCGCTGTCCCGACAAATAAAAACCGCCCGCGGTACTGACGGCGGGCGGTGAGGGGAAACTTCCCATTGCGGGGTCGGGATGGGCGAGGGCGCTCAGCCGTGGTTCATTTCCTCGCCGTGCGCCGCTTCCATGCCCAGCTCCTGGATCTTGCGCGTCAGCGTGTTGCGGCCCCAGCCCAACAGGTGCGCCGCCTCCACCTTGCGCCCGCCGGTGTGCGCCAGGCCGCTGCGGATGCAGGTCTCCTCGAAGCGCCGCGTCAGGTCGTCGATGATGCCGATCTCGCCGGCGCGCAGGCGGCGCGCCACCTCGTCGGCCAGGCCCTTCATCCAGTCGCCGCCGAACACCGTGGCCGGGCCGGCCACGCCCTCGCCGCCGGCTTCCAGCACCGGGTGCAGCGCCGGGTCGCGGATGTCGGCCGGCAGGTCGCTTAGCTCCACCGTCTGCCCCGGTGCCATCACCGTGATCCACTGGCACAGGTTTTCCAGCTGGCGCACGTTGCCGGGGAAGGGGTAATGGCGCACCAGTTCCATCGCCGCGTCGGACAGGCGCTTCGGCTCCACCCCCAGGTTCTTGGCGCTGCGCAACAAGAAGTAGCGCGTCAGGATCGGGATATCCTCGCTGCGCTCGCGCATCGGCGGCAGGCGCAGGCGGATCACGTTCAGGCGATGGAACAGGTCCTCGCGGAACTGGCCGCTCTTGACCCGCTCCTCCAGGTTCTGGTGCGTCGCCGCGATCACGCGCACGTTGGCCTTGATCGGGGTGTGGCCGCCGACGCGGTAGAAGTGCCCGTCGGACAGCACGCGCAGCAGGCGCGTCTGCAGCTCGATCGGCATGTCGCCGATCTCGTCGAGAAACAGCGTGCCGCCCTCGGCCTCCTCGAAGCGGCCGCGGCGCGACGCCAGCGCGCCGGTGAAGGCGCCCTTCTCATGGCCGAACAGCTCCGACTCCAGCAGGTCTTTCGGGATCGCGGCGGTGTTGAGCGCGATGAACGGCTTGCTGGCGCGCACCGAATGACGGTGCAGCGCCTCGGCCACCCGTTCCTTGCCGGTGCCCGATTCGCCGGTGATCAGCACCGTCACGCTCGACTGGCTCAAGCGGCCGATGGCGCGGAACACGTCCTGCATCGCCGGGGCCTGGCCCAGCAAGGCCGGCATCTCCTCCTCGCCGTTCGGTGCTTCGGAGGGGCCGCGCGTCTCCGCCAGGGCCCGCTCGATCAGCGCGGTCGCCTGGTCGACGTCGAACGGCTTGGGCAGGTACTCGAAGGCGCCCCCCTGGAAGGCCGCCACCGCCGAATCGAGGTCGGAGTGCGCGGTCATGATGATGACCGGAATCTCGGGGTGTTCCAGCTTGACCCGCGACAGGAACTTCAGCCCGTCGGTGCCGGGCATGCGGATGTCGCTGATGATGACGCGCGGGCTCGCGTCGTACAGGGCGTTGAGCGCATCGTCGGCGCTGGCGAAACTCTCGAAGCCGATGCCGCCGCGTGCCAGGGCCTTTTCCAGGACCCAGCGGATCGCCTTGTCGTCGTCAATGATCCAGACCGGGTTTGTATGCATGGTGTCCCTCTCGATGTATTGTCGCGTGCTGCGGGCGGGCTAGGTGCCCAGCGGCAGCATCACGGTGAAACAGGTGCAGCCCGGGCGGGACTCGAACTCGATGCTGCCGCCGTGCTGGTGGACGAAGGCCTGCGCCAGCGTCAGGCCGAGGCCGGTGCCCTCGGCGCGCCCGGTGACCAGCGGGTAGAAAATGTGGTCGCGGATCTCTTCCGGAATGCCCGGGCCGTTGTCGATGATCTGCAATTTCAGTGCCAGGGTGTAGCGCTTGCGCGCCAGCGTGACCTGGCGCGCCACGCGCGTGCGCAGGATGATCTCGCCCTTGCCCTTCATCGCCTGGATGGCGTTGCGGGTAATGTTGAGCACCACCTGGATCAGCTGCTCCTTGTCCGCCACCAGCGTCGGCAGGCTGATGTCGTAGTCGCGCCAGATGATCAGCCCCTGCGGGTATTCGGCCAGCACGATGCTGCGCACCCGCTCCAGCACCTCGTGAATGTTGATCTCGCTCGAGACGTGGCGGCGATGCGGCGCCAGCAGGCGGTCCACCAGCGACTGCAGCCGGAGCGCCTCCTCCTTGATGACTTCGGTGTATTCCTTGAGATCGTCGCGTTCGCCCAGCTCGTGTTCCAGGAGCTGCGCCGCGCCGCGAATGCCGCCCAGCGGGTTCTTGATCTCGTGTGCCAGGTTGCGGATCAGTTCGCGGTTGGCCTGCTGCTGCAGCAGCAGTCGTTCTTCGTTGGCGATTTTCAGTTGCTGGTCGAGCGGGCGCAGCTCCACCAGCGCGCGCGAACCGTCGTTGTCGATCGGCGTGATCGACAGGGCGACGTGCAGCGCCTGCTCGTTGTGCAGCAGTTTCAGTTCGAGGTCGTGTTCGATGAAACTGACGTTGTTCTTGAACGCGGTATCCAGCGCCTGCTTCAGCGCTGCACTGTTTTGGAACAGTCCGGTCAGTTGATGGCGCAGTAGTTCGCGCCGTCCCAGTGCCAACAGGTTTTCACTGGCGGGATTGACGTAGTCGAGCGAACCGTCGGTCCGCACGATCAGCACCGGGGTGTCGAGCAGTTCGAGTCCGGCAAAGCTGGATGGTGTCATGGAAATCCGGTCGTGAAGAGTGTGTCCGCTATCCGTATAGCAATATCCACGCCAGCGCGGCAAGCGGACCCAAGCCTCTTTACCGGGATGCTATGCCTTATTTTGGTGCATTGGAAGCGGACTGCCCCAACTCGCGCCGCAAGGCTTCCACGTTCTTCTGGTGCTCGGTGACCTGGTTCTGCAGTTGCTGCACCCGGTCGAGGTATTTCTGGTAGTTGCGCTCGTTGCCAAGCCGGGTGGCCCGGCCTTCCTCCAGCGCCTTCTGGGCCTCGGCCAGCGCCTTCTGCTCGTTGGCCAGCTCCTGTTCCAGGATCTTGCGCCGGCCGTTGTCGCGCTGCTGCTGGGTGGCGTTGTCGACGTTGGGATAGCGGCCGCTGCTGAAGGGCGGCGTGCTGGGGGTGGTGGACGGCGCCGAGCTGCTCGGCTTCGCCTCCTCGCTCGAATACGTCGACAACGGCGACAGTTTCACCGGCACGCCGCCTTTCATCGGGGTATTCGAGAAGGTGACGTGACCGCTCGGGTCGACGTACTTGTAGATGGTCTGCGCCTGCGCCAGGCTGCACGCCAGCAACAGGCCGAAAATCATGGTCTTCATGGGTGGGGGGAAACCTGCATGGTCTATCCTGATAGGTGATTTCATCATAAGCAAATCCGCGTCATCCGTCACATGGGGATAAGCCGGCGCCCGCCGGCGGGCCGTGCAGCAGGGCAGAAAAACAAAAAACGGCAGCCGAGGCTGCCGTTCGATTCGGGTACGGGCCGTGAATTACAGGCTGTAGTACATCGAGAATTCCACCGGGTGGGTGGTCATGCGGGTCAGGTTCACTTCCTGCATCTTCAGTTCGATGTAAGCGTCGATCCACTCGTTGGAGAACACGCCACCACGGGTCAGGAACTCGCGGTCGGCATCCAGCGCGGCCAGGGCTTCGTCGAGCGAGGCGCACACGGTCGGGATCAGCTTGTCTTCTTCCGGCGGCAGATCGTACAGGTTCTTGTCGGCGGCATCGCCCGGGTGAATCTTGTTCTGGATGCCGTCCAGACCGGCCATCATCAGCGCGGCAAAGCACAGGTACGGGTTGGCCAACGGATCCGGGAAGCGGGCTTCGATACGACGGCCTTTCGGGCTGGCCACGTGCGGGATACGGATCGAGGCGGAGCGGTTCTTGGCGGAGTAGGCCAGTTTCACCGGCGCTTCGTAGTGCGGAACCAGACGCTTGTACGAGTTGGTGCCCGGGTTGGTGATGGCGTTCAGCGACTTGGCGTGCTTGATGATGCCGCCGATGTAGTACAGGGCGGTTTCGGACAGGCCGGCGTAGCCGTCACCGGCGAACAGGTTCACGCCGTCTTTCCAGATCGACTGGTGCACGTGCATGCCCGAGCCGTTGTCGCCGACGATCGGCTTCGGCATGAAGGTGGCGGTCTTGCCGTAGCTGTGGGCCACGTTGTGCACCACGTACTTCAGGATCTGGGTCCAGTCGGCGCGCTGGGTCAGGGTGCTGAACTTGGTGCCGATTTCGTTCTGGCCGGCGGTAGCCACTTCGTGGTGGTGCACTTCGACCGGCACGCCCAGTTCTTCCAGCAGCAGCACCATGGCGGAACGCAGGTCTTGCGAGGAGTCGACCGGCGGAACCGGGAAGTAGCCGCCCTTCACGCCCGGACGGTGGCCCATGTTGCCACCTTCGAACTGTTCGGCGGATGCCCAGGCCGCTTCTTCAGCCTGAATCTTGACGTGGCAGCCGGACATGTCGGCGCCCCAGGTCACGGAGTCGAACACGAAGAATTCCGGTTCCGGACCGAAGTAGGCGGTGTCGCCGATGCCGGATGCCTTGAGGTAGGCTTCTGCGCGCTTGGCGATGGAGCGCGGGCAGCGGTCGTAGCCCTTGCCGTCGGCCGGGTCGATCACGTCGCAGGACATGAAGACGGTCGGCTCGTCGTAGAACGGGTCGATCTTGGCCGTGGCCGGGTCGGCCATCAGCAGCATGTCGGAAGCCTGGATGCCTTTCCAGCCGGCGATCGAGGAGCCATCGAAAGCGTGGCCGTGCTCGAACCACTCTTCGCCGTCATCGAGGACGACGTGGGCCGGGATGGAAACGTGCTGCTCTTTACCGCGGGTATCGGTAAAGCGAAGATCTACAAATTTGACGTCGTTGTCCTTGATCAGTTTCAAAACGTCTGCAACCGCCATGGTGTTCTCCTGTTGGGCTACGTGCATCAGAGTATGCGTTGTACTAAGGGTTTGCGACTAAAACTAGCAGGAAGCGTGCCAGCCCGTTCCGGCGGGCTTGCCCATTGTGGCACAAGCCTCGCCGGACTTGCACGTGCCATGGCAGGCTCCGGTTTGGTGCGTCACATTATTGCCATGCTCGATATTGGTGCATACGGCATGGTTTGCGCCGGAGCGGGGCTTTCCCGATAATCACTGTAAACAAATAATGTAATCCCCTTGCAAGGAGAGTGATGATGAGCAAGATCAACGAGATTCTGCACCGGGCCGGCGAGCGCGGCAGTTCCCAAGGGTTGCCTTATGCCGGCGCGGTGACGCCGGACGAGGCGTATGAACTGTTGCAGGGCATTCCCGAAGCAGTGCTGGTCGACGTGCGCAGCCAGGCCGAATGGCAGTTCGTCGGCGTGGTGCCCGACGCGCTGCGCATCGAATTGCGCAGCTTTCCCGGCATGGTGCCCAACCCGAATTTTGCCAATCAGCTGATGCAGCAGGTGGACAAGGAAAAGGTCGTGCTGTTCCTGTGCCGTTCCGGTGCCCGCTCCGACGAAGCCGCGCGCCTGGCCACGGCGTCGGGCTATGCCACGGTTTACAACGTGCTGGAAGGATTCGAGGGCGACAAGGACGCCGAGCAGCACCGCGGCCGGATCAATGGTTGGAAAGGGCGTGGTTTGCCCTGGATTCAGGGATAAATGGTTGATGTTTGTCGGGCTTCGCGGCAAAGTGCAGAGTTGAAAGAATTACCATTAATGACGTTGCCGCGCCTGCAAGCGTATTGGCCGTCGTTGAGCAATATCGAGAAAGCAGAATCATGACCGACCGTTACGCCGTCATCGGCAACCCCATCTCCCACAGTCAGTCTCCGTTCATCCATACGGAGTTCGCCCGCGCCTGCCAGCTCGACATCCAGTACGAGAAGCTGTTCGCCGAACTCGACAAGTTCGAGCAGGTCGTCGCCGAGTTCGTCGCGGCGGGCGGCAAGGGCATGAACGTCACCCTGCCGTTCAAGGGCAACGCCTATCGCATGGCAACCGAACTGACCGCGCGCGCGCGCGCCGCCGAGGCGGTGAACACCCTGACCTTCCGCGACGGCAAGGTCTACGGCGACAACACCGACGGCGTCGGCCTGGTGCGCGACATCGTGGAAAACCTCGACTTCCCGATCGCCGGTCAGCGCGTGCTGATCCTGGGCGCGGGTGGCGCGGTGCGCGGTGTGCTGGCGCCGATCCTGGAGCAGAAGCCGGCCGCGCTGACCATCGCCAACCGCACCCTGATCAAGGCCGAGGCGCTGGCGCACCAGTTTGCCGCCTGGGGCGAGATCAACGCCACCGGCTATGAAGGACTGGAAGGCAAGACCTTCGATCTGGTGATCAATGCCACCTCGACCAGCCTCAGCAACGAGCTGCCGCCGGTCCCGTACGGCGTGTTCACCGCCCGCACCCTGGCCTACGACATGGTTTACAGCAAGGGCCTGACGCCGTTCCTGAAGCGCGCCCAGTCGGAAAACGCCGGCATGCTGGCCGACGGCCTGGGCATGCTGGTCGAGCAGGCCGCCGAATCGTTCTCGATCTGGCACGGCGTGCAGCCGGAAACCCGCAAGGTCACCAACATGCTGCGAGACGTGCTGGCCTAATGCGTCTCCTGCTCAAGATCGGGGCGGCCCTGGTGGCCGCCCTTGTGCTGTATAACCTGTGGATTTTCGGGCACGTGCTGTACTGGCGCACCAACAACCCGTCCGCCAGCGCCTTCATGAACGAGCAGCTGGCGCGGCTGCAGGAAGAGAACCCGGACGCCGAACTGCACCACAAGTGGGTGCCGTATCAGCGCATTTCGGCCAACCTCAAGCGCGCCATCATCGCCGCCGAGGACGCCAAGTTCGTCGACCACGAGGGCTTCGACTGGGACGGCATCGAGAGTGCCTTCGAGAAGAACATGAAACGGGGCAAGATTGTCGCCGGCGGCTCGACCATCAGCCAGCAGCTGGCCAAGAACCTGTTCCTGTCCGGACACAAGACCCCCTGGCGCAAGCTGGAAGAAGCCGTCATCACGGTGATGCTGGAAGCGGTGATGGACAAGCGGCGCATCTTCGAGATCTACCTCAACGTGATCGAATGGGGTAACGGGGTGTTCGGCGCCGAGGCGGCTTCCCGCTACTACTACCGCACCGGAGCCAGCAACCTGTCCGCGTCGCAAGCCGCCAGGTTGGCGGCCATGGTGCCGAATCCGCGCTATTACGACGAGCACCGCGGAGCGCGCGGCCTGGCGCGCAAGGCGCATATCATCCAACGCCGCCTTTCCTACGCCGAATTGCCCTGATCCGGCGTGTTTTCCCCGGGTTTCCGGCTGGAACCCGGGGCCTTCACGTGCTAGAATCCCGCCTTTCTTTTCGTTTGGCCGTGCCGCGCACGGCATTAACGCATGGACTTACCCAGTTATCCTGTAACGAAATCCCGTTACTCTATTATCGAATAATCCCCGCCTTCAGGACCGCAGTGCGCGTGCACTTCCGCTGAGGCGGAAGGAGGCGTGCATGACGGTTGTCGAAAAGAAACAACCCACTGATCGTCTGCAGGAAAACCTGAGCCAGGTGCAGCGCCTGATCGAGCGCCACCGGCTGGTCGAAGACTTGGTCCATCGCCAGGAGATGGAAAAGCACGACCTGGTCGAGAACCTGGTTCACAAGCAGAACCTGGTCGAACTGCAGCACAAGCTGAGCCAGCTCCACCCCGCCGACGTCGCCCACATTCTGGAGGCGCTGCCGCTCGAAGACCGTTTGCTGGTATGGGATCTGGTCAAGGCCGAGCAAGACGGCGAAATCCTGCTGGAAGTCTCCGACGCGGTGCGGGAAACCCTCATCGAGTCGATGGAGCAGCACGAGCTGGTGGCCGCCGCCGAGCAGCTCGACACCGACGAACTGGCCGATCTCGCCGCCGACCTGCCGCGCCAGGTGGTGTACGAGGTCATGGGCAGCCTCGACGAGCAGGAGCGCGCCCAGCTGCAGTCCGCGCTGTCCTACGACGAGGACCGGGTCGGCGCACTGATGGACTTCGAGCTGGTCAAGATCCGCGCCGACGTCAGCTGCGAGGTGGTGCTGCGTTATCTGCGCCGTTTTGACGAACTGCCGTCGCACACCGACAAGATCTTCGTGACCGACGAGGAGGGCGTTCTCAAGGGCGTGCTGCCGGTGCGCAAGCTGCTGGTCGCCGACCCGGACGCCCAGGTGCAGGAGGTGATGGCTACCGAGGTGGTAACCTTCCATCCCGAGGAAGAGGCCGCCGACGCCGCGCTGGCGTTCGAACGCTACGACCTGGTGACGGCGCCGGTGATCGACGACAAGGGCCTGCTGATCGGGCGCCTGACCGTGGATGAGATGGTCGACGTGATCCGCGAAGAGTCGGAAAGCGAAGTGCTCAACCTGGCCGGTCTGAAGGAAGAGGAAGACCTGTTCGCCCCGGTCATCGACTCGGTGAAGAACCGCTGGGCCTGGCTGGCGATCAACCTGTGCACCGCTTTCGTCGCCTCGCGCGTGATCGGCGCGTTCGAGGGGTCGATCCAGAAGATCGTCGCGCTGGCGGCGCTGATGCCGATCGTCGCCGGCATCGGCGGCAACTCCGGCAACCAGACCATCACCATGATCGTGCGCGCCTTGGCCATGGGGCAGTTGCAACCTGGCCAGGCGGCGCGGCTGTGGCGCAAGGAGCTGGGCGTCAGCGCCATGAACGGGCTGGTGTGGGGCAGCGTGTTGGGCCTGCTGGCCTGGGCCCTGTACGGCAACCTGGCGCTGGGCCTGGTGATGGTGGCGGCGACCACCCTCAACCTGATGCTGGCCGCGACCATGGGGGTGTACATCCCGCTGACCATGGAAAAATTCGGCAAGGACCCGGCGGTCGGCTCCAGCGTGATGATCACGGCCTGCACCGACTCCGGCGGGTTCTTCATCTTCCTCGGTCTGGCGACCCTGTTGCTGCTGTAAGCCCATCATGACCATCGACGAAGCCCTGCGCCGTTATCCCTTGCCGCGACTGGAGTCGCGTCTGTTGCTGATGCAGGTGACCGGCTTCACCCCGGCCAAGCTGGTCGGCTATCCAGAGCTGGAGCTGAGCCCGGTGCAGGAGGCGGCCTTTGCCGCGCTGGCCGAACGGCGTCTGAGCGGCGAGCCGATCGCCTACCTGCTGGGCGAGCGCGAATTCTACGGCCGCCTGTTCCAGGTCTCGCCGGCGGTGCTGATCCCGCGTCCCGAAACCGAGCACCTGGTCGAGGCGGCACTGGCCAGGGTTGGCCGAAGCCCGGCACAGGTGGTCGATCTGGGGTGCGGATCCGGTGCGATCGCGGTGACGCTGGCGCTGGAGGCACCGCACTGGCAGGTGAGCGCGGTGGACGTGTCCGACGCCGCGCTGGCGACCGCGCGTCAGAACGCGGCGCGGCTGACGGCACCGGTGACGTTCTTCCAGGGTAGCTGGTATGCTCCGCTGCCTCCGGCCGCGGTCTTCGACCTGATCGTGTCCAACCCGCCCTACATCGCCGCGGCAGATCACCATCTGGAGCAAGGCGACGTGCGCTTCGAACCGCGCTTGGCGTTGACCGACGAAAACGACGGGCTGAGCTGCCTGCGCGAAATCGCCCGCGGCGCTCCGGAGCGGCTGGTGCCGGGCGGCTGGCTGATGGTCGAGCACGGCTACGACCAGGGCGACGCCGTGCGTGCGCTGTTCCACGCCGTCGGTCTGGCCGAGGTCGAGACTCTGCCCGATCTGGCGGGGCTCGACCGGGTGACGCTGGGGCGCAGGGCAACCTGATGATGCAGCGGGCCTGCCGCCTGTGGCCGCTGCTGCTCGTGCTGCCGGCCGTCACGCTGGCGCTATGGCCCGACTGGAACCAGCACCTCTTCCTGTTTTTGCACCAATCGGCCCGCCGGCTGCCGGGGGCGTTCTGGCGTCTCGCCAGCGTTTTCGGCGACTGGAAAACCGTGATCGCGTTGTTGCTGCCGCTCGCCTGGCGCCAGCCTCAGCGCTTGCCGGCACTGATCGCGGGGTCGTTCTTGGCGATCCTCCTGGCGATCTTGCTCAAGGCTTTCTTCGCGGTGTCGCGCCCGCCGCTGGTTCTGCCGGCGGGAACGGTGCAGTTGCTGGATGCCTTGCCGCGCAACGGGTCCTTTCCTTCCGGTCATGCCATGGCGTCGGCGTTGCTGGCAACGGCCTGGAGCGCCGACCCGAAGGCGGGGCGCTGGAGTACGGCATTGCTGATCGTGGCTGCGGCGCTGGTCGGATGGTCGCGCCTTGCGATCGGGGTGCACTGGCCGCTCGATGTGCTGGCCGGGGCATTGCTGGGCTGGGGTGTGATGCGGCTGGCGCTGCACCATGCCTGGCCGCAAGGATGGCCGGCGAGGGTGACGGAACGGCTGCTGCTGGTGCTGAGCGGGCTATTGCTGCTGGTGATGGCGTTTGCGGCCGTGCGAGGTTGGCCGAAGCATCATGAGGAATACGAGGTGAGGCTGGCGATCGGAACCGGCGTCGCCCTGCTGGGCTTGCTCCGGTTCCGGCGCTGAAGCAGGCGGCACGAAGGCCGCCCGGGATCAGTGGTGGTGGCCGTGTTCGCCGTGGGCGTGGCCGTGGCTGACTTCGTCGGCGCTGGCGGCGCGGATTTCCACCACCTTGGCGACGAAGCGGATGGTCAGGCCGGCCAGCGGGTGATTGGCATCGACCACGGCCTTGCCGTCGGCGATGTCGGTGACACGGAACAGCAGAACATCGCCGGTTTCCGGATCGTCGGCCTCGAACATCATGCCCACTTCGACATCGGCCGGGAACACGTCCAGCGGTTCGACGCGGACCAGCTCTTCTTCCGGCGTGCCGAAGGCATCATCCGGTTCCATCTTTACGTCGATGGAGTCGCCGACCGCCTTGCCTTGCAGTGCCTCTTCCACCAGCGGGAAGATGCCGTCGTAGCCGCCGTGCAGATAGCTGATGGGCTCCTCGGTTTTGTCGAGGAGGGTATTGTCAGCGTCGAACATCTCATAGTGGAGGGTAACGACGGTATTTTTGGCGATTTGCATGAGAGTTGTCCGTGCAATAAATAGATAAATTCGACAGGCGCGGAACGCCTAGCGTTCCCTGCGCCTGCAGCAAACAGATGCTGGGCGGTACCGCCTGAAGCGTATTGTAAACCATTGCAGCACCCGCTAACCGAGAAACTGCCATGACTCCCCTGAGCCTCTTGGGCGGCATCACGCCCGAACAATTCCTGAAAGAATACTGGCACAAGAAGCCCCTGTTGATCCGTGGCGCGCTCAAGGAGGTCGGACCGCACGTCGATTTTGACTGGCTGGCCGAACTGGCCATGCAGGACGATGTCGAGTCGCGCCTGATCGAATTCAACCAGGGGTGCTGGAAGCTGGAGAGCGGTCCGTTCCGCCCCTCGCGCTTCAAGCGCCTGCCGGCCAGCGACTGGACCATCCTGGTGCAGAACGTGAATCACCACGTGCCACATATCGATGAACTGTTGTGGCGCTTCAACTTCATTCCGTACGCCCGTCTTGACGACCTGATGATCAGCTACGCCCCACCCGGCGGCACGGTCGGTCCCCATTTCGACTCTTACGACGTGTTCCTGCTGCAGGTCGGCGGCCAGAAACGCTGGCAGATTTCCGCCCAGAAGGATGAGACTTTCATCGAGGATGCCCCGATCAAGGTGCTGGAGCACTTCGAGGCGGAGCAGGAGTTCGTGCTGGAGCACGGCGACATGCTCTACCTGCCGCCGCGCTACGCCCATTACGGTGTCGCGCTGGAGCCGGGCATGACCTACTCCATCGGCTTCAGGGCGCCTTCGGTTCAGGAGCTGACCACCCAGTTCCTGGTATACCTGCAGGACCGGGCCTGCTTCGATGGCCGCTATGCCGATCCCGACCTCCAGTCGCAGACGACCGATCCCGCCGCCATCAGCGATGCCATGGTGACCCAGGTCGAGCGCATGCTGCAGCTCATCAAGTGGGATGGCAGCACGGTGGGCGATTTCCTCGGCCACTACCTGACCGAGCCCAAGCCGCACGTCTTTTACGATGCGCCAGACGAGCCGCTCGAATTCGACGAGTTTGCCGAACAGGCGGCCCGGGCCGGGGTGGTGCTCGACGCCAAGAGCCAGATACTGTTCCGTGGCGAAGCGCTGTACTGCAACGGCGAGCGCTTGGAGGTCGACGCAGCCGACGTGGCGGACTGGCAACGCTTCGCCAACGCCCGCAAGCTGGCAGGGCAGGCATTTTCGGATGCGATGACCGATGTTCTCTATGAGGGCTATTTGTCAGGGTTTTGGCATATCACCGACAGTGTTGCATGATTGCAACATGATATTGGTTGTTTTGCCTCAATGCTGGTTCGGAAGCGAATTGCTAGGTGGGGAAACCCTTGTTTGGAGCCGTTTGCTGCACTGCAAGAAAAAATTCATGGTGCTGTGACCGTTTTGCCGACCGTGCCCTCTGTACAGCCGTTTTTTTCATGCTACAATTTGCCCACTGAAAAATTTCAGTCGCTTCCGGTTAGCCAGGAGCGATTTTTGCTGAAAAATTGTTCTCATTACTTAAAGTCAAAGGTCTTAAAAATGAAACAGTCGCTCCTCGTTGCTGCCCTGCTCGCCGTTGCTCTGTCCGCTTGCGGCAAGAAAGAAGAAGCTCCGAAAGTAGAAGCCTCCGCTCCGGCCGTTGAAGCTTCCGCTCCGGCTGCTGCTCCGGAAGCTTCGGCTCCGGCTGCTGCTGAAGCCTCCGCTCCGGCTGCTGCTTCCGCTGCTCAGTAATCTGGTGCTGTTCAAAAAACCGACCCTAGGGTCGGTTTTTTTATGCCCGGTGCACTGCCGGGCATAAAAAAACCCGCGCGAAGCGGGTTTTTTTATGGTCAGGCGGGGGCTTACTGGAGCTCGGCCTGCAGCTTGCCAAGCGCCGTACGGGTCTGCGCCGGCGGTAGCGGTTTGCCAGCCTTGTCGGTGAGGGCAATCTGGGTCTTGCCCGGACTGTCTTCCTTCAGCTGTACCAGGAACTCCTCGTCTTTCGGTGCCGCCTCGTTCTTGTCGCCACTGCTCCAGAACGCGAGGCTCGACCAGAAGCCGCCGGATTTCTCGGTCTTGCCGCTCTCCGCCTCACCCTTAACCGGTTTGACGTAGTAGATGCCCTGGGCGCGGTTGCGATCCGATACTGCCAGGCCGATACGGTCCAGCGCCAAGCCGACACGACGCCAGGCGCGGTCGAAGCCGTCGCTGACCGTCAGTGTGCCGTTCACGATTTGGCTGTTCGGGGCTTCCGGGGTCTGGGTCTGCTTGATCGCTTCCTTCGCTCTTTCCTCGGTCTGGCCGAGGCGGATCATGAAGCGGCCAAGCAGTTCGGCTTCCAGTTGCGGATCGGCCGGACGCGGCTGCCACTTGGTTTCCGACTTGCCTTCGTCGACAAACACTTCGTACATGCCGCGATGCGAGAAGTACACCTCGGTCCCGGCGGCGGTCTTCTCGACGCGGATGCGGAACTTGTCGCGCTCGGCGGTGGAGTAGACGTTGCCCAGGCCCACGGTTTCCATGAACTTGCGGATCACGTCGTTCGGCAGTTTGGCGCGGTTTTCGGCCCAGTCGGTTTCCATGATGCCCAGTTGCGGGTCTTCGGTCTTGATCACGAAACCATTGTCTTGCCAGAACGCCTTCAGCACCGGCCAGAGCTCCTCCGGCTGCTTGTGCTCGGCGACCAGCCAACGTTGCGAGCCAGCCCGTTCCATGCGCACGTTGTCGACCTTGGTGACGGCGGCCGACTCCGTGCTGGCCGGGGCTTTGCTGCTGCCCTGGGCCTGGTTGAGCTCGTTCAGCGAGGCCACCCCCGAGCGCGGCAGCTCGTAGCGGTTCTGGATCTGCGGGGCGGTCAAATCAGGCGGAACCTCCAGCTTGTTGGTCTGGGTCGGTGCTTCCGACTTGTAGTCGAGCTTGTTCTGGAGCGGTTCGGAGGTACTGCAACCGGCCATCAGGCCGGTCAGCAGCAGAATCGCGGCAGGCGCGCTTCGTTTCATGCGTTCTCCCATTGAATGGGGGTTTTAGAGGACTTCCGCCTGCTGCATCGCGGCGCGGACGGCCGTGGTTGCAGCGTCGGTCAGCGGGGTCAGCGGCAGGCGCAGCCCGGCAGGGATCCGTCCCATCTGCTGCAGTGCCCACTTGGCCGGAATCGGGTTCGGTTCGACGAACAGCTGCTTGTGCAGTCCTTGCAGCTTGTCGTTGATGGCGCGCGCTCGGGCCGTATCGCCAGCGAGCGAGGCTTTGCACAGCTCGCTCATCAGCTTCGGCGCGACGTTGGCGGTAACGGAAATGACGCCGTGGCCGCCGCACAGCATGAAGGCCATGCCGGTGGGGTCGTCGCCCGAGTAGAGGGCGAAGCCTTGCGGCGCACGCAGCGCCAGGTCGCAAGCGCGGCCGATATCACCGGTGGCGTCCTTGATACCGACGATGTTGGGAATCTGGGCCAGGCGCAGCGCGGTGTCGTTGTTCATGTCGGCGACGGTGCGGCCGGGCACGTTGTACAAGATGACCGGGATGTCGACCGATTCGGCAATGGCGCGGAAGTGCTGGTACATGCCTTCCTGGGTCGGCTTGTTGTAGTACGGCACCACCGACAGGGTCATGTCGACGCCGACCTTGCGGGCGTGCTCTGCCAATTCGATCGCCTCGGCGGTCGAATTGGCACCCGTACCGGCAACGACCGCGACACGTTTGGCTGCATGCTTGACCACCGCCTCGACGACGGCAATGTGCTCCTCGACGCCGAGGGTTGCCGATTCGCCGGTCGTGCCGACCGCGACGATGCCGTCCGTGCCGTTGTCAATGTGGAAGTCGACGAGACGCTTGAGGGATTCGAAGTCGACCTGACCATCCTCGTGCATCGGGGTGACCAGCGCGACCAAGCTACCGGTAAGCATAGTTCAGCCTATTTATTAGGGTTTCGAGAGGCCTTCGATTGTAGCGGAATTCCCCTGCATGGCAAAAGGGCGTGCGCCCGATCGGTGCTGTGATCGCGGAAGGGCGGGTGGATGTGCTAGAATCCTTCGTTTTTCCGATACTTACGGCGATCTGGCTGAAGGATCTACAGCGTGATTAGTACACAGAACATTACCATGCAGTTTGGCGCGAAACCTCTGTTCGAGAAGGTTTCGGTCAAATTCGGTGAAGGCAACCGTTATGGCCTGATCGGCGCCAACGGTTCCGGCAAGTCCACCTTTATGAAAATCCTGGGCGGCGATCTCGAGCAAAGCTCCGGCGAAGTGGCCATCGAGAATGGCGTGCGCCTGGGCAAGCTGCGCCAGGATCAGTTTGGCTACGAAGACCAGCGTGTGCTCGACGTGGTGCTGATGGGGCACACCGAGATGTGGGCGGCGATGAGCGAGCGCGATGCCATCTACGCCAACCTCGAGGCGACCGAAGACGACTACATGCACGCGGCCGAACTGGAGGCGAAGTTCGCCGAGTACGGCGGCTATACTGCCGAGGCGCGTGCCGGCGAACTCCTGCTCGGTGTCGGCATCCCGCTGGAATTGCACAACGGCCCGATGAGTGAAGTGGCGCCGGGCTTTAAGCTGCGCGTGCTGCTGGCCCAGGCCCTGTTCTCGGACCCGGATGTGCTGCTGCTGGACGAACCGACCAACAACCTGGACATCAACACCATCCGCTGGCTGGAGCACGTGCTGAACGAGCGCAACTCCACCATGATCATCATTTCGCACGACCGCCACTTCCTGAACGAAGTGTGCACCCACATGGCCGATCTGGACTACAACACTATCCAGATTTATCCGGGCAACTACGACGACTACATGATCGCTTCGACGCAGGCGCGTGAACGTCAGCTGTCGAGCAACGCCAAGGCCAAGGAACGTATCCAGGAACTGCACGAATTCGCCGCGCGCTTCTCGGCCAACAAGTCCAAGGCACGCCAGGCGACCAGCCGCCTCAAGCAGGCCGACAAGCTGAAGGCGGAGATGGTGACGGTCAAGCCGTCGAGCCGTCAGAACCCGTTCATCCGTTTTGAAGTGGAAGACAAGAACAAGCTGCACCGCCAAGCCGTATCGATCGAGGGCTTGTCCAAGTCCTTCGACAAACCGCTGTTCAAGAATCTCGACCTGATCCTCGACGCCGGTGAGCGCTTGGCCATCATCGGCCCGAACGGTGCCGGTAAATCGACACTGATGAAACTGCTGGCGGGCGCGTACGACGCCAAGTTGGCTGAAGGTGTCGTGGCCGATGCCGGCCAGATCAAGTGGGCGGAGAAGGCGCAGGTAGGTTACTACGCGCAGGACCACGAGGCCGAGTTCGACAGCGACAAGACCCTGACGGAATGGATGCGCGAATGGGGTCAGGACGGTGACGACGAGCAGGTGATCCGCGGCACCCTGGGCCGATTGTTGTTCGGCGGCGACGACGTGACCAAGGCGGTGCGCGTACTGTCGGGCGGCGAAAAGGGCCGCATGCTGTATGGCAAGCTGATCCTGACCAAGCCGAACGTGATGCTGATGGACGAGCCGACCAACCATATGGACATGGAGTCGATCGAGTCGCTGAACATGGCGCTGGAGTCGTTCAAGGGCACCCTGATTTTCGTGTCGCACGACCGTCAGTTCGTCAGCTCGCTGGCGACCCAGATTCTGGAGTTGGACGGCAAGGGTGGCTACGAGCATTACACCGGCGATTACGAGTCCTACCTGAGCAGCAAGGGTCTGGAATAAAGGTAACCGTTTGTAAACAAAGCTTTGTCCCGTGAAGGGGATAGGCTATATTTTTCGTGATGCGGTGCACCATGTGCACTGCATCACGAGTTTTGCACCAGAACAACAATAAAAGCCTATGGCGACCCTGGGTTAAGGGTGATGGTGGAGCCGACGTCCTGCCCAAGTTCGGGTTGCTAGTCTCACGTGTTATGAAGGGAATGCTATGCGTTTGCGAGGGAAAGTATCGATCATCACCGGTGCGGCCAGCGGCATCGGCAAGGCTACCGCCGAGAAGTTCGTCAAGGAGGGCGCCATCGTGGCGGTATGCGACTTGAACATCGACGCGGTCAATGCGGTGGTGGACGAGTTGAAGGCCGCCGGTGGCGAGGCGGTGGGTTATCAGGTGAACGTCACCAATCGGGGCCAGATCGCCGATATGGTGGGGGACCTGAAGGCGCGCTACGGCCGTATCGATGTACTGGTGAACAATGCCGGCATCGTGATGGATGCGCAGCTGACGAAGATGACCGACGAGCAGTTCGACAAGGTCATCGACATCAATCTGAAGGGTGTCTACAACTGTGCCAAGGCCGTGGTCGACACCATGATCGAGCAGGGTGGCGGCGTGATTCTGAACGCGTCGTCGGTGGTGGGGGTGTACGGCAACTTCGGCCAGACCAACTACGCCGCGTCCAAGTTCGGCGTGATCGGCTTCGTCAAGACCTGGGCCAAGGAGCTCGGCAAGAAGGGCATTCGCGCCAACGCCGTGTGCCCGGGCTTCGTTGCCACGCCCATCCTGAAGTCCATGCCGGAAAAGGTGATCCAGGCGATGGAAGAGAAGGTGCCGATGCGGCGCATGGCCGAGCCGTCGGAAATCGCCAACGTCTACGCCTTCCTGGCGTCAGACGACGCCAGCTACATCAATGGCGCGGCGATCGAGGTGACGGGCGGCCTGACGCTCTGATCCGGTCTCTTACGGGGATCGTCCAAACGCCCCGCCAGCGCGATGCCGGCGGGGCGTTTTGTTTTTTGCAGTCTGGCCTAGTCGCTGTCGTGTTCGCTGGCGAGCAGCGCCGCGTCG
Source organism: Pseudogulbenkiania sp. NH8B (assembly GCF_000283535.1). Classification (GTDB taxonomy): domain Bacteria; phylum Pseudomonadota; class Gammaproteobacteria; order Burkholderiales; family Chromobacteriaceae; genus Pseudogulbenkiania; species Pseudogulbenkiania ferrooxidans. The sequence goes on from NC_016002.1 coordinate 831,182, forward strand.
ATCTCGCGGCGGTGCAGGTGGGGGGCGAACAGTTCGATGAAGGTATAGGCGAAGCCGCGCAGATAGGCGTCGCGGCGGATGCCGATCTTGGTCACGGACGGTTCGAACAGATGGCTGGCATCGATGGCGGTCAGCGCCAAATCCCGCTCCGGTTCGTAGGCCATGCTGGCGATGATGCCGACCCCGAGGCCCAGCGAGACGTAGGTCTTGATCACGTCGGTGTCGATCGCGGTGAGCACCACGGTGGGGGTCAGGCCGGCGTCGGTGAACGCCTGGTTGATCTTGGAGCGGCCGGCAAAGGCGAAGTCGTAGGTAATGATAGGATGGCGGGCGATGTCGGCCAGGGTGAGGGGACGGTCCAGCTGGCTCAGTTCGTGGCCCTTGGGCACCACCACGCAACGGTTCCACTCGTAGCAGGGCAGCATCGCCAGCTCTTTGTAGAGCGAGATGCCTTCGGTGGCGATGGCGAGATCGGCTTCGCCGGAGAGTACCATGTCGCAGATCTGCGTCGGACTGCCTTGCTTGATCGACAGGCGTACCTTGGGGCAGCGCTTGAGAAATTCGGCGATGGTGTGGGGCAGAGCGTAGCGCGCCTGGGTATGGGTGGTGGCGATGGTCAGTGCGCCTTCCGATTCGCGCGAGAATTCGTCGCCGACACGCTTGAGGTTCTGGGCTTCGCGCAGGATGCGCTCGGCGATGCGCAGCACTTCCTTGCCGGGTTCGGACACCGATACCACGCGCTTGCCGTTGCGGATGAAGACCTGGATGCCAAGCTCGTCTTCCAGCAGGCGAATCTGCTTGGAGATACCGGGTTGCGAGGTGTGCAGTTTCTCGGCCGCTTCGGACACGTTCAGCCCCTGCTTGGCGACTTCGACCAGATAACGTAGCTGTTGCAGCTTCATGATGGACATCCGCGTTAAAACCAGAAGTAATTAAATACTAACACATTAGTCTTTTAGGAATATAAGGATGTTCGTTAGCATGGCAAAAGTTTACGTTCAGGTTTCTATGGAGTGCGTTTGATGACCCTTGAGGCAAAGCTGGCCCAGACCGAGGCCCTGCTGCAGGAAATCGCCCGCGATCATGCGCCGGCGGTGCTGGCCAACAGTTTCGGCGCCGAGGACATGGTGCTGACCGATTTGATCGCCAAGCTCCAGCTGCCGATCGGCATTTTCAGTCTGGATACCGGCCGTCTGCCGGCCGAGACCTATACCCTGATGCAGCAGGTGCATGAGCGCTACCCGGCCAACCCGGTGCAGGTCTATTTCCCCAACACCGCGGCGGTCGAGTCCTTCGTCAACGAATTCGGCATCAACGCTTTCTACGACAGCGTGGAGAACCGCAAATCCTGTTGCCATATCCGCAAGATCGAACCGCTCAAGCGTGCCCTGGCCGGGCAGAAGGCGTGGATCACCGGCCTGCGCCGTGAGCAGTCGCCGACGCGTCAGGACCTGGGCGACCGCGAGTTCGACGCCGCCAACGGCCTGATGAAATTCAATCCGCTGATCGAGTGGAGCGAAAAGGACGTGTGGGCGTATATCCACGAAAACCAGGTGCCGTACAATGAGCTGCACGACCGCCATTACCCGTCGATCGGCTGTGCCCCGTGTACCCGGGCCATCTCCGTCGGCGAAGACATCCGTGCCGGACGCTGGTGGTGGGAGAATCCAGAGAACAAGGAATGCGGCTTGCACGTGAAGCAGTCCGCTGTTTCCATCATCAAGCGCTGAACGGCCTAGAGACAGAGTAAAGCCACACCATGTACCGTTACGACGAAGTCGATTACCGCATTGTTCGCGAGCGCGTTGCGCAGTTTCGCGATCAGACCCGCCGTTTTTTGGCGGGCGAGCTGTCCGAGGACGAGTTCCGCCCCCTGCGGCTGATGAACGGCCTCTACATCCAGCGCCACGCGCCGATGTTCCGCATCGCCATTCCCTATGGCCACCTGGCGAGCCGCCAGCTGCGCAAGCTGGCGCACATCGCCCGCACTTACGACAAGGGCTACGGCCACTTCACCACGCGCCAGAACATGCAGTTCAACTGGCCGGCGCTGGAGCGCGTGCCCGACATCCTGTCGGAACTGGCGGACGTCGAGATGCACTCCATCCAGACCTCCGGCAACTGCGTACGCAACACCACCACCGATGCCTTCGCTGGCGTGGCCGCCGACGAGCTGATCGATCCGCGCCCCTATTGCGAAATCATCCGCCAGTGGAGCACGCTGCATCCGGAATTCGCCTTCCTGCCGCGCAAGTTCAAGATCGCGGTGTCGGGGTCGGTCGACGATCGCGCCGCGACCCTGGTGCACGACGTCGGCCTGCACGTGGTACGGGCGGCTGACGGCGAAATCGGCTTCAAGGTGATCGTCGGCGGCGGCCTCGGTCGTACCCCGATTGTGGGCGAGGTAATTCGCGAGTTTCTGCCGACCCGTCACATCCTGACCTATCTCGACGCCATCCTGCGGGTCTACAACCGCTATGGTCGTCGCGACAACAAGTTCAAAGCACGTATCAAGATCCTGGTCAAGGCGCTCACCCCGCAGGGCTTTGCCGCCAAGGTCGAGGACGAGTGGCTGCACTTGAAGGATGGTGCGGCCACGCTGCGTGACGAGGATGTGGCCCATTACGCCAGCTTCTTCGGCGCGCCGGCCTACGAAACGCTGTCCCCCAACCCGGAAGCGTTTACCGCCAAGTTGGCCGAAGATCGCGCCTTTGCCCGCTGGGTGGAGCAGAATACCCGCACCCATCGCCAGCCTGGCTATCGCTCGGTGGTGCTGTCCCTGAAGAAGACCGGCGTGCCGCCGGGCGACATCACTGCGGAACAGATGGAAGCGGTGGCAGATTGGTCGGAGCGCTTCGGCTTCGGCGAGGTGCGCGTGGCGCACGAGCAGAACGTGATCCTGCCGGACATCAAGGAGAGCGATCTTTACGAAGTATGGCAGCTGGCGCGCAGCCAGGGTTTTGCCACGCCGAATATCGGCCTCCTGACCGACATCATCTGCTGCCCGGGGGGAGACTTCTGTTCGCTCGCCAACGCCCGCTCCATTCCGGTGGCGGAGGCGATCCAGCGCAAGTTCGACGACCTCGATTATCTGCACGATCTGGGCGAGATCGACTGCAACTTCTCCGGTTGCATGAACGCCTGTGGCCATCATCACATCGGTAACATCGGTATTCTCGGCGTCGATAAGAACGGCGAGGAGTGGTACCAGATTACGCTGGGCGGCAGTCAGGGCAACCATACCGCCATCGGCAAGGTGATCGGGCCGTCCTTTGCCCAGGCCGACGTGCCGCTGGCCTTCGAAAAGATCATGAACCTGTATGTGGAGCAGCGCCAGGATGGCGAGCGCTTCATCGAAACCGTGCGCCGCATCGGCCTCGAACCGTTCAAGGAGCGCGTTTATGCGAAGCATCATTAAAGATGGTCAGGTGGTGACCGACAGCTGGGCGGTGCTGCGTCCGGACGAGAACGGGAAACTGCCCGAGGTGGCCCCAGAGCGCGATGTGATCGTGCCGTTCTCCGCCTGGAAGGCCGAGCCCTCGGCGTGGCAAAACCGCGCTGGGCAAGTGGCAGTATGGCTGGCGCCGGACGATGAGCCGGGTGAGCTCGCCGGGCGCCTGACTTCCTTCCCGCTGTTGGCGGTTGACTTCCCGGCGTTCACTGATGGCCGTGGTTACAGCATCGGCCGATTGCTGCGCGAGCGTTACCACTACCGGGGCGAGCTGCGCGCACTGGGGGACGTATGGCAGGACCTGGTGCATTACCTGTGGCAGGTCGGCTTCAACAGCTTCGAGATCAAGGAAGGCAAGGCACTGGAAGATGCGTTGAAGGGCTTTGGAACCTTTAGCGAGCGTTATCACTCTACTTGGCGCGAGCCAGAACCACTGTTTCGCCGACGCAACACCAATCACAAAAGTGTTGCGTAGTTGAAACAAAAAACCGGTGCAAGGTGTACGAATAACAACATTTTTGTGCCGGCTTGGTATTTTGGCGTCACCCGCATTATTGACAGGTCATGACCGGATTTCTATAGTGCGGTTTGAATGCATAAACACAGCTTTGGCAATCTTCCTGTTGTTTTGTAGTTTGCAGTAAGCTGATAGGCGCCATTGCGCTTCGTCGCACCAAGATGCGTATTGTTAAAGAGGGAATAACATGAACAAGCAGTTGAAACTGAGCGCGTTGGTTGCCGCTCTGCTGGTGTCCGCCAGCGCTTTCGCCGCCAAACCGGGCTACACCGCCGATCAAGCTACCGACGCGGTAACCCGCAACAACTACGGCGAGTGCTGGAAGAACACCTACTTCGACAAGGCCACCGAAGGTCTGGTCGAGTGCGGTGACAAGGAAGCCGCCAAGCCGGCCCCGGCTCCGGTAGCCGAAGCACCGAAACCGGCCATGGTTGCTGTGAAAGAAAAAGTGACCCTGTCCGCCAAGGTTCTGTTCGACTTCAACAAGACCAACCTGCGCGCCGACGCCAAGAACGAACTGGATCCGCTGGTTAGCCGTCTGAAGGGCGACGCCAACCTGAAGTCGGTCGAAGTCGACGGCCACACCGACTACCTGGGTTCGGAAAAGTACAACCAGGCTCTGTCGCAGAAGCGTGCCGACGCTGTGAAGAACTACTTCGTGGCAGCTGGTGTACCGGCCGAGAAGGTGACCGCTGTCGGCAAGGGCGAGAGCGAAGCCAAGCTGACCGACGAGTGCAAGGCCAAGAAGTTCAAGAAGAAAGCCGCTCTGCAGGCTTGCCTGGAAGGCGACCGCCGCGTCGAGCTGACCATCGACACCTTCAAGGAATCCGTGATCCAGAAGTAATTCTGACCGGATCTCCCGCACAAAAAGCCCTGCCGAGCAGGGCTTTTTGTTTTTGCGGCAGTGCGGCGGAATGGCTGGACGCTCGGCATTGTCGACCGCTACAATCGGAAGTTTTCGGAATGCAGAACGGGTGATGCAGGTATTCCTTGGAGATCCTCGCCGTTTTGGCCTGCCGGCCTGTGCACTGACCATTGGTAATTTCGATGGCGTGCATATGGGGCACCAGAACATGCTGGCCCGCTTGCGCGCGGAAGCGGATGCCCGTGATTTGCCGGCAGCCTTGCTGACGTTCGAGCCTCATCCGCGCGAGTTCTTCGCCCGGAGCCAGCCGCCTGCCCGCTTGTCCACGCTGCGCGGCAAGGTGCTGTTCCTGCGCCAGCTTGGCTTGATCGATTATCTGTTCGTCTACCGCTTCAACCACGGCTTTTCGCGCATGGCAGCGCAGGATTTCGTCGGGCAGGTGCTGGTTGAGCAACTGCAGGCCCGTTATCTGCTGATCGGCGACGATTTCCAGTTCGGTGCCGACCGCAAGGGGGACTTCCGGCTCCTGTCCGCCTGCCCCGACTTTGTCACCGAGGCGATGCCGTCGGTGCTGGTGCAGGGCGAGCGTGCCTCGAGCACCCGGGTGCGGGAGTGCCTGGCGGGCGGTGATCTGGCCGCCGCCGAGCGTCTGCTCGGCCGGCCCTACCAGCTGTCCGGGCGTGTCATGCACGGCAAGAAACTGGGCCGTACCATCGGCTTTCCCACCGCCAACGTCCATCTGCCGCACCGCAAACCGGCGCTGCAGGGAGTGTTCGTGGTCGAGGTGGATACGCCGGACGGGCGCAAGGGTGGGGTGGCGAGCCTGGGGCTCAACCCCACCGTCAGCACCACGCCGGACTACAAGCTGGAAGTGCACCTGTTCGATTATGCCGGCGACCTCTACGGCCGGCGCCTGAGTGTGCGTTTTCTGAAGAAATTGCGCGATGAAGAGCGCTACGACAATTTGACTGAACTGGTAGCCCAGATCGAACGCGATGCTGCCAGTGCCAAAACCTATTTGACCAGTTTGCAGCGAGAGCAGGCATGAGTATCGATTACCGCAAGACCGTCAACCTTTTGGATACGCCGTTCCCGATGCGCGGGGATCTGGCAAAGCGCGAGCCGGGTTGGCTCAAGCGCTGGAGCGAGCAGAAACGCTACGACAAGCTGAGAAAGCTCGCCGCCGGGCGGCCCAAGTTCATCCTGCACGACGGCCCGCCATACGCCAACGGCGACATCCATATCGGCCATGCGGTCAACAAGGTGCTCAAGGACATCATCGTCCGCTCCAAGACGCTGGCCGGTTTCGACGCCCCCTACGTGCCGGGCTGGGACTGTCACGGCTTGCCGATCGAACTGATGGTAGAGAAGCTGCACGGCAAGAATATCCCCGCCGCCAAGTTCCGCGAGCTGTGCCGCGAGTACGCGCACGAGCAGATTGCGCGCCAGAAGAAGGATTTCATCCGCCTGGGCGTGCTGGGTGACTGGGACAACCCGTACCTGACGATGGATTTCAAGACCGAGGCGGACATCGTGCGCACCCTCGGCAAGATCTACGAGAACGGCTACCTGTTCAAGGGCGAGAAGCCGGTGCACTGGTGCATCGAGTGCGGCTCGGCGCTGGCCGAGGCCGAGGTGGAGTACGAGGACAGGACCTCGCCGGCGATCGACGTCGGCTTCAAGGTGCTGGACGGTGCGCGCCTGGCGGAAGCCTTCGGTCTTTCGGCCAACGTGGACAACGCGCTGGCCGTGATCTGGACCACCACGCCGTGGACGCTGCCCGCCAACCAGGCGGTGGCGGTCAACGCCGCGCTCACCTATCAGCTGTTCGATACGCCGCAGGGCAAGCTGGTGCTGGTGAAGGAACTGGCACCGGCCGCGCTCAAGCGCTACGGTTGCGAAGAGGCGCCGCTCTTGGCCGAAACCGTCGGCGAGCAGCTGGAAGGGCTGCTGCTGCAGCACCCGTTCTACGAGCGCGTGGTGCCGATCATCTGTGGCGATCACGTCACCACCGACGCTGGTACCGGCCTGGTGCACACCGCGCCGGCGCACGGCCTGGAAGACTTCCAGGTGGGCCTGGCCTACGAGCTTCCGGTGGAAAATCCGGTGATGGACGATGGCCGCTATGCCTCGACGACGCCGCTGTTCGCCGGGTTGTCGGTGTGGGAAGCCAATCCCAAGGTGATCGAGACGCTGGCCGAGCAGGGCACGCTGCTGCATCACACCAAGCTGGCTCACAGCTATCCGCACTGCTGGCGTCACAAGACGCCGATCATCTTCCGCGCCACGGCGCAGTGGTTCATCGGCATGGACAAGCAGGGCAACGGCGGCGAGGTGCTGCGTCAGCGCGCGCGCAGCGCGGTCGACGCCACCGAGTTCTTCCCGGGCTGGGGCCGCGCCCGTCTCGAGGCGATGATCGGCAACCGCCCCGACTGGTGCGTGTCGCGCCAGCGCAACTGGGGTGTGCCGATGACCTTCTTCGTGCACAAGGAAAGCGGCGAGTTGCACCCGCGTTCGGCGCAGTTGCTGGAGGAAGTGGCGCTGCGCATCGAGCAGCAGGGTATCGAGGCGTGGTTCAGCCTGGAGGCCAAGGATTTGCTGGGCGACGAGGCCGAACAGTACAAGAAACTGTCCGATACCCTGGACGTGTGGTTCGATTCCGGCTCCACCCATTTCGCGGTGCTGAAGCAGCGCCCGGAACTGGCGTGGCCGGCCGACCTCTACCTGGAAGGCTCGGACCAGCACCGCGGCTGGTTCCAGTCGTCGCTCTTGACCGGCTGCGCCACCATCGGGCGCGCCCCGTACCAGCAATTGCTGACCCACGGTTTCGTGGTGGACGGCAAGGGCCTGAAGATGTCCAAGTCCAAGGGCAACGTGGTGGCACCGCAGAAGGTCAACGACAGCCTCGGCGCCGACATCCTGCGCCTGTGGGTGGCGTCGACCGACTACTCCGGCGAGCTGGCGATTTCGGACGAAATTCTCAAGCGCGTCACCGAGAGCTACCGCCGCCTGCGCAACACGCTGCGCTTCCTGCTCGCCAACCTGTCCGACTTCGACCCGCTGGACAACGCGGTGCCGTTCGCCGACCTGCTGGAAATCGACCAGTACGCCATCCTGATGGCCAAGGAGCTGCAGGAGAAGGTGACCGGCGAGCTGTACACCCGTTACGCCTTCCACCACGCGGTGCAGGAGATCGTCGGTTACTGCTCGGAAGATCTCGGCGCCTTCTACCTGGACGTGCTGAAGGACCGCCTGTACACCACCCAGGCCGACAGCCGCGCCCGCCGTTCGGCGCAGACCGCGCTCTACCACATCACGCGCAGCCTGCTGCTGTTGATCGCGCCGATCCTGTGCTTCACCGCCGACGAGGCGTGGGAAGTGCTGACCAAGAGCGAGGAAGAGAGCACGCTGTTCCACCTCTGGCACGAGTTCCCGCTGCCGGAGGTCGAGCAGGAGGCGTCGCTGGTGGCGAAATGGAACGTGCTGCGCACCTTCCGCGCCACGGTGAACAAGGACATCGAGGCGCTGCGTGCCGAGGACAAGCTGGGCTCCTCGCTGCAGGCCGAGTTGGACATCGAGGCCGACGCCGAACTCTATCCGCTGCTGACGTCGCTGGGCGACAGCCTGAAGTTCGTGCTGATCGTGTCGCGCGCCACGGTGCGCGAGGCCGAGCAGACGCGTGTGGTGGTGACGCCGTCGGAGCACGCCAAGTGCGAGCGCTGCTGGCACTACCGTGACGACGTCGGGGCCCACGCCGGCCACGACAACGTGTGCGGCCGCTGCGTGGACAATATCGACGGCAAGGGTGAGGCGCGTGTTCATGCCTGATAGCGCAGCTCTGGCCGCCGGCCGCAAGGGCTATCTGAAGTGGTTCGTGCTGGCGCTGCTGGTGATCTTGCTCGACCAGCTGAGCAAGGTGTACTTCAACAGCCAGTACCAGTTCGGCGAGGTGCGCGAGGTCGTCCCCGGCTTCTTCGGCTTCACCCTGCTGTACAATCCGGGCGCGGCGTTCAGCTTCCTGGCCGGCGCCGGCGGCTGGCAGAAGCATCTGTTCACGTTGCTGGCCTTCGCCGTGTCCGGCTGGCTGGGCTGGAGCATCGTCAAGGGCCATTTCAGTTGCCGCATGAACCTGGCCGCCGCCTTCATCATGGGCGGGGCGCTGGGCAACGTGATCGACCGGATGCTGCACGGCCACGTGATCGACTTCATCCTGGTGCACTACTACAACGCCTGGTACTACCCGGCGTTCAACCTGGCCGATTCGTTCATTTGTGTCGGCGCCGGGTTGATGGTGCTGGACGGCCTGAAAAAGCCGTCACGCTGATGGCCGGGTTGGCCGAAGGCGCTTGTGCCGGCGCCCGGGCCGGCCTGTACTCGGGACGCTGGAAGGGCGATGCCTGGGCCTCGCGGTCCGAGCTGACGAGGTCAGCCGGGCCCTCCCGACCAAATTATGCTGCTGATAAGGATTAACCGATGACGAAGACCATCATGCTCGCCAACCCGCGCGGTTTCTGCGCTGGGGTGGATCGTGCCATCGCCATCGTCGAGCGCGCGCTGGAACTCTACGGCGCGCCGATCTACGTGCGTCACGAGGTGGTGCACAACCGTTTCGTGGTGGACAACCTGCGCGACAAGGGCGCGATCTTCATCGAAGACCTGGCCGACGTGCCGCGCGGCGCCACGCTGGTGTATTCGGCGCATGGCGTGCCGCTGTCGGTGCGCCAGGAAGCCGAGGAGCGCGGACTGACGGTGTACGACGCCACCTGTCCGCTGGTGACCAAGGTGCACGTCGAGGTCAAGCGCATGCACCAGGCTGGCATGGAAATCATCATGATCGGCCACGCCGGCCACCCCGAGGTGGAGGGCACCATGGGCCAGGTGGACGGTGACATGTACCTGGTGGAAAGCGTCGCCGACGTGGCGACGCTGGCGGTGAAGAACCCCGACAAGCTGGCCTACGTCAGCCAGACCACGCTGTCGGTGGACGAGACGCGCGACATCATCGCCGCGCTGCGCGTGCGCTTCCCTGCCATCGCCAACCCGAAGAAGGACGATATCTGCTACGCCACGCAGAACCGCCAGGATGCGGTGAAGGTGTTGGCCGAACAGTGCGATCTGGTGATCGTGGTAGGCTCGCCCAACAGCTCCAACTCCAATCGCTTGCGCGAGGTGGCGGCGCTAAAGGGGGTAGAGGCGTACATGGTCGACAACGCCACGCTGCTGGAGCCGCAGTGGTTCGAGGGCAAGAGCCGTGTCGGCGTCACCGCCGGCGCCTCGGCGCCCGAGGTGCTGGTGCAGGCCGTGATCACCCGCATCCGCGAACTGGGGGCAGACAGCGTGACCGAACTCGACGGCGTCGAGGAGACCACGACCTTTGCCCTGCCGCCGGGGCTGCGCGCCGCTTCTTGAGCGCGTTGCCCGCGCGCTCCCTCGCGAACAAAAACGCCCTGCTGGTCAGGGCGTTTTGCTTGTCTCGGCGCTGTCGACCGCGCCGGCGTAGTGCAGCCACTCTGTCAGGGTGCGGCCGGTATGACGGCGGTAGAGGCGGTCGATCTCGCCCTGTTGCTTCATGCGGGCGAGTACCGCATCCAGTGTCTTCGGCAGCTCCGGGTGGCGCGCCGCCAGCACGGCGTACACCGGCTGGCGCGCGACCACCGGATGCAGCGGGCGCAGCGGTAGCCGCAGCGTGGCGTTGCTCTGTTCGAACGCCAGCAGGTCGAGGAACACCGCGTCGACGCGCTTGCGGGCGATCAGGCGGTAGGCCTGGGTCGGGTCGGTGGCCGGCCAGGCGCGGGCCTGGATGAAGGCCTGCAGCGGTTCGGGGTAAAGGTAGCCGGTGATCAGCGCGAGGCGGGACTGTTCGAAGTCGGCGAGGCCCTGGTACTGCGCGAGCGGCGAGTCCTGGCGCACGATGGCGGCGATCTGCCAGTACTCGGTGGCCTCGTGCGCCTGCGGCAGGCCGGGCAGCTCGTTGTCGAGCACGAACAGCTTCATGTCGACCAGCCCTTGCTTGAGCTGTTCCGAGCAGCGGTTGTACTGCATTTCCTTGAACGCCACCGTGGGGATGCCCGCCTGACGCAGCGCCTGGCGATAGATGTCGATGCTGGGGCCGGAGGCTTGGCCGGCCCTGCTCAGCTGGGCGTAGGGCGGCCACTCTTCGAAACAGACGGTGAAGGTGCCGGCCGCATGGCTGCTGGCCATGGCCAACGCCAGCCAACACCAGAGGAAGGAGAGGAGTCTGCGCATGGGTTCCGCTCAGTGGTTTTGTGTGTGCCGGGGCGTGCCCGTATCCCCGCTGCGAGGCGGAGCCGGCCATCCGGACAGCGTCAACAGCATACACGATGCCTGCCGGCACTTGAAATAGCGCCTTATGCCTCTACTTCCACCACATTCCGTCAACAACTGTGAAACGACACCATGAGCGCACAGAAAGAAACCCTGGGCTTTCAGACCGAAGTCAAACAGCTTCTGCACCTGATGATCCACTCCTTGTATTCGAACAAGGAAATCTTCCTGCGTGAACTCATCTCCAACGCCTCGGACGCGTCCGACAAGCTGCGCTTCGAGGCGATTGCCAAGCCTGAGCTGCTGGAAGATGACGCCGAGCTGAAGATTCGCGTGAGCCTGGACAAGGAAGCCCGCACCGTCACCATCACCGACAACGGTATCGGCATGAGCCGCGCCGAGGTGATCGAGCACATCGGTACCATCGCCAAGTCCGGCACCAAGGCCTTCTTCGAGTCGCTCACCGGCGACGACAAGAAGGATGCCAACCTGATCGGCCAGTTCGGCGTCGGTTTCTACTCGGCCTTCATCGTCGCTGACAGGGTGACGCTGACCACGCGCCGCGCCGGTGCGCCGAGCAGCGAGGCGGTGCGCTGGGAGTCCGAGGGGCACGGCGAGTACACTCTGGAGCCGGTGGAGAAGGCCGCGCGCGGCACCGAGATCGTGCTGCACCTGAAGGAAGGCGAGGACGAGTTCCTCAACGACTGGTCGATCAAGCGCATCGTGCGCACCTACTCCGACCACATCTCGATTCCGATCCAGATGAAGCAAGGGGCGAGCTTCGACGAGGACGGCAAGGAAGTGGTGTCGGACGAGTGGGAAAGCGTCAACGCCGCCTCGGCACTGTGGACCCGCGCCAAGAACGACATCAGCGACGAGCAGTACCGCGAGTTCTACAAGCACACCGCGCACGATTTCACCGACCCGCTGGCGTGGAGCCACGCCCGCGTCGAGGGCCGCCAGGAGTACACCGAGCTGTTGTACATCCCGTCGCGCGCGCCGTTCGACCTGTACGAGCGCGAGCGCAAGCAGGGCGTCAAGCTGTACGTGCGCCGCGTGTTCATCATGGAAGACACCGAGAAGCTGATGCCGCACTACCTGCGCTTCGTGCGCGGGGTGATCGACAGCAACGACCTGCCGTTGAACGTCAGCCGTGAAATCCTGCAGCAGAGCAAGGACATCGACGCCATCCGCGCCGGCTGCGTGAAGAAGGTGCTGGCGCTGCTGGAAGACCTCGCCGCCAACGACGCCGAGAAGTACGCCACGTTCTGGCAGGAGTTCGGCCAGGTGCTGAAGGAAGGCGTCGGCGAGGACTTCGCCAACAAGGAGCGCATCGCCAAGCTGCTGCGCTTTACCTCGACCCTGAGCGAGGGCGACACGCCGACGGTGTCGCTGGCCGACTACGTGACGCGCATGAAGGAAGGCCAGGAGAAGATCTACTTCATCACCGCCGAGACGCTGGCGGCTGCCCGCAACAGCCCGCATCTCGAGGTGTTCAAGAAGAAGGGCGTCGAGGTGCTGCTGCTGACCGACCGCGTCGACGAGTGGGTGAGCGCCTCGCTGCACGAGTTCGACGGCAAGCCGCTGCAGTCGGTGGCAAAGGGCGCGCTTGATCTGGGCAAGCTGGAGGACGAACAGGACAAGGCGGCGCAGCAGCAGGCCGAAGAGGCCGCCAAGCCGGTGCTCGAGCGCATCAAGAGCGCGCTGGCCGAGCGTGTGCAGGACGTGCGCGCCACCGCGCGTCTGACCGACAGCCCGGCCTGCCTGGTGGTGGGCGAGCACGACATGAGCGCGCACCTCGAGCGCCTGCTCAAGGCCGCCGGCCAGAGTGTGCCGCAGGCGGCCAAGCCGACGCTGGAGATCAACCCGGAGCACGTGCTGGTGAAACGCCTGGCCGAAGAGCAGGACGAGGGCCGTGCCAGCGACCTCGCCCAGGTGCTGTACGACCAGGCGCTGCTGGCCGAAGGCGGCAAGCTGGACGACCCGGCCAGCTTCGTCAAGCGCATCAACAAGCTGTTGCTGGAACTGTCGGTCTGACCCCGGGCTTCGGCCAACGTTGGCCGAAGGCGCCACCGCAACCGCTCTCCCGTCACCGGGAGGGCGGTTTTTGCATGGGAGCCTGGCAGGCGTCTCCATCCTGGGCTAGTTAGAGAGGGCGAGCCCGGGGCGTTGCCGGGCGGGGAGAAGGGAATGCGGCTGGCTGTGGCACGGAATGGGACGGTGGCCTGCGCGACGCGTGGGCGGCTCCGGAGTCCCCGGTCCTGCGCTGGTGGGCCTGGCTGGGGTAGGCCTTGCCGGCACAATGGCGGCGGGGCGCCGACGTGATCTACCGCCTGCTGGCCGACGCCGTGCTGCTGCTGCACCTGGGGTTCATCGTGTTTGCGCTGCTGGGCGGCTTGCTGGCGTGCCGGCGGCGCGGATGGCTGTGGTGGCACCTGCCGGCCGCCGCCTGGGCGATGGCGATCGAACTGAGCGGCGGAATCTGCCCGCTGACGCCGCTGGAAAACCGCTTGCGTGCGCTGGGTGGGGCGGCCGGCTACCATGGCGGTTTTATCGAGCACTACCTGCTGGCGCTGATCTATCCCGAGGCGCTGACCCGTGCGCTCCAGCTGGTGTTGGCCGGGCTGGTGCTGGCGGTCAATCTGGCGGTGTACGGTTACGTCATCCGGCGCTGGCGCCAGGGCACCCCGCCCGGCGGCTAGGCCGGGTCGCCGCGGTGTGGTGTTGATGTGGTGTGGTTTTGATGAAGGAGTGATGCGAAATGCAATTGGTCTGCCCGTCCTGTGGTGCCCGCAACCGTGTTCCCGACGAACGTCTGCTGGAGTTGCCCAAGTGCGGCAAGTGCGCCGGCGCGCTGCTCGCCGCTGCGCCGCTGGCCTTGTCCGACGCCGCCCTGCCGGGGTTTCTCGCCGGCACCGAGCTGCCGGTGCTGGTGGACTTCTGGGCCGGCTGGTGCGGGCCGTGCCAGATGATGGCGCCGCAGTTCGCCGCCGCCGCCAAGGCGCGGCCGACGCTGCGTTGCGTCAAGGTCGACACCGAGCAGGCGCCACAGGCGTCGCGGCACTACCAGATCCGCAGCATCCCGACCCTGATCCTGTTCTGGCAGGGACGCGAGCTGGCGCGTCACAGCGGCGTAATGCAGGCCGCCGAGCTGCTGCAGTGGGCCGAACGCCAGCTGCAGGCGGCGGGCGTGCGCTGAGCGCGGCGCTGGTGTTCCGCGCCGGCGCCGCGTACACTCGCCCGGCCTTCATTACCCGCGCGGGTACCTGTCTTCCATGACCGCAGAACAACACTTGTCCAAGGACGATATCCGTACCCTCCCGAGCTATCCGGGGCTGGCGCCGACGGCGGTGAGCGTGGTGGCGAACGAGACCGAGATGGAAGCGGCGTATCACCAGCTCAGCGTGTGCCGCGTGCTCGGCTTCGATACCGAATCGCGCCCGACCTTCCACAAGGGAGAGACTTCGAGCGGGCCGCACCTGGTGCAGCTGGCCACCGCCACGCACGCCTACCTGTTCCCGGTGGAGCGCCTCGCCGACCTGACGCGGCTGCGGATGATTCTGGAGTCGCCGGCGATCCGCAAGGTCGGCTTCGAGCTGGGCTCCGACGTGCAGCGGCTCCGCGCCAAGCTGGGCATCGAGTGCGCGGCGCTGGTGGACATCGGGCGGCTGTTCCGCCAACCGGGCGAGCACCGTACCGTGGGCGCGGTGCAGGCGGTGGCGCGCCTGTTCGGCCAGTGTTTCCGCAAGTCGAAGCGCCAGTCGACCTCGAACTGGGCGAGCCCGGTGCTGAGCGAGGCGCAGCGAGTGTACGCCGGCAACGACGCCTATGTGGCGCTGCAGGTATACCACGAGCTGGAGCGACAGGGACGGGTCTAGGACCGCAAAGAGGGGCAGCAAAAAGCCGGGGAAAACCCCGGCTTTTGTTTGTCTGGTGTGCCGCGTCGGTTCAGGCCGTCGGCGGTATGGTGTCGACGAAGGACTGGCGTGCCGACAAACGCTGGTAGTAGTCGGCGAGGGTGGGATGGCTGGCGCGCCAGTCCAGCGTGGCGAAGCGGAAGTCCAGGTAGCCCAGGCAGCAGCCGACCGCGATGTCGGCCAGGCTATAGCCTTCGCCGTTGCACCACGGGCGTTCGCCCAGATCGTGCGCCAGCGCTGCCAGGCCGCGCTCGACTTTCTGCTGCTGGTGCGCCATCGCTTCCTCGCTCTGCTTCTCCGGCGGGCGGCGCCGTTCCATGACGATGGCGACGGCCGCGTCGCAGATGCCGTCGGCCAGCGCTTCCCAGCGCCGGGTGGCGATGAACGAGCGGTTGTCCTGCGGCAAGAGGCGCGATACTGGCGAGATGTTGTCGAGGTACTCCACGATCACGCGCGAGTCGTACAGCGTGTTGCCGTCGTCCAGCTCCAGCACCGGCACCTTGCCGAGCGGATTGTAGCGGGCAACTTGCGAATCGGCCTCCCAAGGCTGGTCGATCAGGATCGGACAGTCGATTTTCTTTTCGGCGAGCACGATCCGCACTTTGCGGGCGTAGGGACTGGTGAGTGACGCGATCAGTTTCATGGCATGAACAGGGTGCTTGGTCGTGGGGGAGCCGGTCGACGTCGACCGGCGGGTAAGCAGGCTTACTTTAACGTATCGGCGGGCCGCCTCAAAGCGCTTTAGCGGAGTTCCAGCTGGCCGTTGACCTGCAGTTGCAACTGGCTGCGGCCGGGCTGCCATTCGGCCTGAGCGACTTCGGCGTCGGCGGCCATGGCCAGCGTTTTGCTGCGCATCAACAGCGGTACCGGCGGCGGCATCTGGTTGCCGATGGTGAGCTGGTGCATGTTGAGGGTGTTCTTGCCCAGCGCCTTGGCCGCGATCTGCGCCTGCTCCATCAGCGCGGCGATGGCTTCCGGAATCATGGCCTTTTCCGCGGCGTGGCGGGCGTCGTCGGACACCACGAACTGCACGCCTTCCAGCAGCATGTAGCCCTGCAGCTTGGCGATCAGCTCGCTGCCTTGCGCCATGTCGCGGGTTTTCAGCTTCAGTTCGGCACGGCCCTGCCAGCCGTCGATCTTGCCGCTCTTGTTGTAGGCGGGCCAGCTGTTGTAGCTGCCGCTGCTGACTTCGACGTTCTTGTAGCCGCGCGCGTCGCTCTGGGCGCGGTTGATGAGCTGGTTGAGGCGGTTGGCCAGCACGCCCGGCTGCGGCTGGCGGTCCTGCACGTACAGCGTGGCGATCATCTGGTCGTTGGCGATCTCGCGCTGGGTGCTGGCCGATAGGTTCAGCACGGTGGCGGCCGGGTCGGCCCGTTCGGCGGCCGGCG
Source organism: Pseudogulbenkiania sp. NH8B (assembly GCF_000283535.1). GTDB lineage: Bacteria > Pseudomonadota > Gammaproteobacteria > Burkholderiales > Chromobacteriaceae > Pseudogulbenkiania > Pseudogulbenkiania ferrooxidans. Next base: position 847,605 of record NC_016002.1, read on the forward strand.
CCAGCGGGGCCAGCAGGAACAAGGGGGCGGCCAGGCTCAACAGGGTGGTGAGGCGGGTCATGGGGGCTCCTGTCTCGGGAAGGCGGGTAATGACAGTATCGCTCAGCGGCGCGGCACTGTCGTGACAAGAGACTATGACGATGGCGGGCGCGATGAGTTCAGTACGGCGTCAACTGTGTCGGCCAATCCCGATGCGTTCAGCCGCGCGCCAAAAGCTTCGGCCAACCTGCAAAGGTTGGCCGAAGGGGCGGGAGATTAGCCCAACAGCAGCGCGTCGTCGGCGATCGCTTCGCCGCGGGTGCGTTCGAACATCGCCAGCAGGTCGGGCACGTCCATGCGGGCGCGCTCCTCGCCGGACACGTCCAGCACCACCCGGCCCTGGTGCAGCATCACGGTGCGGTCGCCATGATCCAGCGCCTGGCGCATCGAGTGCGTCACCATCATCGCGGTCAGCTGGTTCTCGCGCACGATCTGGTCGGTCAGCTCCAGCACGAAGGCGGCGGTCTTGGGATCGAGCGCCGCGGTGTGCTCGTCGAGCAGCAGGATCTGCGACGGCCGCAGCGACGCCATCAACAGGCTCACCGCCTGGCGCTGACCGCCGGAGAGCAGGCCCATGCGGTCGGACAGGCGGTTTTCCAGACCGAGCTTGAGCGTGGCGAGCTTGTCGCGGAACAGGCTGCGCAGCGAGGCATTCAGGGCGCCTTTCAGGCCGCGACTTTCACCTCGTTGCCAGGCGATCGCCAGGTTCTCCTCGATGCTCAGCGCCTCGCAGGTGCCGGCCATCGGGTCCTGGAACACGCGGGCCACCAGCCCGGCGCGCTGCCAGGCGTTGAGACGGGTGACGTCGCGCCCGGCGATCTCGATGCTGCCTTGGTCGACGATCAGGTCGCCGCTGATGGCGTTGAGAAAGGTCGACTTGCCGGCGCCGTTCGAGCCGATCACGGTGACGAACTGGCCCTGGGGGATGTCCAGCGAGGCCCCGCGCAGCGCCGGGTTCTCGATCGGGGTGCCGGGGTTGAAGGTCTTGTAGAGGCCGTTAGCGCGCATCATGAGCAGTGCTCCCCTTGGTGGCAGCCGAGCGTTTGGCGGCGAATTTGCGTTTGAGCGACGGCAGCACCAGCGCGAAACCGACCAGCAGGGCGGTGATCAGGTTGAGGTCCTGCGCCTGCAGGCCGATGAAGTCGGCGTTGAGCGCCAGCGCGATGAACAGGCGGTACACCAGGGCGCCGAGCACGGCGGCCAGTGTCGCCACCATGATGGTGCGGCCCGGGATCAGCGTCTCGCCGATGATCACCGCAGCCAGCCCCACTACGATGGTGCCGATGCCCATCGAAATGTCGGCGCCGCCCTGAGTCTGCACATAGAGTGCGCCGGCCAGCGCGATCAGGGCATTGGAGATGGCCATGCCCAGCAGCACCATGCGGTCGGTGGCGACGCCCTGTGCACGCGCCATGCGGGCGTTGGCGCCGGTGGCGCGCATCGCCAGGCCGGACTGGGAGGCGAAGAAGGCGTCCAGCGCCAGCTTGGCGATCACCACGATCACAGCCAGCACCAGGGGCTGGATCAGGTATTGCGAATCGGGCGCCCGGGCGATGAACGGGCTGAACACGGTGTCTGAGCCGATCAGCGGCATGTTGGGTGCGCCCATGATGCGCAGGTTGACCGAGTAGAGCGCGATCATCACCAGGATACTGGCCAACAGCTGCAGGATGTTCAGCCGCACGTTGAGCCAGGCGGTGATCAGGCCGGCCACGGCACCCGCCGCGGTGCCGGCCAGCGTGGCCAGCCACGGGTCATGGCCGCCGGCGATCAGGGTGGCGGCGACGGCGCCGCCCAGCGGGAAGCTGCCGTCGGCGGTCAGGTCGGGGAAATTCAGAATGCGGAAGGAAATCAGCACACCCAGCGCCACCAGCGCGAAGATCAGACCGATTTCCGTGGCGCCCAGCAAGGCGATCAGGGACATGAAACGACACCTCGTGAAACGTTCGCTCCCCGGGCCGGGCTTGTGGCCCGACCCGGGGAGAGGGAGCAGACTTCGGGTTGGCCGAAGTCACAAGACTGGCTTACTTGATGACTTCTTTGGCGGTTTTGATCAGCTCGGGCGACAGCTTGAGGCCCTGCTTCTCGGCCGCGGCCGGGTTGACCACCAGATTGAGCTTGGTGCCGACTTCCGGTGCGATCGCGCCCGGCTTCTCGCCCTTCAGGATGCGCACCACCAGCTTGCCGGTCTGGCGGCCCATGTCGTAGTAGTTCTGGCCGAGCGCGGCGACGGCGCCACGCTTCACCGTGTCGGTATCGGCGGCCACCAGCGGCAGCTTGCTGTCGACGGCGACCTTATACAGCGACTCGTAGGCCGACACCACGTTGTTGTCGGTGGTGGTGTAGATCACGTCGACCTTGCCGACCAGGCTCTTGGCGGCGGACGGCACGTCCACGGTGCGGGCGGCGGACGCCTCCACCAGCGACATGCCCTGCTTGGCGAGTTCGGCCTTCAGTTCCTTGGCGACGATGGTCGAGTTCACCTCGCCCGGGCTGTACACCATGCCGACGTGTTTCACGCCCGGCTTCACTTTCTTGATCAGCTCGATCTGCGGGGCCAGCGGCAGGGCATCGGAGACGCCGGTAATGTTGGTGCCGGACGGCTTCCAGTCCTTCACCAGCTTGGCGGCAACCGGATCGGTCACGGCGGAGAACACCACCGGGATCGACTTGGTCGAGGCGGCCAATGCCTGGGCGCTCGGGGTGGCAATGCCGACGATCACGTCCGGGGTGTCGCCGATGAACTTGCGGGCGATCTGCGCGGCGGTGGCGGTGTTGCCCTGGGCGCTCTGGAACTGGTACTTCAGGTTCTTGCCCTGAACAAAGCCGGCGGCCTTGAGCTCGTCCTCGATGCCTTTGCGGGCGGCGTCGAGCGCCGGGTGTTCGACGATGGCGGTGACCGCCACCGATTTCATCTCGGCGGCCAGCAGCGGGGCGGACAGGGCCGTGGCGACGGCGGCCAGCAGCAGGGTGCGGGGGAACAGCGACTTCATGGAGACTCCTTGTGCGGTATCGGGCCGAAACCGGGACTCATGTTGCGGCATCGTGGCAATTTTATGGCAAAGCACAAAAAAAATTTGCCGTACGCGCGCAATGAAATGTCCGAGTTGCTGTGGTTATTGTCAGAATATTGTCGGTTTTGCCGTGGAGCGGGAGTGAGGCTGCGCCCGGGGGGCGTGCCGTGGTGAATCATGGCAAAGTATTTTGTCTACAGTATTGTCTTTTCCTAGATAAAACCGCTGCCAGAGAAGTATTGGTCAGGTGAAAGGATGCGAAAAAGCGGCCCTGACGGGCCGCTTTGCATTGAGGAAAAAGATGCTCTTTCGCCTCGGCTCTTACAGCGCGTGCGCCTTCTCCACCTGGCGCCAGTGGTGCAGCAGCGGCTCGGTGTAGCCGGACGGCTGGGCGCAGCCCTGGAACACCAGGTCGCAGGCGGCCTTGAAGGCGATCGAGGTGTCGAACGCCGGGGCCATCGGCTGATAGGCCGGATCGCCTGCGTTCTGGCCGTCCACCACGGCGGCCATGCGCTGCAGCGTTTCCTTCACCTGCGCCTCGGTGACGATGCCGTGGCGCAGCCAGTTGGCGATGTGCTGGCTGGAAATGCGCAGCGTGGCGCGGTCTTCCATCAGGCCGATGTTGTGGATGTCCGGTACCTTGGAGCAGCCCACGCCCTGGTCGATCCAGCGCACCACATAGCCCAGGATGCCCTGCGCGTTGTTGTCGAGCTCCTGCTGGATGTCTTCGGCCGACCAGTTCGGATTGGCCGCCACCGGGATGGTCAGGAGGTCGTCCTGCAGGTCGGCGTACTGCCCTTCCAGCGCCTTCTGCACCTCCTGCACGTCGACTTGGTGGTAGTGCAGCGCGTGCAGCACGGCGGCGGTGGGGGACGGAACCCAGGCGGTGTTGGCACCGGCTTTCGGGTGGCCGATCTTCTGCTTCAGCATCTCGGCCATCAGGTCCGGCATCGCCCACATGCCCTTGCCGATCTGGGCGTGGCCGCGCAGGCCGCAGTCGAGGCCGACCTGGACGTTGTTGCGCTCGTAGGCGGCGATCCACTTCGAGGTCTTCATGTCGCCCTTGCGGATCATCGGGCCGGCTTCCATCGAGGTGTGCATCTCGTCGCCGGTGCGGTCGAGGAAACCGGTGTTGATGAAGGCCACGCGATGGCGGGCGGCGGCGATGCAGGCCTTGAGGTTGACGCTGGTGCGGCGTTCCTCGTCCATGATGCCGAGCTTGACGGTGTACTGCGGCAGGCCGAGCAGCTGTTCCACCTTGCCGAACAGCTCGTCGGCGAAGGCGACTTCGTCCGGGCCGTGCATCTTCGGCTTGACGATGTAGATCGAGCCGGCGCGCGAGTTGCCGCGGCGCTGCTGGTCGTGCAGCGCGATCAGCGTGGTCACCACGGCGTCCATGATGCCTTCCGGCACTTCGTGGCCGTCGCCGTCGAGGATGGCCGGGTTGGTCATCAGGTGGCCGACGTTGCGCACGAACATCAGGCTGCGGCCGTGCAGCGTCAGCGCGCTGCCGTCGGCGGCGGTGTAGCGGCGGTCCGGGTTGAGGGTGCGGGTGAAGGTCTTGCCGCCCTTGCTCACTTCTTCGGTCAGCGTGCCCTGCATCAGGCCGAGCCAGTTGCGGTACACCACGACCTTGTCGTCGGCATCGACCGCGGCGACCGAGTCCTCGCAGTCCATGATGGTGGTGATGGCGGCTTCCATCACGATGTCCTTGACCCCGGCGCCGTCCTGGGCGCCGATCGGGCTGCTCTTGTCGATCTGGATCTCGAAGTGCAGGCCGTTCTGCTTGAGCAGCACCGAGGTCGGCGCGGCGGCGTCGCCGTTGTAGCCGAGGAACAGCTCCGGCTGCTTGAGCGAGCTGGTGCGGCCGTCCTGCAGCTCGACCTGCAGCTGGCCGCCGGCCACGCGGTAGGCCGCAGCCTGGTGGTGCGAACCGGTTTCCAGCGGCGCGCTGGCGTCGAGGAAGTCACGGCCGAAGGCGATCACCTTGGTGCCGCGCACCGGGTTGTAGCCGCCGCTGCGGCTGGCGCCATCGTCCTCGGCGATGGCATCGGTGCCGTACAGCGCGTCGTACAGGCTGCCCCAGCGCGCGTTGGCGGCGTTCAGGGCGTAGCGCGCGTTCATCACCGGCACCACCAGCTGCGGGCCGGCCTGCTCGGCGATTTCGCTGTCGATGTTGCTGGTGCTGATGCGGCCGTCGGCCGGCACCGGCTTCAGGTAGCCGATGGAGGTGAGGAACGCCTTGTAGGCGGCCATGTCCGCGATCGGGCCCGGATGCTGGCGGTGCCAGGCATCGATTTCGCTCTGCAGGCGGTCGCGCTCGGCGAGCAGGGCGCGGTTCTTCGGCGCCAGTTCGTGCACCAGGACATCGAAACCGGACCAGAACGCGGCGGAGCCGATGCCGCTGCCCGGCAGGACTTCCTGTTCGATGAAGGCGTGGAGGACGGTGGCAACCTGCAGTCGATGGCAAGGGGTTCGTTGGGTCATGACGTTACTCTCTCTCGTTTCCGTTGGGGCTGGTCCCCGATCAACCGGCCTGGGTTTTTCGTGGCGACACCAGGGGAATATTCCCTCTTAATTTGGCATAAATGGTATCGCGATGCGCTGGGATCAGTTTAGTGATGTTTATGTGACAAAAAAAGACCTAAGATGCCATAGCATCTTTTACTTTTTGTGAGCTAATGGACACGTTCAAGCAACTCGAAACCCTGGTCGCGGTGGTGGCTCACGGCAGCCTGTCGGCGGCGGCGCGCATCGAGGGGGTGGTGCCGGCCGTGATCGGCCGCCGTCTGGATGCCCTGGAGGAGCGCCTCGGCGCCAAGTTGCTGGTGCGCACCACGCGCAGCGTCACGCTGACGCAGGAGGGCAGCGCCTTCTACGAGGAAAGCCTGCGCATCCTGGCCGAGTTGGCCGAAGCCGAGGCGGCGGTGGCGTCCGGCAGCGCGCGGGCGCGTGGTCACCTGCGGGTAAGTGCCCCGGCCGGTTTCGGCCGCCGTCACGTCGCCCCGCACGCCGCCAGTTTTCAGCAGCTGCACCCGGACGTGAAGGTGACGCTCGACCTGTCGGACCGCCTGGTCGACCTGGTGCGCGACCGCGTCGACTGCGCCATCCGGATTTCGGACCTGTCCGACTCCAGCCTGGTGGCGATCCGCCTGGCCGAAAACTATCGCGTGGTGGTGGCCGCGCCGAGCTACCTGGAGCGCCACGGCACGCCGCGCACGCTGGACGACCTGACGCAGCACAACTGCCTGTCGCTGGGCGAGAGTCAGAGCCGCGGCTGGACCTTCACCCGCGACGGCGAGCCGGTCAATCTCAAGGTCTCCGGCACGCTGGAATGCAACGACGGCGCGGTGCTGCACGACTGGGCGCTGCAGGGGTACGGGCTCACCTGGCGCTCGTTGTGGGAGGTCAAGGACGATCTCTCCGAAGGGCGGCTGGTGACGGTGCTGGACAGCTTTTCCTCGCCGGATTACCCGGTGTACGCCATGGTGCCGCAACGCAAGTTCCTGCCGCTGCGGGTGCGCCACTTCATCGACCATCTCAAGGCCTGTTACGCCGCGCCGGGCTATTGGGGTTGAGCGTGGCGCTGCTCATGGTCGGCATGCCCGCTACGCCGCTCGTGGCGCCGACCTGGCGGTGTTTGGTGGTAGGGCATTCGGCTGCTCGCGGCGTCGTTCGCTGCGGCATGTGGCGGCCTAGCCGACACCTTCGCCGCGTGGCGGAATAAGGTGTGAAATTGCGCTGGATCAATGGATCGGGGCGCAGTGTTTCCGATAGAGGGCGAAGGCTGCTATTTTGCGCGCCTGTTTGCCAGATTGCCGCAGCCTGGGCCGTGGCGGCTATGACAGCGGCGAGGACGGGGGGTGAGTTTTACCTTGTCTGACCTTGGCGTTGAGGTAATATCACGCCGTTTCGTCTTCGTGGCGGTGGCTTTATTGGCTATCTTCGCGCGTAGACGAGTTATTTTCGGAGCACCGTGTGCCCTGATCCATTCCTGCCATGCGCCCGCCACACTGCGGGCGCATGGCATTTGGCACACCGCGAACACTCGGGGACTGTTTGAAACATGAGCTTGATGCGCAAGAAGAGCGTGAGGGGCATGCTGTCTGCCGCCCACACCTCACAGGGGCTCCGCAAGGAGCTGTCCGCCTTTGACCTGACCATGCTGGGGATCGGCGCCATCATCGGCACCGGCATCTTCGTGCTGACCGGCACCGGCGCCACCGTGGCCGGCCCCGGCCTGGTATTGTCCTTCGTCATCGGCGCCATCGCCTGCGGTTTCGCCGCGCTGTGCTACGCCGAATTCGCCTCCATGCTGCCGGTGTCGGGTTCCACCTATACCTACGCCTACGCCACGCTGGGCGAGCTGATCGCCTGGATCATCGGCTGGGACCTGATGCTGGAATACCTGCTGGCGTCCTCCGCCGTGTCGGTGGGCTGGTCCGGCTACTTCCAGAGCCTGATCGCCGGTTTCGGCCTGCATCTGCCGGATGCGCTGACCGCCGCGGCCGGCGCCCGCCCTGGCGTGGAGACGGTGTTCAACCTGCCGGCCTTCGTGATTGCCATGCTGATTACCGCGCTGCTGGCGTTCGGCATCAAGGAATCGAAGAAGGTCAATAACGTGGTGGTGATGATCAAGGTGGCGGTGGTGGTGCTGTTCATCGCCATCGCGGTGTGGCACGTCAAGCCGGCCAACTGGAATCCGGCGCTGCCGTACGGCATGACCGGCGTGTTCCACGGTGCCGCCATCGTGTTCTTCAGCTTCCTCGGCTTCGACGCCGTGACTTGCGCTGCGGAAGAGGTGAAGAACCCGGAGAAGGATATCCCGAAGGGTGTGATCTGGTCGCTGGCGATCTGCTCGGTGCTGTATGTGATCGTGTCCGCCATCATGACCGGCATCGTGCCGTTCATGCAGTTCAAGGGCATCGATCACCCGGTATCGCTGGCGTTGCAGGTGGCCAAGCTCGACTGGTTCGCCGGCTTCGTTGACCTGGGCGCGATCCTGGGCATGCTCACCGTGATCCTGGTGATGACTTACGGGCAGACCCGCATCCTGTTCGCGATGTCGCGCGATGGCCTGCTGCCCAAGGTGTTCTCCGAGGTGCATCCGAAGTACGGCACGCCGTACAAGGCCACCTGGCTGATCGGCACCCTCATTGCGCTGATCGCCGGCTTCGTGCCGCTGGGTACGTTGGCTGAGCTGGTGAACATCGGCACCCTGGCCGCGTTCTCGCTGATCGCCGCCGCCATCATCCTGCTGCGCAAGCGCGAACCGGACCTGCCGCGCAAGTTCCACTGCCCGGGCGTGCCCTACGTACCGGCGCTGGCCATCGTGTTCTGCGTGTTTCTGATGACGCAGCTCGCGGCGCTGACCTGGCTGTGCTTCGTGGTCTGGCTGGTGCTGGGCCTGATGGTGTACTTCGGCTATTCGCGCCGCCGCTCGCTGCTGCACGTGCGTACCTGACCGAGGCGACTCTCCGTAGGCATCCAGGGCCGGCTTTTGCCGGCCTTTTTGTTGGGCCGCCGATGGCTTGCAGTCCAGCTGTCGGCCGGGTACCGCCGCTGGCCGTCCCTTGGCATGAAGGCCGCGATGACCTACTTGTGTCCGGTGGGGCGCGGCGAATAGCGGGAGTGTGCCGCGAGATGCGCTGCTGATTTGTTCGAGATCAGGGCGGCGCAGTGGCTGTCTGCCAGGATGTGGGATCTCTCCCGTTGCCCTCGTTGCGCCGGGAAGCAATGGATGAGGTGCCGCAACGAAAAACCCCCGCCGTGGCGGGGGTTGCTTGACACAGACGGCAGGGTCGAATTGCCGTTCAGTCGAACGCTTGGATCTTAGTGGAACTGTTCTTCTTCGGTCGAGCCGGTCAGCGCGGTCACCGAGGACTTGCCGCCCTGGATTACCGTGGTGATGTCGTCGAAGTAGCCGGTGCCGACTTCCTGCTGGTGCGAGACGAAGGAGTAGCCACGATCGCGGGCGGCGAATTCCGGCTCTTGCACCTTCTCGACGTAGGCCGACATGCCGCGCTTGGCGTAGTCCTGCGCCAGGTCGAACATGTTGTACCACATGGAGTGGATGCCAGCCAGGGTGATGAACTGGTACTTGTAGCCCATGGCGCCCAGCTCGCGCTGGAACTTGGCGATGGTGGCATCGTCCAGGTTCTTTTTCCAGTTGAAGGACGGCGAGCAGTTGTAGGCCAAGAGCTTGCCCGGGTGCTTGGCGTGTACGGCTTCAGCAAATTTGCGGGCAAATTCCAGATCCGGGGTACCGGTTTCGCACCATACCAGGTCGGCGTATTCGGCGTAGGCGATAGCGCGGCTGATGGCTTGCTCCAGACCTTTCTTGGTCTTGTAGAAGCCTTCTGCAGTGCGTTCGCCGGTCAGGAACGGCTTGTCGTTCTCGTCGTAGTCGCTGGTCAAGAGGTCGGCGGCTTCGGCGTCGGTACGGGCGATCACCAGGGTCGGTACGCCGTAGACGTCAGCGGCCATACGGGCGGCGATCAGTTTCTGTACGGCTTCCTGGGTCGGTACCAGTACCTTGCCACCCATGTGGCCGCACTTCTTCACCGAAGCCAGTTGGTCTTCGAAGTGCACGCCACCGGCGCCGGCGCGGATCATCGCCTTCATCAGTTCGTAGGCGTTCAGCACGCCGCCGAAACCGGCTTCGGCATCGGCCACGATCGGAGCGTAGTAATCGATGAAGCCGGCATCGCCTTTTTCCAGACCCTTGGAGTGCTGGATTTCGTCGGCACGGGTGAAGGCGTTGTTGATGCGCTCGACCACCTTCGGCACCGAGTCAACCGGGTACAGCGACTGGTCCGGGTACATCGCGGAGTATTCGTTGTTGTCGGCGGCGACTTGCCAGCCGGACAGGTAGATGGCCTTGATGCCGGCTTTCACCTGCTGCATGGCCTGGCCACCGGTCAGCGCGCCCAGACAGTTGATGTAGGGCTCGTTGTTGACCAGGTTCCACAGTTTTTCAGCACCGTTACGAGCCAAGGTATGTTCCACCTGGACGGAGCCGCGCAGGCGCTCTACGTCGGCGGCGGTGTAGCCGCGCTTGATACCTTTCCAGCGCGGATTTTCGTCCCAGTCTTTTTGGATGGCGGCAATGCGTTGTTCGCGAGTGGTCATGCTTGAATCCTTCTCGATTACGTTTCTTAGTAAACCGGTAAATTCAGCCGGCATTCCTCTGGCTATGATGAATCGGTTTTACCGTCACCTTTTATTGACAACGTGTTTTGCCCGTTGTCGTTTCCGACCGCCGAAGCCTATTCCGTAAGGGAGACAGACCTGCTGGTCGTCGTGTGCTGTGAGTCCATTTAAACATAAAAAAAACGTAATGTGTGCAGTGCAGCACAAAAAAATCCTTTGTTTTCAAAAGGTAACAAAACTGACAAAAAACGAATGAAATGCCACGCTGTTTTTTTCCGTTTCCGAAAGCAAAAGTTCCCAAACGAGCGGTTGCTTGGTTCGCTTGCGCGTCGACCGCGCTCTCTTGAAATTTTCGCCAAAGCCCCTACCTAGCGTCAGGTCATCCTCAATCGCCTAGCTAACAAGGGAATCGTCATGCAGGAAAACCAACAGAATCCGGTTAACGAGGCCGTGGACAGCGCCGCCGCCCAGGCTCCCGCCGACAGCGCGGTCGAGCCGACCACGGAGGCGCGCGTTGCCGCACTGGAAATCGAGTTGGCCGAAGCCCGCGAGCAGTTTCTACGCTCCCGCGCCGAAATGGAGAACCTGCGCCGTCGTACGGCCGAAGAGGTGGTGAACGCACAGAAGTACGCCATCAACAAGTTTGCCAACGAGTTGTTGGCGGTGAAGGACAGCCTGGAGATGGCGCTGGCCGACCAGAGCGGTCAGTTCGACAACCTGAAGTTCGGCGTCGACCTGACGCTGAAACAGCTGGTGTCGGCCTTCGACAAGGCGCAGATCAAGGAAATCAACCCGGTGGGCGAGGCGCTCGACCCGCACCGCCATCAGGCCATCAGCACCGAGGAAGCGGACGCCGAGCCCAACACCGTGCTGCGCGTGATGCAGAAGGGCTACCAGGTGGCCGATCGCGTGTTGCGCCCGGCCATGGTGGTGGTCGCCAAGGCCAAGAGCCAACAGTAAAAAGGTTGGCCGAAGCCCTCTTGAAAACGTGGGCATAGCCATTACCTATCCAGTCAACAGGCGCTGACTATCGCGATTGCGGTACGCCGTAAAGAGTCAAGGAAAGGAATTAATCATGGGCAAAATCATTGGTATCGACCTGGGCACCACCAACTCCTGCGTGTCGGTGATCGAGAACGGCCATCCGAAGGTGATCGAGAACGCCGAAGGCACTCGCACCACTCCGTCCATCATCGCCTACATGGAAGACGGCGAGATCCTGGTCGGCGCCCCGGCCAAGCGCCAGGCGGTGACCAACCCCAAGAACACCCTGTACGCCATCAAGCGCCTGATCGGCCGCCGCTTCGAAGAAAAAGAAGTGCAGAAGGACATCGACCTGATGCCGTTCGAGATCACCAAGGCCAAGAACGGCGACTCCTGGGTCAAGGTGCGTGACCAGGAACTGGCGCCGCCGCAGATCTCCGCCGAAGTGCTGCGCAAGATGAAGAAGACCGCCGAAGACTACCTCGGCGAAGAAGTGACCGAAGCCGTGATCACCGTGCCGGCCTACTTCAACGACAGCCAGCGCCAGGCCACCAAAGACGCCGGCCGCATCGCCGGTCTGGACGTCAAGCGCATCATCAACGAGCCGACCGCGGCCGCGCTGGCCTTCGGCCTCGCCAAGCAGGAAGGCGACCGTAAGATCGCCGTGTATGACCTGGGTGGCGGCACCTTCGACATCTCGATCATCGAGATCGCCGACGTGGAAGGCGAGCACCAGTTCGAAGTGCTGTCGACCAACGGCGATACCTTCCTCGGCGGCGAAGACTTCGACCAGCGCCTGATCGACTACATCGTGACCGAGTTCAAGCGCGAGCAGGGCGTGGATCTGAAGAACGACGTGATGGCACTGCAGCGCCTGAAGGACGCCGCGGAAAAGGCCAAGATCGAGCTGTCCTCGGCCTCGCAGACGGAAGTCAACCTGCCGTACATCACCATGGACGCCACCGGTCCGAAGCACCTGGCGATGAAGATCACCCGCGCCAAGTTCGAAAGCCTGGTGGAAGACCTGATCGCCCGCTCGATCGAGCCTTGCCGTGTCGCCCTGAAGGACGCCGGCGTGTCGATCAACGACATCGCCGACGTGATCCTGGTCGGCGGCCAGACCCGTATGCCGAAGGTGCAGGAAGCGGTGAAGGAGTTCTTCGGCAAGGAGCCGCGCAAGGACGTGAACCCGGACGAAGCCGTGGCCGTCGGTGCCGCCATTCAGGGTTCGGTGCTGTCCGGCGACCGCAAGGACGTGCTGCTGCTCGACGTGACCCCGCTGTCGCTGGGTATCGAGACGCTCGGCGGCATCATGACCAAGCTGATCCAGAAGAACACCACCATCCCGACCAAGGCGCAGCAGACCTTCTCCACTGCCGACGACAACCAGACCGCGGTAACCATCCACGTGCTGCAAGGTGAGCGCGAGAAGGCCTCGGCCAACAAGTCGCTGGGCCAGTTCAACCTGTCTGACATCCCGGCCGCGCCGCGTGGCATGCCGCAGATCGAAGTGACCTTCGACATCGACGCCAACGGCATCCTGCACGTGTCGGCCAAGGACAAGGGCACCGGCAAGGAAGCCAAGATCACCATCCAGGCGTCCTCCGGCCTGTCCGAGGAAGAAATCCAGCGCATGGTGAAGGACGCCGAGGTTAACGCCGAGGAAGACAAGAAGCTGCACGAGCTGGTACAGGCCCGCAACCAGGGCGAAGGCATGATCCACTCGGTGAAGAAGTCGCTGGCCGAGCACGGTGACAAGATCTCGGCCGAAGAAAAAGCCGCCATCGAAGCTGCGCTGAAGGAAGCCGAGGAAGTGGTGAAGGGCGACGACAAGGACGCCATCGACGCCAAGGTCCAGGCGCTGATGACCGCCTCGCACAAGCTGGCTGAGCAGATGTACAGCCAGGCCCAGGGCGAAGCCGGTGCCGGACAGCCGGCTGGCGCCGGCAACAAGGACGAAGGCGACGTGGTCGATGCCGAGTTCGAAGAAGTGAAGGACAAGAAGTAAGCGTTCTTGCGCCTGGAGCCCGCCGCGACGCCGCCATGCGCCCAGCGTCGGGCGGCTCTAGAGAGGCACAGGGTTCCGGGGGCTTTCCTCTGGCCTCTGTGCCTTTCCTGTTTCGGAACCCCCTTTTCGGCCAACCCTGGCGGATGGCCCCAAGGTAGAACAGCATGTCCAAACGTGATTATTACGACACTCTCGGCGTGAACCGCGATGCCTCCGACGACGACATCAAGAAGGCCTATCGCAAGCTGGCGATGAAGTACCATCCGGACCGCAATCCGGACAGCAAGGACGCCGAGGACAAGTTCAAGGAAGTCAAGGAAGCCTACGAAATCCTGTCCGACGGGCAGAAGCGGGCGGCCTACGACCAGTTCGGCCACGCCGGGGTCGACCCCAACGCCGCCGGCGCGCGCGGCGGCCAGGGCTTCGGCGATTTCGCCGATGCCTTCTCCGACATCTTCGGCGACATCTTCGGTGGCCGTGGCGGTGGCGGCCGCTCCAACGTGTACCGTGGTGCCGACCTGCGCTACAACATGGAAATCTCGCTGGAAGAGGCCGCGCGCGGCTGCGAGAAGCAGATTCGCATTCCGTCGCATGACAACTGCGACGTCTGCCACGGCAGCGGCGCCAAGCCCGGCACCCAGCCCAAGACCTGCCCGACCTGCGGCGGTCACGGCCAGGTGCGTGTGAGCCAGGGCTTCTTCTCGATCCAGCAGACTTGCCCGACCTGCCACGGCAGCGGCAAGCAAATCACCGACCCGTGCCACAAGTGCCACGGCGCCGGCCAGGTCAAGACCCACAAGACGCTCAACGTGAAGATTCCGGCCGGCGTCGACGAGGGTGACCGCATCCGCCTCTCCGGCGAGGGCGAGGCCGGGCAGAACGGCGGCCCGTCGGGCGACCTCTACGTGGTCACCCACATCAAGGCGCACCCGGTGTTCCAGCGCGACGGCATGGACCTGCACTGCGAGATGCCGATTTCCTTCGCCACCGCGGCCCTGGGCGGCGAGGTGGAGATTCCCACGCTGGACGGCATGGCCAAGGTCAAGATCTCGTCCGAGACCCAGTCCGGCCGCCAGTACCGCCTGCGCGGCAAGGGCATCAAGTCGGTGCGCGGTTCCGACTATGGCGATCTGCTGTGTCACGTGGTGGTGGAAACCCCGATCAACCTCACCGAGCGCCAGAAAGAACTGCTGCGCGAGTTCGAGGCGATCAGCCAGGGCGATACTGCCATGCACAACCCACGCGCCAAGTCCTTCATGGACAAGCTGAAGGACTTCTTCGGCTGAACCCGAAGGCATGGCGATAAAAAAACGGCGACTCGATGAGTCGCCGTTTTTCTTGCCGGGGAGCGCTTTACGCCGACTGGCGCGCGGTCTTCAGTGCCGGTTCGCCGCCTTGGCGGTGGTAGCCCAGGGCATAGTAGAGCACTACCAGCAGCACCAGCCAGCCCGGGCCGATCACCAGCGCGATGCGGGTGTCCGGGAAGTAGGCCATCAGGCCCACCACCAGCACCAGGAAGGCCAGCGCGATGTACGAGCCGTACGGGAACAGCGGCATGCGATGCTCGAGGGCCGACAGCTGTGCCGGGCTCAGGGTGCGGCGGAACTTCAGCTGCGACAGCAGGATGATCGCCCAGGTCCAGATCGCGCCGAAGGTCGAGATCGCGGTGAGCCAGGTGAACACTTCCTTCGGCGCCAGGTAGTTGAGCAGCACGCCGCCCAGCAACATCACCACCGAGATCAGCACGGCGGCGTTCGGCACGCCGTTCTTGCCCACCTTGGCGAACATCGGCAGCGCCTGCCCTTGCTGCGCCAGGTTGTACACCATGCGGCCGGTGCTGAAGATGCCGCTGTTGCACGAGGACAGCGCGGCGGTCAGCACCACGAAGTTAATAATGCCGGCGGCGGCCGGGATGCCCATCTTCTCGAAGGTCATCACGAACGGGCTGCCGCTGGTGCCGATCTGGTCCCACGGGTAGATCGACATCACCACGAACAGCGCGCCGACGTAGAAGATCAGGATGCGCCAGAACACCGAGTCCACGGCACGCGCCAGGGTCTTCTTCGGGTTCTTGGCTTCGCCGGCGGTCAGGCCGATCATCTCGACGCCCAGATACGCGAACATCACCATCTGCATCGACATCAGGATGCCCTTGACGCCATTGGGCATGAAGCCGCCGTGCGTCCACAGGTTGGCGATGCCGGTGGCGATGCCGCCGTTGCCGAAGCCGAACACGATCATGCCGAGGCTGGAGATGATCATCAGCACGATGGTGACGATCTTGATCAGCGCGAACCAGAACTCGAATTCACCGTAGGCCTTGACCGCGATGAAGTTGACCGAGCCCATGAGCACCAGTGCCGACAGCGCCCAGATCCAGTGCGGCACGTCCGGGAACCACACGCCCATGTAGACGCCGACCGCGGTGATTTCGGCCATGCAGGTGACGATCCACAGGAACCAGTAGTTCCAGCCGGTGAGGTAGCCGGCCAAGGGGCCGAGGTAGTTCTGCGCGTAGCGGCTGAAGGAGCCGGCGACCGGGTTGTGGATCGCCATTTCGCCCAGCGCGCGCATGATCAGGAAAATGGCGAAGCCGCCCAGCGCGTACGAGATCATGATCGCCGGGCCGGCCATCTTGATCGCGCTGGCCGATCCCAGGAACAGGCCGACGCCGATCGCGGCGCCGAGCGCCATCAGGTTGATATGCCTCTCTTCGAGGCCTCGGTGCAAGTGGTCTTGCTGGTTCTGCATCAGGTTTCTCCATCTTTGAGCGGGGAAGGGCGTCCGGGCCGATCTGGCCGCGGCGCCGCCTTATTTCGTGCAGCACTGAGCGGCTGCTTGTTATGGACCGGGCGAGCGCAGGTGGGCGCTCGATGCGGTCTTGTTCGCTGGAATTGGTGTCCAGCGAGAAGGCATAGTATAAAAACTAATATCGTAAATTTTTCACTATATATTTCTATTTTATTAGTATAAAAAACTTAAATTTTTGAACTTTGCAGGTTATGTTGCAATTTGCATTTTGTCGGTGGCGGCTCTGAAAGGGCTCCGTGTCGTAGCCACCTGCGGGCGTGGCGAAGCGCGCCCGCCACACCATAAGGAGAGGGTGAAATGGGGTAGGGCAGGCCGGGGAGAAGCGCCCCGGCGTCGTGCTATCAGGGCTGGGGAGTCGAGCGCCGTCCTGCCCCGTAGGGCAAGACGTGCGGTAAAGGGGGGCGGCGCGGCGAGGGGTTTCAGTGGCGCGCGTTGTCCTCACCCGGCTGGACGGAGGGCGGGGCCGCGCGCTGCAGCGCCTGCTGGCGGTAGGCGGGCAACTCGCCCAGCTTGATGCCCTCCGGCGTGTCGCGGTGCTTGGCATGGCCGACGCGCTGCGAGCGGTAGATGCCGGTGTGCCCGGAAAACAGGTAGCTCACCACGCAGGCGATGCCGGCGTAGACACCGACCTCGCTGCCGAAGAGTTCCATCGCCATCAGCGTCGAGGCGATCGGGGTGTTGGCGGCGCCGGCGAACACCGCGACGAAACCGATGCCGGCCAGCAGGGGCAGGGGCATGCCGAGCAGCGGCGCCAGGGCGTTGCCCAGCGTCGCCCCGATGTAGAACAGCGGGGTGACCTCGCCGCCCTTGAAGCCGCTGCCCAGCGAGGCGACGGTGAAGGCCATCTTGGCGGCGAAGTCGTATGGCGCCAGCGGCTGCTGGAAGGCTTCCACGATGGTCGGAACGCCAAGCCCGATATAGCGGTCGGCGCCCAGCAGGTAAACGGCGGCGGCGATCACCATCCCTCCCAGCAGCGGTCGCAGCGGGGCGTAGCCGATGCGCTGCTTGATCCAGCCGCCCAGGCCGTGGGTGAGGTCGGCGAAGACCTTGCCGGTGAGGCCGAACAGCATCCCGGCGATCACCGTCGCCGTCAGCCCCCAGGCCGATAGCGGCGGGATGAAGGGGATGACGTAGTGGGTGTGATGCACGCCCCACAACAGGCCGACCTGGTCGGCCACGATCGCCGCCACCATGCAGGGCAGGATGGCGTCGTAGCGCAGCCGGCCGATGGCGAGCACTTCCAGCCCGAAGATGGCACCGGCCAGCGGTGTGCCGAACACCGAGGCGAAGCCCGCGCTGATGCCCGCCATCAGGATGATGCGGCGATCCTCGTGGCGCAGCTTGAACAGGTGGGTGAACTGGTCGGCCAGCGCCCCTCCCATCTGCACCGCCGTCCCCTCGCGCCCCACCGAGGCGCCGAACAGGTGGGAGAGCACGGTGCCGCCCAGTACCAGGGGCGCCATACGCAGCGGGATGACCCTCTTCGGGTCGTGGATCTCGTCGATCAGCAGGTTGTTGCCGGCCTCGACGCGCTGCCCGAAGCGCAGGTAGAGCCAGCCGACGCCGAAGCCGGCCAACGGCAGCAGCGCGATCAGCCAGCGCTGCGCGACGCGGGTGGTCGTGGCCCAGTCGAGGGCGAACAGGAACAAGGCGGAAGCGGAGCCGGCGAGCGCGGCGACGGCGCTAGCCAGCAGCAGCCATTTGCCGAGGTAGGGCAGCAGGTCGATCTGCTCGGGACGTTGGGCGTGTTTCATGCGTGTTCAGTGAGTGTGGGCTGGAGGCACAAACCTGGACAGGCGGCGGGCTGTCGGATACGTACCTACACCTCCTGCCTGTCGAGGAATCCGTGTAGGCATCATCAGCCCCGAGGGCGGTTACAAGGAGGCATGCCATCTCCTGTCGCGGAATTCTACCGGCAAGCCGCATTGCAAACCATCCCTACGCGAGACGGAAGCGAGCGGTCAACTCGGCGTAAAATGAAAATATCGAAATCACTCGCCGGCGCATGCCGGCACGGACAAGAGGTTGGCCGAAGCATGGATATCTTTCACAGCACGTGGTTCTGGGTGGTGGTGATCGGGGCGCCGCTGGTGTCGGTGATCGGCACCCTGGCGCGCTTGGCGCACAAGGAACCGCCGATCAAGCTGCCGCCGGGCGTGGTGCCGCAGCCGTACAAATTCGACGACGAGGAAGAGGACGAGGACGACGATTGGGGCAAGAAGCCGGCACCGGCTGCCGGAGAAAAGAAGAACGAGGCCGAGGGCCCGAAGAAGGACACGGATCGTCCGCGCTGAACAGCCTGTTCTCCCCGCCGGCTGGTCGGGTGGCGGCGGGCTTGTTAAGCTAGCGCCTTTGCGTGCCCGCCGCCACCCCGGGCGCCTTGCCACGTTCCGACAGGACTCGAATCACGATGATTTTCGCCAACCGTTTCTTTCCCGCTACGCGCCTGCGCCGCATGCGCAAGGACGATTTTTCGCGCCGCCTGATGCGCGAGAACGTGCTCACCGCCAACGACCTGATCTACCCGGTGTTCGTGCTGGAAGGCGCCAACCGGGAAGAGGCGGTGGCCTCGATGCCGGGCGTGGTGCGCCAGAGCCTGGACAAGCTGCTCTACACCGCCGAGCAGGCGCTGGAGCTCGGTGTCCCGATGCTGTCGATCTTCCCGGTGATTGAGACCGGCAAGGACAACGCCGGTGCCGAGGCGTACAACCCGGAAGGCCTGGTGCCGACCGTGCTGCGCGAACTCAAGGCGCGCTTCCCCGAGTTGGGGCTGATGACCGACGGCGCGCTCGATCCGTACACCATCCACGGTCAGGACGGCATCATCGACGAAGCGGGCTACGTGCTCAACGAAGAAACCATCGAGGTGCTGATCAAGCAGGCGCTCTGTCATGCCGAGGCCGGCGCCGACGTGTTTGGCCCGTCCGACATGATGGACGGCCGCATCGGCGCCATCCGCGAGGCGCTGGAGGAGGCCGGCCACATCCACACCAAGATCCTGGCCTATTCGGCCAAGTACGCCTCGGCGTTCTACGGCCCGTTCCGCGACGCCGTGGGGTCTTCGGCCAACCTCGGCAAGGCCGACAAGTCCACCTACCAGATGGATCCGGCCAACCTCGAGGAGGCGATCCAGGAAGTGGCGATGGACCTGGAGGAGGGCGCCGACATGGTGATGATCAAGCCGGGCATGCCCTACCTCGACGTGATCCGCCGCATCAAGGACACCTTCCGCGTGCCGACCTACGCCTACCAGGTGTCGGGCGAGTACGCCATGCTCAAGGCCGCGTTCCAGAACGGCTGGCTGAACGAAGAGAAGTGCATGATGGAAAGCCTGCTGGCGTTCAAGCGCGCCGGCGCCGACGGCATCCTGACCTACTTCGCGCTCGACGCCGCACGCCTGCTCAAGCGCTGAGCCTTCGGCCAACGTTTCGTTCCCGACCCGCCCGTGTGGCGGGTTTTGTTTTGGCGGGTCGACACCGTCCTGCCTCGCCGGCCATCGCATCGGGGTCGCCCGGCGCCGCCCCGGACAGTGACAGCCACCCCGGCCAAATCGCCGGCAACTGTGTCTGATCATGGCCGCGACGCTGGTCTAGAATGGGGTCAGAACGATGACGGCCGGATGGCGGCGATCCCGCCCGGCCCCACGCCGACCACACAGGGAACGTGCACGATGAACCATACCTACCTCGCCCACCTGCAGGCGACGCTGGCGCAAATCCGCGCCGACGGCTTCGAGAAACCCGAGCGCATCATCGCCAGCCCGCAGGGGGCTGACATCGCGTTGGCCAACGGCCACCACGTGCTCAACTTCTGCGCCAACAACTACCTCGGTCTCGCCGACGACGCCCGCCTGATCGCCGCGGCCAAGCAGGGGCTCGACGACTACGGCTACGGCTGCGCCTCGGTGCGCTTCATCTGCGGCACGCAGCAGGTGCACAAGGACCTGGAAAAAGCCATCGCCGACTTCCTCGGCACCGACGATACCATCCTCTACTCCAGCTGCTTCGACGCCAACGGCGGCGTGTTCGAGACCCTGCTGTCGGAAGAAGACGCCGTGATCTCGGACGAACTCAACCACGCTTCGATCATCGACGGCATCCGCCTGTGCAAGGCCAAGCGCTTCCGCTACAAGAACAACGACATGGCCGACCTGGAAGCCCAGCTCCAGGCCGCCGACGCCGCCGGCGCGCGCTTCAAGCTGGTCGTCACCGACGGCGTGTTCTCGATGGACGGCATCATCGCCGACCTCAAGGGCATCTGCGAACTGGCCGACCGCTACGGAGCCATCGTCATGGTGGACGACTCGCACGCGGTCGGTTTCATCGGCGAACACGGCGCCGGCACCCCGGACCTGTGCGGCGTCGCCGACCGCATCGACATCTACACCGGCACCCTGGGCAAGGCGCTCGGCGGTGCCTCCGGCGGCTACGTCTCCGGCCGCCAGCCCATCGTCGACCTGCTGCGCCAGCGCTCGCGTCCCTACCTGTTCTCCAACACCCTGGCCCCGGCCATCGCCGCCGCCAGCCTGAAAGTGTTCGAGATTCTGAAGAGCAGCGAAGGTGCCGAACTGCGCGCCCGCCTCAAGCGCAACGCCGAGCTGTTCCGCCACGGCATGAGCGCCGCCGGTTTCACGCTGATCCCCGGCCAGCACCCGATCATTCCGGTGATGCTGGGCGACGCCAAGCTGGCCGGCGAAATGGCCGCCGCGCTGTTGGCCGAAGGCGTGTACGTGATCGGCTTCTCCTACCCGGTGGTGCCCAAGGGCAAGGCGCGCATCCGCACCCAGATGTCGGCCGGCCACACCCCGGAACAGGTGGAACAGACCGTGGCGGCCTTCATCAAGGTCGGCCGCGAACTGGGCGTGATCCGCTGATTTTCGAATGACTCCCGTGCCGATCCCGAGCGCTACAGCCGCCAGACGGGATCGGCCTTAAAGGCCGGTCGAAGCGATCCTTCGGCCGCCCTCGCCACAGGATGACACCATGAAGGCGCTTGCCAAACTGAAAGCCGAACGCGGCCTGTCGATGACCGACGTTCCCGTGCCGGAAATCGGCCACAACGATCTCTTGATCAAGATCTCCAAGACCGCCATCTGCGGCACCGACATCCACATCTGGAACTGGGACGAGTGGGCGCAGAAGACCATCCCGGTGCCGATGCACGTCGGCCACGAATACGTCGGCGTGGTCGCCGGCATCGGCTCGGAAGTGCAGGGCTTCACGCTCGGCCAGCGC
The DNA here is from genome assembly GCF_000283535.1 of Pseudogulbenkiania sp. NH8B. Lineage (GTDB taxonomy): Bacteria > Pseudomonadota > Gammaproteobacteria > Burkholderiales > Chromobacteriaceae > Pseudogulbenkiania > Pseudogulbenkiania ferrooxidans. Next base: position 868,847 of record NC_016002.1, read on the forward strand.
GTTTCCGGCGAAGGCCACATCACCTGCGGCTACTGCCGCAACTGCCGCGCCGGGCGCCGCCACCTGTGCCGCAACACCATCGGCGTCGGCGTGAACCGTCCCGGCGCGTTCGCCGAGTACCTGGTGATCCCGGCGTTCAACGCCTTTCCGATCCCGGACGACATCTCCGACGACCTGGCGTCGATCTTCGACCCGTTCGGCAACGCGGTGCATACGGCATTGAGCTTCAACCTGGTCGGCGAGGACGTGCTGATCACCGGCGCCGGCCCGATCGGCATCATGGCGGTGGCCATCGCCCGCCACGTCGGCGCGCGCCATGTGGTGATCACCGACGTCAACGACTACCGCCTGGAACTGGCCCGCAAGATGGGCGCCAGCCGCACCGTCAACGTCGCCACCGAGGACCTGAAGACGGTGATGGGCGAGCTGCACATGACCGAGGGCTTCGACGTCGGTCTGGAAATGTCCGGCAACCCGCAGGCCTTCCGTCAGATGCTGGAAACCATGAACCACGGCGGCAAGATCGCGCTGCTCGGCATTCCGCCCGAGAACACCGCCATCGACTGGAACCAGGTGATCTTCAAGGGCCTCGAGATCAAGGGCATCTACGGCCGCGAGATGTTCGAGACCTGGTACAAGATGGTGGCGCTGCTGCAGTCCGGGCTGAATCTGGACCCGATCATCACTCACCATTTCAAGGTCGACGACTTCGAGCAGGGCTTTGCCGCGATGCTGTCTGGGCAGAGCGGGAAGGTGATTCTCGACTGGCAGGGGGTGTAGTAGAAGTCGGCACAGCCGGCTCTGCCGGGGGATGCAATGCACTTGCTTATGCCTGGCCATGCCGAAGACTGTTGCCCGCGTTGTTTGCCATGTCGGCGTTGCCGGTCCCGCCCGGCCGGCGGGTCGAGGGGCTTGTCTCGCCAAGCCCCTTGACGCTCCCAAGGCGAGCCCGCCGCCGCGACTGTCCGCCTGGCTGCCGGCCGGCGAGGCGCCGCCGGAACTCGCGCCGCGCTAACGTCGCGGCACTCAAACAGCCGGCGGCTTAAGACCTCGCCGTCCGCCATCCAGACGGCGCGACGGAAGGGCGGATCGGCCGCGCCGGGAGGTGTATTGCCATGGCGCTGCCTTGCTGCAACGACGGGCTAGCCCCTTTCTGTGTCGGGATGAGTCCAAACTTTATGCATTAGCTGGACAGCATTTTTTCACGCCAACCCCATTTCCTGCGCACGGCAGGCCGTTTTGGCCTGCCGTTTGCTTTTCCCGCTCCACGGTAATCGGTAGAATCGGCCTTTACCCTTCACTCGTGATACGCGACATGCTCACTTTCCAGGAAATCATCCTCACGCTGCAGAACTACTGGAACCGTCAGGGCTGCGCACTGTTGCAGCCGTACGATACCGAAGTCGGTGCCGGCACCTCGCACACCGCCACCTTCCTGCGCGCCCTGGGTCCCGAGCCGTGGGCGGCCGCCTACGTGCAACCGTCGCGCCGCCCCAAGGACGGCCGCTACGGCGAGAACCCCAACCGCCTGTTCCAGCACCACCAGTACCAGGTGGTGATCAAGCCGTCGCCGCCCAACCTGCAGGATCTCTACCTCGGCTCCTTGAAGGAACTGGGCATCGATCCGACCGTGCACGACATCCGCTTCGTCGAGGACGACTGGGAAAACCCGACGCTGGGCGCCTGGGGCCTGGGCTGGGAAGTGTGGCTCAACGGTATGGAAGTGACGCAGTTCACCTACTTCCAGCAAGTCGGTGGCCTGGAGTGCAAGCCGGTGTTGGGCGAGCTGACCTACGGCCTGGAGCGTCTGGCGATGTACCTGCAGGGCGTCGAGAACGTTTACGACCTGGTGTGGGCGCGCATGCCGGACGGCCGCGAGCTGAGCTACGGCAACGTGTTCCTGCAGAATGAAGTCGAGCAGTCCAAATTTGCCTTCGAGCACAGCAACGTCGCGCTGCTGTTCCAGCAGTTCACCGACTACGAGGCGGAAGCCAAGCGCCTGCTCGACGCCGGGCTGCCGCTGCCGGGTTACGAGACCATCCTCAAGGCCGGCCACACCTTCAACCTGCTCGACGCGCGCGGCGCCATCTCGGTGACCGAACGCGCCGCCTACATTGGACGTATCCGCAACCTTGCCCGTCAGGTCGCTCAGGCCTACTACGACTCGCGCGAGGCGCTGGGTTTCCCGATGTGCCAGAAGGCCTGACCATGAAGACGTGGGTCGGACTCTGTCTTGCCACGCTCGCGCTGTCCGCGCAGGCGGCGCCGCTCGCCGACTGGTCGGTGTACCGCCAGGGCGAGGCGCTCGAACTGGCGGTGGACCTGGCGTCCATCTGGCGCGAAGACGGGCTGATCCATTTCGTCAACCAGGAGCGGTTTGCCGAGCGCCAGTACGAAAAAGGCTACGACGTGAACTTCCACATCCGCCGTACCACCGGTTACGCCGATTGTGCCAAGTACCGGTACGCCTTCGTCTCCTCGGCCTACTACACGGCGTCCAACCGCCACGTCTGGTCGACGCTGTACCCGCTGCCGCGCTACAGCTGGACCTGGCAACCTGTTTATGAAAATTCGGTGGCCGATGCCATGATGCGCGTCGTCTGCACCGCCGGCAAAACCGCTTCCAGCAAGAAATCCAACAGACCATGAACCCGACCCTGCTGATCGAACTCCTCACCGAGGAACTGCCGCCCAAGGCCCTGCCCAAGCTGGCGGCAAGCTTTGCCCAGACCATCACCGACGAACTGAAAAAACTGCAGTTCGTCGCCGCCGACGCCAGCGCCCACGTCTTCGCCTCGCCGCGCCGCCTGGCCCTGACCCTGCCCGCGGTGCTGGCGGTGCAGCCGGATCAGACCATCGTCAAGAAAGGCCCGGCGGTCGCCGCCGGCATGAAGGATGGCCAGCCGACCCCGGCGCTGGCCGGTTTCGCCCGCTCCTGCGGCGTCGAGGTGAGCGAACTCTCCACCATGAGCGACGGCAAACAGGACGTCTACGCCTACCGCAGCGTCAAGGCCGGCCAGCCGCTCTCCGCGGTGCTGTCCGACATCGTCGCGCTGGCGCTGAAGAAGCTGCCGGCACCCAAGCTGATGCGCTGGGGCGATTCCGAACACCAGTTCGTGCGCCCGGTGCACGGCCTGGTGTTGCTGCATGGCAGCGAGCTGATCGCGGGCGAGGTGCTGGGGCTCGAGAGCCGCCGCGCCACGCTGGGCCATCGCTTCCTGTCCGCCGGTGAAGTGACGCTGCCCGATGCCGATAGCTATGCCCGCGTGCTGTACGAGCAGGGCAAGGTGGTGGCGAGTTTCGAGGCGCGCCGCGAACTGATCCGCCATCGCCTGGCCGAAGCCTCGGCCAAGCTCGGTGCCGTGATCGCCGCCGAGCAGGCGCTGGTCGACGAGGTGACTGCACTGGTGGAATGGCCGGTGGTACTGGAGGCCGGCTTCGAAGCCGAATTCCTCAAGGTGCCGCAGGAATGCCTGATCCTCACCATGCAGCAGAACCAGAAGTACTTCCCGCTGCTGGACGCCCACGGCAAGCTGATGAACCGCTTCCTCTTGGTATCCAACCTCGAGGCGGCTGACCCGTCGCACATCATCCACGGCAACGAGCGCGTGCTGCGCGCGCGTCTCTCTGACGCCAAGTTCTTCTTCGAGCAGGACCAGAAAGTCCGCCTCGAATCGCGTCTGCCGCGCCTGGCCGACGTGGTTTACCACAACAAGATCGGCAGCCAGCTCGAACGCGTCGAACGCCTGCAGAACCTGGCCGGCACCATCGCCGGCAAGCTCGGCGCCAACGTCGACGACGCCCGCCGTGCCGCCTTCCTGGCCAAGGCCGACCTGGTGTCGGACATGGTCGGCGAGTTCCCCGAACTGCAAGGCATCATGGGCATGTACTACGCCCGTCATGACGGCGAGCACGACGCGGTGGCCGCCGCCATCGAAGGCCACTACCACCCGCGCTTCGCCGGTGACAGCCTGCCGCACGGTCCGGTGGCGCTCTCCGTGGCGCTGGCCGACAAGCTGGAAACCATCGTCGGTATCTGGGGCATCGGCCTGGTGCCGACCGGCGACAAGGATCCGTTCGCACTGCGCCGTGCCGCGCTGGGCGTGCTGCGCATGGTGCTGGATACGCCGCTCGACCTGAAGCAGCTGATCGTCGACACCCACGATTCGTTCCCGGCTAACAAGCTGTCGGCCAGCGTGGCCGACGAGGTATTCGCGTTCTGCCTCGAGCGCCTGAAGAACTTCCTCGCCGCCGACTACAAGGTGGACGAAATCGACGCCGTGCTGGCGCTGGAACCGACCCGTCTCGACGAGGTACGCGCGGTGCTGGCCGCCGTGGCCCAGTTCAAGCAGTTGCCGGAAGCCGCCACGCTGGCGGCGGCCAACAAGCGGGTGAAGAACATCCTGAAGAAGGCCGAGGGTGAAGTCGGTGTGGTCAACCCCGCGCTGTTGGCCGAAGACGCCGAAAAGGCGCTGTATGGCGCCGTGCAGCAGCTGGCGCCGCAAGTGGATGCGCAGTTCGCCGCGCACGACTTCGCCGGTGCGCTGGCGCAGCTCGCCAGCCTGAAGGCCCCGGTCGACGCCTTCTTCGACGGCGTGATGGTGATGGCCGACGACAGCGCGGTGCGTACCAACCGCATCGCGCTCCTGGCGCGCCTGGCCGAGCTGTTTAACCGCGTGGCGGACATCTCGCTGCTGGCCGACTGAGTCTGCCACCGCGTGGCGTGGACCGGCCGGCTGGCGGGTCCACGCCTTTGGCCGTTTTACCGACAGAAAAAACCTGCCATGAAACTAGTCATCCTGGATCGTGACGGCGTGATCAACAAGGATCGCGACGATTTCGTCAAAAACTCGCTGGAGTGGGAGCCGCTCGACCATAGCCTGGAGGCCATCGCCAACCTGACCCAGGCGGGCTGGCGCATCGTGGTGGCGACCAACCAGTCGGGCATCGGTCGCGGCTTGTTCGACCTGCACGCGCTGCACGCCATGCACACTAAGATGCACCGCCTGGTCAACCAGGCCGGCGGACGCATCGACGCCGTGGTGGTCTGTCCGCATACCCCGGACGACAACTGCGAGTGCCGCAAGCCCCTGCCTGGCATGGTCAAGGAAGTCTCCGAGCGCTTCAACGTCAAGCCCGATGGCCTGCCGATGGTTGGCGACAGCCTGCGCGACCTGGAGGCGATCGCCGCGATGGGCGGCCAGCCCATCCTGGTCAAGACCGGCAAGGGTGAAAAGACCTTCGAGAAGGGCGGTCTGCCCGAGGGCACGCTGGTGTTCGACGACCTCTACGACGCTGCCGAATACCTGATCCAAACGCATCACTGACTGTTTTTCACGAGGGCATAGCGCCGTAATGTTTATCTGGATTCGTACCCTGGTCTACTGGGTGGGCCTTGCCTTCCTGACGACCTTCTGCTTCCTGCTGATCCTGCTGGGCTGCGTCGCGCCGCACCGCGTGCGCCACAGCTTCGCCCAGGCTTGGGTGAAAGGGTTGCTGTGGCTGCTCAAGCACGTCTGCGGGCTGAGCTACAAGGTGGTCGGCGCCGAGAACATCCCCGACACGCCGTCCATCATCTGCTCCAAGCACCAGTCGGGCTGGGAGACGCTGGCCCTGCAGGCGATCTTCCCGCCGCAGGTGTTCGTGGCGAAGAAGGAGCTGCTGTGGATTCCGTTCTTCGGCTGGGGCCTCGCCTTGCTTGATACCATCGCCATCGACCGCTCGGCCAAGACCAAGGCCAGCCAGCAGATCGTCGAGCAGGGCCGGCAGCGTATCGCCAAGGGCTACTGGATTGCCGTGTTCCCGGAAGGCACGCGCACGCCCCCGGGCATGCCGGGCCGCTACCAGCAGGGCGCGGCGCGCATGGCCAAGGCGTTCGACGTGCCGATGGTGCCGGTGGCGCTCAACGCCGGCGAGTTCTGGCCCAAGAACTCGTTCCGCAAGTTTCCCGGCGAGATCACCGTGGTGATCGGCAAGCCTATCCTGCCGCAGGACAAGAGTTCGGCGGCGATGACGCGCGAGGCGGAAGAGTGGATCGAGGCTCGCCAGTTGGAAATCGGCGGCGTCGGTCCGTTCGCCCACCCCGACCAGCGCAAGCGGCGGCTCGGTGATTCTCAGCCTGCCTGAAGGCAACATCCCGGTTGCGCTGATCCGCCGCGCGCGCCAGAGCATCGGCATCCGCGTGCGCGGAGGGCGGGTCGAACTGATCGCCCACCCGGCGGTGCCGATGAGCCTGCTGCAGGCGGTCCTGGACAAGCGCCGCGACTGGATCCGCCTGCACTGGCTGGAACAACAAAGGCGTTGTGCCGAACTGGCGGCGCAGCCGCGGCAACTGCGTCTGGCCGGGGAGCCGCTCGACATCGTTCATGTTGCCGGGCAGCGTCCGGCGGCGCGCATCGACGGCCGGGTCCTGCAGGTGGCCGGGGTCGCAGCGCATGACCGCGAGCGGCTCGATGCCACCGTCGCCGCCTGGCTCAAGCGCGAGGCGGCGCGCCGGTTTCCCTCCCGGCTCGCCGAGGTGGCTCGATATAGCCGCCGCCAGCCGGCCTCGCTCTCCTTGTCCTCGGCCCGCACGCGCTGGGGCAGTTGTTCCGCCAGCGGCGCCATCCGCCTCAACTGGCGGCTGGTGCAGGCGCCGCCGCACATTCTCGACTACGTGCTGGCGCACGAACTGGCGCATCTGGTGCACATGAACCACTCCGCCGCGTTCTGGTCGGAAACCGAACGGCTGTTTCCGCACTGGCGCACGGCGCGGCAATGGCTGAAGCAACACGGCGATACCCTGTTCGCGTTCGGCTGATCTGATTTCTACGGAAGGAAAACATCATGCGTCTGCTGCATACCATGCTGCGAGTCGGCAATCTCGAGCGTTCCCTGGCGTTTTATCAAGAGGTGCTGGGCATGCGCCTGCTGCGCCGCAACGATTACCCCGAAGGCCGTTTCACCCTGGCCTTCGTCGGTTACGGCGACGAGTCAGCGCACACCGTGCTGGAGCTGACCCACAACTGGGATACCGACAGCTACGAGCTCGGCAACGCCTATGGCCACATCGCCATCGAGGTGGACGATGCCGCCGCCGCCTGCGACATGGTGCGCGCCAAGGGGGGCAAGGTGGTGCGCGAGGCGGGCCCGATGAAGCACGGCCACACCGTGATCGCCTTTGCCGAGGACCCCGACGGCTACAAGATCGAGTTCATTCAGAAGCATCACTAAGCCGGGTGTGGCATGGCTTCGCGGCCGTGCCAACCCGTTTTTCGGCACCGATAACCCTGATGCTGAGGGGGATTTCCTCCCCCGAAGGAAATAAGCGCATGGTATGCTGGGCCGCAGGCATGCTGTCTCCGGCATGCGTCTGAAACTCTGATACGGCGCTGCCACCCCGTGCCAGGCAACCCCCTGCGTAGAGCCATTTCGTGTCCAACACCGCGTCATTACCCTTTCCCGCCCCCGGCCCAAGTGAGCGGGGGCAAGCCGTGTTGCGCTTGTTGCTGCTCGTCGGCGCCTACGTCGGTAGCGGGCGTCTCGGCCTGGCCATTCCCTATATCGGTTCCAACATCACCCTGGTCTGGCTGCCGACCGGCATTGCCGTGGCCGCGCTGGTGCGCTGGGGGGCGCGCTACTGGCCGGGGGTCTGGCTTGGCGCGTTGCTGGTCAACCTCTCGATCGGTTCGTCGTGGCTGGTCGCGGGTAGCATTTCCCTCGGCAATACCCTGGGGCCGCTCGCCACCTGGTGGCTGCTGCAGCGTCTCGATTTCCACCGTACTTTCGACCGCCAGAAGGATGTCGCCCTGTTTGTCCTGGGAGCCGGCAGCGGCATGCTGCTGACCGCCTCCGGCGGAGTGGCGAGTCTGTGGCTGACCGGGCTGGTCCCCGCTGAACTCGCCGGCAGGGCCTGGCTCACCTGGTGGCTGGGCGACACCGTCGGCATCCTGCTGGCCGGCCCGCTGCTGCTCACCATCAGCCGGAGCAGCCGGCAGTCCCTCTCCTGTCGCCGCTCCGAGCTGGCGGTGTGGTGCCTGGTGACGTTGCTGGTGGCCTGGGGCGCCTTCATCCTCAATGCCAGGCAGGGCACAGGGGCGCTGCCCCTGGTCTTCCTCACGCTGCCGCTGGCGGTCTGGGCGGCCTTGCGCTTTGGCGTCACCGGGGCTTCGCTGGCGGCGCTGCTGTTGTCGGCGATCGCGACCTGGGGTACGGCGCACGGGCGCGGACCGTTTTTCCTGAACGATGTGCACCAGGGGCTGATGCTGTTGTGGGCCTTTATGGTGGCATTGGTATTGATCGGGCTCTTGATCACCGCCTTGCAGGCGGAAGGCGGCCGGGCCGAAGCCGAGATCAAGAGCAGCCAGGAGCGCCTGAGCAGCTTGATCGAGGCGATGCCCGACGCCATCTTCTTCAAGGACGGGGCCGGCCGCTGGCTGATTACCAACGGCCCGGCGCGGCGCCTGTTCCAGTTGCAGGGCAACGAGTGGCTGGGCATCACCGATGCGGCCTTGGGGGCCGCCAGGCCCGAATTCGGCGAGCTGAGCTCGGCTTGTCAACGCGACGACGAGTTGGCCTGGCAGGCCGGCAAGTTATGCCTGTTCGAGGAGCAACTGCGTGACGCCGAAGGGCGACTGCACCAGTTCGAGGTGCGCAAGGTGCCGATTTTCGAGAGCGATGGCCGTCGCAAGGGGCTGATCGTCATCAGCAGGGACGTCACAGAGGAGCGCAACGCCCAGCGCGAGATCGAGCGCCTGTCGCAGCGCAACGAGCTGCTGTTGATGGCGGCGGGCGAGGGCATCTACGGCCTCGACGAGCAGGAACGCCTCACCTTCATCAATCCGGCCGCACAGCGCATGCTGGGTTACAGTGCCGACGAACTGATCGGCCAGGTGCCTCCTTGGTGGCACCCGGAGCAGGCGGCCGATGAACGGCCGAACGCGTGTCCGGTGCAGCAAACCCTGGCGGACGGCTTGCCGCGGCGGGGCTGCGAGGCGTGGTTCCTGCGTCGGGACGGCCGTGGTTTCCCGGCCATGCTGACGGTGTCGCCGATCGGGGAGCCGGGACGGCTGAGCGGGGCGGTGGTGACGTTCCAGGATGTGACCGAACGCAAGCAGGCCGAGGCGGAAATCCACCGCCTGGCGTTCTACGATCCACTGACGGGTCTCGCCAACCGCCGCTTGCTGCACGACCGCCTGGCCCAGGCGTTTGCCAAGAGTGCGCGGCAGCACAGCCACGGCGCCGTGCTGTTCATCGACCTGGATCATTTCAAGGCGCTCAACGATACCCTTGGGCATGACGTTGGCGATGTGCTGCTGGTCGAGGTGGCCCGTCGGCTGGTGGAGGCGGTGCGCGAGGAGGATACCGTGGCCCGTCTCGGCGGTGACGAGTTTGTGGTGATGCTGGAGCGGCTGGGTGGCGAACTGCTGCCCGCGGCTTTCCAGGCCGAACGTGTGGCGGAGAAGATCCGTATCGCGCTCAACCAGCCCTATGTGCTCAAGGGCCAGCCGTATCGCAGTTCGCCCAGCATCGGCATCAGTCTGTTCCTGGGGGAGCAGAAAACCCGGGACGAGCTGCTCAAGCACGCCGACATCGCCCTGTACCGGGCCAAGAAGGCGGGACGCAATACCGTCCGCTGTTACGACGTCACCGCCGTGGCGGAACGGGGAAGCGGAGCGGAGCAGCCGATTGCCTGAAGTGCCGGCGACCGTTGCGCCTGTGCGGTGCGGAACTTTCTTCCGCCTGGGCGGCCGGACTCAAGGCACGGCACCGTGCGGCCTGTGCGCCGGTTTCATTGGCCGACGGCGGCCTTCTGCCCGGACAGCGGCATCGTTGTCTCCGGGGCATTCACCTTCACCTTCCTCGCCCAAGACTGATTCAGGGCCGGGGAGTCTTTATTTTTTCCAGGAGATACGATGACCCGGAAACTGCTGGCGTCTGCCTTGCTGTCGCTGTTGCCTGCGCTGGCGCAGGCCGCCGAGCTCGACGGCGCTTCGTTGAGCCTGCTGTGGGCGCTGCCGTTCTGCGGCATCCTGCTGTCGATTGCCTTGTTCCCGATCTTTGCTCCAGGGCTCTGGCATCACCACTTCGGCAAGATCACGGCGCTGTGGAGCGTGCTGTTCCTGTTGCCGTTCACCCTGGCCTTCGGCCCAGGCAGCATGGCGTCCCTGGTCGTGCATGCGCTGCTGGCCGAATACCTGCCCTTCATCGTGCTGCTGCTGGCGCTCTACACGGTGTCGGGCGGTATCCTGCTGTGGGGCAACCTGCACGGCTCGCCCCGGCTCAATACCGCCTTGCTGGCTGTCGGTACGCTGCTGGCGTCGGTGATGGGCACCACCGGCGCGGCCATGCTGCTGATCCGCCCCTTGCTCAAGGCCAACGATAATCGCCGTCACAACGTGCACGTGGTGGTGTTCTTCATCTTCCTGGTGGCCAACGTCGGCGGCGGGCTGACGCCGCTGGGCGACCCGCCGCTGTTCCTCGGCTTTCTGAAGGGGGTGGATTTCTTCTGGACCATCCGGCACATGGGGCTGCCGGTGCTGGCGGCGGCCCTGGCGCTGCTGGCCGTGTTCTACCTGGTGGACAGCTACTACTACCGCAAGGAGGGCGTGCTGCCGCGCGACCCGTCGCCGGACACGCCGCTCAAGCTGTACGGCCAGTTCAATTTCCTGCTGATCGCCGGGGTGGTCGGGGCGGTGCTGCTGTCCGGCCTCTGGAAGCCGGGGCTGAGCATCGACGTTCTCGGCACGCCGCTTGAGCTGCAGAACGCGGTGCGCGACCTGATCCTGCTGCTGATCGCGCTGCTCTCGCTGGCGCTGACCCCGCGCCAGGTGCGCGCCGGCAACGATTTCAACTGGGCGCCGATGCTCGAGGTGGGCAAGTTGTTTGCCGGCATCTTCATCACCATCGGGCCCGCCATCGCCATTCTGCGTGCCGGCAGCGACGGGCATCTGGCGGCGCTGGTGGCGCTGGTCTCGGGCGAGGACGGCATGCCGGTGAATGCCATGTACTTCTGGCTGACCGGGCTGTTGTCGAGTTTCCTCGACAATGCGCCGACCTACCTGGTGTTCTTCAACCTCGCCGCTGGCGATGCCCAGCTGCTGATGAAGGAGTTGCCGCAGACGCTGCTGGCGATTTCGATGGGTGCGGTGTTCATGGGGGCGATGACGTATATCGGCAACGCGCCCAATTTTATGGTCAAGGCGATCGCCGAGCAGCGCGGGGTGGCGATGCCCGGGTTCTTCGGCTTCCTGCTGTGGTCGGGCGTCATCCTGCTGCCGCTGTTTGTGGGGCTGACCTGGCTGTTTTTCTGAGCTGCCGGGCACCGCTCGCCTCATGGCGTGGGGTGTTGCCGGCTTGGGGCTGGCTTGAGGGGGGCGACAATCCCGCGTAAGCTAGCCGCTTTTGGCGCGTCAGCGCCGCGCTAGTCCTGGACTTTCTTCTTCATGCATATCCACATCCTCGGAATTTGCGGCACCTTCATGGGAGGTCTTGCCGCCATCGCCCAGCAGGCCGGCCACAAGGTGACCGGTTGCGACGCCAACGTCTATCCGCCGATGAGCACCCAGCTCGAGGCCATGGGCATCGAGCTGACCCAGGGCTTCGGGACGGAACAACTGGCCATCGGCGCCGACGTGTACGTGATCGGGAACGTCGTCAAGCGCGGCACGCCGCTGATGGAAGAGATCATGAACCGCGGCCTGCCGTACATTTCCGGCCCGCAGTGGCTGGCGGAGAATGTGTTGGCCGACAAGTGGGTGCTGGCGGTGGCCGGGACGCACGGCAAGACCACCACCAGCTCGATGCTGGCGTGGATTCTGGAGGACGCCGGTCTCGCGCCGGGCTTCCTGATCGGCGGCATCCCGCAGAATTTCGGCATCTCGGCACGCCTGCCGGGTGCGCCGGCGCTCGATCCGGCGAGCCGCAGCCCGTTCTTCGTGATCGAGGCTGACGAGTACGATACCGCCTTCTTCGACAAGCGCTCCAAGTTCGTCCACTACCACCCGCGTACCGCCGTGCTCAACAACCTGGAATTCGACCACGCCGACATCTTTGCCGACCTGGCGGCGATCCAGACCCAGTTCCACCACCTGGTGCGCACCGTGCCGGGTAACGGCCGCTTGATCAGCAATGGCCGCGAGGCGAGCCTGGACGAGGTCCTGGAGCGTGGCTGCTGGACGCCGGTGGAGCGCTTCGGCGTCGAAGCCGGCTGGCAGTTGGCCAACGTGGACGATCAGGGGCATTTCGATGTGCTGCTGGGCGGCGAGTTGCAGGGGCGGGTGCGCTGGGACCTGCTGGGCGAGCACAACCGCCTCAACGCGCTGGCCGCCATCGCCGCCGCACGCCATGCCGGTGTCGCGGTGAAGGATGCCATCGATGCCCTGGCACGTTTCCAGAACGTGAAGCGGCGCATGGAAGTGCGCGGCGTGGCGGCCGGTGTCACGGTGTACGACGACTTCGCGCACCATCCCACCGCCATTGCCACCACGCTGGAAGGCTTGCGCCGCAAGGTTGGCCGAAGCCCGATCCTGGCCGTGCTGGAGCCGCGCTCCAACACCATGAAGCTCGGCACCATGAAAGCGGCACTGCCGGGGGCATTGACGGAGGCTGACCAGGTGTTCTGCTACGGTGCCAACCTGGGCTGGGATCCGGCCGAGGCGCTGGCGCCGCTGGGCGACAAGGCGGCGAGCTTTGACGATCTGGAGCGGCTGATCGCGGCCATCGTGGCCCAGGCCGAGCCGGGAAGCCACGTGCTGGTGATGAGCAACGGCGGTTTCGGCGGCATTCACCAGAAACTGCTGGATGCGCTCGCCGTACGTTAAAGGCTGAGGGGCACGCCCGGCAGCACGCGGGCCATGCCGTATCAGAACAGGGGGCCGCATGGCCCCCTTGTCATTTCAGCTTTGCATGATCAGCTGGTTGCCGCCGCGTGCCTGGGCGACCTGCAGCGCCAGATCCATTCTTTCCAGCATCGCCTTGGGCGAGCGTTCCTCCTGCCGCAGGCTGCTGCCGCCGATGCTGGCGGTGTGATGCTCTTCCTTGCCATTGCGCACCAGCGTCAATTGCGACAGCGAGCGCAGCAGGCGCAGGGCGAAGAGCTTGCTGCCATCCAGCGTGGTGTTGGGCAGAATCATCACCAGGGCGCCGTCTTCCCGTTTGGCGATCAGGTCGCTCTCACGCGAAGCCTGGATGCACAGGCTGCTGGTGAGCTGATGCAGGTGGGTGAGGTTGTTGTCGTTTTCCTGATCGGTCTTCGGGTCGGGTTCGTCGAGCCGCAGCAGCAGGCCGGCGAGGGGGCTGCCGTAGCGGTGGGCGCGTCCCACCTCGGTCTGGGTATTGCTCATCAGCGAGCGGATACCCATCACGCCACTGATCGAATCTTCCAGCTCGTGCTGCTGGATTTCTTCGCGCAGCGTCTTGACCAGCTTGAGAGTGCGGTTGAGCAGCTGACGTTCGTAATCGAGCAGCTGGCCGAGAATCTTGTTTTCCGACTGGTCGCTGAAGCTGACCACCAGCAGCGGGCGATCGATCTGCGGCAGGCGGCGCATCAGCAGCGAGACCTGGAAGGGGCGGCCGCTGGACGAGCGCAGCAGACAGGGATGGTTGTAGAGCATGCCACGCTGTTCCAGCGCCTGCATCAGCGTCCGTCCGTCCGGATCGTCGGCGAGGAAAGGGAAGAACGGCTGGCCGGCCAGTTCGTTGTAGGGTATCCCGAGCAGGATGGACGACAGCTGGTTGGCGTGAATGATGCGGCTATCGTCGGCATCGATCAGCAGCACCCCGCCGGGCAGGGTGTCGATGAGGGGTTGCAGGACTTCTTCGGGTAACTGCATGGCATCGTCCATAAAAGGGCTGTTGTCGTCCCGCCAGCCTCGGTCGAACCGTATCGCGCCGCGATGGCGAATCCGGTCCGGGCCCCTTGCTACGGCTTGCGCACGACGCTTTCCGCGCTGGCTTCAGGGTTCGAGGCAATTCAGTGCTCGTGCCGGGACGACGCGGTTACGTCCGGTCTCCTTGGCCTGGTACAGCGCCAGGTCCGCGAGCTTGAACAGCCGGCCGATCAGCAGCGGCCTGTCCTGCGGGCTCCAGCAGGACACGCCGATGCTCAAGGTGACCCTGATCCTGTCATCATGATAGCTGATGATCAGTTCGGCGATCTTGCGTTTGACCTGTTCGGCCAGTTCGATGGCTTGGGCATAGTCGCAATGCGGCATCAGGATCGCAAATTCCTCCCCACCCAGGCGTCCCAGTTGCTGGCCCTCGCCCAGGCAGCTCTCGCAGGCCATGGCGACCTGCTGTAGCACCAGATCGCCGGCATCGTGGCCGTAGGTGTCGTTCACCAGCTTGAACATGTCCAGATCGATGATGGCCAGGCCGAGCGGCGTCCCCTGGCGCAGCGCCTGGCGATAGGCTTGCTGCGCCTGCTGCAGGAAGTGCGGACGGTTGGCGACGCCGGTGAGGTCGTCGTGGGTGGCCCGTTCGTACAGTTCGTGCTGCATTTCCTGCAGCTGCTTCACTAGACGTTCCGTTTCCTGCTTTTCCCGCTGCAGCTGCTGGTTGTGGCTCATGCGCTCGCTGATGTCGACCACGCTCATGACGATGCTGTGGTGGTCGTTGAAGCGCACCCGGCGCATCGAAACCTGGGACCAGAAGATCTTGCCGCCGCCGTCTCGCAGCTGGATTTCACGGTCGCTGATCCCCAGCCCCTGGTCGAGCAGGCTCTCGCAGCCTTCGACGTCGGCCGGGTCGGCTAGCAGACTGAGGATGCTGCGCCCGATCAACTCCGAGATGTGCAGGCCGAACAGGCGGCCGGCCGCCATGTTGGCGGTGGTGACCTCGTGTCTGTCGGGATGCAGGATCAGCACCCCGACCTGGATGGTATCGAGCAGCGCCTGGAGGTCCTGGTGCGTCGAGGCGAGCTTGTGCAGTTTTTTCTTCAGGTTGGCATTGGACAGCGCCAGCAGGGCAGTGTGCTCGTCGAGCTGCCGCCGTTCCCGGCGTGCCTGGTGGTGAAGACGGTTGCCGACGATACCGAAGAAGACCAGCAGAGCGCTGAGCAGCGTGCTGCCCAGCAGCAGCAACGGCAGGCTGCGATCGGTGCTCCAGGTGCCTCGGGTCGAGACGGCCACCGTAATGCGCAGCGGGATGGAGGGGACGACGGCGCTCGCCTCCATGTGGGGCGAAGGCAGCAGCGTCAGCCACTGGGCCAGACGTCGCCAGGTCGAGAGGGTCTGGGTTGGGGCCGGGGTCGACTGGATGAGCAACTGGCCGGCGCGGTTGAACAGGCGGATCTGGCTGCCGGGCGTGTCACGCAGCAGCGCCGGCAGCCAGTCGGAGGCATTGAAGCTGCCGTAGTAGCTTGCGCGGCAGACGCCGCTGCGGTTGCAGGCCGGCAGCAGGAAGGGGATGCGTTTGCTGACGGAAAACTGCAGGGGGGGCGGGAGGAGGACGAATGGAGCGCCATCGGCGGGGTCGGAAACGAGCCGCCGTGCCAGGGCCTGAATGTGGAGGGGGGGGCGGTTGGAGCTGCCGCTCAGCGCGCGCGGCGCGCCTTGCGGCGGGATCAGCCAGAGTTCGTCGAGATTGTCGATTGGCGCTGGGAGCGCACTCGCCTCCCGCTCCAGCGCGCGTTGCTGCAGTGCCGTCCGGAGCAAGGTGAACTGCTGTTCGAACTGGATGCTGGCCAGGTTGAGCTGGGCTTGGGCCATGTTTTGGGCATGCTCTTCGATGGAGCGCGAGCGTGCGTGAAACAGGGCTGCGGTCATGAGCCAGATCAGGGCCAGGCAGCACAGCAGCAGGCCGAGCAGAAGCGTGCGCCACTCCCGGCTGAGCCGGCGGCCGTAGGAGGGCTTCGGATCATCCGTGGTTAAGGTGAGGTGCATGAGTCATCCCGACGCAATGATGTAATCATCATAAGTCGTTCCGTCCTGGTTGGGAATTGCGCGTTCCGAGTAAACTTTTTTTAAAGATAGACGGTTATTTTTAAATTGTTTTTTGATGTTGAATCAAGGCGGGGTGACGAATGCCGGGGGGCGGGGGTCAGCGTTCCTGGATGGCGCGGCGGTGGCGGCGGAACACCCACTTTTCCCATTGCAGATGGCTGGTTTTGTCGAAGGAGGGGCGGATGTCGGCTTGCAGCAGGTAGCCGGGCTGATCGGGCGAGGGCTCGCAGGCATCGATGCTGCCCGCTAGGCGCAGGATGAGGGCCGAGTCGCTGTTGGGGTAGAGCGTCAGCAAGACCGGTTCGCCGACCGGGTAGGCGAACTCGGAATGCCAGGCGATGGCGTCGAGGCCGAGCCGGCAGGGGGTGATGGCGGGGCGTACCGGGTAGCGCGAGGCGAGCACCAGTTCCAGAGTCAGGTCGATCTTGGCCTCCAGCCGCAGCAACAGCGGGTCGGCGTCGTCGGGGACTTCACCCGGCGAGGCGAGCAATTGCAGCGCCAGCCGGGTTTCACGGTCGAGCCGGCCCTGGTAGGCGGTGTCGGCCAGTCGCTGGCAGGACAAGGGGAGGTCGGCATCGAAACTGGCGGTGGCCAGGGTGGGTAGTCTGCTCATGCGGTGTTCCTCCCTTTGCTCGGTCATGCGAACAGGTTGACGACTCCTTCCAGGCCGACATGGTTGAGCGCCACGTCGGCTTGGGCGCGTACCACCGGCTTGGCCTTGTAGGCCACGCCGAGGCCGGCCTCGGCCAGCATTTTGAGGTCGTTGGCGCCGTCGCCCATGGCGATGACCTGATCCGGCGCCAGCCCCAGCTCTTGGCGTACTTCCATCAGCAGTCGCGCCTTGGCGTTGGCATCGACGATGTCGCCCTTGACGCGGCCGGTGAGCTTGCCGTCGGCCACTTCCAGCACGTTGGCGAAGGCGTAGTCGAGTCCCAGCTCGGCTTTCAGGCGCTCGGTGAAGAAGGTGAAGCCGCCCGAGACCAGCATGAAGCGCACGCCGTTGGCCTTGCAGGCGGCGAGCAGGGTGTCGGCGCCCGGGGTCAGCCTGACCCTTTCACGATACACCGTTTCCAGCGCGCTTTCTTCCAGCCCGGCCAGCAGCGCCACGCGTTCCTTGAGCGAGGCGGTGAAGTCGAGTTCGCCGCGCATCGAGCGTTCGGTGACTTCCGCCACCAGGTGCTTGACGCCCACCATGTCGGCGATCTCGTCGATGCACTCGATGGTGATCAGCGTGGAGTCCATGTCCGACACCACCAGGCCGAAATCGGCGAAGCGACGCCCGCTCGGGACGAAGGCGGCGTCCAGGCCGTGCTGTTCGCAGTAGGCGACGATGTCGGCGCGGCGGGCGGGATCGACGCCGTGCAGGCGGGCCACGCTGTCGGAAACGCGTTCGATGTCGGTGGTGCCGCTCAGTTCGGCGACGGCGGCGAGCGGGCTGGCGGAGAGGAGCGGGGCCTGGAGGACGAGGGTGTAGGGCGAAGACGACATGGTTCGAGGATCGGTTGCAAGCGAATCTTCGATTATGCCACGCGTTCGGCGCATTCCAAAAAGCATTGGCCCGAGAACGCCAGGATGTGGCACGCGTTCACCGGGTCCGCGGCGATGCGTACGCTGTCGGGGCAACACCGCCGACAGGGGCGTCGCTTTCTGGGCGAAGGGGGATCAGTCGTCCTGTGGCGGCCGGCTCCACCACGACAGCAGCCGGTCGAGCGAGAGCAGGCCGGGGCCGCTGCAGGCGATGACGGCCAGCAGCATGCCCCAATAGTAATGGAACTGGCGCGTGGTCTCGGTCAGGCCGGGGTAGCTGATGACCGCGGTCAGGTTGACCACGAACAGGCCGGCGGCGGCGAAGCGGCCGGTAAGGCCGATGGCCAGCAGCGACGAGAATACCAATTCGCCGAAGGTGCCCATCACCGCCGCCACGGCCGGCGGCAGCAGCGGCACGTGGTATTCCTCGGTGAACAGCAGCAGGGTGGTATCCCAGTCGGCGATCTTGGTCAGGCCGGAGGAAAAGAACACGTTGGCGACCCACAGCCGCAGGAACAGCAGCACCAGCGGCCGCAGGCCGTCGGCGAGGCGGAGCAGCGGAGATGCCAGTTGCTCGACGCGCTGGATCAGGGTTTTCATTGCAGCTCTCCCGCAGGCAGCGTGATGGAGGACAGCAGATTACGTTGCAGCAGCTGGCCGAGCAGGGCTTGCAGATCGAACGACGGGTCTAGTCGCAATGCCGCGTCGGTGGCGGCTTCCAGCGTGGCGCCCTGCTGCAGCGCCAGCAGGCAGGCCGCCGGGGCCGAAGCCAGACGCTCGACGCTGACCGTGCCGGCCGAACGCGTCACTAGCGCGGTTTCGGCGCTGTCGCCGAGGCGCTCGGGCAGGGGCACGCCGCTGTCGGGCTGGTGTGCCAGCCAGAGGGTGGCGATGGGCCAGGACGAGGCGACGCCGGCGACGTCATCGGCCAGCTCGAAGCGCAGTTCGCCCCAGCGCTCCGGCTCCAGCGTGGCCAGCACGGCGAGGTCCGGCGTGGTGCTGTCGACGGCGTAGTAGCTGCGGTGCACCCGCCACTCCAGCCGCGCCACGTCGGCCAGGTAGGGCAGATGCCGGACGTGCTCGAAGCTGTCGAGGAAATCGCCCAGGGCGGCGCCGTAGCGGTGCAGGTTGCCGGAGTGCGAGGCGTGGCGCTTGACGTACTCGCGCGCCAGCGCCCGGAAGAATTCCTCACCGACCAGTTGGCCCAGCACCGGGTAGGCGTAGGCCAGCGTGTCGATCAGCCCGATGCGGTAGTTGTTGCGGTACACCGCCAGCCCGGCCGCGGACAGGCCAAGGTTGGCCGAAGGGGTATGCCGCTCGGGGTCGGCGATGGCCTCGAGCAGCGCGCTCGACCAGTCAGTCCACGAGGTCATGGTGTCGCTCCTGCAGGATGGCTTGGGCTTTGGCAGCCTCGCCGCACAGCACGTCGAGCGGCGGGATGTCGATGTCCCATTCGATCAGCGTCGGGCGTGGGCCGAGCCGGGCGAGGGTGGCGCGGTACAGCTGCCACACCGCCGCGTAGACCGGTTGGCTGTGGGTGTCGACCAGCAGGCCGTCGCGCTCCGAGTAGCCGGCGAGGTGAATTTCGCCGATGGCGTCGGGCGGCAGCGCGGCGATCACCGCGGCCACATCGGTGCCGAGGTTGACCTGGTTGACGTAGAGATTGTTGAGGTCGAGCAGGATGCCGCAGCCGGTGCGCTTGACCAGCTCGGCCAAGAACTCGCCCTCGTGCATCTCGTTGCCGGGGTACTCGACGTAGCTCGACAGGTTTTCCAGCAGGATGGGGCGGCGCAGCGCGTCCTGGGTCTCGACGACGTGGGCGCTGACGGCGTCCAGCGCATCGCGGGTGTAGGGCAGCGGCAACAGGTCGTTGACGAAACGCGTGGCCGAGTGGTTGAGGCACAGGTGCTCCGACACCGCCGCGGGGTCGAGTGCGTCGACCAGCCGCTTCAGCGAGGCCAGGTGCCCGGCTTCGGGGCGTTGCGGCGAGCCCAGCCCGAGGCCGACGCCGTGCAGCGACAGCGGGTAGCGCTCGGCCACGCGGTGCAGCATGGCGAGCGGTTGGCCGCCGTCGAAGAAATTCTCGCTGTGCACTTCGATCCAGCCCAGCTCGGGTTGCTGCTGCAGCACCTGCTGGTAGTGCGGGGCGCGCAGGCCGATGCCGGCGCGGCATGGGAGTCGGGTCTGGGTCATGGCGGGCTTTCGCGAGGGGGTGGCTTCGGCCCCGCGTCGTGATGGGCGCCGGGCCGAAGGCCGGGAGGCTTACTTCTTGCCGGGCTGCAGGCTGCCGCCCATCTTGTCGCAGCTGCCCTTGGCAACGAATTTCCAGTCGTTCGGGTCGTTGTCGACCTTGGCCTGGCCGGCGCAGGAGTGGGTGCCTACCACCGAGGCGCAGTCGTTCTTGCCGGCCTTGGCGACGCCGAAGCATTTTTCCTTCTCGGCGGCCATGGCGGGGGCGATGGCGCCCATGGCGACGACGGCGCCGAGGGCGGAGGCGATCAGGGCACGGGATGCAGTCATGGTGTTTCTCCTAAGTGATGGGTGGGGTAGGCGATCCGGCCGGTGGCCGGACTTGAGCGTTGGTCGTGCCGCCGTGGCCTTTCTTACAGGATACTGCCGGGCGGTTGCGACGGGGCTGTTGATTGGTCAGCTCAGGCGGGCATTCATTACAGGGATACACGAAAAAAAGATCAAGCGGGGCGAGCCGACAAGGAAAAAGCCGGAACATCCGGCTTTTTGGGCATGGGTAATCCCGTCCTCAACGAATGTTCAGCACCTTGTGGGTCTGCACCGACAGCCGCCATTGCGGCTGAGCCATGCAATAGGCGATGGCGGCGCGGGTGTTGGCGGCTACGTCGGGGCCGTCCATCGGCTGCAGGTAGAAGTTCTGAAAGGCGAGCCCGGCCACGCTCTCCGGCATCAGCGTCGGCTGCGGGTAGACCAGCTTCAGCTCATGGCCGGAGGTTTGCAGCAGCGGCGCGCCGGCCTTGGGGCTGACGCACAGCCAGTCGATACCGGGCGGGGCGGCCACGGTGCCGTTGGTTTCCACCGCGATTTCGAAGCCGCGCGCGTGCAGCGCGTCGATCAGCGGCGCATCGAGCTGCAGCAGCGGCTCGCCGCCGGTACAGACCACGAACGGCGTGCCGCCGGCGCCGGCCGGCCATGCGCTGGCGATGCGCTCGGCCAGTTGCTCGGCGCTCTTGAACTTGCCGCCGTCCGGGCCGGTGCCGACGAAGTCGGTATCGCAGAACTGGCAGATGGCCTTGGTGCGGTGGCGTTCCTTGCCGCTCCACAGGTTGCAGCCGGCAAAGCGGCAGAACACCGCGGCGCGGCCGGCCTGGCGGCCTTCGCCCTGCAGGGTGTAGAAGATTTCCTTCACCGTGTACATGGTTTCCCCCCTTGCTACAGCAGCGGCCAGCGCATGTTGTCCTTGAACAACACCGAGACCCCGCGCTCGTCGCGCTCCATCAGGTCGACGCGCGCCAGTTCCGGCACCAGCGGCGACAGCTCGGCGTGCACCCATTCCGCCACCGAGGCGGGGTGGCCGTTGCGGATGCCGGCGAGGCGGTCGAGCGGGTTGTGGTCGAGCTGGCGATAGACCGGCTTGAAGCGGTCCTTGACGTCGCCGAAGTCGAGCAGCCAGCCCATCGCGCCGTCCAGCTCGCCTTGCAGCATCAGCCGGATCAGGTAGCTGTG
Organism: Pseudogulbenkiania sp. NH8B; assembly: GCF_000283535.1. Taxonomy (GTDB): domain Bacteria; phylum Pseudomonadota; class Gammaproteobacteria; order Burkholderiales; family Chromobacteriaceae; genus Pseudogulbenkiania; species Pseudogulbenkiania ferrooxidans. The sequence continues at coordinate 889,990 of NC_016002.1, forward strand.
GCCGGTGTAGTTGCCGTCGGCGTCGAACGGCACCGCGCTCTCGAAGTGCTGTTCCTTCCAGATGCGGAAGGTGCGGCCGTCGAACTGGCTGCCGGCGGTGTGCGTCTCGCGCACCTCGACCCAGGCCAGGCCGGCGAGATCGGCCGACAGCTCGCGGTAGATCCACTGCGCCAGCACCTCGCTGGTGGGGTTGGCGAGGCCGGGGATGTCGTTGAGATAGCGGTGGTTGAGGCGCAGGAATAGCCGTCCCCAGGCCGCCGCCAGGCCGACGTGGTTGGCCGAAGCCGCGTCCGCCACCAGCCGCACGCCGAAGCCGTGGCCGTGCAGGCGGCCGCACTTGTGGCCGGCGGGCACGTGCGGCAGCTGGTGCGCCGCCTCGAAGCCGGCGTTGAGCCAGACCAGGCGGGTGCCGTTGTCCAGGATCACGCCGCGTTCCGGTGCGCTCGTGAGCGTCAGGCTGTGCGGGAAGCTCAGTTGTTCCGACAGGTGTTCGGCGATGGCCAGATCGTCCACCACCGCCATGCGCTGGTTGAGCGAGGCGTAGTGGAGCGGCTGCACCGCGCGCTGCAGCGTCTCGGCCAGGCCGGCCTGGTTGGTGTGGATGTTTTCCACGCGCAGCTGCACGCGGAAGCTGTGGCCGTGCAGGCTGGCGAACTGCGGCTCGAACCAGTCGGCGGGCAGCTGGCGCGCGGCTTCGAAGCGCGCGCCGGCGAGAAGGTAGGATGCGTGCATGATCAGCCCTGGCGGAAACGTTCGACCAGCGGGTCGGCGACGCCGGCCTCGGCAAAGCCCTTGGCGCGCAGCTCGCAGGCGGCGCAGTGGCCGCAGGGCGGCTGCTCGCCGTTGTAGCAGGTGTGGCTGAAGGCCAGCGCCGCTATGGCCCCGACCTGCTGCGCCAGCCGCACCGTGTCGGCCTTGGACAGGTACATCAGCGGGGTGTGCAGTTCCACGCGGGCATCGAGCCCCAAGCGCAGCGCCAGCTCTAGCGCCTTGAGCGTGTTCTCGCGGCAGTCCGGGTAGCCGGAGTAGTCGGTCTGCGCCACGCCGGTCACCAGGTGGCGCGCGCCGCGGGTGTAGCCGAAGGCGGCGGCGAAATTCAGGAAGATCAGGTTGCGGCCCGGCACGAAGGTGTTGGGCAGCGCGGTGTCGTCGTCGGCGCGGGCGCCGCTCTCGGGGGTGATGCTGGCGTCGGTCAGCGCGTTGCCGCCGATGGCGGCGAAGGTGTCGATCGGCAGCACGGTGTGCGGCACGCCGGCCAGCGCGGCGATGGTGCGTGCGCTGTCGAGCTCGACGCGGTGGCGCTGGCCGTAGTCGAAGGTGACGGCTTCCACCTGGCCGGCGCCGAAGCGCTGCAGCGCCCAGTACAGGCAGGTGGTGGAGTCCTGGCCGCCGGACAGGACGACGAGGGCTTTGTCGCTTGAATTCATTACGATTTCCATCGAAAGACAGTCGAGGTCACGCGGCACGCGGGATCGGTCTCACCCGGCACCGGCGGCGTCCCCGCAAGGGGCCGGCCGAACCCGCTAATGTAGCAGAAACGCGCCGTTTCGGCCAGATGACGGGGGTATCGCCGGCCCCTTGATTTCGTTATGGCCTATGCCCGCGGCGTCTGCCGCCATGGGGCCGCTCAGAAGCTGTTCCCGATCTGTCGCGGGCAGCCCTCAGCAGGGTGAAGAACCATGCAGAAACCGGCATGTACGGGAGGGCCTGAGGATTTCGGCGCGCTGAGCGAATCCTTGCGTGCGCATCTTTGATGTGCCCAGCGCAAGATTCGCACGCGGTGCACATGAGCCTTGATCGGGGATGCGCAGCAAGATCGGGAACGGGGTCTCAGCCGTGCAGGGTGTCGCCCATGACCTGCCACAGGCCGGCTTCGCCGCATTGCGCCACGTTGAAGCGCAGGTGGCGGCTGGGGGCGCCCGCCGGGCTGAAGTAGCGCCCCGGCGCCAGCAGCAGCGAGGCGGCGCGAGCGCGTTCGACCCAGGCGTCGAGATCGAGCCCGGGCGGCGCCTCGGCCCACAGCAGGAAGCCTTCCGCCGGCTCGTGCCACAGCGTGAAACCCAGGGCCTTGAGGCGGGCGATGGCGTCGGCGCGCAGCGGCTCCAGCCGCTTGCGCAGGCCGTCGACGTGACGCCGGTAGCGCCCGCCGGTGAGCAGGCGGTAGACCAGCGTTTCCACCGCTTCCGGGGTGGTCATGCCGCTGATCAGCTTGATGTCGGTGAGGCCGGCGATGCGTCCGGGATCGGCGGCGATGTAGCCGCAGCGCAGGTTGGCCGACAGCGTCTTGGTGAAGCTGGCGAGGTAGATCACCCGCGACAGCCCGTCGAGCGCCGCCAGCCGCACGCCGGGGCGCGCTTCGAAGTCGGCGTAGATGTCGTCCTCCACCGCCAGGCAGTTCCACTGTTCCAGCAGCTTGAGCACCTGGTGTGCCACCGGCAGCGTCAGGGTGCTGCCGGTCGGGTTGTGCAGCGCGCTGACGGTGAGGAACAGCCGCGGCCGGTGCTGGCGCAGGGCTTCGGCCAACCTTTCGGTGTCCGGACCGTGCGGGGTGCGCGGAATGCCGACCACGTTGACGCGCGCCAGCCGGAGCGCGGCGTGGAAGTTGTAGAAGCCGGGATCGTCCACCAGCACGGTGTCGCCCGGCGTGGTGACGAGGCGCAGGATCAGGTCGAGCGCATGGGTGGCGCTGCTGGTGGTGACGAGCTGCGCCGGCGACAGCGTCAGCCCCTGGGCCTCCAGTTTCTGCACCAGCGCCTCGCGCAGCGGCAGATAGCCCTGCGGGCTGCCGTAGCCGACCAGGCGCGGCGCGGCCTGGGAGAGGGCGCGCCACTCGGCGGCGAGCGGGCCGTCCGCCAGCCACGCCGCGGGCAGGCAGCCGACGCCCGGCTGCCAGCGCCGTTGCCCGGACAGGTTGAGCCGCATCAGCTCCACCTCTTGCGCCAGCGCGCTGTCGGCCGGGTGCGCCTCGTGCCCGTGCGGCGTGCTGCGCTGGCCGGCGACGAAGTAGCCGGCGCCGTGGCGGGCCTGGATCAGGCCGCGCGCCACCAGCCGCTCGTAGGCCTCGGCCACGGTGAAGCGGCTCACCGGGTAGCGCTCGGCCAGGGCGCGGATCGACGGCAGGCGCGCGCCGGCCGGCCATAGCTGGCGGCGGATGCTGTCGCTGCAGAAGTCGACGATCTGCGTGGTCAGCGGCACGGGCTGGGTGGCGGCGATCGGCCAGTTGTCGGCGCAAACTGTCATGGTGGTGTGGCCTGTACAGTGGAGAAGTGATCGGTGTAACTGTCTGGATTATGGCAGACAGTTTGGCGTTACGCTCAAGGCTCTTCAACCTGGGGAGTGCATCATGAGCACGACGGCATCGCAGCCGCTGGCCGGCCTGTTGTGGGGGCTGCTCGGCGTGGCCTGTTTCAGCGGTACGCTGGTGGCGTCACGACTGGCCTCGTTCGAGCTCGACCCGATCTTCATCGGCTTGGGGCGCGCCTTGCTGCCCGCCGTGCTGAGCGGCCTGCTGCTGTGGCTGACCCGTGCCGCGCCGCCGACCGGGTCGCAGTGGCGCCGCTTGGCGCTGGTGGCCGGCGGGGTGGTGATCGGCTTCCCGCTGTTTTCCTCGCTCGCGGTGGCGCGGGTGCCGGCGTCGCACGCCGCGGTGTTCGGCGGCCTGCTGCCGCTGGCTACCGCCGGTTTCGCCACCTTGCGCGGCGGCGAGCGGCCGCACCCCTTGTTCTGGCTGTTCGCGCTGGCGGGCAGCGCGCTGGTGGTGGGCTACGCCTGGTGGCAGAGCGCGGGCGGCTGGCAGGCGGCGGACGGCCTGATGCTGATCGCGATCCTGCTGTGCGGCGTCGGCTACGCCGAGGGCGGCCGGCTGGCGCGCGAACTGGGCAGTTGGCAGACCATCTGCTGGGCCTTGCTGCTGGCGGCGCCGTTCCTGCTGCTGCCGGTGTGGCTGACGCGTCCGGCGGCGATCACCCATTGGCAGACCTGGGCCGGTTTCGCCTACGTCAGCCTGGTCAGCATGTTCATCGGCTTCTTCGTCTGGTATCGCGGCCTGGCGCTGGGCGGCGTGGCGCGGGTCAGCCAGGTGCAGCTGTTGCAGCCCTTCGGCATGATGCTGTGCGGCATGCTGGTGCTGGGCGAACAGCTCAATACCGGCATGCTGCTGGTGACGGCGGGGGTGGTGCTGTGCGTGGCGCTGGGGCGCAAGGCGGTGTGAGAGGCCGCCAGGAAAAAGGTTGGCCGAAGCCCGTTCTGACAGGGCTTCGGCCAACCTGCCGGCGCGCTCAGTGTGGCAGGCGGTGCCGTAGCGCCTCGGCCACGGCTTCCGACGAGGCCGGATTTTGCCCGGTGATCAGCAAGCCGTCTTCCACCGCGAAGGAGTGCCAGTCCGGGCCGCGCTGATACTCGCCGCCCTTGGCTTGCAGCGCGTCTTCGAGCAGGAAGGGCACCACGTCGGCCAGCCCGACCGCCTGCTCTTCGCTATTGGAGAAGCCGCTGACGCGGCGGCCGGCCACCACCGGCTGCCCCTCCGGGGTGAGCGCCCCGAGCAGGACCGCCGGAGCATGACACACCGCGGCGACCGGCTTGCCCTGCGCCAGGAAAGCGGTGATCAGGGCCTGCGAGGTGCCGTCGTTGGCCAGGTCCCAGAGCGGGCCGTGGCCGCCGGGGTAGAACACCGCGTCGAAGTCGTCCGCGCATACCGCGTCCAGGCGCAGCGTTGCGGCCAGTTTGGCTTGCAGCGCGGTGTCGGCGTTGAAGCGTGCGGTGGCCGGCGTCTGCGACTCGGGCAGCGCGCTCTTCGGGTCGATCGGCGGCTGGCCACCTTTGGGCGACGCCAGCGTCACCGACACGCCGTGGTCGACCAGCGCGTAGTACGGCGCGGCGAATTCTTCGATCCAGAAGCCGGTTTTATGGCCGGTGTCGCCCAACTGGTCGTGACTGGTGAGAACGAACAGGACCTTGCTCATGATCGACCTTTCTCAATGTGACGCGGCCAGCGCCGGATAGTCGGTATAGCCCTCGGCGCCGCCGCCGTAGAAGCTTTCCGGGCGCGGCGGGTTGAGTTCGGCGCCCTGCGCGAAGCGCACCGGCAGGTCCGGGTTGGCAATGAAGGGGCGGCCGAAGGCCACGGCGTCGATCAGCCCGGCGCCGATCAGCTCCTCGGCCTTGTCCACAGTGTAGCCGCCGGCGGCGACGATGGGGTGCGGGTAGGCCGCCCGCACGGCGCGGCGGAACTCGTCAGGCCATTTCGGACCGCCGGCCCAGTCCGGCTCGGACAGGTGCAGGTAGGCGATGTGGCGCTTGGCGATCTCGCCGATCAGGTACAGCGCCATCTCCTGCTGGTCGATTTCCGACAGGCCGTTGAACACCCCCAGCGGCGACAGGCGGATGCCGACGTGGGCGGCATCCCACTCCGCGATCACCGCGTCCAGCACCTCCAGCACCAGGCGCGCGCGGTTTTGCACGCTGCCGCCGTACTGGTCGCTGCGTTGGTTGGCCGCCGGCGACAGGAACTGGTCCAGCAGGTAGCCGTGGGCACCGTGGATTTCCACCAGGTCGAAACCGGCGCGGCGCGCGTTGTCGGTGGCGCGGCGGTAGTCGTCGATCAGGTCATCGATCTCGGCGGTTTCCAGCGCGCGCGGGGTCGAGGTGGGGGCGCGCACCAGCTCGCCGTTTTCATCGCGGATGTTGGTGTTGCTGTCGGCCCGGATCGCCGACGGCGCCACCGGTGCCTCGCCGTTCGGCTGCAGGCTGGTGTGCGAGATGCGGCCGGTGTGCCACAGCTGGATGGCGATCTTGCCGCCGGCGGCGTGCACGGCGTCGTTGATCTCCTGCCAGGCGCGCACCTGTTGCTCGCTGTAGATGCCCGGCGCCCCGGCGTAGCCCTTGGCGGTGGGCGAGATGTGGGTGCCCTCGTTGATGATCAGGCCGGCGCCGGCGCGCTGGCGGTAGTACTCGATGGCGAGCGGCGTGGGCAGGTCATCCGGCTCGGTGTTGCGCAGGCGGGTCAGCGGCGCCATCAGCACGCGGTTGTTCAGGGTCACGGCGCCAAGGCGCAGCGGGGTGAGCAGTTTGTCGGCTTGCATGGGGAGTCCTCTGGCTGAGTTGGGGTTACTGATCGAATCCGAAGCCCTGCTGGCGGGCCACCGGGGCCACCTGCGGGAAATACACCTGCTGGTAGTAGCGCGCGGTATTGCTGCTCCACGGCTCGCCGTCGTCACGGCCGATGCGCTGCCAGTGCGCGGCCAGTTGGGCGTCGTAGGCGGCGATGTGGCCGGGCAGGTCGGCGGCGTTGTAGCGCTCGCGATGCGCGAAGCTCGCCAGCGGCAGGCGCGGCTTGATGTCGCCGGCGTCGGCGGCATAGCCGATGGCCACGCCGGCCAGCGGGAACGTGAGTTCCGGCAGCTGCAGCAGGTCGATCATCGCCGCTGGGTTGCGGCGGATGCCGCCGATCGGCACCACGCCGAGGCCGGCCGAGCGCGCCGCGGTCATCAGGTTGCCCAGCGTGATGCCGGCATCCACCGCCGCCACGGCAAAACCCTCCACGCTGTCGTGGATCACCTGATGCTTGCCGGCTCGCTCCACGCCGAGGCGGGTCTTGTAGAAGTCGGCCACCACGGTGATGAACACCGGTGCCTGCGCGATCCACGGCTGGCCGCCGGCCAGCTCGGCAATTTTCTGGCGGCGCGCCGCGTCCTGCACCACCACCAGCGACACCTGCTGGCCGTTGATCGAGGTGGGGCCGTGCCAGGCCGCCTGGATGATGGCGTCCAGCACCTCGGCCGGCATCGGCTTGTCCTGGTAGCTGCGGATGCTGCGGTGTTGCTGCATCTGTTCGAGTGTCGCGTTCATCGATCGCTCCGTCGTTTCGAAAGGATTAGACCGGTCGTCTAGTTTCGGTGTCAAAAAAACCGCCTGCACGCTGGCAAACGGTATCGCTCTCAGGCCGCGCTGCAGGGCAGCAGCAGGCCTTGGGTATGGATCATCGCGGCCTGCAACGGTCGCAGACTGTGTTGGGTCTTGTACATCAGCGCCGCGCCCAGCCACAGGCTGTAGAGCGCGTAGGCGGTGTCGTCCGGCGGCAGCGAGGGCTTGATCGAGCCGTCGGCCTGGCCTTCGCGGAGGCAGGCGGCGAGCCGCTGCACGATGGCCAGCATGCCCTCGTCCAGCGCCACGCGCATCGGCTCGGACAGGTCCGACACCTCGGCCGCCAGCTTCACCGCCAGGCAGCTCTGCGCCTCGCAGCGCGCGTGGTTGTCCAGCCACTGCTGGAAGTAGGCCAGCAGCCGCACGCGGCCATTGCCGACGCTGCCGTCGGTCAACAAGCCGCCGACACGCTCGCGGTAGCCGCTGAAGTAGCGTGTCAGCATCGCCACGCCGAAGTCTTCCTTCGACTTGAAGTAGTGGTAGAACGACCCCTTGGGCACTCCCGCCTCGGACAACAGCTCGGTCAGGCCCAGCGCGGTAAAGCTGCGGCCATGGATCAAGCCCTCGCCGGTGGCGAGGATGTGTTCGCGGGTATCGGGATGGTGTCGTTCTCGTGCCATGCTCGAACTCTATAACAAGTAGACCGGTTGGTCTAGTGTTTTTTGGAAAGGCTAGCGGCTGTTTGTTGTTCTGCACAAATATAGTCGTAGACGATTTATTAAAGTCGTAGACAGTGCCTGATTTGAACGAAAGCTCGCCTTGCGACGGGGCTAAGTGTCCTCTGAGTGAGTAAGCCCTTCTACCCGGCTGCAACCTCCACCAACCAGGGGAAGAGAGGTTTTACTCAGCAAGCGCTGAGCAGCCAGTCTCGAAATGCAGTCAAGGAGGGGAGCGAGGCATTTCTCGGGGGGTAAACCAGGTAGTAGCTGCGCGGGCTGGCGATGGCCTCACCAATGGTGATGAGTTCTTTGCGTTGCAGTTCGTCCGTTATCAGAGCCTGTGGCACCAGGCCGATGCCGATGCCAGCCCTGACCGCCTGGATCAAGTGGGACGTGAGTTCGAAGCTCGGCCCCAGACGCATTTGGCGATGATCGAGGTGATAGTGCGAGAACCACTCGGCCCAGCCTTGCGGATTGCTGGCGACCGTCAGCAAGGTCTGCTTCATGGCCCAATCCGGCGTTATCTCTTGGCCGTCTTCAACTCCGGACGGATCGACAATGGCAACGAGAAATTCGTTGTATAGCCGATGCGCCATCATCCCGGGCCAATCGCCGGTGCCGACGGTGATGGCGGCATCGATCTCGCTGGTATTGAAATCGATATCCCCTATTCGCGAATGGATGTGGATCGTCACGCCAGGGTGGCTTGCATAGAACTCATGCAGGCGCGGCAACAGCCATTTGGACCCGAACGTCGGCAGCGTTGCCAGGCGCAGCGCGCCGATACCTGATTGTGAAGACATGGCTTGCAAGGTCGCGCTACGGATGCGTCCCAACGCTTCGCTCAACTCCAGGTAGTAACGACGTCCCGCATCGGTCAGCCTGACCGATCTTCCTTCGCGCCGGAATAACTTGAGCCCCAGATGCTCCTCGAGCGCCTGCACCTGGCGGCTGATGGCGCTCTGGCTGAGCGACAGCTCTTCCGCCGCACGCGTGTAGCTCTCATGTCGAGCTGCGGATTCGAATACCAGCAGTAGCGACATCGAGGGTGTCAGGCGCCGATGATTCATGAGTTTTACTCATTCTTTTGCTGTGAAATTGTCGTTTGTTGCCGTGAGGTGGCTCAGGGATACTAGCACCATTGTGGGAATGCCACTTCCATCTCATGCAGACAGGTCAAGGTTTCTCCTTGGCTCATCACTACGGTTGCCGCTATGTCGATTGCTCTACTCGCCCAAACAGACACAGAACTGCCATCAACGACTCGTGCGTTTCTCGACGCGCTCAAGGCGAGTGGGTTTGTTGGAGAGATCAGTGCCGACTACGGCACTCGAACGGTGCTGTCGACGGATAACTCCATCTACCAGCGCCTGCCCCAGGCGGCGGTTTACCCTGCCGATGCCCACGATGTGCAGCGCCTGGCGGCACTCATGGATACGCCGTCTTATCGGGATGTGGTGCTCACCCCCCGTGGTGGCGGAACGGGCACCAATGGGCAATCGCTGACCCATGGCGTGGTGGTCGATCTCTCCCGTCACATGAACCGCATCCTGGAAATCAATGCCGAGGAACGATGGGTGCGGGTACAGGCAGGGGTGGTCAAGGATCAGCTAAATGCCGCCCTCAAGCCGTATGGACTGTTCTTCGCGCCCGAGCTGTCCACGTCCAACCGGGCGACGATCGGCGGAATGATCAATACCGATGCGAGCGGGCAGGGGAGCTGTACCTACGGCAAGACCCGTGACCATGTCCTGGCGCTTGATTTTGTGCTGATGGGCGGCGAGCGCCTGCATGGCAGGCCACTCGATGAGCAAGAGCTGGAACAGCAATGCGCTCGTCAGGACCGCGTGGGCAAGGTGTACCGTACGGCACGCCAGATCAGTGAAGAAAAAGCGGCACTGATCGAAGCCAAGTTTCCCAAACTCAACCGTTGCTTGACCGGCTATGACCTGGCCCATCTACGCGAACCGGATGGACGGTTCAACCTCAACAGCGTGCTCTGCGGCGCCGAGGGGTCGTTGGGTTTTGTCATCGAGGCCAAGCTTAATGTGCTGCCGATACCGAATTATTCGGTGCTGGTGAATGTGCGCTACGGGAGTTTCATGGACGCGCTACGCGACGCGCGCGCCTTGTTGGCCCTTAACCCGCTGTCGATCGAGACCGTCGATTCCAAGGTATTGCTGCTGGCCATGCAGGATATCGTCTGGAATAGCGTGGGTGAGTATTTTCCTCAGGACAAAGACCGCGAGACCCTGGGGATCAACCTCATCGAATTCAGCGGCGATGATGCCGGGCAAGTCGATGCCCAAGTGGCCGATTTCATCGCTCACCTGCGCACGGATACGACCGTGGAACGCCTGGGCCATACCATTGCGGTGGGAGAGGCCGAAGTAAAGCGGGTGTATGCCATGCGCAAGCGCGCGGTCGGCCTGTTGGGCAATATCCAGGGCGAAGCGCGTCCGCAGCCTTTCGTGGAAGACACGGCGGTGCCGCCGGAGAACCTGGCGGACTTCATCGCTGAATTCCGGGCGCTGCTGGATCAGTACAAGCTGCAGTACGGCATGTTCGGCCACGTCGATGCCGGCGTGCTGCACGTGCGGCCCGCACTGGATATGAAAGATCCGCAGCAAGCCGCACTGGTCAGACCGATTTCCGATGGCGTCGCCGCACTGACGCAACGCTATGGCGGGTTGTTGTGGGGCGAACATGGGAAGGGGGTGCGCTCGGAGTACGCTCCGGCATTCTTCGGCGAACTTTACCCGTCTTTGCAGCAACTGAAGGCGGCGTTCGACCCCTATAACCAGTTCAATCCGGGCAAGATCGCCACGCCGCCAGCCAGCAAGATTCAGCTTCTGAAGATCGATGAGGTGACCACGCGTGGGGAACTGGACCGGCAAATCGACGAGCGCGTCTGGCAGAGCTATGGCACCGCCATGCATTGCAACGGCAATGGCGCGTGCTACAACTTCGACCCCGACGATGCGATGTGCCCCTCATGGAAAGCGACACGCGACCGTGTCCATTCCCCGAAAGGGCGGGCTTCGCTGATGCGTGAATGGTTGCGTCTGCAAGGACAAGCCGGGGTGGATGTGCTTGAGGTCGCCCGCCAGCGCCAGTCCTTTGCGGGAAGCTTCCTCAAGCGCTGGCGCAATAGCCGGGCGATGCGGCGGGGGAGTGCGGATTTTTCGCATGAGGTATACGACGCCATGGCAGGTTGCCTGGCATGCAAGTCCTGTACCGGCCAATGCCCCGTCAAGGTCAGCGTACCCGAGTTTCGCTCGCGCTTTCTGGAGCTGTACCACCGCCAATACTTGCGCCCTTTGCGCGATTACATGATCGGCTCGCTGGAATACAGCATGCCGTATCTCGCCAAGGTGCCGGCTCTCTACAATGGCCTGATGAGCCAAACTTGGGTGCGCAAACTCCTCGCCCGGCATGTCGGTATTGTCGACAGCCCGCTGTTCAGCCGCTTCAAGCTGGCGGATACGCTGCGCCGCTGGGACGTCCGGCCGGCCACGCCCCAGGCCATGTCCAGGCTGTCGGGAGAACAGCGTGCCCGTAGCGTCATCCTGGTGCAGGATGCCTTTACCCGTTACTTCGAGACGGAGCTGTTCAGTGCCTTCATCGAGCTGGCCGCGCGTCTGGGCTATCAGGTGTGGCTTGCCCCGCTAAGCCCGAACGGAAAGCCGTTGCATGTGCAGGGCTTTCTTCACGCCTTTACAAAAGCAGCGATACGCAATGCGCGCCAGTTGCAGGAAGTCGGCCAGTTCGACATCCCTCTGGTCGGCCTGGACCCCGCGATGACGCTGACCTACCGGCAGGAGTACGCCAAAGTGCTGGAAATGGGGACGCCGCCGCAGGTTTTGCTGCCGCAGGAGTGGTTGCAGCAGGCATTGCCGGAAGCCGCTACGAAGGCCGGCACAAGCTACCGCTTGTTGCCCCATTGCACGGAAAAGACCAATGCACCGGACAGCAACCGGCAGTGGGAGCAGCTATTCAAGCGCCGCGGCTTGCAACTGCTGGTACAGCCGACAGGGTGCTGCGGCATGTCTGGCACCTATGGCCACGAAGCACGCAATGTGTCGACCTCCGAGGTCATCTTCCAGCAATCGTGGGCCGCTCATGTTGACGCGCCGGCGAGTGAGGGCGAGGCGCTGGCGACCGGCTACTCATGCCGGAGTCAGACCAAGCGCTTTGCCGGCCGTCAGCTTCGCCATCCGCTGCAAGTTCTGCTGGATGAGGTGCGGGGCGGTGCGCGGTAGGCAAGGACCTTGCCCGAACCTGGGCCGTATCGACAAAAAAGGGGGGGCCTTCGGGGTCTGAAGGTTTGAGCGGGATCATGCCTGCGCGAGCCCGGCACGTCATTGTCTTCATCACAAATGCCCGTTTCCTTATAGGCGGGCTCTGTTCATGAATTCAATTCTGCCAAACAGAACAGTTGGCGGGGGAAGTCGATGCAAATGATTTCGGCTCAACAGATCCAGTCCGCACTGGATTGGGACGGCGTTTTGGGCGCTATGCACAAGGCGCATCTGGGGCAGCGCCCGCTGGGGGGGGGACTTCGTTGGCGATGCTGATTATGGTTTGTTCAGCCGCGGCGTGATCCTGCCAGGGGCGGGCGCTGAATTGAAGCTCACCTCGATCTATCCTTGCCTCTCCGTTCTTGCCCACCGAGCAGGCGGCATTTCTTGTCATCTCCATCAGGACGCCGGCCGCGTGGCCGAGGTGTCGGAACGCGCGCACGACAATGCGGTCCAGCTCGAACGCTTGGCGGACGACCTGAAAGTTCTGGTTGAACGCTTCCGCGTTTTTAGAGGGACGAGGAGGTGGCAATGCCCTTCCTCTGGAATCCGTAGGTGACAAAAAGCCCGCTAGACCTTGTGTTTAGCGGTTCTTTTTTGAATCCGTCGAGCATGTTGGAACGCTCCATGGCGCCGAGAATGACGGCTGACTGGCAACGAAGTGCAGGCAAGAAAAGAGGCGCTACCTGTGGTAACGCCTTGAACCTACAGTTGACTGGGGAAGAGGGCGTTAGCAAGTAAATGGGGCAGGGGTTGAGGCTCGAGCAGATTCGGCTTGTCGGCCAAAGCGGTCGGGCATGCCTTTGTGCTAGAACGACCGCTTTCGGCCACAACCTGTCATTCGACAGTTCAGGAAACGTGCCATTGGATAGGCCGCTTGAATCCGAAAGCTGCCGTGTAGCCTATGCGAACACTTAAGCCGAAACTGTCTTTCAACCAGTTGTCCATGAACAGTCATTCTGGTTTATCAGCCAGATATTCTTATTTGCAAACTTGAATCGCGACTAATCAAGAAATCTGACCGACTGGGAATGCACCTTACCTTTAGATCAGATATTTAATCTGTGTTCCCCCTTCACCTCGTTGCAGCTTCATAATGTCAGGCCAGAGAACGATTGAATCTGTAGCAAAATCACGGGGCCATCTTCTACGCAATATCGCCAAGACGCAGAAGGCCAATGGCCGCCGCGACACACTCTGCAAGTGGTTGGGTACCTGTGTCGAGCCGCAATTCGGGATTGAGCGGCACCTCGTAGGGGTCGTCGATCCCGGTCATGTTGGCAATATCCCCTGTCCTTGCTTTACGGTACAAGCCTTTCGGGTCACGCGCCTCGCACACCGACAGCGGCGTAGCGAGGTGTACCTCGAAGAATTTCGACTCGCCTACGATCTGACGTGCGCGTGCTCGATCAGCACGATACGGGGAAATCAACGCGACGATTGCCCAAGTGCCGGCCTCATTGATCTTGCGGCACTGTTGCGCCACACGGCGTACATTCTCACACCGATCCTCTCGGGAGAAGCCGAGATCCCGGCAGAGTTCCTGGCGAACAACATCGCCATCGAGAATCTGGCAGGCTAGGCCGGCAGCAGCCAGCGAATCGGCCAACGCGTGTGCCAGCGTGGTCTTACCTGCTGCGCTCAAACCAGTCAGCCAAAAGGTAGATGGATGTTTCTTCATGTTTATTGTCCTGAACTCCCGGCACAGACCGGAGCCATTGCCAACAGCATTGGCCACTGCCTGCCCCAGTCGCTGTTGTGTGTAAGGTCCTGTACGGTACGCGCCTGAGCACATCGGCCTCCAGTAGCATGGACGAAGCGCTGCGCCACCTCCGGCGGTACAACCGAGTCGTCCGTTCCGCTGAAATGCACCTGCGGAATCGTTGCTACACGCGACGCGAAATCGATTGGATTCTCAGATTCCGGCATGGACGAAACATGATGCAGCTGGTTGACGAATTCACTGTCAAGGTTACCCGCCACCGTGCGGATCGAGGCGACATCGGTGCGGCGTGCAGCAATCAACACGGCTATAGCGCCGCCACCGGAATAACCAACGATATTGATGTGCTGCCCAGGTACGCGTGAAGCGAAGTGGCTAACGGCCTCGTTCATCGACGCCACCACCTCGGGGGCGAACCGCTTGCCAGTCCAGTACGACACCTCGCAATGGGGGTTCAGCTCCATGGGCGTGAACTGGCAAGGACGGGCCAGATACACCACGTTTGGAGTGGGATCTGCGGCAACCAGCGCCAAGCCGGTTGCTGCGAGCGGGGTCGGGTCCGCTGAGGGTTCGTTGCGTGTAATCCAGGCTAGGCCATCACCCTCGATGTATACAGTCAGAGGTTGGTCGGGCTGTGCGATGTGAGTAAAAGCCGTGAGCACAAATTGTTCGGTAACAACGTTCTCACGCTTCAAGCCGGCCGGTGCCGCCAGCGCATCGGCATGGGCATTCCGGTCAAGCTCTGCACATCCTACCAACAGAAGCACTAAAACCCCCGCCGGAATGAGGGCTACTCTCCACAGCCCTCTCGATCCCGGCACATGCATGGTCCTTACCCCTGCCCGATAGCAACGTGCGCCAGTTCCGGCGCCATGGCGGCCATGACACTGTGCCAATCGCCTCGAGATGGCTGGCGAAACAGCCGTACGCTGGGATACCACGGAGTGTCGGTACGGCCAAGCAGCCAGCGCCAGTCGGGAACGAACGGCAGCATCACCCAAGCCGGACGCCCGAGTGCGCCAGCCAGATGTACCGGCGAGGAATCGACCGAAATCAGCAGATCGGCAATGCTGAGGATCGCGGCGGTATCTTCGAAATCCTGAATTTCGTCGCTGAGCGATACGAGCCTCATGCCTGGAGGGGGTGATGCAGCCTGTTCCGCAGCGGGGCCTTTCTGGATCGAAAGAAAGGTCGTATCCGGTCGTACGAGCGAAGCCAATTCCTCTAATTTCAGCGAACGGTTCGCGTCGTTGAAGTGCGTCGGACGCCCGGTCCAGACTAGTGCCACCAGCGGCTGCGGCAGCCCGGCCAGGCGTTGTTGCCACTTGGCCAGACGCTGCTGATCAGCCGACAGGTAAGGAATCTGCCCAGGCAGGTCCTCCAGCTTGAGGCCCAGGACCATCGGCAGGCTCATCATCTCGCAGTGGACATCGAATGCGGGCGGAAGACTGCCGCGCACGATCAATTCGTCGAAGCCAGTGTAGCGCTGTGCCAGCGAGACGCTTTCAGCATTGATTTCGAGGATAACCCTCGCACCACTGCGCTCACGTGCCCAAGCCACCATGCGCAGGAACTGGAAGGTATCACCGTAGCCCTGCTCGTCGTGGATCAGCAGCGTCTTGCCGGGAATGGGCCGGCCATCCCAGCGCGGTCGTTGCACCTTGCGCTCGATACGCGTCGTGTGGGCGAGGCTGTAGCGATAGTGGTACTCACGCCAACCTCGCTCAAAATGGCCTTGCAGCAGCAGGGTTTCCGAAAGGTTGAAGCGCATCGCATAATCACCCGGCGCCACCGCAACCAGCATCTCCTGAATGGCCTGGGTTTCCCCGATTTTGCCCTGTGGACGGATGGCATCCGCCAGCAGACGCCATAGCGCCAGCGGCCCGCTTCCCGATGCCAGATACGGACGGACCAGCGCCTCCGCCTCTTCAAGCTTACCAGCGGCAATCAGTGGGCGAACCTGACGCTCGATCGCCACCACATCCAAGGTCATGGCACTACAATCCCGAGAGCGTCCAGCAACGGACCCAGATGTTCGGCATAAGCCTGCCAGCGCCCTTTGGACGTTTTGTAGATGGGTTGGCGTACCTGGTTCACGCTGGCGGTGCGCACCACTCTGCGATTCGTATGAAACTGCAGGCAAGCCTCTTCCCACGGCAAACCGAGAAAATCGATGAGACGACGCACCTCGCCTTCGAGGTCGTCGACCACAGCCTCGTATTCGATTTCGATGAACGCGTCGCTGGGTAGCAATTCGCGCCAATGCGCCATCAGGCGTTCATATTGGCGATAGAAGACGCCGAGTTCGTTCTGGTCATACGCGAACGGCTGTGGTCCGCTGAACAGCTTCGTGTAGCAGGACAGGCAGGTATCGACAGGGTCACGCCGAACATGAATGATCCGGGTGCCCGGCAGGATCAGCGGGATCGCACCTGCATACAGGAAATTGCCAGGCATCTTGTCGACGACGTACGGCCGTCCTCCGGCAAGCGGCGCTACGCGAGCCAGATAAGCTTCCCCGCACTGGCGCAATCGCGCTTCAGCGCCAACCTCGTCATCTAGCGCAAGAACGCAGTCAGGAAAGTTGCCCATTTCGTCGATTGCGAGACGCAACGCCGACAGTTCGCCAGCACCCGTCACCTGAGGATGCGACGAGAGGATCTGTTCGATCAGCGTGGTGCCGGAACGTGGCATGCCGATGACGAAGATGGGCAGCATCGATCGCTTGCCGAGGCCGGCGAGCCGTGCATACCGTTCTGGAGTGAAAACCGTGCTGATGCGTTCCATCCAGCAGCCAGTCTCCTTGCTGTCGTAGTCGAACGAAGCGCGTTTCTGGCGGTTGCCGGCCTCAAAATGGTGAAACGCCCGCTCAGGATTTTTGATGTCAAGGTAGGCCTTGCCGAGCGCAAAGTGCGCCGCGATGCGATCGATGAGCGAGCGTCGTTCGCCTTCCGCGAGACAGGCTTCTAGCGCCCCGATGTCAGGATCGTCCGCATCAAACGTGCGCAGCTCTGAGCGAGCTGCGAGCGCCTGCGCAGAGCCCGGGAAACGCGCGAGCGCCTGCTCGAAGGCCGCCAGCGCTTCGACCCTGCGCCCCGCTTCCGTCAACAGGGTAGCGCGCCCTACCAACGCCGCTTCTGCCACCGTGCCGGGCAATGTCGCGGCCTGCTCGTATTCCTGGAGCGCTTCGTCTGTCCGGCTGAGATCCTGCAGCACGATCGCAAGCGTGTGGTGGGCCTCGGCGCTGCGCGGCGTGAGTGCAACGGCGTGACGCGCGATTTCCAACGCTTCTTCGGTACGCGCAATTTGTCTGAGCGCCTTCGCGCGTGCCGTGAGCGCGGCCGGATGCTCCGGAGCGAAGGCATTGAGCATATCCAGCGCGCGCAGCGCCGCATCGTGGCGCAGCCGGGAAATCTCGACGTCCGCGAGGTTCAGGTACGCGTCGATCAGACGAGGATTGAGATCGATGGCCTGCCGCGCATGCTGGGCAGCTTCGTCGTAGCTGCCTTGCGCCGAGAGCAGGAAGGCGAGATTGCTGTGCGCTTCCGCATATGACGGGTTGAGCGCGAGCGCCTGGCGATAACAGGCCTCGGCATGGTCCATCTGTCCGAGCCGCCGCCACGTGTTGCCGAGGTTGTTTTGCGCTTCAGGCCATTCGGGATTGAGCGCAACAACCCTCTCCAGGCACACGCGGCTCTGTTCGAGCTTGCCGGCTTCCTGCAGCACGATGCCGAGATTGTTCCACCCGGACACGAGCGTCGGATCCATCGCGACGGCGCGCTGCGCGGCTTCCTCGCCTTCCGGCAGCATACCCTTCTGGCGGTACATTTCCGCGAGATTGCTCGAATACACGGCCGGCGCACGAGGGGCGAGACAAGCCTGCCTCAGGTGGGAAATCGCCAGATCCAAGTTGCCGTAGGCGTGTGCCATCAGGCCAAGCAGGTGAAGCGCATCGGGCTGGCCAGGCCATGCGGCCAGCACCCGCTGGGCAAGGATCTCGGCCTGCTCGGCCTGACCGGCATTCCAGTGCGCGTATGCCCGCGTGAGCGCTTCCTGGATACTCATGTTGCCCGGAGGCGCAGCGTTAGACATGCTCAAGAAATCGGGACCATGGAAAGAATAAACATCAATGAGATGCGATCGTAGCACATGCGTGCGGCGGCATCGCTCCCCTCATGGGCTGTCGGTAGACGGGGCCGCATTTCAGGCCAAGGCGCCTGGAAACGCGGCCAGAGCGAGGGCCGGCAACCGAGCCGGCCTCGCCGTCCGCAATCAGAACAACTGCCGCAATCGCAGGCTGCCAGCCTGGGAGAGATAGCCCGGCCCTAGCTGGACATCATAACGTGCGGTCAGGCTCAGGTTCCGCTCTTTCAGCAGCGTGAAGCCCGCACTCAGGACGGCAGAGTCCCTCAAGGGGCTCGTGCCGAGCACCGAGAAGCTGGTCTGGCCACTGGGGTCGGCGGCGAAGGTCGCGGTGGTGAGTGCACGCTGGTTGTTGTACTCGTGGCGCCATGCGAGGGTCAGCTCCGGCACCAGTACGCCGTAGGAGGTCGACACCTCGCGTTGGATCTTCGCGCCGATGTCGGTGGAGACCGAGGTCAGGTGCGAGGCATCGACCGAGAGCGCTGCACCGTTACCTCCCGATTCGGTGTAGGCGTCTTGATGCAAATAGCTGTAAGTGAGGCTCCCGAGCGGCGTGACAGTCGCGCTGCCAAGCGAAAGCGGATAGCCGATCTCACCGCGCGCGACGTACTGCTGCCCGCTGAAGCTGCCGTTGGCCTCGCCGGAGAAACCGGTGAAGTTGATCACGCGATGCGTGTCGTAGCGCTGTGCAACAACGCCCGCGGACAGATTGGCGTACCACCTGCTCGCCACGTAGCTGGCGTAGCCGATCAGGCCGTACGAGTTAATGCGGGTGCTGTCCCCGGCGGTATCGCCCGTGTTGTCGACAGCGGCGTTACTGTAGCTGAATGCGCCGCCGACACGCCATGTATCGGAAACCGCCCGATCGACGCCTAGCAGCAGGCCGCCATAATTGGCACTGTATCCGTCCACCTGATCGCGCTCGTCCTGGCTCGCATGCCCGCCGAACGCCTGCCCCCAAACACCCCAGGTCGGCGGAGCCTCGCCGGTCGAGATACCGCTACCGCCGTTTTGCGCCAGACGCAAACCGTTGGCATGGCTTGAGATGATATTGAGCACGTCGAACGTCGGAGCGGCCGCCGCGCGACTCGACGAGGCCGGCGAAGTCGGACTGAGTTGCTTGCCCGCGGCGTTGAGCGCTTGGGTTGAGCCGCTGGCGTCGAGCGCGAGCGACGCGTTGTACAGGTTGAGCAGGTCAGGACTGATGCCAGTGTAGTTTGCCAGCCCGGTAAGCGCTGACACGGCATTGGGTGCGGTTGCACCTGTCGGCATTGACGTTGTCGTCGTTGGGTTGGCAACCGTCAGGACAAGATCGCTGTTCGCACCGTTGGCCACGGCCGCACCGGTGACGACCAACCCGGACGCTCCGGCAATCGAATAACGCAGCGTGCTTTCGTTGTAGTTCGTGCCGGTGCCAGCTGCATCGACGACGACGAAGCGCTGGCCGGCCGCGAATCCGTACGCGTTCAGCTTCTGCAGGGTCACAGCAGAACCGGCCGCGATATTCGCGGTGCCTGAGACGACCAGCCTGCCATAGCCGCTGTCGCTACCGATCGAGCCGCCGGCGACGGCACCGTCCGCAACACCGACCAACAGCGTGGCGGATGCCCCTTGAGTGTAATTGCCCGTGATCGAGATGGGATTGTTGACCTGCAGCGTGGCGCCGGTGTTATTGACCGCATGGCTTCCAACGTTGACTTTGTCGTTGAGCAGCAGGTTGCCGGACCCGAACACCACATTGGATGAGGTATTCGTGATGGTGCCCTCTGCCGTGCTGCCGATCCCGCCGCTGAGGCCTGTCAGCGTGCCGAATACCGCGCCGCTGCCACCGCTGATGCTGAGATCGACAGAACCGGAGTTGCGGATGTTACCCGCGATCAAGCCGCTGTTGCTGATCTGGCCGATGGTACTGGTGCTGTCGATATTGATGGCGTAGAACAGCCCCGTAATGGTGCCGCTGTTGATCACCGAGCCAATGGTCGCACCGGCCAGAGCGAAAATACCCGTATAAGGTCCGCTCGGGAAACCGGTGACGGTCTGGGTGGTCGCGCCACTGATGAGCCCGGTATTGTCGATTGTGCCGATGGTGCCGGACTGCGCAACGACGCCCGAAAAGGTGCCGACGATCGACCCGCTATTGGTCAGCGTGCCAAGGGTGGCGCCGCTGCGGACGAGGATGCCCAGTTCGTTGGTAATGGTGCCGCTATTGTTCAGCGTGCCGATGGTACTTGAATTTTCGCCAAGAATGCCGTAGCCGACGATCGTTCCGGTGTAGGTGGAGCCTTTGATAGTGCCGCTGTTGAGGATTGTGCCAATGCTGCCGCCGGTGCTGTTATCGATGCCGAATATGCTGCCGCTTACCGTGCCGCTACCGGCGAGCAGGCCCATGTTGTTCACGATGCCGATGGTGCCGGTGTTGAGGATCCCCCTCCCGGCACCGGTGATCGTGCCGGTTGCAGTGTTAGTCAGCGTCCCGATCGTGCCAGAGCTGTTGATGCCGGCCGCGATGGTGCCGGCGATGCCGGTCGTGCTGACGAGACTGTCGTTGTTGAACGTGTTAATGGAGCCGGTATTGCGAATACCCGCACTGCCGCCGACCAACTGACCGCCGCTGTTGTTGTTCAGTACGCTGATGGTTCCGGAGTTGACCACCCCATACGTGATGCCGGCGATGGTGCCGTTGTTGGTCAACGTGCCCAGCGAGGAGCCGGTCGCCAGCAAAGCGGTTGCAGTGTTGAAATTGGAGAGGACGACGCCGGGGGCGATCGTGCAGTTCCCCGAGGACCAGCCGATTTCGGTGGTGTTGGCGCTGATTGTGCCATTGACCCCACAGTCGGCTTTTGCGACTAGCGGCGCTAGCCCGGTGAGCGCGCCGGCAATGGCTGCGGCGATCGCACGTTGTCTCGGTGCTACGTTCTTGCGTTTCATAATCGCCCCGGTCAACAGTTTGGGAGAAATTATGTATATTAGGTAATAAATATTAAGAATTGCAAATACTCTTTAAGAGAATCTCGAAATTCAATGAGACTTGTTCAGACCATTCTTTATGACAAATAGAGTCATTTAATTGCAGCTTGCAAAAGGCTGCCAAGGCTTGCCCTACAGACTTTTTGTACGTTCGCATGATTACCATCCATCATGTTGATGGTCGCTAAACCACTGCCATACTGACGAGATTCATGCATATTGGGTGGAAAATGCGCGACGTGTGGAGCCAGACGGCTGCTGCGGGTTACTTCAGCCGAAAAACGTCAATTGACAACATCGCTTTTATGCGGCTGAGTAAATTGCACTCGGATCGTGGTATGAAACAAGGCAATGTTCGATGCGCAAGTTGCTTGCTGGCCAGTTAGGGCTGCTGACGCCCCGACAACGGATGAGCGCTTGCATCGACGATTTCCTCGAAGCCTTGGAGCACGAGGCTGGACTCCTGTGGGAGGCCCAGCATGTTGAATGAGTAAAGTTGTGGATAGCGGTTTTCCGCATTGCCCCTGAAATTCTGCGGATTGAATAGTGGGCTGATGTGCCACCAAAGCCGGTAGCCATACCCCCACAAGTATTGAATGAGCGCAGAAGAGTTGGCGACTCGATCATTTTCGACGTACAAGATCGGACGGTGGTTCGTGAGAACATCCCGGGCGCCTTCCAGTACCTGTAACTCGAACCCTTCGACGTCCACTTTCAGGAGCTGCACGGTCCGCTCGCACGTCATATCGTCGAGTCGTACGCACGGCACCTGAACGCCATTCTCCAACGGTTGCGATTGAGCCGATACTGCGCCGAAGTTACCTGTCCGCCGGTAATCGGGAGAGGTGAGCCAGACCGTTCCCGGATGCATTGCGCACGCGAAAGGCCACGCGGCCACATTGTCCACAGCGCTCAGTGCGAGATTCGCACACAGGTTCTGGAACACGAACGGTTGTGGTTCAAATGCCATGACGTCTGCACCGACGGCTTTGGCCGCTTTTGCCAGGGGCACCGTCTGGCTGCCGATGTTGGCGCCGACTTCGACTACAGTGCCCGGCCGGTTGGTACATTGCAAGAGCAACTGCGTTTCAAGCTCTGCGTATTCGCCATATTGGATCAACGCTTGACCGACATATTCGTCAAAGCGATTGGCAAGCATTGTTCCGTGTCGCGTGTCGACGAGAACGTAAGGGTCTGCTGCGTGTGGCATCGGGCTGCTCACCTTGATGGGCGGAAGCGTCGACAAAGGCACGGTTCAACACTTCCATCACTTCGTGCTTGTTGTTAGTCATATACACAGTCTTATGCCTACCCGTAATTGTAAGTGGGAGACTGTGTCCGGACTTTCAGGGGACGCTCCACTCAAATAGCGAGCGACGTAACCACTAGGAACGAGCTTCTTGCGCCCGCATGAGGCGTAAGGTGATCAATTAGCATTCCTAGCGCCCTTACTCATCCGCTGGCCAAACAAGTTGATAGTGCCACGAATTTCCTAGGATGCGTAGCATAGCAATGATCGATGCGCTGGTCGGCTGAACGCGTCACGCCACATGTAGCCCCCGCTGTTCAGCGAACTTGTAGATCTTCTCGGCTGGCTTCAGTGCCCGCAGCTGCATGTCTGTGAGCATAGGAACACCTCGAACGTATACCGCCACACCGACTTGATGGCATCGGACTAGGCCATCCGGGGAGGAAATCGCGATACCGTCAGCGCCCGAAGGCCTACCTCTAATTGCCAATGCGGTCTCGCTACGCTTAAGTTCTTGGCGCAACCAACGCGGCTGATCAAGAGCTGTGGCCCCTAAACAGCCATATTAGCGACTGCTCAACTCAGATATCTGCCGCTGAAGCAGCACAGCCCCGAATGGCCGGACCGGGTCGATAGCGGACACTACTCGCCAAGATAATAGTAGATGTCCGCCTTGACCGAACTGCCGTCAGTCATTGGCTGAACAGGGTGTCCGGATACAATAGGCTGCAGTCATTCGGCTTGACCCCCTCGAGGCCTATTGTCACCCCTGAGCCGACGCTCCAATAGCCATGTATTCCAAGAGGGCTACGATTTTAATTGACCATTTTGTGTCACGGAGCCGCTAGTACCCGAGCACTGTCTATAACTTTGTCGGTGTAACGGCTTCGGACCATGTCTCTACAAGCCAAGCCTCACAAGGGGCAATGTCTACAACTTTAATTGCCCGGAATACGTTTAGACCGCCCGCTCGTCACCGGGTGGCCCGGCCGGCCGAGCGGTCATCCCAGCCGCTCGGCCGCGACAGTTCGAAGTTGGCTTCCGAGCGGGTACGGCTGTACCACTTGCCGCCCATGCGGGCGATGATGTCCAGGTGGGCCGGGTCGACGCGGCCGCGCTCGTCCAGTATCGACTCGTCGATGTGAGCCAGCAGCACTTCTCCCAGAATGATGTGGCACGACGGCTTGTGTTCCGGGTAGGGGTACAGCGCGGCCATCCTGCATTCGAAACTGACGCTGGCGCCGTCGACGCGCAAGGGCTGGACGTGTTCGGCCGCTTGGCTCGGGATGTGACAGCGCTCGAACTCGCTGATGCCGTGCTCGTAGCCGAAGGCGGTGGCGTTCATCTGGTCTGCCATGGCGAACGGCACCAGGTTGACGACGAACTCCCCGGTTTCCTGGATGTTGCGGACGGTGTCCTTGGGACTGCCGTCGCCTTGCACCAGGGGGGACAGCATGACCGTCGGCGGCGTGCCGGTCACCACCTGAAAGAAGCTGAATGGCGCCAGATTGCTGATGCCCTGGGCCGAGCGGGTGGATACCCAGGCGATGGGGCGTGGGGTCACGGTGGCGGTGAGCCATTGGTAGGCCAGCAACGGATCGGTCTTGGTGAAATCGATAATCATGGTGTCGACTTGGTTCCGGGCAGGCCGGCCTGCCAGGTGGGCAAATGAGGGAGTGGAGCGATCAGGTCGCCGGTCGATGTCGCCCCCCCTCCGCCGCGATGTCTTGGGCGGCGCTGCGCGAGCACACGCAGCGGGCGCCTTCCGGCAAGATCGCTGGGCAGGGGACGCAGCTCTGCAGGCCGCGCGGGCCGTCGGCAGGCGGTTCACTCCCGTCCCGCCCGGCGTCGGGCACTGGGCATGATAGCGGGAAAAGCGGAGGCGTGGCGGCGCTATGCTGCCCGTGCGGGCGTGAAATAGAGGAGGGGGCCGCTGTGCCATGGCGGCTCCCTTGGGCATTGCTGCGCCAGTGATGCCAGATGGAGGAGGCTCAGAGCCTGACGACGATCAGCTCCGGGTCGTCCGCATGCTCGATCAGGATCTTCTTCACCCGGGCTTGCCAGAGTTCGGCGAATTCATGGGCTTCGGCCAACGTGGCGGTGCCGGCCATGATCCGCTGCAGCAGGGGGCCACTGAGTGGGCTGGGAGGTACCCGGCCGAGGTTGACGCCAAGCTGCACGGCGGCGCCGTTGTCCTTGCGCTGGAAGCGCACCTCGCCCTCGATCGCGGCGTCGAAATGCAGCAGGTCGTGCCGCTTGAAGCGTCCCCCGATGCCCTTGAACCCTCCCGGACCGGCGGCACCGGTGATCAGGCCGATCACGCTGGCGATGACGCCGGTCACGCCCTCGTCCTGCGACTTGGCGAAGCAGACGTCGATCTCGCCGCGCTCCGGCACGTCGTCGGGGAACAACACTTGCAACGCGCGCCTCGCCATCAGGTAGGCGCTCGCCACGGTGGGGCAGGAGTGGCCGGCCAGGCGCACGGCATCGACGTAGTGATAGGTCAGCATGCCGTCGCTGCTGGCGCCGAGCAGGCCGGCCAGCTTGTCGTGGACCAGAATCGGGGGAACGGCGTCGAAAAAGGCGGGATAGCTCATGGTGGCGATACTCGGTGTGACAGTGACAACGGGGAGGTCGATGGCGATGCCGTGCGGCATCGCGAGCCGGCCTCCGTTCCTAGCAGGATAGGAGGCCGCTTGCGCTTAGCCAATGGTGTAACCGCCATCGACCACGATTTCCTGCCCGTAGATGTTTTTGGCTGCATCCGACGCCAGGAACACCGAGGTCTCGGCGATGTCGTCGGGTTGGCCGAACGCCCCGGGGATCAGCCTGGCGGTGACCTGTTCCGCCACCTGGCCGAGCACCTCGGGCGGGAGACCCACCGTGCCCCACAGCGGGGTGCCGATGGGGCCGGGGGCGATGCAGTTCACCCGGATGCCTCTGGGCGCCAGTTCCGCCGCCAGCGTCTGCGACAGCGACTTCAGCGCCGCCTTGCTGGCGCTGTAGATGGCGAGCCCGGGAAAGCCGACCTGGGTGAGGAAGGTGGTGATGAACTGGATCGTTCCGCCCGGACGGATGTGCGACAGAAAGAGCCGGGCGGTTTCGGCGGCCCCGAACAGGTTGACCGAGAATTGCGTGTTGAACGCCTCGGCGCTGCTGTCCGCAAACGGTACCACGCGCGCGATGCCGGCGTTGGGAACCAGGATGTCGATCTTGCCGACGTGCCTGGTGGTTTCCTCGACCAGCCGCTGCAAGTCCTCCTGGCGCGTCACGTCGCCGGTGACGGCGATCACCTGTCCGGGATGCGCCGCCGCGAGTTCCGCGAGCGCCTCGGCGTTGCGGGCGAAGGCGACCACGCTGGCGCCTTCCGCCACGTACCGCGTCACGATCGCGCGACCGATCCCGCTGCTGGCCCCGGTGACGACGGCCACCTTGCCTTGAAGTCTGTTCTGCATGTTCGGTTACTCCGCTGATGTTGGTGAGGTGATAGTGGCGAAGCGGCGCGCTGTTTACATTGACTGCCATCAACCGACTCGAGATCCGGCCGCCGCGCCGGGTGGGCCCGCCCGGGCGTGATCGTCGCGAAAACCTTTCTCACCAGGGAGGCATGTGCCACCCTGAAAGGGCAGGCCATCGGGCGAAACCGGGGAGGGTAAAGATCATGTTCGACAAGGATCGCTTCATCCAGGACTGTCTGAAGGCGGTGGCCGACGGGCAGGGGGCCATTCGCGAGCTGGTGCAGGCGGCGGTGGGCGATGGACAAGGCGTGATGGCCGGGTTGGGCGAGCCGCAGCATGCCGGCATTACCCCGCTCTATGCCGGCCCGGAACTCACCATCCTCAACTTCGTCTGGGCGCCGTGCATGAGCCTGATGCCGCATAACCACCAGATGTTTTCCGTGATCGGCATCTATTCCGGCCGTGAAGACAACGTGTTCTGGCGCCGCACGGCAGGCAGCATCGAGGCGGCCGGGGCCCAGTCGCTCGGCGCCGGCGAGGTAGCGACACTCGGTCGCGACATCATTCATTCGGTGCTGAATCCCATCGGCAAGATGACCTGCGCCATTCACGTGTACGGCGGCGACTTCTTCCACCCCGCCCGGCCGAGAAGCGAGTGGGACCACGAAACGCTGATCGAGCGTCCTTGGGACGTGGAGCGGGTCAAAACGCTGTTCCGCGAGGCCGAAGCGCGTTTCAATGCCCCCCGGGCCTGAGCGCACCCTTGGCGCTGCCCGCTGCGGCGACGGCGGTGCAAGATGCGCTACAATTTCGGCCAACGTGCTGCGTGCAGCATTGACCGATGACCGAATCAACGAGAGTGCTTGATGAGTAACGAATTACAGGTTGTGGACATTCAACCGGGCAACGGCAAGGAGGTGGTCAAAGGCGCCTTGATCACTACCCAGTACAACGGTTTTCTCGAGGACGGCACCAAGTTCGACTCCTCGTACGATCGCGGCCGCCCCTTCCAGTGCGTCATCGGCACCGGGCGGGTGATCAAGGGCTGGGATCAGGGCCTGATGGGGATGAAGGTCGGCGGCAAGCGCAAGCTCTTCGTGCCGGCCCATCTCGCCTACGGCGATCGGCAGATCGGCGCCCACATCAAGCCCAACTCCAACCTCATTTTCGAAATCGAGTTGTTGGAAGTGTTGACGCGGGACGACTGAGGGCGTCCCGGCCGGCCTCCCGTAAGGGTCGGCATCGTCCACCTTTTCCCCACTGATCCGGCCGTTTCGCCCTGTATCGCGCGCCTCCGGCGTGGCTGGGGTCGCGTCAGCCAACGCCTTCCTTGATGTAAATCAGCTTCTGCGGCGAGGGTTTTCGATGGCGTGATATATTGCTGTATATTACGCTCAATCGATACATGACTCGGAGACCGAGATGCCACTCCCGCTGCTGAAACGCCTTCTGGCCGCCGCCGCCATCGTTGCCGTCACCGGCCTGGTGTACGCCGGCGAGCTCACGGTGTCCGCCGCCGCCAGCCTCACCAACGCCTTCAAGGACATCGCTCAGGGTTACGAGGCCAAGTATCCGGGTTCCAAGGTGTTGCTCAACTTCGGCGCCTCGGGCGCGCTGCTGCAGCAGATGGCCAAGGGCGCCCCCGTCGACGTGTTCGCTTCGGCCGATCAGGAAACCATGGACCAGGCCGTGCAGCAGAAGCTGGTGGCGGCGAGCGAGCGGCATGATTTCGTGCGCAATAGCCTGGTGCTGATCGTGCCCGGCGACAGCAAGCTGGCGCTCAAGCGGCTGGAGGACCTGAACCAGGGCGGCGTGCAGAAGATCGCCATCGGCAACCCGGCCAGCGTCCCGGTCGGCCGCTACACCCGGCACGCGCTGGAGGCCGCCAGGCTGTGGCCGGTGCTGGAAACCAAGGCGGTCACGACCCAGAACGTGCGCCAGTCGCTGGACTACGTGGCGCGCGGCGAGGTCGATGCCGGTTTCGTCTACGGCACCGACGCCGCCATCATGAAGGACAAGGTGAAAGTGGCGCTCTCGGTGCCGCTCGACCTCGCCATCCGTTACCCGATCGCCAAAACCGCCGGCGGCGCCAATGGCGACGAAGCCCGGCGTTTCGTCACCTACGTGCTGTCCCCGGCCGGGCAGGCGATCCTGGGCAAGTACGGGTTCTTGAAGCCCTGAGCGAGGACACATGGAATCGGCATGGACGGCGCTGGCGCTGTCATTGAAGGTGGCCGGCTGCGCCACGCTGCTCAACCTGCTGCTCGGCGTGGGCGTGGGCTTCCTGCTGGCGCGGGGGCGCTTCGTCGGGCGCGACCTGCTCGACACCGTGCTGACCCTGCCGATGGTGATGCCGCCCACGGTGCTGGGCTTCTACCTGCTAGTGCTGGTGGGACGGCGCGGCTGGCTGGGCGCCTGGCTGCACGACAGCTTCGGCATCAATCTGATCTTTACCTGGCAGGGCGCGGTGATCGCCGCCTCCCTCGTGGCCTTTCCGCTGGTGTTCAAGCCGGCGCGGGCGGCGTTCGAGGCGGTCGACGGCCAGCTCGAGCAGGCGGCGCGGGTGCTGGGCGTCTCGGAGACCGCGATCTTCTTCCGCGTCACCTTGCCGCTGGCCTGGCGCGGCATCCTGGCCGGGGTGCTGCTGGCCTTCGCCCGGGCGTTGGGCGAGTTCGGCGCGACGCTGATGGTGGCGGGCAGCATCCCGGGCAAGACGCAAACCCTGTCGATCGCCGTGTACGAGGCGGTGCAGGCCGGGCAGGACGACGTGGCCAACACCCTGGTGCTGATCACCTCGGTGGTGTGCATGGTGGTGCTGCTGGCGGCGGGCCGTCTGGCCCCCGGCCGCATCGCCAACCAGTAGGAGAGCCGTGCATGCAGCTCGATATCGATATCCGCAAAACCCTGCATTCCGGCAAGCGCACCTTCCAGTTGCAGGTCCGCTTTCAGTCGGTGAGCCAGCGCATCGTCATCTTCGGGCCGTCCGGTTCGGGCAAGAGCCTGACGCTGAAGGCGATCGCCGGGCTGATGCGGCCCGACCACGGCCATATCCGCCTCGACGGCGAGACCCTGTTCGACGCCGGCGCCGGCATCGACCTTGCGCCGCAGGCGCGCAAGGTGGGCTACCTGTTCCAGGACTACGCGCTGTTCCCGCACCTGAGCGTGCGCCAGAACATCGGCTTCGGCCTGAAGCGCGGCTGGTTCAACCCGCGCGCTGCCGAGAAGAGCGAGGCGGTCGATTACTGGCTGGAGGCGTTGCATCTGAGCCACCTCGCCCACCAGATGCCCGGCGAACTGTCCGGCGGGCAGCGCCAGCGCACCGCGCTGGCGCGGGCGCTGGTGGCCGACCCCCGGGCGCTGCTGCTGGACGAGCCGTTTGCCGCGCTCGACCCCCTGTTGCGCCAGCGGATGCGGGAGGAGCTGGACGAACTGCAGCGCCGCCTGCAGGTGCCGATGGTGCTGATCACGCACGATCCGGAGGACGTGGCGGTGTTCGGCGAGCAGGTGCTGGCGCTGCACGACGGCATGATCGCTTCCGCCGAGGCGTGCCAGCAGCCGGGTGTGCTGCCGGCCCGAGCGTGTTGACCCGCGTTCCCTCGGCCCGGCGCCGGCGGACGGGCCGGCTGCGCTGTCCCATGACCTACCCACCCACCTCGACAACAGAAAGGCTCGCGACATGAGTGCTCTTTCTCTCTCCACGGCCACGGCGCCGCTGCCCCGTGACGAGTCGGCGTTGTTGGACCGGGCGATCGCCGGCGTGCTGCGCCATGCTCAGGACGGCGACTTGCCGCTGTTCGCCTGGACCCTCGGTCTGCCGCAGGCGGCGCTGCTGGCGATGCTGGCGCAGCGCTTTCCCGAGCTGGACCGTCTGGAGCCGATGCCGGAACCGGATTACGCCAGCATCCGCGCCGCGACGCCCGCCGGCTTTGCCGAGCTGGTCGCCCTGCTGGGGGCGCACCGCGCGCCCGATGTGCCGGAGGCGGAAGCCGAGTGGCTGGCACGCGCCGTGGCGGCGGCTTGCTTTGGCGAGCGGCCGTTGTCGGTGGACCTGGGGCTGAGCGGGCGGGAGGCGGTGTCGCGGCTCCTGGTGCGCTATTTCCCGTCGCTGTCGCGACGCAACCCCGCCCGCCGGAGCTGGAAATCCTTCCTGTTCGCCGAGCTGGCGGCCGCGCGTGCTGGCGCGGCGGCGGCGGGAGGTGCTACGGGTCTGGGGCAGCGTGCGGGCTTTTCCGATTCAGACAGGCGAGGGTGCTAGGACGCCATGGACACGAAAGACAACAGCATTGCCTTGTGCGGTTCGGTGTGGATGACGGTGGGCGGCGAGAATTTCGGTGGGGCCGGACGTATCGAATTGCTGGCCAAGATCGCCGAATGCGGCTCCATCACCCGGGCCGCCAAGGCCATCAAGATGAGTTACAAGGCGGCGTGGGACGCCATCGACGCCATGAACAACCTGGCCGGCGAGCCGTTGGTGGAGCGGCTGGTGGGCGGCAAGGGCGGCGGCGGCACGCGCCTGACGCCGCGCGGTGAGCAACTGGTGGAGAACTTCCGCATCATCGAGCGCGAGCACCGCCGTTTCATCGAGCAGTTGGGGCGGCAGGCCGAGAGCCTTGCCGACGATTATGTCCTGATCAGGAGAATGAACATGAAAACCAGCGCCCGCAACCAGTTCCTGGGCAAGGTCGTCGCCGTGAAGCACGGCGCCGTCAACGACGAAATCGAGCTGGAAGTGACGGGCGGGCAGACGATCGTGGCCACGGTCACGCATGAAAGCACCGAAGGGTTGGGCTTGCGTCCGGGGGCCGAGGCGTTTGCGCTGGTGAAGTCGTCGTCGGTGATCGTGCTGACCGATGGCGAAGGCGCCCGCTTCTCCGCGCGCAATCGTCTGAGCGGCACTATCGCGCGCATCGTGCCCGGAGCGGTGAACACCGAAGTGGTGATCGATCTGCCCGGCGGCATCGCCGTGGCCGCCATCGTCACCAACGACAGCAGCCAGGCACTCGACCTTGCTGTGGGCAAGACTGCCACGGCGATCTTCAAGGCCTCGAGCGTGATCCTGGGGGTGCCGGCGTAAGAACCTGTTTGCGATCTGCGGCGCGTCGGCGATATGGCGTTAAAACGACTTCGGAATGCTCATTTACCCCTTGTAAGCTCCGCTTCCTCAGCCATTTTTGCCTTGTCTCGCTCTCGCTCGCGAGATCGTAAACAGGCTCTAAGCGTCGGCCGGGCTGCGCTCAGCCCACCATGTCCTGTGGCTTCACCCAGGCGTCGAACTGTTCCGCCGTCACGAAGCCGCTGGCCAGCGCCGCCTCGCGCAGCGTCAGCCCTTCCTGGTGCGCTTTCTTGGCGATGGCCGCCGCCTTGTCGTAGCCGATGTGCGGATTGAGCGCCGTCACCAGCATCAGCGATTTTTCCAGCAGCTCGTCGATGCGGGCGCGGTTCGGTTCGATGCCGGCTGCGCAGTGCTCGTTGAAGCTGGTCATGCCGTCGGCCAGCAGGCGCACGCTCTGCAGGAAGTTGTGGATGATCAGCGGCTTGAACACGTTGAGCTCGAAGTTGCCGCTGGCGCCGCCGATGTTGACCGCCACATCGTTGCCCAGCACCTGGGCGCAGACCATGGTCAGCGCTTCGCTCTGCGTCGGGTTGACCTTGCCCGGCATGATGGAGCTGCCGGGCTCGTTCTCCGGGATGGTGATCTCGCCGATGCCGCAACGCGGCCCGCTGGCCAGCCAGCGCACGTCGTTGGCGAGCTTCATCAGCGCAGCGGCCAGCGTCTTCAGCGCGCCGTGGCCGTGCACCAGCGCGTCGTGCGTCGCCAGCGCCTCGAACTTGTTGGGAGCGGTGACGAAGGGTAGGCCGGTGTCTTCGGCCAACCTTTGCGCCACGCGCACCGCGAATTCCGGGTGCGCGTTGAGCCCGGTGCCGACCGCGGTGCCGCCGAGCGCCAGTTCACACAGGTGCGGCAGCGCGTCTTCGAGATGGCGCCGGCAGTGTGCCAGCTGCGCCACGTAGCCGGAGAACTCCTGCCCCAGCGTCAGCGGCGTGGCATCCTGCAGGTGGGTGCGGCCGATCTTGACGATGCCGGTGAACGCCAGCGACTTCTCCGCTAACGTCCTGGCCAGCGCGTCCAGCGCCGGCAGCAGGCGTTGCTCGAGCGCCGCCACCGCCGCCACGTGCATCGCGGTGGGGAACACGTCGTTGGACGACTGGCCGCGGTTGACGTGGTCGTTCGGGTGCACCAGGCGCGCCTCGCCGCGCTCGCCGCCCATCAGCTCGCTGGCGCGGTTGGCCAGTACCTCGTTCATGTTCATGTTGGATTGCGTGCCCGAGCCGGTCTGCCACACCGCCAGCGGAAACTCGTCCGGATGCTGCCCGTCGATCACTTCGCCGGCGGCGGCCTCGATCGCCCCCGCCAGCTCGGGTGCCAGGAGGCCGAGCTCGGCGTTGACCCCGGCCGCGGCACGCTTCACCTGGGCCAGCGCCTCGATCAGTTCGGGCGGCATTTTCTCGCTCGAGATACGGAAGTTTTCCAGCGAACGCTGGGTCTGGGCACCCCACAGCCGCTTGGCCGGGACGGCGATCTCGCCGAAGGTATCGCGTTCCATACGGACGGACATGACAGTCTCTCCTGCACGAGAAGCATTTTCCGAACCTGCTTCACGATATGTCGAGAGCGGATCGTGGATCGAGGTAGAGCGTAGGATGGGGGAGCGTAGCGAAACCCATCGTCGATGAACGCCGGCTGGTGCTCTCCGGTCTGCGGGATCACGCCCAGAGACGTCCAGCAAGATCGTGAACAGGTGCTTCATGAAGCCTAGCAGCCTGTCATGGGGGCGACAAGGCAGAAGCCGGGGCCGGAACGGTGTTACAATCGGCGGCTGGGCCGCTAAGACCAGCCGTATCGCGCTCCCGTCGGACGGCTGCTCTTGGCGGCTCCCGCGGCCAGCCCGCTGGCCACTCGTCATCACCCCACGTTTTTGCGAGACAGCCTCATGACCATCATCCGTCAGGAAGACTTCATCCAGAGCATCGCGGATGCCTTCCAGTACATCAGCTGCTACCACCCGAAAGACTACATCGACGCGCTGTACAAGGCGTATCAGCACGAAGAAAGCCCGGCGGCCAAGGACGCCATGGCCCAGATCCTGATCAACAGCCGCATGTGCGCCGAAGGCCGCCGCCCGATCTGCCAGGATACCGGTATTGCCGTGGTGTTCCTGAAAGTCGGCATGAAGGTGCAGTGGGACGCCGAGCTGTCGGTACAGGAGATGGTCAACGAAGGCGTGCGCCGCGCCTACAACAACCCGGACAACAAGCTGCGCGCCTCCGTGCTGCTCGACCCGGCCGGCCTGCGCAAGAATTCCAAGGACAACACCCCGGCCGTGGTGCACTTCGAGATCGTCGAAGGCGACGGCGTCGAGGTAATCTGTGCCGCCAAGGGCGGTGGCTCGGAGAACAAATCCAAGTTCTACGCGCTCAACCCGTCCGACTCCATCGTCGACTGGGTCATCAAGACCGTGCCGACCATGGGCGCCGGCTGGTGTCCGCCGGGCATCCTCGGCATCGGCATCGGCGGCACCCCGGAAAAGGCGATGCTGCTGGCCAAAGAATCGCTGATGGACCACGTCGACATCCACGAGCTGAAGGCCAAGGCCGACAGCGGCGCGGAACTGACCAAGGTCGAAGCGCTGCGCCTGGAAATCTTCGAGAAGGTCAACGCGCTGGGCATCGGCGCCCAGGGTCTGGGCGGTCTCACCACCGTGCTCGACGTCAAGATACTGGACTACCCGACCCACGCCGCGTCGCTGCCGGTCGCGATGATCCCGAACTGCGCCGCCACCCGCCACATCCATTTCCACCTGGATGGCAGCGGCCCGGCCCACCTCGAAACACCGAAGCTGGAAGACTGGCCGGAAATCACCTACGACACCAGCAACGGCAAGCGCGTCGATCTGGACAAGATCACCAAGGAAGAAGTGGCCAGCTGGCAGCCGGGCGACGTGCTGCTCTTGAACGGCAAGATCCTCACCGGCCGCGACGCCGCACACAAGCGCATGATCGACATGCTGAACAAGGGCGAGAAGCTGCCGGTGGACTTCACCAACCGCTTCATCTACTACGTCGGCCCGGTTGACCCGGTGCGTGACGAAGTGGTCGGCCCGGCCGGCCCCACCACCGCCACCCGCATGGACAAGTTCACCCGCCAGATGCTGGAACAGACCGGCCTGCTGGGCATGATCGGCAAGGCCGAGCGCGGCCCGGCGGCGATCGAGGCGATCAAGGACAACAAGGCGGTGTACCTGATGGCCGTCGGCGGCTCCGCCTACCTCGTCTCCAAGGCGATCAAGGCCTCCAAGGTGGTCGGCTTCGAAGACCTCGGCATGGAAGCCATCTACGAGTTCGAAGTGAAGGACATGCCGGTGACCGTGGCGGTGGATTCCTGTGGCACCTCGGTGCACAACACCGGCCCGGCCGAATGGCGCGTCAAGATCGGCAAGATTCCGGTCGCCACCGCCTGATGGCGTGTTGTTGAACGCACGCTGAACTCTTCGGCCAACGTTGGCCGAAGGCCAAATCCACACCCCCGCTTGCGCTGCAGGCGGGGGTGTTTTGTTTGGGGTGGGGCTCAGTCTGTTGGCAGCTGATGGTTCTGCGGTGTGGAGGAGGAAGGGACTGCTTGGGGATGGGCTGCCTACTCTTCCGTCATAGGTGGTGATGTGGCAAGCTGTCCAGATGGTGACGTAAAAAATACGTTTTTATTGGACGTCTACTTCTAGTTATGCGCGTTACCAACCAGCATGGATTTAAATATGAATTCAAAATACACCGGGCAGTGTCTTTGTGGCGCAATCCACTATTCAATCGATGCCGAGCCATTATTTTCTGGAAACTGTCACTGCAAAGACTGCCAAAGGGCTTCAGGTGGTGCGTTTATTCCTGCAATGCTTTTCCACGCGAAAGACGTTGTTGTTTCCGGCGAGGCAAGATATTACGAATCAACGGCCGACAGCGGAAATGTTCACAAAAGAGGCTTCTGCCCGAATTGCGGCTCACAATTATTCGCAAAGTTCAGCAATCTTCCCGGCATGCTGGGTATAAAGGCGGGCACGTTGAACGAAGCATCGCGCTATGTACCCAAGTTAGATTTCTATGTGGCAAGTGCCGCAACGTGGGATTTTATGAACCCCCAGCTCCCTAAAAAACAAGGCGCAGCTCAGGGTTAGAGAGCGTGTGCATAACAAGGCGTTCAACACGGACAGCACGCTAGGTTGGGCTTCATGCAATGAAGCCCAACGTTCGCCATATCTGTCTTGGACGATGGGCGATGTGCTATCAAAGAGGTGGATGCGGCTGCGCACTTGATCAAGCAGCTTGCGAAGAGGTGGGGATATGACGTATTTCTCGGTAGTTATTTCGCACTCTTATGCCATAAATAGTTCTGTGGCAATCATGGCCAGCATGATTGTTGCCATGCATTCTGGATGATGACGTAAAAAATACGTCTTCTAGCTTGAGTACACCGGGGCTCCACATCGCCAAATCTAATTGCCCCGAACCAAGAAGGACGCTCGTCATGAAAATCACTGTTGAAACCACCGTCGCGGCCCCCATCGAGAAAGTTTGGCACGCATACACAACTCCCGAGGATATCAAGCAGTGGAACGCGGCGTCTGATGATTGGCATACCACCTCGGCCACAGTGGATTTGCGCGTCGGCGGTATCTTCTCGTCACGAATGGAAGCCAAGGATGGCAGCGTGGGGTTCGATTTTGCCGGAACCTATACTGCTGTGGTGGCACACAAGCTGATCGAATATTCCTTTGGCGATCGCACCGCGCAGGTTGAATTTGCGGATAGCCCAAAAGGTGTTGTGGTTCGCGTGACTTTCGATAGTGAGCCATCGCATTCCATCGAACAGCAACGCGACGGGTGGCAGGCCATTTTGAATAATTTTACTCGCCATGTTGAAACAGTCAGGAAGCCGTAGGCGTATGTGTTGCCTAGCGCCTCTTAATATGGACTCCAAGGGGCTGCGCCCATCGGCTGCCGCTCATGCCAAACGTCGGATATTCACACTTAAAGAGGCGCTGGATGTTCTCCCATATCTTTATCGGCGTGAGTGACTTCGACCGCGCATTGGCTTTTTATGAACCGCTCATGGCTACCCTCGGCATCAAGCTTCGCTTTTGTGATCGAAGCCGCCCTTGGGCGGGTTGGCAGCGCCCTGACGAGCCTAGGCCGCTCTTCCTGATCGGCTCTCCCTACAACCAACAGCCCCACTCGCCAGGCAATGGTCAAATGGTGGCCTTTCTCGCTGAAAGCCGGCCAATGGTTGCAGAGGCCTATAAAGTCGCGTTGGCTAACGGAGGCTTATGTGAAGGCGCTCCTGGCCTAAGGCCCGAGTACCACGAGCATTACTTTGGCGCCTACTTCCGCGATCCTGACGGCAACAAAATCGGCATTGCTTGCCACTCGCCTGAGCCGGCGTCTGCAGCCTGACAGGCTGGTGGGAGCGACAAGCTAGGGAAGAGAGCATGAAAAAACTGGATTCGACCGAGGGCCATCCCGCATCCGAGCTGATCGACCAACGAATCGCCGAACTCGGGGACTGGCGCGGGGCGGCCTTGAGCCGGATGCGCCAGCTCATCAAAGAGGCCGACCCGGACGTCGTGGAGGAGTGGAAATGGATGGGCACGCCCGTATGGTCGCACGACGGGATCATCTGCACCGGCGAGTCTTACCAGTCGATCGTGAAGTTGACCTTTGCCAAGGGGGCGTCACTGCAGGACCCTGCCAAGCTCTTCAACTCGAGCCTCGACGGAAACACAAGGCGCGCGATTGATATCCATGAGGGAGAGGAGATCGACACGGATGCGTTCAAGGCGCTCATCCGGGCCGCGGTTGACTTCAATGTCTCCGCCGTGAAGGCAAGGCAAAGGCGGGCGAAGTAGGCTACCTGTGCTGCGCCGTATGGCCTTATTCGTCGGGCCGAGGCTGTAACTTCAGCCCTTTTTTGAGATGGCTCCTCTTTTCGAGCCGTCATGACCAAATACCGCCCAAGGAATCTCCATGAAGCTTTACTCGCTTTTCCTGCTGATGGCCACCGCCACGGTGTTCAGCCCCGGCCCAGGTGTCGTCATGACGCTCAGCAATGCCCTGCGCTATGGCATGCGCGGCACCTTTGGCGGCATTCTGGGGATTGCCTGTGGGGCGCTGGCGGTCGCGGCGATTTCGGCCACCAGCCTCGGGGTACTGCTTGCCGCCTCGGCGCTGGCTTTTACCGTCCTCAAGCTCATCGGTGCCGCTTATCTCATCTACCTCGGTATTCGGCTTTGGCGGGCGCCTCCGTTCCGGTTCGCGGAGCAGTCGGTATACGAGGCGAGTTTCGGCAAGCGCTTTCTTGAGGGGCTATCCCTGCAGCTCACCAACCCGAAGGCAATTTTCTTCTTTCTCTCGGTGTTTCCCCTGTTCATCGATCCGGCCAGGAGCTACCCGATTCAGTTTGCCACGCTGGTGCTGACCTACAGCTCCCTGGTTGTCGTCATTCACTGTTCTTACGCGCTATTTGCCAAGCGTGCCAAGGGCTGGCTGGTGTCCGAACGCGGTGGCCGCGTGGTCAACAAGACGGCCGGGGTGACGTTCGTGTGCTTCGGCGCCGCACTGGCCACGGCCAAGCGCTGACGTACCACTCTCCAGCCGCCGCCACTAACGAGTGTGAAGGGGAGTGTGGAGGTTTCAATGGCGTCCTACTCGCCGTAGAGGTCTAAGCTGGTAGTCACGACCATTCACCGTCGTGCTGAGACTCGGTTAGGAGACGCACCATGGCAAGCATGCAACGGATCACCCCCTGCCTGTGGTTTGACGACCAGGCCGAACAGGCGGCTGGGTATTACACCGCCATCTTCAAGAACTCACGGATCGTCAGCCTGACCCGCTACGGCGAGGCGGGGCATGAGATTCACGGCCGGCCGGCGGGGTCGGTCCTGACCGTGGAGTTCGAGCTGGATGGGCAGGCCTTCACCGCCCTCAACGGTGGACCGGTATTCACCTTCAACGAGGCCGTGTCGTTCCAGGTCAGCTGCGAGACGCAGGATGAGGTGGACTACTACTGGGAGAGGCTGTCCGCCGGCGGGGATGAAGCGGCGCAGCAATGCGGCTGGCTCAAGGACCAGTACGGCGTGTCCTGGCAGGTGGTGCCGACGGCGCTACCCAAGATGCTGAGCGATGCCGATTATGCAAAATCCGAGCGCGTCATGACCGCCCTGTTGCAGATGAAGAAGCTCGACATCGCCGCCTTGCAGCGTGCCTACGACGGGGTGGCTTGTTTGGAAACGCCCCCCGCCGGCGGAGAGTGTGCAGCCTCGCATTTCATCCGTTGACTTCCCCGTGAAGTTGGCCGATGACGTTGCATGCGGGCACGTGCCGCTTTGACGGGCCAGAGGGGTGAACCGGCGCTAAACTGGCATGCCCATTGGCTGGTCGCTGTGTCGCTGTTGCCAGCTGCCTAACGTTCATTTCCCAGGAGCAGAGAATGGCCCAGTACACCGCCGAAGTCCTTTGGCAGCGCGGCGAGCAGGATTTCCTCGGCAACCGTTACAGCCGCCGCCATGTTTTGCGCTTCGACAGCGGCGTGGAAGTGCCTGGTTCGTCGTCCCCGCACGTCGTTCCCGTCCCGATGTCCGACGCCTCCGCCGTCGATCCGGAGGAGGCGTTCGTGGCCTCGCTGTCGAGCTGCCACATGCTGTGGTTCCTGTCGATCGCCGCCAGGCGCGCGTTCTGTGTCGAGCGCTACTTCGATGCGGCCGTCGGCGTCATGGCCAAGAATGCGGCTGGCAAGATGGCCATGACGATGGTTACGTTGCGGCCGGAGGTGACGTTTTCCGGGGAGCGTCTCCCCACGCGGGAGCAGCTCGACCAGATGCATCACGAGGCGCACGAGGAGTGCTTCATCGCCAACTCGGTCAAGACCGAAGTGCGTTGCGAGCCGGTGTATGGGGAGCTGTAAGCGGGCGCGCCAGCCATCGTCAAGCCAGGGAGAAAACCATGAAACCGCGAATCAGCATGCTGACGCTGGGTGTCGGCGACCTCGACCGTGCCACCCGGTTCTACGAGCAGGGGCTGGGTCTGCCGCGCTATCCGATGGAGGCGGCCGGCGTCGCCTTCTTTGCGCTCCACGGCACCTGGCTGGCCCTGTATCCGTGGACGGCGCTGGCCGAAGACGCCACGGTGCCGGCCGAGGGTAGCGGTTTTCGCGGCTGTGCCCTGGCCCACAATGTGTCGACGCGGGAAGAGGTCGATCAGGTGCTGGAGCAGGCGCTGAATGCCGGCGCGCGATTGGTGAAACCGGCACAAGATGCCTTCTGGGGAGGCTATAGCGGCTATTTCGCCGATCCGGATGGCCATCTCTGGGAAGTGGCATGGAATCCGTTCATGGCGATCGGTCCGCAGGATGTGTAAATCGTCAGCATCATGGTCTTGGTGCTGATAGACGCCACGTCTGACGAGGCCGCGCAGCGCGGCCATGAGCCTGAAGAGTTGGACATTGAAGGAGCTACATCATGATTTACCATGGAAGCTGTCATTGCGGGCGGATCGCCTTCGACGTGGAAGGCGATCTCGGCCAGGTCATGTCTTGCAACTGTTCTATCTGTCGCCGCAAGGGGGCGCTGATGTGGTTCGTGCCGCGCCAGCAACTGCGCTTGCTGACGCCGGAGGCGGACATGAGCACCTACACCTTCAACAAGCACGTCATCCAGCACCATTTCTGTCCGACCTGCGGCATGCACCCGTTTGGCGAGGGACGCGACCCGGCCGGGAACGCGATGGCGGCGGTCAACGTGCGCTGCCTCGACGACGTCGATCTGGACACGCTCACGGTCAAGCACTTCGACGGTCGGGCGCTGTGAGCGCTGGCGCAGCTTGCGCCACGGGCCGGCCCGCGCCTATGCTGCCGGGTTGCCATTGATCGGGATTCGCATGGTTGTGATCGCCAAAACCCTCGCCTTGTACATCGCCACGGCGCTGGCCGAAATCATCGGCTGCTATCTGCCGTATCTCTGGCTGAAGAAGTCGGCGCCGGCCTGGTGCCTGCTGCCGGCGGCGCTGAGCCTGACGGTGTTCGCCTGGCTCTTGACCCTGCATCCCCAGGCGGCGGGACGGGTTTATGCCGCCTATGGCGGGGTCTACGTGGCGGTGGCGCTGGGCTGGCTGTGGGCGGTGGACGGCATCCGTCCCTCGCTGTGGGACGTGGCGGGCAGCGCGGTGACCCTGGCCGGCATGGCGATCATCCTGTTCGCGCCGCGGCCGGGCTGAGGGCCGGGCACTTGATCGGGGAGGGAGGATACGATGCCGGTGTATATCGTCAGATTGGGTAGCGAGCGGCGGCAGGACGAAGGGTTGCGCATCGGCACGGTGCGGCGCCCGCCGCGGGGTGTGCCGAAGAGCGAGTTCGCCA
Organism: Pseudogulbenkiania sp. NH8B; assembly: GCF_000283535.1. GTDB lineage: Bacteria > Pseudomonadota > Gammaproteobacteria > Burkholderiales > Chromobacteriaceae > Pseudogulbenkiania > Pseudogulbenkiania ferrooxidans. Next base: position 929,866 of record NC_016002.1, read on the forward strand.
CGCAGAACTGGTACGACGTGTGGTACCCGAACCTGGCGCCCAGCGCGGAAACGGTGAAGTTGGCGCAGCAGGCCAAGACGGACCGCGACTGGGCAGCCTTCATCAAGCAGTACCGTGCCGAGATGGCGACGCCGGAGAACAGCCGCACGCTGGATCTGTTGGCGGCGCTGTCGCACCACAGCAGCTTCTCCGTCGGCTGCTACTGCGCCGAGGAGGCGCATTGCCACCGCTCGGTGCTGCGCCTCTTGCTCGCCGAGCGCGGCGCCGACGTGCGCTGACGCGCACAGGTTGGCCGAAGACGGCGCCAAGAGCGCGGGCCGGCGCTTGCCGGACGGCGCGCCCTGGGCCACCATCACGGGTTTTCTCCGTGGAGTAGCCGATGGCCCTGTTTCTCAAAGCCCTGCTGGGCTCGGCGGCGGTGCTGCTGATCGCCGTGCTGTCGAAGAGCAAGCACTACTTCATCGCCGGGCTGGTGCCGCTGTTCCCCACCTTTGCCCTGATCGCGCATTATCTGGTCGGCTCCGAGCGCTCGGTGGCCGAGCTCAAGACCACCATCGTGTTCGGCATGTGGTCGCTGATTCCCTACTTCGTCTATCTGGCGGCGGTATACCTGCTGGCCGACCGCCTGCGCCTGGGCTGGGCATTGTTCGTGGCGGCGCTGTGCTGGGCCGTGGCGGCGTGGGGGCTGGTGCTGGCGTGGGGACGCTGGCACGGCTAGCCGGCGGCGGGACTGCCTCGGGGATCACGCCGTGGGCGGCCGTTCCGCCAGATAGCTGGCAATTTCCTCTTCGATCCAGGTGCTGAAATCCTGCTGCTTGGTCTGCGAGCTCTCGCGTTGCGGCCAGACCAGCCAGTGCGGGTAGGGATAGGGCACGCTGATGTCGGTCAGCTGCACCAAGTCCCCGCGCTGCAGGGCGCCGTGCACCAGGCTGCGCCGCTCCAGCGCTACCCCCATGCCGAGGCGCACCGCCTCCAGCACCAGGTTGGAGTCGTTGATCCACAGCGCGGCGTTGCCCGGTTCGGCCACGCCGGCGGCACTGCACCAGGGGAGCCAGGATTCCACGGTGCGGACGATGGGGCCGGAGACGACCTCCTGCACCGTTTGCGGCAGGCGGCCGCCGTTGAAGGCGGGGGAGGCGATGACCACCAGTTCGTCGTCGAACAGCCGCTTCTGCGCCAGCCCTTCCCAGCTGCCCTGGCCCATGCGCACGCCGATGTCCACCAAACCCTGGCGCAGGTCCTGGATATCCAGGCTGGCGCGCAGGCTGACGCGGTAACGCGGGTGGCGCGCGTAAAAGCGCGGCAGGCGCGGCAACAGCCAGTGCACCCCGAACGAGGGCAATACCGCCACCACCACCTCGTCCACGCGTGGCCGGGCGCGCACCAGTCGTGTGGCCTCGGTGATTTCCCCCAGCCCGATGCGGATCTGCAGGGCGTAGAGCCGGCCGTCCTCGCTCAACTTGAGGCCGCGCCCCTCGCGCGTGAACAGCGCCACCCCCAGCAGCCCTTCCAGCTGCTTGATCTGCTGGCTGATGGCGGAGTGGGTGACATGCAGTTCGTCCGCCGCCAGGGTGATGCTGCCGAGGCGGGACACGGCTTCGAAACTGCGCAGCGCGGGCAGGGGGGGAAGTGTGCTCATGTAAGTAAAACTAACATGAAAGACAAATAAATATCGATTTTTTCTGCCTCTTCTGACGCTTATAGTGAACCCAGAACGTCAACCGGAGAGCGATCATGCAACATCATCTACGTGTCGAACTGGCCAGCCAGGAACTCTTGGCGATCGAATTGCCGTCTGCAGTCGAGGTCCGCGCCGTGTCGGGCTACCATTGGCTGACGGTCGATGGACTGGACGTCTACCTCGCGCCCGGAGAGCGGGAAACGGTTCCGGCCGGGAAAATCCTGGCCGAGGGGCTGGGCCAGCTGGAGTTCTCGCCGTCCTCAGCACTGTCGGCTCACGGCGCAGAGGACCGTGCCGCGCAGGGGACGATGCTGCTGGGCAAAGTCTGCTTCTGACAGGAGAAAACACGATGCAATTGATCGGCATGCTGGATTCGCCCTATGTGCGCCGGGTGGCCGTCTCGCTGCGGCTCATGGGGGTCGGGTTCGAGCACCAGGCGGTCTCTGTGTTCCGCACCTTCGAGCAGTTTCACCGCATCAACCCGGTGGTGAAGGCCCCGACCCTGGTCTGCGACGACGGCACGGTGCTGATGGATTCGACGCTGATTCTCGACTACGTCGAAACCTGCCTTGCCCCGGCCAAGAGTCTGATGCCGGCCGGGGCTGCCGGGCGCCAGCGTGCCTTGCGCCTGGTCGGGCTGGCGCTGGCGGCGTGTGAGAAAAGCGTGCAGATCGTCTACGAGCGTCAGCTGCGCCCGGCCGAGAAGCAGCACCAGCCCTGGCTGGAGCGCGTCGAGGGTCAGGTGCTGGCGGCTTACGGCGAACTGGAGCGCGAATTCGCGCGTGCGCCGTTGGCCGCCAGCGCGGAGGGGATAGACCAGGCGGGCGTCAGCGTCGCGGTGGCGTGGCGCTTTACCCAACTGATGCTGCCGGACGTGGTCAAGGCAACCGATTTCCCGCTACTGCAGGCGTTTGCCCACCAGGCCGAGCAATTGCCCGCCTTCGTCGACACCCCGCCGCTCTAGTCCCGGTTGGGGCGCAGGTCGTGATGGGATGGACATTCTACCGCCTGTCCATCTCGCCTCTGTCCCTCATTGAGCGAAGCTCTGCGTGCCAATCGCCGATTGGCGCGAGAGCGTCGCCCGCAGTCCGCCCTGGCCCTGCAAGGGGGCTTCACCGGCTCATGACTCACAATCCGCCGCACTGCCTGGATCAGAACTTCCAGCGAGCCGTGACTTCGGCCGTACGCGGGGCGCCCGGCATGTTGTAGTCGTTGGCACCGCTGTGGGCGGAGATGTAGTACTTCTTGTCGAACACGTTCTTCAGCGTGAGGTTCACCTCCAGCGACTTGCCGCTGTAGCCGGTGCCGAGGTCGAAGCGGGTGTAGCCCGGCAGCTTGACCAGGTTATCCGGCGATGCGTAGCGCTCGCCCTCGTAGCGCAGGCCGGCGTTGACGTTGAAGCCACCCGGCAGCTTGCGCTTGACGAACAGGTTGGCCGAATGGCGCGGCGTCAGCGCCGGTTTGTTGCCCTGGAACGGCGTGCCGATCTTGGTCTTCTCGGTCGACTGGGTGATCTCGCCGTCGAGGTAGGCGTAGCCCGCGATCACGTCCCACAGCGGGGTGAGGGCGCCGGCCACCGCCAGTTCCAGTCCGCGTACGCGCTGCTCGCCCACCGACAACGCCTTGTTGCTGTCGCTCGGGTCGGCGGCCTGGATGTTGCTGCGCGTCATCTCGAACACCGAGGTGGTCAGGGTGAGGTTGTCGAACAAATCGATCTTGCTGCCGACCTCGTAGTTGATGGTCTCCTCCGGCTTCAGTTGGTCGCTGTTCTGCTTGAAGGTGAACGAATCGGCGATCGGCTGGAACGACTGGCTGGCCGAGGCATACAGCGACACGCGCTCGGTCGGCTGGTACACCACGCCCAGGCGTGGGCTGATCGTGTTGTCGGTGCGTGCCAGGTCCTGGTTCTTGCTGGTTTTGTCGTCGCGTGTCTGCGTCAGGTGGTCGTAGCGCGCCCCGGCGAGTGCTTTCCAGTGCTCGCTCAGGCTCACCAGGTCCTGCAGGTAGAGCGCAGCGATGTCAATGTCGGTGTCGTTGTCGTTGCCGGGCGCGGCACTGGTGTTGATCGCCGGCAGCTCGATCAGCTGGGGATTGAACAGGTCGTAGGTGGCGGCGTTCTTGCGCGTCCACAGTTTCTCTGTCTTGTGCTGCTTGCCCACTTCCAGTCCGTACAGCAGCGTGTGCCTGGTCTGGGCGAGGTCGAGATCGTGGCTCAGCTCCAGTTGATTGTAGAAACCATGCTCGTCGCGCAGCCGCTTGGTGCGGTCGATGGTGACCTTGTTGGTGGTCTCGTTGACGCTGGCGATGGTGGTGTAATTGCGGTCCAGCGAGAAATCGTAGGTGCGGAACACGTTGTGCAGTTTCAAGCCGCTATCGAACTGGTGGTCGAAGGTGCCGGTGAAGCTGGTGACGTCGCTCTCGTTGGCGGTCTGGTCGCGGCCGTTGGCCGAGCCGTAGTAGGTCTCGATCGGCACGTCCACCGGCTTGCCCTTGTAGCCCGGCACGCCCTGGTCGGCCAGGCGCTTGTCCTGCAGGTAGTCGGCCTGCAGCAGCAGGGTGGTGTTGGGCGAGAAGTTGAACTGCAGCGACGGCGCCACGGCCTCGCGTTTCAGGAAAGACTGGTTGCGGAAGCCCTCGGAGTCCTCCACCGCGCCGGTGAGGCGGAAGCGGGCGAAGTCGTCGTCGCTGTTGGCGCCGAGGTCGAACGACAAGCGCTGCTTGCCCTGGTCGTCCAGGCTGACTGCCAGCTCGTGCCCTGGCTCCGCCTGCGGCTTCTTGGTGATGCGGTTGATCAGGCCGCCCGAGCTGCCGCGCCCGTACAGCACCGAGGACGGGCCTTTCAGCACTTCCACACGCTCGACGTTGGACAGGTCGCGGTAGTACAGCGCGTCGTCGCGCACGCCGTCGACGTACTGGTCGTTGATCGCCGAGAAGCCGCGGATGCTCACCTGGTCGCGTTGTGCATCGCCGACGCTGAAGCTGACGCCGGGCACGTTGGCCAGCGCGTCCTGCAGCGAGCTGGCGTTCTGGTCCTTCAGCACCGCCGCCGGCACCACGTTGACGGTCTGCGGCACGTCCTTGAGCGGGGCGGCGATCTTGGTGGCACTGGTCGAACTGGCGCGGGTGTAGCTGGTGGCCGGATCGGCATCCTGGCTGGCTTCCACGCGCACGGCGGGCAATTCGGTATCGGCCAGCGCCGGCAGAGCGCCGAAGGTGCCGATCAGGGAAATGAGGGTGGATAGCGTCTTCTGCTTCATGATTTTGCTTTGGGTTATGGTCCGTAAACAGTGCCGGCGGGGCCGGCCGAACGATCGAACACGAGCATCCCGGAACGTCACGGCCTCCTCGTCGTACCACGTCAGGCAACAGCAGCCCCTCCTCCCTGCCGAGGCAGGTGGAAACGGGGTGTTGCCTGGGGTTTGGATGCCTCGGTTGATGCGGTGCAGGAGCCGAGGTTTTAAGGAGGCGAGACGGTTATGGCGACTCGGGTTGGTGGGTCCGTTACTCAAATATATTAATGCGAATCATTATCATTACATTTTTTTACAAAAGCAATAGGAACTTTTCGTTCGGATGGCCAACGTCGTTTTTTCCGGCATGGCCGCCGCCATGCCGGGTTGCCGGACGAGGAGGCCTCCATCGCCGTGGTGCTCACGGTGGATCGGCGGACACCCGACGCAACGCTCCGGCATGACATGAGCCGTTCGCGCACCCCTTGCTCTTGTTTTTCGTTCAGCCGGGTGTCATGCTCGCCCGATAATGACGCGGGTTCGATTATCGGCTGCTGTTTTCCCTGATGGCGTCGTGCCGAAAAGGGAGGCAAGGTAAGCGAATACGGTGTCCCATACGCCGGGGGGAGGAACTCGATGACGATAAGAACACGCCTGATCGTGCTGCTGCTGACCGCTTTGCTGGGCTTGGCGCTGGTAGCGGTTTTCGGCTACCGCGGCATGCTGTCCTCCGGGGCCTCGATGGCCGAAGTGGGCGAACAGCGCATGCCGGCGGTGATTGCGCTTTTGGATGCGCGCTCCAACTTCAACCGCACCCTGTTGCGCAATCTGCAGGTGTCGGTGCGTGCCACCGACAATTCGCTGGAGTCGCGCAAGCTGTTTGCCGACACCTTCAAGGGCAAGCAGCAGGCGCGTCAGTTGTTCGACGACGCGCTCAAACGTTACGCCGTCTTCCCGCGCAGCGAGGAAGAGAACAAGCTGTGGCACCAGTTCGGCCCGCTGCTGCAGGAGTGGCAGCGTACCGACAAATCGCAGGACGAACTGCTCGACAAGCTCGCCAAGGGCGTGACGCCGGAAGAGCAGTACGCCATCTTCCGCGAATTCTACGCCAACGCCCAAGTGCAGCTGCCGGTGGTGGAGGGCATGGACGAGCTGTTGCGCAAGATGGTGGAAGTCAACGACCGCCTGGCCCAGACCAGCGTGGAGCAGGCCAATGCCGGCTCGCGCCAGAGCCTGCACTGGATGATCGCGGTCAACGTGTTCGCGCTGCTGTTGTTGTTGGTGAACGGGACCTCGGTGCTGGCGGCGGTATTGCGCCCGCTCAACCGGGCACGCAGCACCGTGCTCGCCATCGCCGAGAGCAACGATTTCACCCAGCGTATCGACGTCAAGAACAAGGACGAGGTCGGGCAGATGGTTAGCGCCCTCAATAACCTGATCGGCCGGGTACAGGAGTCGTTCCGCGAGATTCAGCAGAGCCAGGCCGACATCCGCCTCGCGGTAAGCGGCCTGTCGGCGGCGTCGGAACAGCTCGCGGCCAGCTCGGCGCAGCAGAACAGCTCGACCGGGGCGATCGCCGGATCGGTGCAGGAGATGACCGGCAACATCCACGGCGTGGCCGAACACGCCGACGCGGCGATGCAGCTGTCGCTGGAGGCCGGCGAGGTGTCGCGCCAGGGCTGCCAGGTGATCGCCCAGACCACCGACGGCATGGCCAGCATCGCCGACAGCGTCACCGCGGCATCGAAGGTGATCGAGCAGCTCGGGCAGGAGTCGCGCCAGATCAGCAGCGTGGTGCAGGTGATCCGCGACATTGCGGACCAGACCAACCTGCTGGCGCTCAACGCCGCCATCGAGGCGGCGCGTGCCGGCGAGACCGGCCGCGGCTTCGCCGTGGTGGCGGACGAGGTACGCAAGTTGGCCGAACGCACCGCCAAGTCCACCGCCGACATCGGGGTGATGGTGACGGCGATCCAGAACGCCGCCAACGGCGCGGTCGAGGAGATGCGCCAGGTGGTGGAGCAGGTGGGCGAAGGGCGCGCCCTTGCCAGCGGCGCCGGCCAGCATATCGCCGAGATCGAGGGGCAGGCGCAGCGCGTGGCCGATGCCGTGGCCGATATCACCCGCATCCTCAAGGTGCAGGGTGAGGCGAGCGAGGCCATCGTCCATCACGTGCACACCATCTCGGACATGGCCGAGCAGAACCACGCCACCTCCAACGAGACCGCCGACAACGCGCGCCGGCTCGACCAGTTGGCGGCGCGGGTCGGCGAGACATTGCAGCGCTACAAGGTGTAGCGCATCGGCCCTGTGGTTGGCCGAAGCAAAAAGCCGGAGCGGGTGCTCCGGCTTTTTTTGCGCCAACCATGCGATTTTTGGCTCAGCCCCGGCCGTGCTGCTGTTCCAGGTCCGACAGCAGGATGTTCAGCGCGTCGGACGACTTCCTCAGCTCGACCAGCGATAGCGCCAGCGACGCCATCATCAGCAGCAGGCTGACGCCGAAGGTGTACTGCGCGCTGATCGCCATCTGCACGTAGATTTGCAGCATGGTGACCACGCACAGGAACAGGCTGCCCACGCCGAGAAACTGCATCCACTTGATCAGGTTGATGCGGCTGCGCAGGTTGCCGATCTGCTGGATGATCTTGTCCTCGGGGTTGTCCTGGTAGTCGTTGAACAGGTGGCGGATGATGCTGGCCAGGCCGAGAAAGCGGTTGGTGTACGCCAGCAACAGCAGCGAGATGGCCGGGAACAGCAGGGCCGGGGTGGTCAGGGACAACGGGGTGTTCATGCCAGCTCCTCGCTCCATGGCGTGGTCGGCAGCGCGGCGAAGGTTTCCTTGATGCCGCGTCCCCAGGCAGCGCGCAGCTCGCGGAAATAGCCGTCGTCCTCGCCGATGCGCAGCGGCGAGCGCGGCGAGAAATCGTCGTTGCGGTGCCACATAAGGTGGATCGGCAACGCTACCGACAGGTTGGAGCGCATGGTCGAGTCGAGCGAGATCAGCGCGCAGCGGATGGCTTCCTCCAGCGAGGAGCGGTAGTTCAGCACGCGATCGAGGATCGGCTTGCCGTACTTGGTCTCGCCGATCTGGAAGCAGGGGGTGTCCGCCGTCGCCTCGATGAAATTCCCCTGCGGGTAGATGTTGAACAGACGCGGCCTCTCGCCGGCCAGCTGGCCGCCGAGCAGGAAGCTGGAACCCAGGTCGACCTGGCCGTCGCCGCCGCGGGCGATGACCTCGCGCAGCGTCTGGCCCACCAGCACCGCCGCATCGTACAGCGAGCCGATGCTGCGCAACGAGTCCGGCCCGTCCCGGCGGCTTCTCAGATCGAGCAGACTGGCCACGCTCTGCGAGGTGGCGAGGTTGCCGGAGGTCATCATCACCAGCCGCAGCCGGTCGGCCATCTCGAAGGTGTACATTTTCTGGAACGTGGCGATATTGTCCACGCCCGCGTTGGTGCGGGAATCGGAGGCGAAGATCAGGCCGCTCTCCAGGCGCATGGCCACACAGTACGTCATGGTCGGGAAATCCGTGAAGGCCGGGAAGCGACCCTTGGTCAGACTTCCCGGCTGCAAGCGTTAATGGTCGTGTTGTTCTACCGCCGCGTGGGCGTGCATGGTTTCGCCGGCGCCACCGCGGCGCATGCCGCGCACCGGGCAGGCGTCGAGGTAGTCGAGACCGACCGCCAGTTTAAGGTGATGATCGCCCGGCGTACACCGGTTGCTGATGTCGAACCCCAGCCAGCCGCCGTCGGCGTAGACCTCGGCCCAGGCATGGCTGGCGGCATGCTCGACCGTTCCGCTCAGCAGATAGCCGCTGACGTAGCGCGCCGGGTAGCCTAGGCGGCGGCAGGCGGCGATGAACACCTGGGTGTGGTCCTGGCACACCCCGGCCCCCAGGGCCAGCGCGGCGGCGGCCGTGGTGGTGGCGTCGGTCACCCCGGCGGTGTAGGGCATCCGTGCCAGCACCGTCTCCGCCAGCGCCGTGAGGCGCTTGGCGGCCTTGCCCCCGGGCTTGGCCTGGCGTGCCAGTTCATCGATCGCGGCGTCGGCACTGGTGAGCGGGGTTGGCCGAAGAAACACGCGCGGATCGAGACGGCAGGCATCGTCGTCCCAGCCGTCGGGGCCGGTTTCGACCACCCCTTCCGCCACCAGCTCGATGCTGTCGTGCGGCGCTTCCAGCGTCATCAGGTGAGTGATGTTGCCGAAGGCGTCGACGCTCTGGCTGGCCGGCCCCGGCAGCGTCAGGCGCCAGCTCAGCACCTGCTGATGGCGGCTGGAGCGCGGAGTGAGGCGCAGGTACTGGGTGCTGCGCGAGGCCGGCTCGGCGTACTGGTACAGCGTGCAGTGGCGGATGGAGAGCTTCATCACGCCGCCTCCAGGTAGGCCCGCTGGATCGACTCGCCCAGCCGGTTGATCTCGCCCAGCATGCGGCGCAGGAACGGGTGCATCCCCTCGTCGAACACCTCGTCCATCGCCGTGAACTCCAGCGCAGCGTTGAGCTCGGTGGCGAGGCGCCGCGCCGGGCGGCCGTTGTCGCCCTGGATCTGCGCCAGCGCCTGGCGGATCTCGTCGAAGCAGGCGCGCAAGCTTCTCGGCATGTCCTCGCGCAGCAGCAGCAGGTCGAACACGCGCTTGCCGTTGAGCGTGTCGCGGTAGGTCTCGTGGTAGGCCTCGAACGCCCCCAGCCCGCGCAGCAGCGTGCTCCAGGTGTAGTAGTCGGTGCTGTCGGCACTCTGCTGGTCGGGCAGCAGGTGGCTCTTCACGTCGAGCAGACGCGCGGTGTTGTCGGCGCGCTCCAGAAAGATCCCCAGACGCAGGAAGTAGAAGGCGTCGCTGCGGCGCATGGTGCTGTAGGTGGCGCCGCGGAACAGGTGGGCGCGCTCCTTGACCCAGTCGAAGAACCACTGGAAATCCTCGCCCTGTTCGGCCAACTTGCGGCCTTCCAGCCAGCTGGCGTTGAGCGACATCCACATGTCCGAGCTGATTTTGCCGCGCACCGCGTGGGCGTTTTCGCGCGCGCTGCGCAGCGCCGACAGGATCGACGCTGGGTTGCCGAGATCGTAGGCCATGTAGTGCAGCACCTGGGCAGGCTCGGTGCCGTCGTGGCGGCTCTGGAAATCCTCCAGCCTCCCGGTCAGCGCCAGCGGCGCGCTGATCTCGGCGCCGCCGTTGTGCGAGCGCGGCATCAACGAGATGGCATGGCTGACTTCGAGCAGGCGGGCGAGGTTTTCCGCCCGTTCCATGTAACGGCCCATCCAGAACAGGTGGTCGGCAGTTCGCGATAGCATCATGATTCAGTCCTCCAAAACCCAGGTGTCCTTGGTGCCGCCGCCCTGCGACGAGTTGACCACCAGTGAGCCGGCCTTCAGCGCCACCCGCGTCAGGCCGCCGGGCACCATGGTGATGTCCTTGCCGCTCGACAGCACGAACGGTCTCAGGTCGAGGTGGCGCGGCGCGATGCCGGCCTCGACGAAGGTCGGGCACGACGACAGGCACAGCGTCGGCTGGGCGATGTAGCCGGCCGGGTCGGCCGCGAGCTTGTCGCGGAACAACTGCTTTTCCGCTTCGCTCGCCACCGGGCCGATCAGCATGCCGTAGCCGCCGGCGCCGTGGACTTCCTTCACCACCAGCTCGTCCAGATGCTCCAGCACGTACTGCAGGTCTTCCTGCTTGCGGCACTGCCAGGTCGGCACGTTGTTGAGCAGCGGTTCTTCGCCCAGGTAGAAACGGATCATCTCCGGCACGTAGGGATAGATCGACTTGTCGTCCGCCACGCCGGTGCCGATGGCGTTGGCCAGGATCACGTTGCCCTGGCGGTAGGCCGAGAGCAGGCCGGGTACGCCGAGCATGGAGTCGGGGCGGAACGCCAGCGGGTCGAGGAAGGCGTCGTCGATGCGGCGGTAGATCACGTCCACCTGCTTGTGGCCGGCGGTGGTGCGCATGTAGACGTGGTCGTCGCGCACGAACAGGTCGCGCCCCTCCACCAGCTCCACCCCCATCTGCTGCGCAAGGAAGGCGTGCTCGAAGTAGGCGCTGTTGTAGTGGCCGGGGGTGAGCACCACCACGGTGGGGTTGTCGATCCGGCTGGCCTGGCGCAGCGTCGACAACAGCAGCGCCGGGTACTGGTCGACCACCCCCACGGCGTGGCGGGCGAACAGCTCGGGGAACAGCCGCATCATCATCTTGCGGTTTTCCAGCATGTAGGACACGCCGGACGGCACGCGCAGGTTGTCTTCCAGTACGTAGTACTGGCCGTCGGCGTGGCGGATGATGTCGACCCCGGTGATGTGGGCGTAGATCTGGTCGGGCAGATCAATGCCCTGCATTGCCGGCTGGTACTGGGCGTTGGTGAACACCTGCTCGGCCGGGATGATGCCAGCCTTGACGATGGCATGGTCGTGGTAGATGTCGTGCAGGAAAGCGTTGAGCGCCTTCACCCGCTGACGCATGCCGGCCTCCAGCGCGCGCCACTCGGCCGCGGGCACGATGCGCGGGATGGTATCGAACGGGATCAGGCGCTCGGCGCCGGACTCGTCGCCGTACACCGAGAAGGTGATGCCGACCCGGTGAAAGCGCTGGTTGGCCTCCTCGCGCTTGCGCGACAGCGCTTCCGGGGTCTGGGCCTGCAGCCACTCGGCAAAGCCCTGGTAGTGGGGACGGACCGCGCCGCTGGAGAGCAGCATTTCATCGTAGTGGGACGAATGGGGCAGCGTTAGGGCGTGCATGGGAATCTCCCTTGTCTTGATGTTTTTCGGGCGGGCCAGCTGGAGAGATGGCATGGCCCTGAACAGGACTTAGCAAGCCACGTGCCATGACGGAGGGGGAATCCGGCGGGAGCCGGCGGAGCACATGCACCAGAACAGCGTCATGCGGCACCGCGAAAGGGATTCGGCCCGTGCAGCGGGCCATCGTGGTGCGGTGCGGGGAAAAAGGGCTTCGGCCAACCTGGGCCGGCGGGAGCAGGGGGGTCAGCCGTTTTCGTCGATCAGCACGTCGGTGCCGAGTTCGGCCTGCTGGAACAGTTCGATGACGTCGGGGTTGCGCATGCGTACGCAGCCGAGCGAGGTCGGGGTGCCGAAGGCGACGTGCTCGCCGGCGCCGTGGATGTAGATGGCGCGGTCGTAACTGTCGACGTCGCCACCCTGGTTCTTGCCCGGCTCCATGCCGCACAGCCACAGGATGCGCGTCAGAATCCAGTCCTTCTCGGGGTACAGCGTGTGCAGCGCCGGGGTGTACTTCCACGGCGTGACCTGGCGCCGGAAGATGATGGTGTTTTCCTCGGCGCCGTCGCCGATCTTCTCGCATACCCGGTGCCAGCCGCGCGGCGTCATGAAACTGTTGGCCAGCTCGCCGACGCCATTGCGGGCGGTAGACACGCTATAGCGGTGTTGCATCAGTCCCCAGCCGTCGTAGAAGGTTAGCGACTGCGATTTCACCCCGACCACGATCCACGGCTTGCCGTACTGCTGCGGGTTGGGATGCGTGGGCAGCAGGGGGCTGGTAGTTTGCTGCGCCAGGATGAAGCCGGCCTCGGCGGGTGGCGGCGGGGTGTTCTCACCCTCGGCCGCGTACAGCAAGGCCGACGCCAGTGCCAGCCCGGTGGCCAGCACCAGCTTAAGCCGGTTCATGCTCGACGATCTCCACTTCGGTACCGCACGGCACCTGCTCGAACAGCTCGATGATGTCGCTGTTGCGCATGCGCACGCAGCCGTGCGAGCCGGGGCGGCCCAATTCGACCCGGTCCGGCGTGCCGTGCAGGTAGATGTAGCGGCGCATGGTGTCGACCGGGCCCAGGCGGTTGCGTCCCGGTTCGAGCCCGGACAGCCACAGGATGCGGCTCAGGATCCAGTCGCGTTCGGGCTGGGCGGCGTACGCCTCTGCACTGCAGATTTCGCCGGTCCAGCGGCGCGCCTTGAACACCGCGCCGACGGGCATGCCGGCGCCGATCTTGGCGCGCACGATGTGGCGCCCGCGCGGCGTCTGGTAGCTGCCACTGCGCTCGCCCGCCCCCAAGGCGGCGGTGGATACCGGGTAGCGGCGCAGCACACGGCCGTCGTCGTCCCGCAGCGTCAGCGCCTGTTCGGCGATTGAAACACGAATCTTCATCGTTCCCTTCATGCTCAGCCGGCAGCACGGCGCTGCCGGAAAAACTCGCTCAGCAGCCGGCCGCAGGCCTCTGCTTCTACCCCGCTAAACAGCGCCGTCTGGTGATTCAGGGCACGCTCTCCGAACAGGTTCAGCACGCTGCCGGCGGCACCGATCTTGGGGTCACGTGCGCCATAAATCACCCGGTCGAGCCGGCTATGCAGGATCGCCCCGCCGCACATCGGGCAGGGCTCCAGCGTCACGTACAGATCACAGCCGCTCAGGCGGTAATTCCCGAGCGTCGCGGCGGCCTCGCGCAAGGCCACCATCTCGGCGTGGGCGGACGGGTCGTGGCTCCCCACCGGGCGGTTGAAGCCACGGCCGATGACGCGGCCTTCCATCACCACCACCGCCCCCACCGGCACCTCGCCTTCAGCTGCGGCGGCTTCGGCCAACTTCATTGCCTCGGCCATGAAACGCTGTGCTTCTTCGTCCGGCGGCGGCAGGCGCACCGGGGCGTGATGGTGCAGCGCCCATGTCAATTGGGCACGATCATCGTCGTCGAGTTCCTGCCAATGCACGCCGCGCGCCGCCGCTTCCAGCGCGAACAGCAGGCGCTGCGTCACGGTATGGCCGGCTGCCTTCAACAACAGAAAGGTATGCACCACTCCCTGGGCGCGCAAGGCCTCGCGGCTGGCGATGCCCAGCGCGGCCAGGTGGTGGAGGGTATTGGGGGGAAGAGGGGGTGAGCTCAGTAGCGTCATGGCGCCGATTATAGCGTCAGCGCCGGCTTACTCACAGGCGAGCCCAGAGCCGGCGTGCAACCCGCCATAGCAGCAAGACCCGGACGCCGCCCAGCAGCATGCCCCGCAGGTGTTTGCTGGGGATGACGCCGCCCAGCACGCCCAGCAGCGGGCCCAGACGTCTGATCGTGCCCCAGGCGTGCCAGCCTTCTCCAGCCAGACTCATCGGCCGCTTGATGGCTTTCAGCTCCATGCGCAGCTTCAGGCGCAGCGCCTCGCCCTTCATCAGCAGCAGCTCTTTCTTGATGGCGCGTTGTTGTGGAGTCATCGCTTACTCGCGTCCGTTGAGGGCGTCCCAGTCCTTGCGCACCTCAGCCAGAGTCGTGGCGAATGGTGCGGATTGCCGGCTCAGACGCCGCTGCAACTGCAGCAAGGCGGCGGCCCCGAGAACGGCAAACAGGATGGTGAGCAAGCCGAGTAGCGTCACGCGCCACTCGGGGGGGGTGAGCAGCACGACGAACAGCAGCGCGGCCATGAGGCCGATGAGCAGGCAGATCAGCGCCGCAACCCCGATCAGGGTATTGCGTAGCAGCTGTTCTTTCTGTTCCTCGGCCTCCAGGCCGAACAGCTCGGCCCGGGTCAGCGCCAAGGCCACGAACCCGCCCAACAGCGAGCGCAGTGAGCCCGGGCGGGGCGGTGTCGGAGTATGTTCCGGCATCGGGTCGGACCGGCTCAGCGGCGGGAAACCAGCAGGCCCAGCAGGAAGCCGAGCACGGCCGCGATGCCGATCGACTTCCACGGGTTCTCGTGCACGTACTGGTCAGTCGCCTTGGCCGCCACCTTGGCCTTGCCGACCACCACCTGCTCGGCCTCGGTCAGCTTGGCCTTGGCTTCCTTCAGCTTGTCGGCCAGGCGCTGGCGCAGCTGCTGGGCCTTCTCGCCGCCTTCGTCGCCAGCGGCGGTGAGCAGATCCTCCGTGCTGGACAGAACGTGGCGGACATCCTGCAGCAATTGTTCCTTCTCGGCGGCAAATGTTTGCTCGTTCATGGTGATCCTCCTGGTGCGTGGTGAAACGGGAAGAGGAAGGACGTGGCGGTTCCGCCACTCCCTTCAGCATGGAAACATGCGATTACCCTAACAGTCTATGACATCAGGCGTCGAGTCCAAGTGGTTCGGGGGCGATAACATCACCGATGTTGTCGGCCAACGGGCAAGAAAAAGCCCTGCGCAAAGGCAGGGCTATGGTGTTCATGCTGTAAAGGGAGAGGGCTTATTCCCACTCGATGGTCGCCGGCGGCTTGCCGCTCACATCGTAGACCACGCGGTTGAGGCCGCGCACTTCGTTGATGATGCGGTTGGACACCTTGCCCAGCAGGCTGTACGGCAGTTCGGCCCAGTGCGCGGTCATGAAGTCGCTGGTGATCACCGCGCGCAGCGCCACCACGTAATCGTAGGTGCGGCCGTCGCCCATCACGCCCACCGACTTCACCGGCAGGAACACGGCGAAGGCCTGGCTGGTGAGGTCGTACCAGTTCTTGCCGGTCTTCTCGTCGATGGTGTTGCGCAGCTCTTCGATGAAGATGGCGTCGGCGCGGCGCAGCAGGTCGGCGTATTCCATTTTCACTTCACCCAGGATGCGCACGCCGAGGCCCGGGCCCGGGAAGGGGTGGCGATACACCATGTCATGTGGCAGACCGAGCGCCACGCCCAACTGGCGCACTTCGTCCTTGAACAGGTCGCGCAGCGGCTCCAGGAGCTTCAGGTTCATGTCGTCCGGCAGGCCGCCGACGTTGTGGTGGCTCTTGATCGCGTGCGCCTTCTTGGTCTTGGCGCCGGCGGATTCGATCACGTCCGGGTAGATGGTGCCCTGGGCCAGCCACTTGGCGTTGGTGAGCTTGCCCGACTCGCGCTGGAACACCTCGACGAATTCGGCGCCGATGATCTTGCGCTTCTTCTCCGGGTCGGTCTCGCCGGCCAGCTTGCCCATGAACTGTTCGGTGGCGTCGACATGGATCACCTTCACGCCCAGGTTCTGCGCGAACATTTCCATCACCATCTTGCCTTCGTTCAGGCGCAGCAGGCCGTGGTCGACGAAGACGCAGGTAAGTTGTTCGCCGATGGCGCGGTGGATCAGCGCGGCTGCCACCGAGGAGTCCACGCCGCCGGACAGGCCGAGGATGACTTCTTCGTCACCCACCTGCTCGCGGATCTTCTGGATCGCCTCCTCGATGTAGTTCGGCATGGTCCAGGACGGCTTGGCGTCGGCCACGTGCAGCACGAAGCGATGCAGCATCTCGGTGCCGCGCTTGGTGTGGGTCACTTCCGGGTGGAACTGTACGGCGTAGAAGCCGCGGTCTTCGTCGGCCATGGCGGCGACCGGGCAGGACGGGGTCTCGGCGATGACCTTGAAGCCGGCAGGCAACTCCACCACCTTGTCGCCGTGGCTCATCCAGACATCAAGGTAGCCGTTACCGGCGTCGTCGATGCGGTCTTGCAGGCCTTCGAAGACCTTGGAGTGGTGGCGTGCCTTGATCTCGGCGTAGCCGAATTCGCGCTTGTCGCCGGCTTCCACCTTGCCGCCCAGGGTCTGGGCCATGAACTGCATGCCGTAGCAGATGCCCAGCACCGGCACGCCCAGTTCGAAGACTTTCGGGTCGGCTTGGTAGTCGGACTCGTACACCGAGTTCGGACCGCCGGACAAGATAATGGCCTTCGGATTGAACGCGCGGATCTCGTCGATCGGCATGTCGAACGGATGCAGTTCGCAATACACGTGGGCCTCGCGAACGCGGCGGGCGATGAGCTGACTCACCTGGGAGCCGAAGTCGAGAATGAGGATCTTGTCCATGCCTATCCTTGATAATGGAGAACGGGCCTTGCGGCCCTCAATCGTCTAATAGATGTCAGTATCGGCTCAACGCCCGTCGCCGTTGAGCTGTCGTTCCGGTGCACGCTGGCTGCGCTCCGGGATGCGGTCGCTGCGCGCCAACAGCAGCAGGATGCCCATCAGCACCATGCCCAGCGACAGCACGTGGCTCAGACGCAGGCCGGCCGAGTCGTACAGGTAGACGGCGGCACCGCCGTACATCAGCATCGGGCTGGTGACCATCGACGACTTGTTGAAGCCGTCGATGACGAAGAGGATAACCCCGGCCGTCACCAGCAACAGGGCGAGCAGGGTCGAGGTTTCTGGCAGCAGGTAGGTGCTCTTCAGAAACCACAGCGAGCCCAGCGTGATCAGTACGATCGGTAGCGAAACACTGGTTTTCATGGCCTACCCCCGGTCTCGCAGGAAACGCTGTTTCTCGCGGTCGAGTTCGCGTTCCTTGGCGCTGTCGCGCTTGTCATGCAGCTTCTTGCCCTTGGCCAGCCCGATTTCAGCCTTGATCATGCCCTTGGTGTAGTGCAGGTCGAGGGCGACCATGGTGTAGCCGGCCCGCTCGACCTTGCCGATGAACTTATTGATCTGGGCCTGGTTCAGCAGCAACTTGCGGTTGCGCGTCGGGTCGGGCTTGACGTGGGTCGAGGCGGACTGCAGCGGCGAGATATGGCAGCCAAACAGCCAGAAGGCGCCATTCTTCCAGATGACGTAGCTCTCCTTGAGCTGCACCCGGCCGGCCCGGATCGCCTTGACTTCCCAGCCTTCCAGCACGAGGCCGGCCTCGAGCTTTTCCTCGATGAAATAATCGTGGTAGGCCTTGCGGTTGTCGATGATGCTCATGGGCATGTGAGGGTAAGAGAATCCGGTATTCTATCAGATACCGGTGCTATCGCTAAAGTCGAGTCATTTCAGCGGTTTGGCTCCGTTGGGCCTGGCCGCGTCCAACTCGGACATGGCGGGGGAGGCGCGCTTGGTGTACCTTTACTCTTTTTGCGTTTTCCCTTGCCATGCTGGTTGTCGAAAAGAATGTCCTGGTGCCCCATACGGTAGAACAGATGTTCGCCTTGGTGGACGATGTCGAGCACTATCCCCGCTTCTTGCCTTGGTGCGGAAGGGCTGAGGTTCATGAACGTGTGGGCAACCAGCTGGTGGCCAGTCTGCATATCGACTATCTGAGAATTCGGCAGCATTTCACCACCCGCAATGTCAATGTCGATGGCGAGACGATCAGCATGGAACTGGTCGAGGGGCCTTTTGAGCATCTGCAGGGACGATGGCATTTCCACCCGCTGGGCGAGATCGGCTGCAAGATCGAGTTCCGCCTCACCTACCGCTTTTCCAGTCATCTGCTGGAAAAACTGATCGGACCGGTATTTGGCCATATCTCCGGTTCGTTGGTGGATGCCTTCATCAAGGAAGCAGACCGGATTTACGGCGATGACTAATACCATTCAGATTGAAGTCACGTACGCGCGGCCCGAGCGCCAGCAGATCATCACGCAGACCGTTGCGGCAGGCACCACGGCGCGTCAAGCGGTGGAGCTGTCGGGTATCGCCGGGCAGTTCCCCGAGATCGACCTGGCCCATCTCCAATTGGGGGTGTTCGGCAAGACGGTGAAGGAGGATTTCGTACTGCGTGCGCATGATCGGGTGGAGATCTATCGTTCCCTGATTGCCGACCCCAAGGAGGTGCGGCGGCGTCGTGCCGAGGCCGGCAAGGCCACGAAGAAGGGTGGCGGCCCGGTGGTGGAGTGAGCCCCACAAAGTAAAAACGGCCCGTTTGGGCCGTTTTTTGTTGGATGAACGCCGTCAGGCAGCAGGGGGGGCTTCTTCCGCTTCCGCGGAGCAGACCCGGTTCTTGCCGCTGATCTTGGCCTGATACATGGCCTGGTCGGCACGTTCAATCACGTCGGTATCGCGCTCGCCCAGATGCCATTTCGCTACCCCGGCGCTGAAGGTAATCAGCAGGCGGTCGTTATTGGCGAGAAAGAAGGTCTTGGTCAGCTCGCGCTGCAAGCGCTGGATGGCCTGGATGGCCTCGGGGGGGGGCGTGTCCGGCAGCAGGATGACAAATTCTTCGCCGCCGAAGCGCGCCACGATGTCGGAGGGGCGCATGGTGTGGCGGGTCACGTTGACCAGGTGCTTCAGCGCGTCGTCGCCGGTCAGGTGGCCATAGTGGTCGTTGAGCTGCTTGAAGTTGTCGACATCGATCAGCGCCACCGACAACGGGCTGTTGGTGCGTTCGGCGCGGCTGATCTCGCGCTGGAAGTGCTCGGCCAGTCCGCGCCGGTTGTAGGCGCCGGTCAGCTGGTCTTCCTTCACCTTGGCGCTGGCCGCCTCCAGGGCGATTTCCAGTTCCTTGATGCGTTGCTCGGCCGACTCCACCTGTTCGCGGGAGGACAGCAGCTCGTCACGCGACCTGACCAGGTTAAGCTGCATCGTCGAGGTGTCCTCCATCAGCGAACTGATGATGGGGGTGAGTTCCTCGACGTTCTGGATCTGTCTCAGCCGCGTGCTGTGCGTGCTGATCTTGCTGTGGAACTCGTCGGTGCTGTCGGTCATGCTGGCCAGCCGCGACACGAAGCGATCCAGCAGATTGCGCAGCGAGCTGGCGGCCTCGTCGAGCGAGTTCTTCAGCGCACCCTGCTTGCGGATGACTTCCTTCAGGCTGGTTTCCAGCTGGTAGATCTGCTGCATCGACAAGGGTTCTTGCGAGAGCACTTCCTGCAGCGTGGCGATCTGACCGACCATGAAGCTGTCCGAGCGGTTGACCTCGGCGATATTGTCGAGCAGCAGTTTGAGCAGGTTCGACAGCCCGGTGACCAGGCGCCCTTCCTGCTGGGTGTAGAGCTCGACCTTGATCATGAAGGCGCGCAGCCGCGGCAGCAGGCTGTTGAGCGTGGCCTCGTCGCCGAGTTGCTCCACTTCGCCGATCATGGCTTCGAGATTGAGCACCAGCTCGGGGTAGGGCTGCAGGCGCGGCTCCAGGCCGTGCTTCAAGGCAAAGCACAGGATGCGCTGCCAGACCGTCCAGCTCGGGGGGAGCTCGGCGACCGCCGTTGTCTCGTCGGAAGGCAGTATTTCCTCCGAGAGCGGCTCGCGATCCCGCAACGGGGTATTCCAGGTCTGGATCAGCGAATGCAGTTTCTTGTTGAGTTCCTGCGGCTGTTTGCCGTAGGTGATCAGCAGCCGTTCCAGTCCGGCTTGCTTGAAGTGCTGCGGGAAATCGGTCTGGCGCAAATCCCAGCTCTTGATCAGGTTCTCGATCAGGCTGCCCCATTCCTGGGCGAGCTGCTGGGTGGTCTGGCTCTGTCGGGCAAAATCGATCACCAGTTGCGGAACCTGCTCCCAGTGGGACGCTTTGATGAGCAGTTGCAGGCGTTGCAACATCGCCTTGGCGGCAGCGTTGTCGTTGGGCAGGCTCTCCAGCGCGCGAAACAGCTGGGTGGCGAGCTTGTTTTCCCGCTCTGTCGGAGCCTTGGCGAGCTCCTGGTAGACGCGCTCGTAATTTTCCGGGGTGGGCAGTAGTTTGCGGGTGCTGAGTTGTTTCAGCGTTTCGCGGGCGACTTCGATGGGGTTGTTTGTTGTCATTGCCCAGATCCTGGAGCTTTTATCGCCAGCCATCATCGGTGTTGGTCATGAATGCGTGAGGTTGAGCCCGGCGGCCACCGTCATTGTCGGGGTGGCGATTTACCGTTCGGGTCCAATAACTGGAAAAATACCTCACCTTGGCGGATCATGCCAAGCTCATTGCGCGCGCGCTCCTCGATGGCGTCGGTGCCCCGCTTGAGGTCACCCACTTCGGCATCGAGGGCGGCATTGCGTGCGATCAGGGTCTGGTTGACCGCACGCTGTTCCTGAAGTTGTTTGTCCAGCTGCCAGACCCTGAGCCAGCTACCCTTGCCGAACCATAACGGCCATTGCAGGGTAGTGATCAGGACGACCAGGACCAGGGTCAGCCAGCGCATGCAATCACTTCAGGTGGTAGAAGGCCGAACGGCCCGGGTAGTAGGCGGCATCACCCAGCTCTTCTTCGATACGCAGCAGCTGGTTGTACTTGGCCATGCGGTCGGAGCGCGACAGCGAACCGGTCTTGATCTGCATGCAGTTGGTGGCCACGGACAGATCGGCGATGGTGCTGTCTTCGGTTTCGCCGGAGCGGTGGCTCAGCACGCTGGTGTAGCCGGAGCGCTTGGCGAGATCGACGGCCTTCAGGGTTTCGCTCAGGGTGCCGATCTGGTTGACCTTGACTAGCAGCGAGTTGGCCAGCCCTTGCTGGATGCCTTCGGCCAGGATGGTCGGGTTGGTCACGAACAGGTCGTCACCGACCAGCTGTACGCGCTTGCCCAGACGTTCGGTCAGGATCTTCCAGCCATCCCAGTCGTGCTCGCTCATGCCGTCTTCGATCGAGATGATCGGGTAGTTGTTGGCCAGCGTTTCCAGGTAGTCGACAAACTGCTCGGAGCTGAGCGACAGGCCTTCGGCGGACAGGTGGTACTGGCCGTCCTTGTAGAACTCGGACGAGGCGCAGTCGAGCGCCAGCATCACGTCTTGGCCGGCCACGTAGCCGGCGGCGTCGATGGCGTCGAGGATCAGCTTGATGGCGTCTTCGTGGGTGGCCAGGTTCGGGGCGAAGCCGCCTTCGTCACCGACGGTGGTGGAGTAGCCCTTCTGGTCGCACAGCTTCTTCAGCGAGTGGAAGATCTCGGCGCCACAGCGCAGGGCTTCGCGGAAGGTTGCGGCACCCACCGGCATGATCATGAATTCCTGGATGTCCAGGGTATTGTTGGCGTGCGCGCCGCCGTTGATGACGTTCATCATCGGCACCGGCAGGGCCATCGGGCCGGCGCCGCCCAAGTAGCGGTAGAGCGGCAAGCCGGCGTCTTCGGCGGCGGCGCGGGCCACGGCCATCGATACCGCCAGCATGGCGTTGGCGCCCAGGCGGCCCTTGTTTTCGGTGCCGTCGAGTTCGATCAGGGTCTTGTCGATGAAGGCTTGGTCGGAGGCATCGAGGCCGATGATGGCTTCGCAGATCTCGGTGTTGATGTTTTCCACGGCCTTGAGCACGCCCTTGCCCAGGTAACGGCTCTTGTCGCCGTCGCGCAGTTCCAGCGCTTCCTTGGCACCGGTGGAGGCGCCGGACGGCACGGCGGCACGGCCCATCACGCCCGATTCCAGCAGCACGTCGGCTTCAACCGTCGGATTGCCGCGCGAATCGAGAATCTCGCGGGCGATCACATCGATGATCGAACTCATGTCTGTTCCCTTTGTTCTAGGTGTGTTTAGTCAAGCAAATGCTTCGGCCAACCGTAATGGTTGGCCGAAATGTAGTCAAATGGTTACAGTGATTGTTCTGGCAGCGGGCCTGCTTTGACCAGCGCGTCGATGCCCTTGAGCGTGGCCAGCAGCTCCTGCATGCGGCCCAGCGGCCAGGCGTTGGGGCCGTCGGACAGTGCCTTGCTCGGGTCGGGGTGGGTTTCCATGAACATGCCGGCGATGCCGGCCGCGACGGCGGCTCGCGCCAGCACCGGCACGAACTCGCGCTGCCCTCCCGAGGCGGTGCCCTGACCGCCCGGCAGCTGCACCGAGTGGGTCGCGTCGTATACCACCGGGCAGCCGGTCTCGCGCATGATGGCAAGCGAGCGCATGTCAGACACCAGGTTGTTGTAGCCGAACGAGGCGCCGCGTTCGCAGGTCATGAAGCGATCTTCGGACAGGCCCGCCTCGCGCGCGGCGTCGCGTGCCTTGTCGATGACGTTCTTCATGTCGGAAGGGGCCATGAACTGGCCCTTCTTGATGTTGACCGGCTTGCCGCTTTGCGCCACGGCACGGATGAAGTCGGTCTGGCGCGCCAGGAAGGCCGGTGTCTGCAGCACGTCGACCACGGCCGCTACGTGCGGTACCTCGGCTTCGGTGTGCACGTCGGTCAGCACCGGCACGCCGATCTGGTGCCGTACCTCCGCCAGGATGCGCAGGCCCTCGTCCATGCCGAGGCCACGGAACGACTTGCCGGACGACCGGTTGGCCTTGTCGTAGCTCGACTTGTAGATGAACGGGATACCCAGCGCGCTGGTGATTTCCTTCAACTGGCCGGCGGTATCGAGCGCCATCTGCTCGCTCTCGATCACGCAGGTGCCGGCAATCAGGAAAAACGGCTGGTCGAGGCCGACTTCAAATCCGCACAGTTGCATCGTTTACTTCCCTTGCTGGTGAGCCAGCGCCGCCTTCACGTAAGCGATGAACAGCGGGTGGCCGTCACGCGGGGTGGAGGTGAATTCCGGGTGGAACTGGCAGGCGAAGAACCACGGATGGTCCTTGATCTCAATGGTTTCCACCAGCTTTTCATGACCGGCGGAGCGGCCGCTGATGGTGAGGCCAGCTTCTTCGAGTCGCGGCACGTAGTAATTGTTCACTTCGTAGCGATGACGATGACGCTCGACGATGCTTTTGGCACCGTAGATGTGCGCCGCCAGCGAGCCCTGCTCCAGGTCGCAGGCCTGCCCGCCCAGGCGCATGGTGCCGCCCAGGTTGGAGTTCTCGTCGCGCTTCTCGATCTTGCCGTCGTGGTTGACCCATTCATCAATCAGCGCTACCACCGGGTATTCGGTTTCGAGGTCGAATTCGGTGGAGTTGGCGCCCTTGAGTCCGGCCACGTCGCGGGCGTATTCGATCAGCGCGATCTGCATGCCGAGGCAGATGCCCAGGTACGGAATCTTGTTTTCACGGGCGAACTTGACCGCCTTGATCTTGCCCTCGACGCCGCGCTTGCCGAAGCCGCCCGGCACCAGGATGGCGTCCATACCCTTCAGCGTCGCGCAGCCGTCGCGCTCGACTTCTTCCGAGTCGACGTAATGGATGTTGACCTGGCTCTTGGTGTGGATGCCGGCGTGCTTGAGTGCTTCGGACAGCGATTTGTACGATTCGGTCAGGTCGACGTACTTGCCGACCATGGCGATGTTGATCTCGTGTTCCGGGTGCTCGATGGCGTCGACGATGCGGTCCCACACCGACAGGTCGGCCTTGGGCAGTTCCAGCTGCAGCTGTTCGCAGATGATGTCGTCGATGCCCTGCGCGTGCAGCATGCTCGGCACCTTGTAGATGCTGTCCGAGTCGTAGCAGCCGATCACGGCATTTTCTTCGACGTTGCAGAACAGCGCGATCTTGCGCTTTTCGTCTTCCGGCAGCTCGCGGTCCATGCGGCACAGCAGGATGTCCGGCTGGATGCCGATCTCGCGCAGCTCCCGCACCGAGTGTTGGGTCGGCTTGGTCTTGATCTCGCCGGCCGCCGCGATGAACGGCACGTAGGACAGGTGCACGTACAGCGTGTTCTTGCGCCCGAGGTTGGAGCGCAGCTGGCGGATCGCTTCAAGGAACGGCAGCGACTCGATGTCGCCCACGGTGCCCCCGATCTCGACGATGGCGACGTCGGCATCGCCAGCGCCTTCGTGGACCTTGTGCTTGATCTCGTCGGTGATGTGCGGGATCACCTGCACTGTACCGCCGAGGTAGTCGCCGCGGCGTTCCTTGGTGATGACGGACTCGTATACCTGGCCGGTGGTGAAGTTGTTGCTCTTCTTCATCTTGGCGTGGATGAAGCGCTCGTAGTGGCCAAGGTCGAGGTCGGTTTCGGCGCCGTCTTCGGTCACGAACACTTCGCCGTGCTGGAACGGGCTCATGGTGCCCGGGTCCACGTTGATGTAGGGATCGAGCTTCAACATGGTGACCTTCAGGCCACGGGACTCGAGGATGGCAGCGATAGACGCCGCGGCAATGCCTTTGCCGAGGGAGGACACCACGCCGCCGGTGACGAAGATGTACTTGGTCATGGGAACACGCTTGTAACGGAATCCCGGATTTTAACCTGAAACGGACGAGAGTTGAACCGTCATGTGGCGCAAGCGGTGTTGTGCCGCAAAGGCGGCGCCGGACGATTTTTGCTGCCTGCCGCCGTGGAATCCGGGTATAATTCCAGGCAATCATTCTGGGTATGAGAGCAAGGTGCCGCGCCAACGGTTCTTCTTGCGTATCTTCCTGTTTCTATGTTATAAAGCCAGCTTTTACCGGTTTTGGGAGTTTAACCATGGCGCGAGTTTGCAAAGTCACCGGCAAGCGTCCGATGACCGGGAACAATGTTTCCCACGCCAACAACAAGACGAAACGTCGTTTCCTGCCGAACCTGCAATATCGCAAGTTCTGGGTAGAAAGCGAAAACCGCTGGGTGCGTCTGCGCGTATCCAACGCTGCACTGCGTACCATCGACAAGCTGGGCATCGAAGTTGTCCTGGCCGATCTGCGCGCACGCGGCGAGATCTGATAGCAGCTCATCAAGATAGCGACTGAGGTATACCATGCGCGATAAGATTAAACTGGAATCCACCGCCGGCACTGGCCACTTCTACACCACTACGAAGAACAAGCGCACGATGCCGGAAAAGATGGAGATCAAGAAATTTGATCCCGTTGCACGTAAACACGTGACCTACAAAGAAACCAAGCTGAAGTAATCTGCTGGTCTTCTTGATAAAGAACCCTTCGCTGGTGCACGGCGAAGGGTTTTTTGTTGTCGGCTGTTTACCAAGGCCGCCGCTACCCGTGTGGGGGAGGGCGGCCTTGTCGCGTCAGGCGAGCGGACGGCGGGTGGCGATCAGGTAGTTGACGCCGGTGTCGTTGCCCAGCACGTAGGTGCGGGTCAGCGGGTTATAGCTCATGCCGGAGATGTCCTCGAGCTCGAGTCCTGCATGGCGGGCGATGCGGCCGAGCTCCGACGGCTTGATGAAGCGGCCGTATTCATGGGTGCCGCGCGGCAGCATGCCGAGAACGTACTCCGCAGCCAGAACGGCCAGCAGGTAGGACTTGGCGTTGCGGTTGAGGGTGGAGAAAAACACCCAGCCTCCCGGTTTGACCAGACGAGAGCAGCTGCGCACCACGCTCTCCGGATCCGGCACATGCTCCAGCATTTCCATGCAGGTCACCACGTCGAAGTGACCGGGCAGTTCTTCGGCCAACGTTTCCACTGCCACGCAGCGGTAGTCGACACTGACGCCGGACTCGAGACTGTGCAGCTGGGCAACCTTCAACGACTTCTTGGCGAGGTCGATGCCGGTGACGTTGGCGCCTTTCAGTGCCATGCTTTCGGCCAGAATGCCGCCGCCACAGCCGACGTCGAGCACCGTCTTGCCGGCGAGTCCGGCGCGGTCGTCTATGTAACCGAGCCTGAGCGGATTGATCTCGTGCAACGGCTTGAATTCGCTTTCCTTGTCCCACCACTTGTGGGCCAGCTGGCTGAATTTATCCAGTTCCAGTTCGTCGACATTACTCATCTGCTTTACCTTGCCAGGATACGGTTGCGCCAGTCGGCGGCCTTGGTCATCAGGGCTGCTTCGTCCAGCGTGGTCAGAATGCGGTTGTCCAGCAGCGTCTCGCCCTTGACCCAGGTGTGCGTCACCTGTTCGCGGCCGGCGGCATAGACCACGTGCGAGATGGGGTCGAATGCCGGAGCGGTCTCGATGGCGGACAGGTCGAGGGCGATCAGGTCGGCCTGCTTGCCGATCGCGATGCTGCCGACCTTGTCGTCGATGCCGAGCGCCTTGGCGCCGTTGAGGGTGGCCATACGGATGGCGGTGGCGGCGGGGACGGCGGTCGGGTCGAGCGTGCCCACCTTGGCCAGCAGCGCGGTCAGGCGGGTGTCGGCCAGCATGTCGAGCTTGTTGTTGGAGGCTGCGCCATCGGTGCCGATGCCGACGGTCACGCCGGCATCCAGCATCTTCTTCACCGGGGCGATGCCGGAGGCGAGCTTCATGTTGGAGGCCGGGTTGTGGGCGACCGAGACGCCATGGCGTGCCACCAACTCGATTTCCTCGTCGTTGAGGTGCACCATGTGCGCGGCGATCAAACGCGGTGACAACAGGCCGAGCTCCTTCAGGCGCGCAAGAGGGCGTTGCTGGCGTTCCTTGACGCTACCCTCGACTTCGTCGGCCGTTTCATGAATGTGGCAGTGGATCAGCATGTCTTCCTGCTCGGCCAGCATCGCGACCTTGCGGAAGGTGTCGTCGGAAACGGTATAGGGGGCGTGCGGCGCGAGGGTGAAGGTGACCAGCTCCTCGCCCAGGAATTCGCGGCGTTCGGCCAGGCTTTTACTGATGTAATCGTCGGCGTTGGCGCCGTAATTGGTCGGGAACTCCAGGATGGAGCAGCCGACGAAGGTGCGCATGCCGGACGCTAGCCCGGCGCGGGCCATGGCGGCATGATAGAAATACATGTCATTGATGGTGGTGGTGCCGCCCCGGATCATCTCCGCCATCGCGATCAGTGCGCCGTCGAACACGAAGTCGTCGCGCACATGCTTGCCTTCGGCTGGCCAGATATGGTTGTTCAGCCAGTCCATCAGGGCCTTGTCGTCGGCCAGGCCGCGCAACAGCGTCATGGCCGAGTGGCCGTGCAGATTGATCAGGCCCGGCATCAGCACATGGTGGGGCAGGTCGACGTGTTGTGTCGCAGAAATCGCCGCCAATTGGTTGGCTGGTATTATTGCCTCGATTCTGCCATTCTTGATGGCTATGGCATGATTTTCAAGCACTTCGCCGTCGCGTTCGACGGTGATCACCCAGCGCGCGCTGACCGTCATGTCATACTGTGGTCGTGTCATCTTTGCTCGAACTGCCTATCCTTGGTATAAGTTCTGCGGATTGTAGGCGCGTGAAACAGGCAAGGCAATCGACGGGTAGGGGTATACTCCCTCTCGAATTAGGTAAACGTGTCGATAACTATTAAATACCGGGATCTGACCCCGCTTGAGCTTGATGGACCAGAAAAACATGACATCGTCGCGCCAGTCAGCCGTTAACCAGACCGTGGCTTCGCGCTTTTCGCTGCGGGTGGTGGTGCTTGTTGCCGTTATTCTTGGTCTGCTGATTCCTGCGTCCATCATCACCGTGCTGGGGTTTGGTCTGCAGCGCGACAACATGGTGGCGCAGCTGGAAACCGATCAGCGCCGTCTGCTCGACATCGTGGCGCTGGGCATGCAGGAGCCGCTGTGGAACCTCAGCCGCCAGGCCGGTAGTCCGCTGATCGCCTCGGTGATGGAGGACAGTCGCGTCATTTCGGTGCGGGTGACCGATACCCAGTCCAACACCGTTTTCCTCTACGCGCTGCGTAGCGAGCGCCGTATCGGCGGCGTCTCCTTTGTCCAGAAACCGGTCATCTACCGTGGCGAGGAAATCGGCCAGGTCACCATCGAGTTCGACACCGAGCACCTGACCATCGCCCAGAGCAATCAGCTCAAGAACCTGCTGATGATCCTGTTCGCCCAGCTGGGGCTGTCCATTCTGCTGATCGTCGGCATTCTGCATTCCCGCTTCCTCAAGCCGATGCGCACCCTGACCGAGCAGGCGACGCATCTGGCCGAATTGCACCTCGACACCCCCTTTCTCTGGGAGCGCAAGGATGAGATCGGCCGGCTGGGGCGCCACCTCGAGTGGACGCGAGCCGAACTCAAGCGCCTGATCGACGAATTGCGCGCCAAGACCCTGGCGCTGGAGTCGGACATCGCCCGGCGGCGCGAGGTGGAGGATGCCTTGCGCCGTTCCGAGAACAAGTACCGCGAGCTGTTTTGGTCCAACCTAGACGGCATCGTGATCAGCTCGCTCGACGGCCAGGTGATCGATGCCAACCCGGCTTTCCTCAACCTGATGTGCTACAGCCTCGACCAGCTCAAGCTGCAGAACTTCTGGTCGCTGATCGCGCCGGAGAGCGAGGGGATGGAGCGCTTCAACCTCGACAACAAGGTGCTGCGCTTCGGCTATTGCGATGAATTCGAGGCCAGCTACATCAACCGCTTCGGCAACGTGGTGCCGGTCAGCGTCAAGACCGTGGCGATGCGGGATTCCTTCGGTCGCATCAACGCGGTATGGCGCATGGTGCGCGACATCTCCGAAAAGCGCGTGGCTGAAGAGCGCATGCAGCTAGCGGCCAAGGTGTTCGAGAATACCGTCGAGGGCATCATGATCACCGACGCGGACAAGCGCATCCGCAGCGTCAACAGGGCGTTCAGCCAGATCACCGGCTTCGGCCAGCAGGAAGTGCTGGGGCAGAAGCCGGACATGCTGTCTTCCGGCCGTCACGACGAGACCTTCTACGAAGCGATGTGGAGTGCCATCAACGAGCATGGTTCCTGGCAGGGCGAGCTGTGGAATCGTCGCAAGAACGGCGAGGTCTACCCGGAGTGGCTGGCAATCAGCGCCGTGCGCAATGCGGTGGGCGAAATTACCCATTACGTGGCGATTTTCAGCGACCTGTCCGAGCGCAAGGCCGCCGACGAGCGCATCCAGTTCCTGGCGCATTTCGACGTGCTGACCGGCTTGCCCAACCGCGCGCATATCCAGGATCGGGTCGAGCTGGCGATCCAGAACGCTACGCGCGACAACGAGCGGCTGGCGCTGCTACTGCTCGACCTCGACCGTTTCAAGACCATCAACGAGTCGCTCGGCCATTCGGCGGGCGACGCCTTGCTGCAGGTGCTGGCAGAGCGTATCCGCTCGACCTTGCTGACGGGTGAAGTGGTGGCACGCCAGGGCGGCGACGAGTTCATCGTGCTGTTGCCGCTGATCGCCGATCCTGGCAGTGCGGCACTGGCCGCCGAGCGCATCCGCGAGGTGCTGGAGCCGCCGGTCGAACTGTTCAACCACTCGATCTCGATCACGCCGTCGATCGGCATCAGTGTGTTCCCGGACGATGGCCGTGACTTCGAGACCCTGGTGCGCAACGCCGACGCCGCGATGTACCACGCCAAATCGGCCGGTCGCAACAGCTACAAGTTCTACACGGCCGACCTCAATGCTCGGGCTCGGGAAATCCTCGAGATCGAGAGCCAGCTGCGCTACGCGCTGGATCGCGACGAGTTCGTGTTGCACTACCAGCCGCAGGTCGACCTGAAGACCGGGGAAATCATCGGTGCCGAGGCGCTCATCCGCTGGCAGCACCCCGAGCTGGGCCTGCTGGGGCCGGTACGCTTCATCGAGGTCGCCGAGGAGCGGGGCTTCATCGTCCAGATCGGCAACTGGGTGATCCAGGAGGCCTGCCGCCAGCTGGCGCAGTGGCGCCGCCAGGGACTGCCGCGCATCTCGCTGGCGGTCAATCTGTCCACGCTGCAGTTCAGGCAGCAGGACCTGGCCGTACACCTGCAGCGGGCACTATCGGCGCACGGGCTGGTGGGCAGTGATCTGGACGTCGAGGTGACCGAGAGCGTGATCATGGACGATGTCGAAACCACCATCCATACCATCGACCGCATCAAGAGCATGGGGCTGCAGCTTTCCATCGACGACTTTGGTACAGGCTACTCCAGTCTGTCCTACCTTAAGCGTTTCAAGGCGGACAAGCTGAAGATCGACCGTTCCTTCGTGCGTGACATTCCGATGGATGCGGACGATTCGGCCATTGCCCGCGCCATCATCAACATGGCCAAGAACCTCAACATGACGGTGATTGCGGAAGGGGTGGAGACCATCGAGCAGTGGAAGTTCCTCGACCGTGAGGGCTGTCATGCCGCCCAGGGCTATCTGCTGGCGAAACCGGTCCCGGCCAAGGAGTTCGAGAAGCTGCTGGAGAAGGGCATCCTGCTGCCGGAGCGACTCACCTCCAGTGCCTGATAGGGCAGCTCTGCGGTTGCTTGCCAAGGTTGGCCGAAGCGTGTCTTCGGCCAACTTTTTTTATTCATGGGCGCCGGGTAACCGGATAAAAACCCAGCCGTGACGGACTTAAAAACAAAAAAAGCCCAGCCATGTCTGGCTGGGCCTTACTCTTCCGACATCTGGATTTTTCAGCTATCCGCTGAAAATTTGCATCAACTCTGCAAACCTACAAAAAGGTCGTATCGGCGTACTTATTCCGCGCGCATCTGCGGCGCAAGAATTAATAGCGTAACATGTTGTTATGTATCATTTGTTCTTGTTTTTGTAAGGAAGATACCCCCTAATATACCCCCTGTTGTTTTGGCCGCATATCTGTCACGCATGCCGGGGTATTACGCTTTGCGCTGCATTGTAATGCAAAAAGCCACCGTGTCCGGTGGCCTTGATTCTGGTGGCGGGCTCTCATGCCGCCGCCCTCTGTCCAACCTTCCACAACTGCCAGGCATCGATTTCGGATTCTAGCCAGGCCACGCTTTTGCCGCCAAGCGGCACCGGGGCCGGGAATTCGCCAACGGCGATCCAGTCGTACATGGTGGTCTTGCTGATGCCGCAGCGATCCAGCACCGTGGCGCAGCGCAGGAAGCGATCGCCTTTTACTGGTGACTGGCTGGACCAGGGGTGCAGGGCAATGGCTGCCTTCGTTTCGTTGATTGTCATTCCGTGTTCTCTCTATTTTCGCTTCCTTGCTGGTCCAGTGTTGCGGCCAGCTGCTCCAGCGTGCCGCCCTTGGTCAGCCATTCCTGCACCCAGCCCGGGCGCTGGCCTGGCGCCTGTCTTTTCACTTGATGTAAACCCGGTCGCCGCCGGCGCTGTGGTAGTACTTCCCTCCGCGCTTGCCGGTGAATATCTCCTTTCCGTCCGCCGTGGTGCCGGACCCGATCAAGTCGGCCCGCTGCTGGCTGATGGTGCTGCCGGCAGCGATGAGGACGGCCTGAGTCTGGTCGCTGGGCATGGAAGCGACGGTGTTGACGGCGTAGCGCTCGCCAAACTCGGCCGGGCCGAGGCGGTGCTTGGCGTCGAAGTCGCCGGCGAGGGTGGTGGCGCTGGCCGCGGCCAGTAGTAGGGTGATGATGTGGTGTTTCATGCTGCGTTCTCCAGTAGATCTGTGTGCGCGGCCAACTGCTCTAGAGTGCCGCCCTTGGCCAGCCATTCCTGTACCCAGCCCGGGCGCTGACCGCGACCGGCCCACACCATTACATCGCCGGCGCTGCTGCCCATCGCGTAGAAAACCTGCCGTCCGCGCAGGTGGTTGTCCGCCAGTCGGCGGCGCACATCAGGCGGCAGAAGCACCGCCGCCTGCTGTCCGGTGGCGACCAGACAAAGCTCGATCTGGCCGCTCATGCATCAATCCTCCGAAACTCGACCACCCACACCCAGGGATTAGCCTCCCACCCCTCGGCCCCATAGATCGGCTCCCATACACCACGACGGAACGTCGCAACGGGCAGCGTCTCCCCGGACGGGTTGGTCGACGGCACGCCGGCCGCCGATTCGTTGAGGCCAATCCCTTCGGCGATCGCATCGGCGTCGCTGATGTCCTGCAGGCGCTCCGCGCGCACACTGACAACTTCCAACAGGATGCGGCTTGCCCAGCGTGGCATGAGCATGGCGCGATGGTACTGACTAGCACCTTTGTTGCCGTTATCTAGGGCGTGTCGGACTAAACTGCGTGCGAATGTACATACGGTCGGCGCGTTAAAGATGCCGGGGAGGCGCCATGTCTGCCGCACCCACAGCCGGTCGCCGACGGCAAATGGCGATTTGCGCCTTGGGTCCCATTGTGCTGTGCCGGCTCCGTTGCCGGATGGGCCGTTACCCATCCATTGATCGCGGCAGATGCTTACCCGCGTCGTGCGGTGGTCAGGCTGCGGCTTGATGATCCTCCGTGTCTGCGTTTTCGCGCCGGCGAGGATGGCGCGCACCATCGGCGCGTTGAACGAAATTGGTAGTTCCTTCATGCCGCACTGCCTTTCTTCTGCCGCAAGCCAGCCGTTGCCAACTGATACACCTCCTCGCTCCGACGCTTCGCCTCGTTGGCTGCGTACTGGCATCCCTGGCCCTTGCGTCGGCCGCAGTAGCCGCCGCAGGTGCGGCACTTCGGTTTCTTCGTGGCAGCCATCACACACCCTCCGGCTTCGGCGTCGCTGGCTGGCGGGTGGACACGTCGTAAAGCACGGTGTTTTCAACGGTGTAGAAGGTCGGTGCATCGTGCTGCCACACGAAGTCCTGAATCATCTGGCCAAGCTCATTGAGCTTGTCGTACGGCAGGTGTGGCCAGTCATCGGCGTGCTCGCCTGCCTCATCTGCAGCCTGGCAATTCATCTGCTCCAGCACGTCATCAGCCAGGGAAACGGGGCTGCCCGGCGCGTAGTGTTTCGCTTCCCCGATGTGCACATGTGCCGCATCATCCACATCGTAGGTATTCAGGTAGTCGTCCAGAGCTTCATCAATGCTGGTGAAGCTGCCGTGATACTCCTCACCGTTGTTACTCCAGCAGTATTCCTTGGCGCTCTCGGCGGCCGACAGCACCTCTTTCTCTTCGCCGTCATCTTCCTCGGCCTCGATGGGGGTGACGCTGAACGGCAGCTTGCCCAGCTGCTCCAGGGCGATGGCGATACCCAGGCGGATGCCCTTGGCGATGTCGCTGCCGGCCTCGATTGTGCGATCGCCCAACCGGATGCCGGCGTCACGGTTGTTCGTGATCAGCTCCAGCTGCTCGACACGGTTCTTGTGCCACTCCGTCAGGGTGTTGATGAATTCCACTACTTCCGGGTTGTTGGTTTGCATTTGCTGCTCCTGAAAAAGTGAGGCCACCGTGGTGGTGGCCTGTTTGATTGCGCTGCCTGCAGCTGACGCTGCTTGAGTTACTTCCGGTGCTTCCGATACGTCTTGGTCAGCCCGCCATTGACCGTCATCCCCCGCAGCCGCAGCACATTCGCCAGTCTTGCGCGGTCGTGGTGGCTGTGCGTGGCCTGGGTGAGCAGGCCGAAGTAACTGTTGGCCGTTTCGAACAGGTCGGTCGGGTGGATACTGGCGGCCCGGCGCAACGCCTGGCGGTAGGTTTTGCGGCGGGTGGCGCGGTGCCAGGGTTTGATGACCTGGCCGACGAAGTCGATGCCGCGGCTGACCGGCTGCAGGATGGTCTTGGCCGGGTTGAGCCGGACATGGAGCCGGGCCGGAAGCCATGCTTCGATCTGGTCGTGGGTGGCGCTCAGCCACTGTGCCGACTCGTGCAGCAGAATGAAGTCGTCGACGTAGCGGATGTAATGCCGCGCGCGCAGCTGGTGCTTGGCGTACTGGTCGAGCGCGTTGAGGTATACGTTGGCGAAAAACTGGCTCGACAGGTTGCCGATGGGTAGGCCGAGGTGCGCGGGTTGTTCGGCCAACCTTTTGTGCCTCGGCACGAGATCCACGAGCGCCGGCGAACTGTGCAGCTCGTAGTCCGTGCGCGGGTCGTGGAACAGGATCTGCTCGGCCAGCGCCAGCCACCAGGCTTCGTCGATCTTGGCGGCCAGCTGGTCGCGCAGGACGCGCTTGTCGATGCTGACGAAGAAGTTGGCCAGGTCGCACTTGAGGTAAAACGCCGGACGGCTCCAGTTCTGTGTGATGCGTCGTACCTTCGCTTCCAGCCGCTCGGCCGCGTACAGCGTGCCGCGCCCAGGAATGCAGGCGCAGCTATCGGTGATGAAGCTGGCGTGGAAGCGGGGCGCGATGTGGTTGTAGAGCAGGTGGTGGACGATCCGGTCGCGGAAGTCCGCCGCCCACACCTCGCGAGGCTTCGGCCTCGTCACTACAAAGCAGATGCTGCGCCCTGGGCTGTAGGTGCCACTGGCCAGCTCGTCGTATAGCTGGCAGAGGTTGCGTTCAAGGTTCTGCTCGAAGGCTAGGGCGTTGTGACTGTTGCGCTTGGAGCGGCGGCAGTCGTAGTAGGCGGTGACGAGGGTTTCAATGGAGAGGGTATCAGGCGGCATCCTCATGCTCCGCCCAAGACAACCCATGCTGCTGCTGCCACTCTCGAAACCTGTCCATTGCCAAGGGCTTTAAGTCTGTCCACCCGATGGGCCACCCCATGAGCCACTCGACCCACGTTGGGTTCAGCTGGCCACCTGCGCCACCCTCCGGTGATACTGCTGTCGGCAGCCTTACTTGCTGTCGTTTTGCCTTCCGCTCGGCAAGTGACTGGTGACTCCACTTTGTAGCATCTGATGCCGCAGGTGTCGGCCATGTTCTGGCCGATACGGCCTCGATCAGCGTTCCCCTTTCTCTGCTTTTCCTGGGGGTGATCCGGCCCCCTTTCGATCCAAGGGTGGCTGTTGGCGTTGGCCACAGCATTGATGCCTTTGTCGCCGCTGGAAGTCCATTGCGGGGATTGGATAGGTCGAAATTGCCGCGTTTCTCCGCGTCGTTCGCCTTGGGCGTAGGCCACAATCCAGATGCGGTCGCGCTGATGGGGCGCTCCAAGGTCGGATGCTGATAAACATGCCCACTGCGCGTCATACCCCAGCGCGGCAAGGTCACCGAGGACCACGGCAAGTCCTCTTCCCACAAGCAGAGGTGAGTTTTCCACGAAGACGAAGCGTGGTCGTACCTCGCCGATAATTCTGGCCATTTCGCGCCAGAGTCCAGAACGGGTTCCGTCAATGCCCGTACCCCCCCCCGGCGGCGGAGATGTCCTGGCACGGAAACCCTCCCGATACCACGTCAACAAGGCCTCGCCATGGTCTTCCGTCAAAACTGCACACGTCAGACCAAATCGGGAAAGCTGGGAGGCATCCATCGTTTTGTCGTTGCGCCAGAACTTGTGCGGCGTAGGCATCACGCTCAACGGCGCAGATGGTGCGCCATCCGAGGAGGTGGCCGCCGAGTAGGCCGCCACCAGCGCCTGTGAAAAGAGCCAGCTCATTCAAGGGGTGCTCCTGAGGAAAAGGTTTCCGGCATGGCCCTCGCCGGTTGAATCTGCGGACGGCTCGCGCACGGTACTGGTTGTCCTTGTGGTCGTTGTTCTGGTTACCATCGTCGAAGTTCTGGTTCCAGGCGTTGTTGGGCGAGTACTGCGTCGGTTCGTGCTTTACACGTCGCCCCGGCGAAGGCGTGAGCCGATCAGCGGGGAAACTGCGCCAGACCTGCCCGGCGTAGGCCGGCGGTATCCCTAGAGCGCATGGCGGTGGCCTTGTGGGCCAGCGGCACAACCAGATTCAAATCGCACGGGCCTGACCGCCGTGACGGTCAGGCAGCAGGCGTGGATGCGGACTTCTTGCGCCACCCGTTGGCTTGCTTCCCGATCTGGTCGGTCAACGCGATGGCCTTGGCGTACTGGCCGCGGCTGATGAGGTGCAAGTCGCTACAGAGGCGGAGGGTGAGCTCCACCACTTGCAGGCGCTCGAGCATCTTCGACAGGTGAGGCACCTTGTCGCTGGCGCTGTTGGCGTGGTAGATCAGCAGCACCAGGTCAACGCATTCCTTGCGGAGGTCGTTGCCCAAGGTGCTTTTGAAGTCCCGCGACATGTTCCGCGTCAGTTCGGTGACCAGTACCAGCAAGTCATAGGTGACCTTGTAGATCGGGAGGGTGGTGTGTAGGGCCATGCTGGAAAAAATCGCGCGAGTGCGGGCTACGCCCGCACTGAAGGGTTAAATGACTAAAGGGCTAAGACTCTGCGGACGGCTCGCGCACGGTACTGGCGGTCCTTGTGGTCGTAGTACTGGTAACCATCGCCGAAGACCTGGAGCCAGGCGTAGTTGGGCGAGTACTGCGTCGACGACCAGTAATAGCCGTCCACGAACAGCTCCGGCACGTTGACCCAGCACAGGCGCAGTTCGCGACGAGACGGCAGGTAGAAGTCGGCTCGGCCATCGATGAACAGGCCGGCGGCCCATTCTGCAGCAGGGTGCTCAACGTCCGATTCCACCAGCGCCCGGGTATTGGCGAGGCCGTCGCGCTCGTGGGTGGCTTCCGGTTCGTCGTGTTCGTAACCGCCCCAGGCGATGTCCGTGAAGTAGGCCGCCGGATCCGTCGGCACGATCAGGTGCCAGTCCGGGTTGCCGTCCTCTCCTCGCATCAGGCCGGCGTAGATGCCGCCTTCGCCGTGCCAGAACTTGCCGATGGCCGGCGGTCGCGAAGTGCTGACCAGCTCGGCAGTGAGGAGGGCGGGCGCCGGTGCGGCGAGTCGATCGAGCAAGGCCTCGACGACGGTAGCGTGAGGCGCGGTGAGGGTGATGCCGGCGTGCTGCAGGACGATTTCTTCCATGGTGCTCTCCAAATTTTTGGCGCGACCGGGCGCTCCGCGCCCGGTAAATGGGTAAAGGGTTAAAGGACTAACTCTCTGCGGACGGCTCGCGCACGGCACTGGTAGTCCTTGTGGTCGACGTTCTGGTAACCATCGTCGAAGGTCTGGCCCCAGGCGTAGTCGGGCGAGAACTGCGTCGATGCCCAGTACCAACGCGGGTTAAACGCTTCGGCGCCGCCGTCGCGAAAGGCTTCGGCCGGCGTCTGCGCCGGGGTGTCCTCGGTGTAGGGGTAGCCGACCGGCAAGCTGCTCGCGTTGTCGCCGTCGCGGAACGAGCAGTAGTTCTCGCCAGCCGTCGGCTTCAGGTAGCGGTAGCACAGCTCGAGCTCGTCGCGGCTGGGGATGTACCAGTCGTCGAGGCCGTTGATGTTCAGCGCCAGCGCCTGCTGGGCGAGCTCGCTGCCGGCCTCGGCCATGGCCAGGGTGTTGGCGCGGCCGTCGTTGTAGCTGCGTGCGCCGGGGACGTCCTGGCCGAACTCGCCCCACTTGCCGGTGAGGGTGCCGGCGGTTTTCGGCGAGACGATCAGGGCGTACTGCTGGCCGTCGATCTGGAAACGACCAACATAGAAGCCGCCAGCGAACGGCGTGCCGGGGATGGTGGGGGTTTGGACGGGTGCGGCGATGGTGGTCATGCGGTTCTCCTGGGCAAAGGGTGTCCCTCGCGGCGTGGTGGCTGCGATTGGGATGGTGTGTTGGGTTGTGGCCGGGCTGGCCGAGGGGTGAAGCGGTGGGGTTAGCGGGGCGAGCTGGCGATGAGGCTGTCCGTTTTTACGAGCAAGTCCGCAATCGTCCCGTCGTTAGTGATCAGGTGGTCATCAGGCTGCGCTGCCAAGCCGCGTTCCGTCCCGTGGTCGCTGGCCGTTTCCAGTCCGGGGCGGCAGATGTGCCACATCGTGCCGTTGTTCTCCCGAATCATGTCGGCCTCGGCCTCCGGGAAGGGCGCCGTGTGGGCGAAGCGCACACCGCTGACGACGATGCCAACCGGCGGTGTCTTGGCCGTCCAGTGTGCCCAGATGCGCTTGAGGGCGGCGATGATGAAATAGTCCCAGCCCATGGTGGCGCGACGGAAGTCGCCCCATTGCTGCTGTACCCAACGCGGCGAGCGCGGCGCCGTAAAGCTGAGCGGCTCGGTGTTGGACTCGATGAGGTACTGCAGGAATTCGTCATTTGAGCAGCGGGCAAGGGCCAGAAATGGGCAGGGCGTGTCCTTGATGCCTTGCTCAGTCAGGATGGTGGCCATGTCCTCCGACAGATGGAATGCTTTGGAGACTTCCTCGCGGATGGTGTCGGCAAAGCCGATTTTCACAAAGCCATGCCGTGCTACCAAGTGGTCAGCAATGGTGTCCTTGCCGGACTTGAGCGGACCGGCGAGTCCGATGAGGATGGTGGTGCTCATGGGGTGGTGGCCTCTGCGGTACGGGTCTTCATGGCCTCGATGCGGATCTGAATGTCAGCCAACAGGTTGCACAGGTATTTCGCCTGCTCGGTGGCGTCCGCCAGTGCGTGATGACTGACCGGGTGCGACGTGATGTAACTCGTTTCCCGCTCTTCGCCCAATTGTTGGAGGATCCACTCAAGGTCTTCAGAGCGCGAACGGTGGCTGCGACCGTTGCAGTACTTCCACGGGATAGGTTGGCCCAGCTTCCGGTACTTGTCGGCGACGATCGAGAGATCGAAATCCGGGTCGCGCGTGACGATGGGCAAGATGGAACCATGCCAAGCCTCGATATTGTGCAGCCAGCTGGACAGTGTGGTCAGCGCTTCGACGAGCGGCAATCTATCCGGGTTGGCCAGCTCCTTCAGAGATTCCATCCCTTGTTTGATGTGCCACAGCAGCGTGTCGGCTGACACCGTGCCGTACTTGCTGGCGTCGTCCAGGTCGACGCGGATGTAGAGCGTCTTGTCGATCAGCTGGCCGCCGATCACCACCACGGCGCCAATCGTTGCGATGGCGGCGCTGGGTGAAGCCTGGTCGAGCGTTTCGACGTCGAGTGAGACAAAATCAAGCGGGGTCATTCAAGCGATCCTTTGTTGTGGTGCTGTTGCGTTCTGCAGCCCGGAGCCGTGCAGCGCGGATCCAATTGCGGCGGCGTTGGGCTTGAGTAGCGAGGCTGTTGAAGCGGCGATGGCTCACGCCGCCTCCCGCATTTCTTCCGGCACATGGTTGCGCTGCAGCCGGGCAATCTTGATGCCCTCGACGTGCACGACGCGGATCAGGTCGAGGATGGGTTTCGGGGTGCGGCGGCCGGATTCGTAGCGGCTGCCTGCGGATTGGGTGGCGCCGACGGCGCTCCAGAATGCCGCCTGGTTGAGCCCCATGTAACGGCGCAGATCGCGCATGCTACCGGCGACGAACAGCTCGCGCCGGCGTTGGTGTGTAGTGGCCATGGTGTGCCTCAGTGTGTGAAATGGCCGTGGCGTTGCGCCCATTCGGCCAGGGTGTCGAGGGTGATGAGCAAGACCAGCCCGCCGCTGCCGATGAGCAGGGCGCGGAGGGTGAGCTCGCGGAGGATGGCGAGGGTGGTTTTCATGGTTTAGTCCCACAAGGGCATGAGCGCGCCGACTCCGCCATCGAAGAGGAATCCCGCAATCCCATGGATGGGGTCTTTAGCATTGGCCGCAAACTTGACGTTGGGCAGGGTCTGGATAAGGGCGAGGTAATGGCGTGCGAATCCGGCCTCTCTCTCGACGACAACGCGCTGATACGGGCCATGCCCTGTTCCATCGCAG
Organism: Pseudogulbenkiania sp. NH8B; assembly: GCF_000283535.1. Taxonomy (GTDB): domain Bacteria; phylum Pseudomonadota; class Gammaproteobacteria; order Burkholderiales; family Chromobacteriaceae; genus Pseudogulbenkiania; species Pseudogulbenkiania ferrooxidans. Next base: position 969,188 of record NC_016002.1, read on the forward strand.
TGGGTACAGGCAATCGTGCCGGCGGTCGATCCAAAAAAGCCGTGGCCGTCACATTCCCGGCATTCGTAGCTATGACGGCCGTGACGGAACTCCCCTTCGCCATTGCATACATTGCATGCAGATACTTTGCCGTGGCCGTCGCACGCTCCGCAGGTGGTTGGCGGCGGCAGATGGATGTGCAGCGGCTTGTAATCGGGCAGGGCTGCTGCTTCTTCCGCCAAGGAATCTAACGTCGGGAGAGGAGCATGCTCGCTGCTGCACTCGATATCGGGGCTGTCGGCCACGCGAACCAGTACGTGTCCGTTGGTGGCGTAGATGAAGCCGCCACGACGAATGGGCTTGTCGATGCCGCGGTAGTCGCCGGCCGGCGCACAAAACCTCTGGAGTTGTTCCTGGTTCATAGTCTGGTTCCTCTCGTTGCATCGATTGCGGCGTGGTCGGGATGGCGATAGTTCAGAACCCACTCGGGAAACTTGACCAGGCGGGTGCCCTGCACGGCCTGCACACGTGTGCCAATATCCGGTTGGTTCGGGAAGGTGTTGTCATACTGTTCCAGCAGCTCTGCCATTTGGCATTGCCATTGATCCGGCATGGCGTGCATCATGACGCGAGGCAGGGTGAGGAATGAGGCGCGGGAGCAGCCAAACCAGAACCAGAGGGCTTCTTTCCCGGCGTTGGGATAATCGGGGCGATCAATGGCGCCGGTGGCTGTTTCCTTAAAAATCTCCTGCACAATTGCCTCATCGCAGCGCCTACCCATCTCGGTTTTGAATGGGAAGATGGCTTCGGCGCATAAGGCCGCAACTGCCCACTTGCTAAATTCGGTTTCTCTTCCGGCCAGATGTTTCAATGCTTGGTCGCAAGCTACAAAGAGCTTGGCGAGTTGGTCGTTCTGTTCTGTGGGCTGCTCCATCACGCCGCCTCCCTCTGCGCGCTCGCCGCGAGCACGCTACGAAAATCGAATCGGACGCTGGGTGTGCCATCCGTATACGCCACGGCGTGGCGATGCAGGTTGCCGTAGATATCGTCGGTGTGGGTTTTTACGGGGGAGACAATCCCGGCCTCGGCCAGCGCCTCGACCAGCAACTGTCCCAGCACGTTTTCGCCCAGGTCCCGCTGAGTAACGATATTGATGTGCAGTATCAGGCGATCGGCCTGGCCGTCGTGTTCGATCTGTGCCTTGCCTCCGGCCGAATCGATCAGTATCTGTGTGACCGTCAGGACTTCATGGCTGAGCAGGCCGATCGCGGCGGACATCTGCTGGTTGAGCTGGTTGTAGAACTTGGCGAAGAGCGGCGTTTGTGTGCGTGTGCGTTTCATCGTCACACCCTCCGGTAATCGGCCGGGCCGCAGGCGGCGCCGCTGCGCTCGCTGACGACCATGCCTTTGTCGATGAGGTTGGCGAGGCCGCGGCGGATGTCGGCTTCGCGCAGATCCGTCAGGGTGTCGGCCAGCTGCTTGAAGCGGATCGACTGGCCGCGTGGCGGCAGGTGGTTGAACACGAGCGCCTCGCGGGCTTTCATTCCCTCGGTGGCGCTGGGCATGCGGCACAGGGTGAGCTGAGCCAGCATGCCGGAGAGCGGGGTAAAGGCTATGGCGTTAATCATGGGGGAGTCCTCTGGCTTGATTCGGCTGTCTGTTCATCCGATTGGCATGCAGGCAGCCCAAAAAAACGCCCTCGGCGAGGGCAAAGACACGACGGAGGAGAACTACGTGGTTACTCGTACCCGCTGGCGGTGGCCAGGCGGAGGAATTCGCGGTCGTCGCGGTCGTGGGCGCGGCGACGGGTGGCGTTGACCTGGTCGCGGATATGCTTGGGAGGCGTGGCGTCGACGCCTTTGAACAACCCGCTCAAGCGAGCCACAGCCCGTTCGCGCTGGATGTGGTCGGTCGACGTGCCGCGCGCCCAGGACTTCATGCGACCACCTTGCGGGCGATGTGGCGGGCCTGGCCGTGCTTGAAGTCGATGAACCGGAGCCGCATGCCGCGCTCGCGGAACCGGGTGGCGGCTTCTTCGGAGATGTCGCCGATGATGATTTCGATGATGTCCATGGTGTGGCTCCGGGTTGGTGAATGGGTGCCGGTAACGCCATCCGGCTGCTTGTGGCGCGTCGCCTCCCGGCGATGCTTGGCTCGTCTGTTTGGATACCAACTGATGCAGATACTGCCCATTGCGGTTAAAAATCCCGCCCTTGGTTGAGCGAGAGGTGGGCAACCCGCCCACCCGCCAGCCCTCGCTTGGCAAGGACTAGAAGCTGTCGGGTTGTGCCGGTAACGCCATCCGGCTGCCTTCTGGGGTTCCTTTCGGAACAGGCTCGACGCGACGCCATGACCTGCGTCCGGTAGCGGGCTGATATCAACCGGCTACCAGTCGGCCGCTGGTATATCCGCCAGCGGCGGCGGTTCTTCCATGCCTACGAGGCCGTGCTTGCTGCTTGCACGGACGCCTGGCGTTGTGATCTGCGCGAGTGGCTAATGGCCATCGACGCGGGTTCGCTGCTCGCAGTTACTGACGCGCCGCGCATGGTCGCCGGCATGGGGTGGTGGTGACCCGGTCGGGCGGACCGGGCTACGCATTCATGGGTTGTTAAGGATCGGTGCGCCTGCGGGTTGCGGCTGCTGATGGGTTGAATATTACATTTGTAATTAAGAATGTCAATAGCGAAAGTTATATTTGTAATTGCGGGTGTTATTTTTGCGCAACGGCCGCGAGCGCGGCCGGGAGGATTAGTTCTGTTGGAGCTGGTCGTAAAGGCTGGTTAGATCGGCGCGCATCCGGCTGATCATGGCCAGGATGCGCTGCTCCATAGTGTCCAGGTTGTGTAGTGCGTTGGAGATGGATTGCTGCTGGATGGTTGGTGGACAGGATTGGGGGTGCTGTTGATTCTGGCGCATTGCTTCCGCTCTGTAGTGGTTTGGATAGCCTAACTTTACTGAGCGCTTATGGCTTTAGCATGCGTTTTTCACGACTCACTATCAAGTGGCCGCTGCAGGAAGTTGCGCCAGATCATGACGGTGACGCGAATCTGATCGTCGCTGAGATTAGGGAGCATGGCGCGTAGTTCGTGGACCATGGCGGCGCGGTCAGGAGTGGTGATGCCATGCGCCAGCCAGTCGCTACTGACGCCGAAATATGCCGATAGCGTTGCTAAATTACTGTTTTTAGGCATCGTGTCTTTTAGCCACCCGTATACCGTTTGCATGCTGACGCGGCATTCAGCTGCAATCTCCTTGGCTGTCACGCCTCGTTTGCGCTTGATCTTGCGCAGTCTGTCGTGAAAGGTTGGCACGACGGCAGTCTACGTAGAAACACGTAGGACCACCATGGCGCACACTTGGTTTTTTATCAAGTGGACTTGATATGGTCGGTCGGGATTTTAAGGCCTGGCTAAGGCTTCTTGTCTTTTAGGGCGAGGATCAGCTGCCAGAGGCGGGCGATGTCGTCGTTGCCTTTGGCCGTCAGCTGCTCGGCCAGCTCCTCGAGGGAGTCGGCAGCAACATAGCGGCCATCACCTTGGGGTGGCGCCGCGCGCTGGCCTTGCCCGGTTTCCAGCCAGTGGGGGTTCACTTTGAGCGCTCTCGCGATGGGGATGAGCTTGGTTGTAGCAGCGGAAGCCCCGCGTTCCAAGTCGGTGATGGTGGTCTGACTGACACCGGCGCGCTGCGCCAGCGCGGCCTGGGACCAGCTGCGCTTCTCTCGTTCTGTCTTGATGCGGTCACCCAATGCGCTCATGGCCGGCAGTTTGCCGGATATTGCAATTGGAATGCGTGTTGAGTTGATTGGCTATCGTGTAACGAGGGCGAGAAAAAACGCCCATGAGGGCGTTCTTAATTCGTCTAGCTGTCCGGTGACGCCGTCGATGCTTCTGCTTGTGGCATCTGCCCATGCAGGGCCTTGTTGATGATGCCGGCAATGAAGTTTTGTGGCGCTGAACTGACAACCCAGAGTAGCGCAATCAGAACCGTCACAACAAAGCCGCTTGCCAAGTTGGCGAGAGTGTCTCCGAGTAGCCGCTTGTACCACGGAGGGTTGAACGACTTGATCAGGGCGTTCTCTTTGATGGCCTCTCGCTCTTTCTCGAGCTCAGAGGCGAGCATGTTGTCGGCGAACTGGTTCAGGATCTGAAGGGCGTTAGTGCGCCACTGCTGGATATTGGCATCCCTGACCATGGCCACAAACTGATCTTCAATCTCTTGAGTGGTTGGCTCACGCCCGAGAACGGTGGTGCGGTGCGCAACCCATGCAATCTTTTCCTGCTTATACAAAGAATAAGCGACAAGACCTTCAAGGTCGTTGTCGCTGTTGACGAGTCTCGAGAATGTGTTGTGAGCCATGGAGGCTTTCAGTTCAGAACGAGAGCACGCGCTTCGGCTTCTTCACTTTGGCAAACGCTTCAGAGATATCCTGGCTGCTGTAACGGGTGACGGCGATAGACGTCTTCACATTAGTAGGCAGATTGTATTGATCCAAGGTTTTGCCGCTGCTGAGGTCGCGCAATGCTTTTCCCAGGGTTGATGGGCTGAATCCAGTTGTTTTCTTCATTGTCTTGTGCTCCTGCACGGCGGGATGGTCCACTCGTACGGCATGTCCCGCGAACGCGTTAGCTCATTGAAATGCAACTAACGGTTGAATTGTGGGTGCTGACATTGGATTGTGCAATCCAAATTCGGTCACTTCTTTGGCGGCGTATGTAAGCAGATGAATTTTCGTTCACGCAAATAGCCATCGAAAAACACGTCGAAGTTAAGCGTGGCGCGGGTTGATCGTAGTTATCAACAGGCCGAACGCGCGGCTAATTTTGGAGTGTTGCAGACGCACAAATTTTGATGAAGTTCTGTCGTAGCGTTAGCTAACGTGGTGCTCGGCAGGGCTTAGTTAGTCTGCTGCGTGGCACGTTCTTAGCTAACCAGATGCGCGCGCAAATTTGCTATCGCGGGTGGCTTAATATTACAAAGGTTATATTTCGTTGCTATCCTGCTCTCGCTTGATCTTGCCGTGGTCCGGGGTCGCCCTTCCGGTGCCTCGTGCAATGGCGCTACCGCACTGGCGCTGAGCTGGACATAGCTATTGCCGTGCCATACCCTCTTGGCATTGTTGATGTGGGAGGGTTGTATGGCTGTGCGCAGGTTTTGGTGGCTATCAGGTTTGTTTCTCTTGGGAGGGTGCGCCTCCCCGATGGACGACATGCTCAATAATCGCTTCATTGAGGTCATGCCAACAGCGGCCCCCGAAACGTTGGTGGGCGCCTGGACTGGAGCCATGGGGCCGTGGTTGGCCACGGTGAAGCTGGCTCCTGACGGCTCGGGCTTGATGTGTTCTTCGTTTGGCGGGCAGGACCTGCTCTACAGGTTGAAGTATGCAGGCAATGCCGTGTATGTCCAGGATGGCAGCCGCTTCTCTATGAGCAGAAACGGTGGCAATGTGATCGTGACGACAAACTACTTTGGAGGCGGGTATTACCCGTTTGTGGCCGATACGGCCCTCGCCCAGGCCTCAGTGGCGTGCAGTAGTAAGCTGAGATAAAGGAAGCCCCGCCCAGGGGCTTTCCCTTTACATGCCACCGCATACGGCTACTACGCGGCCGATGATCTTGACGTGTGGCATCTGCTCCGGCGCGGCCACAATGTCGGGGTGACTGATCTTGTCGGGGTTGTCGCTGGTGATGCGCAGCCCGCCGCCGATGGCTTTATAGAGCCGCTTCACCTTCACTTCGTCGTCGATGAGCAGGACGTAGACCTTGCCGTCGATGATGGTTTCATTCTGGCAGTAGTCGACCACGATGCTGTCGCCCGACCATAGGCGCGGCTCCATGCTGCCGCCATCGACGACCATGGTTGCGGCGCATTGCGGGTCGATGTTCATTCGCCGTGCCCACTTGGCGGTGAATGCCTGTTTTTGCCCCCGCTCGTCTACGTGCCAGATCGGTGTTCCCGGGCCGGCACTGGCGCGCACGGTGAGCTCGGGCAGGAAAATGTACTCCCCCTCCTGCTTGAGCTCTTCTTCCTGCTCCCACACTGCGATCGGCCGCAGGCTGACTTCGGTCATGCTGCCCTTGCCGGTGTCCAGCCAATGGGCTGAAACGCCAAGCGCGCGTGCCAGGTCGAGCAAGTGCTTTGACCCCTTGTTCCTGCCGCTCTCGATGTGAGCAATGGTGGCCTGGGCTACGCCGCTTTTACGAGCGAGCTGAGCCTGAGTGAGTTGCCTCTCCGCGCGGGCGGCCGCGAGACGTTGTGCGAGTGTGTCCATATAGCAATTGTTATACAGATGAATATTACCTTGGGACTTGCTTGTTAATTACATTTGTAATTAAACTGCGACATGAACTGGAAATCCTTGATTGCCGAACTGCTCAAAGCAGGAATGACGCAAAAGCAGATTGCCGATGAAGTCGGTTGTACCCAGCCGTGCATTGCCGGGCTGGCGACCGGCCGTCGCGGCAAGCAGGTGAGCTATGACATTGGCTCCAAGCTGGTCGCGCTTTCCGAGCGCATGAAGCACGCCAAGTCCGATTAATTGGCGTTCCGAATAGCGTGAGCAGGGCATCCGCCAGCATCACCCCTGATGCTGGCGGGCCTGTTGTTTCCCCTTCAGTCGCACTCCCCTGAGCGGCTGTGGTTTTGGCTCCGGTGCTGCCCGGGGCGTTTTTTATCGTGCTGCGCTGCCAACGATAGATGCTGCGTGGCGTTATTTCTACGGTCGTTTTTTTGGGAGTTGACCATGTCATCTACCGTTCTCGATGCGGCGCATTCTGTTGTTCACGACTATCCGGGCGGCGCGGAAGCACTGGCGACCCGGCTGAAGATGGCGTCGTCCACGCTGCGCTCTCAGGTCAACGTCAATGCCAATACGCATGTGTTCGGCCTGAAAACGGCCGTGACGGCCAGTCAGTTGACGGGTGATCCGCGCATCCTGTTCGCGTTCGCCAGTGAGCTGGGCTACGTGTGCATGCCGGGTGAGGGCATTGAACTGGACGTGTCTCCCTTGATGGCGGTGAGCCAGTTGATGGCGGCGCATGGTGATGTCGGCCAGGTGGTGCATGAGGCGTTGTCCGATGGCCGGATTTCGTCGGCAGAGCAGGATGCGATCGAGGACGCCATCGCGGCCAATATCCAGCGCCTGCATGCGCTCCAGAACGCGGTACGCGCTGCGCGCCGCAAGGGTGGTCGCTGTGACTGACGATGCCTCCCGCGAGCTTTACCGGCTGTGCTGGAAGGTGGGGCGGGCGCATCCGGATGACAAGCCGAGGCTGCGGCGTCGGCATATCAATCTGTTGAAGCAGTTGTTGGATAGCAAGATCGGCCGAAAGGGATTGGACGATGGTGACGTGGCAGGAGGTGAGCGGCCACGTGCCGAGTGATGCGCTGTATCTGGCGCAGCTGGCCCGACGTGGCTGGCTGGCGTGGAAAGAGCGCGAGGAGGCACGGCTGCGGCGGTGCCATGGTGATGAGTATATGAAGGCCGTGGGGCTGGCGCTGAAGGCGCACGGGTTCGACCTGGTGCCGTTTGTGCGGCCAATGCGGCGGAATTGGGAAGGGCGGTAATGCGGATTTTGTTGAGCGAGGAGGAACAGCGCTTGCTGGATGAGGCGAGCCCTCATGCCGAGCGGTTGTTCCGTCAAATGAGAGGCAGCATGGATCTGCGAACACGGATTGCTGGCCGTGGCGCGGGCAGGATGAGTCGCGCCGTGCTGGCGATCCACTGTCAGTACGTGCCGCCCAGGGGAAGCCATAACGCGGCGTGGAAGCCGTCTCTGCGTCAGATCGATGTGCTGATCGATGAGCTGGAACGCATTGGGCTTGTGAAGCGCTGCGCCACCCCTCAGGAGGTAAAGAAGCTGGTGGTGTTTTTCCCTGCTGCGGATACGCCTGAACAGGTGCGCCCTCGTGAGGAACGGGACATGAACGTTATAGATGAGCGTGACATTAACGTGATGGCTGAAAGCCTTGCCGATAAAGTGTTTCCGGTTGTTGCAGGTGGCAATGAGCGTGACATGAGCGAGCGTGACGAACGCGACATATCACATAGTCAGATAAATACAGATAGAGATACCGCGCGCGAGGAAGATTCGAGGGGAACCCCGAGTCTGGCAGTGCAGCTGTTGGTGGCGGCTCGCCAGCTGGGGGTCAACGTGGCGCATTCGGCCAACCCCGAGGTGCAGGAGTGGGTGGCGCTGGGGGTGTCGCTGCCGCTGTTGGCGCAGGGGGTGGCGAAGGCGCGGGGCTACATCACGGATGGCCGTGCGGTGCCGGCCAAGTATCTGACTCAGGTGCTGCGCGATCTGGTGCGCGAGCAGTCTGGTGTCGTTTCGGGGCAGAAGCCAGCCAAGCGGCCCCGGCTGGCTGCCGTGGGTGGCCGTCAGGTGCCGTCCTGGATGTCGATGCCGGATGCCGAGGCGCATCGTGCGGCAGCGGGCCAGCCTCCGGCGCGCGTGGCAAACGGGGAGGTGGATCATGACTGGATTGAGTAATCTGCAGCGTTACCTGCCGGCGATGGCTGCGGAGCGCGGGTTGGTCGAGCTGGGCGGCTGCTGTGATCAGCATGGCCCGTTTACGGTGCTGGGCGTGCCGGGTTCGACAGCACGCTGCCCGGCCTGCTGGATGGCCGAGGAGCGGTCTGCTGGCGAGGCGGAGCGGCGTGAGCATATGCTGCGGCGCTCGGGCATTCCGCGCAAATACCGTGAGGCTCGGTTCCGGGATCTGCTGCCGGTATGCGATGAGCAGGGGGCGGTGCTGTCGGCAGTGAAGGGCTGGGTGGGGCGTTTGGGGCGCGGCGAGCGGGTCGAGAACCTGGTGATCCATGGCGGGCCGGGCACGGGCAAGACGCATATGGCGAGCGCGGCGATGCTGAACCTCATCCAGCGTTGCGGGCTGTTCGCCCGCTATGCGACGACGTGCGAGATGGTCGACGAGATTGCGTCGTCGTGGGGTGTGCCGGGGCGCTCGGAGTCGGGTGAGCTGCTGCGCTTCGGCCAGTACAGGCTGTTGGTGCTGGATGAGGTGGATGTGTTCGACAATCCGAATCCGGCGATGCGGCACCTGAACATGGTGATCAATCATCGCTACAACGAGGGGTTGCCGACGGTGTTCGTAACCAACCAGACGCCGGCCAGGCTGGGCGAGATTCTCGGGCAGCGGGCGGTGAGCCGGATGTTCGAGGATGCGCTGGTGCTGGCGTGTCCGTGGGAGGATTACCGCAAGCGGGCGGCGTAGCTGCCGGATAATGACGCTGGCGTGGTAGAATTCTGCGCATGCGAGCCGTGCCCGTTAGAGGTTGGCCGCTGGGGAATTTCCTGTTCAGGGGTGAATGGGAGTGTAAGTGCTTCAAGAAACGATGATGTACGGCCTGTCGAATGCTGAGCTGGTGCACGTGGTGTCGAAGGCGATGGAAGTGTTGTCGTCTGGCGGGGCGAAGGCGATCGACTATGCTGCGGATGGTGCTGGCTGGTCTGATCTGACGGGTAATGATCGTTCGGCGGCGGGTGCTGTATGGGAGCGGGTATTGATGCTGCCAGCAGAGCAGAACCTGGCGTTGATGTGGCGGGTGTTGAAGGACAATCCGCGCCTGGGCGAGCCGGTGCTGAATGACCTGACGTGTTTCGTGGCGCATCACATCCGCGATGGAAATCGATTTGGGCGTGAGGGGTTGCGGTATTGGGTTCGGCATTGGGCCCGGCGCGACGGGTCCAGCCGCGAGGCGGCTCAGTTGTATGGGCGCTCTTACGATACGCATCAGCGGTTCTATCGCGAGCAGGTGCAGCTTTGCCTGGATGGTTGGTTCGTCGCAGCAAAGGGGGCGCTTGAGCAGGTGGTGGATGAGCAGTACGGAAATTATCGTCAGGCCGCTTGACACGGTAGAAATCTGCCATTAAAGTTCGTTCTTCAGTTACCCATATTGCGTCTACAGATAGCCCAAGGTCGAAAGCCTTGGGCTTTTTGCATTGTGCTTTGGGTATGGCTTGCTTCATCGTTGCTTCCTCCTTTGTCGTTGTTCGATGCCCCGGCCTGAGTGCTGGGGCGTTGCTTTTTGTGGTGGCTGTTATGTCCGGTTTGTCTATCGATCTGGAAAAGCTGATCAAGGATAAAGCCAACAAGGCACTGCGGCGTTTGCACTTCGATGCCAAGCCTCTGGTGGAAGCCAAGCTGCAAGACGAAATCCGTGCCAAGTTCAACGTCAGGAAGAAGTCGTTTCCCAAGACGTTCAGAGGGTATGTTGCGTACAAGAACCCGGCCCGACCTCCTGTCGCCGTGTTCAAGTTCTCTGAAATGAAAGTGCCGTGGATTGGTATCCATGGCACGGGTGGAACCGTGTTGCCTCGCAATGGCAAGGGCTTGCTGATCCCGTTCAACGTGCGCGGCCAGCGGCGACTCTCGAACCAGCAGTTCCGCGATGTGATCGCCGGGCTGATGCGGTCCGGGAACTACGACTGGCGCAAGGGGGACGACGGCAAGGTCTATCTGTTTGCTGAGAACATCCGCGACAACGCCGATGAACTGCGTCGCTTCGGCAAGACCAAGATCGGTGCAGATGGCAAGCGGCGGCGCGTTACCGAGTTGCCGGTTGCCGTGCTGGTGCCCAGGGTGAACATGCCCAAGCGCCTCGATGTCGACGACCTCACACGCCGGGTGGTGCTACCGATCTACCGCCAGTTGTTGGGGTAGTAGGATGAGTCAGCGCTACGGGTTGTGGTCTCATTACGCTCGGCACCAATATGGTGCGGCTTGATGGGTCCTTCCCCGGCCCCCGGGCATATACGGGTAGGCGGGGCCCGAGAGTTCGCTAGTCATAGGGGCCGCTGCCTTACTTAACTGTTAAGTCAGTTAAGCCCTGAATCTTCAATTAACTGGTTACAAATGAACGATGACCGAGGAAATGCGAAAAAGCGAGTTCGCCGACTTCCTCGGCGTTTCGCGTGCTTACATCAGCCAGCTTACCAAGGCTGATAGGTTGGTTCTATCGAGTGATGGCGATCGCATCCGTGTCCGCGAGTCGCTTGAGCGCATTGCCAAAACCGGCAGCGCTGACAAGTCGGCCGTCGCCGCCCGCCATGCTCTGGAGCGTTTAGCCAAGGGCGGCAGTGCGGCGCCGGTGGCAGAGACCGTTCGTGCCGCCGTTGGGTTGGATGCTCCGCCATCAGCTCAGTCAGTATCCTCGCCGGCAGCTGGCCTGCCTGATCCGGCCAGGCTTCTGCTGTCCGATCCGATGGCCGCCTACAACGTCGCCCGGGCGCAGAACGAACAGAAGCGCGGCGAGCAGATGGATATTGAGCTTGCCAAGTCCCGCCGCGAGTTGATTTCGCAGGATGGCACCGTCAAGGCCGTGACCGACCTGGCCTCGGCCACTCGCTCCGCTTTCGAGCGCATGCCCGATCGTATCGCCACCGTGCTGGCCGCTGAGACAGACCCGCACGCCGTCTACACCATGCTGCAAGACGAGATCGACAACATCTGCGCCACGCTCAGCAAACAGGCAGGGGAACTGCTCGACAAAATCTAGGGTTGATTGCCATGGACCTTTCCGAATTCACGCAGCGGGCCTATGAGTCCGTAGTGGCGGCATGGTCTGCGGCATTTGCGCCACGACCCCGTCTCACCGTTTCTGAGTGGGCCGATGCAAACCGCCAGCTCACCAGCGCCGAAACCTCCGAGCCTGGGCCATGGAAAACCGGTCGCGTGCCGTTCATCCGCGAAATTCAGGACTGCCTCAGCTCGAGCTCGCCGGTGCAGCGCGTCGTGTTCATGAAATCGACGCAGGTAGCAGGGACCGAGTCAGGTATCAACTGGACCGGCTACGTGGTCGACCAGAGCCCCTCCCCGATGCTGGTGGTGGAGCCGTCCATCGAGGTGGCCGAACTGTGGTCCAAGCAGCGCCTGGCCAACATGATCAGCGCCAGCCCAGTCCTGATGACCAAGATTCCGCCCGCGCGTAGCCGGGACGGCGGCAATACCACGCTACTGAAAGAGTATCCCGGCGGTGTGCTGCGCATTGGCGGGGCCAACTCGGCCAAATCGCTGCGCTCGATGCCGGTGAAAAACCTGTTTCTGGATGAAGTCGACGCCTACCCCGACGACCTCGACGGCGAGGGCGACCCGGTCGGGTTGGCCGAAGAACGCACCAACAACTTCCCGCGCCGGAAGATCCTGCTGGTCAGCACACCCACGGTGAAGGGTGCCAGCACCATCGAAAAGGAGTTTCTGCGCAGCGACCAGCGCTATTACCACGTGCCCTGCCCGCACTGCGGCCACAAGCAGCGCCTGGTGCATCAGCGAATGAAATACGTTTTTGCCGATGATCGTGACGGCGATCCGGATGGCCTCATCGATGTGGTTTACATCTGCGAATCCTGCGAGCAAGACATTCCCGAGCACCACAAGACGTGGATGCTGGAAAACGGCGAATGGGTGCCAACCTACCCGGAGCGGCAGGTGCGCGGATACCACATCAACAGCTATTACTCGCCGATCGGCCTAGGTAGGACGTGGAAAGAGCGCGCCCGGCAGTTCCTGCTGGCGCAGAAAGACCCAGTCGAGCTCAAGCGCTTCATCAACACGGCGCTCGGCGAGACATGGGAAGACAAGTCGAACAGCATCAAGGCCCACGAGTTGGCGCAGCGTGCCAAGCCGTACAAGTTGCGGGTGATCCCGGGTGGTGTGCTGCTGCTCACCGCGGGTATCGACACACAGGATGACCGCCTGGAAATGTACGTCTACGGCTGGGGCCGGGGCGAGCGGTGCCACATCATCGATCGCATCATCATCTACGGAAACCCAGCTGCGCCTAGCACGCCCGAGCAGCCCAACGTGTGGGACCAGCTTTCCTGCCACCTCACTGGCCAGTACCGCAACCTGTTTGGTGTTGACATGCGTATCGAGGCGGCTGCCATCGATACGGCGGGTCACCACACCCAGTCAGCGTACCGGTTTGTGCGCAATTGGAAGGGGCGCACCCGGCTGTTCGCTGTCATCGGACGGGACAACAAGCCACTGGTCAGCCGTCCCTCGAAGGTCGATGTTGACGACGGCGGCGGCACAGTAAAGAACGGCCTGCAGCTGTGGACGGTTGGTGTCGACAAGGCCAAGAGCGCGCTGTTTGCCCGCCTGCTGGCTGATCGGCAAGCGATGGAGTCCGGCGGCGAGCTGTTCATCAACTTCAGCGACGACCTGGACGACGACTACTACGAGCAGCTAACCGCCGAGGTTTACGACCCGGTCAACAAGAAGTGGAAAAAGCGCAAGGGGCAGGAGCGCAACGAGGCGCTGGACTGCTGGAACTATGCCTACTTTGCCGCCTGCGCGCCGCCGCTACGGATACAGAACGCGACCGACGCCGATTGGGCGGCCCGCGAGCTGATCATCCAGCCCTCGGTGCGGGATATGTTCGCCGAGCCGGTACCCGATAGACCGGCCCCTGAGCCGCCTCCCGCGCAGCGGCCTGCAACCCAACCCACAAGCCCCGCCCCTAGCGGGGCTTCGTCGTTTTCGGAGCCGGATCAGAACGGTTACCTGCCCGATGCCGATGACTACTGGAGAGATGATTGATGACCACCTTCACCCTGGACGACCTGCGCGGCGTCGAGCAGGCCATCGCCACCGGCGAGCTGACTATCGAGCGCGGCGGCGACCGCGTTACCTACCGCAGCATGGACGACCTGATCCGGGCCCGCAACGTAATGCGCGAGGAGATGTCAGCCGCTGGCTTGCTGCCGGGAAGTGGTGGGCGTCACGTCACCACCTTCGCCCAATTCGACCGGGACTGAGCCATGAACCTGATTGATAGCCTGGTCGGGTTTTTCAGCCCGATGGCGGGCGTGCGGCGCTGGCAGGCCCGGCAGGCGCTCGAGCATGTGCGGGCCTACGAAGGCGCGAAGAAGGGGCGCCGCACTGCCGGATGGAATACGCCCGGCACCAGCGCCAACGCAGAAAACCTGATGGCCTTGCCCACGTTGCGCAACCGTAGCCACGACCTGGTGCGCAACAACCCCTGGTGCAAGAAGGCGCTGGAGACCTGGGTGGGTGATGCCATCGGCGCCGGCATACGCCTCGGCATCAGCAAGGGCCATGCGGCCGGAAAGGGCTGGCTGGCATGGGCGGAAACCACCGCCTGTGATGCGGATGGCCTGTCCGACCTCTACGGCCTGCAGGCACTGGCCGGGCGCTGCATGTGGGAAAGCGGCGCCGTGATTATCCGTCGCCGCTGGCGTCGCACGTCGGATGGCTTGCCGGTGCCATTCCAGGTGCAGGTACTCGAGCCGGATTACCTCGACCACGACAAGACCGAGGAGACCAAGACCGGTTACATCCTTGGCGGGGTCGAGTTCGACAAGCTGGGGCGTCGCGTCGCCTATTGGTTGTTCGACCAACACCCCGGCGAGGCCTCTCGCTACGGTCGCGTCTTGCAGTCCCGGCGCGTCCCCGCCGACGACGTGATCTACGCCTTCAAGCGCTTGCGTCCCGGTCAAATCCACGGCGTACCGGAGTTGGCGCCGGTTATCCTGCGCGCCCGCGACCTGGACGACTACGAGGATGCCGAGCTGACGCGCAAGAAAGTCGAGGCGTGCTTCAGCGTTTTCGTCACCAGCGAAGGCGGCGCCGGCAGCGGCGTCGGCGATGTCGGTCAGGATGCCAAGGGGCGGCCTACCGAGCGCGTCGCACCGGGCATGATCAAGCGGCTGCTGCCCGGCGAGTCGGTCACGTTCGGCCAACCTACCGCGACCGCCGGCTATGCCGACTACGTGCGAGCGGGGCACCGCGCCCTTGCGGCTGGGGCCGGGCAGACCTACGAGCAGTTGTCCGGCGACTTATCTCAGGTGAATTACTCCAGCCTGCGCGGCGGCATGCTTCCATACCGCCGCAGCATCGAGGCATGGCAGTGGCTGTGCTTCGTGCCGATGGTCTGCCAGCGCATTGTTGGCTGGTACAACGAAGCCGCCGACCTCGTCGGCAAGCGCCCCATACCTACCGGTACCGAGTGGTCGGTGCCGAAGCTGGAATGGACTGACCCCGTCAAGGACATGAAGGGCGAACTGCTCAAGGTCGCCGCCGGCGTCCAATCGTTCAGCGAACTGCAGCGCCGCCTTGGTAACCAGCCGGAAACGGTGCTGGCGGAGCTGACCGCCGATTGGGAGCGCCTGAGAGAGGCCGGCATTCCGATCAGCCTGGACGGGCTGATTGCGCTGCTGGCTACACCGGATGAACCATCAGGAGCCAACGATGGGAAAGCTTAGCCTTTTCGTGGGATTCATGGTTGTGATGATCCTGCTGCTCTGGTTCGGCTCTGGAGATTCGTCCAGGGGCAGCGTGCCGCCACTGCCAATGCCGAAAAAGCCACCTCCGCCCATGCCAAAAGTGAAGTTGCCAGCACCTCCGCCCCCTAGGCGGATTTGCTGCCGCTGTTACTGCTGTGGCGACAAAGCGCAGCCGCCGCCGTGCAGCGTGAGTCACCGCGCTGATCCATGACCCGCCATCAGGCGGGTTTTCTCGTTTTGGAGGGCCTATGCCTCAACCCAACCAGCAAAGCCAGCCGCCGGCGCAGATCACCCGCAACGGCCTGCCGCTGGTCTCGCGGCTGCTGTCCGTTGACAGCGGCACCATCGATGTCGAGCAACGCACCGTCGAGCTGGTCTGGTCCACCGGCGCTGCCGTGCGGCGCTTCGACTGGAATAACTGGCGCTACTACAACGAATCTTTGTCGATGCTGCCGGAGCATTGCCGGCTCAACCGCCTCAATGGCGGGGCGCCGATGCTCAACACCCATCAGCAGTGGGATCTCAAGGACCAGATCGGCGTCGTCGAGAAAGCCTGGCTGGACAACGGCGAAGGCCGTGCCTTGCTGCGCTTTTCCAAGCGCGACGATGTCGAGCCCATCTGGCAGGACGTGGTCGACAAGATCGTGCGCAACGTCAGCGTCGGCTACATCGTCCACACCTACCAGATCACCGAGCGCGACGGCCAGACCCCGGAATACCTCGCGGTGGACTGGGAACCGACCGAAATCAGCCTGGTACCCGTGCCGGCCGATGCAGATGCCGGCATCCGCAGCGCCATGCGCCCGGACGATGCGCCGAATTATCCGGTGCGATACCTGCAAGCCAACCAGGACGACCACCACGTCGATCCAATTCAGCCGCAAGAACCCGAAACTCGAACTCAGGAACCGACCATGACCCCGGAAGAAATCGAAGCCCTGCGTCAGCAGGAACGCACCGCCGCCATGCAGGCAGAAAATCAGCGCCAGAAGGACATCCGTAATCTGGTTGGGCTGTACCCGCAGTTGGGTACCGACTTCGCCCGCACCCTGATGGATGACCCCGCGTGTGATATCCACCGTGCCCGCGAGCTGGTGCTGGAGCGGCTCGCCCAGAACAGCGATGCCAACCAGGAACGCAGCGCCGCCAATGTCGAAACGCTGCAGGATGAAACCGAGGTTCGTCGCAGCGCCATGCAGGCGGCCATCCACCATCGCGCCTTCGGTGGCGATCTTCCCGAGGCGGCACGCCAGTATCGCGGGATGAACCTCACCGACATGGCGCGCGCCTGCGCCGAAGCCGCCGGCGCCAACGTGCGTGGCCTGGCTCGTTCCGAGATTGTCGAGCTGGCGCTCAACAACACCCGCGGCTACGGCATGCATACCACGTCGGATTTCCCGGTGATCCTGGCCAACGAAGCCAACCGCTCCATGTTGCAGGGCTATGAGCTGGCCGGGCAGACCTTCCGCCCGCTGGTGCGCGAAGTCTCCGCGCCGGACTTCAAGGACGTGGTGAAGCTGCGCGTAGGCAATCAGGTTGAACTCAAGGAAGTGACCGAGGCCGGCGAATTCGAGATCGGCAACCTGAACGATGCCGAGAGCGAGCGCTACAAGCTGCGCACCTTCGGCCGCATCGTCAACATCAGCCGTCAGGTCATCATCAACGACGACCTCGGCGTGTTCACCGACACCGCCTTCGGTTTCGGTCGTAGCGCCGCGAACCTGGAATCCAACCTGGTCTGGGGCCTGATCATCAACAACCAGAAACTGGGCGACGGCAAGGCGCTGTTCCACGCGGGTCACGGCAACATTGCCGCCGCCGCGGCTGCCGTCGGCATCGATGCCATCGACGCGCTCGACCAGTTGATCGGGGCGCAGACCGAGCCGGGTACCGGTGACGATCTCAACCTGTACGGCAAGTACATCCTGGTGCCGCGCACCCTGCGCCTGGCTGCCCAGCGCGCCATCGGCTTCGTGTCGGCCACCGAGGTGGACAAGCTCAACCCGCTGGCCGGCCAGTACCAGGTCATCGCCGAGCCGCGCCTGACCCGAAACAGCGCCGCCCGCTGGTATCTGGCGGCCGGCCCGGAATCGGCGCCGACCATCGAATTGGCCTACCTCGAGGGCCAGCGTGGCGTGTACACCACCAGCCGCGAGGGCTTCGAGGTGGATGGCGTGCAGGTCAAGGGCCGCATCGACGTCGGTGTCGGCCTGATGGATTACCGCTGGATTACCACCAACCCGGGCCAGTAAGCCCGCTGACGCCCCATGACGCCCGCCTTTGCGCGGGCGTTCTCATTTCCTGATCGGAGATTGACCCATGCGCAATTACAAATCCACCGGCGCCACCCTGACCCAAGTCGCCACCGCCGTGACGGCTTCGGGTGATCCGGTGCTGAACGGCAATCTGTTCAGCGTCGCACAGCACGCTGCTGCGATCGGCGACCCGCTCTCCTCGACCACGCTGGGCGTGTACGAGCTGCCGAAAGACGCCGCGGCCGTGTTCACCCTCGGCGAGGAAGTCTGGTTCGACCCCGCTGCCAAGACCTGCGGCGAGAAAGCTGCCGGCAAGCACCTGATTGGCACCGCTTTCGCCGCAGCGGCCAACGGCTCCACCAGTGTGGACGTGCGCCTCAACGGCACCTCGACCACCGTCGCCGCCTGATGAATGCCTTTGACCGCCTGAACCGCAGCCTGGGGCGCCTGGCCAGTGATGGCGTCATGGGTGAGTCGGTCAGCGTGGACGGCCAGCCCTACACCGGGGTTTTCCACCGTGAGGATGGAAACGGTGTGGCACTGGGCTTCGTTCGCGGCGAAGCGCTCAAAACCGCCACGCTGGCCATCTTGCTGGCCGACCTCGGCAGTGCCGTCATCGGCGAGGGGGTTGCTGTCGTGGCGGACGGCGATAACTGGCGCGTGTCGCAACCGCCAGAGCGTCGCGGCGATGGCTTCCTCACCCTCTCTCTGGAGCTGCAACCATGAGCAACCGCAGCGCGCTGCTGATCGCCCTGGCCGGTGCCGTCAAGGCGGCAGCGACTGCTGCCGGCATTCCCGCCGGCAATCAGTTCGAAAACCGCACGGCCGACATCGGTTCCAGCCAGTTGCCGGCGCTCAATATTCGCCGCCGGAGCGATGGCGGATTGTCCGAAGCCACCAGCGCCAGCCGCACCCGCCGGCTGGAACTGGCGATCGACCTCTACGGCAATGGTGACAGTCGTTTCGATGTACTCGATGCAGTAGAGGGTGCCATCACTACCGCCGTACTGGCGCTGAAGGAAAACCTCTACTACGTCGTTTCCGTCGAAGTCGCCACGGACTGGGATCTGGAAGATCTCGCCATCGCCTACGCTGCCGCGCGGATCGTGGTCAGCATCGACTACATCGCATAGGAACACACCATGCCTCAAAACCTCAGTTTCATCGGCAAGGGCGAACTGCACCTTGCTCCTCGTGGCACCGGCCAGTATGTGTCGGTGCTCAACCTGGCTTCGCTCAAAGTCTCCCCTGAGATCGATGAAAAGAAGCTCGCCAATACCACCTCTATCGCGGGGGGCGATCTCGACATCTACGCCGAGGTCAAGGGTGTTGGCATCACCTTGGGGGGTATCAGCCAGTTCAGTAAAGAGAACCTGGCGCTGCTGCTCAAGGGCAGTACCTCCAGCGTTGCGGGCGGCGCGGTTGTGGCCGAGCCCATCAAGGGCTATGCCGGAAAGCTTGCAGCTCTGGCCAAGATCGTCGACACCACCAAGCCGGTTACCGTGAAGAGCGGCGCCGCCGAAATCTCCGCCGCGGACTACATCGTCACGGCTGGCGGCATCCGCTTCCTGGCGGGTGCCGGTGGCTTCGCTGATGGTGACGACCTGGATGTCGATTACACCGCCTTGGCGGCCGAACGCATCGATGCGCTGACTCACCCGGGGCAGGAGTACGAGGCCCGCTTCATCGGCCTCAACGCTGCCGACGGTGGCGCGCCGGTCATCGTGCAGTGCCACCGCGTGCGCCTGGGTGCGGGCGGCCTGGATCTGATCAGCGAAGGCAGCGATTTCGCCAAGTCCGAGCTGACCGGCAGCCTGCTGGTGGATACCGGCAAAACCGGCAACGGCATCAGCCAGTACCTGTACATGCTGCGCGCCTAAGTACAACCCGTAACGCCCCGCCCTGGCGGGGCCGGAGAACACCATGTTTGTCATCAATCAGAACCCGATCATCAAGTGGCCGGTGAAAGTGGTGCTGCCGGCTGACGGTGGCGTCGAGCAGGCAGCCGAGCTGGTTGCGCATATCCGCCTCCTGCCGCCCGAGCAGTATGAGTCGCTGACCAAGATCGAATCGTCCGAGACGCTATCCCGGGCGCTTGAGCAAGGCAGCGCGGCGCTGTCGGAATTCGTGGCTGACTGGGAGTCGGTACGCGATCCGCAAGGTGAGGTGGTGCCGTACTCGCCGGAGG
The DNA here is from genome assembly GCF_000283535.1 of Pseudogulbenkiania sp. NH8B. Lineage (GTDB taxonomy): Bacteria > Pseudomonadota > Gammaproteobacteria > Burkholderiales > Chromobacteriaceae > Pseudogulbenkiania > Pseudogulbenkiania ferrooxidans. Next base: position 988,873 of record NC_016002.1, read on the forward strand.
CGCTGCGGTCCGCCCTGACGGGGGCGGGGGGTAACTACGTCGCGCTGGCGTTCTGGAAGGCGGTACACGACGTACACCTGCACGGCCGCGAAAAAAACTGACCTCCGTTGCCCGGCATCTTGCGTATGGCCTGCCGGGTGACGTGGAGGTGTACGCGGCCAATGCGTCAGCAGTGCGGTTGTGGTTGAGCGTGGCCGGGCAGTGGCGTCGTGCCGGCATGACTGGCCTACCCGTCGCGCTGGACTACGCCGCCGTCGAGTCGGTGATGAACATGCAGGCCATTCCCCGCCGGCAGCGGGGGGCGCTGCTGAATGACTTGCGAGTCATGGAGCGGGTCACGCTGGACGTGTGGAGCGAACAGCGTGGTTAAAAGTCGTAAATGCCACAAGAAAGGGGTACAGCCATGGCGGCGGTAAACGGTGGCTCGCTGGTCATTAGCGTGGAGGCCGATGTTGCCCATCTGCAGGCCGGGATTACGGCGGCCAGCCGTGCTGTTACGGCTGGGTCGGAGCAGATGGAGGCTGGTGCAAGGCAGGCTGCCCACGCGCTGGAGGCTGTGGGCGACAGTGGCGGGGCAGCGGCTGGCAAGATCGACCAGTCGACCAGCAGCATGATCAGCGATATCCAGCGCACCACGGCGGCGATGCAGGCGGGTGGCAAATCCAGCAGCGAGTATTTTCGCTTGTTGGCCGGTCAACGCGGTGTCGATGCCGATGCGCTGAGGCCCTACCTCGATCAACTGGATGCCGTGTCGGTCAGGCAGCACAGAACAGGGGTCAGCGCGGCACAGATGCAGGCGGCTCTGCGCCAGGTGCCGGCACAGTTCACCGATATCGCTGTCTCGATTGCGTCTGGCCAGCAGCCGCTGACCGTGCTCTTGCAGCAGGGTGGGCAGCTCAAGGATATGTTTGGTGGCGCGCTGCCGGCTGCCAGGGCGCTCGGCGGCTACATTGTTGGATTGGTCAACCCATACACGCTCGCCGCTGCTGCCGCAGCGGGACTGGCGTACGCCTACTACGTGGGCAGCCAGGAGGCTGACGGCTACACCAAGGCGCTGATCCAGACCAACAATGCGGCAGGCACGTCGGCCGACGCCATGGCCACCATGGCGGCCCGAATCGCCGAAACGACCGGGACACAGCATGCCGCTGCCGAGGCGCTGGCCGCGCTGGCCGGGTCGGGTAATGTGGCGTCGGTCAATCTGCAGCGTTTTGCGGCGGTCGCGCTGGAATCGTCCGACGTGACCGGCACGGCGGTTGAAGAGATAGCCAAGCAATTCAGCGACCTGGCCAAGGAGCCGCTGAAGGCGGCGCTCAAGCTGGATGAAAGCATGCGCTTTCTGACCGCTTCGACCTACGAACAGATCGAATCGCTGGAGAAACAGGGGCACGCCACCGAGGCCGCCAATGTGGCGCAGAACGCCTATGCCGATACGCTGGCGGCGCGCACCAAGGAAATGCAGGGCAACCTCGGCACCATCGAACGCAGCTGGAACGCGATCAAAGACGCGGTGAAGGGAGCGGGCGATGCGCTGCTGGATATCGGCCGTAAAGAGCCGCTGGCGGAGCAGATTGCCGAGAAAAAGGTTGCCCTAGCCCGCGCCAAAGCGCACGCGGGAGACTTTTCCCAGCCGTCAGGGCTGGTGGCGCAGCTGTCCAACGAGCTGGCTGGGCTGGAGGCGGATGCGCGGCGCCTGCAAACCGATGCCAATCGGGACGCCGAGCGCGAGGCGACTCGCAAGTCGGGTATTACTGCGCTGAAATATCTGGACGATATGACGGCCCGCGTTGCTAGTAACGCGGATAAGCGCAAGAAGGAAGTTGAGCAGTATCGTCGTGCCGTGGCCGACCTGAAAGCTGCCGGAGGGGGCGCTGAGTACACGCCGGAGCGCATGAAGGCCGATGAGGCCAAGATTGCCGACAAATACAAGGACCCCAAGCAGCCGAAGCCCCGGAAGGGGCCGACGTCGGGTGGCCTGAATAAATTCGAGTCGGCCGAGTCCAGTCTCGATGCGGCAATATTGAGTGCGCAGGAGTACGTCAAGCGGCTGCAGGATCAGTACAGCGGGGTCGCGTACGCCAATGAGCTCACGCCTGGTGAGAAGAAGCTCAACGAACTGACGGAGCGCCGGAAAAGCCTGCTCGAGAACGAGCGAAGCTTGTCCGCCGAACAGAGAAAAAACCGCGACCTTGAACTGAAGTCGCTTGACTCGCAGATCGCAAAGGCCACTCGGCTTGCCGAGATCGAAAAACAGGGTATCGCGATCAAGCAGGCTGCCGAGTTGAGGCGACAGTACGAAACTCCACTTGAACGCCTGCAGCGCGAGCATGGCGCCGCCGTCCGCGATATCACCGGCAATGCTCAGTTGAGCGAGGAGGAGCGTCAGAGGCTGCTTGGGCGTGAGAATCAGCGCAATCAGCTGTCTATCGATCAGGTGCAGAACAGCGTTCGTGGCGATCTCGGCATGCTCTCGGACACCGATAAGATTGTACAGGCTCATCAAGAGATGCAGCGACGTATCTCCGAGGCGTGGGCCGAGGGATCGCAGGAGCGAGTACAGGCGGAAGTAGCCGCACAGCGGAAGCTGCAGCAGGACATGACTGCGCTGGAGAATCAGAAGGCCAGCCTGATCCTGAGTATGTCAGGTCAGGTCTTCGATGGGCTTGCTTCCATGGCCGAGCAGGCAGGGGGCAGACAGTCGGCCGCTTACAAGTTGATGTTCGCCATGAGCAAGGCGACGGCGATTGCCCAGGCCATCATCAACACCGAAGAGGCGGCGACCAAGGCCATGACTCTGGGGCCGATTCTTGGCATACCTGCCGCTTCGATGGTCCGCGGGCTTGGCTATGCCTCAGTTGGCGTGATGGCTGCGCAGGCAATTCAGGGCATGGCCCATGACGGTATCGACAACATCCCGCGTGAGGGCACCTGGTTGCTGGACCGTGGCGAGCGGGTAGTGGACAGCCGCACCAACGAGGACCTGAAGCGCTACCTGGCGCGGCAGAATCAGGGGGCGCAGAGTGGTGGAGCCAAGCTGAACGTGGTCATCAACAACAATGCCGGCGCGCAGGTGGACGTACAGCAGGGGGTGGGCAAAGACGGCGCAGCGCAGCTGATTATTACCATGGAACGCGTGGCGGATTCGGTCTACAGCCGCCGCCAAGCTGCCGACTTAAGGCCAGGAGGTGTTCTGAGTGGCTGAAACGTTTGATTTTCCGTTTGAGCTGGGCGCTGGTGGAGACGAAACTCCGCGCACGCGCCAAGTCAGCTTTGGTGACGGTTACCAGCAGAGCATCGAGGACGGCATCAATACGCTGCAGGTGTCGTGGGGAATCACGATCAGTGGTGATCACGCGCGCATTATTGCCGCGCGCGATTTTCTGCGACGACATGCCGGCGTGCGCTGGTTCTGGTGGCGCCCTCCGTTGGAGCCGGAACCCATCAAGGTCAAGTGCAAGAGCTGGCGGCCGGTGCATGCCAGCACCACCTCCGCTTCTCTGGCGCTGACGCTTGAGCGTGTTTACAACCCTGGAGCCTGACCATGGCCATCATTGACGCTGAAATCCAGCTGCTCAACCCTGACGCCCAAGTGGAGCTCTACGAAATCCGCCCTCCGTCCAGTATCACGCTGGAGCCGCTGCGCTTCACCGCCAGCGGCAACGGCTTGCCGCTGGCCTTCCAGGGTTTCACCTACGAGCCGTGGGCGATCCAGGCCAGTGGCTTCGAGAGCAGTAGCAAGGGCAGCGCCCCGCGGCCGACCTTGTCGGTCAGTAACATCGCCACCACCGACACCGGTCAGACGGTAATCGGCATTTTTACAGCGCTGGTGATGCAGTACCAGGGGCTGGTGGGCTGGACGGTGATCCGCCGGCTGACCTACGCCAAGTTCCTCGAGGGCGGGGAGCGGGCCGGCGTGCCGGAGATGCACCCGGAGGAAATCTGGCTGATCAATCGCCGGTCGGGCGATAACGGCGAGGTGATCGAGTTCGAGCTGCGCTCGGCGCTGGATATGGCAGGCCGGCGCGCCCCGGGCGTGCTGGCGACCCGTTACTGTCCGGCGCACGTCACCTACCGTGGCGCCGACTGCGGCTACATGGGCGCGGCGATGTTCGACAGCAACGACAAGTCGACCAGCGACCCGCTCAAGGACATTTGCAGCAAGCGGCTATCTGGCTGCCAGTGCCGGGGCAATTCCGAGCATTTTGCCGGGTTCCCCGGCATGCGCCGGTATAGCTGATCCCCTCGTTTCATTGTGCAAGCCCCGCCATCGTGCGGGGCTTCGTCGTTTCTGGAGCTTCTATGCGCGCCACCCCTTCACAGATCGGCCAGCTGCTGGCGTTGGCCGAAGCCTCGCCGCATGCCGAGATTTGCGGCGTGGTGCTGGATTCCGGACGGCTCTGGTCGTGCCGCAACATCGCTACCCGGCCCGCCGATCAGTTCGAGATCGATCCGGTTGACTACGCCGCGGCCGAACGCCTCGGGCGGGTCGCCGGGATCTGGCACAGCCACCCGCATGGCGGGGCCGAGCCATCGATGATCGACCGTGCCATGTGCGAGCGCACGGCGCTGCCCTGGCACATCGTCAGCGCGCCGGATGGCGACTACCGCCTCATCGAGCCCTGTGGCTGGCTGGCGCCGTACGCCGGCCGTCCGTACTGCTACGGGCTGTTCGACTGCTGGGAAATCGTCCGTGACTGGCACCGGCGCGAGCGCGGCGTAGCGCTGTGGCGCAAGCCGGGCACCACCGACGGCTGGTGGGCGAAACACGACTGGTCGGCGGAATGCATTGCAGCGGCCAGCCTGGTGCCGGTGGCAGGCGACCTGCAGCCGGGCGACATCCTGCTCATGCGCTGCATGCCGGATTCCGTCGGACCCGATCACGCGGCCGTGTACGTCGGCGAGGGGCGCATTCTGCACCAGCTGCGCAATCGGCCGTCTGACTACTCGATCTACGGCGGCCACTGGCAGCGCATCACCACCCATCGTTTGAGGCATTCCCCATGACAGCAGTCCGAACCATCCGCCTCGGCGGCGCGCTCGCCGAGCAATTTGGCGCCGAGCACCGCCTTGCCGTCGATCACGTCGGCGAAGCGGCGGTGGCGCTGAATGTGCTGTACCCGGGTTTCAACAACGCGATCCGCGCTCTGGATGAGCAGGGCGTGGTGTTTCGCGTCACGGTGGCCGATCGGGACGTCTCCGAGAACGAGCTGACCTTGGTCTCGACTGGCGACATCCTGATCATGCCGGTGATTGCCGGTGCCAGCGGTGTGGTGCAGACCGTGGTGGGCGCCGTGTTGATTGTGGTCGGTGCCTACTTTGGTCAAGGCTGGATGGTCCAGGTGGGGATTGGCATGGTGATGGGGGGCATCGTCGGAATGATGACGCCGATCCCGAAAATCGACGGCGGCAGCGCCGAGAGCGGCAACAGCAAATCGTCGTACCTGTTTGGTGGCACGCAAAACACCGGCGCCCAGGGCATGCCGGTGCCGGTGGGCTGCGGGGTGCGGCGCTACACGGGCATCATTGTCAGTGCCGGCATCAGCGTTGAGGATGTGTGATGAGAGAGCCTATTTTTGGTGCTGGAGGCGGCGGAGGCAAAGGGGGCCGTGGCTCTGCGCACACGCCTGTCGAGGCGCCGGATACCCTGCAGTCCATGGCGACCGCGAGAGTCCTGATGCTGATGGGGTTGGGGCAAACGGTTGGTCCTGAGAATGGGCTGCAGTCCATTCTTCTCGATGGCGTTCCTGTTGCAAACTCTGACGGATCGTTGAATTTTGAACGGGGTTATGTCGAGTGGCGGATTGGCACTCAGGATCAGGACCGCATTGACGGATTCAGCGAGATCGAGACCGAGTACGGCGTCGGCGTCGAGGTCAAAACGACCACGCCGGCAACGCGCCAGATCGATGATCTGGATGCCGACGCGGTGCGCGTTACTGTGTCGGTGCCGGCATTGCTGGAGGTCAATTCCAGCAACGGCGATACCTACCCGACATCCGTCGAGGTCGCCGTCGACTTGAAACCGGCTATCGGCGCTTGGGTCGAGGCCAAGCGCATCACCATCAGCGGCAAAACACGCAGCAAATACCAGCGCTCGGTACGCGTTCCGCTGGACGGAGCCGGGCCGTGGCAGGTCCGTGTGCGCCGCATCACGGCGGACAGCTCCACGCAAAACCGGCAGAACATCACGACGTGGGACAGCTACACCGTCATCAACGACGCGCCGCTGCGGTATCCGAACTACGCATTGCTGGGGTTGCGCTTCGATGCCAAGGCGTTTTCCAGCTTCCCGAAAATCGAGGTTCGCTGGAAGCTCGCCGTCCTGCAGGTGCCGAGCAACTACGATCCAGCGACGCGTTCCTGCAGCGGGGCGTGGGACGGCACGTTCAAACCGGCATGGAGCGATAACCCTGCCTGGTGGCTGTGGACCTACGCCACCGACAGCCGCTACAACGTCAACATTCCGCCCGGCGCCTGGAAGTGGGATTTGTACCGCATCGCGCAGTGGTGCGACCAGCTGGTCAGCGATGGCCAGGGCGGTGCCCGGCCGCGCTTTACCTGCAACTTCATCCAGTCCGAGAGCGTCGACGCGTGGAAAGTGCTGCAGGACATCGCCTCGGTGTTCTGTGGCAGGGTGTTGCCGTTTGCTGGCGGGGTGCGGGTGACGGCCGACATTCCCGGTGACGTGCCGGCCAAGCATTTCATGCCGGCCAACGTCAAAGAGGGGCGTTTCACCTACAGCAGTACCGAGCTGGCTGATCGTCAAACGGTGGCCGTGGTGTCGTTTGTCGACCCGGACGATAGCGACAAGCGCGCGACGGAGTACGTGGAACATACCGAGGGCCTGGCGCTGTACGGCTACCAGCCGGCCGAGGTGGCTGCCGTCGGTTGTACCAACCGCGCCCAGGCGCAGCAGTTGGGGCGCTACATCCTGGAAACCGCGCAGAGCGAGACCGAGATGGTGTCGTTCGGCACCGGCACCTACGGCATGGATCTGATGCCGGGTGAGCTGTTCTACGTGGCCGACCCGACAGTGTCGGGCGGACGTTTCGGCGGTCGGCTGCTTGGCGTGGATGGTGTGGCTGTCCTGCTCGATGCTCCGGTGTTGTTGTCCGCCGGCGTGAGCTACAGCCTGGAGGTGCCAATGCCGGACGGCACGCTGGTGCGACGCGGTGTGACCAATGTGGCCAGTATGACGTCCAGTCTGGTGCTGGTCGCGCCGTTCCCGGATCAGCCGGTCGAGGGAGCCACCTGGCTGCTGGTGGCTACCAACGTGCAGCCCACGCTGTGGCGTTGCGTGCGCAACGCCGAGGCCAAGGACAATCCCGGCGAGCGCGAGATCAGCGGCGTGCAGCACGATCCGAACAAGTGGCAGCGCATCGATCAGGGTATTCGCGTGGCGCCGCCGCCGTCCTCGCTGATCTCTGGCGAGCCGGAGGGGGTGCGAGGGGTTCTGATCAGCGAGTCATTGCGCGAGGTCGACAAGGCCGTCATCAACGTGGCGGATGTGTCGTGGCAGATGCCTGGTGCCGCGGCGCGATTCGAGGTTGCCTGGAGGATGAACGGTGGCAACTGGGCGACGGGCACCGTGTATTCGCCCTCGTTTGAAATTTTGAGGCCAGGGGCCGGTGATTTAGAAGTTCGGATTACCTGCGTCGACGTGCTGAGTCGCCGTGTGATGACGATGGCCAGTGCCAAGCTGTTTGGGCTGACGAAATCACCCGAATCGCTGACCGGGTTGGATATGGCGCCGTTCAATGGATTTGCACTGTTGTCGTGGCCGCAGTCACCCGACATCGATGTGCGGGTCGGGGGCGTCATCCGTATCCGGCACTCGCCACTGTTGTCCGGAGCCTTGTGGGATAGCGCGACGGACGTCGGCCCGTCGATTCCGGGCTCGGCGACGCAGGCGACGCTGCCGTTGCTGTCGGGTACCTATCTGGCCAAGCCGGTAGATAGCGGGGGGCGTGAGTCTGGCGATGCCGTATCCGTATCGACCAACGCCCCCGCCATCATGCAATTCAACGCGGTTGAGGCATTGGTTCAGCATCCGGGTTTTGCCGGACAGGGGGCTGGTTGCATTGGAATCGATGGGCGTCTCAAATTGGTTGGAGTCCTGTCCATGGATGACTGGCCGGACGTCGATTCGCTGCCATCCTGGGACACGGCAGGCGGAGTCATTCCGCGTGGCGAGTATGTGTTTGATCGTCTCGTGGATCTGGGGTCGATCGACACATGCCGCATCACAGCAGCCATTGAGACGGAGGGTTACCTCGTCACGGATGTCATGGACAGTTGGGGCGATGTCGATTCCCGTCAAAGTTGGGATGGGTCGCCATCCGGGCTTACGGCTGCTGTCATCGAAATCTCGACCACAGACGGTGATCCGGCGCTCGGAGATTGGTCGGCCTGGTCGATGTTGCGCATCGGCGATTACAGGGCGCGTGCATTCCGTTTCCGCGTGGTGCAAGAGTCGTTCGACCCTCTGGCAACGGTGGATGTGCTTGCCCTGTCCGTCACGGTGGATATGCCGGATCGCATCGTCGAATACGCTGACCTGGCCGTCCCTGTGGACGGGCTGCGGATCAATTTCAGTCCGCCATTCAGGTCGATCCCTGCAGTAGGCGTTACCGCACAGGGATTACAACCTGGCGAATACGTAGAAATCACAGCCCGCACCAAAGCGGGCTTTTTTATTGCCATTAAAAACGCATCTGGCCAAGGCGTGCAGCGCACTGCCGATGTGATCGCAAAGGGGTATGGATATGACGCAGCATAGTATGGCGATCAGCAATGCCAACGGTGCGGCCGTCAGGGCTGACGTTTCCGCCGCGCTGCAAGCGCTGGCCTCGAACAATGGCGGCAATGCCGCGCCCGGGGTGACGTATCCCGGCATGTGGTGGTCGGACACGGCAAGTGGTGTGCTCAAGCAGCGCAACGCGGGTAATACTGGATGGGTCGTGCGCGCATCTCTGGCCGAGACCATGGTGGTGCCGCGGGTCGCCGACACCGCTCTGGTGGTCGGTGACTATGGCCGCTGCATTATCGCCACCGGCTCTTGGACGCAAAGCCTCGATGGCGCGGCGACGCTGGGCGATGGCTGGTATGCCGAATATCGCAACAACGGCACGGGCGTGATCACGCTTGACCCCATCTCCGGCGAGACTATCGACGGAGCGTCGACTGTCCAGTTGGCGCCGGGTGAGGCGTGCAAGATTTTCTGCAGCGGCATGGAATTTCATACTGTCGGCCGCACTGCCTCTGCCCAGCAAAACCAGACGGCCACAGCCTTCGACTCGACCGGAGTCGCGCCGAGCTACGCGCTGACGCCGGTACCGGCGTTGACGGCCTACGCCGGCAACACGCGCTTCCACGTCAAATTCCACGCGGCCGGAACAGGGGCGGATACGCTGAACGTGTCGACGCTCGGGGCGAAGAGCATCAAACAGTACGACAGCGTAGGTAACAAGGTTGCGCCCGTGATTGTGGCGGGCCAGCTCGCGGATCTGGCATACGACGGAGTGGACTTCGTGATTCTCGATCCGCTGCCGCCGGCTCTGGGTATGTCAGTACCGGTTCGTCAAACCGTGTTGTCGGGCGTCGCCGATGCCAATGGCCGCGCCAACTTCATCAGCGCTGGCGCCGGCCTGGCGTGCAGCCTGTCCGCAACTGCAGCGGCGCTGGTGCTGGCGTTTTCCGCTGGCTTTGGCCCGAGCGGGCAGGTTGACTATGTCGAGAGGCTGACCGCCGATGCCGCCAATTTTTGGTCGGCCCTTCCCGCGAATAACTTGAACTACCTGACCGTCACCCGCAACGGTTCCGGCAATCTGTCGGCTGGTTCGACGCTGGCCCCGGTGCAGTACGGCTACGCCTACAACAAGGCGGCACAGGCGCTGCTGCATTTTGATGGCGTGGCTGGTTCGACTTCGTTCCTGGACGACTTCGGCAACACCTGGACCGCGCAGGGCGGCGCCAAGCTGCAGAGCAACTGGAGCAAGTTCGGCGGGACGGCCCTGGGTGGTGGTGGCGCCAACAACGCGCTCAACGGCACGACGGATTACATCAAAACCTCGAGCATTACCACGCTCGGGAATGGAGGCTGGGCGCTTCGGGCTCATGTACGCCCTACGGCCATCCCAGGAGCCGGCGGTTACGCCTTGATCTGCAACTTGGGCCAGGCCTCGTCGCAGTACGGCGTGTACCTCTGCATCTTCAACAACGGCGGGGTAACGAAATTCACGTACTTCCTGTCCAGCAATGGAACATCGTGGGACATCTCCGGTGGCACCCAAGGGACCACCACCCCTGTAGCCAACACGGACTACTTTGTCGAGCTCACCTACGATCCTGTTGCCGGCGTCTATCGCCTCAACGTCAATGGCAACCAAGAAGCCAGCACTGCCAGTGCTCTGAAGGTATGCGCCGGGGCCGGATTGGCTGTTGGCGGGGTGTACAGCTACGCGACAAACCTGTGGACTGGCTACATCGACGAGTTCGAGTTCCTGCCGTACTGCGACCACCCGGCTGGTACCGCCTACACTGTGCCGACCGCAGCCAAGTCGATCGCTACCCCGGGCTATGCGTCCGACTGGTTCGACCTGTCTACCTTCACGATGAAATCGCCATCGGCGGCCAGTACCGGTGCCGGCAGCAACCCGACATTCACCACCAGTAACAAGCTGTACGTTGGCGAGGCGGTGACTGGGGCTGCCGGGGTGTCGAGCGTGGTGAGCTACGCATATCAGGGTCGATACCACTCGGCTGATACGGCAATTCCGGGGGTGAGCACCAGGACGGTGTTTTCCTCCAACCTGGGCGTTCCAACAGACCTACGCAGAACGCGAGTGCGATTGCGAAACTACACGGCTGACGCTGGTTTCACGCCGGGGATGGTGACGACGCCGGGGGTGGCCGGCAGCTCAACCTACGCTGGCGGTGAACAGACAGCGCTTGAGGACCGGAACACCGTTAGCGTGGTGACCGGCAGCCAGGGCAACGGGTTCATTTTATTCAACCGAACCTCGGGCGCGGCAGTCGCTTGCACCGCCGCGAACTGGAAAATGTTCGTGGACGACGAAAGGGCATTCTGATGGGTTACTACATTGACAAACAAGGCCGCCTGTACGCCGGGGACATGCAACCCGGCGACCGCGAGGCAACCGCCGGCGAGGTAGCGCAGAAGCAGCTTGGTACCGCAATAACGGCAAAGATGGCTGAACTGGCCGCGGCCTGCCGGGATGCCATCTACGCCGGCTTCACTTCCAGCGCACTCGGTGAAGTGCGCTCGTACCCGTTTCAGGATAAGGACCAGGCGAACCTCAACAGTTCCGTGACCGCCTCGATGCTGCCCGGCAACGCGGGCGACTGGACCACTCCATTTTGGTGTGCCGACGCCGCCGGCAAATGGACGTGGGCCCCGCACACCGCCGAGCAAATCCAGCAGGTCGGGCGTGATGCGATGGCAGCAAAGCTTGCCCAGCTGCAAAAAAACGAGGCGCTGCAGAAGCGGGTGGAATCTGCCGCCACCATCGAGGACGTGCAATCCATCCAGTGGACCGTCGCGTGACGGGAGGCACATAACCATGAACTGGCGCTACCGTCTCGACCAGCCCTACCACCACGCCTCGGCAAACCTGCAGGGCGTGGAATTCCGCAACGACTGGATCGACGTCCGTCACGGCTCGATCGTGATCCAGCCCGGCTATGCCTGGGACGGCTGCAGCCCGGCATGGCGTCTGCCTGCCGGGCTGTGGATCGGCACCCCGGACGGCCCGCTGATGCCCGAAGGCCGGCCGCAGACGTTCTACGCCAGCCTGGTACATGACGCCCTGTGTCAGTGGAAGCGCGAGATCCCGCTCCGCAAGGCAGCGACCGTGGCACTGTTCGCCGAGCTGCTGCAGGCGGCGGGCTTCCCGTCGTGGCGGGTGCGGCTCTACGCCGGCGCCGTGGCGCGGTTTGGACCACAGCGGTTTGGTGGTGATGTGATGACAGTAAAGAGCCGGGTTAACCGGCTCAATTCATTTTGAGGCCCCCGAATGGGGGTTTTATTTTTACCAAGGTGAAATTGATGACCAAGACCATCCGGCGCCGCGTGGCGCTGTTTTTCGTGGCGCTGTTGACCGGCGTTGTGGCGCTGTTCGCATTCCGTTCGCTGGCCACCGCCACGGTGGCAGCCTTGCTGTCCGGTCTGTCTGCCCAGGCGATTGCCGGTACCGCTGGTGCGGGTGCAGGCAAGGCGGGGGCGGCAGCGAGCGGCGTGCACGGGCAGGCCATTATCGGGGCGGGCATCGGCGCGGCGCTCAAGCTGCTGCAGCTCAGGGGCAGGCCTTGGCCGGAGCGCCTTGTGGTGACCGGTGCGTCGTTCGCCGCGGCGTACTACGCCGGCACGTTCGCCGCGCAGCGCTGGGCGTTGGAGCCCGGCGGCGTCGCCCTGGTGGGCACGGCGGCGGCCTACGTGGTGGTGCCCGTACTCGACGCCGCGCGCACCGTGCTTGAGGACATCCCGTGGCTCAAGCGCCTGCTGTTCCGTCGTGTCACGGGTGTCGCCGACGAACAGGCCAGCAGCTGATCGCCCTGATCCCTCGCCAACATAGAACAACCCGCCCGCCGCCTTGGCGGGCATTTGCTTTTGGGGAATGTCCATGACCAAGCCTACGGTCAGCGAAGACCAGTTTATCGACCTGTGGCGCCGTTACGGCGGCGCTGCTGCGCTGGCCCGCCACCTCGGCATCAGCGAGCGGGCCGTGTTGAGCCGTCGCCGCGGCATCGAAGCCAAGCGCGGTATCACGCTGGCTGCCGGCGTGTCTATTGGCGGAAAAGCCAATGCGCCCGAGGTGGTGGCCGAGGTGCCGCCGCCCGACGCCGAGCTGCGCGCCTTGCGTACCCAGCTGGCCGCCGCCCAGCGCGACCAGCTCGATGCCGAGTTCGTTAAACGCAAAATCATCGGCCTGAGCAAATCCACCATCGACGTGCCAAGATGGACCGTGCGCGCACCGGCCCGCCCGGGCGAGCTTGGCGTGCCGACGCTGTTTGCCAGCGACTGGCACTGGGCCGAGGTGGTCGACCCGCGTCAGATCAACGGGGTGAACGAGTACAACCTGGAAATCGCCCATCGTCGCGCCCGCAAGATGGTCGAGCGCACCATCCACCTGCTGCGTAACTGTTTCGCCGGCGCGCGCTACCCCGGCATCGTGTTTGCCCTGGGTGGCGACATGGTCAGCGGCGACATCCACGAGGAGCTGCAGGCCACCAACGAGATGGAAATCATGCCGACGGTGGTCGACCTGATCGGCGTGCTGCGCTGGTGCATTCAGACTTTGGCCGACGAGTTCGGGCGCGTGTTCGTGCCGTGCGTGTCCGGCAACCACGGCCGCAACACCAAGAAGATCAGGGCCAAGGGTAGAAATTTCACGTCGTTCGACTGGCTGATCTACGTGATGCTGGCCCAGCAATTTGCCGACGACCCGCGTGTCTCGTTCCTGATCCCGGATGGCCCGGACGCCTATTGGAAGGTCTACGGCACGCGCTACATGCTCACCCACGGCGACGAGTTCCGCGGTGGCGACGGCATGATCGGCGCCCTCGGTCCCATCGTGCGCGGTGACCACCGCAAGCGCAGCCGCTCCGGCCAAATCGACCAGGGTTACGACGTGCTGCTGGTCGGCCATTTCCACCAGCTCATCCAGCTGCAACGCCTGATCGTCAACGGCTCGCTCAAGGGCTACGACGAATTCGCCTGGCGCTGTGGTTTCGGCTATGAGCGAGCGCGGCAGGCGCTGTGGATCACGCACCCGGAGCACGGCATCACGTTCTCGATGCCGGTCAACGTCGACGACGGCCCGGCTGGTACGGCGCAGGCGGCTGACTGGGTAAGCTGGCCGGCGGCGGCCTAGCCGTCCAACTGTCCGGAATTTTCGAAGGTTCAACCGCTCACCGTGCCGCGCGCGGGAATGCGGCAGAGGCCCTGTGTCAGCGATGACATGGGGCCTCGGTCATTTCAGGAGGCATCATGCCGCTCACGCTCGACCAGCTGAAACAGATCATGCCCAACGCCCGCGACAAAGCGGGCATTTTTCTTGGGCCGCTCAACCTGGCCATGAAGGAATTCGGCATTACCGAAAGCACCCAGCGCGTCGCGATGTTCTTGGCGCAGATCGCCCATGAGTCCGGTGAGTTTCGCCATGTGCGAGAGCTGGGCTCTGACGCCTACCTGGAGAAATACGATACCGGCCCCATCGCCACACGCCTCGGCAATACGCCGGCCGATGATGGTGACGGCCAACGCTATCGCGGGCGGGGCCTGATCCAGATCACTGGCCACGACAACTACGCGCGCTGCGGCGCTGCCCTCGGCCTGCCACTGCTCGAGCGTCCCGAGCTGCTGGAAAACCCAGTCAACGCCTGCCGCTCTGCGGCGTGGTTCTGGGGCAGCAAGGGGCTCAACGCCTTGGCTGACAAGGGGGCGTTTGACGCTGTCACGGCCCGGATCAACGGTGGTCAGAACGGGCGAGAGGCGCGGCGGGAGTTCTGGTTTAAGGCGCTTTCTGTACTGGAGGTGAAGTGAGCATGGAGCTTTCGAAAAAGCTGCGTTCTGGCGCGGGTGGCGCCCTCACGTTCTGGTGTCCCGGGTGCAAAGACACCCATACGATCAGCCATGGTGCCGGCCACGGGCCGCGCTGGGGCTGGAATGGTAATGCAGAGTCACCAACGTTCACGCCATCCGTTCTTGTGCGGTCCGGGCATTACGTGCCCGGGTGCGATCCCGAGTCCTGCTGGTGCACGTACAACGCTGAGCACCCTGACGAACCGGCGCCGTTTGTATGTGGTATCTGCCATTCGTTTGTAACTGATGGGCAGATCCAGTTCCTGAGCGACAGCACCCATGAGCTAGCGGGGCGGACTGTTCCGCTGCCTGATTTGCCTCAAAGGGAGGCGTGACGATGGACGCGCTCAAATCCTACGGACGAATCTTCCTGACCGTGCTGATTGCCGCGGCTCTGGTGGGTGCCTACTGGCTCGGTGGGCATCGCCAGCGTCAGGCCGATGAGATCGACAGGCTCTCGCAACAAAATGCTGCCGTGGCCGAGGCGCTGCAGATCGAGCGCCGCGCGGCTTCGCTCGGCCAGGTGCTGGCGGCCGGCGAGCAGGCCAGGACAACCGCGCGCGAGGCGCAGACAAAAATCGTAACAAGCGAGGTGGTGAGGTATGTGGAAAGAGAGAAAGCCCAAGCGGCTGCTGGTGGCGCTGTGGTGCGGCTGGATGCTGACTGGGTGCGCGGGCACGACCTCGCTGCAGCAGTGCCAGCCGAGACCGGAGCCGAGCCCGTTCTTGCTGGAGAAGCCGGACCAGCTACAGCCGGTGAAGCGCTCGAAGCCGTTGCCGGCAACTACGCCCAGTGTCAGCGCTGGCGCGACCAAGTGATCGGATGGCAGGAGTGGTGGAGGGGCGCGCCGGATGGTTAAGGTGGGCGTTGGATGTTGGCTAGGCCAGCGCCTTCAGCACCTTCGGCACGTCTTGCGACGCGCGGCCGGTCATGATCAGGGATTGCTGCCACCTGCCATAGGGGGTGGTTCAGGCTCCACTCTTGTATTTACGGCTACCTGCAGCGACGGCGTCTGCTCTCCAGTTGCCATTTTGTCCAGATAGTCCGCCCAGCACTGCAGCATTTTCCGGCGCTCCTCCAGGTATTTGGCCCGGTTATATGCCGCGCGGACCTTGTTTGGCTCCTTGTGCGATAGCTGGCGCTCGATGGCGTCTGGGTTGAAGCCGGCCTCGTTCAATATCGTCGATGCGGTCGCGCGGAAACCATGAGTGACAACATGGCCATGTGCCTTATTGTTGCCGCCGTATCCCATGCGCTCATACGCCTTCAGCGGCGTGGCCTCGCTCATATGGTTCTTGCGATAGCGGAAGCTTGGGAACACGTAGTTGCTGTCACCCAGTTTGAACGCCTGCAACTGGCGGAAAATTTCAACGGCCTGGCGGGGCAGGGGGACGACATGCGCGCTGGCATTTGCCATCAGCTTGCGCTTCAGCTTCCGTGTTTCCGGCGGGATTTCCCATACGCCAGCCTCAAGGTCTATGTGATCCCATTCCGCGCGTACGGTTTCGCCGATGCGGGTAAACAAGATCATGATGAGTTGCACTAGGTACTTGGTTTGCAGGGTGATGCGATCGGTGGTTGACAGGGCATCAAGGAACGCTGGCAAGTCCTCCTGCTCAAGCGCTGGCTGAGGGGCTGATACTGGCGAAATAAACTCGTCAACCAGCGCCGCCGCAGGGTTTGACGATGCTCGGCCGGTCACTTCCGCCCGCCGGAAAATTGCGGTGCATCGCTCGCGCAGGCGCTTAGTTGTATCGTGCAGGCCCAGTTGCTCGACTTTCCGCAGCTCCAGCATTAGTTCCATGGCTGTGATCTGGGCAATTGGGCGGTCGCCCAGAGCCGGGAAGAGGTACATCTCAAGACTGCGGAGGACGGCGGCGGCATGTCGTGGTGCCCACTCCGCGGCCATTTTTTCGTGCCACTCGATGGCCACGGCCCTAAAGCTCGATGCGTCCTCTATGGTCTGATCCCGCTTGATCGCCTTTTTTTTCTCGCCTGGGTCAACGCCATCAGCAAGCAGGCGGCGTGCGGCATCCTTTTTTTGGCGGGCCTCCTTGATTGACACTTCCGGATAGACACCGATGGCTAGGGACTTCTCTTTGCCGCCAAACCGGTACTTCAGGCGCCAGTACTTCGCGCCGGTTGGCATCACCCACACATAAAGGCCTTGCCCATCTGGCACCTTCAGCGGCTTGCCATCAGCTCGCGGGCTAAGGCTGTCTATCGCTACCTTCGTCAACGCCATCATGTCCCCTTGTATGCGTGGGGGTATCCGATTTTTTAAATCCCCCCATATATCCCCCCTGGTTGCACCGGCTTGGGGCATTCAGTACCGGACTGTACCGGACATAAAAAAGCCGCGCAACCCAATGATTGCGCGGCTTTCCGGTTTTTAGCTTACGGCGTAGGCCTTTATTCTGCTCTCATCTGCGGGAACAGGATGACGTCGCGGATCGACGGGGCATCGGTCAGCAGCATCACCAGGCGGTCGATGCCGATGCCGCAGCCGCCGGTCGGCGGCAGGCCGAATTCCAGCGCGCGGATGTAGTCGGCGTCGTAGTGCATCGCCTCGTCGTCACCGGCATCCTTCTGCTGAACCTGGGCCAGGAAACGGGCGGCCTGGTCTTCCGGATCATTCAACTCCGAGTAGCCGTTGGCGAGCTCGCGGCCGACCACGAACAACTCGAAGCGCTCGGTGATGCCGGGGTGCTTGTCCGAACCGCGCGCCAGCGGCGACACTTCCACCGGGTAGTCGACGATGAAGGTCGGGTTCCACAGCTGGCTCTCGGCGCACTCTTCGAACAGCGACAGCTGCAGGCCGCCGATGCCGTCGGTGAGTACCGGCTTGCCACCGAGACGGGCGATCTCTTCCTTCAGCCAGGCACGGTCGTGAAGCTGTTCGTCAGTGTACTGCGGGTTGTACTTCTTGATGGCGCCGGCGATGGTCAGGCGCTCGAACTTCGACAGGTCGACCGTCTTGCCCTGGTACTGGATGTGCAGCGTGCCGAGCAGTTCCTTGGCCAGCTTCTGGATCACGCCCTCGGTCATCTCCATCATGCGCTGGTAGTCCGAGTAGGCCTCGTAGAACTCCATCATGGTGAATTCGGGGTTGTGGCGCGTGCTCATCCCTTCGTTACGGAAGTTGCGGTTGATCTCGAACACGCGCTCCAGGCCGCCCACCACCAGCCGCTTCAGGTACAGCTCCGGGGCGATGCGCAGGTACAAGGGCATGTCCAGCGCGTTGTGGTGCGTGACGAACGGCTTGGCCGTGGCGCCGCCCGGGATCGGGTGCATCATCGGCGTTTCGACTTCCAGGTAACCCTCGTCCACCATGTAGGAGCGGATGCCCTGGACGATCTGCGAGCGTTTGGTGAACACGTCACGCGACTGCTCGTTCATGATCAGGTCGAGGTAACGCTGGCGGTACTTCTGCTCCTGATCGGTCAGGCCGTGGAATTTCTCCGGCAGCGGACGGATGTTCTTCGACAGCAGGCGCACTTCGCCGGCCTGCACCGTCAGTTCGCCGGTCTTGGTTTTGAACAGCGTGCCGCGGGCGGCGACGATGTCGCCCATGTCCCAGTGCTTGAACTGGTCATGCAGCTCGATGCCGGTCTTGTCGTTCGAGACGAAGATCTGGATGCGGCCGCTGCCGTCCTGCAGCGTGGCGAAGCTGGCCTTGCCCATGACGCGCTTGAGCATCATGCGGCCGACCACCGCCACCTCGATCTGTT
The DNA here is from genome assembly GCF_000283535.1 of Pseudogulbenkiania sp. NH8B. GTDB lineage: Bacteria > Pseudomonadota > Gammaproteobacteria > Burkholderiales > Chromobacteriaceae > Pseudogulbenkiania > Pseudogulbenkiania ferrooxidans. The sequence continues at coordinate 1,007,206 of NC_016002.1, forward strand.
CGCCTTCCAGCTGTTCGCGCTCCTTATCGTCGTGCGCATCGTGTAGTTGGCGCGCCATGTGGCTACGGCGGAAGTCGTTGGGGAAGGCGACGCCCTGTTCGCGGATGGCCTTCAGCTTCTGGCGGCGTTCCGCCATGATCTGGTTCTCATCGAGGGCGGGGGCAGTTTGTTCGTGTTCTGACATAGTGACTCCAATGGCAATCTTTTATCTGGGGCGGAGGGTGCGGTTCCGCCCCGTCAGCAAGACGGGCTTAGACGCCCTGCTTGAGGCTTTCTTCGATGAAGCCGTCGAGGTCGCCGTCCATCACGGACTTGATGTTGCCGACCTCGTAGCTGGTGCGCAGATCCTTGATGCGCGACTGGTCGAAGACGTAGGAGCGGATCTGGTGGCCCCAGCCCACGTCGGTCTTGGTGTCTTCCAGCGCCTGCTTGGCTTCGTTGCGCTTTTTCAGCTCCAGTTCGTAGAGCTTGGCGCGCAGCATCTGCATCGCTTCGTCGCGGTTGCGGTGTTGAGAACGGTCGTTCTGGCACTGCACCACGATGCCGGTCGGGTTGTGCGTGATGCGCACCGCCGAGTCGGTCTTGTTGATGTGCTGGCCGCCGGCGCCGGAGGCGCGGTAGGTGTCCACGCGCAGGTCGGCCGGGTTGATCTCGATCACGAACGAGTCGTCCACTTCCGGGTAGACGAATACCGAGGAGAACGAGGTATGGCGGCGGGCGTTGGAGTCGAACGGCGAGACGCGCACCAGGCGATGCACGCCGACTTCGGTGCGCAGCAGGCCGTAGGCGTATTCGCCACTGATCTTCAGCGTGGCGCTGGTGATGCCGGCCACTTCGCCTTCGGATTCTTCCAGGATTTCGACCTTGAAGCCCTTGCGCTCGGCGTAGCGGGTGTACATGCGCAGCAGCATGCCGGCCCAGTCTTGTGCCTCGGTGCCGCCGGCGCCGGCCTGGATGTCCAGGAAGCAGTTGTTCGGGTCCATCGGGTCGTGGAACATGCGGCGGAATTCGAGCTGGGCCAGTTTGGCCTCTGCCTCGGCCAGGTCGTCCTGCACCGCGAGAATGGTGTCGGCATCGTTTTCTTCGCGCGCCATGTCGAACAGGTCGCGGCTGTCGTTGACTGCGCCGCTGATGCTGTCGATGACCAGTACCACGTCTTCCAGTTGCTTGCGTTCGCGGCCCAGGTCCTGGGCGCGCTTGGGGTCGTTCCAGATTTCCGGGTCTTCGGTCAGACGGACGACTTCTTCCAGACGGTCACATTTGCCGTCGTAGTCAAAGATACCCCCGAATGGCGGTGGCACGGCTCGCCAGATCTGCAATCTTGGCGTCGATCTGGTTCAGAACTTCGACTTCGATCATCTCAACAACTCCCAATTCGCTATACGTAAAAACAGAAAATGCAGGCCCGATCAAAGACAAAAAGCGCACCTCGCGGTGCGCTTTTGCATGAACCGGGCTAATGCTATCAGAGCAGATGGGCAACGCCCGCGCGCTCTTCTTCCAGTTCGGCCAGGGTCAGGTTCATGCGTTCGCGGCTGAACTCGTCGATCTCAAGGCCTTGAACAATCGTGTATTTGCCATTTTCGCACACAACCGGGAAGCCGTACATGACGCCTTCCGGAATGCCGTAGGAGCCGTCGGACGGGATGCCCATGGTCACCCACTTGCCGTTGGTGCCCAGCACCCAGTCATGGATGTGGTCGATGGCGGCGTTGGCAGCCGAGGCGGCCGACGACAGGCCGCGTGCTTCGATGATGGCGGCGCCGCGCTTGCCCACGGTCGGCAGGAACACATCGCGGTTCCAGGCTTCGTCGTTGATCTTGGCCTTGAGCGATTCGCCGTTCACGGTGGCGAAGCGGTAGTCGGCGTACATGGTCGGGGAGTGGTTGCCCCAGACCAGCATGTGCTCGATGTCGGATACGGCGGTACCGGTCTTGGCCGCGAGCTGCGACAGGGCGCGGTTGTGGTCAAGGCGCAACATGGCGGTGAAGTTTTTCGGATCGAGGTCCGGAGCGCTGTTCATGGCGATGTAGGCGTTGGTGTTGGCCGGGTTGCCGACGACCAGTACTTTTACGTTGCGGTCGGCGTGATCGTTCAGCGCCTTGCCCTGAACGGTGAAGATGGCGCCGTTGGCTTCCAGCAGGTCCTTGCGTTCCATGCCTTTGCTGCGCGGACGGGCGCCGACCAGCAGGGCGACCTGAGCATCCTTGAAAGCCACGTTCGGGTCGTCGGTGGCGATCATGCCGGCCAGCAGCGGGAAGGCGCAGTCTTCCAGTTCCATCATCACGCCTTTGACGGCGGTCTGGGCCTGCGGCAGGTCCAGAAGTTGCAGGATGACGGGCTGGTCTTTACCGAGCATTTCACCGCTGGCAATGCGGAACAGCAGGCTATAACCAATCTGGCCGGCTGCACCGGTCACGGCAACGCGTACAGGGGCTTTCATCAGGAGGCACTCCTTTATTCGACGTGAGATGTGAGGGAATGTTGCTGCGCAATAAATGGCTGCGACCAAGAAGTCTACCACGAGGTCCGGCGCTTGTGGCCGTGGATTCCCCATCACTTTTTCTGATATCATCGATAATGACTTATGTCTTATATAAGACTGCTATTTACGCTTGATTTGTTTGGTGATAAAAAGTACACAACATGAATCGCAACCAGCTCCGCCGCCGGCCGTTGTATGAACAAATCAAGTCGCTCCTGCTGCTGCGAATCAATGACGGCGAGTGGCAGGTGGACGAGGCGCTGCCTAGTGAATGGGACTTGGCCGAAGAGCTGTCGGTTAGCCAGGGCACCATCCGTCGGGCCTTGACCGAACTAGTCCAGGATGAAGTTCTGTACCGCCAGCAAGGCAGGGGGACATTCGTCGCTGAGTCCGTCAGCGATTGGGGTGATGCCTTGCTCAGTGCTCCGGGCGCGATGGGGGCGGGCGGTGCCGCTCCGCTGGTCGAACTGCTGAGTTGCTCCCGTGCCAATGCTTCGGTGGAGATGGCCGAGGCCCTCGGGTTGCGTCGTAGCGAACCGCTATGGCGATTGAGGCAGTTGTGGCGCTATCAGGGGCAGCCGATCGCGCTCGACGATGCCTACCTGTCGTGCGAAAAGTTCGAAGGGCTCGACGCCCGATGGCTGCGGCAGTTCGGTGGCGGGGTGTACGCCACGCTACAGCGTCGCTACGGGGTCAGGGTGATGGTGAAGTCGGTGCAGTTTCGGGCCGAGCTCCTGCCCCGGGAAGAGGCCTCGCTGCTGGGGCAGGTGACCAGCATCGAAGTGCCGGCCTTGTCGCTGCTGCGACTGTCGGTGTCGATGACCGGAGAGCCGGTCGAATGGCGCCAGCGTTACTGCCTGACGCAACAATTCGCTTATGTCGTCACGCCCTAGATCAACGGCGAAGCAGGGATTTCTTGCGGTGGGCCGCGGATCCCATAATTGGGTAAAAACGACAGGATTTTGTAAAAACCGGCCAAGCCGGTGAGGGTTTTTGATAAAATTCCGGGTTCATGTTGCACCTGCAGCAAGCGAGTCGACGCAGTGGGGTGCAGCGTGAGAGTCGAATCGACGGTCGTGCGCTTTACAAAACAAAATGCGATCGTCACTGGGCGGCTTCAGTCATGAAGCCACGGTATAACCACTTGGTTAAAAAAAGCATCCAAGGAAGCCATATGCAGAAGCAACGACCAAAGCACTTGGATCTGGCCAAGATCAGGCTACCCATCCCGGGTATCGTCTCGATCTTGCACCGGATCAGCGGTGTCGCGCTGTTCTTTTCTCTCCCTCTCTTGATTTACCTCCTCCACGGAACCCTCAGTTCGGCTGAGGCATTCGATGCCTATCGTGCCGTGGTCTCCCACCCCCTGATGAAGCTGGTTCTGATTGGTCTGCTGTGGGCCTTCATGCACCATTTCTGCGCTGGCATTCGCTTCCTGTTCCTGGATGTGCACAAAGGCCTCGAGCTGCAAACCGCTCGTGCTACCGCCAAGTCCGTGATCGTTATCAGTCTTGTCCTGACTGTCATCCTGGGGGTCGTTCTATGGTAAACCGCATCGTCGTCGGCGCTCATTACGGTCTGCGCGACTGGGTTCTGCAGCGCGTCACTGCCGTGATCATGGCGATCTACACCTTCGCGCTGGTGTTGTTTCTGTTGGCCATGCCGTCCAGCTATGAAGGCTGGAAAGCATTCTTCGGCCAGACCTGGGTGCAGGTGCTGACCCAGACCACCCTGCTGGCTGTGTTCATGCACGCCTGGGTTGGTATCCGTGACCTGTGGATGGACTACATCAAGCCGGTTGGCGTGCGTCTGACGCTGCACGTACTCACGCTGGTATGGCTGGTGTCCTGTGTTATTTACTCGATTAAAGTGGTATGGGGGCTGTAATGGGCGTACCTGTTCGTCGGTTTGATGCTGTCATCGTTGGCGGCGGTGGCGCGGGTCTGCGTGCGGCCCTGCAATTGTCCGAGTCCGGCCTGAAAACGGCCGTACTGTCCAAAGTATTCCCGACCCGTTCGCACACGGTTGCGGCACAGGGTGGCATTTCCGCCTCGCTCGGCAACGTGCAGGAAGACCATTGGGAATGGCATATGTACGACACCGTGAAGGGGTCGGACTGGCTGGGTGACCAGGATGCCATCGAATTCATGTGCCGCAAGGCGCCCGACGCCGTGATCGAGCTCGAGCATTTCGGCATGCCGTTCGACCGTCTGGAAAACGGCAAGATCTACCAGCGCCCGTTTGGCGGCCATACCCAAAACAATGGCCAGACTCCGGTGCAGCGCGCCTGTGCTGCGGCCGACCGTACCGGCCATGCCATGCTGCACACGCTGTATCAGCGTAACGTGCGCGCCAATACCCAGTTCTTCGTCGAATGGATGGCGCTGGACCTGATCCGCGACGCCGACGGCGATGTTGTCGGTGTGACCGCGCTGGAAATGGAAACCGGCGAAGTGTTCATCCTGCACGCCAAGGCGGTGCTGTTCGCCACCGGCGGTGCCGGCCGTATCTACGCCGCGTCGACCAATGCCTTCATCAATACCGGCGACGGCCTGGGTATGTGCGTGCGTGCCGGCATTCCGCTGGAAGACATGGAGTTCTGGCAGTTCCACCCGACCGGTGTGGCCGGCGCCGGCGTGCTGATCACCGAAGGTGTGCGCGGCGAAGGCGGTATCTTGCTGAACGCCAACGGCGAACGCTTCATGGAGCGCTACGCGCCGAACCTGAAAGACCTGGCTCCGCGTGACTTTGTCGCCCGCTCGATGGAGCAGGAAGTACTGGAAGGCCGTGGCTGCGGTCCGAACAAGGACTACGTGCTGCTCAAGCTGGATCATCTCGGCCCGGACATCATCAAGCAACGTCTGCCGGGTATCCGCGAGATCGCCATCAAGTTCGCCGGCGTCGACCCGATCAAGGAGCCGATCCCGGTCATCCCGACCTGCCACTACATGATGGGCGGTATTCCGACCAACTACCGTGGCGAAGTGGTGATCCCGCAGGGCGACAACCCCGAATCCCGCGTCAACGGCTTCTTCGCTGCGGGCGAATGCGCCTGCGCCTCGGTGCACGGCGCCAACCGCCTCGGCACCAACTCGCTGCTCGATCTGGTGGTATTCGGCAAATCGGCCGGTGACAGCATGGTCGAGTACATCAAGAACGAGATGCCGACCTGGAAGGATTTGCCGGCCGACGCTGCCGATCGCTCGCTGGCGCGCATCGCCCGTCTCGACGGTCAGACCAACGGCGAAGAAGTGGCCGACGTGCGCACCGCGATGCAGCGCACCGTCCAGGCCCGTGCTGCCGTATTCCGCAACGCGGACAACCTGTCCAAGGGCGTGACGGAAATCCAGCAGGTGGCCGAGCGCGTGAAGCGCACCCAGATCAAGGACAAGTCCAAGGTCTTCAACACCGCCCGCGTCGAAGCACTGGAACTGGAAAACCTGATCGAAGTCGCCGTGGCGACCCTGATTGCCGCCGACGCGCGCAAGGAGTCCCGTGGCGCCCACGCCCACGCCGACTTCCCGAACCGCGACGACGAGGTCTGGATGAAGCATTCCCTGTACTACGGTGACGAACGTCGCCTGAGCTACAAGCCGGTACACACCAAGCCGTTGTCGGTGGACTACATCCCGCCGAAAGAGCGTACTTTCTAAGCGGCAAACGGAGATTCAACATGAAGAAAATGCGTTTTTCCATTTACCGCTACGATCCGGACAAGGACGCCAAGCCGTACATGCAGGATTACGAGGTCGAAATCGGCCCGAACGACGTGAAACTGCTGGACGTCATCGTGAAGCTGAAGACCATGGACGACACCCTGTCGTTCCGCCGCTCCTGCCGCGAAGGCATTTGCGGTTCCGACGCCATGAACATCAACGGCAAGAACGGCCTGGCCTGCATCACCGATATCGCCGACCTGGCGGAACCGATCACGCTGCGTCCGTTGCCTGGCCTGCCGGTGATCCGCGACCTGATCGTGGACATGACTCAGTTCTTCAAGCAGTACCACTCGATCAAGCCGTACGTGGTCAACGACAGCCCGCGTCCTGAGCGCGAGCGCCTGCAGTCGCCGGAAGACCGCAAGGAGCTGGACGGCCTGTACGAGTGTATCCTGTGCGCGTGCTGCTCGACGTCGTGTCCGTCGTTCTGGTGGAACCCGGACAAGTTCGTCGGCCCGGCCGGCCTGCTGGCCGCCTACCGTTTCATTGCGGATACCCGCGATGAAGCGACCAGCGAGCGTCTGGATAACCTGGAAGATCCGTACCGTCTGTTCCGTTGCCACTCCATCATGAACTGTGTCGACGTCTGCCCGAAGGGTCTCAACCCGACCAAGGCGATCGGCAAGATCAAGGATCTGATGGTAAGGCGTGCGGTATGACCGACTTTGATCCGGTCGAACTGAAACGGATCCGTTGGCATTCCCGTCGGGGGCTCTTGGAGCTGGATCTGGTGCTGGAGCGGTTCCTCGCCCAGCGCTTCGATTCGCTCTCCCCGGCGGAGATGTCCGCCTACAAGGCGCTCCTCGAACTGCCTGATAATGATTTTCTGGATGTCGTCAACGGCAAGACGGACCTCGACGACCCCGCCATCATGCAGATCGTGGAGATACTGAGGGCGATCTGACGGCCGGCCTGCAAGGCGCACCGATTACAACGACCATAAACCAGACTGGGAGAATTGCTGTGGAAAGCAACCGTAAAGTGACGCTCACTTACAACGAAGGAAAAGACGCTCTGGAACTGCCGGTGCTGGAAGGCACGCTGGGTCCGGACGTGGTGGACATCCGTTCTTTTGGCAAGACCGGTATGTTTACCTTTGACCCGGGTTTCCTGGCGACCGCCAGCTGCGAATCCAAGATCACGTTCATCGACGGTGATCTGGGCCAGCTGTACTACCGCGGTTACCCGATCGAGCAACTGGCCGAGAAGAGCGACTACCTCGAAGTCTGCTACCTGCTGCTGAACGGCGAACTGCCGACCGCCGAGCAGAAGGCCGATTTCGACCGCAAGGTGTTGCGTCACAACATGCTGCACGATCAGATCCTGACCGTGTTCAAGGGCTTCCGCCGCGATGCTCACCCGATGGCGGTGATGGTTGGTGTGGTCGGTGCGTTGTCGGCGTTCTACCACGATTCGCTGGACATCAACGACGCGCACCACCGCGAAGTGTCGGCGCATCGCCTGATCGCCAAGATCCCGAACATCGCCGCTCAGGCCTTCCGCTACAACAAGGGTCTGCCGTTCTCCTATCCGAAGAACGGCCTGTCCTACGCCGAGAACTTCCTGCACATGATGTTCTCGACCCCGTGCGAAGAGTACAAGGTGAACCCGATTACCGCCCGCGCGCTGGACCGCATCTTCACCCTGCACGCCGACCACGAGCAGAACGCGTCGACCTCGACCGTGCGTCTGGCTGGTTCGTCGGGCGCCAACCCGTTCGCGTGTATCGCCGCCGGTATCGCCTGCCTGTGGGGTCCGTCCCACGGTGGTGCCAACGAAGCCGTGCTGAAGATGCTGGACGAGATCGGCAGCGTGGACAACGTGGCCGACTTCATGCAGGGCGTGAAGGACAAGCGCTACAAGCTGATGGGCTTCGGCCACCGCGTGTACAAGAACATGGACCCGCGCGCCAAGATCATGAAGCAGACCTGCGACGAAGTGCTGAACGAACTGGGTCTGCACAACGATCCGAAGTTCAAGCTGGCCATGGAGCTGGAGAAGATCGCCCTGTCCGATCCGTACTTCATCGAGCGCAAGCTGTACCCGAACGTGGACTTCTACTCGGGTATCGTGCTGTCGGCCATCGGCATTCCGGTGTCGATGTTCACCCCGATCTTCGCGCTGGCACGTACCGTGGGCTGGATCAGCCACTGGAACGAGATGATCTCCGATCCGCAGCAGAAGATCGGTCGCCCGCGCCAGCTGTACACCGGCGCAGAACGTCGCGATTACACCGCGGTCGAACAGCGCTGAGTCATCGCTAGGTGAGAGGTTGGCCGAAGCTTCCTTCGGCCAACTTCTCTTCAGCGGCGTGAAAATTCCGTAGCAACGTGGCGACACGAGCCTTGCGGCAATGGAGATCGGTGCACCGATGCGCCATTTCCCCAGTGCTTTTGTAACGTCAGCGGCACCGGGCGTTGCAGGTCTAACCGAGCAACACAGCAACACAGACAAAATAAAGGGTCGAACAATGATGCAATCCATGTACAGTCATTCCTACCTGTTCGGTGGGAATGCACCGTTCATCGAGGAGCTGTACGAACAGTACCTCGCGGATCCGAACGGGGTGTCGAGCGAGTGGCGCAGCTACTTCGACAAGCTGGCACAGGCTCCGGGCGCCGCCGAGCGTGACGTGCCGCACCAGCCTATCCAGGAATCCTTCATCCAACTGGCCAAGAAGCCGGCACTGGGCCAGCGCAGCAGCGCGGCCACGGATTGGGAGTCGATGCAGAAGCAGGTCGCCGTGCTCAAGCTGATCTCGGCCTACCGCGTGCTCGGCTCGCGCCAGGCCAACCTCGATCCGCTCAAGCGCATGGATCAGGCCACCATCCGCGAGCTTGATCCGGCCACGCACGGCCTGACCGATGCCGACATGGCGGTGCTGTTCAATGCCGGCTCGCTGGTCGGCCCGAAGAAACTGCCGCTGTCCGAAATCCTGGCCCGTCTGAAGCAGACCTACTGCGGCAACATCGGCCTCGAGTACATGCACATCACCACCTCGACCGAAAAGCACTGGGTGCAGACGCGCTTCGAAGGTGACCTGTCGACCCCGCGTTACGACAGCGATAAGAAAAAGCGCATCTTCAAGCAGATCACGGCTGCCGAGACGCTGGAGCGTTACCTGCACACCCGTTACGTCGGTCAGAAGCGCTTCTCGCTGGAGGGCGGTGAATCCACCATCGCCGCACTGGATCACCTGATCCAGAACGCCACCAGCCAGGGCGTGCAGGAACTGATCATCGGCATGGCCCACCGTGGCCGCCTGAACGTGCTGGTGAACACGCTGGGCAAGCTGCCGCGCGACCTGTTCGCCGAGTTCGAAGGCAAGGCCATGACGCAACTGGCCTCCGGCGACGTGAAGTACCACATGGGCTTCTCCAGCGACATCCCGACCGCCGACGGCCCGATGCACGTCTCGCTGGCGTTCAACCCCTCGCACCTGGAAATCGTCAACCCGGTGGTGGAAGGTTCGGTTCGTGCCCGCCAGGATCGTCGTGGCGACAGCGCGCGCAACCAGGTTGTGCCGGTGCTGATCCACGGTGACTCGGCCTTCGCTGGCCTCGGTGTCAACCAGGGTACCTTCAACCTGTCGCAGACCCGCGGCTACGGTACCGGCGGCACCATCCATATCGTTGTTAACAACCAGGTCGGCTTCACCACCTCCGACACCCGCGACATGCGCTCCACGCTGTATTGCACCGACGTGGCGAAGATGGTCGAAGCACCGATCCTGCACGTCAACGGCGACGATCCGGAAGCCGTGTGCTACGTGATGCAGGCTGCGCTCGACTACCGCATGACCTTCCACAAGGATGTGGTGATCGATCTGGTGTGCTACCGCAAGCTGGGCCACAACGAGGGCGACGATCCGTTCCTCACCCAGCCGATGATGTACAAGAAGATCGCCAAGCACGCCGGTGTGCGCGCCATGTACGCCGAACGCCTGGTGGCCGAAGGCGTGCTGAGCGCGGAAGAGGCGGACGGTTTCATCCGCGCCTACCGCGACGCGCTGGACAAGGGCGAGCACGTCGAACAGACCGTGCTGACCAACTATCGCCGCGAACACGCGCTGGACTGGACCCCGTACCTGGGCACCCACTGGGCTCACCCGACCGACACCTCGCTGCCGCTGGCCGATATCCAGCGTCTGACCGAGAAGTTCACCACGGTACCGGAAGGCTTCAAGCCGCATCCGACGGTGCAGAAGGTGCTGAACGCCCGCGTCGCCATGGCCGCCGGCGAGCAGCCGGTCGACTGGGGCATGGCGGAAACGGTGGCGTACGCCTCTCTCGTGACCAACGGCTTCGGCGTGCGCATCTCCGGTGAAGACTCCGGCCGTGGTACCTTCTCGCATCGCCATGCCGTGGTGCATGACCAGAACCGCGAGCGCTGGGACCAGGGCAGCTACGTGCCGCTGCGCAACATGTCCGACAACCAGGGCGAGTTCCTGGTGATCGACTCGATCCTGAACGAAGAAGCGGTAATGGCCTACGAATACGGCTATTCCTGCACCGCTCCGGATCAGCTGGTGATCTGGGAAGCCCAGTTCGGCGACTTCGCCAACGGCGCCCAGGTGGCCATCGACCAGTTCATCACCTCCGGCGAAACCAAGTGGGGCCGTCTGTCTGGCCTGACCACCATCCTGCCGCACGGCTACGACGGTCAGGGGCCGGAGCACTCTTCCGCCCGTCTGGAGCGCTGGCTGCAACTGTGTGCCGAGCACAACATCCAGATCGTGATGCCGTCCGAAGCCGCACAGATGTTCCACGTGCTGCGCCGCCAGGTGCTGCGCCCGTACCGCAAGCCGCTGGTGATCTTCCTGTCCAAGCGCCTGCTGCGCTACAAGGACGCGATGAGTCCGGTCGAGACCCTGACCCAGGGTTCGTTCCGCCCGGTGATCGGCGACGCCGGCATCCAGGATCCGAAGAAGGTGAAGCGCGTGCTGCTGTGCGCCGGCCAGGTGTATTACGACCTGGCCAACGCCCGCAAGGAGCGTGAGCTGGAGCAGGACATCGCCATCGTGCGCATCGAGCAGCTCTACCCGTTCCCGACCGAGCAGGTCGCCGCCGAACTGGCCAAGTTCCCGGCGCTGAAAGAAGTCATGTGGGTGCAGGAAGAGCCGCGCAACCAGGGCGCCTGGTACCAGATCCGCCATCGTCTCGAGGGCCTTCTGGGCGCCAAGCAGACGCTGTCGTTCGCCGGCCGCCCATCTTCCGCCTCGCCCGCCGTTGGCTACATGAGCAAACACGTTGCCCAGCTCAAGGACTTCCTTGACGAAGCAATGACGCTGAACAAATAACACACCCTGACAGTGCACACGGGGGGAGGGCTCCCCCCGTCAACGGAGAAGACAATAATGTTGATCGAAGTGAAAGTTCCTCAGCTGCCGGAATCGGTTTCCGAAGCCACCCTGATGACGTGGCACAAAAAGGTCGGCGAGTTCGTCAACCGTGACGAAAACCTGATCGATCTGGAAACCGACAAGGTCGTACTGGAACTGCCGGCTCCGCAAGCCGGCGTCATCGTGAAACTGATCGAGCAAGACGGCGCCACGGTGACCTCGGGCCAACTGATTGCCCAGATCGACACCGAAGCCAAGGCTGGTGAGGCTGCTCCGGCTGCCGCTGCTGCGGCCCCTGCGGTTGCAGCTCCGACCGCTGCTGCCGCGGCACCGGGTGGCGCGGCCATGCCGTCCGCCGCCAAGCTGGCAGCCGAAGCCGGCGTGAACCTGGCCGACGTGAGCGGCTCCGGCCGTGACGGCCGTATCCTGAAGGAAGATGTGGCTGCCGCTGCTGCCAAGCCGGCTGCCGCTCCGGCCCAGTCCGGCCCGGTGGTGGCCCCGACCGCTCCGGCTGCCGGTGTCGCCCTGGCCTCCACCCCCGCCGTGAACGTGGCCAGCCTGACCTCCGGTCGTCCGGAACAGCGCGTGCCGATGTCGCGTCTGCGTCAGCGTGTGGCTGAGCGCCTGGTGCTCTCCCAGCAGACCAACGCCATCCTGACCACGTTCAACGAAGTGAACATGAAGCCGGTGATGGACTTGCGCAACAAGTACAAGGACCGCTTCGAGAAGGAACACGGCATCAAGCTGGGCTTCATGGGCTTCTTCGTGAAGGCTGCCGTGGCCGCGTTGAAGAAATATCCGATCGTGAACGCCTCGGTCGATGGCAACGACATCATCTATCACGGTTACTTCGACATCGGCGTGGCCGTGGGCAGCCCACGCGGCCTGGTGGTACCGGTGATCCGTAATGCTGACCAACTCTCCCTGGCCGAGATCGAGAAGCAGATCGCCGACTTCGGCAAGCGTGCCCAGGAAGGCAAGCTGACCGTGGAAGAGCTGACCGGCGGTACCTTCACCATCTCCAACGGCGGTACCTTCGGTTCGATGATGTCGACCCCGATCATCAACCCGCCGCAGTCCGCGATCCTCGGCATGCACGCTACCAAGGAGCGTGCTGTAGTCGAGAACGGCCAGGTGGTGGTGCGCCCGATGATGTACCTGGCGCAGTCCTACGACCACCGCATCATCGACGGCCGCGAAGCCGTGCTGAGCCTGGTGGCGATCAAGGACGCGATCGAAGATCCGGCCCGCCTGATCCTCGACCTGTAAGGTCTTGCCTGCCCGGGATCGAGCGTTCCCGGGCATTACGAATGTGCGTCGCCGTTTCTTGCAGAGACGGCGACACGGAGCCGGCCCAGGCAGTTTGCTTGGACCGGCCTCCGCGAAACAGGGGAATTCAATGAGTCAGCAGTTTGACGTCGTCGTCATCGGCGGCGGCCCCGGCGGCTACGTGGCCGCCATTCGCGCAGCGCAGTTGGGCTTCAACACCGCTTGCGTCGACGCCTACAAGAATCCGGAAGGCAAGCCTTCCCTCGGTGGTACCTGCCTGAACGTAGGCTGCATCCCGTCCAAGGCCCTGCTGCAGTCGTCGGAAAACTTCCACGCCGTGCAGCACGACTTTGCCAAGCACGGCATCACGGTGGACGGCGCCAAGATGGACGTCGCCGAGATGCTCAAGCGCAAGGACGGCATCATCACCAAGAACGCCGGCGGTATCGCTTTCCTGTTCAAGAAGAACAAGGTTGCGAACATCCACGGCCTGGCCAGCCTGAAAGGCCGCCAGGGCGAGCGCTGGGTGATCGAGGTCAGCGACAACGGTGCCGTGGTGGATACCCTGGAAGCCACCCACGTCATCATCGCCACCGGTTCCAACCCGCGTCAGCTGCCGGGTCTGCCGGTCGACAACCAGCTGGTGCTGGACAACGCCGGTGCCCTGGCGTTGAGCGCCACACCGAAGCGCCTGGGTGTGATCGGCGCCGGCGTGATCGGCCTGGAAATGGGCTCGGTATGGAAGCGTCTGGGCGCCGAGGTGACCATCCTCGAAGCGATGCCGACCTTCCTCGCCGCCGCCGACCAGCAGATCGCCAAGGAAGCCTTCAAGACGCTGACCAAGGACACCGGTCTCGACATCAAGCTGGGCGTGAAGATCGGCGAGATCAAGACCGCGGCCGACAGCGTCACCGTCAACTACGAGCTGAACGGCGAAGCCTTCAGCGCCGAATTCGACAAGCTGATCGTGTCGATCGGCCGCGTGCCGAACACCGCCGGTCTGGGCGGCGAGAGCGTCGGCCTGCAGATGGACGAGCGTGGCTTCGTGGTGGTGGATGACCACTGCCATACCAACCTGCCGAACATCTGGGCCATCGGCGACGTGGTGCGCGGCCCGATGCTGGCGCACAAGGCGTCGGAAGAGGGCGTGGCCGTGGCCGAGCGCATCGCCGGCCAGAAGCCGCACGTCGACTTCGGCGTGATTCCGTGGGTGATCTACACCTCGCCGGAAATCGCCTGGGTCGGCAAGACCGAAGAGCAGCTCAAGGCCGAAGGCATCGAGTACAAGAAAGGCACGTCCGGCTTCGCGGCCAACGGCCGCGCGCTCGGCCTCGGGCAGGCGCAAGGTACCGTGAAGATCCTGGCTTGCGCCAAGACCGACCGCATCCTCGGCCTGCACATGATCGGCCCGATGGTGTCCGAGCTGGTCACCGAAGGCGTGGTGTCGATGGAGTTCAAGGCGGCCAGCGAAGACCTGGCACGCATCGTCCACGCCCATCCGTCGCTGTCCGAAGTGGTACATGAGGCGGCGCTGGCGGCAGACAAGCGCGCGCTGCACGGCTAAAACGGTTTTCAGCCGGCGACGGTGTCAAGACGCTGTTGCGCGCACGGCGGGCGGATTTTATATTCGCTCAGCGCTTCGGAACCCTTATGTACTTGATGTACATTCCGGTTGCTGCGCTCCGAGCGCCTCGTCTTGTCTCTGCTCGCCGAGTCTGAACTCTCGTCTTGCGCTGGATTGATTGACCCATCCGCCCGTGATGCGGGCGGTAAATTTGCAGAATCCCAGGCATAGCAAGGTTGGCCGAAAGGCCTGCCGACTATCCACCGAAAGGAAACCATAGATGAACCTGCACGAATACCAAGCGAAAGAGCTGCTGGCCAAGTACGGCCTGCCGGTGCAACAAGGCATTCTGGCTCACTCGCCGGAAGAAGCCGCCGCTGCTTACGACAAGCTGGGTGGCAAGTTTGCCGTTGTGAAGGCCCAGGTCCACGCCGGTGGCCGTGGCAAGGCCGGTGGCGTGAAAGTGGTGAAGAGCCGCGAAGAAGCCGCCGAAGTCGCCAAGACGCTGATCGGCACCAATCTGGTGACCTATCAGACCGACGCGGCCGGTCAGCCGGTCAACAGCGTGCTGGTGTGCGAAGACATGTACCCGGTACAGCGCGAACTGTACCTGGGCGCCGTGGTTGACCGCGGTTCCCAGCGCGTGGTGTTCATGGTGTCCACCGAAGGCGGCGTGGAAATCGAGAAGGTCGCCGAAGAAACCCCGGAAAAGATCATCAAGGTCGAAGTGAACCCGCTGGTCGGCATGCAGCCGTTCCAGGCACGCGACTGCGCGTTTGCCCTGGGCCTCTCCGGCAAGCAGGTTGGCGAATTCACCAAGCTGATGCTGGGCGCCTACGAAGCCTTCGTCGCCAACGACTTCGCGCTGTTCGAAGTGAACCCGCTGGCGCTGCGTGAAAACGGCGAACTGGCTTGCGTCGACGGCAAGATCAACCTCGACTCCAACGCCCTGTACCGTCACCCGGAACTGCTGGCCCAGCGCGACAAGTCGCAGGAAAACGAACGCGAAGTGAAGGCTTCCGAGTTCGACCTGAACTATGTGGCCCTTGAAGGCAACATCGGCTGCATGGTGAACGGTGCCGGTCTGGCGATGGCCACCATGGACATCATCAAGCTGAAGGGCGGCCAGCCGGCCAACTTCCTGGACGTGGGCGGTGGCGCCACCAAGGAGCGCGTGATCGAGGCGTTCAAGCTGATCCTGGCCGATACCTCGGTGAAGGGCGTGCTGATCAACATCTTCGGCGGTATCGTGCGTTGCGACATGATTGCCGAGGCGATCATTGCTGCTGTGAAGGAAGTGAACGTGACCGTGCCGGTCGTTGTGCGCCTGGAAGGCAACAACGCCGAGCTGGGCGCCAAGATCCTGGACGAATCCGGTCTGAAGCTGACCTCCGCCCAGGGCCTGAACGACGCAGCCGAGAAGATCGTTGCTGCTGTCGCCGCCCTCTAATCACCTGCACCGCATAAGGATTTCAAAATGAGCGTATTGGTCAACAAAGATACGAAAGTGCTGGTGCAAGGTTTCACCGGCAAGAACGGGACTTTCCACGCCGAACAAGCGCTGAAGGTCGGCACCAAGGTCGTTGGTGGTGTGACCCCGGGTAAGGGCGGTTCCGAGCACCTGGGCCTGCCGGTGTTCAACACCATGAAGGATGCCGTACGCGAGACCCAGGCTGACGCCTCGGTGATCTACGTACCGGCAGCATTTGCCAAGGACTCCATCCTGGAAGCCGTGGACGCCGGCGTGAAGCTGATCGTCTGCATCACCGAAGGCGTGCCGACCCTCGACATGCTGTACGTGAAGAAAGCCGTCGACGAAGCCGGCATCCGCCTGATCGGCCCGAACTGCCCCGGCATCATCACCCCGGGCGAGTGCAAGATCGGCATCATGCCGTGGCATATCCATAACCCGGGCCGCATCGGCATCGTGTCCCGTTCCGGCACCCTGACCTACGAAGCCGTGGCGCAGACCACCGCCCTGGGCCTGGGCCAGTCCACGTGTATCGGTATCGGCGGCGACCCGATCCCGGGCACCAGCCACATCGACGCGTTGAAGCTGTTCCAGGACGATCCGGACACCGATGCCATCGTGATGATCGGTGAAATCGGCGGTTCCGCCGAAGAGGAAGCGGCCGAGTTCGCCAAGGCCTACGTGACCAAGCCGGTGGTCGGCTACATCGCCGGCGTTACCGCGCCGAAGGGCAAGCGCATGGGCCACGCCGGTGCCATCATCTCCGGCGGCAAGGGTACCGCCGAAGAGAAGTTCAAGGCTTTTGAGCAAGCTGGCATCGCCTACACCCGCAGCCCGGCCGAAATCGGCAAGACCATGTTCGAACTGCTGAAAAGCAAGGGCATGATCTAAGTCGTCACGACTGCCAGATCCAAGCAAAACGCCACCGGAAACGGTGGCGTTTTTTTATGGAAAAACGAGACCGGCGGGCTGGCCGTCGGCCCTTCTTTTCTAGATGGATTTTCCGGCCCTGCCGCGTCTGTCGACACAGGATGTCTACCCGCTTGCCGGGGGGCTGCGTGGCCAGGAGCCGGCGAGGTCATGGCAAGGGCCGGAAGCCGGGGGTCAAGTCTTGATCATGTCGTAGCCGAGCTTGACGATCAGGATGGCTAGCAGGCACAGGAACAGCATGCGGATGAACGCGGTGCCGCGTTTCATGGCGATGCGGGTTCCGACCCAAGCCCCCACCATGTTGCTGAGTGCCATCGGAGCGGCGACGCCATACAGCACCTTGCCGGTGGGGACGAAAAAACACAGTGCGGCAATGTTGGTGGCCAGGTTCACCAGTTTGGCGGAGGCGGAAGCCTGCAGGAAGTCGAAGGCAAAGCAGCGGATGAAGAGAAAGATCAGGAAGCTGCCGGTGCCAGGGCCGAACAGCCCGTCATAAAAGCCGATCGCCCCACCGACCAGCAGTGACAGCAGACGCTCGCGCCAGCCTATCGAGAGCGGGCGCCGCACCGCTCCGAAGTCCTTCTTGAAAAAGGTATAGAGCGCCATGGCGACGATGAGCACCAGTACCAGCGGACGCAGCACCGCCGTCGGTACCGCCGATACGGCGGCGGCACCCAGGAACGCCATGGCAAAGGCGCTGAAGGCGGCTGGCAGCACCAGGCTCCAGGGAATCGCTACTCTGCCGATGAAGGAGCGGGCCGCGAGCGAGGTGCCGCAGGCCGACGCCAGCTTGTTGGTACCGAGCAGTGTGGCGGACGGCACGGCAGGCAGGATGTTGAACAACGCCGGAATCTGGATCAGGCCGCCACCACCGACGGCGGCATCGATCAGTCCGGCACAGAGGGCAAAACCGCATAGCAAGGTCAAGGTCAGCATGGTATCGCTCTGAACGAGGTGATGGCATGGCCCCGGCGGCAAGATGCCAGGAACCGATTGGCGGCGAGTATAGAAGAGCAGCCCGGATTGTGTTGCAATATCGTGTTGCGTTAATTGCAATGAAAGAGGGCCGATGCAGCTACCCTTGCTGTGGGAAATCAGTGTGTTCTGTACCGTGGCTGAAAAGCGCAGCTTTGTCGCCGCGGCCCGGCTGTTGGGGCGCTCTCCCAGCGCCGTGACGCGGGCGATTCAGGCCTTGGAATACGAGGTCGGCAGTACTCTGCTGCAGCGCTCGCAGAAATTGGTGAGCCTGACCGCGGCGGGGGAGAGTTATTACACCTACGCCAGGCAGATGCTGGATTTGCAGGTGGAGGCTCAGGAGGAATTGGCCGGCCTTGGCGCGGCGGCGCAGGGCTGGATACGGTGTGCCGCACCGGAAAACCTCGCCATCGGCGTGTTGCCGGGAGTGATCGCCGAGTTCGCCACCCAGCACCCCGATGTGCGCATCGATGTGCGTTTCAGTGACGAACTGCTGGACCCGATCCGGGAAAAGCTGGATTTTGCGATACGCGGGGCATTTCCCCAAGACAGCGAACTGATCGGTTTCCCCTTGTGGGATTACCGCCGTCATCTGTTTGCCAGCCCGGACTACATTCGCCGGCGTGGGCTACCGGTATTTCCCGACGAACTGGTGGAGCATGAGCTTATCGTGCACACAGCGCCTCGCATCCTGAAGGACTGGTATTTCGTCTCGGAGGGGAGGCAGTTCCGCAGCAAGGTAGAGCCCTGCTACCGTTTCAATTCGGGCGTCGCGGTGTATCAGGCGGCGCGGCATGGCGTGGGGATTGCCCGATTGGCCAGCTGGCTGGCGGCGCCGGCGGTCAAGGAGGGGGCTCTCGTCAAAGTCTGCCCGGATTATCGGGTGACCTCTTCCCGTGGCCAGGATCCGCAAATGCATGCTGTCTATGCGACCAGCGGGCAGCCCAGGCGGGTTAGGCTGTTTCTGGAGTCGCTGCGCGCCTGGGCGAGCAAGGCCGATTCTCTCTTGTAAAGCCTGGCTCGCCCGTCTTTCATGGGAAGGCGCCGCCCTGGAGGGCGGGAGCGCTGCTGCCTGGAGGGGCAAGCCCCGGTCTCCTGGCACCCGCCTTGTTCAATGCGGGCGGCTCCATTCGCCCTTGCTGCTGAACGGCAGCGTGCCCAGGCCGTTTATATCTTGCAGCTGGCCGTTGATTTCATAGTCCAGCGTGCTGTCCGGGTGTTCCAGCAGGCGACCGACCTGTTTCAGCCAGTGGCGGGTGCTGGTGTGCAACTCGACCTTGACCAGGCTTTCGCTCAGCGCCGCGACCTGGATCGCCTGGGGGCTGACCCCGCGTGCCAGTTTCTCGCCGCCGACGGCGACGTCGAATACCAGCCCTTTCGCCGAGAGGGCGTAGTTGTTCGGGTTCTGCAGCCGCAGGGTGAGGGTGAAGGTCTGCTCGAACAGCGTGCTCTTGCCGGGCTCGATGTCGGCGATCGACACCTGCGGCTTTTGCCAGGAGAGACTCGAACAGGCGGCCAGCAGCAGGCTGAGCAACAGCAGTTTCAGGATTTTCATCGTGCTTCCTCGTCTATTCCAGGCTACCCAGCATGTCACGCGACATCTGGATCCAGGCGCGCGCGGCGTGTGAAAGATAGACATCCTTTTGCCAGATCAGTGCCAGGTGCCAGATGATCTCCTTCTCGTCGAGCGGGATGACGTCGAAGGGGCGCCCGTACAACCGGGCCGCCACGCTTTCCGGCAGCAGCGCGATGCCGAGGCGGGCTTCCACCATGGCGGCGATGAAGTCCCAGTGGGCACTGCGTCCGGCGATATGGATGGTTTTGCCCAGGCGGCGAAAGCCTTGGCTGACCAGGGTGGAGAGCGAGAAGTCCTCAGGGTAGAACACGATCGGCTCGTCGGCGATGTCGGCGAGTTTGATGTTGCGTTGGCCGTGCCAGCGCGACTGGTCGGGGGCCACCAGGCACAGGCGGTCACGCACGAAGCTGAAGGTATTGAACACCTGGCGATCGACCGGCAGCACCGCTACGCCGATTTCCAGTTGGCCGGAACGGATGTTGCTCTCGATCGAGCGCGCACCGTATTCGACCATTTTCAGTTCGACGTTGGGGTAGTGAGCGCGGAACGAGCTGACCACCGGCGCGAAGAAGGCGCCGCCGACCATCGGCGGCAGGCCGACGATGAGCTCGCCGCGGGTCAGCGCCGAGAGGTCCGACAGCTCTGTTTTCAGGCGGCTCATGGCGGCCAGCACATCTTGTCCGCGCTCGTAGGCGACCTTGCCGGCGTCGCTCAGCTGGAAGCTGCGTCCCTCGCGGATGATCAGCGGCACGCCGAGTTCTTCTTCCAGGTGCTTGACCATCTTGCTGATGGTCGGCTGGGTCACGAACAGGGCATCGGCGGCGCGGGTAAAACTTTGACGGCGCACTACTTCAATGAAATAACGCAGCGCTTTGATGTCCATGTTGGTGCATTCCGTTAGTGAATGGTAACGATAATTTTAATTCATTTCTAGAATGGATTAGGGCTCACTATACTACGAGCTCTCCCTGTGTGTTGTGTGTGTTGTGCAGCAGGAGGGTGTGTGGGGTTGGCGCAGAAGACTGTCGCTGATCTTCCTCCTTGCTGTGAGTCGATACCTGCCAGCGCTGTTGCTCGTCTGGGGCATGCTTCAGACGGGCACAGCCTGGCAAGGTTAGACTTGAACGAATGTTGTTCTGGCCCCATGTTTGGGGACAGGACGGGTGGCATAGCCACCCTGGATCTGTGCATTGCCGCCTTGCGGCAGTGTGGTCAGGTTCCGCAGGGCGCTGCTTTGCGGGCGTTTTATTGTAGTTCCTCCATTACTGAGCGTTTTTAAGGCCGACTATTCGTCGGCCTTTTTTTTGCCCGCCGCTGGCGAAAACAAAAAACCGGAGGACACGCCTCCGGTTGGATTGTCATGCCGGATGCGGCGATCAGCTGGCTTTCGGGTTGATCAGGATTTCCACGCGGCGGTTCTTGGCGCGGCCTTCGGCCGTGGTGTTGCTGGCGATCGGCTGGTTCTGGCCGTAGCCGACGGGGTTGATACGGCTGCCGGCGACGCCACGCGATTGCAGGAAGCCCGCGACGGACTGGGCTCGGCGCTGCGACAGCGTCTGGTTGTAGGCCACGTTGCCGGTGTTGTCGGTGTGCCCGGCGACGGTGATGGTGGTATCCGGGTACTGGGTCAGCACGTTGGAGACATCGGTCAGCGCCGTGCGTACGGAAGGCTGCAGCTCGGCGCTGTTGACGGCGAAGGTGATGTTGTCCGGCATGGTCAGCTTGATCTGGTCGCCGACGCGGTCGACGCCGACTTGGGTGTTGGCCAGCTTGTCGCGCAGCTGTTTTTCCTGGTAGTCCATGTAGGCACCCACGCCGGCCCCGACGATGCCGCAGCCCAGCGCCGCGTTGCGTGCGCCCTTGCTGCCGTGGGTGGCGGCACCGGCAATGCCACAGGCGGCGGCGGCGCCGAGGCCGTACATGGCGGTCTTGCTCATCTGGCTTTGGCCCGTCTGCGGGTTGGTGGTGCAGGCGGCGAGGCCGACGCTCAGGGCGACGGCGGCGGTGAGCAGGGTTTTCGAGTGTTTGAACATGAGTGCCTCCACGGAGTAACAGTCGGGAATCGGGACAGGTGTGCGCGTGGCGTGACCTGGGGGTGATGGCAGGGGGGGGGGCAGCCGCTAGCACGGGACGACCGGTTTGCCGCGGCGCTGCCTGGGGCCAACTTGGGCGGGATTATAGACGCAGGGTTGCCGTGAATCCCGGCGTCTTAACAATTGTTAAACAATCACTTGATTAGCGTAACCCGGGTGCGAGCCGCGCCTGGGTCCTGGCCTGGACTTAGACCAGGCTCGGCGGACTGTCGAGAACGGAGCGCTCGCCGGTCTGCAGCCGCCACAGCGCAGCGTAGCTGCCGTTTTGCGCCAGCAGGCTGTCGTGGGTGCCGGACTCGACGATGGTGCCGTGCTCCATGACGTGGATGCAGTGGGCGTGGCGTACGGTGGACAGGCGGTGGGCGATCACCAGGGTGGTGCGGGTACGCGAGATGACGTCGAGTGAGCGCTGGATGGCGGCCTCGGTTTCGTTGTCCACCGCGCTGGTGGCCTCGTCCAGCACCAGGACTGGCGGATTCTTCAGGATGGCGCGCGCCAAGGCCAGGCGCTGGCGCTGGCCGCCCGACAGTTTCTGGCCGCGCTCGCCGATCTGGGTGTCGTAGCCCTGCGGCAGGCGTTCGATGTAATCGTGTGCTTCCGCCGCCTTGGCGGCGGCCACGATCGCCTCGCGGCTGACCTGGCCCAGGCCGTAGCCGATGTTGTTGGCCACGCTGCCGTCGGTCAGGAACACGTCCTGGCTGACGTAGCCGATGGCGCGGCGCAGGTCGGTCAGGTCGAGCTGCTGGATGTCGTGACCGTCGAGGCGGATCTGTCCGGTCTGGGGCTGGTAGAAGCGCAGCAGCAGTTTCACCAGCGTGCTCTTGCCGGAGCCGGTAGCGCCGACGAAGGCGACGGTCTGGCCGGGCTCGATGGTGAGCGTGACGTCCTGCAGCGTGGGGGCGTCGGCGTAGGCGAAGGACAGTGCGTCGAATTCCAGCCGTCCGGCGACGTGTTCCGCCGCAAGATGACGGCCCTCGTAGGGGATGGTCTGGGGCGTGGCCAGCACCCCCAACACGCGCTCGATCGAGGCCATCGAGCGCTGGTACAGGTCGGCGATGTCGGCAAGCCCGGTGAGCGGCCACAGCAGGCGCTGGGTCAGGTAGACCAGCACCGAGTAGCTGCCGACACCGATTTCGCCGTGGGTGGCCATCCAGCCGCCGTAGACCAGGGTGGCGACGAAGCCCGCCAGGATGGCCATGCGGATCACCGGGGTGATGGCGGCCGAGAGCTGGATGGCGCGCGCGTTGGTGCGGCGGTAATGCTCGCTGGCGTCGTGAATGTGGGCGGCTTCGAACTCTTCGGCGGTGAAGGCCTTGATGGTGGCGATGCCAAGCAGGTTGTTGTTGAGGCGGCCGTTGATGACGCCGGCGGCCTCGCGCACCTCGGCGTAGCGCGGTGCGAGGCGGCGCTGGAACCAGAAGGTGCCGTACAGGATCAGCGGCACCGGCAGGAGCGAGATCAGCGCCAGTTTGGGCGCCAGCAGGAAGAACACCGCGCCGACCATCAGCGAGGAGCAGAACACCTGGATGATGCTGTTGGCGCCACCGTTGAGGAAGCGCTCCATCTGGTTGATGTCGTCGTTGAGGATGGCCATCAGCTTGCCGGTGCTCTTGTTCTCGAAGTAGGCGAGTGGCAGCTTCTGCACATGGCGGTAGGCGTCCAGCCGCAGTTCGTGCTGCAGGCTTTGCGCCAGGTTGCGCCACTTGACCTCGTACAGGAACTGGAACAGCGATTCACCGCCCCAGATCAGCACCGTCAGCAAGCCCAGCAGCAGCAACTGCTGCATGGTGTCGGTAATGCCGAAGCGCGCCAGGAACGAAGCTTGCTTGTTGACCACCACGTCGACGGCGACGCCGATCAGCACCTCGGGCAGGATGTCGAAGAACTTGTTGAGCACCGAGTACAGTGCGGCGAGGCGGGCATCCCGCCGGTACTGGCGCGCGTAGTCGAACAGTCGCGAAAGGGCGTTCATGGTATCGTCCGGGGAGCGGTAGACAGCGATTCTACTGCAGTACATAACAGATAGATAATGACCCAGGGAACACAGAAAATGACTGAAACGAGCAATCATCCGACGCAGCGCGAGCTGGTGATGTCGGTACTGATGATGCCCGATATGGCGAACTTCTCCGGCAATGTGCACGGCGGCGTGCTGCTGAAGCTGCTGGACCAGGTGGCCTACGCCTGTGCCAGCCGCTACGCCGGCTGCTATGTGGTGACGCTGTCGGTGGACCAGGTATTGTTCAAGCAGCCGATCCACGTCGGCGAGCTGGTGACGTTCTACGCCAGCGTCAACCACGTCGGCCGCACCTCGATGGAAGTCGGCATCAAGGTGGTGGCCGAAGACATCCAGCAGCGTACGGTGCGTCACACCAACAGTTGTTACTTCACCATGGTGGCGATGGAGCAGGGCAAGCCGGCGGCGGTGCCGGCGCTGTCGCTCGATACCGAGACCCATCGCAAGCGCTTCCGCGACGCGGAGATCCGCAAGCGCATGCGCATGGAGGCCGAGGCGCGCATGAACGAAGCGTTGTCCTGAGCAAGACTGAAAACCAGAGGCCGCTTCGCTGTTAGAATCGGCCTCTTTTTCATGGTGAGTGCGCCGTGTTCGACCTGATTGCCACCGATCCCCGTTTCTACGTCATCGCCAAGCATCCCGGCGTGAGTTTTCATCGTCAGGGCGACGAGGCAGGGCTGATGGAGGCACTGCGCGCGCAATTGGCCGATGACGCCTTGTGGCCGGTGCATCGTCTTGACCGGCTCACCTCGGGGCTGTTGCTGGTGGCGCGCTCGGCCGAGGTGGCGTCAAGGTTGGCCGAAGCCTTCGCCGCGCGCGAGATCGAGAAATATTACCTGGCGCTGTCGGACCGCAAGCCGCAGAAGAAACAGGGACTGGTGCGGGGCGATATGATCAAGGGCCGCGGCGGTGCCTGGCGTCTGCTGCCGTCTTCGGCCAACCCCGCCATCACCCAGTTCTTCAGCTTTTCGCTGGCGCCGGGGCTGCGGCTGTTCATCCTGCGCCCGCACAGCGGCAAGACGCACCAGCTGCGCGTGGCGCTGAAAAGCCTGTCGGTGCCGATCCTGGGCGACGAACTGTACGGCGGCACGCCGTCCGACCGGGGCTATCTGCACGCCTACTCGCTGGCGTTCCACCTGGATGGCGCACGCTTCCACTTCGTCTGTCCGCCCCAGCACGGTGCGCAGTTCCTCTCCGAGGCGTTGCAGGCCGCTCTGCAACAACCGGAGCGGCAACCCGAGGCGCTGCCCTGGCCGGTTCTCAACTCCCCAGCCTGAGCGGCTGGGCGAAGCGTTCCAGAACGATGTCGTTGCGTTGGCAGTCTTCCTGGAAGGCGGCGCTGGCCAGATAGCGGTATTCCTGCTGTCGTGCCGCGCCGATCGGGTCGCTGCTGTCCTCGGCCGGCAGCCCCGGGTGGCACATGATCAGGCCGCCGTCTTGGCAGCGCTGCAGCCAGCGCCGCATCAGACCGGGAAAATCCGCCTCCGCCGTCAAGGAGTACAGCCCGCCGAACCAGCCTGGCGTGCTCAGGCCGCGATGGCGGGCAATGCCGGTGAAGCCGGCGCACAGCGCCTTGAGCACCATCCCCTTGCCCGGGCTGTCGCCGCTGTCGCCGAGCCGGTCCGGTGCCCGCAGATAGGGTCGAGCCCGGCCGTTCCAGCGCAGCGCCACGGCTTCGAGCAGCGCGTCGCGTACCACCGGCAGGGCATGCACGTGCTGGTGGCCGTCTAGGTAGTCCGGGAGCCGGCCAAAATGCTCGGCGAAGGCGTCGATCTGGCGCAGCAGCGTAGCGCGCAAGGCCGGGCGCGACAGCAGACGGAGCTGGCTGTAGAGCAGCCAGTGGCCGAGCGGCCGCGCGCTGTCGTCGAACGGGTGGGTCAGGTTGCAGTGCAGGCCGATGTCGGCATCGGGGGCTCGCTGTGCCAGTTCACCGGCCAGCGCCGGCCACAGCGGCGACAGGCTGAACACGCTGGTGGCGCTCAGGCGGCGGCGTTCCAGGAGCTCGAGAATCCCTTCGCTGATGGCGGGCGACTGGGCGAAATCGTCGGCGCACAGGGTCAGTCGGCGGCTCATGCCGGATGCTTCCCGGCAAAGGCCCACAGCTTGCTCAGCGCGAAGGTGAACACGGCCACCAGCACCAGCACCAGCAGCAGGGCGCTGCGGTAATCCAGCGCGGTGAAGCGCAACAGCACGAAGTACAGGGCCTCGTTCAATCCGAAGCTCAGGCTGGCCACGCCGAAAAAACGAGGCAGCGACTGGCGGTGCGGGACATGGTGGGCCTGGAAGGTCAGCCGGCGGTGTCCCCAGTAGCTGATCTGGAATGCCAGCAGAAAGGCGGCGACATTGGCCGCCAGCGGCGGCAGGCCCAGCGGCACCAGCCACAGGCTGACGATGACGAAGTGCGCCAGCATGGCGCTGACGCCGACGCAGCCGAATACCAGCAGTTCACGTTTCATGGTGCGGGGCGTGTTCCTTGTCGGCCGGGGAGACGATACGGCTGATCAGGTAATTCGGACGCTGCTTCACTTCATCGAAAATCCGTCCGACGTATTCGCCTAGGATGCCAATCGAGAGCAACTGGATGCCGCCGAGGAAGGTCACCGCGACCGCCAGCGTCGGCCAGCCGTGCAGCGGGTTGCCGTAGACCAGGGTGCGGAACACCTCGTAGAAGGCGTAGCCGATCGCCACCAGCGAAATGGCGCTGCCGACCAGGGTCCAGATGCGCAGCGGCATGGTGGAGAACGAGGTCAGTCCGGTCAGCCCGAGATCGAGCAGGCGCTTGAAGTTGAAACTGCTCTGGCCCGAACGGCGGGCGTTGGTATGGGTCTCCAGCCCGAGCCGGGTGAAGCCGACCCAGTTGTACAGCCCTTTCATGAAGCGGTCGCGCTCCGGCATGGCGCGCAGGGCGTCGAGGATGTTGCGGTCGAGCACGCGGAAGTCCTGCGTGTTTTCCGGAATCTTCAGCCGAGCCCCGGTATTCAGCAGGGTGTAGAACACGCGGGTAAAGCAGCGCTTCGCCAGGCTCTCGCCTTCGCGGCTGGAGCGTACGCTGTACACCATGTCGTAGCCGCGGCGCCAGTGCGCCAGGAATTCCGGCACCAGCTCGGGCGGATGCTGGAAGTCGCCGTCGATCAGCACCGCCACATCCCCCCCGGCCTGGTTGACCCCGGCGGTCAGCGCGATCTCCTTGCCGAAGTTGCGCGACAGCTGTACCAGGGTCACCGGTAGCGGGGCCGTTTCGCTCAGCACTTTTTCCACGGTGGCATCGCGGCTGCCGTCGTCGACTACGATCAGCTCATGGCGATAGCCATGCTCCTTGAGCAGTCCATGCAGTGTCTGCAGCAGTGGCACGATGTTCTCGGCCTCGTTGTAGGCCGGGATGATGCAGCTTACCAATGGATCAGCGGGGCGCTCGGCCGCGTGCAGGCCAAGCAGGTAGGGAGGAACGATCTCTTCCTTCATGTCGGGCTCCGGAGAGGCTCAGTGGCTGGCGCAGCAGATCGTGGCGGCTGGTGTTCGCGCAGCAGCAGGGTAACGTCTTTCATGTTGCGGAAGCGGCCGATCTCCTCGAAGCCGGCCCGTACTGCCGGCGGCAGCTCCGCGACTTCCTTGGCGTCGACGGCGATGTAGTCGCGCGTCGTATTGTGCAGCAGCGCCTCGAAACGTGCCGAGTCGGTACTGCTGCGGGCGCGGCCGGCGGAATAAAACTCCGCGGAAAACTCGCGTCGGCGGTCCCAGTACAGCAGCTGGCTGTCCGGGCTCGGCTGTTCGTGCTGCCATGCTTCGATCAACCGTTTCTGGCTGCGTCCGACCGCCTCGGGCCGCAGCACGAAGGCGGCGGTGGCTGCCAGCGCGATCACGGCGCTGACCAGACCCAGGGCCGGTAGCCAGCGGCCGCGCTGTGGCAGGTCCGCACGTTGCCACAACTCGGCAAACAGCAAGGCAAAGCCCGGCAGCATCGGCATCGAATAGGGCCAGATGATGTTGCCGGAGAGGCTGAAGAACAGCAGCGTCATCACGGTCCACAGGGAGGCGTACAGCAGCCAGCCGTCCTGGTCGCGACACAGGGCCGGCAGGCGGCGGCGCTGGCGTACCAGCCAGGGCAGCATCGCCAGCGACCACGGCAGCAGGGCGGCCACGGTATAGGGCCAGATCATGCCGTGCGGGGTGGCGTGGGCGAAGCCGTAGCGGTCGCCTTTCCAGCCCGGATCGAGGAAGCGGGAGACGTGCTCGCCCATGATGAAGTAATTCAGGAAGCCCGGGGTGCGGTGTTCCGCCAGCAGGTACCAGGGCGCGGCGATCAGCAGCGTGAGCACGAGACCGCCGAACCAGGGCAGGTGCTGCCACAAGGGTTTCCATTGCTTGCGGACGATCACCCACAGCCCGATCGGCATCGCCGCCAGCACGATGGCGACCGGCCCCTTGGCCAAGAGGCCGACCCCCATGCCGACGAAGAACAGATAGCCCCAGCGCCGGCTACGCTGCGCCAGCGCATGCCAGAAGGCGGTCTGGATCAGGGTGACGGAGAACATCAGCGCCGGGTCGGTCATCACCGTGCCGGCCGCGAGGAAGAACAGCAGGCCGCTGGCGAGTACCAGCACGCAGGCCAGAGCGGCATCGCGACCGCTGCGTGCGGCGGCTAGCGAGGCGGTCAGCGCTACGGTCCCGATGGAGAGCAGCAGGGCGGGCAGGCGTGCCGCCAGCTCGTTCACCCCGAACACTCCCATGAACGCGGCAGACAACCAGGTGGAGAGCGGCGGCTTGGCCCAGAACGGGATCTGGTAGTCGTGCCACAGCGTCACCCAGTTGCCGGTTTCCAGCATCTTGCGGGCAATCTCGGCGTAACGGGCTTCGGTGGTGTCATTGAGCGGGATCAGGGCCATGGCCGACAGGCGCACCACGATCAGCGCCAGCAGCACATAGAAGGCTTGGCGCTGCCAGCCGGGTCGAGAAGTGGGTTTCATCCTGTATTTCTGGTGTCGTCCGGGTACTGCCTGGGCAGGTCGGCCCGGCAGGATTTGTGTGTTTTGAGAAAGCGCAATTCTACCCGATGTTGGCGTCATTCCCTTAAGGAATCCTGACGATGATACAACGCCCCTAGGGGCCGATAGCGATCTGCGCGGCCGTTTTCCTGCAACGCTTGCCGGAGCAGATGGAGTGGAGTAGTCTCGCCTGGCCATCCGGCAATGCTTTTCAAGGTGCTACTTCCATGAACACGTTGGCTTGCTTGACCCGGGCAGGGGCCAACCGCAATAGCCTGCCCATGAATTGGTACACCCTCGACGTCGTCCTCGCCGACGACTTCCCCCGCGCCTGAGTTTCTCCGCCGCCGCTCGGTGGCATCCGTCTTTTCCCCGTATACCGTTTAAACTGAAGACAGAGGCTGTCGCTCTCGTCGCGTCTGGCGTTGTTGCGCCCGCGGCCGGCCGACAGCCGGGAGACTCTCATGGCACGTCGCATTCCCGAACCGTTCCGCATCAAGATGGTGGAACCGATCAAGCAAACCACCCCCGAACAACGCCATCAAGCACTCGTGCAGGCCGGCTGGAATCCCTTCTTGCTGCGCGCCGAAGACGTCTATATCGACCTCCTGACCGACAGCGGCACCGGTGCGATGAGCGACCGGCAATGGGCCGGGCTGATGATGGGCGACGAAGCCTATGCCGGCAGCCGCAATTTTTACCACTTGGCCGATACGGTCAGGGAGGTGTTCGGCTACGCGCATACCATTCCGACCCACCAGGGGCGAGGGGCCGAGCAGATTTTGTTCCCGGAACTGGTCAAGCGCGTCAAGGGCACGTCGCCGGTGTTCCTGTCCAACTACCACTTCGACACCACCAAGGCGCACGTCGAGATCGCCGGTGCCCGCGCCATCAATGTGCTGACGCCGCAGGCCTTCGATACCGAGACCGCTTACAACTGGAAGGGTGATTTTGACCTGCCAAGGTTGGCCGAAACGATCGCCGAGGTCGGTGCCGACAACGTGGCCGGGCTGATCGTCACCATCACCTGCAACAGTGCCGGCGGCCAGCCGATGTCGATGCACAGCATCCGCGAAGCCAGCAAGCTGGCGCGCGCCCACGGCATCCCGGTGATCATCGACGCGGCGCGCTTCGCCGAAAACGCCTGGTTCATCCAGCAGCGCGACCCTGATTACGCCGGCCATGCCATCGCCGACATCGTGCGTGAGATGTTCAGCCATGGCGACATGTTCACCATGTCGTCGAAAAAGGACGCACTGGTCAATATCGGCGGCCTGTGCTGCTTCAAGGACGATATCGAGCTGTTCCACGCGGTGCAGGTGCGCTGTGTGCCGATGGAAGGTTTCGTCACCTACGGTGGCCTGGCTGGTCGTGACATGGAGGCCATGGCGCTGGGGCTGAAGGAGGGCATGGACCAGGACTACCTGAGCTACCGGATCGGCCAGGTGGCCTACCTGGGCGAGCGGCTACGCGCGGGCGGCGTGCCGATCCAGACCCCGACCGGCGGACACGCGGTGTTTGTCGACGCGAAAAAGCTGTTGCCGCATATCCCGGCCGATCAGTTCCCCGCCCACGCGCTGGCGTGCGAGCTGTATCTGGAGGGCGGCATCCGCGGTGTCGAGATCGGCTCGCTGCTGCTCGGGCGCAATCCCCAGACCGGCGCCCAGGAGCCGTCGCCATTCGAGCTGCTGCGTCTGACCATTCCGCGCCGGGTGTATACCAATGACCACATGGACTACATCGCCGACTGCCTGATCGACGTCAAGCGGCGTGCCGCCTCGATCCGCGGCTTGTGCTTCGATTACGAGCCGCCGATTCTGCGCCACTTCACTGCGCGGCTGCGGCCGGTTTGAGGCTGGAATGAAAACGGGGAGCCTGGCTCCCCGTTTTTTTGATCTGGCACAGCGCTCAGCGTGCCACCGGCTCGGCGCTGATTTCCACCGTGGCACTGGAGCCGTCCAATACCCGGCGTGGCTCCCGGCTGGCCAGGCGCAGCTCGCCATCGACGAAGACCCGTGCCTCCACGACGTAGCGCCCATCGGCCTGGATGGCGTGGCGGTCATAGCACAGCGAGAACCCGGCGGGGAAGGTGGGGGGCTGTTCCAGGTATTGTTCTGCCAGAACGCGCGGCGGAGCATCGCTGTGACTGACATCGAGCAGGGTGACACGCACCATGCTGCCAGTGCGCTCGAGCGGGCCGCCCGCCAGCGACACGGTGCCGTTGAGGTAGGCGGGCGTATAGCCGCCTTGCGTGGCGCAGCCGCTCAACACCAGTGCGGCCAGTCCCAGCAGGGCGTGTCGACGCTTCATCTCAGTTCTCCACCGGAGTCAGGGCAGGGGTGCCGAGCAGAACCTGGTTGCCTTCGGCCGAGCGCCAATCGCCCTGCACCCGCCACTGCTTGCTCTTGTCTTCCAGGTGCAGATACCAGTGGTTGGCCGGCGCGGGCTTGACCGTGCCCTGGTAGACGTTGTCGCTGAGGCGGTGAAGTGTGATGTGCTGATCGAAGTCGTCCTGGGCGGGGTGCAGCAGTTGCAGCTCCAGCTCGGCCGGCAGCGGCTGCTTGCTGCTGGTGATGACGCGCACCTGGCGCATGTCGTCACTGAACAGAACCTGGGCCGACAACCCCATGGCCTTGGCCACCTCATCGCGATGCAACTGCTTGTTGATTTCCTTGCCTTGCTGGTAGTAGTCGTCCACCACCATGCCGTCGTCGCTCTTGATCGCGATGCCGAAGGTGACGAAGGCCGCGATCACGACGATAGCGGGGCCCGCCATCAGCAGCCATGGCCAGCGCTCCCGATACCAGGGACGCGAAACATTGAGGGCCTTCTGCATCTCTTATTCTCCGATGAAACTTGATTTTTCTTCCACGCGCAGCGCCTGATCGTCGGCGGACTGGATCACGAAGTGGATTTCGTGGCTGCCCTTGGTGGCGTATTGCGGGTCGGCCTCGACACGTACCGGCACGGTTTCGGTTTCGGTGCCCTTGACCGTGATGATCGGCTTGTCGCTTTCCAGCTTGATGCCCGGCAGGCCCTCGACTGAGAGCTGGAAGCGCTGGGTTCGTTCCGAGACGTTGATGATTTTCACGCTATAGCTGTTCTCCAGCCAGCCTTCGTCGGTTTCTCTGACCAGCGAGGCGCGGTCACGGATAATGTCCACCTTGAACGGCTTGCGTTGCGAGAACGAGACGACGGCAGCGATCAGAATGGTGAGTAGAAGCAGCGAGTACAGCACCACGCGCGGCCGTTTCAGGCGCGAGACGATCTCCTTCTCGCTGTATTTGCCTTCCAGGGCATTTTCCGTGGTGTAGCGGATCAGGCCACGCGGGTAGCCCATCTTGTCCATGACCTCGTCGCAGCCGTCGATACAGGCGGCACAGCCGATGCATTCGTATTGCAAACCGTTGCGGATGTCGATGCCGACCGGGCAGACCTGCACGCAGATACTGCAGTTGATGCAATCGCCCAGCCCTTCGCTGCGCGGGTCGAGGCCTTTCTTGCGCGCGCCACGCGGTTCGCCGCGCTTCTCGTCGTAGGAAATGATCAGCGTATCGGCGTCGAACATGACGGCCTGGAAGCGGGCGTACGGGCACATGTACTTGCACACCTGCTCGCGCATCATGCCGGCGAACAAATAGGTGAAGCCGCCGTAGAAGAACATCCAGAACGTTTCCCACGGACCGTAATTGAAGCCCGGCGCGGCGGCGACCAGATCCCGGATCGGCGTGAAGTAGCCAACCAGGGTGAAACCGGTGACCAAGGAGAACAGCACCATCAGCGTATGCTTGGTGAACTTGATGCGGAACTTGGTGAGGTTCATCGGCTGCTTGTCGAGCTTCATGCGCTTGTTGCGGTCGCCTTCAACCCATTGCTCGATCCACAGCATGATCTCGGTGTACACCGTCTGCGGACAGGAATAACCGCACCACAGCCGACCCGCGATGGTGGTCCAGGCAAACAGACCGAAGGCGCTGCATATCAGGAGGGCGGCGAGATAGACGAAGTCCTGCGGCCAGATGGTCAGCCCGAACAGGTGGAACTGGCGGTTGACCAGGTCGAAATGCACGGCCTGGCGACCGTTCCACATCAGCCAGGGAATGCCGAAGAAGACGAGCTGAGTGCCCAGCACGAACACGATGCGCCAGTTGTTGAACAGGCCTTTGACGCTGCGCGGATAGATTTTCTGACGCTCTTCGTACAACGACACTTCCGTGGTGTCCTGTGCCGCATTCTTCTGCGTGGCACGTTGCTCCACCTTGATGGGGATATCTTTCAGTGATTCGGGCATCGTGATTTCCTGCGAAAAGATTTTGGGAAAGCGGTGTATACCGATTTGCCGAAAGCTTCTATTAAAAATTTTATATTATGTTTGCATGCTAAGCATTGGTGCCAAGCAATACTGCCCGCGACGAGCGGGCAGTATTGCGAATCAAGACTTACTGAGCCTTGGTGTTGTTGGACAGCCCCCAGACGTAGGACGCCAGCAGGTGTACCTTGCCTTCGCCGAGGAAGTCCTTCCAGGCCGGCATCTGGTTGTTGCGACCGTTGGTGATGGTCTCGATGATGGTCTTTTCGGTACCACCGTACAGCCAGATGTTGTCAGTCAGGTTCGGAGCCCCCATGGCCTGGTTGCCTTTGCCGTCCGGGCCATGGCAGGCCGCGCACACGGCGGAGAAGGTTTCCTTGCCGCGAGCCGCGCGGTCGGCGTCATGTTTCTTGCCGGACAGCGACATCACGTAGTTGGCCACGTCCTTG
The DNA here is from genome assembly GCF_000283535.1 of Pseudogulbenkiania sp. NH8B. Classification (GTDB taxonomy): domain Bacteria; phylum Pseudomonadota; class Gammaproteobacteria; order Burkholderiales; family Chromobacteriaceae; genus Pseudogulbenkiania; species Pseudogulbenkiania ferrooxidans. The sequence goes on from NC_016002.1 coordinate 1,040,386, forward strand.
ACCTTTTCCTCGCCGAATGCCGCACCCCAGGCCGGCATCTGACCGTGACGGCCGATGGTGATGGTCTCCTCGATCTTCTGCGGCGTGCCGCCATGCAGCCAGTCGTTGTCGGTCAGGTTCGGGAACCCCTTGGCGCCGCGGGCGTCAGAACCATGGCACTGCACACAGTAGGTCTGGAACAGGCGCTTGCCCATGGCCTGGGCTTCCGGATTGGCCGCCACGGTCTGGATGTCCTGCTTCAGGAACTTGTCGTACAGCGGCTGGTACTTGGCTTCGGCCTGGCTGCGCTCCTCGTTGTACTGGCCGACCGACGTCCAGCCGCGGATACCCTTGAAGGTTCCAAGGCCGGGGTAGAGCACTAGGTACACCGCGCCGAACACCAGGGTGATGTAGAACAGCATCATCCACCAGCGCGGCAGCGGGTTGTTGTACTCCTCCAGGTCGTCGTCCCAGACATGGCCGACGGTCTCGACCTTCTCGCCCTTCTTCAGGTTAGTCTTGGACTGGCTGAAGAGCAGGTAGGCGAGGCCTACGATGCCGACGATTACCACGACGGCGATGTATACGCCCCAGAAATCACTTACGAAATCACTCATTGTTTTGCTCCGTTGGAGGCCGGCGAGTCCTTGCCGGCCTCCTGCACCTTGTCGTCATCGAGGAACAGCTGGTTGGCTGCCTCCTCGTACCGTTTCTTGGATTTCTTGCTGTAGGCCCCCAGCAGGATCACGATGAACACGACGAAGCAGAACACCGTGAACAGGCTGCGCCCCAGATTGGTCCAATCCATGGCTTAACGTACGTTCTTGAGTGCAAGACCGAGACCTTGCAGGTAGGCGATGACAGCGTCCAGTTCCGACTTGCCTTGCGCCTGGGCGGTTGCCTCGGCGATGTCCTTGTCGGTGTACGGCACGCCTACCTTGCGCAGTGCGGCCATCTTCTTCGGCAGCACTTCGGCGTCGACCAGGTTCTTGGCCAGCCACGGGAAGGCCGGCATGTTGGATTCCGGTACCACGTCGCGCGGGTTGGTCAGGTGCACGCGGTGCCATTCGTCGGAATAGCGGCCGCCGACACGGGCCAGGTCCGGGCCGGTGCGCTTGGAACCCCACAGGAACGGGTGGTCGTAAACCGACTCGCCGGCCACGGAGTAGTGACCGTAACGCTCGGTTTCGGCACGGAACGGGCGGATCATCTGCGAGTGGCAGACGTGGCAGCCTTCGCGGATGTAGATGTCACGCCCCGCCAGTTGCAGCGCGTTGTACGGCTTGACGCCGGCGACCGGCTCGGTGGTGGATTTCTGGAACATCAGCGGTACGATTTCCACCAGGCCGGCCACGCTGATCACCAGGACGGTCAATACGATCAGGTAGCCGACGTGCTCTTCAACCAGTTTCTGAATCTTTTCCATGTTCTTCTTAACCCTTTCCGCTTAAGCGTGTGCCGAGGCGGTGACGGACGGGATCTTGGCGTCAACGGCGCGACCGGCAGTGACGGTACGGAAGGTGTTGTAAGCCATGACCAACATGCCGGTCAGGTACAGGGCACCACCCAAGAGGCGGACAAAGTGGTACGGGTAGGTGGCCTTGACGACTTCGGCGAAGGCGTAGGTCAGGGTGCCGTCCGGGTTCAGCGCGCGCCACATCAGGCCCTGCATCACGCCGGAAATCCACAGTGCGGCGATGTACAGCACCACGCCGACGGTAGCGAGCCAGAAGTGAGCTTCGATCAGCTTGACGCTGTGCATTTCTTCACGGCCGAACAGGCGCGGCAGCAGGTAGTACATCGAGCCGATGGTGATGAAGCCGACCCAGCCCAGAGCGCCGGAGTGCACGTGGCCAATGGTCCAGTCGGTGTAGTGCGACAGGGCGTTCACGGTCTTGATGGCCATCATCGGGCCTTCGAAGGTGGACATGCCGTAGAACGACAGCGAGACCACCAGGAATTTCAAGATCGGGTCGGTGCGCAGTTTGTGCCAGGCGCCGGACAGGGTCATGATGCCGTTGATCATGCCACCCCAGGACGGTGCGAACAGAATCAGCGAGAACACCATGCCGACAGACTGGGTCCAGTCAGGCAGGGCGGTGTAGTGCAGATGGTGCGGGCCGGCCCACATGTAGGTGAAGATCAGCGCCCAGAAGTGCACCACGGACAGGCGGTAGGAGTACACCGGGCGACCAGCCTGCTTCGGTACGAAGTAGTACATCATGCCGAGGAAGGCGGCGGTCAGGAAGAAGCCCACGGCGTTGTGGCCGTACCACCATTGCACCATGGCGTCGACGGCACCGCTGTACACCGAGTAGGACTTCCACATCGTCACCGGGATTTCCAGGTTGTTGACGATGTGCAGCAGCGCCACGGCCAGGATGAAGCCACCGTAGAACCAGTTGGCTACATAGATATGCTTGACCTTGCGGATGGCGATGGTGCCGAAGAACACGATGGCGTAGGCGACCCAGACGATGGTGATCAGGATATCGATCGGCCATTCGAGCTCGGCGTATTCCTTGCTGGACGTGAGTCCCAGCGGCAGGGTGATGGCCGCGGCCAAGATCACCAGTTGCCAGCCCCAGAAGGTGAAGGCAGCCAGTTTGTCCGAGATCAGCCGGACGTTACAGGTGCGTTGCACCACGTAGTACGAGGTGGCGAACAGGCCGCAGCCGCCGAAGGCGAAGATGACGGCGTTGGTGTGCAGCGGGCGCAGGCGGCCGAAGTGGAAGTAGGGCCCAAAATTGAGCTCCGGCCACACCAGCTGGGCGGCGATGACGACGCCCACTAGCATGCCAACAATGCCCCATACGACGGTCATGATGGCAAACTGGCGCACCACCTTATAGTTATAAGTGGATTGCGATTCCATTTACGATTCTCTCCAAGGTTGCTAACTCAGAACTTTTTTTACAATCCGTGGCGACTTGAAGCCCGGTTTTCCGTCCCCATGTGGAAAGGGACTTCAACTCGCTGAAATTCCGAACTTGAGATAAATCAAGGGCATGATCGTTGCCCGGGGGGCGCCACTGCTCGCTCATGGCGGCAACAGACGCAGTTTCCCCCTTTATTTATCTGATCATTCTAAAACAATTGCATTGGCCGGACCAGCCGTGGCTTGTGCTTTTGGCGCCTATCGTCCGGCATTTCGGTCCGCGGAATTTCCCTCCCGGGTGCTCTCACCCGATGCTGCGACTGTTCCGGATTATATTGTCATCAGGCAAGGGACCTTTGATTTGGATCAACTCGGCTTGCCGGGCAGCATTCCGCGCAGTGCGATGCTAGAATCGGCGCTTTTCGCCATGACAGGTAATTCGCCATGACCGTGCCCGTCCGCTACCAGATATCCCCCCTCTCGCCCGAAGCTCATCTGTTCGAGGTCGTCATGACGGTGGCGCGCCCGGCCAGTGAGGGGCAGATCGTGCGTTTGCCGGCCTGGATTCCGGGCAGCTACCTGATCCGCGAATTCGCCCGCCAGATTGTGACGCTGCAGGCCGAGTCCGCCGGACAGGCGGTGGCGTTGACCCAGCTCGACAAGCATAGCTGGCAGGCGGCGCCGGTGGCGGGGAAGCTGACCTTGCGCTATCAGGTCTACTGTTTCGACCTGTCGGTGCGGGGCGCGTACCTCGATGGCGAGCGCGGCTTTTTTAACGGTAGCAGCGTGTTCCTGATGGCGGAAGGCTACCAAAGTAGCTCCTGCGAGGTGGCGATCCTGCCGCCCGAGGGCAAGGCATTCGCCGACTGGCAGCTGGCCACCAGCCTGCCGGCGCACGAGGTCAAGAAAAAATCCGGGTTCGGCGTCTACCGCGCGGCCGATTACGACGAGCTGATCGATCACCCGGTGGAGATGGGGGAGTTCGAGCGCGTCAGCTTCAAGGCCTGCGGCGTGCCGCACGAGTTTGTCGTCGCCGGCCGTTTCCGGGCCGATCTCAAGCGCCTGGCTCGCGACGTGAAGAAGATCTGCGAATGGCAGATCAATCTGTTCGGCCAACCCGCGCCGTTCGAGCGCTACGTGTTTCTGCTCTACGTCGGCAAGGACGTCTACGGTGGGCTGGAGCATCGCGCCTCGACCGCGCTGTTGGCCAATCGCGACGACCTGCCGCAGGCGGGCGACAAGACCATCGGCGACGGCTATCTGCGCCTCCTGGGGCTGATCAGCCACGAATACTTCCACAGCTGGAACGTCAAGCGCCTGAAGCCGGCGGCATTCTCCCCCTACGACCTGAGCCGGGAAAACCATACCCGCCTGCTGTGGGCGTTCGAGGGGGGGACTTCGTACTACGACGAGCTGACCCTGGTGCGCTGCGGGTTGATCGACGAGAAGCGTTACCTCGGCCTGCTCGCGGAGACCATCAGCGGCGTCGAGCGGGGTGCCGGGCGGCGCAAGCAGACCCTGGAAGAATCCAGCTTCAACGCCTGGACCAGGTACTATCGTCAGGATGAGAACAGCCCCAACAGTCTGGTCAGCTACTACACCAAAGGTGCCTTGGCGGCCTTGGCATTGGACTTGCTGATCCGGCGCGAGAGCGGCGACGCCAAGTCGCTCGACGACGTGATGCGCGCCCTGTGGCAGAAGTGGCTGGCCGACGGCCAGGGTCTGGCCGAGGACGAATGGGAGCGCCTCGCGGCAGAGGCCACCGGGCTCGATCTGCGCGCCTTCTTCGATGGTGCGCTGCGCTCCACCGTCGACCTGCCGCTGCCGGAGCTGCTGGCGAGCCAGGGGGTGGAGATGGCGCTGGCGCCGGCCGAGGGAGCGAACGATCGCGGTGGTGTGGTCGACGCGCTGGCAGGCAAGCCGGCGCGGGCGGTGCTGGGCGTGCGCAGCGCCACCGACCCGCTCGGGGTGAAGCTGACCCACGTGCTGGATGGCGGCGCCGCGCAGCAGGCCGGCCTCTCCGGCGGCGACGTGGTGGTGGCGCTCGACCGCCTGAAGGTGGGCGATCTGGACAAGGCGCTGGCGCGCTTCCAGCCGGGCGAGACGGTCAAGCTGCACGCCTTCCGGCGCGACCAATTGATGACGTTCAACGTGCTGCTGCAGGCGGCCCCGGCCGATACCTGCCGGCTGTTGCTGAAACCTGCCGGCGCGCGCTGGCTCAAACACTGAAACACGGATTCCGCCAGGCCCGCCATCGCCGGGCCGAATTGTCGCTGCGGCGCTATCCCGCCGCAGTGGTGTCTGCGCGGCTGGCCGACCACGCCAGCGAGCAGCAGCAGGGCGGAATCACCTGAAACGGCCCTTGATTAGGTGAAGACATGGCCCAGCAACCCGAAGTGAAATACCTGAAACATTACCAGGCCCCCGCGTTCAACCTGGACCGCGTGGACCTGAAGTTCGACATCTTCGACGAGGTGACGCGCGTCTATTCGCGCCTGCTCGTGCGGCGCCATAGCGGTCATGACGATACCGAGCTGCGGCTCGACGGCTGCGCCAAGCTGGTGGCGGTGACGCTCGACGGCGAAAGGTTGGCCGAAGGGCGCTACCGCCTGGGCGACGAGACGCTGGTGATCGCCGACGTGCCGGACAGCTTCATCCTGGAGATCGAGACCGAGCTCGATCCGGCCGCCAATACCAGCCTGATGGGGCTCTACGCCTCCAACGGCAACCTGTTCACCCAATGCGAGCCGGAGGGCTTTCGCAAGATCACCTATTACCTCGACCGTCCGGACGTGATGTCGAAGTTCACCACCACCATCGTCGCCGACAAGCAGAAGTACCCGGTGCTGTTGTCCAACGGCAACAAGGTGGGCGAGGGCATGGTCGACAAGAAGCGGCACTGGGTGCGCTGGGTCGATCCTTACCGCAAGCCGGCCTATCTGTTCGCGCTGGTGGCGGGGCGGCTGGCGGTGCGGCGCGACAGCCACACCACCCCGGGCGGGCGCCAGGTGACGCTGGAGGTGTGGACCGAGGCGGCCGACCAGGACAAGGTGGCGCATGCCATGGAGTCGCTGAAGCGCGCGATGAAATGGGACGAAGAGCGTTTCGGCCTCGAGTACGACCTCGACATCTACATGATCGTGGCGGTCGGCGACTTCAATATGGGGGCGATGGAGAACAAGGGCCTCAACATCTTCAACACCAAGTACGTGCTGGCGCGCCAGGAAAACGCCACCGACGACGACTTCCACAACGTGGAGGGCGTGATCGGCCACGAGTACTTCCACAACTGGACCGGCAACCGCGTCACCTGCCGCGACTGGTTCCAGCTGTCGCTGAAGGAAGGGCTGACGGTGTTCCGCGACCAGGAGTTCTCGGCCGACATGTCGAGCCGGGCGGTGTGCCGCATCAGCGACGTCAAGCAGCTGCGCGCCTTGCAGTTTCCGGAAGACGCCGGCCCGACCGCGCACCCGATCCGTCCCGAGTCGTACATCGAGATGAACAACTTCTACACCATGACGGTGTACGAGAAGGGCGCCGAGGTGGTGCGCATGTACCAGACCCTGCTGGGCCGCGACGGCTTCCGCAAGGGCATGGACCTGTACTTCAAGCGCCACGACGGCCAGGCCGTCACCTGCGACGACTTCCGCGCCGCCATGGCCGACGCCAACGGCGTGGACCTGGCGCAGTTCGCGCTGTGGTACAGCCAGGCCGGCACGCCGCTGTTGAGCGTGAGCGGCCAGTACAGTCCGGCCGAGCAGAGCTACACGCTGACGGTGAAACAAAGCTGCCCGGCCACGCCGGGGCAGCCCGACAAGCAGCCATTCCACATTCCGCTGGCGCTGGGTCTGTTGGGCGAGGACGGCGCCGACCTGCCGTTGCGGCTGGAGGGTGAGAGCGACGCGGCGGGCACCTCGCGCGTGCTCGACGTGACGTTGGCCGAACAACGCTTCGTGTTCGTCGACGTGTCGGCCGAGCCGGTGCCGTCGCTGCTGCGTGGCTTCTCAGCGCCGGTGCGGCTCGACTTCGCCTGGCGCGACGACGAACTGGCGTTCCTGATGGCGCACGACAGCGATCCGTTCTGCCGCTGGGAGGCGGGCCAGACCCTCGGGCAGCGCCTGTTGCGCCAGCAGATCGCCGAGCGTCAGGCCGGGCGCCAGGGCTCGTCCTCCGAAACGCTGGTGGCGGCGTTCCGCGCCGTGTTGAAGGACCATGCCGCCGATCCGGCGTTCAAGGCGCTGATGCTGACGCTGCCGGCCGAGGCGGAACTGCTGGAACTGGTCGACGATGCCGATCCGGTGCTGATCCACGAGGTGCGCGAGGCGATGCTCGACGGGCTGGCGCAGGCGCTGCGCGGCGAGTGGCACGAGGCTTACGATCTGCAGCAGACCCGCAGCTACCGGCCGCAGGACGCCGGCAAGCGCGCCCTGAAGAACCTGGCGTTGGCCATGCTGTGCCGTCTCGACGACGTCTGGCCGGCCGAGGCGGCGGAAACGCAGTGCCTGCAGGCCGACAACATGACCGACCAGATGGGGGCGCTGTCGGCGCTGCGCGACCGCGCCGGCGCGGAGCGCGACCACTGCTTCGCCGAATTCGCCCGGCGCTGGCAGGACGACGCGCTGGTGATGGACAAGTACTTCATGCTGGTGGCGGGCTGCCAGCTGCCGGACACGCTGCCGAGTGTGCGCAAGGCGCTGGAACACCCGGCCTTCTCGCTGAAGAACCCCAACAAGGCGCGCGCGCTGCTGGGCAGCTTCGGCCGCAACCAGCTGCACTTCCACGCCGCCGACGGCTCCGGCTACCGTTTCCTGGCCGAGCAGGTCGCCGCCATCGACGCCTTCAACCCGCAGGTGGCGAGCCGGCTGGTGCAACTGTTCAACCGCTGGAAGAAACTCGAGCCGGTGCGCCGCGGCCTGATGAAGGCCGAGCTGGAGCGTCTGCTGGCGTTGCCGCTGTCGCGCGACGTGTACGAGATCGTGTCGAAGAACCTGGACGCCTGAGCCCCGCAAGCCCCGGTTCTCGCGGACGGCACCAAACCGTACGGCCCATGGCCGTGCGGTTTTTTTGTGCCCTGCGTGGATGGGCTCAGGCCGCGTTCTGGCTCGGCGGCGACGGGGCAGTGTTGAGGCGGGGGCAAACCCCGTACAATCCGCCGCATCCTGTTGGTAGCCGATTTCATGACCCACCCTAAAACCACGCCACCCAAACCCGGGCTGCATCCGCGCAACGCGCATCGTCAGCGCTACGATTTCGCGGCGCTGATCGCCGCCTGTCCGGATCTCGCGCCTTTCGTCGCCCGTAACGCCCACGGCGACGACAGCGTCGATTTCGCCGACCCGGCGGCGGTGAAGATGCTCAACCGGGCATTGCTGGCGCACCATTACGGCATCGCGCACTGGGACATTCCACCCGGCTACCTGTGTCCGCCCATCCCCGGCCGCGCCGACTATATCCATCACCTGGCCGATCTCTTGGCCGCCAGCAACGGTGGGGCGTTGCCGGCGCGCGTCAACGTGCTCGACGTCGGTGTTGGCGCCAACTGCGTCTATCCGATCATTGGCCGCGCGGTGTACGGCTGGCGCTTCGTCGGCTCGGACATCGACCCGCTGGCGCTGCGCTCGGCGCAGGCCATCGTCGACGCCAACCCGGTGCTGGCCGGGGCGGTCAGGCTGCGCCGCCAGGCGTCTTCGGCCAACGTGTTCCGGGGCGTGATCAAGCGCGACGACCGTTTCGACCTCACGCTGTGCAACCCGCCGTTCCACGCCTCGGCGCAGGAGGCGGAGGCGGGCACGCGCCGCAAGCTCACCAACCTGAGCGGCAAGCGGCCGGCCAAGACCGTGCTCAACTTCGGCGGCCAGCATGCGGAATTGTGGTGCGACGGCGGCGAAGCGGGTTTCCTGCGCACCATGGTCAGCGAGAGCGCCGGCTTCGCCCGGCAGTGCTGCTGGTTCTCGTCGCTGGTGTCGAAGGAGGCCAACTTGCCGGGCCTGTACCGCGCGCTCAAGCAGGCCGGTGCCCGCCGCGTGGAAACCATCGCCATGGCGCAGGGGCAGAAGACGAGCCGGCTGGTGGCGTGGAGCTATCTGGACGAGGCCGGGCTGGCGGAATGGCGCGCCGCCCGCTGGGCGCGCTGAGAGCCTGTTTACGATCTGCTGCGCGTCGGCGATACGGCGTTAAAAACGTCTTCGGAATGCTCATTTACTACTTGTAAACGCCGCTTCCTCAGCCGTTTTTGCCTTGTCTCGCTCTAGCTCGCGAGATCGTAATCAGGCGCTGAGGGCTCGTCCGTCCCGCTCGTCCGCCGCGCCTTGATCTGGCGCATTGGCCAGGGGCTGGCGCCTATGATAGAAACCGCAGCATACCGATTTTGCTGAAAGACCCTAATGAGCGCGCTCAACTTCGATCTCGACACCGCCATCGACGCCCTCGCCGAGCACGGCTGGATCGTCATTCCCCACGCCCTGCCGGCGGAGCTGACCGCGGCGCTGCGTGAATCCTGCCTGGCCGTGTGGGAGGAAGGACTGTTCCACGAGGCCGCCACCGGCCGCGCCGACGGCCAGGCGCGGCGTGCCGAAATCCGTTCCGACTCGGTGCTGTGGCTCGACCAGGTGGCCGAACAACCGGCGGTGGCGGCGTACAACGCGGCGATGGACGAGGTGATGTGGGGGGTCAACCGCGGTCTCTACCTGGGCTTGGCCGAGCTGGAGTCGCACTTCGCGGTCTATCCGGCAGGCGCGTTCTACAAGAAACACCTCGACCGCTTCCGCGACGACGACGCGCGTACCCTGACCACGGTGTTCTACCTCAACGAAGGTTGGCCGAAGGACGCGGGCGGGCAGATCCGGCTCTACCTGGACGATGAATGCCAGCAGTTCGTCGACATCGAGCCGGAAGCCGGCACGCTGGTGCTGTTCCTGTCCGACTGTTTCTGGCACGAAGTGCTGCCCGCCCACCAGCAGCGCCTGTCGGTCACCGGCTGGTATCGCCGTCGCAGCGGCAGCGTCCCCTGGTAGCGGGTTGGTCGCCTGCCGCGCCGGCCGAACGTGCCGCAGAAGCAAAGTCGCTCCCGTGCTAAAATCGATCGCGATCACCGAAAAATAAGCAAGGGATGAAGCGATGTCTGGCAATAGCATGGGCCTGCTGTTTACCGTTACCTCTTTTGGCGAAAGCCACGGGCCGGCCATCGGCTGCGTCGTCGACGGCTGCCCGCCCGGCATGGAATTGTCCGAGACGGACATCCAGCAGGAGCTCGACCGCCGCAAGCCCGGCACCAGCCGCCACGTCACGCAGCGCCGCGAACCGGACACGGTGGAAATCCTCTCCGGCGTGTACCAGGGCAAGACCACCGGCACCCCGATCGCGCTGCTGATCCGCAATACCGACCAGCGCTCCAAGGACTACGGCAACATCGCCGAGACCTTCCGCCCCGGCCACGCCGACTACACCTACTGGCACAAGTACGGCATCCGCGACCCGCGCGGCGGCGGCCGCTCCTCGGCGCGCGAGACCGCGGTGCGCGTCGCTGCCGGCGCCATCGCCAAGAAATGGCTGAAAGAGCAGCACGGCATCGTGATCCGCGGCCACATGAGCCAGGTCGGCGAGAAGCTCATCCCGTTCACCAGCTGGGAGCATGTCTCGGCCAACCCCTTCTTCGCCCCGGATGAAGCCATCGTGCCGGAGCTGGAAACCTACATGGATACGGTGCGCAAGAGCCTCGACTCGGTCGGCGGCAAGGTGCGCGTGGTGGCCGAGAACGTGCCGGTGGGCTGGGGCGAGCCGGTGTACGACCGCCTCGACGCCGACATCGCCTACGCCATGATGAACATCAACGCCGTCAAGGGCGTGGAAATCGGCGCCGGCTTCGCCTCGGTGGCGCAGAAGGGCAGCGAGCACGGCGACGAGCTGACGCCCGAGGGTTTCGCCTCCAACCACGCCGGCGGCATCCTGGGCGGCATTTCCACCGGCCAGGACATCGAGGTCAACATCGCCATCAAGCCGACCTCCAGCATCGCCACGCCACGCCGCTCCATCGACAAGCAGGGCAACCCGATCATGGTCGAGACGCACGGCCGCCACGACCCGTGCGTGGCCATCCGCGCCACGCCGATCGCCGAGGCCATGCTGGCGCTGGTGCTGATCGACCACGCCCTGCGCCATCGCGCGCAATGCGGCGACGTGCACGTCGATACCCCGCGCATTCCCGGCCGGATCGGCTAGAGTGGTATGAGGCTGAATGCCTCGTGCATAGCGTGCGGTTTTCAAGGATGTTCAGATCATGCTGAAAAATCTGCTGGGTAGCCTGACGGGGAGCTCTTCCAAGGAAGTGGAGCCCCCTCCCGCCGAGGCGGTTCCCGCTCCCGACACCGAGATGACCCTGGCGGCGCGCGAGCAGCCGGTCACCCTGCCGCCGACGCTGGGCTTCGTCTCCCATCAGCCGATCATGGACCGGCAGCAGCACGTGGTGGCGTACGAGTTTGCCGTGCGCAAGGCCCAGCAGGCGGCGATGACCGGCAAGAAGCAGTGCGAATTCGACCGCCTGATGCTCTCCACGCTGCAAAACATGGACGTGTTCCGCCTGCTGGCGTACCGCCGCGCCTTCGTCAACATCTCCATCGCCTCGCTCGACGAGCCCCTGCTCGACGAGCTGCCGGCCAAGAGCGTGATCCTGGTGCTCGACCCGATCAGCGACGAGCCGCTGACCGAGGCGCTGCTGCCGCGACTGGATGCCCTGAAACAGAAGGGCCTGCGGTTTGCTGTCGAGCCGGCGCGCTACGACAGCCAGGCGTTGGCCGAGCGGCTGCAGCCGGAATTGTTCGGCCGCATGGATTTCATGGTGCTCGACTTCGCCGCGCCGTCCACGCGCGTGCTGGGGCCGATCCTCGACCAGCTTCCCAAGCGCTACCCGCAGGCACGCTGGCTGGCGCGCAACGTCGGCACTGCCGAGGAGCTGGACGTCTGCCTGCACGCGCCGGGCAGCCATCGCTTCGCGCTGTTCCACGGCTCCTTCGTCACGCTGGTGCGCGGCCTGGAAACCGGCAAGAGCGACGCCAGCCAGGTGCGGGTGCTGGAACTGATGCGCCTGTTGCGCGCCAACGCCGACACCCGCGAGATCGAGGCGCAGTTCAAGCTCGATTCGGTGCTGTTGTTCAAGCTGCTGCGCTTCATCAACTCGCCGGTCAACGGCCTGAGCCGCAAGGTGCAGAGCATCGAGGAAACGCTGATGCTGCTGGGGCGCGACACGCTGTTCAAGTGGCTGTCGATGCTGCTGTTCACCGCGCGCAAGGACGACGGCCGTTCGGTGGCGCTGCTCGAGAAGTCACTGATCCGAGCCCGCTTCATGGAAAAGCTCGGCGCCTACCGGGGCAACAAGCTGGAAGCCGAGCACCTGTTCCTGACCGGCATGTTCTCCTTGCTGGATGCCCTGCTGAATATCCCGTTTCCCGACACGCTGAACGCGATCGAACTGCCGGCGCCGGTGCGCGAGGCCATCGTCAACCACAAGGGGCTGTTTGCGCCGCAGCTGCTGTTGGCTATGGCATGCGAGCAGGGCGACACGGCGCGAGTGCATACCATCGCCAAGATGCTGGAGTTCGACGACGAGCTGATCAACCGCTACCACACCGACGCCGTCCTGTGGACTCAGGAGGTACTGCACCAGAGCGAGGTGCACAGCAACGTCGAGGCGGTATGAGCGGCAGTGGTGTCGCTATCCGCGCCAAGCAAGAGGCCCGGCAGATGCCGGGCCTCTTGTCATTTGTCGGAGGGGTTATCGCGTGGCGTCGTCGTCGGGGTAGCCGGCCGGATTCTGCTGCTGCCAGCGCCAGCTGTCGCGGCACATGGCTGTCAGGTCGCGGCAGGCGCGCCAGCCCAGCCTCGCCTCCGCTTGTGCCGGGTCGGCGTAGCAGCAGGCGATGTCGCCGGCGCGGCGTGGCGCGACGCGGTAGGGGATGTCGCGTCCGCTGGCGTGGCTGAAGGCAGCCACCAGCTCCAGCACCGAGTAGCCGCGTCCGGTTCCCAGGTTCAGTGTCAGCACCCCGTCGTGGGCGCTCTCCACCGCACGTGAATGGGCGATGGCAAGGTCCACCACGTGGATGTAGTCGCGCACCCCGGTGCCGTCGGGGGTCGGGTAATCGTTGCCGAAGACGTTCAGCGCTTCGAGCTTGCCCACGGCGACCTGGCTGATATAGGGCATCAGGTTGTTGGGGATGCCGTTGGGGTCTTCCCCGATCAGCCCGTTCTCGTGCGCCCCCACCGGATTGAAGTAGCGCAGCAGGGTTGAATCGCCCCCGCTTTCCTAGATACCTCGTGAGCCTCACACTAGGACCTAGAAGGAGGTGTCATGAGCAGGCCGCGTTTCCCCGAAGAGTTCAAGATTGAAGTCGTCAAGCAAGTCACTGAGCGCGGCTATCCCGTCGCCGAAGTAGCCAGCCGTCTCGGCGTATCTGCCCACAGCCTGTATCAATGGCTGAAATGCTACGACCCTAAGTGCGCTAAGCTTGCCGAATCAGCGGATCCGCAAGCCGAAATCCGCCGGCTGAAGGCAGAACTGAAACGGATGACCGAGGAGCGCGACATCCTAAAAAAGGCCGCCGCATACTTTGCCAAGCAGTCCGGGCAAGGTATGCCTTCATCTGGACCCACGAGCAGCAGTTCCCTATTCGACGCCTGTGTCGTGTCATGTCTGTGCATCCCAGTGACTACTACGCCTGGAAGCTTCCCCGCACTCACCCAGGGCCCGCAAAGACCAACGCTTGCAGGGGCAAATCAAACAGGTCGGGCTAGAGAGTGGTGGCACCTATGGGTACCGCAAGGTGTATGACGACCTGCAGGTGGATTTGCCCCTGTATCTCAGGACACCAACCCTCCCTTAGGTTGATGTTGCCGCCAGTCGTCTGAACTCCCGTGGGGAACGGTATTTCAGTGCACTGTGCGGGTGATGCTCGTTGTAATGTTCGAAGGCAATGCCCAGGTTTCGCAAGGCGGTTGCGGCGTCCGGCTTCGGCATGTGTGCCACGTAATCCCGCTTTATCGTCTTCACCAGACTCTCGGCCATGCCGTTGCTCTGCGGACTGCACACAGGTGTCGTCACCGGCTCAAGGCCCAGCATCCGCGCAAACGCTCGGGTGGCCTCTGCCGTGTAGGCCGAACCGTTGTCGCTCAGCCATTCTATCGGTGCCGAGGGCTTATCCAGGCCGAGGTGCCTCTCTACAGCCTCCAGCATCACGTTCTGCACGTCATCACTCCGATAGCCAGCAGTGCCGGCCACCCAGCTCATGACCTCACGGTCGCAGCAGTCCAGGGCAAACGTGACCCGTAGCTTATCGCCATCGTCGCAGTTCACTTCGAAACCATCGGAGCACCAGCGGGTATTGCTGGTCGCCACGGCGACACGGCCCTCATGCCGACGCGACACCCCGGGTTGCTTCACCCGGCGGCTCAGCAGTAAGCCATGCTGCTTCATGACCCGGTAGACCCGCTTGGCGTTGACCGGCCGTTGAGCGAGGGCTTCTCGCTGGCGCCGCAATAGTCCCCAGGCCCGACGGTAGCCGTAGCTGGGCAAGTCACTAATGAGCGTCTTCAGGTCTGCAACCAGTTCCGCATCATCCGGCCGTCGATGCTGACGCCCGTCGCACCAGTCTGCAGAGCGTTTGCTTCGGGCGGCCAGATGGGAGCGCGCTACACCAAGGCAGTCACTGACCAGCTTCACTGGTCGTCCTCCGATAACAAGGGCGAGCGCGCAATCCATTTTCGCGAGCGGGCGACCTCCACGGCTTCCTTAAGAATCTCCGCTTCCATGGTCTTTTTGCCCAGCAGGCGCTGCAGCTCGCGGATTTGCTTCATCGCTTCGGCCAACTCCGAGGCGGGTACTACCGCTTCGCCGGCACTGACTGCAGACAGGCTGCCATCCTGGTGAAGCTTGCGCCAATGGAAGAGCTGATTCGGATTGATGCCGTGGCGTCGTGCCACCAGCGACACCGTCTGGCCGGGTTCGAAGCTTTCTCTAACCATGGCCAGCTTTTCTTCTGCAGACCAGCGGCGACGGCGCTCCGGCCCCAGAACCTCGGTGGAGGGTTTGTTAGTGTGAGTCATAAACACAGTCGTATGCCTATCCCTTAGTTTAAGGGGGAAACGGTGTCCTGTGTTTCAGGGGGCTCGTCCAGCAGGCTCAGGGGGGGGGCGCTGTGGCAAACATCGTGTGGCACGGCTAATGACGCAGGAGGGTCTGCGTTCACAGATGGGCTATCGCCGGTAGAGTTTGAGAAGCAATATTTCCAACGGTTCAAGAGTGTCTAGAGAAGCTGGGGCGATTCAACCAAAATCCCTTGGATGAGCAGAGCACGTAGATCCAGTGTGAATCGGTTGCCCACTTGTAGGCGCAAAGTGGTTAGGTGGCTCTTGGCTCGAAGCCGCCATAAGTTAATGGGAGAAGCTTGCCGAATGTCATTACGTGCCCTGCGTACCCTAGTCGCTATTGCCCAGCACGGTTCCTTCGCCCGCGCCGCCAAACCCTGCTGGCTGGCCTTGTCCTGCCGCTATCGGTGCTCGGTCTGGCCAGCTGGGTCTAGGTGCCGTGAGAAGGTTGAACCGCTCCAGATGCCTGGGCGTGTCTCTAATTGAGCCAAATGCGGGGGCATAAGCCCGTGCTTGGCCTGCATTTCATGGGGGGTATCGCGATTTCCGGTAGTGCAGTGGAGGCATGGTCAGCGCGTCTGAACCGGGCTGGGGATTGGATCGGATTATCGAGGTTGCCGACAACCGGGTGGGCGATGCACCGATGTGGCGGGAGGGGAAACAGCAGCTCATCTTGCTTCAGGGTTTGGCAACAACGCCAATTTTAACCGACAGCTGACAGGTCTCGATTTGTGCCGCCATGTTAATGGCCACCTAAATTAATTATTTATAGATAATTGCTCTAAAAAGCGCTCCAACACCAGATTAGGCCGCCTGCCTTTGCGTGTAACCACACTAAGTGGTACGTCATAGTGAAGGCGATGAGGGTGGAGTGTTCTCATCATTTCCTGTGTCACCCACGTATTGGCATAGTGGTCTGGAAGAAAGCCGATAAAACTGCCTGTGAGAATCAGAAAGGCGATGCCCTCCCGATCAGATGCAGTCGCTGTGCAGTTCAATGTCTGATGAGTGTCTATGGCATCCGCGGGCAGTCGGTAGCTAGGGGTCACGGCATCGGCATTGCGTAGTTCCTCGTCCGTTATCTCCGTATCAGGACGCCCAAAAAATGAATGCTCCCGGCTGCAATAGAGTAAGGAGCGTTCTTCGTAGAGCGGCATGTATTCCAGTCCCGCCAGGGGGCTGATCAATGGGACCACACCCACATTGAGGTGCCCATCAAGAACCCCTAGCTCAATATCGCTAGGTGTCATCATCCCGATATTGATATGTACGCTAGGGCCTTGTGCTCGTAGCGACTTCAAGGCTTGGGTGATGCGCATGTGCGGCTGGGTCACCATGTTGTTGATGATGCCGATGTTGAGCTCGCCGCGCAGCTGGCGGTGCAGCTGGTTGACCTCGCTGCGGAAACCCTCTATGGCGGCGAGCAGGGTCTGGCTCGCGCGCAACACCTCGCGCCCTTCGTCGGTGAGCGCGAAGCCGGCGCGGCCGCGTTGGCACAGGCGCATTCCCAGCCGCTTCTCCAAGTCTCCCATGTGCAGGCTGATGGCCGAGCGGCTGATGCCCAGCACCCCTTCGGCGGCCGTGAAGCTGCCGCATTCCACCACGGTCTTGAATAGGCGGAGCAAACGGATTTCGAAATCGCTTACTTGGCTGAGTGTCTTCTTTGCGGTCATTTGGTGAGATAGATCTAATCTAAACGTAAATACGATGCTATTTAACTCACCATACAACCTGATGCAACCTATGGCTGTCAACACATCAACCGCTGGGAGCCATGTACGAACTCTCCGATTGTGAACTCTACAGAACAACCTATGCCATGCATGGGCGGTTATGCTGGCAGGGCAGGCGTTGGCGGCGTTCATTGTTAGTGCATGACGAACGTGCCTGATTGATTGTCAGCGGGGAAACCCTTGAAAATCAAACGCTTGAAATGTGGTTGCGAGCAGTTTTTGTAGAAGATTTGTAGAAATTGTAGAAGGAATTTAGGGACGGAAACCGGCATTTCCAGAGAAGGGAGAAACAAAAAAGCCCTTGATTTCTCAAGGGCTTAATTGTGTTGACTGGCGGAGAGGGAGACTGCCTTAATAGAAAATCAGTACACCTCACTGAATTTCACTAACTTATTGATAATTATGATTTATGCGGTTGTTGTTGTGTCATAACGTGCCATACTTACTCAGTAAAGCTCACATATTTTGTGGGGCCATCTGTGGGGCTGAACATGGCAGTGATTACAGACACCAAGGCACGGAACGTCAAACCCAGCGACAAGCCCATTGCTCATGGAGGGGTCACTGGACTTCGGCTTGAGCCGGGGAGCACCAAGGGGACGGGCAAGTGGACACTGCGTTTTATTTCTCCCGTGACAGGGAAGCGCAGGGACATGGGATTGGGTCGTTATCCAGATATTGGCATTGCCGATGTCGGTAAAACCGCTCTTGAGGCACGTGAGCAGATTGCTAAAGGCGTTGACCCCATTGAACAACGCCAGACAAAGGTAGCTGCACAGCGGGCTGAGCTGGAAGCCCTCACGTTCGAGCAAGCGGCACGCCAGGTCCATATAGAGCAGTCTCCCGGCTGGAAAAATCCCAAGCACGCAGCGCAATGGATCACCACCCTTGAGACGTATGTCTTCCCAACCTTGGGCAAGGTTAAGGTCGCTGATCTGACGCCCAAGCACTTTGCGGATGCGTTACGCCCTATCTGGTTAGAAAAACCAGAAACCGCCAGTCGTACCAAACAACGCTGCCATGCGGTTATGGCATGGTGCTGGGCTCACGGGAAAGTTGCTGCCAACCCCATAGATGTCATCGAGCATCTGCTGCCAAAACAAATCCCCACCGAGCAACACCAGCCCGCCATGCCATGGGCAAAGATTCCCACCTATATCAAAGATCACTTGAAAGACCGACAACCCGGCGACAGTACCCGTGCTGCACTGGAGTTTCTGATCCTCACCGCAGCTCGCTCAGGGGCGGTACGCATGATGACCTGGAGCGAAGTGAATTTTGATGAGGCGATCTGGACTATCCCCCCCGAGGCAGGGAGAAAGACTGGGGTTGCACGTCGTATGCCTCTATCCGGTCGGGCAATCGAGATCCTTCAGCAACAAAGGGCGATTGGCCTAAGCGATGAATTGGTTTTCCCTGCCCCACGGGGGGGCGTACTCTCTGACATGACATTGACTTCACTCCTGCGTCGAACTAAAGCAGAAAGTGAAACACCCGGTCGGGTTGCAACCGCCCACGGCTTCCGCAGTGCCTTTCGTGATTGGGCTAGTGAACATGGCTATTCGCGCGACTTGGCCGAACGCCAGCTCTCGCATGAGATCAGTAACAAGGTCGAAGCCGCTTATCACCGCACCGATCTGTTGGAGCAACGCCGACCCATGGTTCAGTCGTGGACGAATTTTCTAACTAACGAATCGAAGTGACTGATACCAGCGAGCACGACAACCCCCCAAAAACAGACTGAAGTATGTGATGCACATGGGAGCGTGTCATGACAGATTTTCAACACTGGAACTTTGTAAACAATTTTACGGCAGAACAAGCCGCAGCATTGATACTAGGGTTTGATCCAGCAAATTTAAATGATACAGATAGGTCAAAGATCGCCCCTGTCATTAGCTGTATGCAGGGTTGCTATAGAGAAGCCTTCAATTATTACATTGAAAATTACAGCCGCCCGATAGAAATCATTTCTGAAGAGAATGAAGGGAAAACAACTGTCTTAACTCTTGAACCCGCTCCAGCGTGTGAATTTTCCCAGGCAACAGCACCCAAGGAAAAACTCTATAGCGTATCAATGCAGTTGGCCCTTGATGCCAACGTTAACATTGAGTCATGGATCAGCCGTAAAGAAATTACTGATTTTGAAAGCCAACAGTTCACACGATGGGAGTTGGATCGCTGGCTTCGTGAAATGGACTTGGATTCCAAATATCCGTTCAGAAATAAACTCGCTAAAACTACAGATAAAGTAGAAAAAATCGGGCATTGGCCTTGGGGTGATCACACAACCGGATACCTTGAACATCTTGAGGCAGCGGCATTAGAGTTCTGGGCTGGCTACAACGGTGACCCTAAAACAGCTGCAAAAAATGAAACTGTGATCACTTGGTTAAAAAAAGAGCGCGGTTTGTCACAGTCAAAAGCAGAAGCAATCGCCACCATACTTCGGGCCGAAGGTATACCTGCTGGGCCCAGAAAGAAAAATTAATCGGCTCACCCCTCTAATCCCAATGTCTATGCGGGTTTGCAGAATTACCCTTGATAACTCCAATGAGTTTACTGAGTGTATTGACACTATTCGTACCGTTGAATTTCGTGAATAGTTAAGCCGTCACTTTCATAGGACGGCACAACATGCCACACAATCTCCCTTCATTCGACTCATTGCCGGACAGTGCATTCGTCCGTGAGTCTCAACTGGTACGTAGCCCAAAGAGACCCGGCGCACCTACCCCATTGCCGTTTAGTGCTCCCACCTTGTGGCGCAAGGTAAAAGACGGCACTTTTCCCTCTCCAGTCAAATTATCCAGACGTATCACTGCGTGGTCCGTTGGAAGTGTTCGCGCCTGGATTGCAGCGCAAACAACATCCATCGAGAAGCATGGCTGACCCAACCCGGCTAGCTATGCTGCGGCAGAAAATCACGCTGCTAGTTAACAAATCACGTGGGCGTGGGTTGGCAGGGCTAGGCAATGCCTCCCGATCCATTGCAGGCCGTGATGCACGAGCCGTTTGGAGTTTCTGGCCTACGCCCGCAAACCATTTTCTCAGATTTGTTGGTGAAGAAATATCTGAAGTAGGGCTTGTCAGGCGGGGGGTACAGCCTTTTCTCCATCGATGGAATTCAACTTTCTAAGTACGTTGCTACTGGTGAAGAAAATACATTAGCCACAAAAATGACAAAGGAGTGCTGCATGAAATCAGGAACTGTGCTCAAGCTTGTGGAACAAGCCTTTCCAGAGCACGTGGTGGATGCGGATACGCTGACGGCTACTCAGCTGCGTAAGAAGTACCATGGCGAGTATTCCTCTTGGCGAAACATGAAGTACAGAGCCAAGATAAAAAACAAACCAATAGGAGCTGAGCTTGTTGATTTTTATAGCTTCCTGAAGGTTATGGGGCTACGCCCTAACACCGAGTACACCCTCGATGAAATCGAACATGGTAAGGGTTACATCGTCGGGAATGTTAGGTGGGCTGACAAACTTCAGCAGGCGCAGAATCAGCAGCATTCGATAACCTTGACTTATAACGGGGTCACCAAGCCTCTTTCCCAATGGGCTGCTGAAGTTGGAATGCCTTACCAGACTTTATACAAAAGATATCAGCAAAATTGGTCTGACGAAGAAATTTTGCATGGAAAAAAATGTGGCGATTTAAAAAAAACTAATATTTGGGATCAAACCCCTTGGCCAGAGGGCTACGAGCCACAATGGGAGCAGGCGTACCAAGAAAAAAGGGGTAATGGTGAATCACGGTTTGAGTTTTATTATCGCCACTCAAAAACTTTATGCGAAATGATAAAAATAAAAGGTCAAGAGTATTTTGAGGAGGTCATGCCTCAACAGATAATTGAACGGACCTCTCGTTACCGAGATTGGGTGCGTGATGCACTTCTAAAGTTGGAAGAGTGGAGAAGGCGAGAAAAATTCATTAATAGGCAAGCGGGGAATCTAGGCAAAGCAACTGAAGCAAAGCTGTATGACATTTTACATGGCAAGCCTAAGCCTTACATTGAAAATCCTCTTGCTCCCGATAAGGTACCATGACGCCTTGCTCGTCCTTGGTTTGTTGTGCATCATTCACTGGCCTCTGCTCTTGATTCGGTTGTATCAGATGAACACGATCCGGGATAGCCAATGTTTTTGGCCGCAGCTTCATGAGGAGATATTGAAAAGAGGTGCTACTTTTTCAGCGTAGGTAATGCTTCCTGTGCAGTTAATTGCAAAAAATTTCGAAGTTTTTAATATGGAGACGTTTATGGCAATCCCGAAAAAGAGCATAGCGAATAAACAGAACAGTAAAAAGAGTAGTGGCCCAAAAACCCAACAGGGTAAGGCTCAGTCAAGCGCTAACGCCTGCAAGCATGGTGTACTGAGTCGCAGATTATTCCTTGAGGATGAAAGCCCGGCGGAATACCAGTTGTTGCTGGATGGACTACAGGCATCGCTAAGCCCTGTTGGAACCCTGGAGTTGATGCTGGTGGAAAAAATTGCCATTTGCTATTGGCGACAGCAACGACTCATTCGAGCGGAAACAGCAGGTGTCGAGTTGAACCGTTGCCTTGACGTCAATAGCATCCGACTCGAAATTGAAGAGGCAATGGGGATAACTTACCCTCACAAGCTTAGCGATCATGATCTGACTCCTCCAAATGAGGATGACGATTATTCTTATGAAGATGCTTGCAAGCTGATTACAGAATATTCTTTATATATCTGTCCCAATATCAAAGCCATCAGCGTGGATCATCTAGAGAAAATGACTCCGATCTTCTACGAAGAGTTGGAGTTGGACGCGGAAGACCATGCTTCCATCTCTGAATTTTTGGCTTCATTCAAGGGCGGGTTATGTAAGTGGATAGAAAACACCTATGAGCGGCACTGCAGAAATTTTGTGGATGTAAAGCGGCGAAGGGATATTGCCAAAGTGGCTGCGCTGGTAAAGTCACAGCACTCTGCCCCAGTCAATCATGAGCTGATCAGTAAGTATCAAACAACGCTTAATAATGAGCTATATCGTGCAATTCGAGCATTGCGTGAAGCCCAGGAATGGCGCCTTCAATCAATAGCTAACCAAGTATGACAAACTGACAATGCAGTCATTTATAAATGGCTTCGTTTGGGGAAGAGTGGTATGTAGTTATTGCAGTTAATTGCACAACGCTCTTTCCCTGTCTCACCAAAGAAGACCGTCAACACGATTCAACTATTCCAAGAAGTAGAACACCTCAAGTCTTACCTCTTCTGAAAAACGTCCAAGCCCATCCCCTCTTTAGGCATTCAGGATTTGCCCTGTTTGACGAATGTCAATTCAGTGTCTAAGCTGAACGTGTGTCCTTTGTCGGCTACCTCACATTACAAATGCGCTTCCCGGATTGTTGGCCATTAAATTTGTCAAATCTGACAAAGGTAGTATTTTATCGTTGTGATTTAGCCGAACTTGCCGCAACGTAAAACAAGGCGCTAAACGGGCGTTACTTTTTAGGAGTAACGATCATGCTTTCCCGAAAGATACCCAGCCGTTTACTCAGATTGGCCAATGATGCTGATGCGGACTCACAATTCGAGGTAGCAGAGTTCCTACGGCAAGATGATAACCCCGACTTCAGAATGATTGCTTATTGGTATCGGAGGGCTGCCGAACAAGGCCACTGCGAAGCTCAGAATAACTTGGGGACCTTGTATCAACGCGGGTTGGGTGTTGCACAGGATGACACCGAAGCCGTGCTCTGGTACCGCCTAGCGGCTGAGCAAGGCGAGCCCATCGCCCAATACAATCTGGCAACCCGCTATCGCCTTGGAGAGGGAGTGCCGTTGGACTTGGACGAAGCGGTTAAGTGGCTGAAGCGGTCAGCTGGGCAGGATTATCCCGGTGCTGTCGCAGATCTTGGCGTTGCCTATTGGTTAGGCCACGGCGTAGCGAAGGATGTTATTAGAGCCGCTGCTTTGTTTGATTCTGCTGCAGAGTACGTGCCGGGCCACCATGCTGGGTTCTCTCTCTCTCGGCATGACGATCGAGTGCAGTTAACTGCACGACCGAATACATAACTTGCAGCCATACGATAGTTTTCATTACTTTCGCCTGTTTTTTGACCGCGCCATTACAAAGGGGGGGGCCATCCATCTTATTCGGCAAGGAGAAATGTAATGAACATGCGTTTTGTGGTAGCTGGCATAGTGCTAGTTACTGGAGTGGGGGCTACATCATTTTTCGTTGGACATGCTTGGAAGAATAACCCGCCTCAAACTGAACCTACTACCGAGAGTTCATTTGATAAATTGCAGGCAGTATATCGGGAAAGGATGCAGTTGGAGGTGCGAGAGCAGCTCAAAGATCCAGAGTCGGCTCAGTTTCGCAATTTGCAATATTACCCTAGGGTTTTTCTTGGAAAGAATGGGGAGTAGGTAGTCATCGAAGCCACGCTGTGCGGTGAGGTGAACGCTAAGAACTCGTTCGGCGGTTATGCCGGGCATCACGCGTTCTACATGACGGAGATGGTGCGACATCCTACAGCGGACACCACCTTGCTAGAATTTGATGATCCTACCGATTCAGATAGCCATAAAAGATTTCAGGACAAATATAAGATTGAGTCCAGGCCAAAGTATTTCGTTCGTGAAAAATAAAAAGCCAACATTACTTATGAAAGGGGATGTTGATTGAAAGCGTTAAAGCAGTGCCAAGGGAGCTCATCAAAGCTATAGCTTTTGCAGCTGAGAAGCACCGAAATCAGCGTCGCAAAGATGCCGATGCGTCGCCATACATCAATCACCCGATCGCCCTGGCAAACGTGCTCGCGAATGAAGGTGGTATTGAAGATGCAACCATCCTCTGCGCGGCGGTACTGCACGACACCATCGAAGATACAGAAACCACGATGGAGGGGCTGATCCAGCTTGTGGGGCATAAGGTGGCCTCGATCGTCCTTGAGGTGACAGACGACAAGGCTCTGGAGAAGCATGTCCGTAAGCAACAGAAAATCGAGCATGCGCCGCATTTATCGTCCGAGGCCAAGCTCGTCAAGCTAGCCGACAAAATTTGCAATTTGCGGGACATTCTTGCTTCTCCCCCAGCAGACTGGTCGGCCGATCGGAAACAAGCGTATTTCGACTGGGCTGCACAAGTTGTGGATGGTGTGCGAGGTATTCACCCAGAACTGGAAGCAGTGTTCGGTGGTGTATTTGCTCGCCACGCAGATCTTCGATGATCCCCCCTTGAGGCTGAATGATTCAGCGATCTACGTGGGCTCACGACGTAAGGTCTGAAATTTTTTGTGCTGATATGGCTCTGGGGTAAGCCTCTCGTGCAATTAACTGCACTACTAGGCGGCTGCTGGCGATAATTTTCAGAAAGGGCTCTCCATGGCCACACAGGCAGGCTTCACTACGACTCCCGCCCAATTACCCCGGATTCCCGCTGACCCGATCAAGCGCAGTCATTTCCGTGGAAGCCTGCTAGGTGGCGCCGTGGGAGATGCGCTAGGGGCGCAGGTCGAATTCATGAGCCTGGCAGAAATACGTCGTAAATTCGGTGAGGATGGCATCCGCGACTATGTTCCCTGCTATGGCCGGTTCGGCGCCATCACCGACGACACCCAGATGACGTTGTTTACCGCCGAGGGACTGCTGCGAGCTTATGTGCGCGCTGCAACCAAGGGCCTTTGCCATCCGCCCAGCGTGGTCAGATACGCCTACCTGCGTTGGCTGCATACCCAGGGAGTGGTGCATCCGGCACAATCCCATTGTCTTGATGGCTGGCTTATTGGTCACCCTGAGCTCTTTTCACGTAGAGCACCAGGGCAGACCTGCTTGAGCGCATTGCAGCAGAGTACAGGATGTGAGGCAAAAAACAGCAGCAAAGGCTGTGGCGGTGTAATGCGCGTCGCGCCGGTTGGCATGTTGGCCGCCAGTTTGTGGGATGTTAGATCAGAGCCACAGCAACTGGCTCGTGCATTTGAACTGGGAGTGGAAACGGCCGCAATCACCCACGGTCACCCGACAGGGCAGTTACCTGCTGGAGTATTCGCAGCAATGGTAGCGCTGATCTTGATGGGAGTCTTTCTGCGAGAGGCGGTAGAACAAGTCAAACAGCTGCTGGTGCAACAAGCGGATCACGGAGAAACACTGAGCGCGATCGAACATGCCATTGCCTTGGCTGAGCAGGATGGAGTCGGCGGTGCCAATTACCAGTCGCTGGCCACACTCGGCGAAGGCTGGGTGGCAGAGGAAGCGCTGGCCATCAGCCTCTATTGCGCTCTGACGGCACACAGTTTTGAAGAGGGAGTCACATTCGCGGTCAATCATGGTGGCGACAGCGATTCGACCGGTGCGATTACCGGCAATCTGTTGGGAGCCATGCTGGGAGTGGAGGCGATTCCAGAACGTTGGCTCAAACCGCTGGAGTTGTCCGACGTCATCACGGCAATGGCCGACGACCTCGCTACTGTCGGAGAATGGCTGCTCGATGATGACGATAGTCTCCTGGAAAGTGACTTCTACTGGAAGCGGTATCCGGGAGGATAATTACACTCCCATTTGTAAATAATATTACTTAATTATGCATGGCCATTTTCGTTGTTATCGTTTTTGGGGAGGGCTAGTTATGTCGAGCGTCTACGTAATTCAAGATGATGGCAACACAAAAATGATGGGGCGAGTCAGATGTCAAAATGAAGATCATGAACTTCAACGCATTTTGGAGAAAAACCCAAACTTGTTGCCAGGAGATCAGATCGACCCTGAAAACCCACGGCAATGGTTGCTTATTAAGCGAGAGATGCCCGTTCCAGATCCCTGTACAGGTCTTGACCGTTGGAGCATTGATTTTGTATTTGCTGACCAAGACGCCATACCGACATTTGTTGAGTGCAAGAGATTTTCAGATACTCGATCACGCAGGGAGGTTGTGGGCCAGATGCTAGAGTATGCAGCCAATGGCCATTACTATTGGAGCAAAGATATGCTTCGCGGCTTTGCAGAAAACACGGCAAAGCAAAAAGGAGTTGACCTCGACGAATCCATTTGCGTTCTGCGATCTGAAGGTGGAATCAATACTGATGCATTTTTTGAATGCCTTCAGCAGAATCTACGTGAAGGTCAACTACGAATCATCTTCTTCTTGGAGGAGTCACCTAACGAGCTTCGCAGTGTGGTCGATTTTCTCAACAAGCAGATGGAGCGTTCAGAAGTACTCCTCGTCGAAGCACGGCAATACATGCTTGATGGGCAGCGTATCGTAGCACCAACGCTATTCGGGTACACGGAAGAGGCTCGCCAAGCTAAGCGCGCAATCAATTCAGTAACCATGATTTCAAGCAGAAAATGGGATCGCGATTCGTATTTTTCTGATGCAATATCCAAGCTATCACCGCCAGAAGTTCAGATTATTGAGACATTACTCGAGCAGTCTTTAGCGCTTGGTAGCAAGATATCGTGGGGAAATGGGCAGAACAAGGGATCTTTCAATATCAAAGAGCCCTCTATTTGCTCCGGTTCATTGTTGAGCGTTTATTCGGACGGCCGAATCAATATAAATTTTGGTTCTTTGTCTGGCAGCGAAGCACGAGATCGTTCAAGGAAAATTTTTAGATCTCTGGTTTCGGAGAAAATTGGTTTTGATGTGCTTGATGATTCAGGGGTAAAGTACCCTGGCTACTCCATTGCGGAATGGGGAAGCAAAGTAGATTCCTTGCTTGAGGCATTGAGGTGTTTTATTGAACTTATTCGATGTCAAAATTAAAAATAAAATTAGGCATGATGGCATGCCTATGATTTTGAATGAATTTTGACATCCCTGAAATCTGGGTTGTGCAACTAGCAGAACCCGTTCGTCACTGCAACCCAGTTTTCTCTATCGCTTGTCGTCACAAACGGTGCAGAAAGGCCCTGTTACACTGTGAGCATGAATATTGCCACTAAACACATCGATCTCATTATTTCGCATCGGCAAGAATATCTCCTTGAATTGTGGTGACGCAGGCAGTATCAAACGCCCCTCCTTGAGGCAGAATGGCAATACCCATAAGCACATTCCCGCAGCCTTTGGGAAGCCAAAGACAGGAAGTGGCTGAGCGAAAGTATCCGTCTTTGGATAGATCAACACCACATCTCCCTGCCCGTCCAAATAATGATGGCCATACGCATACAACTGGTAGAAGTCCACCTGACTCAGCTGATACTTTTCACGAGCGTTATTCTTGGCCGCGTCTAGCAGCTTCCACTTCGTATCCAAGACCAAGCGCGTGGTTTGCTTCTGTATTACTAACAGGTCGGGCTTCAAGCGGAACCATCGCTGATCGTCATGCGCAACTAGGTACTGACTGCCTGCCTGTGCCTTCAGGGCGAAGTTCGCGCGCAACTGCCTTGCTAGGCTCTTCTCAACATAGGCTTCAAAGACCACCTCCATTGGGAACAACAATGATGGAGCGGTGTGATGCCCCGAGCCGGTCAGCGGCGATTCTTCGTTCAAGATGAGGCGTGCCCAAGCAAGGGCATCGGCGTAGTAGCCCATGCCCCTATCCAGTCGTACTTGCTGGAAATCGATCCGTGTTTGCGTGGAAGGCGGAACATCCGCAAAAACGAAATCCAGCTCTCGGGCCAGCTGCTGGTTGGCCTGCGTTCCGGTCAGAATCAACACGCGCCGTAACGCCGCGTGTAGCAGTCGGTTTTCTGGTCGGTCCGTCGAAAACTCATCGTGCTCGGTGAAAAAGCGGTCTGCCCGGAACAGGTTCTGCCGCAAGTGTGACGACATCAGTAGCTTGCCACGCAAGGCAAACAAGTTGTCCTGCCGCTGGCGATAGTCACTCCGAAGCCCACGCTTGACGATGTGCTCGACAGCGCGCAGAAACTCGCTGATGAAAATTTCCAGTAGCGGCATCCGCGCCGCAGAAAGTTGGGCTCTATTGGTCAGCACATGCCGAAAGCCATGCAGACAGCACAGCATTTCAATCAGCAACTGACGCGCCTCGACCGCACCGCCACCGATGGCCTTGCCGACTTTCGGCAGCACCTCTATCTGGTAACCGTCCTGCGCACGAATGACGCCGACAAAGCTGGTCACCTGGATGACACGGCGCCCACGACGCTGGGCCCAGCGCAACCAGGCGGCATCTCCCGCGTCTGCAGCTCGCAGGCACTGCTCCTCAAGCCAGCCAAATACGCTGGCCGGAACTAGGTGCACGCCATCGATACCCGAGAAGTCCGCCCCAGCTGCTGCTAGGGCGTCAAACTCGTAAATCGTCAAGCCTTTCATCAGGCTGGCAACGTCTGATAGATGCCGATGTAGGCGTCAGGGTTGGTGAAAGACGCATCCTGAACCACGTAGCGCTGCTTGGTGGCATAGGTGTCCAGGCCGTGATCGCTGCCGAACAAGCGCGCCAGATCCTCTTCATGATCCTGGCTTTCAATCACAAACCGAGCCGCCTCGGGCTTCTGGTTGTCTGCCAGCACAAGCCGGATTTTTTGCCAATCTTCGAAGAAGTACTCCTCGAGCAAGGGGACGATGCGATTACTGAAGACCTGCGACAACGCCACGAGTCGTTCGTCTCCGTCAGGGACTTGTGCAAGCGATGTGAAGTAAGCATGACCGATGCAGTGATCGCGGTCGTAAAGTGCCTCGACGCGCTGATTGATGACAGACAGCATTCGCGGGATGTCGATCACCTGCCCATCCAAGGTCACCCGCAGGCCAAAAAGTGGCGCACCCGCCTCATCACGAGCATCCGGCAGCACAGGCACAAAGTCAAACCTGCGACGCAGTGCCGTATCAAGCAGGGCAAGCGACCGGTCCGCTGTGTTCATCGTGCCGATGATGTCAAGGTTGGGTGGTACCGAGAATGATTCGCCCGAGTACGGCAACGTGACCGAGATGGCGTTTTCCGCACTCTCACGCTTGTCCGGTTCGATCAACGTGATCAGTTCGCCGAAAATCTTGCTGATGTTGCCCCGGTTGATCTCGTCGATGACCATGGCAAAGCGCTTGTCCGGTGCGAGGCGTGCTTTGCGGCACAGATCCTTGAATGCGCCTGGGCGTATTTCGTACTTGATCGCACCCGAGCCAGTATTGTCATCCAGCACCGGGCGCAGGCCTTCCACGAATTCCTCATAGCCATATGATTGGTGGAACGTGACAAAGCTGTAGTGACGAAGGATTTCCGAAGACTGGGCGCCAGCCCGGTACTCCTTGACCAACGCAACGAGGTCGGCGCATGCTTCTTCCCATTCACCGGCCAGTTGCCAAACAGACTCCTCGATCTTGTCGAATACCTGCGGGCTAAAGCGCAGCTTCTGTTTGACAGTCGTGGATTCATCAACCGTACGTTCCTGCAGCGTCGTCCAGATTGTCTGTCGCAGGTTGTCCTTGCGGCCTTTGGCCGTCGCCAGCGCATCGATGAAGGGGTGCGCCAATAGCTGGCTCACGTTGGCCTTGCCGCCGAGGTCGAGCAACGTCAAGACGGCAGCTTCCCACCATTTCAGCGAAGCAATTCTGTCCGCGATAAATTGGCTCTGCCATTCCGCCGTAGACACTGAGGTCATTGCCTGCTCATAGTCTCGCCGCAGCAATTTGGAAACTTCGTAAGTCTTGCCTGTCCCGGGCGGCCCGTAGTAGATGCGATTGAAGGCTTGCGTGACAGCGGCGTCCATTGGTGGCTCCTCGTCATCGGATTCCTCGTCGGACTCCGTCGGGTCATCCCGAAGTTGATCTGGCCACAACCCTGGCCGTGCAGTTTCCAAGACCAACCAGTCGTCCAGCGTTTCACGCTCGGCGACCAACGCGGTTTCAATTTTCGCCACCAGATCATCGGTCAGTGGCTCCCGGTTCAACTTGGGCACTGCACCGACATCGCGTGTCCAGGATATCTTCCGGGTGCGGGTGCCACGGATCACACCGAGCACGCCGATCGCACGCTCACTTCCGGGGGTCTTGCGGCCAAATCGGACCTGAATCCCTTTACCCATGTGCCACCAGTCGAGCCCCGCCGCGTGAACGGCTCTGGCCAACCTGCAAAACGTAGCCCTGTCTTCAGCGGCCCATGAGGCACGGAAGGTTTTGAAGGCGGGCTTGCCGTCGAAATGCTTGAGCAGATCTTCATCACTCAGCTTTTCTCCCAAATCCAGCGTGGTCACGACTTCGTCATAGCGGAGCCGGAATTTGCGTATGGCCTCGATGCTCCAATCGACCAGCTCAGCCAGCGATTTGCCGAGCCCTTCTGACGCTGGAAGAATGGCGACAATGGGCGAGCCATTGTCGTAGCCACCTCGCAGCGCAAGGTAGTCACGACGCACGGGTGCCCCGCCATCAAGTCCGACCGTGTCGATCTTGACCACAAAACCGTCATCCGCTCCAATCCCAACGGTATAGGCCAGCTCCTTGGGCGAATCCATTGCCGGGTAGATGCGGGCCCAGTTGTAGGGCAGGAAGGAATTCGCCTGACTAGTCGGGCGCTTGCGAACCTTGACCACACCCATCGGGAACAACTTGGTCTTCACCTCGTTGGCCCATGCCTCGGTCACCTCATAGGCCTTCTTCAGTTCTTCGTAGGCGCGATTCTGCTCGGGGTTGGATTCGTCGCGCTTTTGCCCCTTCCACTTGTTCAGCAGCTTGAAGTGGTCTCTGGTGAAGTAGTCCGCCATATTTTTTTCTATATTCCCTCAACATCAATGCCGTGTTCGGCCAGCCAGGCTCTTCGCTGCGCATAGTCGGGCATTACACGCTCAACGCGCAGCCAGAATGCAGGGGTGTGGTGTGGCTCGTGCAGGTGGGCAATCTCATGCACCACCACATACTCCGCGATACGGGCTGGCAGCAAAATCGTCTTCCAGTGGAAGTAAAGCCAGTCGCCTTTACCGCATGAGCCCCAGCGATAGCCTAGGTCCTGCACTTTCACGCCAGCCGGTGTTACCTCCATGCGCGACTGATAGTCGACCACACGGCCGGACAACCAAACTCGGGCTCTTTCGCTGTACCAGCGGATGAAGTGTTGCCGTGCATCTGCCTGCGCATCATGGCGCAGTGCAAAGCGGCCATTTGTCAGTTTCAAGGGCGCATCTTGGGACTCGACCATTTTCAGCCGATGGGTTCGCCCGAGGTACAGGAAACCCTCGCCGCCAACAAACTCCTTGCGCGGCACCTTGTGTTGCAGCCGATCCTTCTCAGCCAGCTTTGTGTAGATCCAGAAACGCTTCTCGCTGACAAAATCTCGGAGCTGATCGATGCCCACCTCAGGCGGTGCACTCAGAATCAGTTCCCCTGTTCGTTCCACCGTGATTTGCATGGTCCGGCGCCTGGCGCTGCGCCGTATCGCGAATTGCAAGTCGTCCACCTGGATGCAAGCCTCTGCCTCGGCCGTGGTGCTGTCCGTCTGATGGTCGGTTGCGTTCAGGGGAGCCCGCATGGGTTTACACCTGCACCAGCTTGTCGTGGTTAGCACGCGCCTGCTCCATCAACTTGTCGGCGAGCACGCCCGCCTTGTCGGTATCCACCAAGGGCGGCCGCAAGCGCATCAAGTGCTCGAACAGTTGGGTATTCAGGTCTTCCTGCGCCGCGCGTTTATGGGGGCTCCAGATATCCCGGTTGCCCTGCAGTTCCTGCACCAGCAAGTCCACCAGTTCCACGGTCACATCTTTCAGGCGTAGCAACTCAGCTGCTGTAGGCGTCTGCCCAGCACACACCACATCGAGAACCGTGCGCAGAAACGGCGCACAATGCTCGGGCAAGTCGCTCGGCGCATCGGCACTGCCAGCGTTACCGGTGCGCAGCTCGTCGATGATCTTCTGCAGCTGCGAGATCACCTCATTCCACTGCTCGCCCAAGGTCTTCAGGATGTCGCTCAAGCGCTCCGAGAGCTTGCGGTACAGCACCGGGTCTTCATCGGTGTGTTTGCGGATATGCGAGCGAATCGCATGCTCCATCTCGGACGCCTTGGCGCGGTCGCTCGCGGCACGCGCAACGTGCGTATCGAACTCTGCATCGGTCAGCTGGATCGGTGGGATCTTCGGATCGACACCCAGCGAAATCACGTGGTCGTCGATCAGCTTGCGCACCTTGGCGCCGACGTCTTTACCCAGTACCGGCGTGTCCTTGTAGCGGTTGCGAGCGCGGGCATAGATATAGGCCAGGCGCTTGGCGTCGCCCGAATACGGTAAGCCTTCGGGGCGCGGCAGCACGGTATCCAGTGACGCAAGAAATGCCTTGAGCTTGACGGCGAACTCGGCGCGCAACCTCTCGCTGCCCAAGGCCTCGACGCAGGCTTCGGTATCGTCCAGCGACTCGACTCCACGCTGGCGGAACAGATCCACCACGCGCAGATGCCGGTCACGCAACACCGGCACCTCGTCCTTCAGGCTAGCCAGTGCGCCTTCCACATCCTCATCGGCGTAGGCCGCCAGCGCCTCCTTCAAATGCTGCGCTACACCGTAGTAATCCACTACGATACCGCAGCGCTTGCCGAAACCAGTACGGTTGACGCGGGCGATCGCCTGCAGCAGTTCTGCCTCACGGATCGGGCGGTCGAGATACATCACGTCCTCGATTGGCGCATCGAACCCGGTCAGCAACATCGACTTCACCACCAGAAAGGCCAGTGGGTCGGTCTTTTCCGGCTTGGCGTCGAACAGTGGCTTCTTGAAGCGCTTGATCAGTTGTTCATGAGCTGCGTCGTCGGTCCATTGCTTCCAGGCTGGATCGTCATTGTTGCTTCCAGAGATGATGGGGGCAAACTCGATGCGGGCCAGCGTGTCGCGGTAGCGCCAAGCCTGCACCGCCGCCTGCACTTTGGCCGGGCGTTGGCACAGCGCTTCGTCATCCAAAGCCTTGTCTTCGGGCGAAAGTGCCTGCGCCTCGGCCAGCAGTTCGTCACGCGCCTGCTTCAACGCATCGAAGTAGCGGATTGCCGCCAAGCGGCTGTACGCCACCACCTGCGCCTTGTAGCCGTTGGGCAGGATGTTGGTGACGTAGTGGCGAAGGATGTCGCGTGCCTTGTCGGCGATCAGCGCCGGTGCGTCGAAAATATGGCCCTTGGTGGTATACTTCTGCTTGATTGTCTCCAGCTCTTCGGGCGTGTGCTGGCGGAAAAGATCCTCGAACAGCTCGTCCAGGCTGGCGCCATCCTTGACTGCGCCGTTGGCAGTACGGCCCTCGTAGAGCACCGGCACCGTTGCGCCGTCAGTCTCGGCTTCCTTGATGGTGTAGCGGTCAATGAACTCGCCAAAAATCTCGTGGGTGCGCTTTTTCTCACCCATGATGATCGGCGTGCCGGTAAAGCCGATGCGTGCGCAGTTGGGCAGGCCAGCCATCAGCTTGGCGTGTAGGTCCCCCGCTTGGGTGCGGTGGGCCTCATCCACCAGCACGAGAATGCTGTCGTCCTCGTTCAGTACCTCAAACTTCTCGTCAGGCTTGTAGTTGGCTTTTGGTTCTTCCACCTTAGGCAAGTCATCCGCCGTTAGCGGTGCATCACCAGTGCCATCCTGATCGCGGTATTTCTGAATAGTGGCAAAGATCAGCCCCGGCCCCTGGCGCTGGGCGAGTGCCCTCACGCCGCTGGCACTCTCGGCCACTTCCACCACCTCGCCGGTCAGCGTGGCGGTAACGGACAACTGGCCTTGCAAGTCCTTGCGGTCGGTAACGACAATGACTTTGAAGCGCCGTAGTTGTGCGTCGGCGCGCATCTTGCGCACCAGGAACACCATGGTGAGCGACTTACCCGAGCCCTGGGTGTGCCAGATGATGCCGCCGCGCTGGTCGTGCTCGCCATGCTGCAAGCGCGTCTGGCCAGTCTTGAGCCGAACGATGGCGCGGTTGACGGCCCGGTACTGCTGGTAGCGGCACACCGTCTTGATGGTTTGCCCGCCCGCTTGCATGAACAACATGAAGTTCTGCACCACATCCAGCAGATGCACGGGTGACAGCAGCCCGGCAATCAAACGCTCTTGTTCGGAGAGAGCAGGCTTGCCGAGCGCTTGCGCCACCTCGATCTCGCTACCGTTGCCATCGGGGCCGACCACCGTCTTCCACTGAGCGTAATGCTCAAAGGCCGCACCCACGCAGCCCACCCGTGCCTCGTCAAAGCTGGTGGCCACCAGCAGCTGGTTGGTGGCGAACAAAGGCTCGTTGCCCTCATTGTCGTCCACCTCGAAGGCCGCCTTGCGCTGGTTGCTGTAGCGCCGCAGTTGGTCCACCGCCTCAGCCAGTGGCTCGGGTATCGAGGGGCTTTTGCACTCCACCACCACCAACGGGATACCATTCACCAGCAGCACTAGGTCGGGCACGATGAACTGCTTGGCGCTGTTGAAACCGGGCGGGCAATCGACGCGGTACTGGTTGATCACCGTGAAGCGGTTGTTGGACGGGGTGTCCCAGTCGATATAGCGTATTGTCTGTCCGCGCCCACCGTCCCAGCCGGGCAAACCGTCCACGGTCAGGCCACGGATCAACAAGGTGGTGGCCTTCTCGTTGGCCTCCAACAGCTTGTGCGTGCCCAGGCGGGTGATGGCTGCCACGGCTTCCGACAGCCGCGCCTCGTCCAGCCAGGGCACACCGTCAGCGCCGGGGTTCAGCGCGCGCAGTTGTTCGCGTAGCAGCCCCTCCTGAATCACCTCGGCGAAACTGGTACGACCCGTGACCGCCGGGTCGTCGAGACTGCCCGCGTTATAGGCCCAACCGAGTGCCTGCAACTGGGCTACAAACGGTTTTTCGACGTCATCAAGTTCCCAGCCCATCAGGCGCTCCCTTGTTGTTGTGCGGCCTCGGCCAGTAATGGTGTGACGCGGACACGCCCGGTGAGGAGGTCGTCCATGAGGCCGGCTTTCTCTGAATGACGCTTTGCAAGGGAATCAACCTCCAAGTCAATCCTCTTGCTAAGTTCACGAAGGCGCTCTTCCATGAGGCGCTGCTCCTCACGTGGAGGTGCTGGAAGCCGAGTAGATCTCAGAGTTTCAGACCGAATTGCGGCCATCGTCCCGCCTTGCTGATCTCGAGCGAAGTGCCCGAGCACCCAAGGCGAGTAGTTGACCTGCAGCATCGCTAAGTAGGGTGAGTAAGCTTGTTGATTAAGAGAGATCGTCCAGGTGTGCTTGGAGGACAGAGCTTGGCCGATGTCTTCCGGTACGAGGCAACATCTCCCGACAGTGCCCATGATCGTGATCATCAAGTCATCGGGGCGAACTGCATAGCGCGCCAGTTGTGTAAACTTCCTAGGTGTCACGAAGCGCGTATAGTCGGCGACAAACCGCTCGGTGTGGACATTGTCAATTCCGAGAAGTGGGAGTCCAGTTTCAACCAACTCCTGCTTTAGAAGCGCACTGCCGAATGGGCCTGAGCGCATGGCCGGATCAACGTCGCCTAGCAACTCTGCAAGCTGCTTGATATCCCACTCCTTAGGAATCCACCCCAGCGGCGATTCCTTGTAGAGATGCGGTGCCTCGGCCTGAGGCGGGCGCAGTTCGCCGTTGGCGGCGATGCCGCGCGTCAACAGATCGTGCAGCAGGCCCTGCTTGATGGCCTTCAGCTTGGTGACTATCGTCTCGGTTTCGTGGATGGCGGTGTCGATGGTGTCCAGGATCTGGGCGACCTTTTGCTGCTCACCTAAGGGAGGCAATTCGATCGGGACGGCTTCCAAGATGGCCTTTGATAGTCCGCCACGACCACCGCCAGACGAGCGCGCACGGAGCTCTTCGTATCTCCGATCCAAATTGTGAAACAGATAGTCTGTGCGCAGGTCACTTCCGTTTGCTTTCAGGAGCGCGATGGACTGATTGGTGCTGAGGGTGCATAACGTGAGCGCGACTGTTCCACGTGTTTTTCCTTGACCAGCGAGGCCAACGGCGACAGCAGGCGGGCTAGTCAGGGTTGCATTTGACGAACGTAGGCCGAGCGCCGTAATGCGACCGGGAACATCAGTGATCCTTCGAAGATGAACATCACCGGACGCCATCCAAGGAACGTCACCGCCCCAGAACTGCCGAACCTCTGTCGATGGCGTACCGCCGAGGATGCACTCAGAGACTTGTCCAAGGGTTGTGGAGCTCCACCCAACGGGAAGGTTGGTAGCGAGATGACTAGACATACTGCAACCCCATCAAGAACCCTTGCAACGCATTCGCCGCCTCATCACGCTTACCCTCGATCTCGGTCAGCGTCACCCGGTACTTATCCCACCAGTTCTCGAACGTCGCGACGATGGACTTGCGCTGGGCGGCCATGTAGCGCTCGACGATGGCCTGCATATCGTTGTGCAAGATAGTCAGCAGCAGCTCGGCGGCTGCTTCTGGCGTCAACCCTTCAACGGCGGTGCCGATGTGCTGCTTGAAGCTGTCGTTCTTGGCCTTGAGCTGCTTCTTGACGGCGGTGAGTTCCTTTTTCCAGGCCTTGAGCTGGGCTTCGTCCACGGTGTTTTCTTCATCGGCCTCATCCTCCACAGCCTCAGCGGCTTCGCCTTCTTCCCCTTCGGCGTCCTTGGGACTAACGGCCTTGATTTGGCTGTCCAGCTCGGCCTTCTTGGCTTCCAGCTCGGTGATGGCCTCGACAAAATCACTCATCAGGAATTTGACCAGCTTGTGCTCCAGCGGACTTTCCTTGCTGGCCTTGTCTTCCAGCGCGGTGACGATGCTGGTGCGCCACGCATCGGCCACGCCCTTGGCGCCGCGTGCCATCAGGGTAAGGAAGTCGTACTTGGTCTGGTACCAGAAACCAGCCACGATGCCGCGCACCTGGAAGGGATCGAGCAGGCCGATGGCCTCCAGGCTTTGGCTGAAGCTGGCCAGCAGGTCGAGACGCAGCGCCACCAGGCTAGTGGCGTTGTCCATTTGCCCGGAGAGGGCCGTGATGCGAGCACTGTGGTCTTGCCACCATTGCTCGAAAGCGGTGCGGATGGCGGCCTCCTTCGCCACCAGTCCGGGATTGCTTTCGATGGCGGGCTTGAGGTACTGCCGTTTGTCGAGGGTGGGCGCGAAGTCGAAATACTTGGCATTACGCTCCACAAACAGGTCCAGCGGGTTCAGGCCGTGGGCGCTGAATAGTTTGGCTTTGTCGGCCACCTCGGCCTTGGGGATGCCGCCCACCAGATGGGCGCGCACATCGTGCGGTTCAGGCGGCGGTGCATTGTCGGCGTAGCGGCGGATGTTGAGGTTGTAGTCGTTGGCTTTGAGCGTGGCATTGTCGACGATGGCCGAGAAGCCGTCGATGGCGCGGAATTCGTCGAAGGTGGTGACGATCTTCTCGATGTGCTCGGGCAGCAGGTAGTTCTGCGCGCGGCCTTC
Organism: Pseudogulbenkiania sp. NH8B; assembly: GCF_000283535.1. Taxonomy (GTDB): domain Bacteria; phylum Pseudomonadota; class Gammaproteobacteria; order Burkholderiales; family Chromobacteriaceae; genus Pseudogulbenkiania; species Pseudogulbenkiania ferrooxidans. Next base: position 1,077,366 of record NC_016002.1, read on the forward strand.
GAAAAACTCACGGTCGGCGTTGATGAACAGTACCTTGCCCTGCCGCTCGGCTGGCTTGCCACTGACGCTGTTTGCCCCATTCTGCACTCGCTGGCGTAACACCAGAATACAGGCGGGGATGCCTGTGCCGTAAAACAGGTTGGGCGCGACACCAATGACGGCTTCGAGCAGGTCATCTTCAATGATGCCAGCGCGGATGGTTCTTTCCTCGCCACCCCGGAACAGTACGCCGTGCGGCATTACCGTGGCTACCATGCCGCCGTCGCGGGTGACGGCCAGCATGTGCTGCAGAAACATCAGGTCTGCTTTCTTTGCACCCAGCGGTACCTGTCCATAAATGAAGCGCTCGGCACCAAACTTCGGCCGCCAAGCAGGCTGGCCGTCGGCATCTTTCTCGGTATTGCCCCAACTGATGGAGAACGGCGGATTGGTCAGCACCCGGTCGAAGTGCATCAGTTCGCCACCCTCAACGTGCTGCGGCTCGGCCAGCGTGTCTTCGTTTTGCAGGTTGGCGGTACTGATGCCGTGCAGCAGCATGTTCATCTTGGCGATGGACCACACGGTGCCGTTGAACTCCTGGCCGAACAGGTTGGCCTTGCGACCGTCTTCGCCATGCTCGTCGATGTATTCCTTGGCGGCGATCAGCATGCCGCCGGAGCCGCAGCAGGGGTCGTAGATGTCGTGTTTGAGCTCGGGCTTGATCAGCCGCACCATCATCCTCACCACCGAGCGCGGAGTGTAGAACTCGCCGCCTTTCTTGCCCGCCGAATCGGCAAATTCGCCAATCAGGTATTCGTAGGCGGCACCGAGCAGGTCGGGGAATTCGAAGTCCTCATTGCGCAGGCGGTACAGGCTGAAATGCGTAATGAGCTGCTGCAGCTTGATATCGGGAATCTTGCTCTGGCCAACTTTTCGGGTGAAGTCGATATGCTCCAGCACGTCGTAGAGGCTGACGTTTTCACCTTCAATCCCGGCGAGCGCCTTGCTTAGCAGGCTACCGACGTTGGCCTGGCGCGAGTTGTCGACGAGGTAGCTGTAGCGTGACTCTTTCGGTACCCAGAAGTAGCCATCCTTTTTGTACCACCGCTTGTTCTCGGCCGAGGCCTCAGCTTCGGCGGGCGCCTTGCCCGCATCGATTTCGAGTTCGATGACTTCGGCACGGCGCTGTTCGAAAACGTCGGAGCAACGCTTGAGGAACAGCATCCCGAAGATGTATTCCTTGAACTCAGAGGCATCCATCTTGCCGCGCAGGATGTCGGCGGCTTTGAAGAGGTGGCGTTCTAGCTGTGGCAGGGTTAAGGGCATGTAGGAAATCCGCTTGTATTCGTTCAATCAATCGTTACTTGGGCTTGCAGTCATCGCTTACTCGAAGAGGCTGGACTGCTTGACGATATAGCCCGCTGGCTTCTTCTGTTTCTTGATCACGCCTTCGTCGACAAGCCTCTGCAACCACGCCTTGGCCTGTGCGTTGGACACCTCCAGCACAGCGGCAACCTCGGCGTCCTTCATTGGCGCTTTCAGCAACTGCTGAATCACCTCCCGGACTGCCGCAAACAGCGTATCGGCAGGTGTCGATACTGTCTCCACCGCCGGGCGGACTGCATCGGGTTGGGTCTCAGGGGGCTCCGCAGCTGAGGGCACTTGTTCGGGCACCTGATCAACTGGTTCTTCACTCGGTGCAGAGACCTGTGGCTGTACTGGCTTGGTCGGAGCTTCGATCGCCGGTGGCGTCTCCTGAACTGCTGGTGGCGTGGGCGAGTTGTCAGACGATTCATCGCCGGAAAACAGTGCAAGGCCTGGCTGCGGAGATGGCTCCGGCGCTGGAATTGTGGCAACGAACACGTCTTCAAAGGCATCGGCGTCTTGCGGATTCGGCCAGAGGATCGCCCCTTTGCTCCGCAGGGCATCGAGCCCGGAAGATGATTCGCCCGTCGACCGAACGTACACCGGCACGAATCTGAGCTTGTCCAGTTGCTCGACGGCTCCAGCCCAGGTGCCGCCTTTGTTGAGGTCAGAGCTGACGACCAGGGATGCATCCGCCAATGCATAGATCAGCTTGTTTCTCTGCATGGCGTTGCCGACGTTGAAGCCTGCGCTCGGGTCGTAGGGCGAGACCAGTACCAGTTGACCATCGAGTAACAGGTTGCGGTGTTCGCGATTCATGGTGGTCTTTTCCAGACTGTCTGCCAGAACCCCGCAGACCTTTCCCCCAGCTTCAAGCGCTCCACGCATGGCGGCCTGATCGACACCCTTGGCTCCACCGGAAACGAGTGTGCAGCCTGCCCAAGCAGCCAATCGCCCGATGGACATGGTGTAGTCAATCAACGCGTCGTCCACGTGGCGCGATCCGACGACGGCAAGCCCACCGGTTTCCAACAACGCCATGTCGCCACAGCCGTAGAGCACAGCTGGCGCGTCTTCACGAAGGCGAGCCTTCAGGCGACGCGGATACTCGGCGTCGGCACGGCTGACCACCCAAATGGCGCGTGCTTGCCAGCGCTCAATCACCTGGCTCAGCAGGAATCCGCGCCCCAGCAACCTCTGCAGGCGGCTCTCGTCAATCACGGTCTGGCATGCGCGCAGAATTTCGGCCGCATCGGCTGAGACCAGATCCGCAGGCTGATGCTGGATCTCGCGCAGATGACGTGCGAGGCGCTTGTATTCACCGGGCGAGAGCAGATCGGGTGACGCGGTTCCACGTCCGGCAATGAGCGGCGCCGTCAGCAGCAGGATTGCTTGTGTGTTGGGTGAAAGGACTGGCGTCATTCGTCGTGCCCCGTCTGCGAGAGGGCCATCGGCCAAACTGGGCCACTCCCGTTCTTGCGGAGGAGCCACGCAGACACCGTCAGCGTCCAGCGCGAATCGACCATGTCATCAACCAGGAGGACCGGCCCGGGAAGGACGGGCTGGCCGTTAAGTTCGAGCGAACCATCAATGTTGCGCGCCTGTTGTGTACTATTTGCCATCGTTTTCTGTTCGGGTCTTGCGTCTGTCTTCTCGATGACCGTATGAAATGGTAGACCCAGCGCAACAGCCAAGCGCTGTGCAAAATCCGGTACCAAGTTGGGATGCCGAAGCGAAGGTACGCAGGTCACCCAGGTCGGTGCTGGCTGCGGGTTCCACTCCTTGATCATCTTCACGCAGGCCGCGACAAGGTCGTCGGAAAAGTGGCCATCGTTATATTTGCCCTGTCGAACCAAGCCGCCCCAACCCGCATCGCCCCAGACACATAGCGCTTTGCCTGGCTCGGCTTGATGGGCGGGCGAGATGAGTCCCTTGACGCCGTACAGGGGCATCCCGCCATCAGGCCACTTCTTGCGCGGCTCGATAGGCAGGCTGGTTCGACGAAGAAATGAAACGGCAGCTTTCACCAGCTCAGCATCCACGGTTGTAGGCAGTGGAGGTAAGGCAGGTTCAATGACGCCGCTTGGGTCACCGTCGAGCGCACCAATCAGAAAGCCCATGTGCTCACCAAACGGCAGGCTGACGTAGTCCTGCATTTGCTGGTGCTCGTCTCGCCGAAGGGCCGTGAGACGTTCCGCGCGATCCCAAAACGCTTCGCTCAGCGTTGCCGCCGTGAGCTGCCACTTGCTACCTTGCTTGGCGAGAGGAGCCGGCGCTTCGAGTGAGAGCAATGCAATCGTCTTCTCGACGCGTCCCTTGCTCAGATTGACTCGGCTCAGCAGTTCGGGAACGGACAGGCCGTTGGGCTCTTCTTCAAGTGTTCCCAGAACATCGGCGACTTCCTGTTGGGTCGGAAAAGCGCTCCGGATAAACCAGTCAGTGATGTCAGACTCTTCTTCGCCACTGAGCAGTACCCCGTAGGCGGAATCCAGTGCACGTCCTGCGCGACCAACCTGCTGGTAGTAGGCGACCACCGAGCCCGGCATCTGATAGTGAATGACAAACGCCAGGTCGGGCTTGTCGTAGCCCATGCCCAAAGCCGTCGTGGCAACCAGCGCTTTGACCTGGTTGTTGAGCAGCGCCTGTTCCAGTTGCTCGCGGCGATCACCGGTTTCCCCGGTATAGGCTTCCACGTTGAAGCCTTGGGTCTTCAGCCATTCCGCGACCTGATTGGCGTCACGCACCGTCAGCGTATAGATGATGCCGTGGCCTTGTAGTGTGGAGAGTTGCTCCGCCAACCATGCGAGCCGCTCGGCTTGACTGGGCAGGCGGATGGTCTGCAAAGAGAGTGAGGTGCGATTGAGATCACCCCGCGACACATCAAGCCTCGGCCCAAGAACCGCTGCGAGATCGTCCATCACCCTGTTGTTCGCCGTCGCCGTAGTAGCGAGGAGTCGAAGATTGGGCGGTAGCGCTTTGACAATACGTTCCAGCAATCGGTAGTGAGGGCGGAAGTCGTGCCCCCAATCGGAAATGCAGTGCGCTTCGTCGATGACCAACAGAGATATCTGTGCGGCGATACCCGCCAACACCTGGGTGCGAAAGCGCTCGTTTGCCAGCCGCTCGGGTGAGATCAACAGAATGTCGATTTCCCCGTTGGCAAGTTTGCCTTCGACTGCCGTCCAGTCGTCCATGTTGTCGGAATTGATCGTGGCGGCGCGAACGCCCATCCGCTCTGCTGCAGCGATCTGATTTCGCATCAGCGCCAACAACGGCGAGATCAACAATGCGGGGCCCGCTCCAGCTTCCCGCAGCAACTTGGTTGCGATGAAGTAGACAAAGCTCTTACCCCACCCGGTCTTCTGCACGACCAGCAAACGGCCTTTACCTTCGACAATGTGGCGAATGGCATCTTCTTGGCCATCACGGAAGGTTGCGTCTGCACGTCCGGAACCGATCCGTAGAAGTTGCAGTGCGCGTGTTGGATCGTAGGCCACGTTATTGCTCTCCCTTGCTTTGGTCGGGCGAGCGGTAGCCCGGGACCGACACGGTGTTTATGGTGCTATGCCGCGCCATGAGGGAAATCAGCCACATTTGCGCAAGATGTAACTCAAAATGGCTATTCCAGCTCCATCTTCAATAAGCCACAGCCCATGCTTCACCCCCGTGATTTCGGGAAGGACAGGTGGAGTGATACACCTGTTCCAACACAACGACCTGCACCCTGAGTATTTTTGCTGGGCCTCCACATTGGTGTCGGCTCACTCAATCACATTGCGGCTTGATCCAGTGATGACATAGTCGTAGAAGTCTTACGATTTATGATTGAATGAAACGACCTGCAAGCACAGCAATAACACAAATACACACTCCCACACGGTCGCGAATCCCCTCCTTGAAGCGACTCTGCGCAACCCAACGGAAGTTAGCCCACTTCGCCGACTAGGACAGGTCTCAGCGCTGTTTGTTTGACTTCCAAGTGGGGCATGGGCATTACGGCACGCATTATACGCTTTGCATTTGTATGCGTCTTTTGAGCTTGTCCGGATTGTGCTTCCAAATACAAGGCTCAAATTTAGAAGTAACGACATGAGCGGTGGATTGGCGCTACAGCTCCAGGGTTGTGCATCGGGACTAGTGGAGAATAGGCAATTAACTGCACGACCACTCTTGAAAGGTCGAGGTGGTATTTATGGAGGCAGACAAGTGTCTAACTTTGTGTCGGGCGGGGTGCGGTGAGTAAACGCAAGGAGGCGGCGAACTGGATGTGGGGTTAAATGTGGGGCCATCTTTTTAGAAAACAAAAAAGCCCTGAAAATTCAGGGCTTTAATGTGGTTGACTGGCGGAGAGGGAGGGATTCGAACCCTCGGTACGGGAACCCGTACGCCTGATTTCGAGTCAGGTACATTCGACCACTCTGCCACCTCTCCGCGGTCAATGAGAGGCGAATTATATGTATGAGATTCGGCCCTGTCAACAGTCTGGTATCGTTCTGCCTTTCCCCGTGGTGCTTGGTACACTGCTCGCATGAAACCCGGCCGATGCCGTCGGCCTCCTACCTTTATATCCCGACTGATCGCAGTCGCTTCAGCAGCAGAGGGCAGTGTGAAACTAGCGTCCCGTCTCGACAGTATTTCCCCGTTCCAGGTCATGGCCATCCTGGAGAAGGCCCGTGCCTTGCAGGCGCAGGGGCACGATGTGATCCATCTCGAAGTGGGTGAACCGGACTTCGCCACGCCGCCCGCCATCGTTGAAGCAGGACGACAGGCTCTGGCCCAGGGAGATACCTTCTATACGGCAGCACAGGGGCTGCCCGAGCTGCGCCAGGCGATTGCCGGCTTCTACGCCAGCCGCCACGGCGTGGAGCTCGATCCGGCGCGCATCATCGTCACGCCGGGAGCCTCCGGCGCCTTACAGATCGCGCTGGCCTTGCTGGTGGATGAGGATAGCGAGGTGGTGATGGCCGATCCGACCTATCCCTGCAATCGCCACTTCGTCAGCCTGCTGGGCGGGGTACCGCGCGCGGTGGAGGTGGGGCCCGAGAGCCGCTACCAGCTCACGGCCGCACAGTTGGACGCCGCCTGGAACGAGCGCACGGCGGCGGCCATGGTGGCGAGCCCGGCCAATCCCACTGGTACATTGCTGGGCGCAAGCGAGCTGGCCGAGCTGGCCGAGGTATGCCGCCGCCGGGGTGGCGCTCTGATCGTCGACGAGATCTATCACGGCCTGACCTACGGCGTGGACGCCCCGAGCGTGCTGCAGGTGGCGGACGAAGCCTTGGTGATCAACAGTTTCTCCAAGTACTTCCAGATGACCGGTTGGCGCCTGGGCTGGTTGGTGGTGCCGCCGCAACTGGTGGAACCGGCAATCCGGCTGGCGCAGAACCTGTTCCTGTGCCCGCCGGCGCCGGCGCAGCGTGCGGCGCTGGCGGCGTTTCAGCCCGAAACGCTGGCCTTGTTGGAGGAGCGGCGCGCCGAGTTCGGCCGGCGCCGCGACTTCCTGCTCGAAGCACTGCCCAGCCTGGGCTGGCGCATCCCGGTACAGCCGGAAGGAGCGTTCTACGTCTATGCCGACGTCAGCGCGGTGACCGATGATAGCTTCGGCTATTGCCAGCGTCTGTTGGACGAGGTGCACGTGGCGATCACGCCGGGAGCGGATTTCGGCGCCTACCACGCCGAGCGGCACGTGCGGGTGGCCTACACGACGGGCATCGACCGCCTGGCCGAAGCGGTACGGAGGATGGTGCGCGCAGGCTGAGTAGCGGGGTGGCGGAGGTAATCCTCCTGTCCTCTGCCGGCAAGCCGATGAAGTTCAAGTGCTATTTCACGCTATTTTTGTTTTTTCTGGATTTTGTTATTTATTTTGCCAGATAGACAAAAAAATGCTTTTAATGGCACTTGGGCGGGAACTCTGACCTTCTGAAAGGTTCTCTCTCTTGACGGGTGGGCGTGGCTGTCGGCCGTGCCCGCATCGATGACCCCGCCGTTGCCCTGCGTTGACGGCCTCGACCACCCTGGGAAGAAGCCCATGCACGCCACGTCCTTCATCCACGACCTTGCCGTGATCATGCTGATAGCCGGCCTGGTCACGGTGTTGTTTCACCGCCTGCGTCAGCCGGTGGTGCTGGGCTATATCGTGGCCGGGGTGATCATCGGCCCGTACACGCCGCCGTTCGCTCTCATCCAGGACGAAGCCACGGTCAAGACCTTGGCCGAACTTGGCGTGGTGTTCCTGATGTTCTCGCTGGGCCTCGAGTTCAGCCTGAAGAAACTGGCCAGCGTCGGCGTCACCGCGCTGTTGGCGGCGCTGACCGAAATCGTGGCGATGGTCGCCATCGGCTTTCAGATCGGCAAGTACTTCGGCTGGGCCACGATGGATTCGGTGTTTCTCGGTGCCATGCTGGCGATCTCGTCGACCACCATCATCGTCAAGGCGCTGGACGAGCTGGGGCTCAAAAACGAGCGCTTCGCGCAAATTATTTTCGGCATCCTCATTGTCGAGGATATTCTTGCCATCGGCATGATCGCCTTGCTGTCCGGCATCGCCATCAGCGGACGGGTCGAGGCGGGAGCGGTGCTGAGCACGCTGGGCCAGCTGTCGCTGTTCATGGTGGTGGCGCTGGTGCTGGGCATCCTGATCGTGCCGCGCCTGTTGGCCTACGTGGCGCGCTTCGAGAGCCGTGAGATGTTGCTGGTGACGGTGCTCGGGCTGTGCTTCGGTTTCTGCCTGCTGGTGCTGCAACTGGAATACAGCATCGCGCTGGGGGCGTTCCTGATCGGCGCGATCATGGCGGAGTCGCGCGAGCTGAAGCAGATCGAGCACCTGGTCGAGCCGATCCGCGACATGTTCAGCGCGATCTTCTTCGTCGCCATCGGGCTGCTGCTCGACCCGGCGGTGCTGCTGCAGTACGCCTGGCCGATCGCCTTGATCACCATGGCGGTGGTGGTCGGCAAGGTGGTTACCTGCAGCCTCGGCACCTTCGTCGCCGGCAACGACGGCCGCACCGCGATGCGGGTGGGGATGGGGCTGGCGCAGATCGGCGAGTTTTCCTTCATCATCGCCGCGCTCGGCTTGTCGTTGAAGGTGACCAGCGATTTCCTCTACCCGGTGGCGGTGGCCGTCTCGGCGTTGACGACCTTGTTCACCCCCTATTTGATCCGTGCCGCCGAACCGTTTGCCGGGCTGGTGAACCGGCTCTCACCCGAACCGGTTAAGCGCGGGCTGGGGTATTACACCGCGTGGTTGCAGAGCATTCAGCCGCAAGAGGAGCGCGCCGAGCTGCTGGCCATCGTCCGCCGCATCGTGCTGCACGTGCTGGTCAACCTGTGCCTGGTGACCGCGATCTTCCTGGCTGCCGCCTACTTCGGACCGGAGTGGCTGGCCGGTCGCGGCGACACACGCCTGGTCAACGCTCTGCTGTGGAGTGTGGCGCTGCTGCTGTCGGTGCCGTTTCTGGTGGCGATCTACCGCAAGCTGAAGGCGCTGGCGATGCTGCTGGCGGAACTCTCGGTACGGCCGGAGATGGCCGGCCAGCTCACCACGGCCTCGCGGCGCGTGATCGCCGAACTGATCCCGGTGGGGGCGCTGATCGGCATCCTGCTGTTCCTGTCGGCGCTGAGCGTGAGCATCCTGCCGCCGAGCGAGGTGCTGCTGGTGATCGTGCTGGCGGTGGGGGCGGTTGCGGTGCTGTTCTGGAAGCGCCTGATCCAGCTGCACTCGCGCCTGCAGATCGCCTTGTACGAGACGATGCACCCGCCGGCCCCGTGATGCGGGAAATAAAAAACACGGCAGCCGGTGAGCTGCCGTGTTTTTTCGGAGGCTAAGGTTGGCCGAAGGCTTCGGCCAACCTTGTCGACACGATCAGTTGTTCTGGATCACGATCTTGGGAAACTTGCTGGAGAAGTCCTGCGCCTTCTCGCCGACCTTGACCGCCACGCGGCGCGCGATGGCCTGGTAGGCGGCGGCGATCGGGCCGTTCGGGTCCGCGACCACGCTCGGCTTGCCTTCGTCCACCGCCTGGCGGATGGCGAGGTCGAGCGGCAGCGAGCCCAACAGCTCGACACCGTACTCCTCGGTCATCTTGGCGGCGCCGCCGCTGCCGAAGATGTGTTCGGCGTGGCCGCAGTTGGAGCAGATGTGGATCGCCATGTTCTCCACCAGGCCCAGGATCGGCACGCTCACCTTCTCGAACATCTTCAGCCCCTTGCGTGCGTCGAGCAGCGCGATGTCCTGCGGCGTGGTGACGATCACGGCGCCGGTCACCGGTACCTTCTGCGCCAGCGTCAGCTGGATATCGCCGGTGCCCGGCGGCATGTCGATCACCAGGTAGTCCAGATCGTCCCAGCGCGTGTCGTTGAGCAGCTGCTGCAGCGCCTGGCTCACCATCGGGCCGCGCCAGACCATGGCCTGGTCGGTGTCGACCAGGTAGCCGATCGACATGGTCTGCACGCCATAATTCACCACCGGCTGCAGCGACTTGCCGTCGGTTTCCGGTTTCCTCCCCTGCAGGCCCATCATCAGCGGTTGCGACGGGCCGTAGATGTCAGCGTCCAGCAGGCCGACACGGGCGCCTTCGGCCGCCAGCGCCAACGCCAGGTTGACGGCGGTGGTGGATTTGCCGACCCCACCCTTGCCGGACGCCACGGCGATGATGTTCTTCACGCCCGGCAGCAACGGCACGCCGCGCTGGGCGGCATGGCTGACGATCTGGCTGCTGACTTCGACCTTGACGGCGCGGCCTTCGGCCAACGGTGCCAGCGCGTTCTCGAAAGCGCCGCGCACGGCGTCGAACTGGCTCTTGGCCGGGTAGCCCAGCACCACGTCGAGCGCGATCTCGCTGTCGCTGACGCGCAGGTTCTTGACCGCCTTGGCAGCGGTGTACGGTTTGCCGGTGTTGTCGTCGATCAGGCCGGAGAGGGCCTGGAGTACCTGGGTATCTGTCAGTGCCATGGTGTCGGAAGAGTCGGAAGTGGTGGCGTCGCGGCCGAAGAGTCGGGTCAGTTTCTGGAACATGGCCGGGGACCGGGTTTAAAATACCTGACCAGTTTACTCGAATTCTGCCTTGCGCGCAGGGCATGGGCGGGCGTTTGGCGCTGAGGCGCCGCAGCCCGCTGCGAGCCGTCGGCACCTCGGCGTTGCCGGTGCTAGCCGTGCGCCGCGCGATGCATTAAAATGCCCTTCACACGTCGTACCCGCCACGGACTACCGCCGTGGCGCCCCCTGAAGAGGCCGGCCCGTTCCACAAGAACGAGCCGGCCTCTTCCGTTATGCCTCCATGGAAACGCGGCAAGGCCTTGGCCTGCTCCAAGGCGACCGGTCCTGCTGTTATAATCGATCGCTTGAGATTCGAACCAGGGACCCCCGAATGACCTCCCCACGCAAGATTCTGGTGACCAGCGCCCTGCCGTACGCCAACGGCGCGATTCACCTCGGCCACATGGTCGAACACATCCAGACCGACGTCTGGGTGCGCTTCCAGAAAATGCGCGGCCACGCCTGCCATTACGTCTGTGCCGACGACACCCACGGCACGCCGATCATGCTCGCCGCCGAGAAGCAGGGCATCACGCCCGAGCAGCTGATCGAGCGCGTCAAGGCCGAGCACCTGGCCGATTTCACCGGCTTCCACATCGGCTACGACAACTACTACAGCACCAACAGCCCGGAAAACAAGCACTTCGCCGAGCACATCTACCGCACGCTGCGCGCCAACGGCAAGATCGTGTCGCGCACCATCGAGCAGCTGTTCGATCCGGAAAAGCAGATGTTCCTGCCGGACCGCTTCGTCAAGGGCGAGTGCCCCAAGTGCGGCGCCAAGGACCAGTACGGCGACAACTGCGAGAGCTGCGGCGCCACCTACAGCCCGACCGATCTGAAAAATCCGTACTCGGCGGTGTCCGGTGCCACCCCGGTGCTGAAATCGTCCGAGCATTACTTCTTCCGCCTGGGCGATTGCGCCGATTTCCTCAAGGCCTGGACCGCCGGTTCCAGCGTGCGCGCCGATGGCGAAACCCAGCCGCATCTGCAGCCTGAATCCCTCAACAAGATGAACGAGTGGATCGAGGGCGGCCTGCACGACTGGGACATCAGCCGCGACGCCCCGTACTTCGGCTTCGAGATTCCCGACGCACCGGGCAAGTACTTTTACGTCTGGCTCGACGCCCCGATCGGCTACATGGCGAGCTTCAAGAACCTGTGCGAGAAGAGCGGTCTGGATTTCGACGACTACTTCCGCCCGGATTCCGACGCCGAGCTGTACCACTTCATCGGCAAGGACATCTTGTACTTCCACGCCCTGTTCTGGCCGGCGATGCTGAAGTACTCCGGCTACCGCGCCCCGACCGGTGTGTTCGCCCACGGCTTCCTCACCGTGGACGGGCAGAAGATGTCCAAGTCGCGCGGCACCTTCATCACCGCCAAGAGCTACCTCGACTGCGGCTTGAACCCGGAATGGATGCGCTACTACGTCGCCGCCAAGCTGAACGCCCGCATCGAGGACATCGACCTGTCGCTCGACGATTTCGTGGCGCGCGTCAACTCCGACCTGATCGGCAAGTTCGTCAACATCGCCAGCCGCGCCGCCGGCTTCATCACCAAGCGTTTTGGCGGTCGTCTGGCGGAGAGCGTATCCAGCTCCGCGCTGGCGAGCCCGGTGTGCCATGCCGCGCAGTGCGAACACCCGTTGCTGCAGCAGTTGGCCGAAAGCAGCGCGACGCTGGCCGCGGCTTACGAGGCGCGTGAATACGCCCGCGCGCTGCGCGACGTGATGGCGCTGGCCGACGAGGTCAATGCCTACGTCGACGCCAACAAGCCGTGGGAACTCGCCAAACAGGAAGGGATGGAAGCGCGCCTGCACGAAGTCTGTACCGTGCTGGTGAACGCCTTCCGCCTGTTGGCCATCTACCTCAAGCCGGTGTTGCCGAAGCTGGCGGCCGACGTCGAGGCCTTCCTCAACATCGCCCCGCTCACGTGGGACGACGCCGACACCCTGCTGCTCGGCCACACCATCAAACCGTATCAGCATCTGATGCAGCGCGTCGAGGCGGCTCAGATCGACAAACTGATCGAAGCGAACAAACAAAGCATGGAACAACAAGCTGCCCCTGCCGAGGCTTCGGCCAACTATGAGCCGCTCGCCGACACCATCACCATCGACGACTTCGCCAAGCTCGACCTGCGCGTCGGCAAGGTGCTGGCCTGCCAGTTCGTCGATGGTTCGGACAAGCTGCTGCAATTCACCGTCGACCTCGGTTTCGAGACGCGCAACATCTTCTCCGGCATCCGCCAGGCCTACCAGGAGCCCGACAAGCTGGTCGGCCGCAACGTCATCGTGGTGGCCAACCTGGCGCCGCGCAAGATGCGCTTCGGGGTGTCGGCCGGCATGATCGTCTGCGCCTCCGGCAACGACGACACGAGCGGGTTGTTCCTGCTCGATACCGACGATGGCGCCCAGCCGGGGATGCGCATCGGCTAAATAGTTGTTGTGTAAAAGAAAAATTAGGGTATACTGACCCATTGACGCCTTGCCAGCCTCTTTGAAGCTGACAAGGCGTTTTCCATTCTAGAAGTCATCAAGCTGTCATCTCACGCTGCTACAGTGTGTCCATTCAACTGGGAACGTCGTGTTCCTGCCGTTGTCTATTGATTTATGTTGAGATTTCGTGAAAAGTTAAGTGTTGGTATGACAATGTTGTTGTTATTGAAAACAACAAGGAGAAAGTAATGCGTGTAAGTCAATTGCAGCCAGGCTGCAAAATTGTCGAGCGAAAAGACGACGGCCATGAGATCCGTTACGAAGTGATCAGTATCCGCCAGATCGGCAAGCAGTTCGAAGTGACCTTCCGGTCGGTGCTGGGTATGGCCAGCGCCCTCTATTCGGCCAACGCCTTCATCCCGACCGCGGCCTGATCGCCGCCGCTGACGGCCCCTTGGGGCCGCCTCTCGGGATCGCCCCCCAAACCCCGTTCGCGCTCGGCGCCAACGGGGTTTGGCGTTTCAAGGGCATTGCCATCGATCGTGGCGGCTGCTATCAACAGGACAGGGGGAAGGAGACGGATATGAGACAAATGACACGGCTGCTGCGCATTCATGGCAGGGTTCAGGGCGTGTGTTACCGCGACGGCGCCGTCGCGGAGGCATCCCGTCTTGGGGTCAGCGGCTGGGTCCGCAACCGCCGCGATGGCACGGTCGAGGCATTGATCAGCGGCGAGCCGGAGAACTTGCTGGAGTTTGTTACCTGGGCACGTAACGGCCCGCCAGCGGCCGAGGTCAGCATGGTCGAGGTGCAGGAGTGCGTGGTGGACGCTTCACTGGAGGGTTTCAGCTGCTGGCCGACACTCTGAGGTGGAGGCCGGGGAGGGCGTGTTCCGGCCTTGAAGGATGAGATTGACGATTTTTTTCGAAAAACGCTTGACCGGTCTGTAATCGAAGTTTATAGTTCGTCTCCTCGCTGCACGAGACGCTTCACAAAGAAGTGCTTGGCAGCAACAGGTTTCTGACGCGGGGTGGAGCAGTCTGGTAGCTCGTCGGGCTCATAACCCGAAGGTCGTAGGTTCAAATCCTGCCCCCGCAACCAACATAAAGCCGTGAATTCTGACAAGAATTCACGGCTTTTTGCTTTGGCGTCTGTTTTCGTTTGCTCCGCCCGCTGCCACTACTCACTTCCTTCCCTGACAGATCGCCTCCCCGCGTCGCGGCCAGCGAGTCCGGCAGCCGTGCTGCTGCTCGCCGCGTGGCGCGGGGCCGACGCCTTGATCTGCCGCTGGAGCGGTGTGGGCCGGGTGTCGTAATGCCTCGTCTCCGCCGGCCCCCTTACGCCACCGTCAATGAATCTCGAATTGTCCCGCCAGTCTGGCCAGTTGGCGTGACTGGCTGGCCAAGCGGGTGATGACTTGGCCGGCTTCTTCGACATGCTGGTGGGATTCGGCGATCTGGGTGGCGACGTCGCCCATGCGCGCCGACAACTGCGCGGCGGAGGCCGATTGCTGGCTGTTGGTCATGGCCACGTCCTTCATCATGTCGTTGACCTGCAGCGTGGTGTCGCGCACGGCGGCCAGTTGCTGGGCGGTGCTCTGCTGCGTGGCGACGCCGGCGCGGGTCGCCTCGGTGACGGTCTTCATGGTGGCGATGGTACCTTCTGCCGCCTGGTGCACGTTGTCGACCAGGGCGTTGATCTGCTCGGTACTGGCGCTGGTGCGTTCGGCCAGCTTGCGCACTTCGTCCGCCACCACGGCGAAGCCCCGGCCGCTTTCGCCGGCGCGCGCCGCCTCGATGGCGGCGTTGAGTGCCAGCAGGTTGGTCTGTTCGGCGATGTCGTGGATGGTCTGGGTGACCTGGCCGATGGCGTTGATGGCGTCGGACAGGGAGCGGATGGTGTCCTGCGCCGTTTCCACCGCCTGGGCGGCGTCCAGACTGCAGGAGCGTGAGCGCGCCATTTCCTGCTCGCCGGACTGGATTGCGTCGCGCGAGCGGGCCGACAGCTGTGAGGTATCGCTGGCATGTTGCGCGACTTGCTCGATCGACGAGGACAGCTGCTCGATGGCGCTGCTCATTTGCGTCACGCTGTGATTGCCGGCCTCCATGCGCTGCCGGATGTCGTTCAGGCTGTCGTTCATGTCACCGGTGCCGGCGGCGAGGGAGCGGGCATTCATCTGCAACTCGTCGATCATCACCTTGAGATGCACCTGCATGTAGGCGAGGGTCTCTTCCAGGTCGCCGCATTCTCCCAGGCGATGGATGGCCAGCTCATTGTTCAAGCGGCCTTCGGCGATGTCGTGGCACACCGCACGCAGGCGGGCAAAGCGTCCGGCCCGCTGCCGCTCGAAGGCTACCCAGCCCGCCAGGGCCAACAAACCGCCGCTGGCCAGGGCATAGTCGACGGGCGAACTGCCGCGCCAGGCGAAATAGCCCAGTATGAGGCTCGTCAGTGCGCCGAAAGCCATGCGTACGCGCGTTTCCCGTATGCCGCCTGGACGGGGCTTGACCAGTTTCTGGCCGGCCGCCAGTTCGGCGTACCACTGCTCGGCGTGACGAATGGCCTCGCGTGAGGCCGGGCGGCGCACCGACATGTAGCCGACGGTGCTGCCTTCCTGGCGTACTGGGATGACGAGGGCGTCAACCCAATAGTGGTCGCCGTTCTTGCAGCGGTTCTTGACGTAGCCGCGCCAGGGTTGGTCGGCTTTGACCGTGCGCCACAGGTCCTCGAACAGCACCGCCGGCATCTCCGGATGGCGCACGATGTGGTGATGGCTGCCGAGTAGCTCCTCACGGCTGAAACCGGATACCTGCACGAACAGGTCGTTGGCGTGGGTGATGACCCCCTGAGGGTCGGTACGCGTGACGATGATGCCTTCGGTAAAGGGCTTCTCGACGCCGCTGATGGGTAGATTCACTTTCATTCCCGCCCCCTTGTTTGATTCATTGTTCTGGCTGTTCCATTTTGGTTGGCCGAACGATAGGGGCGGTGACATCGTCATGGTATGACCTAGATCAACTCAGACGCGCTTTCGCTTTTCATGTAATTACATGTTGCCAATGGGGTTTTTATTGTTAACAACAAGCGTGATTTAGGGGAGGCGACGGGGGGAGAGAAAAACCGGGCAGGAGGCCCGGTTGTTCAGCGCAGCGCCGGGTCGCGGCGGAATACCCAGTGCCGCGCATCGGAGGCCTGGTCATCGAAGGCGTAGCCCTCGTAATCGAATGCTTTCAGCCGCTCCGGATCGGTGACGCGATGTTTGGCGGCCCAGCGCGCCATCAGTCCGCGCGCGCGCTTGGCGTAGAAGCTGATGATCTTGTATTGGCCATTCTTCCAATCCTGGAACACCGGGGTGATCACGGTGGCCTCGAGTTTCTTCGGCTTGACCGCCTTGAAGTATTCTTCGGAAGCCAGGTTGACCAAGACCGGAGCAGGGGCTTGGGCCAGACGGTGGCGCAGGGCGTCGGTCACGATGTCGCCCCAGAATTCGTACAGGTTCTTGCCGCGCGGGTTGGCGAGACGGGTGCCCATTTCCAGGCGGTAAGGCTGCATCAGGTCGAGCGGCTTGAGCACGCCGTAGAGCCCGGACAGCACGCGCAGATGCTGCTGCAGGTAGTCCAGTTCGTCCTCGTCCAGCTCGTTGGCATTGAGCCCTTCGTAGACGTCGCCCATGAAGGCGAGTACGGCCTGCTTGGCCTGGCCGGGCGTGAAAGGGCGCGCCCACTCGGCGTAGCGGCCGGCGTTGAGCACGGCCAGCGGGTCGCTGATGCCCATCAGCTGGCCGATTTCGGCCGGGCTGTGCTCACGCAGCACCTCGATCAGTTCGGCACTGTGGTCGAGAAAGTCCGGTTGGGTATAGCGCTCGGTGCGGGGCGGGGTGGCGTAGTCCAGCGTCTTGGCCGGGGAGATCACCATCAGCATGGGTGGGAGTCCTCGTGGTTCCGATGAGGCGATTGTACCGGATGTGCGCCACCTGTACGGCGCGACAGCCGTGATCTGGCGCCGGAGAGACGCTAGAATGCCGGCAGTCGAGAAACAGGAGATCGGGCGATGCGGGTGCTGGTGCAGCGGGTGAGCGAAGCGGAGGTCAGGGTGGATGGCACGGTGAGCGGGGCGATCGGGCCAGGCTTGCTGCTGCTGGTCGGCGTGGAGGAGGTGGACGAGCAGAGTGACATCGATTGGCTGGTGCGCAAGATCGCCCAGTTGCGTATTTTCAACGACGAGGCCGGAGTGATGAACCGCTCCGTGCTCGACGTGCGTGGCGAGGTGCTGGCCGTGAGCCAGTTCACGTTATTCGCCAGCACCAGGAAAGGCAACCGCCCTTCCTACAGCCGTGCCGCGCGGGGCAACATCTCGGCGCCGATGTTCGAGCGCTTCGTGGCGACGTTGGCCGAAACCTTGGGCAAGCCGGTGGCGACCGGGGTGTTCGGAGCCGACATGAAAGTGGGGTTGGTGAACGACGGTCCGGTGACGATCTGGCTGGACAGCCGGCAACAGGAGTGAATCCGTGCCGGCCCTCTTGCCCCACGAAAACAGCCCCGCAAAGCGGGGCTGTTTTCGTGGGGCATTGATTCCTGAACGCGCGCGGAAATTTCGGCAGCCGTCCAGTGTGGCGGTCGGGCAGCGGCAAGGAATCGTCCGCACTGCCGACCCGGAGCCAGCAGTGCAGACGTCTGGGCGTTACAGACCCTGCAGGCGGACGCGCTGGCCCGGTTGCAGCGAGACCACTTCGTCCGAGCCATTCCAGCGTTGCAGGTCGCTGTGACGCACGCCGAACTTGCGGGCGATGCTGAACATGGTATCGCCGCGCTGCACCACGTATTCGGCGGGCACCGCGCCGGTTGCTGCCGTGGCGGTGGCCGCGACCCGCATCAGGCTGTCGCGCGAAGCGGCGGCCAAGTAGCCCGTGCCGGCCGGGGCTTTGAGCTGCAAGGTCTGCCCCAGGCGGATGTCGTTGTCGGCCAGGCCGTTGAAGGCTTTCAGATCGCTGACCGTCAGATTGTAGCGGCGCGCAATATTGTAGAGCGTGTCACCCGAGGCCACGATGTAGGTGGTGGCAACGGCCGGGGTCGCGTTGTTCGCGACGGCCGTGCCGGCTTCATTAGCCTTGCTGCTGGCGACACTCGCCTCGCTGGCTTTGACCTGCGGTGTGCTGCCCGGTGTCGCGGCGTTGGCGGCGACGCTGGCCTCGCTCGGCTTACTCACAGGGCTGCTGCTCTGGGGGGGCGGCGTACTGGCGGCGCTACGCGCTGCGCCGGTGCTGTCCTGCAGGGTGGCCGCCGGTGGCGGTGCCACAGGGGTAGCGGCAGTCGTGGCGCGCACGGTCAGGGCCACTGGCTGGATGCCGCCATTCGGGGTGTTGCTTACCATGACTGCCGGGCTGGCGCTGGCGACCAGCGTTGCTGTCGAAAGCGTGCCGGCCACGGTAGTGTCGCCGCCGCTATCGGTGTCGGTGGTGGTGCTGTTGAGGTCGGCGTTACCTTTCAGCGCTACCAGCAAGGGCTTGCCGGCGCTGATGGTGGAGCCCTTGACGCGGTTCACAGCCTGCAGCTGGGCCGGGCTCATGCCGTAGCGGTCGGCCACGGCGGCCAAGTCTTCATCGGTGGCCGGGGTGTAAACCTGCCAGCTCAGCAGCGGCTTGTCCCACTTGTTGAGGTTGGCTTCGAATTTGTCGACGCGGTTGGCCGGGATCAGCATCTGGCGCCCGGCCTTGTGGGCGTAGACCGGCAGGTTGAAGGCCGGATTGAGTTCCTTGAACTCGCTCACCGACATGCCGGCCATTTTGGCGGCGACGTCCAGGTCCATGTGGCGACCGGTGGAAACCGCGACGAAATAGGGCTTGTTGGGGAATTTATCGAGCTTCAGGCCGAATTTGTCAGGGCTGGCGAGCAGGTTGCGCACCGCCAGCAGCTTGGGTACGTAGTTGCGCGTCTCGTTCGGCAGCTTGAGGTTTTCGTAGGTGGGTTCAAGGCCGGCGGCCTGGGCGCGGGCGATGGCGCGTGTCAGGTTGCCTTCTCCCCAGTTGTACGCGGCGAGCGCCAGGTTCCAGTCGCCGAACAGGCCGTGCAGGTAATCGAGGTAGTCCAGCGCGGCGGAGGTGGAGGCGGTGACATCGCGGCGGCCATCGTACCACCAGGTCTGTTCCAGACCATAGTGGCGCCCGGTGGAGGGCATGAACTGCCACAAGCCGGAGGCGCCCACCGGCGACTGGGCGGTGGCGACGAAGGCGCTCTCGACCGCCGGCAGCAGAGCGATCTCGGTCGGCATGCCGCGCCGTTCCACTTCGTTCATGATGTGGAATAGGTATTTGTGACTACGTTCGAGAATGCGGCTGAAGTATTCGGGACGGGCGGCCAGGCTGCGTTCGTGGCGGCGCACCAGTTCGGCGTTGACCTCGTCAAGCTGAAAGCCCTCGCGCACGCGCTGCCAGACGTTGTCGCCGTTACGCAGCAGACTGGAGTTGAGCAGCATCATGTCGAGGCCGGTGGCCAGGCCTTCGTCCACCCCGATCGACTGGCGGAAGGCGCCCGAGTCTTCCGCGTGGACCAGCGGGGCGGCGGAAAATACAAATGACAACGAAAGTGCCAATGGTGTGATTCTTTTCATTTGGCGGGCCTGAAATCAGAAATTCTGGCCGATGCTATCGGCCAGAAAACGGGGTGTCAACACGAAAAAGCAAATAATTTCATGAGCTTTCGTCATATTTGACCAAGCTCATGAAGCGTGCCATGACCGCATTTCCTATAGGGGGAATATAGCTTTTTTCTGTTTTAACGAAAGCTGTTTTTCCACTCACGCAGCACGGCGAAGACAGCCGCCGGCGTCGTCAGGGGAGCGCCGGCTTGCTGGGCTGCACGGCGCGTCACGGCGTCGACCTCGGTGCGCAGAAAAGGATTGGTGGCGCGCTCCTTGTCCAGCGTCGACGGCAGCGTCGGCTCGCCTGCCGCAAGCGTGGCCTGGTCTTCGGCCAACCTTTGCCGGATGGCGTCATTATCGGGCTCCACCGCGGCGGCAAAGCGCAGGTTGGACAGGGTGTACTCGTGCGCGGGGTAGAGCCGGGTGCTGTCGGGCAGCGCCGCGATGCGGCCGAGCGAGGCGTGCATCTGCTCGGGCGAGCCCTCGAACAGCCGGCCGCAGCCGGCACCGAACAGGGTATCGCCGCAGAACAGCCGGCCATCGGTCAGGTAGGCCAGGTGGTCGAGGGTGTGGCCGGGCACTTCCAGCACGTCAAACTGGGCGCCCAGCAGCTCGAACCGAGAGCCGTCCATCACGGCTTCGTTGACCTGGGCGATCGATGCCGGGCCGATGATGCGCAGGTGCGGGTAATGCCGCGTCAGTTCGGCCAGGCCGCCGACGTGATCGGCGTGGTGATGGGTCACCAGCACCGCCTCTAGCGCCAGGCCGTGCGCCGCGAGATGGGCCAGCACCGGCGCGGCGTCGCCTGGGTCGACCGCAACGGCACGGCCGGCTTGCTGCAAAAGCCAGATATAATTGTCGGAAAAGGCGGGCACGGGCGTGACGGTGAACATGAGTAGAGGTCGTCCTTCGATGATGGAATCATTTGGCCACTGGCTCACCTCTAGCGAGCTGGGACAGTATCTGCTCACCAGGGAGCAGGCGTTCTACGACCGCACCGTGGCTGATGCCTTCGGTTTTCGCGCGGTGCAGGTGGGTCTGCCGCAGCTGGACTTCCTCGCCGCCAACCGTATTCCCTGGAAGTGCCGGGCCGGTCAGGAACCTGGCGCCGACGTGCGTTGTCTGCCCGAGCAGTTGCCGTTCGAGAGCCGCAGCCTGGATCTCGTGGTGTTGCCCCACATCCTGGATTTTAGCATCCATCCCCATCAGGTATTGCGCGAGGCCGAGCGCGTGCTCATGCCGGAGGGGCGGGTGGTGCTGACCGGCTTCAACCCGGTATCGCTGTGGGGCGTGCGCCGCTTGATAGAAGGGCGGCAGCAGGTGCCGTGGAACGCCCAGTTCCTGTCGCTGGTGCGGATTAGGGACTGGCTGACGCTGCTGGATCTGGAACCGGAAGGCGGCAGCTTCATGGGCTATTGTCCGCCGTTCGCGCGGGCCGACTGGCTCGAGCGCTTCCGCTTCATGGAGAAGGCCGGCGATCGCTGGTGGCCGCTGGCTGCCGGGGTGTACGGCATCCAGGCGATCAAGCGGCAGCGCGGCATGCGCCTGATCATGCCGCAATGGAAACCGGCCAAGGCCGCGAAAGGCCTGGCAGTGGCGGGGGGCAACGACCATCGCCACTCCGCCGGCCATCACACTAAAGAAAGCGTATGACCCAAGACATAGTCGAGATCTACCCCGATGGCGCCTGCAAGGGCAATCCCGGCCCCGGCGGCTGGGGGGTGCTGTTGCGCTTCAAGGGGCGCGAGAAGGAACTGTTCGGCGGCGAGCAGGGCACCACCAACAACCGCATGGAGCTGACCGCCGTGATCGAAGGCCTGGCGCAGCTCAAGCGTCCCTGCAAGGTGGCGGTGTACACCGACTCGCAGTACGTGCAGAAGGGCATTTCCGAGTGGATTCACGGCTGGAAGAAGCGCGGCTGGAAAACCGCGGCCAAGGAGCCGGTCAAAAACGCCGACCTGTGGCAGAAGCTTGACGCGCTGCAGACTGGACATCAGATCAGCTGGCACTGGGTCAAAGGGCACGCCGGTCACGAGTTCAACGAACGCGCCGACCAGCTCGCCAACCGTGGCGTCGAGACATTGAGCGCCTGAACCTAATCTTTTCGGCCAACCTTAAGAACCTGTTCAGGATAGATCGCGAGCATCCCGCTACGGGGGCAGAGCAGTGCAGAAAGCGGAATGTGTATGCCGTACATGAGAACTTCTGCGCGCGGTGCGACTCTCTGCGTGCAAATCTTCCGATTTGCCCAGCGACAGATTCGCACGCAGGGCACCTGAACCCCGCTCAGGGGACGCGCAGTAAGATCATGCACAGGTTCGTGGGGGCCTAGCAGCACAGAGCACTTATGAGACAGATTATCCTCGATACCGAAACCACCGGCCTCGAACCGTCGCAGGGCCACCGCATCATCGAATTCGCCGGGCTGGAGATGGTGAATCGCAAGCTGACCGGGCGCTCGCTGCACCTCTATATCCATCCCGAGCGCGATATCGACCCCGATGCCGAACGCGTGCACGGTATCTCGCTCGACTTCCTGGCCGACAAGCCGCGCTTTGCCGCGGTCGGCCCCGAGATCGCTGACTTCCTGCGCGACGCCGAGCTGATCATCCACAACGCGCCGTTCGACGTCGGCTTCCTCAACGCCGAGTTCGACCGCATCGGCGTCGAGCGCGTTTCCACGCTGTGCGCCAGCGTCATCGATACCCTGGTGATGGCGCGCGACCAGTTTCCCGGCAAGCGCAACAGCCTCGATGCGCTGTGCGACCGCTTCGAGATCGACCGCTCCAACCGCACCCTGCACGGCGCCCTGATCGACTGCGAACTGCTGGGCGAAGTCTATCTGTGGATGACGCGCGGCCAGAACAGTCTGGTGATGGACATCGATCTCGATGTCGGCGGCGGCGCCGATCTGGGGGCGCTCGAGTTCGAGCGCAAGCCGATCACGATCCTCCGCCCCAACGCCGAGGAGCTGGCCGCACACGCGACCTATCTCGACGACCTCGACAAGGCGGTCAAGGGTACCTGCCTGTGGCGCAGCCTGGAATCGCCGCCCGCTGCGGAGCCGCAGGCATGAGCCGCTATCTCGCACTGGTGCCGGCCGCTGGCTCCGGCTCGCGCTTTGGCGCGCCAAGCCCCAAGCAATACCTGCAACTCGACGGCAAGCCGCTGATGTGGCACACCCTGGCGACGCTGGCCGCGGTGCCGGCCATCGAGCGCGTGGCGCTGGTGATCTCGCCTGGCGACGAGTGGTTCGACAGCTATCGCTGGGACGACATCGCCAAGCTCGAGGTGCATCGTGTCGGCGGCGCCAGCCGCGCCGAGAGCGTGCAGAACGGCCTCGCGGCGCTAGCCGCGGCGGACGACGACTGGGTGCTGGTGCACGATGCGGCGCGCTGCTGCCTCAGTGTGGCGGCGGTGGAGCGCCTGATCGCCACCCTGGCCGACGACGCCGTGGGCGGTCTGCTGGCGCTGCCGGTCGCCGATACCGTCAAGCGTGCCAACGCCGAGCAGCGCGTCAGCGCCACGGTGCCGCGCGAACGGCTGTGGCTGGCGCAGACGCCGCAGATGTTCCGCGCCGGCCGCTTGGCCGAAGCGCTGGCCAAGGGGCCGGTCGACATCATTACCGACGAAGCTTCGGCCATCGAGCAGCTCGGCCTGCAGCCCCGGCTGGTGGAAGGCGAGGCGCAAAATTTCAAGGTCACCTGGCCGCGCGACCTGGCGTTGGCCAAGGCCTTGCTCGCCACCCGGCGCGGCTGAGCGCCGATCTCATCAAGCGGCGCTGCTTTCGCCGCGTGGGCGCTGGAGATGCCCGGCGCGGGCGCCTCTCGTGAAGAGATGCGTTCTGTCACGATCCTCATGGACACCGTGACCATTCCGGCGTCACTCAAGCTGCTTGAGCCCGCCTGCGGGAAATGGGCCCTACACGAAAAGGATAATGTACAGATATGTTTCGCATTGGACAGGGTTATGACGTTCACCAGCTGGTGGAAGGGCGACCGCTGATTCTCGGCGGGGTCACCATCCCCCATGACAAGGGGCTGCTCGGCCATTCCGATGCCGACGCCCTGCTGCATGCCATTACCGACGCGATTCTGGGGGCGGCGGCACTGGGCGACATCGGTCGCCA
Organism: Pseudogulbenkiania sp. NH8B; assembly: GCF_000283535.1. Classification (GTDB taxonomy): domain Bacteria; phylum Pseudomonadota; class Gammaproteobacteria; order Burkholderiales; family Chromobacteriaceae; genus Pseudogulbenkiania; species Pseudogulbenkiania ferrooxidans. The sequence goes on from NC_016002.1 coordinate 1,100,949, forward strand.
TTTCCCCGATACCGATCTACGCTTCAAGGGAGCGGACAGCCGCGTGCTGTTGCGCGAGGCCATGGAGCGGGTGCGCGCGGCGGGCTGGCAAGTGGTCAACGTCGACGCCACCCTGATCGCTCAGCGTCCCAAGCTCGCTCCGCACATCGACGCCATGTGCGCCGCCATCGCCAGCGATCTTGGCCTGGCCGTCACCGCCGTCAACGTCAAGGGCAAGACCAACGAAAAACTGGGCTATCTGGGGCGCGGTGAGGCCATCGAGGCGCAGGCCGTTTGCCTCTTGATGCCGGCGTGATGCCGGTTGGCAATTTGTCCGACAATTCCTGCCCCATATGGGATAATTAGGACAGGACCATTACATAGAAGACCGAGGAGGCCACGATGCTTACCCAGAACCAGCTCAAACTTGCCGTCGCCCAGAAGGCGCTGGAATTCGTCCCCGACAACTGCATCGTCGGTGTCGGCACCGGCAGCACCGTCAACCTGTTCATCGAGGAGCTGGCGACCATCAAGGGGCGCATCAAGGGAGCCGTCTCCAGTTCCGAGGCCTCCACCGAGCGGCTCAAGGCCCACCATATCCCGGTATACGACCTCAACACCGTTGACGAGGTACCGGTGTACATCGACGGCGCCGACGAAGTGAACCACTACCTGCACATGATCAAGGGCGGCGGCGGCGCGCTGACGCGCGAGAAGATCGTCGGCGCGGTGGCCAACGAATTCATCTGCATCGCCGACGAAACCAAGTACGTCGACGTGCTGGGCGGCTTCCCGCTGCCGGTGGAAGTGGTGCCGATGGCGCGCAGCTACGTGGCGCGCGAACTGGTCAAGCTGGGTGGCCACCCGGAGCTGCGCGAGCATTTCGTCACCGACAACGGCAACATCATCCTCGACGTATACCGTCTGCACATCTCCAAGCCGGTGGAACTCGAGGAGACCATCAACCAGATCGCCGGCGTGGTCACTTGCGGCCTGTTTGCTCGCCGCCGTGCCGACGTGCTGATCCTCGGCCGCCAGAGCGGGATCGAGGTTCTGCGTTGATTGTCATCCCCGTGTCACACCACGCGCTTATCCTGTAGCGTTACCGCTATTCGTACGAGAGAGTCATGGCTGAACATACGTCCAAGCAGTTTGACCTGGAACTGGAAACCATCCGCACCCGCGTGCTGCAGATGGGGGGGCTGGTCGAACAACAAATCCAGTCCGCCGTCGATGCCTTGATGGCGGCCGACATCGAGCGGCTCGACAAGGTGGTGGCCGACGATGCGCTGGTGAACTCGCTCGAGGTCGCCATCGACGACGATTGCCAGCACATCATCGCGCGCCGCCAGCCGGCGGCCAGCGATTTACGTATGGTGATCACCGTGATCAAGACCATCACCGACCTGGAGCGCATCGGCGACGAAGCGCAGAAGATCGCCCGCCAAGGCAAGATCATCCACCAGTCGGAGCGTTACCAGCTGCCGCGCTTCCGCGAGGTGCGCAAGATGGCCGACGTGGCACTGGCCATGCTGCGCCGCGCGCTGGACGCCTTCGCCCGTCTCGACGCCACCGCGGCGCTGGAACTGGCCGAGGAAGACCTGATCCTCGACGAGGAATTCTCGGCCGAACTGCGCCAGCTCATCACCTTCATGATGGAAGACCCGCGCACCATCAGCATGTCGATCGACACGCTGTTCATCGCCAAGGCGATCGAGCGCATCGGCGACCACGCCAAGAACATTTCCGAGTACGTGGTCTACCTGGTCAAGGGCAAGGATATCCGCCATACCTCGCTGGAAGAGATCAAGCGCGAGACGCAAGCGGGCTGACACGTCGTGACGTTGCAGCGACAATGGCGGTAACATTCCGGTTACCGCCATTTTCATATCCAACCCAAGAACAAAAGGGGTGATCTTGACCAGTCCAACGCCCCCCCATGATGTGCTCGCCACGGTCGATCTGGGGTCCAACAGTTTCCGTCTGCAGGTCTCCCGCGTGGTGGAAGATCAGCTCTACACCCTCGATACCCTCAAGGACACCGTGCGCCTCGGCGCCGGCCTGAACGACGACAAGACCCTCGACGACGATACCCAGGAGCGCGCCCTGGCTTGCCTCGCCCGCTTTGGCGAGCGCCTGCGCGGGCTGGGGCCCAAGCAGGTGCGCGTGGTCGGCACCAATACCCTGCGCGTGGCCAAGAATGCTCCCGCCTTCATCGCGCGCGCCGAGACCTTGCTGGGTTTCCCGATCGAGATCATCGCCGGGCGGGAGGAAGCGCGCCTGATCTACCTCGGTGCCGCCCATTCGCTGCCCGCCACCAAGGAGCGCCGCCTCGTGGTCGACATCGGCGGCGGCTCCACCGAATTCATCATCGGCAGCCAGTTCCGCGCGCTGGTGACCGAAAGCCTGCCCCTGGGCTGCGTCAGCTACAGCCGGCGCTTCTTTGCCGACGGCAAGCTCAATCGCAGCAATTTCCAGGACGCCATCATGGCGGCGCGCGCCGAGGTGCAGCGCATCGTCCACGAGTACCGCCCGGCAGAGTGGCAGCTCGCGGTGGGGACCTCCGGCACCGCCCGCGCGCTGCGCGATGCACTGGAGATCAACGATTACTCCGCCGACGACATCACGCTGTCGGGGATGGAGCGGCTCAAGGCGGAACTGATCCGCTTCGGCAACCTCAAATACGTCAACCTGAACGGCCTCAAGGCCGACCGGGTGCCGGTGATCGCCGGCGGGCTGGCGATCATGATCGCCATCTTTGAAGAGCTGCTGATCGACAAGATGATCGTCGCCGAAGGCGCCTTGCGCGATGGCGTGCTCTACGACCTGCTGGGCCGTCATCGGGAGAAGGACATGCGCGACACCACGGTAGCCCAGTTCAAGCGCCGCTATCACGTCGATCTGGCGCAGTCGCAACGCGTGACGGCGTTGGCGGAACGGCTGTGCGGCATGCTGTGCGGCGTCGAATGCGACCCGGATACCCTCAAGCGCCTGCAATGGGCCGCGCGCCTGCACGAAATCGGCCTCACCATCGCTCATACCGCCTACCACAAACACTCCGCCTACATCCTGCAGAACGCCGACATGCCGGGCTTCTCCAAGCGCGAACAGGCGACGCTGGCCAGTATCGTGCTGGGGCAGCGTGGCGACATGGGCAAGATGATGTCGCTGTTGTCCGAGCCCGGCCACTGGCAGGCGATGGTGGCACTGCGGCTGGCGGTGTTGTTCTACCGCAGTCGCAACGATGTCGTTCTGCCCGACGTGTTGGAGCTGCGCCAGACCTCTCGCGGTTTCGAACTGACCCTGGACAAGGCCTGGCTCGTCGCTAATCCGCTCACCGCCAGCGCCTTCAAGCAGGAGGTGAAGCAGTGGGACAACGTCGGATTCACCCTTGATATCGTGCGAGCATGAAGCGCTATGAACGGCTGAAGGGCAAGGTCCCTACGCTGGGCGAGGCGCCGGGCACGCTGCTGGCGGTGGGCGAGCCCGCGCTGGACCAGCCCCGCATCACCCTGATGGAGTACGGTCCTTCGGCGTTGCGCGAGACCACCTTCGCCTCGCTGCAAGAGGGACTCGCCTACCGGCCTGGCGAGCCGGTGCTGTGGCTCAACGTCTACGGTCTGCACGAGCCCGAAGTGATGCGCGCCATCGGCGAGCGCTTCGGGTTGCATCCGCTGGTGCTGGAAGACATCCTCAACGCCCGCCAGCGCCCCAAGGTCGAGGATTATGGCGATTACCTGTTCATCGCCAGCCGGGTGTTCCAGTTTCCCGGCGAGGGCAATGGCCGGCTCAAGCACGACCAGATTTACCTGGTGGTCGGGCGCCACTTCGTGCTGAGCTTCCAGTCGCGTCCGCTTGGCATGTTCGAGCCGGTGCGCGAGCGTCTCCGCACGGCGCGCGGTCTGATCCGTTCGCGCGGCGCCGACTACCTGGCCTACTCGCTGCTCGACGCGGTGGTCGACGACTATTTCGGCGTGCTCACCCAATTCACCGAGTACGTCGAGCAGACCGACAGCCAGCTGCTGGTCGGCCGCGATGCCAGCATCCTGCGGCGTATCCAGCGTCTGAAGCACGATTGTCTCAGGCTGCGTCGTTCCATCCTGCCGGTACGCGAGGTGCTCACCTCGCTGGCGCGCGGCGATTACGGTTTTTTCCAGCCGGAAACCCAGATCTACCTGCGCGATGCCTACGACCATACCGTGCACGTGATCGAATCGCTGGAGATGTCGCGCGAGCTGGTGGGCGACATGCTCGATCTTTACCTCTCGACCCAGTCCAATCGCCTCAACCTGCAGATGCGGGTGCTGACCGCCTTGTCGATGATCTTCATGCCGCTGACGTTGATCGTCGGCATCTACGGCATGAATTTCGACTACATGCCCGAGTTGCACTGGCACTACGGCTATTTCCTGATCCTGGGGCTGATGCTGGTGCTGGGAGCGGGATTGTACTTCGTGTTCTGGCGCCGCAAGTGGTTGTGACGCGCGCCTGTCTCCGCCGCCAAGGCCCTGCCCGTGCAGGGCTTTTTTCATGTGGCGGCGGTAAATTCCGCTTGCCTTCATATACCCTATGGGGGTATATAATGGGTAAACCGCATCCATGGAGCGAGCGATGAGCCGGACCCAGCTGACCCTGCCGATCGAAGGCATGACCTGCGCTGCCTGCGCCAACCGTATCGAGAAGGTGTTGAATCGTCTCGATGGCGTCGACGCGCAGGTCAACTTCGCCAGTGAAACCGCCCGGGTCGAGTTCGACCCGCAGCAACAGACGCCGCAACGGCTGATCGAGCGCATCCGCCAGAGCGGCTATGCGGTTCCCGAGGAGCGGCTGGAGCTGGATATCGGCGGCATGACCTGCGCCGCCTGCGCCAGCCGCATCGAAAAAGTCCTGAACCGCCTGCCCGGCGTGCACGCCAGCGTCAATTTCGCCACTGAAACTGCCGTGGCGCACTTTCCCGCCGGGGCGCTGGGAGAGGACGCGATCATCGCCGCGGTGCGCAAGGCGGGCTACAGCGCGGCGCCGCGCGCCACGGCTGGCGACCAAACCTTGGCCGAAAAGCATCGCCAGGCCTATCTCAAGGAGCGGCGCTGGTTCTGGCTGGCGGCGCTGCTGACCGCCCCCTTGCTGCTGGAGATGGTGACGATGCTGAGTGGCGCCGCGCATGGCATGCTGCCGCGCGGGGTGCAGTTGGCGCTGGCGACGCCGGTGCAGTTTCTCGCCGGCTGGCGCTTCTACAAGGGCAGCTGGCACGCCCTGCGTGGCGGCGGGGCGAATATGGACGTGCTGGTGGCGCTGGGCACCAGCATGGCCTACCTGCTGTCGGCGGTGGTGACGCTGGCCGGCTGGCACGACCAGCATGTGTATTTCGAGGCCGGCGCGGCGGTGATCACGCTGGTGTTGCTGGGCAAGCTGCTGGAAGCGCGCGCCAAGGGCAAAACCTCGGGCGCGATCGAGGAACTGATCCGTCTGGCGCCGAAAACGGCGCGCGTGGAGCGCGACGGCCAGCTCCAGGAGGTGGCCGTGACGCTGCTGCAGCCGGGCGACGTGCTGCTGGTGCGCCACGGCGAGCGCATCGCCGTGGACGGCGAGGTGATCGCCGGGCACGCCGCCGTCGACGAGAGCATGCTCACCGGCGAGAGCCTGCCGGTGACCAAGGGGGTCGGCGATGCCGTGTACGCCGGTACCCAGAACCAGGACGGCATGCTCACGGTGCGTGCCACCGGGGTCGGCTGCCAGACCCAGCTCGCCGACATCGTGCGCCTGGTGAGCGAGGCGCAAGGCTCGAAGGCGCCGATCCAGCGCCTCGCCGACGTCATCTCCGGCGTGTTCGTGCCGGCGGTGGTGGCCATCGCCGTGGTCACGCTGCTCGTCACCGGCTGGCTCACCGGTGACTGGGCGCGTGCGCTGATCCACGCCGTGGCCGTGCTGGTGATCGCCTGCCCGTGCGCGCTGGGGCTGGCCACGCCGACGGCGGTGATGGTGGGTATCGGCAACGGGGCGCGGCGCGGCATCCTGTTCCGCAACGCCACCGCGCTGGAGACGGCGGGGCGGCTGACGGCGCTGGTGGTGGACAAGACCGGCACCCTCACCGAGGGCCGCCCGGTGGTGACCGACGTGCTGCCCCTGACGGTGCCGCGCGACACCCTGCTGCAGTTGGCCGCGAGCATCGAGGCCGGCTCGGAACACCCGCTGGCGCGTGCCGTGCTGGACTTTGCCGAAGAGCAGGGGCTGACGCGCCTGCCGGTGCAGGATTTTTCGGCAGAGGTCGGCCGTGGGGTGGAGGCCGAGATCGAAGGTTACGGCCGTCTGCGGGTCGGCGTGCCGGACTGGCTGGTCGATAGCCTGCCGGAGGCGGCCAGCGCGTTCTACGCCGAGGGCAAGACGGTGATCGCGCTGGGACGCGAGGGCACCTTGATGGGGCTCCTGGCGATCGCCGACAAACTGCGGCCCGGTTCCGCCGAGGCCGTCGAGCGCTTGCGTCGCCTGGGGGTGAAGGTGGTGATGCTGACCGGCGACAAGGCGGCTACCGCTGCGAGCATCGCCGCCGCCGCCGGCATCGCCGAGTTCCGTGCCGAGGTGAAGCCGCAGGACAAGGCCGCGGCGGTGGCCGAGTTGCAGCGCGCCGGACACAAGGTCGGCATGGTCGGCGACGGCGTCAACGACGCCCCGGCACTGGCGGCGGCCGACGTCGGTTTCGCCATGGGGGCCGGCTCCGACGTGGCGATCGAAACCGCCGACGTGACGCTACGCCAGGGCGACATGCGTCACGTCGCCGACGCCATCCGCCTGTCGCGCCGAACCCTGGTCAAGATTCGGCAGAATCTGTTTTTTGCTTTTGTTTATAATGTTTTAGGAGTGCCGCTGGCCGCGCTGGGCTGGCTGAATCCGGTGATCGCCGGGGCGGCTATGGCGGCCAGTTCGGTCTCGGTGGTCAGCAACTCGTTGCTGCTGAGACGGTGGAAATGATTGCCTCATCGGGAGGCGAGAATGGAAGAAGTCGTGGTGAAACTGGTCGGGCATGGCGGGCAGGGTGACGAGCGCCGGGTGGCGACCCTGTTGACCCGGGTGCCCGGCGTGGCTCAGGCCGAGGCGGGGCTGACGGGGGGACAGGTGCGGGTGTTGTTCAACCCGCACCTGCTGACGAGTGCCAGTCTGCTCGCGGTACTCAACAACGCCGGCTTCGACGCCGTACTGTGACGCGCCTTACAGTTCGATCGTCACGCCGGCCTTGAGCCGTTCCACGTGCAGGTGTGGCGGCAACACCGCCCGGATCTGCTGCATCATGCGCTCTTCCTCGCCGGGGTCGAGATGGCTGATCCACAACTGCACCGCCGGTGGCAAGGGGTCGACCAGCGATGCCAGCAGCGACGGTGCCATGTGGCCGTAGCGTCGTGCCTGCGGCAGGTGGTCGTCGTCGTAGGTGACCTCGCACAGCACGTCGGACAGCGACGGCACGTGGGCGATCCATTGCCAGAACGCCGGGCAGGGGCCGCTATCGCCGCTGAACGCCAGCGCGCGCCAGTCGCCTTCCACCAGCCAGCCTACCGCCGGAATGCTGTGTTCGGCCGGCAAGGCCGTGGCGATGGCGCCGGGCAGGGCGACCGGGTCGCCGACCTCGATGGCCTGCAGCCGCACGTAAGGGTTTTCCGGACTGGGCGTGACGGTGTAGTCAGGCCAGATCACGCCGTTGAACAGATGCTGCTTGACGGCGTCGAGCGTGGCCTGCTGGCTGTAGACAGTGATGCCGGGCCCGGCGTGGCCGGCGTGCACGTCGGCCAATAGCGGCAGGAAGCCGCAGTGGTCGAGATGGCTGTGCGACAGCAGCACGCGCGTGATGCGCAGCAGTTGCGCCACCTCCAGCGAGCCGACGCCGGTGCCGCAGTCGATCAGCGTGTGGTCATCGAGAAGGAAACTGGTGGTGCGGGCGGGGCGGCCGATGCCGCTGGAGGCGCCCAGGATGGAGACTCGCATCGCCGTGCTCCGACAGGGAAGTGAAGTCCCGATTGTAGCCGACATGCCGGGCAGGGACTAATTCGCCCGGCATGTCAGCTCAGGCCGCGTGCCCCGTCGCCGCTTCCAGTTGCTGCCGCAGCAACCGGCTCAACTGTTCCAGCAGCCACGACAGCAGCAGCATGGCCAGGATCAGGCTGGCGGCGGTCGGCAGTTGAAACAGCGACAGCGCCAGATAGAGCTGCTGTCCCAACCCCCCCGCACCGACGATGCCGAGCACCGCCGCCGCGCGGATGTTGTTCTCGCCGCGGTACAGCGCGTAGGCCAGCCATTGCGCCCACACTTCGGGCAGCAGGCCGTAGCAGAACGCCGTCAGCCGTCCGGCGCCGAGCACGCGCAAGGCCTGCTCCGGTGCCGGAGGGGCATTTTCCAGCGTTTCCGCGAATAGCCGCCCCAGCACGCCGCTGGTGTGCAAGGCCAGCGCCAGCACCCCGGCCGCCGGCCCCAGGCCGACCGCCAGCACCGCCAGCGAGGCCCACAGCAGATCGGGGATGCCGCGCAGCAGGTTGAGCAGCAGCCGCGCCAGCGCCTTGGCAGGTTGGCCGAAGCGCCCGGACGCCGGCAGCGCCAACACGGCGGCGCCGGCAAACGCCAGCGCGGTGCCGAGGAAGGCCATCGCCAGTGTTTCCAGCGCGCCGCGCGCGATGTCGGCGAGGAGCGCCGGGCTGGCGTCGGGCGGCAGGAATTCGCTGGCGAAGCGCAGCAGGCTGGCGCCGTCGAAACCGGCCTCGCGCCATGCCGGCAGTAGCCAGGCGACACTGGCCAGCGCCGCCAGCACGGCGGAACCGGCCAGCACGGCGCCACCCTGGCGGCTCTCCAGCAAGCGGCGCGACAGCCGGCTGACGCCTTCGGTCCCCACCACGATCAGCAAAAAGACCAGCAGCAAGGTGCTGACTTCGCCGCCGTTCATCATCTTGATCGAGGTGTCGAGCAACTGGCCGATGCCGCCGGCGCCGACGAAGCCCATCACCGCCGAGGCGCGGATGGCGCACTCCCAGCGGTACACGCTGTAGCTGACCAGCTCCGGCAGGGCCTGCGGCAGCAGCCCGTAGCCCAGCACCTGGGTGCGTCCGGCGCCGGCGGCACAGAGCGCCCGGGCCAGGGCGCGCGGCTGCGATTCGAGGATTTCGGCGTAGACCTTGCCCAGCATGCCGCCGTAGGCCAGTCCCAGCGCCAGCACCGCCGGTAGCGAGCCGAGTCCGACGGCGCGCACGAACAGCAGCGCCCAGACGATTTCCGGCACCCCGCGTAGCAGCACCATCACGCCGCGCAGCAGCGACTTGCCAGCTTCGGCCAACCTTGACGGCGCGGCCGCGGTCAGCGCATGGCGGTCCAGCGCACGGGTGGTGGCGAAGGCCAGCGGCAGCCCGACCAGCATCGCCAACGCCAGCCCGGCGGTGGCCGCCGCCAGGGTGGTGACGCTGGCACGCATCACCTCGCCGAGAAAGACCGTGTTGCTGGCCGGCGGCAGGAAGCCGGCGACAAAGCCGGCCAGGGTTTTCAGCGTGGCGGCGTCGAACAGCTGCAGCGGGTTGAAGCCGGTCAGCGGCAGGGTCGGCACGAGCAAGGCCAGCAGCAGCGCGCCCCACAGCAGGCGCGGCAGCAGCGCCGGGTCGCGCGGGTGGCTCAGCATCGTACCCCCCGCGGGAAGCCGGGTTCGGCATCGGCCGGGAGGGTATCGTCTTCGGCCAACCTTTCGCCGGCGTACAAGGCTTGGATCAGCCCGCCATGCACCTCGGCGCGCGGCAGATCGAACAGGATGCGGCCGCCCTGCAGGCCGATGATGCGCGGGAAATGAGCCAGCGCCAGGTCGACCGAGTGCAGGCTCATCAGCAAGGTGGCGCCGCGGGCGCGGGCATCGTCGGCGAGTCGTTTCACCGTCTCCTCGGCCAGGCGCGGATCGAGCGCCGACACCGGTTCGTCGGCCAGCATCAGGCGTGGCGCCTGGTACAGCACGCGCGCGATGCCGACCCGCTGGCGCTGCCCCCCCGACAACTGGTCGCAGCGCGCCCACAGCTTGTCGGCCAGGTCCACGCGCTGCAGCACCTCTGCCACGCCGGCGGCGTCGTGCGGCCTGAGCAGCGCCAGCAGCGAGGCCAGCGTACCCTGGCGTCCCAGTCGTCCGGCGGCCACCGCGTTGACCACGCGCTGTCGCGCCGGCAGCGGCGGCGCCTGGTAGACCGTGCCGATGTCGGCCTGCAGGGACTGCAGCTGGCGCGGCGCGCAGCGCCAGGGGTCCTGCCCCAGTACGCTGACCGTCCCTTGGCTTGGGCGATAGACGGTGTTGGCCAGCAGCAGCAACGACGACTTGCCGGCGCCGGACGGGCCGATCAGCGCCGCCTGCTCGCCGTCGCCCAGCGCCAGGCTGACGTCGTCGAGGATCGTCGACCCGCCCAGGCGCAGGCCGACGCGTTCGAACGTCAGGCTCACTTCAGCAGGCCTGCTTCCTTGGCCGCGGACTCGATGCCCTTGTAGTTGGCCGCCTTGGTCGGGATGAACTTGCTGGCGCGTTGCAGCTCCAGGATGGCCTGCTGTTCCGGATTCTTCGGATCGAGCTTGAGGAAGGCCTTGGTGATCTTCTGCTGCAGCTTGGCGTCGAGGTTGCCGCGCACGGTCCAGTTGTAGTCGTAATAGGCCGGGGTGGTGCCGATCAGCTTGACCTTGGTCGGGTCGACCTTACCGGCCTCCACCAGCTTGTCCCACACCGAGGCGTTGAGCACGCCGCCTTCCACCTTGCCGGAGGCCACCCAGGCCACGGTGGCGTCGTGCGCGCCGGAGTAGGCCACGTTCTTGAAGAAGGTCTCCGGCTTGATGCCCTGTTTCTGCAGGAAGTAGCGCGGCATCAGGTGGCCCGAGGTGGACGACGCCGAACCGAAGGCGAAGCTCTTGCCCTTGAGGTCCTTCAGCGAGTTGATGCCGGCCTCGGCGTTGGCGATGTACTTCGAGGTGAACTTGCTGTCTTCCTCGCGCTGCACCAGCGGCACCACCTTGCCGCGCTGGCTCGCCTGCACGAAGGTGAAGCCGCCGAGCCAGGCCATGTCGATCTTGTCCGAGGTCAGCGCGGTCACCACCGCGGCGTAGTCGGTCACCGGCACGAACTGCACCTTCATGCCCAGCTCCTTCTCCAGGTAGGCGCCGAGCGGAGCGAACTTGCGTTGCAGTTCGGTCGGGGCTTCGTCCGGAATGGCCGACACCTTGAGCACGGCCTCTTCGGCGGAGGCCAGGACGGAAACGGCCAGCAGGGCGCCGGCCATAGCAAACTTGATGGCTTTCATCGGGTAAATCTCTCGTGTCTTGCGGGCGATAAACCGCAGGCATCAAAAAGGCCAGTCTTGCCGACTGGCCGCGGGTGGCGGGCTAAAGGCCGCCGAGTGGCGAACCACTCCAACATCCAACAACGAAATTCTAACGCGACTGGCGCCGTCCGAACCAGACAAACAGCACCATGCCCAGCACGATCATCGGCAGGCTCAACCACTGGCCCATGCTGATGGTGTAGGACTGGCCGAAGATGCCGGCGTCCGGCGAGCGGAAAAACTCCGCCACGAAGCGGAAAAAGCCGTAGCCGATCAGGAACAGCGCCGAGACCTGGCCGCGCGCGCGCGGCTTGGCGCTGAACCACCACAGGATGGCGAACAGCGTCAGCCCCTCCAGCGCAAACTGGTACAGCTGCGACGGGTGGCGCGGCAGGGCGCCGTACTGCATCAGCTGCGCCATCAGTTCCGGCGACTGTTGTGCCTGCGCCAGATCGTCGAGGCGGGCCTGCGGAAACAGCATCGCCCACGGCGCATCCGGGCGGGTGACCCGGCCCCACAGCTCGCCGTTGATGAAGTTGCCGATGCGGCCGGCCGCCAGACCCAGCGGCACCAGCGGCGCGATGAAGTCGGTCAGCTCCCAGAAGCTGCGGCCATGCTTGCGCGCAAACAGCAGCATGCCGACCAGTACCCCGAGGAAGCCGCCGTGGAACGACATCCCACCCTTCCAGACCATCAGGATTTCCTGCGGATGGCTGAAGTAATACGCCGGCTGGTAGAACAGCACTTCACCCAGTCGTCCTCCCAGCACCACCCCCAGCACCCCGTACATCAAGAGGTCGTCCAGCAGCTTGGGTGTAAGGAAGGCATGACCCTGCTTCAGGCGGAGGTTGCCCAGCCCGATGAACAGCAGAAAACCCAACAGGTACATCAGGCCATACCAATGAACGGCGAGCGGGCCAAGCTTGATCGCCACCGGGTCGAACTGGGGATGAATGAACATTTGTCAGCGATGTGCGTTTGCGGTAAAAGAGAGATGACGAAATTATACGGAAAGCGTTCCCCCGCGTCGCGCTGCAAGCAAGGCAGCCCACGCGGCCGTTCGGCGTTCTGGCACCCGATGTCCGGACTGCGTCGCGGCTACCCGCCGCTGGCGTCCCTGGCGAGCCGGCTTTCCGCTACCGATTGAGACTGAAGGATTCGCAATGCCCCAATACCGTTCCCGTACCTCGACTTCCGGCCGCAACATGGCGGGTGCCCGCGCCCTCTGGCGTGCCACCGGCATGAAAGACGACGACTTCGGCAAGCCGATCATCGCTATCGCCAACTCCTTTACCCAGTTCGTACCGGGCCACGTTCACCTGCAGAACATGGGCCAGCTGGTGGCGCGGGAAATCGAAAAGGCCGGCGGCGTCGCCAAGGAATTCAACACCATCGCCGTCGACGACGGCATCGCCATGGGGCACGGCGGCATGCTGTACTCGCTGCCCTCGCGCGACCTGATCGCCGACAGCGTCGAATACATGGTCAACGCCCACTGCGCCGACGCGCTGGTGTGCATCTCCAACTGCGACAAGATCACCCCCGGCATGCTGATGGCCGCGATGCGCCTCAATATTCCGGTGGTGTTCGTCTCCGGCGGCCCGATGGAAGCCGGCAAGGTGCAGTGGGGTAACGACATCCGCAAGCTGGACCTGGTCGATGCCATGGTCGAAGCGGCCAACAGCGCGGTATCCGACGAGGACGTCGACCGCGTCGAGCGCTCCGCCTGCCCGACCTGTGGTTCCTGTTCCGGCATGTTCACCGCCAACTCGATGAACTGCCTGACCGAGGCGCTGGGCCTCAGCCTGCCGGGCAACGGCAGCCTGCTCGCCACTCACGCCGACCGCAAGGAACTGTTCCTCAAGGCCGGCCGGACCATTGTCGAACTGGCCCGCCGCTACTATGAGCAGGACGACGAATCGGTGCTGCCGCGCGCCATCGGCTCCAAGCAGGCGTTCGAGAACGCCATGAGCCTGGACGTGGCAATGGGCGGTTCCACCAATACCGTGCTGCACCTGCTGGCCGCCGCCAACGAAGCCGGCGTCGACTTCAAGATGGCCGACATCGACCGCATCTCGCGCGCCGTGCCGTGCCTGTCCAAGGTGGCGCCGGCCACCCAGAAATACCATATGGAAGACGTGCACCGCGCCGGCGGCGTGGTGGCCATCCTCTCGGAGCTCGACCGCGCCGGCCTGATCCACCGCGACGTGCCGACCGTACACAGCAAGACCCTGGCCGAAGGGCTGGAAGCCTGGGACATCCGTCGCAACGTGCCGGACAGCGAAGCGCACCGCTTCTACCGCGCCGCGCCGGGCGGTGTCGCCACCACCATCGCCTTCAGCCAGAGCATGCGCTACCCGACGCTGGACGACGACCGCGCCGAAGGCTGCATCCGCGACAAGGAGCACGCCTACAGCCAGGACGGCGGCCTGGCCGTGCTGTACGGCAACATCGCCGAGCGCGGTTGCATCGTGAAGACCGCGGGCGTGGACGATTCCATCCTCAAGTTCACCGGCCGAGTGCGCATCTTCGAAAGCCAGGATGCCTCGGTAGAAGCGATCCTGGCCGACCAGATCGTCGCCGGCGACGTGGTGCTGATCCGTTACGAAGGCCCGAAAGGCGGCCCGGGCATGCAGGAAATGCTCTACCCGACCTCCTACCTGAAGTCGAAGGGGCTGGGCAAGGCGTGTGCACTGTTGACCGACGGCCGCTTCTCCGGCGGCACCTCCGGTCTGTCTATCGGCCACGTCTCGCCGGAAGCGGCCGAAGGCGGCGCGATCGGGCTGGCGGAAGAGGGCGATACGCTGGAAATCGACATCCCGAACCGCACCATCCGCCTCGCTGTCTCCGACGAGGAACTGGCGCATCGCCGGGCCAAGATGGAAGCGCGCGGCAAGGACGCCTGGAAACCGCTGGACCGTCAACGCACGGTAAGCGCCGCCCTGCGCGCCTACGCCGCGATGACCACCAGCGCCGACACCGGCGCGGTGCGCGACGTGTCGCAGGTGGAGCACAAGTAAGTAGGGCGGATGTCCCGCAAGGCGGGGCGATCCGCCGCCAGCCCAGCAAACTTCGGTCTCTTCATTATCGAGGTGGTAAAATTGTTTGGCAGCAACAGAACGGCAGCTCGGATGAGCTGCCGTTTTTGTTTTTCGGCTGGCCCGAAAGGAGCTGTCGCTTGTCCCCGCCTCTTCGGTTCCGTGCCTAGAATGGGGAAGAGGGAGTCTTGCCCCATGCCGGCTGGTGGAGGATATCGGTTCTTGCCTCTTGGATTAAAGAGATGATGAACCTCGCCGGTGGTCGCTTCGTGTGTGGAATGCACCACGCTGGAGGCAGGAACATGCATGAATTGGATTGGCGGGAACGATGGCTCAGGAACGACAGCGGTGGTCACGACAAGTGACGGAGAGCAGCAATGCGCTGGATCTGGAGACCGGTGTGTTCACGCTAGATAACCCGCGAGAGATCGCCCTGTCGCTGATGCGGTCGGCCGAGCGAAGCGACCGGCGAAAGGCAGACCCCTTCCGCTCGGCGATGTCGATGCTCTCCTTCTATATCAACCGCGCCGGGCGCAAGCTCTCCGCACCGCAGCGCCAGCTTCTGGAGCAGGCGAAGGACGAACTGCGCGCGCTCTATGGGAGGCCGCGCCGGCAGTCGTGAAGCTGGCGTCTCTTTCCCGACGGTAGTGCCAATCTAAACCATTGCCTGTTGCCGGGGAGGCAGAAGAAGTATCAGGCCTTAGAGCCTGTTTGCGATCTGTCGCAAGCCGCCCTCAGCGGGGTGGGGAGCAGTGCAGTAACCGGAATGTGCGGGAGAAATGAGGATTTCCGAGCGCGGAGCGAATCCCGTTGTGCCCATTTTCGAGGTATCCAGCGAAAGATTCGCACGCAATGCACATGAGCCCCGGTCAGGAATGCGCAGCAAGATCGTGAACGGGTTCTGGGTCCCTCTGAGCATACGCCAGTATCTGTTGTCGCATGGAGTCACTTTCGTGGCGGAGTTGTTGCTTCATCAGATTTTTGCGCGGGGTATCGTTATGCCATGGAACTTTTTTTGGCGCGGCCGCTCTGAACTCGACTGACACAATCGTGCTGTCTGCGAGGCGCAGAGATAACATGCAAACAATTCACAACCGAACATGAAAATGTTCGGTTTTGTTTTTGTTGCACAAGAAATGAAGAATAAATTGGTGCATTGCACAAATTTATCCGCCCCCGCTGTTGCACTGCAATGGTGCCGTTCCCGATGTGTCCGGGTAACGGCGCATGACGGGCCGGGTTCTTGCTGCGGCCGGCGTAACGCCAGATGGGGCAGGGTTTTCAGCTTACTTTAAACAAAGTGAGGCTGATTTGATGAAAATCAAGGGCTTTGTCGGGAGGAAAGGCGGGGAATAGGCAAAAAAAATGCGCGGACATTTGTCCGCGCCAAGTCTACAAAGGAGAAATAGAGGAGAAACTATCAAGAAGCAATTGCTGCGTCTCAACAAGGACAGATTATCCAGATTGGTGCGGGGGCTGTCAACAGCAAAGTGTTGCAATGCACGAAAAAGATGCTTCGATGTCGCACATTGGAACATCCAAGTGTTACTAATCGAAAATCGAGTGGCCCTCTCCCCGCTGGCCTGCCGCTGTGCGACAATCTTTCCTTTTATCCCTGACGCAGGATTTCCTCATGTCCATGCTGCATCCCGCTCTCCCCGATCCCCGCCTGTACCCTGATCCCATGCCCAGCAACATGCTGATTCATTACACCTTGTCGGTGTTGAATGCGGCGTCCGATAGCGACCGGGAAGCGTGCCGGGTCTCGCTCAAGCAGGCCGTGGCCGACATCCTGGAGCGCGGCGATGTGCTGACGCTGTCGGTGGCGCTGGCGATGGTGCCGTCGCAGGCCGCCTACCGTGTGCTGTGGGAAGCCCTGCGTGCCGCCGCCGAGCAGCCGGAAGGGCGCCATGCCGTGATCTTCGCCGTACCGCTGGTACTGGTGGCCGGGGCCAAGCCGGAGGCGACGTTGCCGGCGCGCATCGAGGATGTGGACGGACTGAACGCGCTACTCCGCGAGCATGGCGTGTTCGCACCGGGGGCCGAGGTGTTCTTGTCGGGCAAGCTGCTGCACCCGGACACGGTGGCCGGCATATCCTCGGCACAGCTCTACCGCTTCACCCGCTCACTGGTCGATGCCGCGCGCGGTCTGCCGCTGGAGCTCGAACCGTCCGCCGTCACGGTCAGAAACGATGGCGTGTTCCTGCGTTACCTGATCGGCGTGGCGATCCAGGAGGAGGGCGAGCCCGCCCCGGTCAAGCTCGGTGGTGCGGTCGGGCCGTGGGGCATCCCACTGATGAAGTTCCTCGGCGAGCAGCTGAAAACCGACGGTGTGACGCTGTTCCCGATCGCGCGTCCGCCGCAGGCGCTGCTGCAGGCCATAGTGGCGGGCGGCAGCGCGCGCCAGGAAGTGACGTTGCAGGCCTTTGCCAGCAGCATGATTCGCAAGCTGCGCGATATGGGGCAGGAGCCGGTGGCGGTGCTGTCCGCACATGAGAATGGCGAGCTGCGTTGCACCATCTCCGCTCCGGGTGACGAGAAGAACTGGGAGGGCTTCGTCTGGCAGCTGTCGCCGCTGGATTCGGTGCCGTTGATCGCGTCGCAGTTCTGCGAACTGATGGCCGAGTGCCGGGTGAGCGACGTGCGCGTGGTGCCGCAGGTACAGCCGGATCAGCAGAACGGCATTCCGCTGTTCCTGACCGCCGACGATATTCCGGCGCCGGGTTCGACGCTGCAGTAAATGATGTCTCGGGACATGAGCTGGATTCATGCTCATGTCCCGAATTGCTCATACCAATGGGCCGCGCATTTGAGGTAAAATCGCGCATCTCGATTAACCCTTTGATTGGAAGAGTCAAAGATGTTTGCAGCCGATCTGACGATCGCCAAGTACGATCCGGAACTGTCCGCGGCGATGGACGCCGAATACCGCCGTCAGGAAGACCATGTCGAACTGATCGCCTCCGAAAACTACGTCAGCCCTGCCGTGATGGAAGCCCAAGGCTCCGTCCTGACCAACAAGTACGCCGAAGGCTACCCGGGCAAGCGCTACTATGGCGGCTGTGAACACGTCGACGTGGTGGAGCAGCTGGCGATCGACCGCCTCAAGGCGCTGTTCGGCGCCGAGTACGCCAACGTGCAGCCGCACTCCGGCTCGCAGGCCAACCAGGCGGTGTACGTGTCGGTGCTGAAGCCGGGCGACACCATCCTCGGCATGAGCCTGGCGCACGGCGGTCACCTGACCCACGGCGCGTCGGTGAACATCTCCGGCAAACTGTACAACGTGGTGCCGTACGGTCTGGACGAGAACGAAGTGCTGGACTACGACGCCGTCGAGCGTCTGGCGCGCGAACACAAGCCGAAGATGATCGTGGCCGGTGCTTCCGCCTACGCGCTGGAAATCGACTGGGCGCGTTTCCGCAAGATTGCCGACGAAGTGGGGGCCTACCTGTTCGTCGACATGGCTCACTACGCCGGCCTGGTGGCCGCCGGTGAGTACCCGAGCCCGGTGCCGTTCGCCGACTTCGTCACCACCACCACGCACAAGACCCTGCGCGGTCCGCGCGGCGGCGTGATCCTGGCCAAGGCGGAATACGAGAAGGCGCTGAATTCGGCGATCTTCCCGTGCCTGCAGGGCGGTCCGCTGATGCACGTCATCGCCGCCAAGGCCGTGGCCTTCAAGGAAGCCGCGTCGCCGGAGTTCAAGGCCTACGCCCAGCAGGTCAAGCAGAACGCCAAGGTGATGGCCGAGACCCTGATCGAGCGCGGTCTGCGCATCGTGTCGGGTAAAACCGAGTCGCACGTGTTCCTGGTCGATCTGCGTGCCAAGAGCATTACCGGCAAGGACGCCGAAGCCGCCCTGGGCCGCGCCCACATCACCGTCAACAAAAACGCCATCCCGAACGACCCGGAAAAGCCGTTCGTGACCTCCGGCGTCCGTATCGGCACCCCGGCCATGACCAGCCGCGGCTTCGGCGAGGCGGAAGCCAAGCTGCTGGCCAACCTGATCGCCGACGTGCTGGAAGCGCCGAACGACGAGGCCGTGACCGCGCGCGTGGCCGGTGAAGTCCAGGCGCTGTGCCAGCGCCTGCCGGTGTACGCTGCCAAGTAAGCCAATCGTCACGCCTGTGTGATACTGAAAGCGGCCTTCGGGCCGCTTTTGTTTTTTCGGGCAGGGGTTTGAGGCGGCGCGGTGGTATCCGGTGCTCGTCCTGGTGGGCCGATTGGAGTAGGCCCGAACGAGGTGGAGCGGCGCGGCGGCACCGCGCGGCGACGCGCTCTCTTGACGAGCGTCAGAAACGGTGGCGTTAACGCTCCCGACCTTTGCTGATACCATCGTAGGATTATTACTAGCCAGGTCGTCACATCATGAAATGTCCGTTTTGCGGCAACGCCGACACCCAGGTGATCGATTCCCGCGTCAGCGAAGACGGCACCAGCATCCGCCGCCGCCGCCGCTGCCTGGCGTGCGAAAAGCGGTTTACCACCTTCGAAACCGCCGACGTGCGCATGCCGCAGGTGGTGAAGTCGGGTGGGCATCGTTCCGAGTTCGATGTCGAGCGGGTGCGCACCAGCTTCCTGCGCGCGCTGCACAAGCGCCCGGTGCCGACCGCGCTGGTCGACGACGCCATCGACCGTATCTGCCACCGCCTGCTGCAACTGGGCGAGCGCGAGGTCAGTTCGCGCCAGATCGGCGAGATGGTGATGAATGAGTTGGCGAAACTGGATAAAGTAGCCTATATCCGTTTTGCCTCGGTATATCGTAGTTTCCAGGACGTCTCGGAGTTTTCCGAGGCGATCAAGGAAATCCAGAAATCCTCGTGAGAGAGTCCATGACGTTTTCCGCGGTTGACCACGCCATGATGGCGCGGGCACTGAGGTTGGCCGAACAAGGCCTGTACACCACCACGCCGAACCCCCGGGTCGGCTGTGTCGTGGTGCGTGACGGCGAGGTCGTGGGCGAGGGCTGGCACATCGCGGCCGGCACCCCGCATGCCGAGGTACACGCCCTGCGCATGGCGGGCGAGCTTGCGCGCGGCGCCACCGCCTACGTGACGCTGGAGCCATGCAGCCACTATGGGCGCACCCCGCCGTGTGCCAAGGGCCTGATCGAGGCCGGTGTCGGCCGCGTGGTGGCGGCGATGCAGGATCCGTATCACGAAGTGGCCGGGCGTGGCCTGGACATGTTGCGCGCTGCCGGCATCGAGGTGGCGGTCGGCTTGCTGGAGGCCGAGGCGCGGCGCCTCAACAAGGGTTTCTTGTCGCGCGCCGAGCGCGGCCGGCCGTGGGTGACGCTGAAGGCGGCCGCCTCGCTGGACGGCAAGACCGCCTTGTTGAACGGCGCCAGCCAGTGGATTACCGGCCCCGATGCGCGGCGCGACGTGCATCGCCTGCGCGCCCGTGCCTGCGCCATCCTGACCGGCAGCGGGACGGTGCTGGCGGACGATCCGCAGCTGACAGTGCGCGAGGTGTTTACCCCGCGCCAGCCGCGGCGGGTGGTGGTGGACAGCCGGTTGCAGACGTCGCCTGGGGCGCGCATCTACCGCGACGGCGAAACCATCCTTGCCACGGCGGTCGCCGACGCGGCGCGCCACCAGCCTTACCTGGAGCAGGGGGTGACGGTCTGGACGCTGGGCGATACCGCCGACCGGGTCGATCTAGCCGCCCTGCTGGCGCGCCTGGCGCAGGAGGGCGTGGGTGAGCTGATGGTCGAGGCGGGGGCCGGGCTCAACGGCGCCTTGCTGCAGGCCGGGCTGGTCGACGAGATCGTGCTGTACCTGGCGCCGACGCTGCTGGGCGACGCGGCGCAGGGTTTGTTTGGCTGGCCGGCGCTGGAGTCGTTGGCCGGGAAAAGGAATGTGGTGGTCCGTGATCTGCGCATGGTGGGTCAGGACGTGCGACTGGAGTTGGCAATACCGTCCTGCTGAGGGTGAGTGGCGGATCGGTCGATGAGGGAAGTGGCAGCAGCACAAAAAATCAAAACATAAAGGAGGATGACGATGAAACTGGCAGCAAAGCAGCTGGAGCATGTGTCCCGACTGGTGTTGAAAGCCCTGGGTTGCAAGGAAAAAGAAGCCGGCATAGTCAGCCGGCACCTGGTCGAGGCCAATCTACGTGGCCACCCCAGCCACGGCATCGGCATGCTGCCGTTTTACGTCTCCAGCGTCCGCAACAAGACGCTGCGTCCCAACCAGGCGGCCCGGCTGGTGCGTGACGCCGGGGCGATCCTGCAGTTTTCCGGCGAGCGCGGCTTCGGCCAGCGCGTCGCACGCGAGGCGGTGGATGCCGCCATCTGGCGCGTGCGGGAAACCGGGGTGGCCCTGCTCACGGTGCGCAACACCCATCACATGGGGCGCATCGGCTGCTACGGCGAGCAGTTGGCCAACGCCGGCCTGGTCGGGCTGTTTTTCGTCAACGTTACCGACGTGCACACGCCGATGGTGTCGCCGTTTGGCGGGACCGCCGGGCGCTTCGGCGGCAATCCGATCTGCATCGCCTTTCCGGGCACCGACAAGCACCCGGCCTTCATCCTCGATTTTGCCACCAGCCGGGTGTCCTACGGCAAGACGCGGGTAGCCTATCTGGCCGGGCAGCGTTTCGAGGAGCCGGTGCTGCAGAACCACGCCGGCCATCCCTCCCATGACCCGCGCGTGATGTGGGAGGAGCCGCAGGGCACGCTGCGGCCGATGGCGCACCACAAGGGCGGCGGCTTGCTCGCCGCCACCGAGTTTCTCGCCGGGCTGCTCTCCGGCGGCGGCACCTCGCAGCCGGAGCGGCCGCGCCAGGGTGGCATCCTGAACCAGATGACGGCGTTCGTGGTCGACCCGGCGCAAACCGGCTCGCTGCCGTGGCTGCAGGCCGAGTACGATGCCATGACCGAGTACATCAAGTCGTCGCCGGCGCAGGAAGGTGGCGACCCGGTGCAGATGGCGGGCGAGCCGGAGGCGCGCCGACGTGCCGATCAGCTGGCGAATGGCATCGAGTTTTCCGACAATGAATGGAATGTCATCCGCACCGCCGCGCTCGAGGCCGGGGTGATGGCGCATCAGCTGGACGAAGCACAGGAGCTGGCATGAAGGACATCGAGGACGCCCTCGAGGCGTACCTGAACCTGATTCACCGCAAGGGGGCCTCCGAGCAAGTGGTATCGGAGCGCCGCCAGCTGCTGAAGAAGCTGACGGCGCTGCTCAACGGCCACCCCAAGGACATCGAGTTGTTCCGGCGGGCGGTGGACGTCTACCTCGAGCGCTGCCCGCACGAGGACCGGGTCACCGCGCTGACCTGCGCGCGCGAATACTATTACTTCTGGCTGGGCGACATAAAGAAGCTGGCCGAGCTGACCTCCCGTTCCGGCTTCACCATCCACAACCCGCGTATGGACATCGCGGCCTCGCTGGACGAGCTGCTGCAGCGCATGAAGCAAGCGAGTTTCGACCGCTTTCCGCCGTCGTTGGAAATCTACCTCGGCAAGCTGTTCGAGGGGGGCATGAAGGAGCGCCAGATCGCGCCGCGCGAGCAGATTCTCAAGGCCATGCTGTACCTGCTCGACGGCCAGCCCTACAAGCCGGAAAACTACCGCATCGTGGTCGACGCCATGCTGTTGCAGTTGACGTTCGACGACAACGAGTCGCGCGTCGCCTTCCTGCAGCTGGCGCGCGAGTATTTCTACTACTGGCTGTCATTCCCGCCCGCCGCCGAACGCAGCACCATGATGACCCCGTTCTGAGCGAGCGTCGCCTTCGCCCGCCGCTGCCGCGCGTGCTGCTTTCTCGTCTTGAACGCGCATAGGCGGGTGGAATGCGCCATCGGCGCCGCGTTCTCGTTTCCCGTGCGGTTTGGAATTACACTGTCCGGCACGACACCGGGAGCCGCCATGACCACTCTTTCCGCCTATTCCGCGCTCGCGGAACGTTTCACCCGCCTCTACCGTTACCACCACCTCCACGCCATCGCCTCGTGGGACCAGGCCACGATGATGCCGGCCAAGGGCAACGAAGCCCGGGCTGCGGCGTTGGCCGAGCTGCAGGTGCTGATCCATCGCACCCTGACCGAGCCGGGCCTGGCCGGCCAGATCGCCGCCGCCGAGGACGAGCCGCTGGACGACATGGCGCGCGCCAACCTGCGCGAGATCCGCCGCAGCTGGGAGCAGGCCAACCTGCTGCCCGAGGCGCTGGTAGAGGCCAAGGCGCTGGCGGGCTCGCGCTGCGAACACGCCTGGCGCACGCAGCGCCCGGCCAACGACTGGCCGGGCTTCCTCGCCAATTTCCGCGAGGTGGTGCGGCTGTCGCGCGAGGAGGCGCAAAGGTTGGCCGAAGCCACCGGGGTGCGTCCCTACGACGCGCTGATGGATAAGTACGAGCCCGGCATGAGCAGTGCGGAGATCGAGCGGGTGTTCGAGGAAGTGAAGGGCTGGTTGCCCGGACTGATCCGGCAGGTGCGGCAACGCCAGGAAGGGGAAACGGTGCTGGCCCCGGCCGGGCCGTTTGCGGTCGAGCGGCAGCGCGCGCTCGGTCTCGACGTGATGAAACTGCTCGGTTTCGATTTCGACGGCGGCCGGCTCGACGTCAGCGTGCACCCGTTCTGCGGCGGCGTGGCCGAGGACGTGCGCATCACCACGCGCTACCGCGAGGACGACTTCGTGCAGAGCCTGATGGGTATCGTGCACGAGACCGGGCATGCCCGCTACGAGCAGGGACTGCCGCGCGACTGGCTCAGCCAGCCGGTGGGGCAGGCGCGTTCGATGGGCATCCACGAAAGCCAGAGCCTGTCGTTCGAGATGCAGCTCGGGCGCAGCCCGGCCTTCCTCGAACTGATCGCGCCGCTGGTGCGACGGCATCTGGGCGAACAGGAGGCGTTCTCTTCGGCCAACCTGGCGCGGCTTTACACCCGGGTGCAGCCCGGCTTCATCCGCGTCGACGCTGACGAGCTGACCTACCCGGCGCACATCATCCTGCGCTTCGAGATCGAGCGTGCGCTGATCGAGGGCGAGATCGAGGCCGAGGACATCCCAGCGTTGTGGGACGAGAAGATGCAGGCCTACCTCGGCGTCGACACGCGCGGCAACTTCCGCGACGGTTGCCTGCAGGACATCCACTGGACCGACGGCAGCTTCGGCTATTTCCCCAGCTACACGCTGGGGGCGATGTACGCCGCGCAATATTTCGCCGCCCTGCGCCGGCAACAGCCGGACTTGGACGGGCAGATCGCCGCCGGCAATCTGGCCTCGGTGTTCGACTGGCTGGCTCGGCACATCTGGTCCCAGGGCAGCCGTTGGGAGACCGGCGAACTGGTGGAACGCGCCACCGGGGAGGCGCTCAATCCGGCTTATTTCCGCGCCCACCTAGAGCGGCGCTACCTCGGCTGAGTGGCACAGGTCTGACTAAATGAAAAACCCGACGCCACGGCGTCGGGTTTCAGGCTGCAGGCCACGTGTTTTGATGCGTTTTTACAGGACCCGGCAGAGCCGGGCCTCGCCACGTAAGTATTTAATTCCGGCCACTGCCCGTCGCTTCCCGATCCCTCGCTGAGCCAATCGAAGATTGGCACGCAGAGATTGGCTCAGCGATAGATTGGCGCGCAGTCCGCCCTTGCCCTGCAAGGGCGCCTCGCTACGCTCGCGAGGATTGGCTGGCGGTTGCTTCAGGCGGGTTGCACCACCGGCTGGCACACCGCAACCCACTCGCCGCCGATCACTTCGGCCAACCTTTGCGGGCTGATGCGTACCGCGGTGTGCACGCCGCCGGCCGCCGGCATCACCTCGTCGAAGTCCTTGAGCGATTCGTCCAGATAGACCGGCAGCGGCGTGGCCAGGCCGAACGGGCAGACCCCGCCGACCGGATGCCCGGTCAGCCGTTCCACATCCTCGCCCGGCAGCATGCGGCCCTTGCCGAAGGTCTCCTTGAACTTGCGGTTGTCGATGCGGGCATCGCCGCGCGCCACCACCAGCACCACCCGTTCGTCGGCGAGGCGGAACGCCAGTGTCTTGGCGATACGCCCCGGCTCGACGCCGTGCGCCTCGGCCGCCAGCGCCACGGTGGCGGTGCTGGTGTCGAGTTCGATGATGGGGATGTCGTGCCCGGCTTGGGCAAAGAAATCGCGGACAGATTGCAGGCTCATGGGCATCTCGGCTGGCAGGAATGGAACCCCCCATTATAAAGGCAGGGTGGCCGAGTGCAGGAGGGGAGCGGCGGCAAAGGCCGCCCCGTGGATGGCGAAGCGGCGTTACACGGTCGCCGTACCGATCTTCTTGACCACCTTGCGTCCCAAGAGCGAGGCCAGGAGGCCGTTGACGAAACGGGCCAGCCGTCCGCCGGCGTCGGCTTCGGCGGACAGGCCGCCGAGCGAGACGGTCTGCAACAGGCCGCTTTCGTGGATCAGCTCCATCGCGAAGTGCGCTTCGCGATAGGTCAGTCCGCCCAGGTGGGTCGGGTCGTCGCGTCCCAGGTCGCGGCCGTCCATGACGTCGATATCGAAGTGCACGTGTAGCCCGACCACCCCCTGGCCGACCGCGGCGATGGTTTTTGGCATCAGGCTCGCCAGGCCGTGGCGGTCGATCTCGTCGATGGTGATCAGCCGCACGCCGTAGTCGTCGAGCAGCGCCTTGTCCTCCAGGCTGGTGTGGCGCACGCCGATCAGCACGGTGTTTTCCAGGCTCGGTCCGCGCTTCTGCTTCTTCAGTGTGAGCAGCCGGTCGATGTTGCCACGCGAGGTGAACACGATGGCGCCGGTGTCCTGGCCCGCGACGTGGCCGACCGGGATCGGCGTGTCGTGCCAGGTGCCGCCGCTCAGGATCAGCGGAATCTGCCGGAACGAGCGGTAGAACAGGCCGTACAGGTCGTCGTTGTCGACCGGCGCTTTCCAGAAGAAGCTGTCGGCACTTTTCTTGCCGTGCTCGACGCATTCGTGCCCGATCGGCTCCAGTTCCTCGCGCAGGCCGTTGAGCAGCAGGTGGCTCGCGAGCGGCTCGCAAGCATCGGTCAGCTTTTCCACCAGGTTGAACAGCTTGATCACGGTCGCTTTCGCCGCTTCGGCGCGGCGCAGGCGGTATTCTTTTGCCACGTAGGGCGAGGTCATGGCCATCAAGAGCGCACCGTAGTCGAGCGTGAAAGCGACGCTGTCGCCCAGCCGGTAGGTCGCCTCCGCCGCGCTGGCGTCGACGATCAGATGGTCGCTGCTGGCGCCAAGCACCTGCAGACGCTCGTCACTGGGGCGCAGCCCTTCCGGTGCGATGTCCTCCCGCCCCATGGCCAGGATCAGCCGGCGCGCAGGGCGATCTTCGCCGTCGAACACCGGGCGGCGGCCGAAGGCGTCCTCGCCGGACAAGCCGTAGGGGCGCGACGGCTTGGTCTTGGCTTCGATCACGTCCGCCGTCAGGGTGTAGGCGTCCTTGTGCAACTTTTCATACATCCCCGGCGGGGTGGGCGATTCGGCCAGCATGATGCTGGCGCCCAGGCGCAGGTGGTTGATGCCGGCCGGCAGCTGTCCCTGTTCCAAGAGCGGTAGTGAGAAGGTGTTGCCGCCGGAGACGATGGGTAGCTCGATGGCGTGGCGACGGCGGATTTCATCGGCGAGATAGGCCAGGTTGGACAGGTTGTCGACGGTGGGCTGGATGCCGCCGACGCAGGCCAGATTGGCACCGATCCCTATCAGACGCACCCCGGCGAGCGCCAGGATCTGTTCGACGTAGTCCATGGTCTCGTGGGGCAGGATGCCCTCGCGCAGGTCGCCCAGGTCGATCATCAGCACTACGTCGTGCACTACATCCAGTTGCAAAGCTGCACGTGATAGCGCCTGCAGCGTCTGCAGCTCGGAGTTGAGGCTGATATCGGCGTGGCGCACCACCTGTTCCGCCTCGCCCGGGGCCGGGGCGCGTATCAGCATCAGCGGCACGGCGATGCCGTCGCGCCGCAGCCGCATGATGTTGTCGAGGCGCGAGTCGGTGATCTGCGCCACCCCGCCGCGTACCATGGCGCGGGCCACCCGGGGTGAGCCGCAGGCCGACTTGGTGACGCCGGCAACCTGGATGCCCTGCGTCCGGCAGGCCTCGACCAGCACGCTTGTGTTTTCTTCGATGCGATCAAGATCGATGATGATGCGAGGACCTGCCATACCTGTGCTCCACTGCGTTGAACGTCGAATCGGTTACGGTGTGGTTGGCGTTATCAGCTGCCGTAGATGTCGAAGTTGAAGTATTTCTTCTGCACCTTCTGGTACACGCCGTTGCCGCGGATGGTCTCGATCGCCTTGTTCAGGCGCTCGCGCAGCGCGTTGTTGCCCTTCTTCACGGCGATGCCGGCACCGTAGCCGAAATACTTGGTATCGGAAATCCCCGGTCCGGCGAAGGCGTAGGCCGGCGCACCGCCGCGCTTGAGGAACTCGGTGTCGGCCACGACCTGGTCGACGAATACGCCATCCAGCCGCTCGGTCTTCAAGTCGAGAAAGGCCTCGGTGACCTTGCCGTAGTTGACGATCTGCACCCCCTTTTTGCCCCAGTGGTCCTTGGCGTAGCGCTCCTCGGTCGAGGCGCGCAGCACGCCGATGCGCTTGCCGCTGAAGTCGTCCTTGGTCACCTTGACCACGCCGCTCTTGGTGACCATACGGCTCGGCGTTTGGTAGTAGCGGTTGGTGAAGTCGACCGCCTTCTTGCGCTCGTCGGTGATCTGCATCGAAGAGAGAATGGCATCGAACTTGCCGGCGTTGAGGGCCGGAATCAGACCGTCCCACTCCTGCGGTACGATCTCGCAGGTCGCTTTCATCGCCTCGCACAGCGACAGCGCGATATCCAAGTCGAACCCTTCCAGATGACCGTCGGCCGCCTGCTTGGCGAAGGGTGGGTAGTTGCCGTCAATGCCGAATCGGATCGTTTCCGCCTGGGCCATCAGCGGGACCATGGACACAGCCAGCAACAGCGATAGTGCAGTCTTTCTCATGTCATTCTCCTCCGGTTTTCTTTGATCGCTCCCCCCTTTTGGTGGAGGGTAGGCGGGCTCAGAGTGTCACAAGGGGGAGGGGGGGCTCAATAGCCCTTTTTTGGGTCAAAAAATGACTAAGGCATTGATGGTTGAGGGGGCCGGCTGCGAAGCTTGCCGGGTGGTGAACGGCTAAGAATAGTATTTTGTATGCAAAAAAGAGACGTCGTATTCGTTGTGGGGGATGTCGCAAATGCGTAAGGCAAAATAGCGGCAAAATGAGGAAGCTCAGCCGGAAACACGCGATGTTTGTTTCAGTAGGCAATCCTATGGGGGCGCCTCGGCCTTCCGGGAATCCCGATGAGCCACGATGGAGGCTTGGTCGCGATGAGCGAACCGCGGCCAACGTTTAGGCTTACTCTGCCTCGCGATACCAGATGGTGGCGCCGTAGGTTGAGTCGGGGAAAGCGGGCATGATCTCGCCGAGTGAGAAATGGCGGTGGGCATCGGGCTTGGCGGGGGTCCACCAAGTGCCGGCCTGCGGGCAGGGCTGGCCCGCTTCGCAGCGCCCGAGTTTCAGCTCAGGACTGTCGGGCTGGAAGTTCCGGGCCCAGTCCACCATGTCCTTGGGGTAGTAAGGGAATTCTCGCAGCTTGCTGTCGTCGAGCCCCTGCAGAAAGGCCACGGCACCGGCCTCGAAGCACCAATAGCCGTAATAGCCGGCCTGATTGGGTTCGAGATGGGTATTATGCCAGGGCAGACCCTTCATGCTGGTTTTGTACCAGCGTTTGACGTATTGGCTCAAATCCGCAAGGCGTTCCACCGGGGCATCACCATAAGCGCTGTTGACTATGTCGCGATAGGCATCACAGTGGTGCCAGTGATCCACATCGTATCGGTCTGGCAATGCATAGCCGATCAGGTCTTCATAGAGGGTGTCTTCCCCTGCAAACCAGCCGTCCTGCAGTGCCGCTAGCCTCGGCAGCAGATCCTGACGGTGAAGGAGGTAACACAGGCCAATCAGTTGCATCAGCTGCTCGTAGTGGTCGAGGTCGCCCAGCAGGAAGGGGGGGTACACCGGATCGTTATGCCACTCGCGCAGGGCGGCGGTGTACGTCTCGATAGCCTGGATGACCGTTTCCAGTTGGTCGCGCAGCGTCAGGATAGGGTGGCCGGCGGTGTAGTTGAGCAACAACTCATTCCATGAGTCGTCGGCAATGCCAAACTTTGAAAGCAACCAACCTTCTTGCTTGTCCCTACCCGAGGCAGAAGGGTTGTTCGCAAGCCATAACCTATGTCTTGCCCATGCCGTAGTGAACTCATCATACCAAGCCTTACCCAAGAACATTTGTCGGCGTCGGGCAATGAAAGTTTGTTCGTCCATCATTTATCCAATCTTTGCAAAATTACGCTTATCCCTCTGTTTTCTGGTTAGCCCAGCGCGGGCATCGATAACTTTATCGATTTCGGCATCTCGCCATTCCCTGGTGAGTTCGTGCGCTTTGTGGGTTTCCGAAACAGGGTTATGGCCTGTTACCCAGCGTGAAAGGGCCATCGCGTGACCGGTTGCATGTGGAATGCTGAAGAAAAGTACATGGCGGCTGTAGCCGGAAATATCAGCAATATCATCTGCCAGATTTTTTCGGCCAACAGCCTTTATCAGGCGCCTTTTTATCCATGCCTTGCTCATCTGCGTCACCCGCCCATCCGTCTGGCGCTGTGGTTTTTCCGGCAGAGAGAGGGCGCTTGTTCTGGCGCTGCTTGATGCTTTCATTCCTCCACTACCCGAGCCGGATTGCTTTGCACCCCCCTTCTTGCCAGAACCGGGTTTGCCTCCTCCTGAGTCTTCCTTATCCGCCGCATCGCCCAGCAAGTCCTTCAACTGCCGGGTTGGATTGGCGCTGGCTTTGGCTTCCACCACCGCGTAAGGCTTGCCGGTTTGGCCACCGGTTCGCCAGACGCCGTCGATGCCGCGCCCGCGCGCGCGCAAGGCAGCCAGCCCTGCTTGGGTGAAGGTGCTCGGCCACAACTGGACCAGCTCGCTGGTATCGTTCAGTTTTCCGGGGTTGAGCTTGGCACCGTCGTGGCGGGCATCACCGCCCCAGCGCTGCTGGCAGACAAAATCGGCCATGTGTTCGCCCAGAATGCCGATGGCCTTGTTGCCCATGGTTTTCAGGATGTCGGCGACGTCCAGTTTGCTGGCCTTGCTGCCGGGACTGCTGCCCTTGACCGCCTGGTCGGGCTTGGCCTTGCTGCTGGCTGTTCCCTCCCGGCCGCTGATGCCAGCCTTGGGCTTTTCCGGATTGGCGGGCAGGGTGGTCTTGCGTTGTGGGGCGGCAGCGGCATTGTTGCGGCTCTTGGCAATCCAGCCATCCACTTCTTTCTTGAAGAGGTCGAACTGCTTTTGCATGTTCTGTCGAATGCGATCCAGCATACGGGTGGTGTCGGCATCCAGCATATTGCGCAAGGCAGGGTTGGCCAGCAGCATGTCGTCGAGGTATTTTCTCAGTCTCCCCATGTCTAGGCACTCGGCCAGGATTTTTTCGGGGTTGCCGACACCAAACTTGCGCAAGGCCGTGAACAAGCCGTCCAGTGACAGGGCTCCGGCCTTGACGGCGCGCAAGGAGCGTTTGACGGCGTCGCCACCACCCGGAATCAGTCCGATTAGGGCGGTGATAAGGTCGAACCAGCCGGAAGGGCTGGCGGGGTTTCCTCCCAGCATCACCAGTGCCTTGAGAATATCCCTGGCATCGATGACCTGTCCGACGCCCGGCACCAGCCCCAAGGTGCTTTCCACCAGGATGGCCCAGGCACCATTGTTTTCGCCTTTGAGAAAGCTGACCGCTTCTTTCTTCAGTTTGCTCAGCCAGCTCATACCTGCTTCTCCTTGGCCGCGGCCAGCTCTGTGCGCTGTGACTCATTGAGGAAGTCTTCCAGCGATTCGCCTGCCGGTTCGTCCAATAGGGGGGTGCGTGGGTCTTCGTGTTCTCCAGTCATGGCATTCAGTTCGCGGATGTAGTCACGCTGCTCCGTGGTGGCCTCCTGGGCCCAAAATGCGTCATGGAGCTTTTCGCGCTGCTCGAGTCGTGACAGGGCTTCGCTGACTGATGCGGGGAGCCCGGTTATCGGATTGGACGGGAAGGTGACATTGGGTTGATACGGTCGCGGATCTTCCCCGTAGTACACGCTGATTGGTCCTTCGGGTACGTTGTCCAGCTTGGTATAGCCGCTGGCATCTAGTGTTCCCTGCTTTTGGGTCCCATCCGCAAAGTGCACCGTGAACGGTGCGCCTGGGACCGGACGCAAGTCCGGGTAAGCATAGGTAAGCTCCAGGAAATTCTTGCGTTCGGATTGCGGCAGCGTTGGCAGTATCGGGTTTTGGCTTGCCCCGCCACTCAATTCATGGTCCGCCCCTTTGATGCTGACGATATCCGGGCAGTGGATGTCGATGTTGCCGCCGGACAGCTTGATGTAGCCGCCGCCGCTGGTGAGCAGGATGTCCTGCTTGGCGCTGATTAGCACCTTGCCCTTGCAGGAGGTGATGCTTACATCTTTGTCCGCCGTCAGCTCCATCGCATCGCTTTGCGCCTGGACCTGCACCTTGCCCTTGGCGGCGATCAGTTTCAGACTCACCGCGTCCTTCACTCCGGCGACGAACAGGCTGATGTGCTGCCCCACGTTGTGCAGCCAGCGCCGGCCCGAGGTCTGTTGGGTATCGCGCTGGGCGATTTGGTCGATATTCGTCCCAGCCGCCAGGGTGA
The DNA here is from genome assembly GCF_000283535.1 of Pseudogulbenkiania sp. NH8B. GTDB lineage: Bacteria > Pseudomonadota > Gammaproteobacteria > Burkholderiales > Chromobacteriaceae > Pseudogulbenkiania > Pseudogulbenkiania ferrooxidans. The sequence goes on from NC_016002.1 coordinate 1,131,941, forward strand.
GGCTGTTGTCGGTGGTTGCGGCGAGGCCGGCCGGGGCGGACAGGACCATCAGCGGTTGTTGGCCTGCCTGTCCCGCGCCGTTGGGGGAGTTTTTGCCATCTTTATTGGTATTGGTTCCGGCTTCCCAGGCCTTCAGCGCTTGGACGTGGTGCTGCAGGTGTCCGTCGGGCTTCTTCGCTCCCTTGCCGTTGTCCGGCTGAATCGTCTCCGGCCCGATTTCAACGGTATCGGCCAGCTGTGCGGTAGCGGTCTCGCCGAGGGACTGGCTCAGGCTCAGGGCCGCATCAAGCTGGCTTTGCGCGCCGTCGCGCGCCAGTTGTTTGCCGGAGACGGAGGGCTGCGCTTCGGTGCTGAGCAGCAGGCCGTGGCCGGCGCGGATCGCGCCATGGCGGTCGGTGCGCAGTTCGAAGCCGTCGCCGCGGGGCGTGGCCTTGCCGTCGGCACGCGGGTGGACGAGGTAGCCCTGGTTGAGCTGGGTGGCGCCGTGTTCGGACGACAGTTTGGCGCGCACTTCGCCGGGGGTGTCGTCGAACAAGAGTTCGTTGTACTGGCCGCCCTGGTGCTCTTTCGACTTGATGCCGGACAGGGTCTTGTTGGCCGGCAGGTTGCCGGTGCCGCTGAAGGCGGGCGGCGGGTGGCTGCCGTTGTACAGCACGCCGGTGATGATCGGGCGGTCGATGTCGCCTTCGAGGAAGTCGACCAGCACTTCCTGGCCGATACGCGGGATGAACTGGTGGCCCCAGCCGGCGCCGGCCGCGGGCATGGCGACGCGCAGCCAGCAGCTGGAGGTGTCGTCGAGGTTGGCGCCGATCGTCGGGTGTTCGTCGGGACGCTGCCAGTGGAACTGGACCTTGATGCGGCCGTGGGCGTCGGTGTGGATCTCTTCCCCCGCAGGCCCGACCACGGTGGCGGTCTGGGCGCCGCGCGCGGTGGGCTTGGCCAGCGCGGTGCCGGCGTAGGCCGGGGTGAGCGGCAGGCCGCGGCGCTGGGCGCTGAAGGTGGTGTGGTACGGAACGTCGCTTGCCGAGGTGTCGGCCCCCGCGCCGGCGGTCGAGGTTGGCCGAAGGCTGGGCGGCAGCGCCCGTGCCAGGTCGGTCGGTAGGTTGTTGCGGGCGGTGAAGGCCTGGCGCGTGACGACGAATTCGCGCTGTTCGGGAGCGTCCCCCTCGTGCGCCGGGTGATCGTCGAGGCGGAACCACTGCCCGGCGGCGAGCCCGCGCACCGAGCCGCCACCGTCGAAGCGCTTGGCCTGCGCGTCGTGCGCCTGCTGGCGCAGCCGGGCGTAGTGGGCGAGCTGGTCGGCGTCGCCGGCGTAGTAGGGGCCGGGGACGTCGTAGTCCTGCAGGCTGCTTTGCAACCGCGTCCCATCGGAGCCCTGCTCGACGGCGCTGCTATCGCCGCTGTGGCCGGTGGCGACAGGCTGGTAGTCGAAGCTGGCCAGCGTCACGCCGCCGCTAACGATCTGGCGCGTGCCGTCCCAGCGCGTGAGGCCATCCTCTTCTTCCGTCGCATCGCTGCGGTGGAAGCGCACCCGCTCCACCCCGGCGGCCGGCGGCGAATACGGGTCGTCGAAGGCGACGAGCTGGACCTGCGGGAGAGCCCCTCGCGACGCGGCGCGACCTGGCTCGCTCGCTCTCTCTCCATGCTCAAAGCGCCAGGCCAACCCTTCCTCGTGCAGCAGGCGCACGAGGAAGTCGTAGTCGCTCTCGCGGTATTGCAGGCAGTAACTGCGGGAGGGCAGCTCGCCCGCGAGCACGAAGTCGAGACGCTGCACCGCCGCGAACACCGGGTTGGCGGCGGCGTGTTCGGCGAACACCTGGCGCACAATGTCGGGCACCGAGAGGTCCTGGAACACCCGCGAGGTACGGCGCAGGCGCAGCAGCGCGAACGGCGGTTCGACGGTAAGGGCGTACTTGGCAAAGCCGCCGTCGGCCCCCAGGCTGTCGACAGCGCTGACCACACCGCCGCGCACCTGCTCGGTCCCGTCCGCCCCGGCGAGGCCGAGCCGCACCGGCACGCCGAGCAGCGACTTCAGTTCGAGCCCGGCGTCGGGCGACAGGCACTCGACGCGGTAGCGGTAGCTGTCGGAGACCGCCTCGTCGCCGTGCACGGCGAGTGGCAGCAGCGTCTCGCCCCAGCGCGGGCCGTCGCCCAGGTGCAGGGTGAGGAGGCGCTGCTCCTGGCTGAAGGCGGCGGCGAAGCTGGAAAGAAGTTCAAGGGCGCTCACGGCATCCATCGGGAGTCAACCGTTGAACGAGATACGAACGGCATGCAGTTTTTGCTTGGTGTCGGCACGGACGGTAATTCGTATGGACGAGATGCCGCTTTCGACCAGCAGGCTTTTCACGACCATCGCCCTGGCTCTGGCGGCAGAAGAGGCATTGCCAACCTCACGTCCATTACAAAAGCCGGTGACGACGATTTGTTTGGCGATGACCAGAGCCGGTGCCAGGGCGCGTACTTGCTGCTCGGTAACCGGGGTCAGCTTCGAGCTCATCTTCTCGAAGGGAATCAGAGTCGGGTCTTTGGCGATGGTTTTGTTGCCGGTTTCCTCAATGACTTTCGTGGTGGCCTGGTCCAGTTCCGCCGTGACCTTGGCCACAATAGTCTTTCCTTGCGGGTCTTGTGCCGCGGCCGCATTCATTGCCGCATTTTGAGCCGCCTGCTTGGTTCCGGCACAGCCCATGAGCAGGGAGGCACAAATAGCGAGAGAGGCAATTTTGTAAAACATGAATTTCCCTTTCAAAATCAAAGACCCGCATGATTACCAACGCGGGCCTTTATCTACATCAAATAAATTAAGCGATGACTTTATTGGCGGTCAGATCCCAGCCTGCGCTGACATTGCCGCCACCGGCGCCGTCGGCACGTTTCTGCTGGGTGTAGGTCCACTTGATCTTGCCGTAGCTAAAGCTGACCTTCTCGCTGGGGAAGCCGGCATCGTTGGCCGAGCCGTTCGGCTCGACCTTGGAGACCAGCACCTGTTCCATCTTGATCTCCATGTACTTCACTTTGTCGCCGCCCGCGCGGCACAGCTCGATGGTGACGTCCTTGATGTGCTTGCCGGTGCAGCATGCTTCGTAGATCTTCGGGCTGGCCTTATCTAGGAAGTGGGTGATTTCGTACACGCCGTGGTTGACGCGTTCGGCAGTGGCGCCACCGGCTGAGCTGGCGGTGGCCTGGGCCGGCTGCTCGATCAGGTGGGAGAAGGACTGGATTTCGATCCAGTCTTTGTGTTGATCGTCGGTGCTTTCCCCTGGAATTCCGTCGATTTTCAGGAAGGCGTCAAAAGCCATTGCATTCTCCTTGGATAAATAAAAATGGAAGAGCTACTTCCAAAACAAATACCTCGCCCCCTGTCGGCACCGAATGCCGACAGGGTGGTGAGTCGTTGTGGCGTTAGCCTGCCGGCTGAGGCAGCTCGGCAACCAAACGCAGGGAAATGGTGAGTTCATCCAGCTGGAAATGCGGGCGCAGGAAGGCCGCGGCGCGATAGACGCCCGGCTTGCCAGGGACTTCCACCACGTCTACACGGGCCTCCCGCAGCGGGTATTTAGCCTTGGCTTCCTGGCTGGCGGAGTCGTCCAGCAACACGTACTGCGCCAACCAGGTGTTCAGGAAGTCCTGCACGTTTTGGCGTGAGGCAAAGCTGCCGATCTTGTCGCGCATGATGGATTTCATGTAATGCGCAATGCGCGATACGGCGAAGATGTAGGGCAGCTGAGTGGAGAGGCGTGCGTTGGCGTTGGCCGCATCGGTGTTGTAGGTCTTGGCTTTCTGCACCGATTGGCCGCTGAAGAAGGCGGCGTAGTCGGTGTTTTTGCAGTGCACCAGCGAGATGAAGCCAAGGTCCGACAGCAGCTTTTCGGTGCGATCGGTGACGGCCACTTCGGTGGGGCACTTGAGCGCCACCTCGCCGTCATCGGTCTTGAAGGTGTGTGCGGGCAGTCCTTCAACCAGGCCACCGCCTTCCACACCACGGATCGCCGCCAGCCAGCCGTACTGGGCGAAGGCATCGGTCAGGCGTGCGGCGTAGGCATAAGCAGCGTTGGTCCACAGGTATTTGCCGTGATGGCTGCCGTCGACGTTTTCTTCAAAGTCGAATGCTTCTACCGGCACGTTGTCGCGGCCATATGGCAGGCGGCCGAGCACATGCGGCAGTACCAGGCCGACGTAGCGCGAATCTTCGGATTCGCGGAAAGACTTCCACTTGGCGTATTCCACGGTGTCGAAGATCTTGGCCAGATCGCGTGGTTTGCCAATGTCGGTAAAGCTTTCCAAGCCGAACAGGCCGGGGGAGGCGGAGGAGATCAGTGGGGCATGCGCCGAGGCTGCAACATGGGACAGCTCATCCAGCAGGTAGAAGTCTTCCGGGTGGCGGGTGAATTCGTAGTCGCCCACCAGGGCGGCGTAGGGTGCGCCACCGAAGGTGCCGTACTCTTCCTCGTAGATCTTCTTGAACAAGGCGCTCTGATCGAACTCCGGCGAGGCCTTGAAGTCCTTCACCAGATCCTTCTTGGAGGCATTGAGCACCTTGATCTTCAGCATGGTGCTGGTTTCCGATTCCGCCACCAGATACTTGAGGCCGCGCCACGAGGCTTCCAGCTTCTGGAACTCGGGGTGGTGCATCACCTCGTTGAGCTGGGACGACAGCAGGGCGTCCAGCTCGGCGATGCGGGCATCAATGCTGGCGGACAGATCGCGCGATACGGTCACGCAGCCTTCCAGCACCTGGGCCACCAGTTCGCCGATCAGGTCGCGGGTATGGTTTTTTTCGCTGTCGTTGGTGGCGATGCGGCTCTGCTCGATGATGCTGTCCAGCAGACTACCGGCATCGACGACATTCGGGCTCGCCGCCGTGTCCAGTTGTTGTACGCTGTTCATGGCTTACTCTCCGGTGTTGTCGCTTTGGGTGGCTTGGCTGATCTGGCGCAGTTTCTCGGTGTCACGCACCACCTCGTCCAACAGCTCTTCCAGCTTGTCGTTGCCGGCCAGCTTGTTGCGCAGGTCGGCCAGGCGGGTGCGGGCTTCCAGTAGCCGCTTGAGCGGTTCCACCTGAGTCACCACGCTCTGCGGCTCGAAATCGGCCAGCTCGTTGAAGTTCAGCTCCATCGCCAATTGGCTGTTGTCGTCTTCCAGCTTGTTGTCGACCTTGATAGCCAGGCGCGGTGCCATGCCCTTGAGGACTTCGTCGAAGTTGTCGCGGTCGATCTGCACGAACTTGCGCTCCTTCATCTTGGGCAGCGGATTCTTGCTGTGACCGGAATAGTCGCCCAGCACGCCTAGCACGAAGGGCAGTTCCTTGGTCTCGATGGCGTCGCCGATTTCGACGTCGTAAGTGATCTGCACACGCGGGGGGCGGACCCGCGACAGTTTTTTCTGGGTGCTTTCTTTGCTCATGGTGTGCTCTCGAAAAGATGGTCTGTCAGGGTTGAACGGCGTCAGGCGATGCTGCGGGCAAGGCTGGTGACAAGGTCGCGCAATTGCGCGACGCTAAGACCCGGGTCGTTCAGGCGCCGTCCCAGGATGTAGGAGGCCTCGGCGTAGGATTGATGGCGGCGCCAGGGTGCCTGCTCATCGCCGATGTCCACGACAAAGCGTTGGTCCAGCCGTTCGCCCCAGCATTGCGCCACGATGTGGGCATCCAGCGAGCGTGGCTGCAGGGCCAGGAAGCGTCCGTCTGGTCGGTTGATCAGTAGGCACTGGGTATCGTCGGCTCCATGAGCACTGGCAGCGGCCTGGTACAGCGATAGCCACGTGGCGGCGGCTAGCATGTCTTCGCCATCGGTAGCCGGCAGTGGTAGCAGATAGGTCTGTGCGCACAGACTGTCACGAAAGCGGTGCTGTAGCTGGCTGTGGAACATGAAAGCCAGCAAGGTGGCTTCCAGCGTATGGCCGGGCTGGCGGGCGAGCAGCCCTTCCAGTTGGTGCGCCGGGGTGATGGTCAGATGGCGGGACAGCAACTGCTCGGCTAGGGCGACATCGTCGTTCGAGGCCACGCCGAACAGCGCCTGCGCTTCTAGAAACTGGCGGCAGGCCACCATTTCCACCGCGTTGTCGATGGCGCTGGCAAGTTGATCTTTCAGGCCGGAAAAGAACAGCTCGCAAGTGAGCAGTAGCACGGCCAACGGTGGCAGCGCCAGACTGGCGGGCAGCTGGGTGACGGCCACTAGCGGGTAGTTGCGTCCGCTTTCGTCGTGGCTGGGCTGGATCACACCGAGCGACAGCCAATCCTGATCCCGGCTGCGCAGCACGAAGCAGGAGGGGGGCATGGCACGGTAGCGGGCGACGGCCTCTGCGCCGGGGGAGAGCAGGCTGATGCTGTCCGCCAGCAGGTGGTCCAGCTGTGCCGCCGCCGGATGGGTGGCATTGATGCGGATGAAATCGGCACGGCGCGGCAGTTTGCCGAAGATGCAGTACGATGCCGCAGCTTCCTGGGTGCGTTTGAAAGTGAAGCTCAAGACAATGGCCTCGTTTACAACGTTACGCGCTCGGGCAACGTCAGCTTGTTAAGACGGGCCAACTGCAGCGGGTTGACGCCGCTGAGTACCCGGAAATTGACACGCACACTCTGCGTATCCCCGTCGGCCTTGCGCAGCGTCCAGACTAGCTGGGTGCCATCCGAGCCATCCTGTACGACTTTGGCTCCGGCCAGCAGGCGCATCAGGCCCATGCCGCCCGGGTGGTTGGCCACCACGTTGCTGGCGCCGGTGTAGGACAGCACCTGGATGCGCGCGCCGGCCGTCTGGCTGTTGCCGCTCCAAGTGAAGGTCTGCCAGATTTGCGGGCCATTGCGATAACGCAGTTCCTGACCATCGATATCGAAGAAGATCTCTGAGAGCCCCGGCGTCGGTTGCGGTTGCAGCTCGAAACGGAGGCTGTCACCCTCCTGCAACGGGCCGTTGGCCAGTGCGGACAGGCTGCTTACACTGCTGAGGAAGGCCGGGTTGAACTTGATACCCAGTTCGCCCCAGGCGCGTGGCACCAGCATGTCGCCTTTTTTCTGGACCAGGCCGGCCAGGTATTTGTTGATGAAGCGATCCAGCGTGCCGTCGTTGGCCTTCAGGAAACGGTTGATCTCGGCAATAGAGGCCGTGTTGCCGGCATCGCTGAACGGGTATTTGGCCGCCAGCTGGCGCCATTGCGGCAGGACCTCCGTGGCCCAGGCCTGATTGATGTCGGCACTGACAGGGCCGAGCAGGGCGCTGTAGGAGTGACTGAGCGGCCGCACCAGCATCGGACGCACTAGGCTGACGGTGTCGGGCGTGCTTTGCGCCAGCAAGGCGTTGTCGACATAGGCGATGCTGTCTGCCAGTTCCGAGCCGTTGTTATTGAAGGTGGCCTGCAGAGTGGCACGTGCCAGGGAGCCCGGGTCGTCGGTGCTGGCAATGGCACCCAGCTTGGCTTTCAGTTTGGCCAGTTGCTCCAGGTAGCCATTGATCGGGGCGTTGTCGCCTTTCACCAACTGGGCCACCCCGGCAAACTGCCGGCCCACTTCGCCGTAGAGCTTGTCCTTGGGCGTGTTCTCGCCGCTGCCGCCTTTCAGCAGCGCAGCGGTTTTTTCCAGCACCGACTGCTTGGCATGCTCCAGCGAACGGTTGAGCTCGGACGGGTTGTCCCATGCCGTTTCCATCGCCGCTCGTACCAGGATCAGCTTGATGGGCGAGGTTTCCCGGTCAGACAGGCGAGTCATGGCCGAAGCGGACTGTGCCGGGCTGGTGAAATCGCGCACCGTGACACCCTGCAGGAAGCGTTTCCAGCTGTCGATATAGGCGGCGCGGTATTGTGCCTCCAGTGCGGTGCGGTTTTTCTCGCCGTCGCCATCCTTGCCCAGGTTGTCCTGGCTGGTGGCTGCCAGTACCCAGTCGTCGCTGCGGATTTCGCCCTTGCTCGCCTCCTCGATGGCGCCTTTCACGTACTGATCCCATGCCTCGCGAGTAAACGCGCCTTCCACCATCTGGCTGCCTGCCATGATGTCCAGGTCGCGGTTGTTGAGAATGCGGGCTACGGTCAGCGGTGCAAAGCGGGTGTTGGCTCGAGCGCGGATTTCATTGAATACCCGCTCTTCGGCCGACATGCGCTTGAAAGAGCCGCGCAGCACCTCGCGTGCCTGGTTGACCACGCGCAGGTTGGGCGAAATCAGTGGCAGGTCCGGTGCCTTTAGCTGGCTGATGTAGAACGCCAGCAGCTTTTCGGCGACCGTCATGATCTCTTCGGTGCTGTATTGCCCGCGCTGGGCTTCCAGATAGGGGCGCCAGTAGCGTGGCAGTTGGTCCGCCAGGTGTGCCGGCTCCATGCGCTGAGGCTGGTACAGCATCAGATAGGTTTTCAGCGCGTTGTAGCTGGCATCCAGCTGTGGCGATTTGGCCGGGGCCTGGGTCGGGCGCTCCGCGGATGCTTCCGTGGCGGCCGCGACGGCTTGCGTGGCCGCGGCCACTGGGGCTGCCGACGGCTGGACTGCCGCGACGCGAACCGGTGATGTCCAACTGGCTCGGCGCAGACCGAAGCCGGCTGTCTGCCAGTTTGTCGCCACAGGCTGCAGGGCATGGTGTGGCCAGAGGGTAGTCCGAACGTGGTAGTCGTCGCTCGATAGGGGCACTGGGCGTCCCCGGTATTCTTCGCGAATGACGCCTAATTGAATGTTCGGCAGCGGCTTGCCTTGCAGCCGAGGGCGGTATTGGGGCTTGGGTTTTGTCGGCGTGGTCACAGGGGAGGGCGTTGGCGCAACTGGCTTGGCTTCCTGTGCCGCGGGCGGAGGCACCGGCTGCCGCTGGTCGAGCGCGAGCAGGGAGGTTTCCAGGTTGCGCTGAACCGGTATCAGCATCAGGGTCTTGATGCCGGCAAAGTATTCGCTGCGCAATGCGGCTTCCAGCGGCTTGCCCTGATAAAGACCCACGCCGATCTGCCAAGGGGCACCTTCGGTACGGTACGCCTGCAACTGCTCCAGGCGGGTTTGCAACTGCTGCAGTGCGCGCAGCTTGTCGTACAGTTGGCCGGAAGCCGCCAGCTTGCGGGCGGCTTCCCGTTCCTGGCTGATTTCCGCCAGCAGTTGCTGGTTGCCGATGTAGGACCAGCTCCACAGGCCTGCCAGTACGCTGAGCGTCAGCACGCCGGCCGCCATGGCTGCCATGCGCCAGCGGCTGCCGCTGTGCCGGGTCTGCCGGGAGATCAGGTGCTGGTCCGGAAACAGTACCTTGCGAAACAGGTCGCCCAGGAAAAAGCTATACGAGGCCGGGGCCTGACGTTTGTCGCCCTGTCTTGCAACCAGGTCGAACTGACCCTGAACCCGGTTGGCCGCCACGATACGCGGCGTGCCTTCCTGCAGCGCGCTGGTAAAGTAGAAGCCGCGTAGCAGGGGGCGGGCGTGATAGGGGTCGTCCTCGTACAGCAGAGTTACGAATTTCACGACGGCTTCTTTCAGGCCGTGAAACTCGATCGGGAAAGCGAAGTGTGCCGGACGAACCTGATCGCCGCGATATTGCAGTAACTTCTCCTCGCCGGCCTGCACCAGACCGCAGTGAAGCAACTCGAATTGCTGGGCGGCGACGGTGGAGGCATCGAAGCCGTTGCCCTGGTGGGCTGTCAGCGTGCAGCCCCACACCCTGGCGCGCTCTTCTTCCGGCATGTCCTGGAAGAACTCGGCGAATCCACCCAGCAGATCCAGTTTGGTAAACACCAAGTAGACGGGGACGTGCAGCTCGAACGTGCTGCAGACCTCGTGGATGCGTTCCCGTACCTGACGGACATACAGCGAAAAGCCTTCGCTGTGGTGCTGGGCCAGTTCGGGCAGGCTGATGGCGACCAGGATGCCGTTCACTGGCGCTTTGGTACGATGTTTTTTCAGCAGTTTCAGAAAAGCGAGCCACTCGCCTCGATCCTCGCTCTGGGTCGCGTAGCGGCCGGCGGTATCGAGCAGCACCCCTTCGGTGGAGAAGAACCAGTCGCAGTTGCGCGTGCCGCCGACCCCCTGGATGCCACTCTTGTCGCTGAAGGGGAAGGTGAGGCCGGACTGCAGGATGGCCGAGCTTTTGCCGGCGGCAGGGTGGCCGATGATCATGTACCAGGGCAGCTCATACAGTGCCGCATTGCCACTGCTGTTGCCGAGTTTCGACTTCTTCAGGGTGTCGATGGCGGCCAGTAGTCGCTGGCGCAGCAGGGTGACTTCGGCGCGCTTGTCGGAGCCGGCGTGGATCACGGCATCGTCAGCCTGCTGGCGCAGCATTTTCTCCAGCAGTCCGCCGGCGCGCCGGGCCAGAAGTTGCCCGATCAGTAGGCTGGCCACCCAGAGCAGCATGATCACGACGATGCAACTTAGCCGGGCCTCTAGGGTTTCCAGCCCCATCCATTCACCCAGGAACCAGATCAGGGCGATCAGGATCAGGAATCCGATCGCCGATGCCACCTTGGCATAGCGACGCCAACCTTTTTTCAACACCTCTTCACCTTCCTATTCGTTTATTGCTGCCGGACCAACAGCTGCTTCAGCGAGCCGCTGCGTTCGATATGGCCGTAATCCTTGAAACTCCAGGTACCGCCCCAGGTCAGTCCCGCCGCCGTGGCTTCTTCCCCCAGGGCAAGGTAGGCCGACATGGCCCAGGGGGCGCGCTCCGAAACCACGACTTTCCCGTTTCTGACGGGCGCCAGATCGACGGCCAGGCCGTACTGGTGCTTGCTCTGTCCACCTTTGGCCTTGGTGACCAGCGTGCCTTGTCCCGCCAGGGCATCCTGACGCTCGGGGCTGCGGTAACCCTCCAGCAGGGTCATGGGAAAGCCACGTGCCTCCAGCCGTGCCATGACGCGCAGCACCGTCTGAACGAACGCTGCATCGAGCTTGTTCCAGTCTCGGTCCGCCCGGTTCAGTCGTGGCTGTTCGCTGATGGCATCCCTGAAAGCCTCCGGGGGCAGAGGAGGGGGAGGCACCAACTGCTCCTCCTGCAAGGTCAGCTTGATGCGAGAGCTGTGCGTGTATTCATTAGGGATGAATTCCGACGAGCGGTGCATTTCTCTAAAAAATAAAGCCAGTACGACTGGCATGGTGGCCAAAGATAGCGAAACAAGGGGTAATTTGGCAATGACAAAGTACTTTTTTATGTGTTCTTTTACATTGTTTATGTGGTTATTGGCTGCGCGTGGCGATGTCTTTTTGCATAAATTTTGAGCGCTGGTCGTAGTCGTCAGCGTTGTGGCTATGTGGCCTTTCTCTTTTGTATATTGTTCATTTGTTGATGATTTTTTGCTGAAAAAGCGAATGCCAACCCATGCGACCAGGCATATCAGCAACATGGCTGTCGCTGGTGCAAGGTAGGTCTGTACTGAATATAGCCCGCTCATATGTCTACTTAGTGTAATGCCCATGTTGTTAACTATTTTTTTATAGGTAAAAATACTAATAAATTTAATTACATGCGTACTTTGTACAAAAAATGCTTTTCAATTATCATGTCTAATTGGCATGATTTCCAGAGGTAGCTGACAGATGCAGCATTGCAAGGCCGGGTTGTGGCGTCATGCCAGGGGGTTTCTGGGGGGGCTGGTGCCTGCCGTATTGCTCATATCCGGGTGTGCTTCGAACAAGGAAGTACAAGTGTCCGGCGAAGCCGCTGCGCAGCTGAACCGCGATGGTCGCGGCAAGCCTCTGTCGGTCGTGGTGCGGGTCTATCAGCTGAAGTCGGATCAGGCGTTCAACCGCTTGAGCATGGAGGCGCTGGCGACTGCCAAGTCGGACAAGGAGTTGCTGGCATCCGAACTGCTCGACATGCGCGAGATGACGCTGCTGCCGGGTACGCGCGTTACGGTGTCCGGTTTCGTGGTGAACCCCGAGGCCTCGCACATTGGCCTGGTGGCCCTGTTCCGCCAGCCGGACCGGCATTTCTGGCGCTTGCTGTACGACGCCGATGTCGTGCGCAGCAAGGGGCTGCAGTTCGCGGCGGAAGACTGTTACCTGCGTGCCGTCAAGCCTCCGCCAAAGCTGTTGCCGGGGCAGCCCAAGTCGCTGCAGGTCGATTGCCGCTAGGCCAGACGTTTGCCTAGCGTGTTGGTTTTGGATGTGTTGGCCAGTGCAGAGTGCCTGGCTCACCGGATTGATTGAAGATGCAACAAGCTAAACGTGTGTTGTGGGGCGAAGGCATGTTTCTGCGCCCGCAGCATTTCCAGCAGCAAACGCTGTTTCTCGAGCAAGATGCCGTCAGCCGCCAGCAGTTGCTGTGCCGTCATACGTGGGGTGTACAGCAACTGCGGCTGGACGAACAGGCGCTGAAGGGGGGCATGGTGCGGGTGGATGCCCTGGGCATCCTGTTTCGCGATGGCCTGCTCTATCAGGCCCCGCAGTCCTCGCCATTGCCTTTGTCCCGGGACCTCTCGACCCTACCGCAACTGGGCGTGGCCACGACGCTGTATGCCTGCCTGGCCGATCTGCAGGCCTATGGCGGCAATGCCCGCACTGGCGAGCAGGCCGGCAGGCCTAGCCGTTATCAGAATGGCGGCTTGGAGCTAGCCGATCTCTACACCCAGGCGCTCCCGGCCGAAGTGGCGACACTGGAGCCCGACGTGCGCCTGATGTTCGAAGAAGAGAACCGCGATGGCTACGATGCCATTCCACTGTGCCGTCTGCAGAAGGATGCCACCGGCCAGTGGGGCGTGGCGGGCGATTTCCTGCCGCCGCTGCTGACCATCGGTGCGGCGGGAGAACTGCCGCAGTTGGTGCGGCGCCTGCTGGATATCCTGCTGGTGAAAAGCCAGGCGTTGACGGGGGCACAGCGCGAGCGAGCCAAGAGCGTGATGGAATTCGGCTCCAGCGACATCAGCGCCTTCTGGTTGCTGCATACCGTCAATCGCAACTTTGCTCGTTTGCGCCACCTGTCGCTGAGCAACCCGCTGCACCCGGAAGAGCTGTACATGGCGCTGGCAGAGTTTTGTGGCGAGCTGCAGACGTTTTCCACCCGCTATGCGCTGGTCGACATACCTGCCTACCGCCATGACGCTCTGCATGCGGTGTTTGCTGCTTTGGACCTGCAGATACGGGAGTTGCTGGAAACCGTCATCTCGGCACGCTATGTCGTCATCCCGCTGCATTCCCCGAAGCCGTCCTTCCATATTGGCCGGCTGGAGAGCGACCGCCTGCTGGACAACGTCGACTTTTACCTTTCGGTGCAGAGCGAACAGCCGGCCAGCCAGGTCATCGACAACGTGCCGCTCAAGTTCAAGATCGGCGCACCGGATGATGTCGAGAAGATTCTTAACTCCGCGATGCGCGGGGTGGCGCTGAGTCACGCGGCGCAAACGCCTTCCGCCGTGCCGGTGCGGGTGGGAAATCATTACTTTTCGCTCCAGCCGCACGGCGACATTTTTGCCCGCATGTTGCAGTCGCGCAGCATCTGCATCTACGTTCCGCAAACCTTGTCCGGGCTGGCCCTGGAACTGATCGCCGTTTTCCGTTGAGGCCAACATGAGTCAAGCCGTCGTAACCACAACAGCCAACGAGTCCACCATCAACGTGGCCAGTACCGGCCCCAGCCTGCGCGAGATGCTGGAAGACGGCGTGTACCTGCTGTTTCTGCTGAAAGACGGCAACGCGCCGGGCAGCAGCGTGGAGTTCAACCGCCGTATCGACCAGTTCCTGCTCCAGTACGAACGCAACGCCCGCAACTTCGGCAAGTCGGTGGAGGCTATCGGCCAAGCCAAATACGCGTTCTGTGCCTTGTTGGATGAGATCATTCTGTCGTCCGATTTTTCGCTGCGCGATGAGTGGGAGCGCATGCCGCTGCAACTGCGTCTGTTTGGCGAGCATCTGGCCGGGGAAGGTTTCTTCAACCGACTGGAGCAACTGCGGCTGGAGCCGGCACGACACATTGAGGAACTGGAGGTGTACTACACCTGCCTGCTGCTGGGCTTCCAGGGACGTTATCTGCTGGAGGGCGAAGAAAAACTCGGCTACCTCACCCACAAGCTGGGGCAGGAAATCCAGCAGGTACGGGGTGGCAAGGCCGAATTCGCACCCAATTGGCAGCTTCCTCAACGTTTCCAGGCCTATGTCCGCCATGAATTGCCTCTGTGGTTGTACTTCGCGCTGCTGGCCTTGGCTGGCGCCGCGATCTGGGGGACTTACCACTGGCTGCTCGGCCGTCAGTTGAGCAAATTGTTCGGAATCTGAGCGATGAATGCCCCCTCACTGCGGCATACCCAGATACTGCCTTCGGTGTTGGATCGTCTGCTGGACGACCAGCCCGATCTCAGCCATGGGACCGAGCACCTGCTGTTCGAGCTGCCTCAGTTCCGCCGTGCGCTGGCGCGCGATCTCGAAGCGCTGCTCAATACCCGCGTCATGGCGCAGCCTGAACTGTTCGAGGCTCATACCCTGGCGGGGGACAGCATGCTGCAATTCGGCATTCCCGACCTGAGCGGCATCAGCCTGCTGAATCCCGACGACCGCGAACTGTTACGTGAGCAACTGCGTCGCGCCATTGAAATCCACGAACCGCGTTTGTCCCGCGTCAGGGTGAATCTGGATGCGCCGAGGGAAAGGGAGCGGCACCTGCGTTTCCGTGTCGATGCGGTACTGAAAGTACACCCGCACCGTCCCCCCGTGAGCTTTGACGCCACGCTGCAACTGTCGTCCAACGTTTACAAGGTTCAGGGCTGAAAAGCCGTCGTCTTCCCATGGATCTTTCCCCCTTGCTTGCCAGCTTCGCCGCCGCCTTCAGCCAGGAGCAGCGCCTCCTCACCCTGCACCTGGGCGACGGCCCGCGCTGGGGCGAGACGCTGCTGCCACTCGCCGTGCACGGCGACGAGGCGGTCTCCGACAGCTACCGCTACCGCGTCGAGTGCCTGTCGCCCGACGCCGGGCTCGAACTGAAGTCGCTGCTCGGCGTGCCGGTGCGGCTCGGCCTCGCCGGGGCGGACGGGACCGAGCAGGTGCGCGGCGGTGTGGTCAGCGCTGTCGACAGCCTGGGGGCCGACGGCGGCTTTGCCAAGTACGCCCTTACCGTCGAACCGCCGTTCGCGCTGCTGCGCCTGCGCCGTACCTCGCGGGTGTTCCAGGACCTCTCGGTGCCCGACATTGTGCGCCAGGTGTTCGCCGAACACGCCGCCGCCAACCCGGTGTTCGCGGCGGTGCAGCGTCTCGACTTCGTGCTCGCGGGCGAGCTGCCCTCCCGCAGTTACTGCCTGCAATACCGCGAGAGCGACTACGACTTCCTCGTGCGCCTGCTGCACGAGGAAGGGTTGGCCTGGCGCTTTGAGCATGGAGAGAGAGCGAGCGAGCCAGGTCGCGCCGCGTCGCGAGGGGCTCTCCCGCAGGTCCAGCTCGTCGCCTTCGACGACCCGTATTCGCCGCCGGCCGCCGGGGTGGAGCGGGTGCGCTTCCACCGCAGCGATGCGACGGAAGAAGAGGATGGCCTCACGCGCTGGGACGGCACGCGCCAGATCGTTAGCGGCGGCGTGACGCTGGCCAGCTTCGACTACCAGCCTGTCGCCACCGGCCACAGCGGCGATAGCAGCGCCGTCGAGCAGGGCTCCGATGGGACGCGGTTGCAAAGCAGCCTGCAGGACTACGACGTCCCCGGCCCCTACTACGCCGGCGACGCCGACCAGCTCGCCCACTACGCCCGGCTGCGCCAGCAGGCGCACGACGCGCAGGCCAAGCGCTTCGACGGTGGCGGCTCGGTGCGCGGGCTCGCCGCCGGGCAGTGGTTCCGCCTCGACGATCACCCGGCGCACGAGGGGGACGCTCCCGAACAGCGCGAATTCGTCGTCACGCGCCAGGCCTTCACCGCCCGCAACAACCTACCGACCGACCTGGCACGGGCGCTGCCGCCCAGCCTTCGGCCAACCTCGACCGCCGGCGCGGGGGCCGACACCTCGGCAAGCGACGTTCCGTACCACACCACCTTCAGCGCCCAGCGCCGCGGCCTGCCGCTCACCCCGGCCTACGCCGGCACCGCGCTGGCCAAGCCCACCGCGCGCGGCGCCCAGACCGCCACCGTGGTCGGGCCTGCGGGGGAAGAGATCCACACCGACGCCCACGGCCGCATCAAGGTCCAGTTCCACTGGCAGCGTCCCGACGAACACCCGACGATCGGCGCCAACCTCGACGACACCTCCAGCTGCTGGCTGCGCGTCGCCATGCCCGCGGCCGGCGCCGGCTGGGGCCACCAGTTCATCCCGCGTATCGGCCAGGAAGTGCTGGTCGACTTCCTCGAAGGCGACATCGACCGCCCGATCATCACCGGCGTGCTGTACAACGGCAGCCACCCGCCGCCCGCCTTCAGCGGCACCGGCAACCTGCCGGCCAACAAGACCCTGTCCGGCATCAAGTCGAAAGAGCACCAGGGCGGCCAGTACAACGAACTCTTGTTCGACGACACCCCCGGCGAAGTGCGCGCCAAACTGTCGTCCGAACACGGCGCCACCCAGCTCAACCAGGGCTACCTCGTCCACCCGCGTGCCGACGGCAAGGCCACGCCCCGCGGCGACGGCTTCGAACTGCGCACCGACCGCCATGGCGCGATCCGCGCCGGCCACGGCCTGCTGCTCAGCACCGAAGCGCAGCCCTCCGTCTCCGGCAAACAACTGGCGCGCGACGGCGCGCAAAGCCAGCTTGATGCGGCCCTGAGCCTGAGCCAGTCCCTCGGCGAGACCGCTACCGCACAGCTGGCCGATACCGTTGAAATCGGGCCGGAGACGATTCAGCCGGACAACGGCAAGGGAGCGAAGAAGCCCGACGGACACCTGCAGCACCACGTCCAAGCGCTGAAGGCCTGGGAAGCCGGAACCAATACCAATAAAGATGGCAAAAACTCCCCCAACGGCGCGGGACAGGCAGGCCAACAACCGCTGATGGTCCTGTCCGCCCCGGCCGGCCTCGCCGCAACCACCGACAACAGCCTCACCCTGGCGGCTGGGACGAATATCGACCAAATCGCCCAGCGCGATACCCAACAGACCTCGGGCCGGCGCTGGCTGCACAACGTGGGGCAGCACATCAGCCTGTTCGTCGCCGGAGTGAAGGACGCGGTGAGTCTGAAACTGATCGCCGCCAAGGGCAAGGTGCAGGTCCAGGCGCAAAGCGATGCGATGGAGCTGACGGCAGATAGGGATGTGACCATCAGCAGCCTGAACGCCAGCCAGCTGTTCAACGGCAAGAAAGAAGTGCTGCTGACCAGCGGCGGTGCCTACATCCGCATCAAGGACGGCAAGATCGAACTGCACGCGCCGGGCAAGGTGAGCTTCAAGGGCGGCAGCCACGACTGGAGCGGGCCGGCAAAAATGAACGTGGCGCATCAGCTATTTCCCAAATCAATATGCATTGATTGCTTATTGCGTAGCGCCAAGGCCGGTTCGGCATTCAGCAAGGTGCAATGATGAAACTGATTCATTCATTCGATCTTGAGGTATTGCAAGAAAATATCTCCGCCAAAGATTGTGACGCGGGCCACCATTATCTGCTGCTGGATGGTGTGCTGAAGCCGAAATTGCTCCACAAGCTAAACAAAACCGGACTGCCCTGGTTAAGTGTGTTTACCCAAAGCCAGAATGGCCCGGTGGAATTGATGGCTGCTTCTCCATTGCTGTTGGAGTGGTTTCCATCGTACTGGTTGGAAATCTGCAAGTTGCTTGAGTTCTGCGATGGCTTACCCATGGTTAGTGTTTGGCACAGCCCGGAGGAATTGCCACAGTTGGCCGCACGCTTGTACCCCTGGTGTGTGGTTGATGCCGATGGTTCTTTTTTCAATCTTCGTTATCCGGATACTCGCCGCCTGTTGGACCTAGACCGCATTCTGAATGAAGAACAGCGTGGGCAATTCTTCGGACCGGCCTGGCACTGCCTGCTACCAAACCGGAATGGCAAGGGCTGGCTCGCACTTGAAATGGCCAGGTTTGCCGGTCAGGTTGCTGAAAAAGTAGCCCTGTCCACAAGCCAGACCCGCCAATTGATACGCGGGGCTGAAACTGACGAGGTTCTGTATCAGCTGCATTTCCATTCGCGGATCAATCCACTGGTCCTGGCTGATTGCCATCCGGCAACAGAGGGCGCCTTGCTGCAGGCAGATCTGCTGGGTGTAACGGATGGCCAAGCGCGGATGGCACGATGTCTGGATGCTATCCAGGCTGGAGGTTAATTCACAGGAGGGATGAAAGGATGAAAATGCTCTGTCGTATTATCGCCTTGGTATTGGGTATGTCGGTTTCTTTAGGGGTATATGCCGATAGTTGGCAGGGTGAATACATATTTGTGCCAAATGAACGTATGCCGCAATTGTACGATGACCAAGGTAATGAAAAAACCATGGTGACAGTTATACAGTTAGAAGAAGGCATGGGCATGCAGATTGATTTTTCGAGTAGCGAAACCATGCCTGTCAAGCTGGAAACGGATGGTAAAACCTTGCGAGATTGGTTGGGGGGTAATTCCAGCAATATCCAGTCACAAGCATTGATTGGAGATAGGGTGGCATTAATCCATATTGCCAAGGGCAGCACTTTGGAACTGAAAAATGGCCGCACGCACACCATGCGTAGCGATTATTTGTTGTTGATGCCCGAAGTAGATCTTGAATTGGAGAAAAAACCGTCCACGCCATGATACGCCTTCTTCCGCTTGTATTGCTGGCCGGTTGCAGCAGCCTCGGCACCGGGCAGCAACTGGGCGCAACGCTGACGGCGGTGAACTACACCGACTGGCCATTCGATTGGGTGGGGGTCGCCAGGGTTGCCGAGCCGGATAAAGCAATGGCTGCAGACCGGGCTACCGCGTTCGGTGCCAGCGGGCAGATGTGTTGTGTGAGCCTGCCGGCGAAATGGCAGCCGGGAATGGTGCTGGTGGTGCAGACGCAGGATGGTACGCATGCGAAAAGCTCGGAAGAATGGGATAAGGAGCATATCCCGATCATCCAGTATCGCGTCGCGGTACCACGTTATGAGAGCGACGATGTTGGGACGGTGTGGGTGCAGTTGTTGCCGGGGGGGCAAGGTGGAGCTGGTGGTGAGCCGCTATGCGCCGACGCACGCGCAGTGGCCAGGCAAGGTGAAAGGGTGGCCAGTGCCGACGGTGGAGTATCGGCGGAAGATTTGGGATCGGGATCACGGGGAATACATGAGACGAGTGAAGCGATTCGAAGAGGCCGCAAAACAGAGTAAAGACCCAAGTGAAGCTCAAAAATTTCTAGAGTCTGCTGAATGGGCTAGACAGCAGGCAAACAAAATGGAGCCCCGCCCATGACCATAATCGTCGACAAGATTGATATGGCAGCTATTGACCCGTGCAAACGAGATAATTTCTTTACGCCTGCAGAGGATCAAATTTTACAAGAGTGGGAAAAACGCGAGCTTCCTCCAACTGGCAACCTCGCTGCCAGTTGTACTTTCAACCTGTTTTTCGGTTTTTTCTTTGATGGCACGCGCAATAACTACAACCTGTGCAAGCAGAACGAAGGCTACTCCAATGTGGCACGGCTGTACGACTGCTACCCGGGGCAGGTGGTAAGCAAGGTCGTTGCGGACGATCAGGTGTGGCCGGAGTATCTGCACTTCTACAAGGTGTATGTATGTGCCGAGCGTGGGCGCGCGGTTCGAGCTGCAAGCGACGGGAAACAGGGTTCGCAGGGGCAACAAGGCTTCAGGTAGGTATGAACAGCAGGCCAGTGAGAGAGCACGGCCGACATGAGGAAAGTGCAATGTGTAAATGGGCAAGTTTGCTACGGCGAGTGTGGGTAGTGGTGTGCTGTGCCGTGCTACTGGCTGGCTGCAGCAGCCTTGGCGCCGTGCAGCCACTGGGGGCTACGCTGACGGCGGTGAACTACACCGACTGGCCATTCGATTGGGTGGGGGTCGCTAGGGTTGCCGAACCGGATAAAGCGATGGCTGCAGACCGGGTTACCGCGTTTGGTGCCAGCGGGCAGATGTGTTGTGTGAGCCTGCCGGCGAAATGGCAGCCAGGGATGGAACTGGTGGTGCAGACGCAGGATGGTACGCATGCCAAATCGGCCAAGGAGTGGGGGCAGGAGCATATTCCGATCATCAAGCACCGGGTGGCGGTACCGCGTTACGACAGTAGCGATGTCGGAACGGTATGGGTGCAGCTACTGCCGGGTGGCAAGGTGGAGCTGGTGGTCAGCCGTTTCGACCCGACACATGCGCAGTGGCCGGGCAAGGTGAAAGGGTGGCCGGTACCGACGGTGGAGTATCGGAGGAAGATTTGGGATAGGGATATGAAAGAGAAAAAAATGTATCTCGAGACCGTCAGGCGTGAAGTTGCTGAGTTTGAAAGCTATGGTCAAGATAAAATAAAAAAAATGTGGGATATGGATAAATTTCATTTCCCAGAAAATATTAAAGGATTTGCAGGGGCGGATGATCCTGAGTATAGGAAGTCAAAGAAGAAAGAACTTCAAGAAGACCTTATTCGGTGGCAAAGAGAAGTCGAACGGTATGAAAGACTGAAGCCATGACTGTACTTTGCAATTCGATTGTTGATGGCGCAATTAATCCTTGTGATTTTTTCAAATTCTTTGATGAGGAAGAAAGGCAGGGGTTACGCAGATTTGAGAACCGCGAGCTTCCTCCACTAGCAAATCCTAATGCCAGTTGCACATACAACCTTTTTTTCGGCTTTTTCTTTGATGGCACGCGCAATAACTACAACCTGTGCAAGGACAACGAAGGATATTCAAATGTGGCGCGCCTGTACGACTGCTACCCGGGGCAGGTAGTCCCAGGGGTGATTGGCGGTGACAAGTCATGGCAGGAGTATCCCCACTTTTACAAGGTGTACGTGCCGGGCGTGGGCTCACCGTTTGAGCAGGTGGGTGACAAGAATGACAGTTCGCTCGGGGCTGCCGCCGCCAAATACGGTCATGAACGCATTGCCTGGGGGTTGATGCAGGCGCTGAACAATATCCACCGCTATTTTCTGGGCGCAGAGTTGTTCCCGAAAGCGAGGATTCTGGAGATAAGCCGCAAGCTTGTGCTGACCGGCTGGCACCTGAAGAAGGAGCGCTGGCTAAGCCAGCGGGAAATCGAGCAGGGGCAGCAGAGCAGCTACGATGTGTTGCGTGGGGCGCTGGGCGAACTGCACAAGGCTTTGCCGCCTTTTATGTATCCACAGGGGGGCGAACCTGCCAACAAGGCCAAGGGCAAGGTTGGCCGCATTCATGTGTCGGTATTCGGTTTTTCGCGTGGTGCTACCAAGGCGCGCAGTTTTCTGAACTGGCTACGCAAACTGTGCCAGCTGGATGCCGAATTGCTAGGTGGAGCTAGCGAATTCACGCTGGCCGGCTTCCCGGTGGTGTTCGATTTTCTTGGTCTGTTCGATACGGTGGCCTCGGTGGGGCTGGCATCGTCGTCGCTGCTGTTTGATGGCCACGCGGCCTGGGCGGATGCCGAGGTGTCACTGCGGGTACCACCCGGCGTGAAGTGTGTGCACCTGGTGGCCGGGCACGAAATACGGCGTTCGTTTCCGCTGGACTCCATCCAGGTAGGCGGCAGCCTGGGGAGCGGTTGCGAGGAAATTATGTTCCCGGGTGTGCATTCCGATGTGGGCGGCGGCTATTTGCCAAAAGAACAGGGGCGGGGAGTTGACCAGAAGGGGGCTGACATGTTGTCGCGCCTGCCGCTGGGGGTGATGTACCGCAAGGCACGGCTAGCCGGGGTGCCGCTCAAGGCGGAAAAGCTTGATCCGGCGATCCAGTACCGGATGGAAGCCGATCCGCAGGTAATTGAGCACTTCAATGCTTACCTGAAAACATTGCCCGCAGAGCCCGGCGAGTTCAAGAACCAGCTGATGGCTATGTATCTACCTTATCTGGCCTGGCGGCTGAGCTGGGCTGATTGCAAGACCCGGGACAGCTTGCGGGCGCGTATTGACAACCTGGCTGGCATCAGTACGGCGGACATGAATGATTTATTGGGGGGCAACCTCAAGTTCATCGAGCATCTGGGCTATTACCGGCGCTGGGCAAATGAAGAAATGGTGCGGGTAGGACGGGATCAGATGCGCCGCTATAACCCGCCCACCCTGGACGGTGACATGCTGCGTAACTGGGCGATGCTGAAAAAGGAATTGCCCTGTCTGCATGACAACCAGAAGCCCTATGCCCTGCCGGAGGCCGCCAGCAAGCTGTTCCAGTACCTGGTGCATGACTCCTACGCCTGGTTCCGTCTTACTGGCAAGGAGGAGTCGGAAATGCTTACCTATCTGGAAAGGAAGTCACAGGTGCCTGCGGACAGCCTGAGCAAGACAGAGCAGGAGTGGGTGGCGCGCTACAAGGAAACCAAGGCGGCTGGCAGGGCAGAAGTGCCCGAGAGCACGACAGATGGGCAGGAGTGGTTTTTTGTCGGTGGCGGGTATTTGCATCTGCGGCGCGTCTATGCGGGCGCAGACGATGTACGCCTGGCCAAAAATGCACCGCAAGGTGAAGACAGTACGGTTGCAGCCTAGATTTGCAGATTGATATCCCATGCTCGAATCCCTCCTTCCCTATTACGAACGCGAGCTCGGCCATCTGCGCGAGCTGTCGGGTGAGTTCGCCCGCCGTTACCCCAAGATTGCCGGCCGCTTGCAGCTGGAAGGCGACCAGTGCGAAGACCCGCATACCGAGCGGCTGATCGAGGCGTTTGCCTTTCTGGCGGCGCGGGTGCACAAGAAGCTGGATGACGACTACCCGGAGGTGGCCACCAGCTTTCTGGATGTGATGTACCCGCACTATCTGCAGCCGATGCCGGCGGCCACCGTGGTGCAGTTCGAATGCGATACGCAGCGGCCGGAGATCGGCAAGCGCTACCGTATCGAGCGCGGGCAGCAGGTGCTGGCGCCGGCCATCCAGGGGGTGAACTGCAAGTTTCGCAGCGTCTACCCGGTGGACTTGTACCCGCTGCAGCTGCAGGAGGCCCGGCTGGAGCTGACCAGCGGCTCTCCCTACCTGCGCAGCCTGGCGCCGGATGCGGCGGCGGTGCTGACGCTGAAGCTGCAGACCCAGGGCGGGGTGTTGCTGAATGCCATCGATTTGCAGTCGCTGCGCTTTTTCCTGGACGGTGAGCCGGCGCTAATGCACCTGCTGTACGAGCTGTTGCTATCCAGCGTGCTGCGGGTGCAGGTGGGGGATGGCAGCGAAGACCCGGCACGTACGCGCATGTTGGCCGCAGACAGCCTGCAGGCGGTCGGCTTTGGTGCGGATGAAGGCATGCTGGAGTACGACGAGCGCTCCTTCCTGGGCTACCGTTTGCTGTCGGAATACTTCAGCTACCCGGACAAATTCCTGTTCATCGACCTGCTGAACCTGGCGCCGCTGGTGGCCCGGCTGCAGGGCGACACGCTGCTGCTGCGCATCCAGCTGCGCGACTACCCGGACAGTGAGCGCCACCACCGGCTGCAAAGCCAGCTGCAGCCGGCGCACCTCAAGCTGGGCTGCGCGCCGCTGATCAACCTGTTTACCCAGCCGGGCGAGCCAATCCGCGTGACGCACCAGAAAAGCAGCTACCCGGTGCTGGCCGACGCGCGCAAGCAGCAGGCCTACGAGGTGGTGCAGATCCGCCGCGTGGTGCGGGTGGAAAAATCCGGCGAGGGCGACAGCAGCGAGGAAGTGCCACCGTTCTACGCCACCCGGCACGGCAGCGGCCAGGCGCCGCGCTTCTACTGGCATGCCACCCGCGAGCCATCGGTGCGCCAGGGCGACCGTGGCACCGACATGGCGTTGCACCTGGTGGATTTGCAGTTCGACGCGGTACGCCCGGCCGGCGAGGTGCTGAGTCTGGACTTGCTGTGCAGCAACCGCGATCTGCCGGAGCAGATTCCCTTCGGCGGCAGCCAGGCCACCCAGCGCACGGATTTCCAGTTGCCGGGGCATTCGGTGGTGAAGCGGGTGCGCTTGTTGCGCAAGCCCGGCGCCAGCCAGCGCAGTCCGCTGGGGCGGGCGGTGCAGTGGCGCCTGATCTCGCACCTGTCGCTCAATTACATGTCTATCGTCGATTCCGGACGCGAGGCGCTGCAGGAAATGCTGACGCTGTACAACCTGGGCGATGCGGCGGCCAATGTACGGCAGATCCAGGGCATTGTCGGCATCCGCAGCGAACCGGCGGTACAGCGCGTCAACGGCCGGCATTTCTCCGGTTTCGTGCGCGGTACCGAGATCACCCTGACGCTGGATGCCGATTACTACGTCGGCGGCAGCGTCTACCTGTTCGCCTCCCTGCTGGAGCGGTTCTTCGCGCTGTACTGCGCCCCCAACAGTTTTACCCGTCTGCGTGTCAGGACGGTGCAACGTGACGAGGAGGTGGCGGCATGGCCAGCCCGAGCCGGCGAAGCCCTCGTGATCTGAAGCTGGCGCTGGCCAGGGATGCCAGCCAGTTCGGCTTTTTCCAGGCGGTGCGCCTCCTAGGCTTGTGTGAGGGCGCGCGTCGCCAGCGGCGCACGCTGCCGGCTCAACTGCGCTTCCGCACCCTGGCGTCGCTGTCGTTTCCAGCCAGCGAGCTGGTGCAGTACCAGCCAGCGGCGGAGGAGGGCACGGCGCCCGCCGAGATGACGGTCAGCTTCATGGGGCTGACCGGGCCCAGCGGGGTGTTGCCGACGGCGTATACCGAGCTCTTGCTAGAGCGGCGGCAGCAATACCGCGACACCACTCTTCATTCCTTTCTCGATCTGTTCAGCCACCGCGCCATCGCCTTGTTCTACGCGGCCTGGCGCAAGTACCGCTTCTGGCTGGCCGAGGAGGCCGGCGAGCAGGATGGCTTCAGCCGCAACCTGCTGGATCTGGCCGGGGTCGGTTTGAGCCGGTTGCGTGGGCAGGCGGCGCAGGACGGCCTGCTGAATGAGCGGCTGTTCATTTATTACGCAGGCCTGTTGAGCCAGAAGCCGCTGTCGGCCCTGACGCTGCAGACCTTGGTGGAGGGGCTGTTCGGCGCCCGTGCCCAGTTGCAGCAGTTCGCGGGGCTGTGGCTGGAGGTGCCGTTGGCTGAGCAAAGCCAGCTGGGTGGCCAGTCCTGCGAACTGGGGGTGTCGCTGTTCGCCGGCGAGCGGCAGTGGGATCGCCAGACCAAGCTGCAACTGCGCCTGGGGTGTTTGCGTCGTGCGCAATTCGAGGCCTTGCTGCCGGGGGGAGATGGAGCTCGCGCCTTGCAAGCGCTGATGCAGTTTGCCGTGGGGCACCAACTGGCGGTGGATGTCTGCCTGGTGCTCGACAAGCACGATGTGCCGCCGGCACGGCTGGATGCAGATGCCCCATTGCGGCTGGGGGCCAGCAGTTGGCTGGGGGCGCGGGCAGCCGACCCGGACGACGTGCGCTATGCGCTGTTGCACTGAGCCTTGCCTGGCATGGCGCCTAGCCTGACCCGACCTTATTCACTTTATCTGATGGAAACTCTATGTCGGTATCCCTGAAATCCCTGATCGAGCGCCTGACGCCGCTGGCGCGGCAGAGTGTGGAGCAGGCCGCCAGCCGCGCCTTGTCCCGTACCCACTACGAGATCGAGATTGAGCATGTGCTGTTGACCCTGCTCGACCAAGACATGAATGCCGCCCGCGCCGCCTTACCGGCAGCCGGCATCGATCTGGCCGATTTGCAACATGGGCTGGAGGGTGCTCTGGATGGCTTCCGTACTGGTAATACCCGCAACCCGGTGCTGTCGGCCTGGTTGCCCAAGTGGCTGGAGAAAGCCTGGCTGCTGGCCAGCGCGGAGTTCGGTCAGGAGAGTGTGTCCACGCTGGATTTGCTGTTGGCGCTGTTGCGTGATGAATCGCTGCGTCCGGCGGTGCAAAGCGGCTGCCCGGCCCTGCTGCGCGTCGAAGCGGGTCGCTTGCAACCGGCTTACGCCGCGTTGCGCCAGCATGGCGGGGAGGGCGGCGGGCCGGTGGCGGCCACCGAGCACGATCAGCCGGCGGAGATGCCGGCCGGTAGGGTCCGCAGCGGCGTGGCACTCGACAAATACACCATCGACCTGACCGCCCAGGCGCGTGCCGGCAAGATCGATCCGGTGCTGGGGCGCGATGGCGAGATCCGCCAGATGATCGACATCCTGATGCGCCGCCGACAGAACAACCCCATCCTGACCGGCGAGCCCGGCGTGGGCAAGACCGCGGTGGTGGAAGGGCTGGCGCGCAAGATCGTGCACGGCGAGGTGCCGCCGGTATTGGCCGGTGTCTGTCTGCGCACACTGGACCTGGGGCTGTTGCAGGCCGGTGCCAGTGTGAAGGGGGAGTTCGAATACCGTCTGCGTCAGGTGATCGACGAGGTGAAGGCGAGCCCGGTGTCCATCATCCTGTTCATCGACGAGGCGCACACGCTGATCGGCGCCGGCGGCGCGGCCGGTCAGAACGACGCGGCCAACCTGCTCAAGCCGGCGCTGGCGCGTGGCGAGCTGCGCACCATCGCGGCCACCACCTGGGCCGAGTACAAGAAGTATTTCGAGAAGGACGCCGCCTTGGCGCGCCGCTTCCAGGTGGTGAAGGTGGAGGAGCCGGCGCCGGAGGTGGCGGTGCAGATGGTGCGCGGGCTGACGCACGCCATGGCCACCCATCATCAGGTGGAAATCCTCAACGAGGCGGTCGCCGCCGCCGTGCATCTGTCGAGTCGCTACATCACCGGCCGCCAGTTGCCGGACAAGGCCATCAGCGTGCTGGATACCGCCTGCGCCCGCGTGGCGCTGTCGCGCGCCGGCAAGCCGGGACCGATCGAGGACGTGGCGGTGCTGATCGCCAATGCCGAGCGCGAGATTGCCGCCTTGCAGCGCGAGGAGGGCCATGCCGAGCGTATCGCCGAGCTGGAAGCCCGGCGCGGCGAGTTGCAGGCCGACCTGGAGCGCCTGCACACGGCCTGGGAGGCGCAGCAGCAACTGGTGGCCGAGATTGACGAGCTGAAACAGCAGCAGGGGGAGGTTAAGCCAGCCAAGGGCAAGAAGGTCAGCCCGCTGCAGGCCAAGCGCCAGGCTTTGCGTGAGCTGCACAAGCAGCAGCCGCTGGCGTTCGAGTGCGTCGACGAGAGTGTGATCGCCGACGTGATCGCCGGCTGGACCGGTATCCCGCTGGGGCGCATGGTCAGCAACGAGCTGGCTCAGGTACAGCAGCTGGCGCGGCTGTTGGGGGAACGGGTGATCGGCCAGGATCACGCGCTCGAGCAGATCGCCGAGCGGGTGCAGATTGCCAAGGCCGGCCTGGAAGACCCGGGCAAGCCCAAGGGGGTGTTCCTGCTGGTGGGGCCATCCGGCGTCGGCAAGACCGAGACCGCGCTGGCGCTGGCCGAGGCCTTGTACGGCGGCGAGCGCAATCTCATCACCATCAATATGTCGGAATACCAGGAGGCGCACAGCGTGTCCGGGCTCAAGGGCTCACCGCCGGGCTATGTCGGCTATGGAGAGGGTGGAGTGCTGACCGAGGCGGTACGCCGCAAGCCGTATTCGGTGGTGTTGCTGGACGAGGTGGAGAAGGCGCATCCGGACGTGCTGGAGCTGTTTTTCCAGGTGTTCGACAAGGGGGTGCTGGAGGACAGCGAAGGGCGCGAGGTGGATTTCAAGAACACCATCATCCTGTTGACGTCGAACGCCGGCTCCGAGTTGGTGATGCGTGCCTGCGAGCACGGTGTGACGGTGGAAGGCGAGACGCGCGAGCCGACGCCGGATGACCTGGTGGAAATTCTACGGCCCACCCTGCAGCAGGTGTTCAAACCGGCCTTCTTGGGACGCTTGGCCATCGTGCCGTACTTCCCGATCGGCGACGAGGTGTTGCACGCCATCGTGGGTCTGAAGCTGGACAAAATCCGCCAGCGCATCGCGGACAACCACGGTGCCAAGGTGGAGTTTCCGGATGAGCTGGCAGGCATCATGGCGGCGCGTTGCCTGGACGTGGACAGCGGTGCGCGCAACGCCGACGCCATCCTCACACGCACGTTGCTGGCACAGATTTCGAGCGACCTGCTCGCCCGCATGGCCAGCGGCAAACCGGTGAAGAAGATTGCTGTGGCGCTCAAGGGCGAGCAGCTCAAGGTTCGCGTCAGCTAGGGGGGGCAAGATGCTGAAACTGCTGGCCGTACTGGCCCTGATCTTCCTGCTGTGGTGGGGGGCGTTGTGGCTGCTGATTCCAGTGGAGTGGCAGCAGATCAGCCCCACCGTCATGTTGCTGGCGCACCTGTTGCCGCCCTTGCTGCTCACCGCCTTGGGGTATGCCTGGCGATTGCATCAGGAAAAACGCGAGCAGGCCGCCGCCCAGGCGCAAGCCGAGTCGGAGGCCGCGGCGCAGCAGGCCCGGCGTGACGAAGCCCGGGAGACGCATCTGGCCGTGCTGCGCGAACGGCAACAGATGGTGAGCTGCCGCTGGTTGTCGGTGCAGGCTGTCGTGCAGAGAGAGGAGCCGGCCTGGCTGGACGAGTTGCCACCCGCCTGCCAGTGGATGGTGCGGACGCGCGACGAGTGGGAGCCTGGTGACGAGGTGCTGGACGGCCTGATGCCGTGGCTGGAAGAGAGCTTGCAGGCCTTGTACGCCGAGCTGCCGGGGGCCGCCTCGCTGCCGCTGCTGTTGGAGGTGTTGCCGCGGGTGTCTGGGATCGAACAGGTCGGCCGCGTCAGGCAATGCCAGGAGGTGGCGTGGCTGACTGCCCAGGGGGAGGGGCCCCTGCCCACCAGCGATTGCCGTTTCCTGCCCGGCAGCGGCACCGTGGCCGACCGCGTGATGCAGTTCCTGGCGCAAGACCCGGAGTTGCCGGGGGCGGTGGTGCTGGCCGCTGACGCGCCACCGGCCTGGCCGGATGAGGAGGAGCCGGATGCCGCGACGCGAGCCCAATGGCTGCAACTGGGCCGCCCGGGGGGCGCCGTGGTGCTGTTGCTGTTCTTGCGCGACGGGCTTGCCGTTTCGACGGACAGTGCACTAGAAGCCGGGCGCGACCCTTATCTGCCGTATTGGGAGCGCGAGGGCGTGTCGTCCCCCGCCGGTTGGGGGCGAGTGCCGGAACACACCCGGGCGGCGCTGGCGGCCTTGCCGTACCTGGCCAGCCTGGCCCAGTCCAGCAGCGGCGAGGTGCAGCGACAGGGCACCTTGCAGCTGACACGCCAACTGCAGCCCTTGCTGGACAATGCACTGGTGAATGCCGCGCTGCTGGACTATCCGTTCAGCGCCGAGGAGGCCGACCCGCAGCGCAACCAGGCTGACAGTGTGGCCTGGCTGGTGCACAACTGCGGCGATGTCGAGGTGGGCGGCACGCGCCTGGCCGCCATCTCCAGCAGTCTCACCCGTTACCAGGTGGGCCTGCACCCCATCGATGACGCCAGTAACCTGGTGCGTGACTGGGGCGATGTCGGGGCCGCCGCGCCCGCCATGCTGGCGGCACTGGCGGTGACGCATAGCGCCCGGCTGCAGGCACCGGCCATCATCACCCAGTTTCACCACGATCACGCCGCGCTGGCGCTGGCCCGGCCGGCAGTACAGGAAAACCTCGCATGAAACGCGTCATTCGCCTGGGGGACCCGACCAGCCACGGCGGCACGGTGGTGAGCGCCGCCTCCAGCACGGTGCTGTTCGGCAAGCCGGTGGCCTTGCTGGGCGATCAGGTCACCTGCCCGCAGCAGGGGCACAGCAACTGCACCATCGTGGAGGGCGACAGTAGCTGGCTGGTCGGCGGCAAGCCGGTGGCGCTGGAAGGCCACAAGGTCAGCTGCGGCGCCACGCTGATCGCCACCCTGCCGGAGTTGGGCAAGGGCTAGTCCGTTCCGTTTTCCTTTTTCTTTCCGAGATATCACCACAACGATGCAGAACCCTTCTGTTGCGCTTTTGCTGGCCCCCTTGCCGGGCGGTCATCCCGCCGGGGAAGACCTGGCTTATTCCCCCTTGTTCGACCAGATCCGCGAGGCCCGGCGCAGCGATGATCCGTTGCTGTCCCAAGGCGACTGGGAGCAGGCTTTGAAAGTGGCCGAATGGCCCAAGGTGATCCGCCTGTGCGAGGAGGCCCTGAGCCTGCGCAGCAAGGATTTGCAGCTGCTGGTTTGGTATGCCGAAGCCCAAGTGCAGGTACATGGCCTGGCCAGCCTGGCGCAGGGGCTGGCCGCCTTGGCCGACTGGCTGGAGCATTACTGGGAGAGCGGCTACCCGGAGTTCGACCCGCATGATCTGGATGAGCGGGTAGGCAAGCTGGAGTGGCTCAACCTGCAACTCGGCGTGGCTATCCGCAGTAGCCCACTCGTCAAGCCCGAGCATGGCGGTTACAGCTGGCAGCAGTGGAGGCAGTCCCGCGAGGTGGATAATCTGGCCCTGAAAGATCCGGAGGCGAAACTGGCGGCGTTGGCCGAGGGAAAGCTTGCCGGCGAGGACTTCGATAAGGGGGCTGCCTTGTCGGGTCATGCCTGGTTCGCCAGCCAGGCCGAGCTGCTGTTGGCGTCGCTGAGTGCCTACGAGGCATTGGACAAGCGACTCGATGAGCGTTTCGGCGATGAAGCGCCGAGCCTTGCCGAGGTGCGCAACGCCATTTACGCCTGCCAGGAGCTGGTGCTGCGTTACCGCCAGCAACTGGGCGGCGCTGCGGTGGTCGCTACACCCAGCGCGCCACCTTCCCATACCGCGCTGCCGGAGAACACCGCCATGCCTTCTGCCATTCCGACAACTCCAGCAGTGACGGCACCGGCGCCCACTTTCGACGGCCAAGTCAGTAGCCGCCAGCAGGCGGTACAGATGTTGGCCGAGGTCGCCCGTTACTTTCGTCACAACGAACCGCACAGCCCGGTGGCGTTGCTGGCCGAGCGTGCTGCACGCTGGGCGGAAATGAGCCTGGAAGAATGGCTGCAGCATGTGGTGAAGGATGACTCGACACTGCGCCAGTTGCAGGAGCTGCTGGATATCAACCACAGCTGAACGGCCAGGACGGCGGTGTCACGATTGGCAAAAAGCCCACCTTCAGGTGGGCTTTTCGCTGGTGTTGCTCTTGTCTTTGCCGGAACGTTGCCGGGCCGCACCTACCAGTTGCTCTCGCGCTCCGGCGTGGCGGTGATCTGGTGGATGGACAAATCGGCGCCGTTGAACTCTTCTTCCTCGCTCAGGCGGATGCCGACGCTGCGCTTGAGCAGGCCGTACACCAGGTAGCCGCCGCCGAAGCCGACGGCGATGCCGCCGAGCGTGCCGATCAGCTGCGACAGCAGGCTGACGTGGCCGGCGCCGCCCAGCCAGGGTTGGCCGAACAGGCCGGCGGCGATGCCGCCCCAGGCGCCGCACAGGCCGTGCAGCGGCCATACGCCCAGCACGTCGTCGATCTTCCAGCGGTTCTGCGTCAGCGTGAAGAGCTGGACGAACAGCGCGCCAGCGATGGCGCCTACCACCAGGGCGCCGGCCGGGTGCATCAGGTCGGAACCGGCGCACACCGCCACCAGCCCGGCCAAGGGGCCGTTGTGGATGAAGCCGGGGTCGTTCTTGCCGAGCCACATCGCGGTCAGCGTGCCGCCCACCATGGCCATCAGCGAGTTGATCGCCACCAGCCCGGAGATGCCTTCCAGCTTCTGCGCGCTCATCACGTTGAAGCCGAACCAGCCGACGATCAGGATCCAGGCGCCCAGCGCCAGGAACGGGATGCTGGACGGCGGGTGCGCGGCGATGCGGCCTTCCTTGCTGTAGCGGCCGCGGCGTGCGCCCAGGTTCAGCACGGCGGCGAGCCCGATCCAGCCGCCCACGGCGTGCACCACCACCGAGCCGGCGAAGTCATGGAAAGGTTGGCCGAAGGCGTGCGTCAGCCAGTCCTGCACGCCGTAGTGATTGTTCCAGGCGATGCCCTCGAAGAACGGGTAGACGAAGCCCACCAGCAGGAAGGTCGCGGCCGATTGCGGATGGAACTTGGCGCGCTCGGCGATGCCGCCGGAGACGATGGCTGGGATGGCGGCGGCGAAGGTGAGCAGGAAGAAGAACTTCACCAGGCCGTAACCGCTTTCGGCGTTGAGCGCGCTGGCGGGCTGGAAGAAGTGCACGCCGTAGGCCACGCCGTAGCCGATGAAGAAGTAGGCGATGGCGGAGACGGCGAAGTCGGTGAGGATCTTCACCAGCGCGTTGACCTGGTTTTTCTTGCGCACCGTGCCCAGTTCGAGGAAGGCGAAGCCGGCGTGCATGGCCAGGATCATCACCGCCCCCAGCAGCAGGAACAGCACGTCGGAAGTCGAGGAGTGAGTCATGAACGGTCCCAAAGATATTCTTGTGCTTCGCCTTGTAGCAAAAGCAGTGCCAATTCATGGTGCACGTGATGCATGACGGGGCATGCCTGCACCGGATTGGCGTATCGGGACGATGGGAGGGGATAGGGAGGCGTCGCGACGAGAGAATTTCGCGGCGACTCAAGTCAAATCGCACCAAATGAGATCACGTCATGGTGCACGTGACTTCATTTGGTGCGTTCTGTTTTGGTGCGCCAGCATCGTTTCACCGATGCCATGGCGGTCAGGTCAGTCGGGGATGGGCAGCGCCAGCGTTTCCTTGACCTCTTCCATCACCACGTAGCTGCGCGACTCGTTGGCGTGTGGCAGCTTGAGCAGGATGTCGCCCAGCAGTTTGCGGTACATCGACATGTCCGAGATGCGCGCCTTGAGCAGGTAATCGTACTCGCCGGACACCAGGTGGCACTCCATCACCTCCGGCAGCTTCTGCACCTCGCGGCGGAAGGAGTCGAAGATGTCGCCGGACTTGGCGGCCAGCTTGATCTCGACGAATACCAGCAGCGAGGAGTTCATCGCTTGCGGATTCAGGCGCGCGTAGTAACCTTCAATTATGCCGTCACGCTCCAGTTTGCGTACCCGTTCGGTACAGGGCGTGGTCGACAGGCCGACCTTGTCGGCCAGTTCGGTCATCGACATGCGGCCGTTGTTTTGCAGGTATTTCAGTATCCTCAAGTCGATCTTGTCGAGCGGGCGCTCCACTACTTGTTTGTCTCTCATAATTTCCTGTGTATTGTCTATATTTTGTTGAATTTATTTGTTTTTTTGTAAAAAAACAGTAAATAAAACTGCCTTAAAGTAAATATACTACCGGAAATCACTAAACGTTCAAACCCTACGTCGGGAGTGTAGAGAACATGAAGGTTATCGTGCTGGGCGGTGGTGTCCTGGGTGTTTCCACTGCATGGTATCTGGCCAAGGCTGGCTGCGATGTGACCGTGATCGAGCGCCAGGACGGCGTCGCACTGGAAACCAGCTTCGGCAACGCAGGCCAGATTTCTCCGGGTTATTCCGCCCCGTGGGCCGCACCGGGCATTCCGCAGAAAGCCATCAAGTGGCTGTTCCAGCGTCACGCCCCGCTGGCCTTCAAGCCGGACGGCAGCCTGTACCAGTGGCAGTGGATGAGCAAAATGCTTGCCAACTGCACCGAAGCCGCCTACGCCACCAACAAATCGCGCATGGTGCGCCTCGCCGAGTATAGCCGCGACAAGATCAAGGAACTGCGCGCCGAGACCGGTCTGGCCTACGAAGGCCGAGAAATGGGCACGCTGCAGGTGTTCCGCACCCAGTACCAGCTCGACGGCATGGCCAAGGACATCGCCGTGCTGAAGGAAACCGGCGTGCCGTTCAACGTGCTCGACCGCGAGGGCTGCGTCAAGGCCGAGCCGGCGCTGGGGCGGGTCAAGGAAAAGATCGTTGGCGGCTTGCAGCTGCCCAACGATGAAACCGGCGACTGCCAGCTGTTCACCTCCCGTCTGGCCGAACTGGCGCGCGCCAAGGGCGTGAAGTTCCTGTTCGGTCAGACCATCGACGCCATTCAGCACGACGGCAAGAAGATCACCGGCGTGCGCGCCAACGGCGTGGAACACCGTGCCGACCACTACGTGGTGGCGCTCGGCAGCTACTCGCGCGATCTGTTGAAGACGCTGGACATCGACATCCCGGTCTACCCGGTCAAGGGGTACTCGCTGACGGTGCCGATCACCAACGCCAGCGCCGCCCCGGTGTCCACCGTGATGGACGAAACCTACAAGGTGGCGATCACCCGCTTCGACAACCGCATCCGTGTCGGCGGCATGGCCGAACTGTCCGGCTACGATCTGAGCCTGAATCCGCGCCGCCGCGAAACGCTGGAAATGGTGGTGGGCGATCTGTTCCCCGAAGGCGGCAACATCCCGGCGGCCGAATTCTGGACCGGCCTGCGCCCGATGACGCCGGACGGCACGCCGATCATCGGCGGCAGCCGCTTCGCCAACCTCTCGCTCAACACCGGCCACGGCACCCTGGGCTGGACCATGAGCGCCGGTTCCGGCAAGGTACTGGCCGACCTGATCATCGGCGTGAAGCCGGAAATCAGCGTCGACGGCCTGTCCATGCAGCGTTACGCCAAAGGCGGCGAAAAGCTGGTGGTACCGACCGCCCGTATCGTCACCAGCCACTGAGGTTCGCATGCGTCCGTTGATTGCCTCGATCCGACTCGAGCACTTCCGTCACAACTATGAACTGGCGCGCCGCCAGCACGGCGGCCGCGCGCTGGCCGTGGTCAAGGCCAACGCCTACGGCCACGGCGCGGTACGCTGCGCCCAGGCCGTGGCCGACATCGCCGACGGCTACGCCGTGGCCTGCCTGGAAGAGGCGCTGCAATTGCGCGAAGCCGGCCTGACCCTGCCCATCCTGCTGCTGGAAGGGGTGTTCGAGGCGGCCGAATTGCGCGAGGTGGAGCAGCATGGCCTGTGGCTGGTGGTGCAGAGCCAGCAGCAGCTCGACATGCTGCTCGCCAGCCAACCCGCCAAGCCCTACCGGGTGTGGCTGAAAATGGACTCCGGCATGCATCGTGCCGGTTTCTTCCCGCAGGACTACGCGGCCGCCTACCAAAGGTTGGCCGAAAGCGGCAAGGTGGACGGCATCGTCAAGATGACCCACTTCGCCCGCGCCGACGAACCGGCGCTGTCTGCCACCGCGCAGCAAATGGAAACCTTCGATGCCGCCTGCGCCGGTCTGCCGGGCGAGGTCAGCGTGGCCAACTCCGCCGCCATCATGGTGCACGAGCGCACCCGGCGCGACTGGGGCCGTCCCGGCATCATGCTGTACGGTGCCACCCCGCTGCCGGCCGGCTACGCGCAGGATGCCGCGCTCAAGCCGGTGATGCGTCTCACCAGCCGGGTGTTCGGTGTGCGCGAGCTCGCTGCCGGCGAGCCGGTGGGCTATGGCGCCACCTTTGTCACCGAGCGTCCGAGCCGCGTCGGCCTGATCGCCTGCGGCTACGCCGACGGCTACCCGCGGCTGGCCTCCACCGGCAGCCCGGTGGCGATCGACGGCGTGCGCTCGCGCATCATCGGCCGCGTGTCGATGGACATGATCACCGTCGATCTGACCGACTTGCCCGCTGCCGGCATCGGCAGCGAGGTCGAACTGTGGGGTGACAGCGTCAACGTCAACGAGGTGGCGGCTCAGGCCGGCACCATCGCCTACGAGCTGCTCTGCAACGTCAAGCGCGCCCATTTCGTGTATTGCTGAATTGTAAAGTCGTGTGCACTCTGCTTAACCCGGTCATTTGGCCGGGTTTTTTTTTGATTCTTCCCGAAGTGATCCGTGAAGCGGCAGGCGCCGCCGGGGCGGGCCGCAGCCAAAAGGCATAGGGCGCGGCAGTGTGGTTTGATACACTGCCACGGCAAGGCGGCCGCGCCGCCTCCCGTTCACCGAATCAAGCCGTTCAACCATGTCTAGAAAACCGCGCCTGCGCTCCGGAAGCGGCGTCACCATGCACGATGTCGGGCTGGCCGTCGGCGTCAGCGCGATCACCGTATCGCGCGCGCTGTACTCGCCGGAGCGCGTCTCCGATACCCTCCGCAGCAAGATACTGGAAGCCGTCGACCGGCTGGGCTACGTGCCCAACCGCTCGGCACGCGCGCTCGCCTCGGCGCGCTCGCAGACCGTGCTGGTGTTAATCCCCTCGCTGACCAACACGGTCTTCATCGACACCCTGGCCGGCATCGAGGACGTGCTGCGCCCCGCCGGCTACCAGATGCTGATCGGCAATACCCACTACAGCGCGGGCGAAGAGATGCAGCTGCTGCGCGCCTACCTCGAGCACCAGCCGGACGGGGTGCTGGTGACTGGTTTGTCGCAGCCGCCGGAATTCGCCCAGACCCTGGAGCGGCAGGGGATTCCGGCGGTGTACATGATGGACCTCACCACCGACGGTCGCCGCTGCGTCGGCTTTTCCCAGGAAGACGCGGGCGAAGCGATCACCCGCCACCTGCTGGAGCGCGGGCGCCGGCGCATCGCCTTCATGGGGGCGCAGCTCGACGAGCGCGTGCTCAAGCGCCTGGACGGCTACCGCAAGGCGCTGCGCGCTGCCGGCCGCTACGACGCGGCACTGGAAGATCTCGACCCGGCGCCGTCCACGATGCAGATGGGGGCCGATGCGCTGACACGGTTGCTGCAGGCCCATCCCGATTGCGACGCCGTGTTCTGCTGCAACGACGACCTCGCCATCGGCGCGCTCGCCGCCTGCCAGCGGCTCGGCTTGGCGGTGCCGCAGCGCATGGCGATCGCCGGCTTCAACGACCTGCAACCCGCTGGCTGGGTGACGCCGCCGCTCACCACAGTGGCCACGCCGCGCTACCGCATCGGCACCGAAGCGGCCAGGCTGTTGCTGGCGAGCATCGCCGGCGAGGCCGATGCCGTGACCTGCCATGACCTGGGTTTCACCGTCATGCCACGGGCCAGCTCGTAGCAGCCGACAACCGTTCCCAGTCGTACCGGCTGCCCAGACCAGCGTGGGCAGTTTTGCAACACCCGCTCGCACTCGGTCTGCGGCATGAAGCAAATTCTTGCCTGCTTCGATTTGTTAGCGCTAACATCCGAAAAACAGCCAACGCCCGCGCACACTGCAGGCGTTTTTTCTCAACCTGAAATGTTAGCGCTAACATGAAAATGCCGAACATCGTGGTCATGGGGGTTGCCGGTTGCGGCAAGAGCAGTCTCGGCGAGGCTCTGTCCGAAACCCTCGGCGCCACTTTCATCGAAGGCGACGCCTTTCACCCCGCCGAGAACATTGCCCGCATGTCCGCCGGCATCCCGCTCACCGATGCCGACCGCGCCAGCTGGCTCGGCGTGCTGGCGGCACGGCTAGCCAGCGGACGGGCAGGGGGAGAGCGCATGGTGCTGGCGTGCTCGGCGCTCAAACGCCGCTACCGCGACGCCTTGCGCGAGGGCGACCCCGGGCTGCTGTTCGTCCACCTGAGCGGCTCGCGCAACCTGATCGCCGAGCGCATGGCCGCTCGCTCCGCCCATTTCATGCCGCAGAGCCTGATCGACAGCCAGTTCCGCGACCTGGAGGCGCTGCAGCCGGACGAGCAGGCCATCGTCTGTGACATTCAGCAACCGCTCGCCAGCTTGCGTGATCGCGTGCTCGAGCAGTTGCACAGCAAGTAGCACCCAAACACGTCATAACTACACGGAGGAGAACACAATGACGACCCACAACACCACCGCCCGCGTGCCGACGCGCCGCTGGCGCATCGGTGCCCTGCTCGGCATCGGCGTGCTGGTCAACTATTTCGACCGCATCAGCCTGTCGGTGGCGGCGCCGCAGTTACAGCAGGAGTTCCACCTCACTACCGGGGATATCGGGCTCTTGTTCAGCGCCTTCTTCTGGGCCTACGCCTTGCTGCAGATTCCTACCGGGGTGGTGCTCGACCGCTTCGGCGTCACCAAGGTCGGGCGCTGGGGAGCGTTCCTGTGGGGCATCGCCGCCACGCTGACCGCCTGTGCCGGCGGTTTCGGCGGCGTGTTCGCCGCGCGTGCCCTGCTGGGGGTAGCCGAGGCGCCGGGATTCCCGGTCAGCTCGAAGGCCACCGGCTACTGGTTCCCGCGCCGCGAGCGCGCCATGGCGACCGCGCTGTTCGATGCCGCCGCCAAGTTCTCCAACGTGATCGGCGTGCCGCTGGTCGCCCTGACCGTGGTGCATCTCGGCTGGCGCTGGGGCTTTGGCCTGTCCGCCCTGTTGAGCCTGTGCTACTTCCTGGCCTTCTACCTGCTTTATCGTGACCCCAGCGCCGACAGCAAGCTGTCCCGGGCCGAGCACGACTACATCGTCCAGGGTGGCGCCACGCCGGAAGGGGTGAGCCAGGAAAGCTCGCTGAACATGCTGGGCTACCTGCTCAAGCAGCGCAAAATCTGGGGGCTGTCGATCGGCTTTGCCGCCTACGGCTACGTGTTCTACCTGTTTCTGACCTGGTTGCCGGGCTACCTGGTGCAGGCGATGCACATGAGCATCCTGAAGTCGGCGACGTTCGCCGCCGTCCCCTGGCTGTTCGCCACGCTGTCCGATCTCCTGGTCGGCGGCTGGCTGATCGACCACCTGATCGCCAAGGGGCATGACGAGACGCGGGTGCGCAAGGGCGTGCTGGTGGCCGGCATGCTGTGTGGCCTGGCGGTGTTCGGCGCCACCACCACCACAGATCCTTACGTCGCCATCGTCTGGATCACCATCGCGCTGAGCGGCCTGGCCGCCGCCGCCCCGGTGGGCTGGTCGCTGCCGTCGCTGATCGCCCCGCACGGCGGCACCGGCACGGTGGGTGGCATCATGAACTTCGCCAACAACATGATGGGTGCGGTGGCGCCGATCGTGACCGGCTATATCGTCGGCGCCACGCAGTCGTTCTCCAACGCCTTCCTGGTGGCGGGCGTGGTGCTGGTGATCGGCGTGTTCGCCTTCGTGTTCCTGCTGGGCAAGATCGAGCCGATTCCGGAGCCGGGCAAGGATGCGGTGCGCCGTGTAGGTGGGACCGCCAAGGCCGGCACCCCTTCCACGACGCGTTGAGAGGGAGCGAAAGCGTCTAGCCCGACAACTGGCGAGACGCCTGTAAACGACAAGGCCGCCCGGTGACGGGCGGCCTTGTGCGCTCCGGCTAGAGTATCAAGAGTCGCTAACAAAACCCAGCGCAGCGGTCTTGGCTAGGCGCGCGGCCGCAGACAGTACAAGGTAGTACGGCCAGGCCGCGCAACAATGCCAAGAGGGTTCTGTTAGCGGCTCTATGGGGGTCAGCCCTTCTGCTGGCGATAGGCCACCACCGCCTGCACCAGATCGGCGATCGAGCGCGCGCCCATCTTGTCCATCATCTTGCCGCGGTGCGCTTCCACCGTCTTGATGCTGATACCGAGGTCGTCGGCGATCACCTTGTTCATCTTGCCCTCGATCACCTTTTCCAGCACCTCGCGCTCGCGCACCGTGAGCGAATCGAGCCGTTCCGCCATCTTGCTGAGGCTGGCGGTGCTGTCGAGGCGCTGCCGGCAGGTCGCCAGCGCGCTGTCCACGGCGTCGAGCAGGGCCTGCTGGTTGAACGGCTTTTCCAGGAAGTCGTGGGCGCCGCGCTTGACCGCTTGCACCGCCATCGGCACGTCGCCGTGCCCGGTAATGAAGATCACCGGCCACGGGTTGCCGCGCCGGTCCAGTTCCTCGAACAGTTCCAGCCCGCTCATGCCGGGCATGCGGATATCCACGATCAGGCAGCCGACGCCGGACGGCACCACCCGGCCCAGGAAAGCTTCGGCGCTGCCGTGGCACTCCACCTGGTAGTCGTGGCTTTCCAGCAGCCAGAGCAGGGAGTCCCGGAACGGTTCGTCGTCATCGATGATATGGATGGGCGCTTGCTTGGTCGTGTTCATGCTTCGGTCACCGGCAGGGTCAGGCGGAAAATACTACCACCGTCCGGGTTGTCTTCCACCCAGAGTTGACCCTGATGGAATTCGATGATGGTGCGGCAGATGTTGAGCCCCATGCCCATGCCTTCCTTCTTGGTGGTGAAGAAGGCGTCGAACAGGCGCTCCTTGAGATCCGCCGGCACGCCGTGGCCGCGGTCGGCGATGGCGACCTCGACCCGACGCGGATTGAGCACGTCGGCGCTGACGATGAGCTGGCGCCGGGCGGGTTCGGTGTCCTGCATCGCCTCGATGCCGTTCTTGATCAGGTTGAGCAGCACTTGCTCGATCAGGATCGGGTCGACGCAGACTTCCGGCAGGCGTGGCGGCAGTTGCAGGTCGATGGTGGCGGCGTAGCGGCGCGCCTCGATGTCGGCGATGGCGAGTGTGGCCTCGACGATATCCGTCAACTGGCAGGGCTTGCGGTCGGGTTCGCTCTGTTTCACGAATTCGCGCACGCGGCGCACGATCTTGCCGGCGCGTTCGGCCTGGGCGGTGATCTTTTCCATCACCGGCAGCAGCGATTCGGCGCTGGCGCGGCCCTGGCGCAGCCGTTCGATGCAGCCGGCCTGGTAGTTGGCGATGGCCGACAGCGGCTGGTTCAGCTCGTGGGCCAGGGTCGAGGCCATCTCGCCCATGGTGACCAGGCGCGAGGTGGCCTGCAACTTCTCCATCTGTTGTTCGTAGCGCTGCTCCGCCTCGTGCTGCTGGGTGATGTCGGTGAGGATCACCATCAGCGTCGGCCGGCCGTCCACCCAGCGCACCTGGCGGCGCCGCGCCGACAGCCAGCGCGGCGGGTTGGCCAGCTGCAACTGGAGGTCCAGTTCGGAGCGTTCGGCGTCACGCATCAGGAAGGCCAGCCGCAGGTCGCAGCAGCTCGCGCTCTCTTCCTGCCCCAGTACGTTGTCCGGGTCGAACCACTGGCGGTAGTGCTGGTTGCAGAACAGCAGCTCGTGGCTGGCCGGGTCGACCACCGCCACCGCGGCGTCCAGGCCCTCGATGACGGTGACGAAACGCTCGTGCGAGGCCTCCAGCCGTTGCTTGGCCTCCTGGCGCTCGGTGATGTCGGTCATCGCCGTCATCCAGCCGGTGTGCTGGCCATCGTGGTCGATCAACGGCGAGATCAGCAGGTTGACGTGGATTTCCTTGCCGTCCTTGCGCCGGATCTGGGTCTCGAGGCCGTCCTGTGGCGCGTTTCCCGTCAGCGCGGCCGCCATGTGGCGCTG
This sequence comes from Pseudogulbenkiania sp. NH8B, assembly GCF_000283535.1. Classification (GTDB taxonomy): domain Bacteria; phylum Pseudomonadota; class Gammaproteobacteria; order Burkholderiales; family Chromobacteriaceae; genus Pseudogulbenkiania; species Pseudogulbenkiania ferrooxidans. The sequence continues at coordinate 1,172,746 of NC_016002.1, forward strand.
GTGCAGTTCGGCGGCTTCGCCGGAGCGCCAGTAGGGGTAGGGCGGCAGCTGGCCTAGCAGTTCCTGCTCGCGGTAGCCGGTGATGTCGCAGAAGGCCGGGTTGACGTAGGTGATGCGCCCTTCGAGGTCGATGGCGCGCAGCCCCACCACCAGCGAATCTTCCATCGCCTTGCGGAAGGTGGATTCCTGCCAGAGCGCTTCCTGCGCTTCCTTCTTGGCGGTGATGTCGCGGCCCGAGACGTAGATCACGCCGCTCTCCGGCAGCGGGCTCAGCGCCCACACGATCCAGTGCGTGGCGCCCTCGCGCGTCAGCACCCGGGTCTCGACGTAGCGATGGCTCTGGTCGGCGCCGAGCATGTCGAAAAAACCTTCCTTCAGCATGTCGCGCTCGCTGGGGTGCAGGTAGCTCAGGAAGGAGGTGCCAATGAGTTGCGCTTGCGTGTAGCCGAGCACGGTTTCGAACGCCGGGTTGACCTCGAGCAGGGTGCCCTCCGGGCTGATGATGCCGAGCAGATCCTGTGACAGGCGGTACACCCGGTCGCGCTCCTCTTCGGCGCTGACGCGGCGGCGGATATGACGGTTGAGGCTGAGCAGGCTCATCAGGGTGAGCAGGGTCAGGCCGACGATCAGCCCCAGCTGCAGGACGCGGCTCGGGCTGGTCGCCGTCTTTACCGGGCGGGCGATGATGGCGAGCCCGGTGCCGGGCAGGTCGAGCTTTTCGGAGAGCGTCCCGCTCAACCGCTGCTGGGCGTTGTGGCCGATGTCACGGCCCTCGGCGTCGATCAGCTCGAGCTGGTATTTCTCGGCAAACCACGACGGCGGCAGGCGGCGGATCAGCGTGCCGGTGTTGAACACGGCGATCATGGTGCCGACAAACTGGCCGTTGCGCAGCACCGGCACGTGCAATTCGATGCGCCATTGGCCGTCCGCGCTCTGGTAGGGCCGGCTGTAGACCGGCCGGCTCTCGATGCGCGCCTTGACGAAGGCGTCGGCGCTGGGGCCCGAGAGGCCGTCGCCCAGCGTCAGCGGGCCGTCTTCATAGGGGGCGATCCAGCGCAGGATCATGCCGGTGTCGGCGCGCACCACCGCCAAGAGTTCCGGGGTGTTGCCGATGAATTGCGCCGCCTGGAGCTGGAAGCCGCTTTCGTCGAGATCGTCGCGTCCCGCTTCGCGCGCGAGTTCGGTGAGCTGGTTGAGATTGTCTTCGAGGTGCAGTTGCAGCGTCTGTTCCGCCCACAGCGCGTCGCGCGCCAGCGCGGTACGCAGCTGCTCGGCTTCGCGCGAATCGAGCGCCCACAGCATCACCGCCATGGTCAGGAAGAACAGCACGATGCTGGCGTTGGGGAACAGCCGGTACCAGCTCGGGCGCTGGCGCTGGGCGGTGGAGTGGTAACGAAGCATGCGTAAGGTGTCCGGACGAGGTGGTCCTGTACCACCGGCGTGGTGCCGGCAACAGAACGTGAGTGTAGGCCAAGCCGACGCCGAAGATAAGCCGGGTTAGCCCGCAGCGTCGGGCTTGTTGATTGGCGTGCGCCCCGTTAAGCTTGCGCTCCGGAGAAAAGAGACAATGAAAACAACTATTTTGAAGCGCGCTCTGATGCTGGCGGGGTTGCTGTGGGCGACGCTGGCCGGCGCCGTCGAGCCGATCCGCATCGGTGTGCCGGGGGCGTATACCGGAGGGTCCTCGCCGATGGGACTCAGCATGCGCAACGGCATCCGGCTGGCGGCGCAGGAGATCAACGCCCGTGGCGGCGTCTTGGGGCGGCCGCTGCAGCTGGTCGAGCGCGACGACGGCGGCAACGCGCTGCGCGGCCGGCGCGTCAACGCCGAGCTGATCCGTCAGCCGGTGGTGGCGACGGTCGGCCTGGTGAATACCGCGGTGGCCGAAGCGGTGGTGGGGCTCTACCAGGAGGCGCGTGTGCCGCTGGTGATCGCGGTGGCCACGGCGGCAAAGCTGACCCAGCCTGCGCGCGACGGCTATGTGTTTCGCGTCGCGCTGTCCGACACGGTGCAGGCGCGGCTGATCGCGCGCGAGGCGGTGGAACGTGCCGGCTATCGCCGCATCGCCATCTTCGCCGACACTACCCGCTACGGCGAGCAAGGGGTGATGGAACTGACCGCCGCGCTGGCGCGCTACGGCGTGCGGCCGGTGGCAGTGGAACGCTTCGACCTGCACGAGCGCGACATGGACGAGCCATTGCGCAAGGCGGCGCGCCAGGGGGCCCAGGTCATTCTGACCTACGCCATCGGCCCGGAGCTGGTGGAAATCGCCAACGGCATGGCGCGAATGGACTGGCAGGTGCCGCTGATCGGCAGCTGGACGCTGTCGATGTCGAATTTCATCGACAACGCCGGTCCCAACGCCGACGGCACGCGCATGGTGCAGACCTTCATTCCGGAGGGAGCCGGTGGGCGGCGCAAGGCGTTCATCGACGCCTACCTGGCGCTGAGCCATGGCCGGCGCATCGCGTCGCCGCCTTCCGCGGCGCAGGGCTACGACGCCATGTTGCTGCTGGCGGCCGCGATCCAGCAGGCCGGCAGCACCGACCGGGCCGCGATCCGACGGGCGCTGGAGCAGCTGCAACGGCCGGTCGACGGCGTGATCACGCGCTACCGGCGCCCGTTCAGCCCGAGCAGCCACGAGGCGATCGACGAAACCGTGCCGGTGATCGGCAAGGTAGCGGGGGGGGAAGTGGTGCATGCCTATCGCGAGGACAGGCTGAAGGGCATGAAGTAAGTCTGTGTGAGTTGCTGCCGAGTTCGGCCAACCTTAGAAGGTTGGCCGAAGCGTTTTTAACGCGGCGAACCCTGGTTCTTGAGGTAGCTTTCCAGCGCGTTGCCGGCCGACAGGATGTGGAAGCGGATGAACTCGGCCGCTTCCTCGGCCGCGCCTTGCTGGCACAGCTCCAGCAGCTTGGTGTGTTCGGCGTGCGCGCGCTCCATGGTCTGGGTGAACAGAATCTGCATGCGCGTGTAGCGATCGGTCTTGTTGTGCAACTGCTCGATCAGCGCCAGCGTGTTGGGGCGCTTGGCGGCACGGTACAAGGCCAGGTGGAAGCGCGAGTTCAGCTCGCCCCAGTGGCGGATGTCGTTGGTCTGCAGCGCGATCTCGAACTGCTTCAGGGTGTCCGCGGCCATGGCCAGGTCGGCCTTGGTCTGGCGCGGGATGGCGGCGCGCAGCAGCGAGCTTTCCAGCATGGCGCGGATGTCCAGCAGTTCCAGCACGTCGTCCAGCGACAGTTTGGATACCAGGGCACCCTTGTGGTCGATGATCTGGATCAGGCCTTCGGCCTCGAGCTGGCGCAGCGCCTCGCGCACAGGAACCCGGCTCACGCCGTATTCATTGGAAAGCGCTTCCTGGCGCAATTGCTGGCCGTCGGCAAACTCGCCCGACAGGATGCGTTGGCGCAGGGATTCGGTTACGGCACTCGTCAGCGTCTGGCGCTTGATCGGCTGCAGGGTGGTCATGGGGTGGAAGCTCTGTCAGTCAATCGGATACATACAAATGTATTCAATTATTACGGAGCGGGGCAGGGGAGACAAGTGAAACTGCGGCCGGCAGGAGCACGTGCAACAAAAAAACCGGCCCTCGGGCCGGTTTTTGCAAGACTGGGGTGGATAATGGGACTCGAACCCACGACAACCGGAATCACAATCCGGGACTCTACCAACTGAGCTATATCCACCGCCGTAAGCGGTACGACTGAAGCTGGCGCTTCAATCAGGAATTTTGGGGTGGATAATGGGACTCGAACCCACGACAACCGGAATCACAATCCGGGACTCTACCAACTGAGCTATATCCACCACTGTCTTACTGCTGTACTACTGGCGCGCCCGACAGGACTCGAACCTGTAACCCCCGGCTTAGAAGGCCGGTGCTCTATCCGGTTGAGCTACGGGCGCATCCTGCACCGAGTGCGCGGAGTTTCTGGTCGGGGTGGAGGGATTCGAACTCTCGACCCCCTGATCCCAAATCAGGTGCGCTACCAGGCTGCGCTACACCCCGACGACAGAGAGCGCAACTATACGGATCGAGCATAATGCTGTCAATACCCGTTGAGCTTAGGGGGTGAAAAATGAGAAAATGCCGTTTTTGGTTGGTTTGGTTTCGGGACAGAGCATGACGGCACAACTCATTGATGGCAAAGCAGTAGCAGAAAAATTGATCGGGCGCGTACGCGAAGGCGTGGATGCACGCCTCAAGGCGGGCAAGCGTGCTCCGGCACTGGCCGTCATCCTGGTCGGCGACGATCCGGCCTCCGGCGTGTACGTCGGCAACAAGAAGCGCTCGTGCGAGAAGGCCGGCATCCGCTCGGTGGCCTACGACCTGCCCGCTTCCACCTCGCAGGAAGAGCTGCTGGGGATCATCGACCAGCTCAACGCCGACGCCAGCATCGACGGCATCCTGGTGCAGCTGCCGCTGCCCAAGCAGATCGATCCGCAGTCGGTGATCGAGCGCATCGAGCCGAAGAAGGACGTGGACGGCTTCCACCCCTACAACATGGGCCGTCTGGCGGTGAAGATGCCGCTGCTGCGTCCGTGCACCCCGCGCGGCGTGATGACCCTGCTGGAAGAGTACGGTATCGATCCGAAGGGCAAGAAGGTGGTGATCGTCGGCGCGTCCAACATCGTCGGCCGCCCGCAAGCGCTGGAAATGCTGCTGGCGCGCGCCACCGTGACGGTGTGCCACAGCGCCACCACCGACCTGCCCAAGGAAGTCTCCGAGGCGGACATCGTGGTGGCCGCGGTGGGCATCCCCAACTTCATCAAGGGTGAGTGGGTCAAGCCGGGTGCGGTGGTGATCGACGTGGGCATCAACCGCCTCGACAGCGGCAAGTTGTGCGGCGACGTGGAGTTCGCCACCGCCAGCGAACGTGCCGCCTTCATCACTCCGGTGCCGGGCGGCGTGGGGCCGATGACCGTGGCCACCCTGCTGCAGAACACGCTGGATTCGGCCAACCTGAACGCCTGAGGCCTTGCGGGCAGGGGGGCGCCGGGTCGTATCGGCGGCGTGACGGTGCGGGGCGCTGGTTTATCCCCTTCGCGTGCACTGCCCCTGCCGTGAGACATGCGACGTCGCCTGGCGCGCTGGAAGAAGCCGCCGGTACATCGGCTTTCGTTTTGGGAGTGAACAATGAGTCATAACAAGAATTCGGCCACGCTGCTGATCAGCTGCCCCGACAAGAAGGGGCTGGTGGCGGCCATCGCCAACTTCCTGATGACCTACAACGCCAACATCATGCATGCCGACCAGCATCAGGATGTCAGCGAAAACCTGTTTCTGATGCGCATCGAGTGGAGCCTCGACGGCTTCACGCTGCCGATGGAGAGCTTCGCCGCGGCGTTCCAGCCGATTGCCGACAAGCACGGCATGACTTGGCGCGTGTCGCTGTCGAGCCGCAAGCCGCGCATGGCGATCTTCGTTTCGAAATACGAACACTGCCTGGTCGACCTGCTGCACCGCTGGCGCATCGGCGAATTGAACTGCGACATTCCGCTGATCATCTCCAACCACGAGGACTGCCGCCGCATGGCCGAATTCAACGGCATCCCCTACCACGTGGTGCCGGTGACGCAGACCAACAAGGAAGAGGCCGAGGCGGAGCAGTGGCGCTTGCTCGAGGAAGCCGGGGTGGACGTGATCGTGCTGGCGCGCTACATGCAGGTGCTGTCACAGCGTTTCGTGGAACGTTTCCCGAACCGGGTGATCAATATCCATCACAGTTTCCTGCCGGCGTTCGATGGCGCCAAGCCCTACCATCGTGCGTTCGCGCGCGGTGTGAAGCTGATCGGCGCCACCAGTCACTACGTGACCGAGGTGCTGGACGATGGTCCGATCATCGAGCAGGAGGTCACGCGCATCTCGCACCGCGACGACGTCGAGGACCTGGTGCAGAAGGGGCGGGATCTGGAAAAGGTGGTGCTGTCGCGCGCGGTGCGCTGGCACCTGGACGATCGCGTGTTGTCCTACAGCAACAAAACCGTGGTGTTCGATTAAGACATGCGTATCCTCTTTGACGATGCCCTGGACCTGGTGCGTTTCCGTGTCCGGCCGCTACAGCACTACCAGTATGCGTTCTGGCAGCCGGCGCTGCTGTTGACGGCGCTCGGTATCATCGCCAGCGCCGGCGCCGACGGCCTGGGTGACAACGTCGAGGGGCGCGTGGCGTTCTTCCTGCTGTTCACCTGGCTGGAGACGCTGTTGTTCACCCAGTTCATGGGGCTGTGGCTGCGCCTGGGCAAGTGGAAGCCGAGCGGTTCGTTGTTCGGGCTGGTGGTGGCGGCCAACAGCGTGCAGATTCTCGAGCCCCTGACCAGCTGGCTGCCCGACGACGCGGCGCTGATCGGGGCCTTCGCGTTGTCGGTGCTCACCATTACCATCCTGGTGCATGCCCTGACCGCGGTATCCGGGGTGTCGCGGCTGCGCGTGCTGGTCGGCGTGCTGCTGTTCTCGCCGCTGGCGATGATGCTGATGGGGTCGACGCTGTCGCTGGCGGCGTCGCTCGACTGGGTGCAGGTGCCGCCCGAGCTGGGGCTCGAGCTGAACCAGGGGGATGCGGCTCAGGGGGCTTCCGACGGCGGCGACGCCAACGCGATCTGAATCGCTTCGGCCAACTTGGCCCGTTCCAACGGCGCGTTCACCATGGTGTGAAACGCGCCGTTGTCGTATAGGGCGAGCGCCGGCAGGTGGAACAGCTCGAATTCGTGCGCCAGCGCGCTGCTCACGGCAATGTCGACGTAGCACAGCTGGCGGATGCGGGGCGGGACCAGCCGGGGCAGGCGGGCGTGCCACACCCGGCAGGCGCCGCAATGGGGTTGGCCGAACAGCACCAGCGTGGCCCCGGGCAGGGTGGGAAGGATGTGGTGAAAGCGGAACTCGTCGAGTTCCCGCCAGGGCAGGGTGGCGCTGCTCATTCCACCTTGGCGATGTAGCGCGCCAGCCCGAGAAAGGCGCGCAAGGCCTCGCCCTTGGGGGTGGTGTCGCTGCGCACACGGGCGTAGCGGCGCAGGATGGCGCGTGCGTCGTGCATCAGGTCGAGCTCGCTGTCGGGCGAGGTCACCAGGGCGATGCGCTCGACTTCGCCCTGCGGCTTGACCTGGCCCTGGGCGATCGCCAGGTAGACCTTGTGCGCGGCGTGCGGGGTGATGTGGTCGAACAGGTACAGCATCGAGTTGATGCGCAGGCCGGTTTCTTCGCGTACCTCGCGGATCAGCGCCTGCGAGCGCAGCTCGCCACGGTTGGCCTTGCCCCCCGGCAACTGGTAGCGCCCTCCGCGCGTCGCCGCCACCAGCACCCCGTCCGGCATCTCGATGATCGCCGTGGCGCGCCGCGCCAGCGTTGGCGGCAGTCGCTGCTCCGGTCTTCTTGCTTCCTGTATCGTCATTTCTCGTGATTCTTTGGGTTATGTCGGACCGCTCGCCGGCGGCCTGTCGCCATCCCGGGTGGACCGGGTGGCGCGGTTGCGTACCGGCTCAGCGCCGGCCGCCGTCCTTACTTTTCTTGCCGGGGCGTACCGGGCGCGGGGTCTGGGCGGAGGGTTTCGCCGTCTCGGCCTGTTCCGCCGCCACGCTCTCCTGCTCCATCTGCCGGCGCATGGCGGCAAAGAAGCGGTAGATCGCCTCGACCGCCGGCGAGATGCCGGCAAGCCATTGCTCGCGCTGTCCGGCGTCGGCATTGTCCACGTAGGGGCGCATTTCCGGATCGGGGTGGTGTTCGAACGCCAGCGCCATGATCGGCACCAGCGCCTCGGCCTGCTCTTCATCCTCGAACAGCAATCCCCAGTCCTCGTTCATCAGCTCCATGCCGGCGGTGAAGCCCTGTGCCCAGTCGTTGCCGTGCACCACACCGTGCTCGTCCGGCTCCAGCCAGGGGTGGAACTCGCGTCCCGAGTGCAGTGTGTCGGCGATGTCGAGCCAATGGCCCATCAGCAACGAGACGAACTGCTCCAGCGCCTTCTGCGAGCTGAAGGCGGTCTCGTCGTCGAAGGCGTCGCCCAGGATCAGCGGCAGCACCTCGCTCGGCTTGATCGGTTCCGGCCCGCACAGCAGGGCGGCGAAGAAGCCGTCGAGCTGCTCCAGGCCCATGCAGTGCTGGGCGCGAAAGCGGGCCAGGGTGGTGGCCAGGTTTTGGTAGTCGCGGTCGGTGAGGGGTTTGTGGCTCATGGTGATCGGCGTCGCTAAAGGATGGCTATTATCGGGCAAAACAGCCGTTTGAGGCGGGGTGGCTGCAAAACAATGCCGGACCGGTGTGAAAGCGCGCCGCGAGTGCGGCACGGTCCTTGGCGCTGCCCGCCCCAGGGGCCGGCAGCCAACCCGTCGTTGCGCCGGGAGGCTGCCGTGGCTAGCTTACTGCTCGCTGTCGCTCTTGGCCGCGTTGCGCGCGTCGTAGTAGGCCTGATTGGCGAGGTAGTGCTGACGGCGCGCTTCCTTCTTGGCGGCACGCTCGGCCTCTTCCTCGGCCTTCTTGCGGGCGGCCTCGGCTTCGCGCGCCTTCTTGGCCGCCTTGGCGGCTTCGCGGGCGGCGGCTTCGGCGGCTTCCATCTCGTCCATTTCCTTCCTGGACTTGCACGGGCCGGTCTTCTCGAACCAGGCCACCGACTCGACGTGGGCGGTGTGCGGGAACATGTTGATGATGCCGGCCGCCTTCAGCGTGTAGCCCTTGGTGTTGACCAGGATGCCGGCGTCGCGCGCCAGCGTCGCCGGGTTGCACGAGACGTAGACGATGCGCTGCGGCGCGGTGTCGTCGGTGAGGGCCTTGAGCAACTGCACGGCGCCGTCGCGCGGCGGGTCGACCAGCATCTTGTCGAACTTGCCGAGTGCGGCGAAGCTCTCCTCGGTGACCTCGAACAGGTTGGCCATCTCGTAGCTGACCTTATGCTCGAGGCGGTTGTGGCGGGCATTTTCCACCGCGCGCTTGACCAGCGCTTCGCTGCCTTCCATGCCGTGCACGTCGGCGCCGGAGCGGGCGATCGGCAGGGTGAAGTTGCCGATGCCGCAGAACATGTCGGCGATGCGCTCGCCGGGCTGCGGGTCGAGCAGCCTCAAGGCGCGCGTCACCATGACGTTGTTGATCTCCGGGTTCACCTGGGTGAACTCGGTGGGGTAGTAGGGCATCTCGACGCTGAAGTCGCGCAGCGTGTAGGTCAGTTTGGGCGCGTCGAGCGGGTAGAGCGGATAGCAGGTGTCCGGCCCCTTGGGCTGCAGCCAGATCTGCAGCGGACGGCCCGGCTGCGAGTGGGTGTCGGAGAAACGGCGCAGGATGGCCTCGTCGGCAGCACTGATGGCGTCCATGTTGCGGAACACCAGGATGTCGAGCTTTTCGCCGACGGCCACTTCGATCTGCGGCATGCGGTCGCGGATCGACAGCGTGTAGATCATTTCGCGCAGCGGCACGATCAGCGCCGAGATGTGCGGCGGCAGGATGTGGCACTCGCTCATCTCGGCGATGTAGCTGGAGCGTTTCTCGTGGAAGCCGACCAGCACGCCGCCTTTCTTCTCGACCAGGCGCGCCGAGAGACGGGCACGGTGGCGGTAGCCCCAGGCCGGGCCGGCGATCGGCGTCAGCATGCGTTCGGCGCCGACCTTGCCGATGTGCTTGAGGCTGTCTTCCAGCACGCGCTGCTTGATGGCGACCTGGGCCGAGAATTCGACGTGCTGCATCGAGCAGCCGCCGCAAACGCCGAAGTGCGGGCAGCGTGGCGTGGTGCGCAGGAAGCTTTCTTTCAGTACCGCGCAGGTGTCGGCGTTCTCGTAACTGGGTTTCTTGCGATAGGAGCTGTAGCTGACGGTTTCGTACGGCAGCGCCCCATCGATGAAGATCGTCTTGCCCTCTACATGGGCGACGCCGTGCCCTTCGTAGTCGAGGGATTCGATCAGGGCGACTGGTTGGGATGGATTCATCGTTTTCCGTGTCAAATCAAAACGGTAAAACGGTAATTTTCGCAAAATACGCCGTGCCGCGCTGGGTTTTTTGCAAGCGGGTGTACGGCGGGGTTTCTGCTAAAATGGCGCGACCGGATAATTGATGGAACGAATGGGTATGGTGGGTGCAAGGAGTAAGCGGGTTGTCGCGGCGGCAATGCTGGTGGCCGCGGCGTTGGCGCGGGCCCAGGTGCCGGCGCCGGATGTGCTGATCAACGGCAGCGGCTTGCACGTGGTGATCAACCTGCCGCAGACCCGGCTGTTCGTGTATCGCGACGGCGCGTTGCTCAAGTCCTACCCGGTGGCGGTGGGCAAGATGCTGACCCAGACGCCGACCGGCACCTACGCCGTGACCGGCATTTACCCCAAGCCGATCTGGTACGTGCCGAAGTCGATCCAGGAGGAAATGAAGCAGCAGGGCAAGCCGGTGCTGACCTCGGTGCCGCCGGGGCCGGACAATCCGCTCGGCAACGCCTTCGTGCGCTTTGGCGACCCGCGGCTGGGGCTCGGCATGCACGGCACCAACGTTCCGACCAGCGTGCCGGGCTTCCGCAGCCACGGTTGCGTGCGGCTCAAGAACGAGGATATCGACGAGCTGGCCAGCACCGTGTCGCCGGGAGCGGCGGTGACGGTGGCCTACCAGACCGTGTTGTTGAATGAGGATGCCGCCGGCGAGCTGTGGCTGACCGCGCTGAAGAATCCGTACAAGTACGACGATCCGTCGTTCAAGCAGCTGGCCCAGGTGCTGCTGGCGTGGCAGTCCAGCCGTCAGGTGGCGGTGCACGGCAAGCGGGTGGACGTGGCGCTCAGGGAGCGCAACGGCAAGCCGGTATGCCTGAGCTGCAAGTCGGCCGACAAGGCTCGCATCAGCGGCGAGTTGTCGGCTCTGCGCTGGCTCAGTGGCGGCAGCAAGGCGCCGGAGCTGGCGCCGTCGGAAACGGCTCCCGCCGCGCCGGAGGCGCTGCCGGAGACGGTCAACAAACTGGAGCCGCGCCCGGCGAAAAAGCCCGCCAAGGTGTGAGCGCCAGCGTTTTGAGCCAACCAGCCGCTGCCCGTCGGGCCGCGGCTTTTTTCATGCCGTCGTGTTGCGGCTCTGGCCGGCCAGCTCGCCGACGCGCACCAGCGCGCGCTCGAAGGCGTCGCTCCACGGATAGCAGCAGGAGAGCCGCAGGCAGTGGCGGTAGCGCCCCTTGGCCGAGTAGATGGTGCCCGGCGCCACGGTGATGCGCTCGGCCAGCGCGGCGCGGAACAGCTGCTGGGTGTCGGTGGCGGAGGGCAGTTCCACCCACAACAGGCAGCCGCCCGAGGGCGAGGTGGCGCGCGTGCCGGCCGGGAAGTGGCTGGCCACCATGCCGCGCAGCCGTTCCATCTGGCTCATGAAATGGCGGCGCAGTCCGCGCAGGTGGTGGTCGTAGCCGCCGCTTTCCAGGTATTCCGCCACCGTTTCTTCCAGCAGTCGCGGCTGGCCCAGCGTGCTGGCCACCTTGAGCCGCGTGACTTCCTTCAGGTAGCGCCCCGGTGCGATCCAGCCGATGCGAAAGCCCGGCACCAGCGTCTTGCTGTAGCTCGAGCACAGCAGCACCCAGCCGTCGCGGTCGTAGGCCTTGACTGCGTCCGGCACCGCCTGGCCGTAGAACAGCTCGGCGTGCGGGGTATCCTCGATCAGCGGCACGCGGTACTGGTTGACGAGCTGCGCCAGGCGCTTCTTGGCCTCCAGCGGCATGCTGCAGCCCAGCGGGTTGTGCACCGTGGGCATGGCGACGATGGCGTTGAGGCGCTGTTCCGACAGCAGCAGCTCCAGCGCGTCGAGCGACAGCCCGGTGGTGGGGTGGGTGGGGATCTCGATCGCCGACAAGCCCAGGCTTTTCAGCAGCGGAACCAGCGCGAAGTAGGTGGGCGACTCGAGACCGACGGTGTCGCCCGGCTTGCACACCGCGCGCAGCGCCAGCGACAGCGCCTCGGAGCAGCCGTTGGTGATGACGATATCCTCGGCCGCCAGCACGCAGCCCCAGCTCACCACGCGCTGCGCGATCTGGCGTCTGAGGCGTGCCGAGCCGGGCGGGAAGGGGTAGTCGGTGGCGAGTTCGGGGTGCTGGCGGATCAGCTGGTTGAGGATCTGCTTGACGCGGCTGGTGGGGTAGAAGTCGCTGCCGCGCGGGCTGGCCAGCGACAGGTCGATGAAGTCTTCGCCGGTCTGCGCCGCCATGAAGGCCTCGATGTGGTCGAGCACGTCGTCGCTGGTCGGCAGCGCCGTGCTCTGGCGGCGCATGCGCGGCAGCGGCAGGTTGGCCGAAGACTTGACGTAGAAGCCCGACTGCGGCCGCGCCTCGATCACGCCACGGTCTTCCAGCGCGCGGTAGGCGGCGAGGATGGTGGACGGGCTGACCTTGTGCATGGCGCAGGCCTGGCGCACCGAGGGCAGGCGCTCGCCCGGCCGCATCACGCCGTTCTGGATCAGCGTGATCCATTCGTTGACCAGTTGCTGGTAGAGCGGCTCGTGATTCATGGGGGCTCCGTTGACGTCAAGCGGTACAGTTGGCGGCTGACTCGACCATCACAGTTGGGAATTGTCCAAACTGTTATGGTTGCAATGCGATTTTTTTGAATCTGTTATTGTAATGGCAGGCTCGCTACCATGTCTCCATCGAAAAACCTTGTTTTTTTGCTGGAACCCGCATGAACTTCGTCCCGCTGACGCTTTACCTGATGGTGATGACCATCACCCCCGGTCCCAACAACCTGGTGCTGGCTTCGTCCGGTGTGCGCTTCGGCTTCAGCCGCACCCTGCCGGCGCTGCTCGGCATGGCGCTGGGGCTGGCCTGCCAGATCGCCATCCTGGCGGTGGCGCTGGGCCATATCAAGGAACTGATGACCGACCTGCAGCTGTGGCTGGCACTGGCCGGCTGCAGCTACCTGCTGTGGCTGGCGTGGCAGATGACGCGTGCCGGCCAGCCCGGTGAAGCCGGCGACGCGGCGCGACCGATGGGTTTTGCCGGCGGGGTGCTGTTCAACTGGCTCAACCCCAACGTCTGGCTGATGGGCGTCAACCTGGCGCTGCTGTTTCTGCCCTCCGGCATGCCGCTGTGGCAGGCGGGCGGCCTGTTCGCCGTGGTGGCCTTCATGGTGGCGCTTCCGTGCATCGGGGTGTGGGCCTGGGGAGGGGTGGCGCTGGCGCGTTTCCTGCGCTCGCCGCGCCGGCTGGCGGCGTTCAACTGGATCATGGCGAGCCTCTTGGCCGGGATGGCGCTGTGGCTGGTGGCGGACAAGCTGCCGGCGGGGGTGCTGGACGGCGTGCCGTTCGTGTGAGGGGGCCAGAGCCTGCCGCTATCATCGAGCCCGCGTTTGCGGGCTTTTTTGCGGGCAGCGTACAATAGCGTTTTCGTCTTTTCGTCAGACCCTGGCCATCATGATCCGTACCCGTTTCGCCCCCAGCCCGACCGGCTTCCTGCACATCGGCGGCGTGCGCACCGCGCTGTTTTCCTGGGCCTATGCCCGCAAGAACCAAGGCACCTTCGTGCTGCGCATCGAAGACACCGATCTCGAACGCTCCACGCCGGAATCGGTGAAGGCCATCCTGGACGGCATGCACTGGGTTGGTCTCGATTACGACGAAGGCCCGTTCTACCAGACCCAGCGTTTCGACCGCTACAAGGACGTGATCCAGCAATTGCTGGCTTCCGGCCATGCCTATTACTGCTACTGCAGCAAGGATGAGCTGGACGCCCTGCGCGCCGAGCAGGAAGCCAAGGGGGAAAAGCCGCGCTATGACCGCCGCTGGCGCCCGGAGCAAGGCAAGACCCTGCCGGCACCGCCGGAGGGGGTGCCGCCGGTGGTGCGCTTCAAGACCCCGTTGAGTGGTAGCGTGGCGTGGGACGACGCAGTCAAGGGCCGCATCGAATTCCAGAACGAGGAACTGGACGACCTGATCATCGCCCGTCCGGACGGCAGCCCGACCTACAACTTCTGCGTGGTGGTGGACGACTGGGACATGAACATCACCCACGTCATCCGCGGCGATGACCACGTCAACAACACCCCGCGCCAGATCAACATCCTGCAGGCGCTTAACGCGCCGCTGCCGGTGTACGGCCATCTGCCGATGATCCTCAACGAGGACGGCCAGAAGATGTCGAAGCGCCGCGACGCGGTGAGCGTGGTCGACTACGCCGCCAAGGGCATCCTGCCGGAAGCGCTGCTCAACTACCTGGCGCGCCTCGGCTGGGGCCATGGCGACGACGAGTTCTTCTCCCTGGAACAGTTTGTCGAATGGTTCGACCTGAAGGACGTCAGCCCCTCGGCCAGCCGCTTCAACAACGAGAAGTTCCTGTGGCTCAACGCCCAGCACATCAAGGCCGCCGACAACCTGCGCCTGGCGCAACTGATCGCCCCGAAACTGGCCGAGGCCGGCATCGATCCGTCCAGCGGCCCGTGCCTGAGCGACGTCATCGCGCTGGTCAAGGAGCGGGTGCAGGATCTCAACGCGCTGGCCGCCGAGTGCGATTACTTCTACAAGACGCGCGAGCCGGCCGCCGCCGACGTCGAGAAGCACCTGGCCGACGACAGCAAGGCGCGCATGGCGCGTTTCGCCGAGCAGCTCGCCGCGCTGACCGAATGGAACGCCGAGACGATCCACCACCTGTTCAAGCCGTTCTGCACCGCCGAAGGCATCAAGATGGGCCAGCTCGGCATGCCGTTGCGCGTGCTGGTGTGCGGCACCACGCAGACGCCGTCGGTCGACGCTGTGCTGGCGCTGATCGGCAAGGACGAAGTGCTGCGCCGCATGGGCCAGGCTCAGGCCTGATGCGTTGACGCCTCGGCCAAGGTTGGCCGAAGGCGAACGACGATGACCCCCGCCGCTCCGAGAGGAGGGCGGGGGTTTTTCATTCCGGGGTACGCACGCGGCGGCCCTGTCTCGCGCCAGGAAGAGAGAAACGGCCGCATCGTGTCACGGCATGCACTTGCAGTTTGGATTTTGCAGGCACCCCACTATAACTATTGAACATGGAGAGCCGAGATCGCCGCGACGGCGGCGGGGCGGCTTGCCGGGAAGAATGCGCGCCAGCCCGGCGCCCCGGTAACGGGGCCGGCCGCTGTCGCTGAAACCATCGGGGGAGCACCATGTTCGACGCGATGTATCGACGTTCGCTGCTGTGGCTGGCCATGGGGTCGGCATTGGCGGCGCTGCCGGGGGCCGCCATGGCGACCCACTCCTGGGGCGGCTACCACTGGGCGCGCACGAGCGCCCAGTTCACCTTGTCGCTCGGCAACAACCTGACCGCGGCGGACTGGGTGAGTTATCTCCATCAGGCCTCCAGCGACTGGAACAGCCCGACCAGCTTCGGGGCGAGTTCGACCCCGCTGCTCACCGCCGTCGTTGCCGGACAGTCGACGAAACGGTGCTCGATGGTCAGCGGCACCACCCAGGTGTGCAACGGCAAGTACGGTTACAACGGCTGGCTCGGGCTGGCCTCGATCAACATCACCGGCGGCACCCACATCACCCAGGGCACCGCCAAGATGAACGACTCGTACTTCAACCTGGCGACCTACAACAATCCCAACGAGAAGCTGCACGTGATCTGCCAGGAGACGGCGCATACCTTCGGTCTCGACCACCAGTCCACCGACGGCAGCTCGCTGAACACCTGCATGGACTACTTCTCCAACACCGGCAGCAACGCCGGCAGCACGCTGAGCACGCACCCCAATGCCCATGACTTCGAAGAGTTGAACATCGTCTACGCTCATCTGGACAGCACGAGCACCGTCGCCGCGACCACGGCGGCCTCGGCGGGGGTCGATATCACCGACGACCCGCGCAGCTGGGGGGCCTTGGTGCGCCAGTCGGTGAACGGCCGCAGCTCGCTGTACGAGCGCTACAACGCGGACGGCTCGAAGACGGTGACGCACGTGTTCTGGACGGTGGAAGCCGCGGCCAAGTGTCCGAGCTGTGACCACCGTTTTGAGCATCATGACTAGACCGGCATGCTGAATTTCCGCCGCTCCGGGGGAGGGCTGTGGCGTGCCGACTCCTTGGTAGGCGGTTGCGTGCGCGCCGCCTGCTGCCGTTGCCCGCTGCGTGCCGTTTTCGGTAACGGGATTGCCTCCGCCCGGAGCGCGGGGGCCGGTGCGCCTTGCGGCAGGTGGAATTCCCTCACCTCAGGAGACCGACCATGAAAGGCAACAAGGCCGTTATCGCGGCGCTCAACAAGCAGCTGGCCGGTGAACTCACGGCGCGCGACCAGTATTTCATCCACTCGCGCATGTACCACGACTGGGGGTTCGGCAAGCTGTTCGAGCGGCTGAACCACGAAATGGAAGAGGAGACCGGGCACGCGGCCGGGCTGATCAACCGTATCCTGTTTCTCGAAGGCACCCCGGCCATGAGCCCCGGCAAGCTCAACATCGGCAAGGACGTCGAGAGCATGCTGGCCAACGACCTCAAGCTGGAGTACGACACGGTGGCCTTGCTGCGCGCGGCGATTGCCGTGTGCGAACAGGAGGGCGACTACGTCAGCCGCGAGTTGCTGGAGGCCCAGCTGGACGACACCGAGGAGGATCATGCCCATTGGCTGGAGCAGCAGCTGGGGCTGATCAAGCTGATCGGCCTGCCCAACTATCTGCAGTCGCAGACCTAGGGCGCGGCATTCCCGGAGTCGAGCTTGAATTTGTGACCTGCTGCATTAGCTTTAAAGTAATGCGTGCAGTTTTTTGTCACCCGGAGGGAATGCCGTGAACCTGATGAATGCTCCCAAAATGATCTGGTCGTCGCATGAGGGCTGGCCGGAGCTGGCCAGGCAACACCCTTCCGTGATGGCAACCTTTTTCAAGGTGGTGCTGCCGTTGTCGCTGCTGCCGGTGGCGATGATCCTCTACGCCGCCACCTGGCACCGCGCGGTGTACGCCCCGGATACCACGCTGATGAACTGGGTGTGGATTTCGCTGGTGTTCCTGGTGGTGGAGTGGGGCTGCGTGTTTGCCATGGGCTGGCTGATCCAGTCGGTGGAAAGCCGGGACCACCCGCTCGAGTACCGCGACGGCTTCCGTCTCGCGGCGTATGCGCCGATCCCCATCTGGCTGTCGTCGCTGTCGCTGTTCGTGCCGTCGCCGGCGCTCAACGTGGTGGTCGCCCTGCTGGGCCTGCTGGCTTCCGGCGGACTGATCTATCACGGCCTGGACGGCTGGTTCCAGCATGACGAGTCGGTGACCACGCTGTCGCGTGCCTACACCATCTTCTCGTTCGGGGCGCTGATCTGGGCGCTAGTGGTGGCGATTCTGGTGGTGCCGCTGCTGTGACGCGCTAGCGTTCCGAGCGGCAACGGATTAAGGGCCAGGGACGTCGGGACGTCCCTGGCCTTTTGTCATGGGCGGCCGGAGTCTCGGAACAATGTCACGGCAGGAAGCGCAAGGCGGAAGGCCCGGCAGGGGGTTTCCGCCATTTTCTTGCCAGGTGCAGCTTCGTTCTGTGTTGTCCCGGCGGCGTTGGTTAAGCCGGCCGTTGGAACATGCCACCTGGAGGTGTCTTCGGCCAACGTTGGCCGAAGCGGGCGCGTGGGCAATGCCGACGGGGCGAGAGGAGGGCGGAGGGGGCTCCCGCTGCGGGGGACGCGAGCGGGGGCGGGGCCGGTAAACGGCCATCGGCGTGGTTGGTCGACTTGGTCTTGGAGTGCCAAAGCCGCCTCGTCCGCCTCGTATCTGGCCATGTGCCGGCCCCGCGCAGCGCGTAAAAAGAGCGCGAGCAGGTTCTCAGGGGACAACTCGTACCTTGATGCTGCTGCTCATCGCCGGGCCGAACGATTGATGCGCGCCGTTAGCGAACTGCAGCGTCAGGGTGTGCTCGCCTGGCGGCAGCGTCAGCTCGGTCTCGGTCTGGCCCTTGCCGAAATGGCGGTGGCTGTCGTCGGTGGCGACCACTTCGTTCAGGGGCACGGGGCTGCCGTCGATGATCAGGTGGTGATGGCCGGTGCCGGGTTTCATGTCGCCGGCGGGAGCAATCGCCATGCCTTCGACGCCGAAGCGTACCTTGAACGGGCTCTTCACGGCCGCGCCATCGGCCGGTTCGACGAAGTAGACGCGTTCCGCGGCCAGCGCCGTGGCGGCGGCGAGGGACAGGCTCAGGGCCAACAGGATTTTCTTCATGGTGGGGTCCGTTACGGAGGGTGGGTAACGTTTCGTTGTATGCCAGGATGCTGGTTGAGGCAACGTTGGCCGTTCTGGCTACCCTCCGCGCGGAGTGCCTGTTCGGGCTGGACAACATGACGCCGGCACGGCAGGCTGGGCGTTTTTCCTGTTTCTGATGCCACCATGCTGACCCGCCAAGACCTTCCCGCGCTCACCGCCGGTTTCGTGACCGTGCTGGTGGGGTATACCAGCTCCGCCGCCATCGTGTTCGAGGCCGCCCGCAGTGCCGGCGCCAACCCCGCCGAAATCAGCTCGTGGCTGATGGCGCTGGGGCTGGCGATGGGGCTGACCTGCATCGGCCTGTCGCTGCGCTACAAGGTGCCGGTTGTGACGGCGTGGTCGACGCCGGGCGCGGCGCTGTTGATCACCAGCCTGTCCGGGGTGAGCCTGCCGGAGGCGATCGGCGCCTTCGTGTTTTCCGCCGGGCTGATCACGCTGTCCGGCGTCACCGGGCTGTTCGAGCGCGCCATCAGTCGCATCCCGCTGCCGATGGCGGCGGCGATGCTGGCGGGCATCCTGGTGAAGTTCGGCATGAACGTGTTCGGCGCGATGCAGGCCAACCTGACGCTGGTGCTGCCGATGTTCGTCGCCTACCTGGTGCTCAAGCGTCTGCTGCCGCGCTACGCGGTGGTGCTGGTGCTGTTGCTGGGTGGGCTGATCGCGGCGGGGCAGGGCGGCCTGCATCTGGGCGGCGTGGCCTTGGCGTTGGCGACGCCGCTGTGGACCACGCCGGTGTTCTCGCCCGGCGTGCTGCTCGGCGTGGGGCTGCCGCTGTTCGTGGTGACCATGGCCTCACAGAACGTGCCGGGCGTGGCGGTGCTGCACTCGGCCGGCTATCGTCCGCCGATCTCGGTGCTGATGACTGGCACCGGGCTGGTCAACCTGGTGCTGGCGCCGTTCGGCTGTTTTGCCGTCAATTTGGCGGCGATCACCGCCGCCTTGTGCATGAGCCGCGAGGCGCACGAGGACCCGGCGCGGCGCTACCTCGCCAGTGTGGCGGCCGGCGCCATCTACCTGCTGCTCGGCGTGTTTGGCGCCACCGTCGGCGCGCTGTTCGCGGCCTTTCCCAAGGAACTGGTGCTGGCCATCGCCGGGCTGGCGCTGTTCGGCACCATCGCCGGCGGCCTGACCACGGCGATGAGGGACGACGCCGAGCGCGAGCCGGCGCTGATCACCTTCCTGATCACCGCCTCCGGGGTGACGCTGTTCGGCGTCGGCTCGGCGTTCTGGGGGCTGGTGGGCGGCACGCTGGCCTTGCTGGTGCTGAACGCGCGGCGCGGCTGACGGCCGGGTTGCGTGCTTCGGCCAACGTTGGCCGAAGAGGGCGCTCAAGGAGCGCACTTCGCCGGCTTGGCTATAGTGCTTGCAAGGCCGGCCGTGCGGGCCGGCTGCCGAACGGGGGAGTGGGCATGGAATTGGATCGTGAGCGCTTGGACCAGGCGGTGACGCGCGGCGTGATCAGCGCGCAGCAGGCGGAGGGACTGTGGCAGTTCCTGGCGGAGAGCGGCCACGACACGCCGAGCTTCCGTTTCGTCCATATCCTCTATTACCTGGGCGGGTTGATCGCGATCGGCGCCATGAGCCTGTTCATGACCCTGGGCTGGGAGCGCTTCGGCGGCGGCGGCTTGCTGCTGATCTGCCTGGTGTACGCCGTGGCCGGCGTCGCGCTCACCGAGTGGCTGCTGCGCCGGCGGCTGCCGATTCCGGCCGGCATCACCGCCACCTTCGTGGTGGTGCTCACGCCGCTCGCCGTGTACGGCCTGCAGCAGCTGCTGGGCTGGTGGGCCGGACCGTTCACTTACCGCGACTACCACGTGTTCATCGACGGGCGCTGGCTCATGATGGAATTGGCCACGCTCGCCGTCGGCGCCATTGCCCTGTGGCGCTACCGCCTGCCGTTCCTGGTGATGCCCGTCGCCGTCACGCTGTGGTACATGAGCATGGACTTGACGCCGTTCCTGGCCGGCGACCCGGACGTGGGCTGGGAATTGCGCAAGCTGGTGTCGCTGTGGTTCGGCCTGGCCGTGGTGCTGCTGGCGCTGTGGGTGGATATCCGCAGCCGCCGCGACCAGGACTTCGCCTTCTGGCTCTACCTGTTCGGCGTGATGGCGTTCTGGTGTGGCCTGTCGCTGCTGCGTTCGGACAGCGAGCTGGGCAAGTTCTTCTACCTGTGCGTCAACCTGGGGATGATCGTGGTGGGCGCGGTGCTGTCGCGCCGGGTGTTCGTGGTGTACGGCGCGCTCGGCACGGCGGGCTACCTCGGCCACCTGGCCTACGACGTGTTCAAGGACAGCCTGCTGTTCCCGTTCGCGCTGACCCTGCTCGGCCTGGGCGTGGTGGCGCTCGGCATCGTCTGGCAGCGCCACGAGGCGGCGATCAGCCAGTGGCTGCGCCAGCCCCTGCCGCGGCCCTTGCGCGAGCTGATCGAGCGGCGCGGCTGAGGCGCGTCCTAGCCGGCGGCCTGCTGTCGCGCCAGTTCGCCCAGCCGCACCAGCGCCGCCAGGAAGCGCTCGTCCAGCGGCTGGCAGCACGACAGCCGCAGCGCGTTGCGGTAGCGCCCGCTGGGCGAGTACAGCGGGCCGGGCGAGATGCTGATGCGCTCGGCGATGGCGGCGTGGAACAGCGCCACCGTGTCGCACGGCTCGGGCAATTCCACCCACAGCAGGAAGCCGCCGGAGGGCCGGGTGGCGCGGGTGCCGGCGGGGAAGTGGTCGGCGATCAGCGCGCGCACCTTGTCGACGTGCACGGCGTAGCGGCGCTTGAGCGCGCGCAGGTGATGGTCGTAGCCGCCCGATTCCAGGAACAGCCCCAGCGTCTCGCTCAATACCAGCGGCTCGGCGATCGAGGTGGCGAACTTCAGCTTGCGGATGGCCTCGGTGAAGCGGCCGCCTTCCAACCAGCCGACGCGGAAATCCGGTGCCAGCGTCTTGGTGTAGCTGGCGCACACGATCACCCAGCCGTCGCGGTCGAAGGCCTTGACCGCCGGCTGCAGCGAGTCGGCGAACTGCAACTCGGCGTACAGCGCGTCCTCGATCAGCGGCACGCGGTGCTGGTTCGCCAGCGCCGCCAGCCGTTTTTTGTTCTCCAGCGGCATGGTCGAGCCCAGCGGGTTGTGCACGTTGGGCATGGCGATCACGGCGTTGAGGCGGCCCTCGGCCAGCAGCCGTTCCAGCGCATCCAGCGACAGCCCCTGCTGCGGGTCGGTGGGGATTTCCACCGCCTTCAGCCCCAGGCTGGCGAACAGCGGCAGCAAGTTGAAGTAGGTGGGGGATTCGATGCCGACGGTGTCGCCGTGGCGCGTGATGGCGCGCAGCGCCAGTTGCAGCGCCTCCATGCAGCCGTGGGTGAGGACGATGTCGTCCGGCTGCAGCGCCATGCCCAGCTCCAGCCCGCGCCGGGCGATCTGGGTGCGCAGCCGCTCCGAGCCGGGCGGCAGCGCGTAGGTGCTGACCAGGCCGGGGTTCTTGCGCAACAGCTGGCCCATCAGCCGTGCCAGCTTGGCGCCGGGGTAGAACTCGCCGCCGTGCGGGCAGGCCAGCGCCATGTCGATGTAGCCGGGGGTCTGCTGCGCCTTGAGCGAGGCGCCGATCAGGTCCAGCACCGCGCCGTCGGTGCCGCGCGCCGGACCGGCGGCCTGCGCGGCGCGGCGCGCCGGCAGCGGCAGGCGCGAGCGCACGTAGTAGCCCGACTGCGGCCGCGCCTCGATCAGGCCGCGGTCCTCCAGCACGCGGTAGGCCGCCACCACGGTATTGAGGCTGAGACGGCGGCTCTCGGCGGTGCGTCGCACCGACGGCAGGCGCGAGCCGGGCGGCAGCGTGCCGCGGCTGATCGCCAGCGACAGGTCTTCCGCCAGTTGCTGGTACAGGGTGAGGTTGGCCGAAGCGAGTGTTTCCATGGCGGGGCAGGGTCGTAGACGGTGACAGAGCCCATGATAGGCGAAGGTGACAGAGTGATGGAAGAAGAAACTGTCACCATGACAATTTGCCATTGTTGCGACTGTATCAAGGTGCGGCGACTCATTAGCATGGTGGACAGACAGACCCACTCAATGAAGGAGCGCCGCCATGCTCGAACTGCCCTTGCTGACCTATTTCGCCGTGATGTCGATCACCCCCGGCCCCAACAACCTGATGCTGGCCGCCTCCGGCGTCAATTTCGGCTTTCGTCGCACCGTGCCGCACATGCTCGGCATCAGCCTGGGCGTGGCGCTGCAGCTGTTTATCACCGCCGCCTTGCTGGCCTACGTGCTGAACGGCCTGGGGTCGTTGCGCCTGCCGCTCGGCGTGGCCGGCTGCCTCTACCTGCTGTGGCTGTCCTGGTGCATCCTGCGCGCCGGCCGTCCCGAGGCCGATAGCGAGGCCCGGCCGCTGGGCTTCCTGGGCGCCGCGCTGTTCCAGTGGCTCAACCCCAAGGCCTGGGTGATGGTGATCAACACCTCCATCCTGTTCGCGCCACAGGCCGGCCAGGTGCTGTGGACGGCGGCGCTGCTGAGCCTGGCCTGCGCGCTGGTGAACCTGCCCTGCATCGGGGTGTGGGCCTGGACCGGCGACCGGCTGCGCCGCTGGCTGGACGGCGAGCGTGCACGGCAGGCGTTCAACACCGTCATGGCGGTGCTGATGGCCGGCACCGCGCTGTGGCTGCTGGGCGACGAGATCCGCCACGCCGGCCTGCTGTGAACGATGTCCGTTTTTGGCAGGGTGTTGTCCGTCGGCGGCCTCGTGGCAAGGCCGGGCGATGGCTATGCTGAGGGCTGTTTCCTACAGGAGCCCAAACCCATGAGCAAGCCGAAGACCGCCCTGCTGGTGATCGACGTCCAGCAATCCTTCCTGCACCGCCCGTACTGGGACGATGCCGAATTGCCGGCGTTCCGCCATCACCTGCAGGCGCTGATCGCCGGTGCCGAGGCACGCGGCGTGCCGGTGGTCAACATCCTGCACGAAGACGGCGACGGCCCGTTCTCCGCTGCGTCCGGCCTGGTCACGCCGCTAGACTGGCTGACTCACACGCCCGCCGTGACCTTCGTCAAGCACGTGCACAACGCCCTCATCGGCTCCGGCCTGAAGGAGTGGCTGGACGAGCGCGGTATCACCCGGCTGGTGATCAGCGGCATCCGCACCGAACAGTGCTGCGAGACCACCACCCGCGTGGCGTCCGATCTCGGCTACCAGGTGGATTTCGTCACCGACGCCACCCTGACCTTCGCCATGACGCACCTGGTCAGCGGCCGCCGCTACAGCGCCGCCGAGATCCGCGACAAGACCGAGCTGGTGCTCGCCGGCCGCTTTGCCCGCATCGCCAGCGTCGACGACGCGCTGGCGGCGCTGTGAGCCCGATCCCCCGATACGGAGCCAAGATACGGAGCCAACACCATGCTGGAACTCAGACCGAGCTGTGAACACTGCAACACCGCGCTGCCGCCCGACTCGCCCGAGGCGCGCATCTGCAGCTTCGAATGCACCTTCTGTGCCCGCTGCGTCGACGAGGTGCTGGGCAATGTCTGCCCGAACTGCGGCGGCGGCTTCGCGCCCCGGCCGATCCGCCCGGCACGGGACTGGGGGCGTGGCAACCACCTCGGCAACTACCCCGCGGGCGAGCGGGTGGTTTACCGCCCGGTCGACGTCGCGGCCCACGCGGCCTTCGTCGCGTCGATCCGTGCGCTGCCGCCCGAGCAGCGCTAGAGGGAGAGTCCCATCATGATTCAGGACCTGTTTCGGCCAACGCCTTACCAACCCCGGCCGTTGGCCGCCCGTGGCGTGCTGGCGGCGCCGGGCGGTTGGCGCCTCAAGCTGTACGATATCGCCTATGACAGTCTGCCGCTCGACGAGGCCCGCTTCGCCGCCGGGGTGGACGGCGCGCTGGCCGGGCTGCCGCAGCCGGCGCTGACGGCACAGCGTCCCGGCGTCGGCGCGCTGATCCGCCATGCCGGGCGCGGCATGGACTATCTGGTGTTAGTCTATTGGGATAACGAAAATGAATGCTTGATCCGCGTCTGGGTGCGCGACGAGAACGGCTGGCGTACGGCGCGTGCCGAGTCGTTCTGCGTGTGGGATATGCAGGTGATCTGGCACGAGCGCGAGGCCTGCGTGCGCCATCTGCTGAGCGACGCGCCGGACATGGACGGGTATCTCGCCGATACCCTGTAATCAATCGACTGGAGGCGACATGCCGTTGACCGATATCGCCCAGGCGCTGGCCATCGTGCTGGTGTGGGGCGTCAATTTCGTGGTGATCAAGTGGGGCGTGGCCGACGTGCCGCCGCTGCTCCTGGGCGCGCTGCGCTTCACGCTGGCGGCGTTGCCGGCGGTGCTGCTGGTGCGCCGCCCGGCGGTGCCGTGGCGCTGGCTGGCGGCCTACGCGCTGACCGTCGGCGTCGGCCAGTTCGGCCTGCTGTTCTCCGCCATCAAGCTCGGCATGCCGGCCGGCCTCGCCTCGGTGGTGCTGCAGGCGCAGGCCTTCTTCACGCTGCTGTTGGCCTCGCTGGTGCTGGGCGAGCGCTGGAAGGCGGCGCAGTTGGTCGGCCTGTTGTGCGCGCTGGCCGGGCTGGCACTGATCGGCGTGGGCAAGGGCGGCAACATGACGCTGATCGGCTTCGCCCTGACCGTGGCGGCGGCATTGAGCTGGGCCGCGTCCAACGTGGTGGTGCGCCTGATCGGCCGCGCCGGCTACCGCGTCGAGCCGCTCGGCCTGGTGGTGTGGTCGAGCCTGGTGCCGCCCGTGCCGTTCCTGCTGCTGTCGTTCTGGCTGGAAGGCGGCGAGCGCATCGCCGCCGCGCTCGGCCATTTTTCGCTGTCGTCCCTGCTGGCGGTGGCCTATCTCGCCTTCGTCGCCACGCTGTTCGGCTACGGTCTGTGGAGCCGGCTGCTGGCGCGCCACGCCGCCAACAAGGTCGCGCCGTTCTCGCTGCTGGTGCCGGTGGTGGGGCTGATCGCCGCCAGCCTGCTGCTGGGCGAGCGCTTGAGTGCCGGGCAGGCGGTCGGCAGCCTGCTGCTGTTGGGCGGGCTGGTGATCAACGTGCTGGGCGAGCGCCTGCGGGACTACTGGCGCCAGCGGGAGGCTGCCGGTGCGTGAGGTCTGTTTCCTGCTGACGCCGGGCTTCCTGCTGCTCGACCTGGCCGGCCCGGCCGAGGCGTTCCGCATCGCCAACCAGTTCGGCGCCGAGTTCGCCTTGCGCTACCTCGGCGTCGGCGGCAGCGTTACCTCCTCGCTCGGCCTGCCGCTGGGCGGCATCGAACCGCTGCCGGAGACGCTGGCCGACGGCACGCTGCTGGTGATCCCCGGCGTGACCGGCTCGGCCGAGGTGTACGACTGCGACGAGGCACGCCAGATGGCGCGCTGGCTTGCCACCCATGTGGATCCGCACCGCCACCTGCTGGCGACGGTGTGCTCCGGCGCCTTGCTGGCGGCGCGCGCCGGCCTGCTCGCCGGGCGCGACTGCACCACCCACCACGTCCACCTCGAACACCTGCGCCAGTTCGACGCCAGCGCCAAAGTGCGCGAGAACCGCGTGTTCGTCGAGGACGGCCCGGTGTTCAGCAGCGCCGGGGTCACCGCCGGCATCGACCTCGCGCTGCATCTGATCGCCCGTCTCGCCAGCCCGGCGCTGGCACGCGACGTGGCGCGCCACATGGTGGTGTACTTCCGCCGCTCGCCGCAGGATCCGGAGCTGTCGCCCTGGCTTAGCCACCGCAACCACCTGCACCCGGCGGTGCACCGCGCCCAGGACCTGATCGCCGGCGAGCCGGAGCAGGCCTGGAGCGTGGAAACGTTGGCCGAAGCAGTGCACGTCAGCCCGCGCCACCTGGCGCGGCTGTTCCGCCAGCACGCCGGGGTGTCGGTGCACGACTATCAGCAGCAGATCCGGCTGGCGCGGGCACGGCAATGGCTCGCCGCCGGGCTGTCGCGCGAGAAGGCGGCGCTGTCGGCCGGCTTCTCGTCGGCGCGCCAGCTGGGGCGGGCCGAGCGGCACGGGGCGTAAAACCGCACTGCCGGCTCAAGTTTTTTGCCGCAGCGCCGATAAACCGGTTGACGCTTCATGACGTTGATTCATACCATCCGGTCAAAATAATCTTCGGTAATTGCCATGAAACCTGCCTCGCTGCTCCCCCTCTCCGTGTTGACCCTGGCGCTCGCCCTGAGTGCCTGTGCCGCGCCGCGCCAGACGACCGCCGCCGCCGGCAGCGATCCGATCAGCGGGGCCGGTTACGTCGGGGCCGGCATCGAGCCGGAAGCGCCCAAGGTCGTGGTGAAGGAAGTGAACCCCTACCAGCCGGTCACCATCCGCGTCACCGGCGTCGGCGCCGCGCCGCTCGGCACCACCCTGAGCCCGTCGCAGCGCAAGCTGCTGGGGCTGCGCGCCGCCAAGCTCGACGCCTTCCGCGCCGTCGCCGAAGAAGTGCAGGGCATGAAGCTGGTCGGCAACAGCTCGGTGTCCAACATGCTGGCCACCAACGACGCCTTCCGCACCTACGTCGACGCCTACCTGCGCGGCGTCAAGGTCCTCTCCAACACCATGGCGCCGGACGGCACCACCGAGGCGGTGGCCGAGATCGTGCTCGACAACGATTTCTACCGCGAATACAAGAAGGCGCTGGACCGCAGCGGTAGCGTGATGAAGGCGGCGCAGCAAAGCGCGGTCGACGGTGTCGCCTGCACCGACGGCAACTGCGGTGCCAGCCGATACGACAGCAACTTTTATGTAGCGCAGTGATGAAGCCGCTGCGCCGCACCTGCCGCCTTGCCGCCCTCGTGGCGGCATTTGTTTTGCCGCTGGCGCCCGCCGGTGCGGCCAAGCTGCTGGGCACCGGCATGGCCACGCTCGACAACGGCGTGCCGGCGGCGCGCGAACTGGCCATCCAGGACGCCGTGCGCCAGGCCGCCTTGACGCAGGGCGCCAGCGTGCAGTCGACCGAATACGCCGACAACGGCCAGCTCGGCGACAGCACCCGGCTCACTGCCGCGCCGCTGTCGGGAAAAGTGACGGTACTGCGCGAATACCAGCGTGACGATCTCTACTACGTCGAGGTCGAGGTCGACACCGACGCCATGCGTGCCGCCCCGCAACGCTGTGCCCCGTCCGGCGGCAGAGAGCTGAAGCGGCGCGTGGTCGCCACCTATTTCAACGTCGAGCACCCCGCCGACGCCTCGGACATGCCGGAGCTGGCCACCCAGCTGCC
This sequence comes from Pseudogulbenkiania sp. NH8B, assembly GCF_000283535.1. Taxonomy (GTDB): domain Bacteria; phylum Pseudomonadota; class Gammaproteobacteria; order Burkholderiales; family Chromobacteriaceae; genus Pseudogulbenkiania; species Pseudogulbenkiania ferrooxidans. Next base: position 1,200,024 of record NC_016002.1, read on the forward strand.
GGTCGAACTGGCGCGGCGCCTGCAGGTGGGCGGGCCGTTCCTCGCCAGCGCCGCGGGCCAGGTCTCGGTGTTGGCCGATCCGCGCCTGGCCGAGCCGCAGGCCGGTGCCGACACCGTGCGCGAGATCGGGCGGCGCGAGGGAGCGCAGTTCGTGATCGCCGGGCGCGTGCTGGATACCGCGGTCGCCGCCAAGGGGCTGCGCGCCTCGCTGTTCGACGGCGACCACGGAGGCGAACAGGGCGTGTTCTACAACGGGCCACTTTCCGGCTTGCTGGGCGGCGCGGTACGCTACCGCCCCACGGTGCGCCAGTTCGACGTCGAGGTCTGGGTCTACGATGCCCTCACCGGCGGCCTGCTTGCCAATCACCATCTCAGCACCAGCGGCACCGGCCAGGTGGCGCCACCGGCGCCGCGCCCGTTCGGTTCCACCGCGTTCTGGCGCAGCGACTACGGGCACGCGGTGGACAAGCTGCTGGAACGGGCCGTGCAGCAGACCGCCGACACCGTCGCCTGCATCCCGTTCACGGCGCGCGTGGCGCGGGTCGACGCCGGCAAGCGCGTCTACCTCAACGCCGGCGGCCTGGCCGGCCTCGCCGTGGGCGATCGCCTGATGCTCTACAAGCCGCAGCCGGCCAGTCCGTTGCGCAGCGCCGGCTCGACCGGCGAACTGGGCATCGCCGAAGCGCTGTCCGGCACCGTGGTGCTGACCCAGGTGCAGCCGGGGCTGTCGATCGGCGTCGTGCAAAACGCCCGTCTCGCGGTGGAAGAGGGCGATTACCTGCGCTTCCTCCCGCCACGCTGAAACCACCCCGTCATCCGGCGACGGGAGCACGAGCCCGGTGCCGCCGCCGACGCCGACCTGCCGAGGGCCGTACCTGCGGTTATGGTCGGCGAGCGGCTCGATGGCCCGGATCAGCCGCCGGTCGAGCGCCGCCAAGACGGACGGCGGCAACTTCTCTCCCACTTGCGAAGCACTGTCGAGAATCGTCACGACGTTTCATAGCGGACGACCGTTGGGTGCCATGCCAACAGCCTGCCTCGCGAGCCTTGGGCCATCGGGGTGATGGCCCGCAAGACTCACTGATCCGTGGCCGCATTTCCGGCCACATTGCACCGATGCTCACCTCAAACCCGACATAAAACGGCTTCAGGCCTCTGCGCCCGGGCCGTTTTTGCTCGCGGCACTTCCCAAGGCCGATACCCCGCGCCGGGGTTGCCGGAATCGCTCCCTCCCATGTCTCCATGCCGTACAGCTCCCCCTTAAGGGGCATGGCAGCGCTGCAACACCACGCCTTATCTTCATTGATATCAATACGAATGATATCGATTATCATGTAGAATGCCGCGCACTACACACGGCCGTGCCGCGGTATCGCAGCCGGCTTGCAACAACTTGGGAGAAATAACAATGACGGCTCCATTGCCGCATCGAGCAATCGCTAAGGCCAACCGCAAGGCCGACTTTCCAACCATGGCCTGGCATACCTTGCTGCTGTTCTTCATGGGCTTCGCCCTAGTGACCGGCCTGCGCTTCGCTTTCGACCACGCCAAGGGTGGCTGGCGTGCTGCGCTGGAGCCCATCATGCTGCAAGGCGACGTAGTGCGCTGGCACGTGTGGGCGTCGATCGCTCTGACCGGCCTTGTCGCCGGCTACATCGCCTTCCTGGTCAAGGCCAGGCTGGCTGCGCGCTGGAAAGTATCCAAGGTGATGCTCAAGGCACCCGTCAAGGCGGCGCGCTGGCAGGCGATCAACCGTGCGGTGTACTGGCTGGGCCTGACCACCTTTGTGGTTGCCGTCCTGTCCGGCATCTGGCTGTACTTCCTGCCGTTCTTCGGCTGGCTGGAACTGGTCGGCTACGTGCACGAGATCACCAGTTGGGCGCTGGTCGCCTACATGCTGATCCACGTGATCGCCCAGTTCGTGATGGGTGGCATCTGGCAGTTACTGAAGATATTCATCCCGCGGTTCGACCTGCTGCAAGCCGGCGCAGTGATGGGCGTGGCGGGGGTCTCCGGCGCACTGGGCTTCGCCGCCCTCGACTGGAGCGCGACGCGAGACCTGGTCGCCGCCAAGGCCGACACCGCGCCGCTAGTCGACGGCAAGCTTGACGACGCCGTGTGGCAGAACGCACAGAAACAGATGGTCTACACCTCGCACGGCTGGAACGTGGCCGGCGGCGAAACCCCGATCGAGGTGCGTGCCGCCGTTCACGGCGACCGCATCTACATCGCCACCTCCTGGCCGGACGACACGCGCTCCTACATGCGCCTGCCGCTGAAGAAGACGGCGCAGGGCTGGGTCCGGATGATTGGTGACGACCCGCGCCATACCTACGACGGCGCCGACACCATCGACTACTACGAGGACAAGTTCGCGATCGCGATCAGCCCGAAGCAGAGCCCCTTCGGCGGCGGTTGGCACTTCGGTCCGGATCCGTTGCCGGGCGTCAAGAAGCCACTACAGGGCCGTGGTTATCACTTCACCGACGACGGTAGCGTGGTTGACCTGTGGCACTGGAAAGCCAGCCGCACCGGTGCCACCGGCCAGGCGGAAGACTCGCTGTTCGGCCCCCCGGTGCCTTACGACCCGGTCAAGCATGAGGTGCGCTACCCGGCCGGCTACGCGAGCGACAAGAAGGACAAGGACAGCGGCTATCAGGACAACTTCGCCAAAGGTCCGCACGGCTGGTCGGTCAACTGGCCGAGCCGGAGCGTCACGCCCAAGTACCTCCCCAGGGATTTGGCCAAGCTGCAGGCCCGCCTCGGCACCAGCCAGTCGCCCTACGAGTCGCACGGCTCCGAATTCAACATGGGGCCTGACGAGATCGTGCCCTATTCCAAGGCGCTGGACGACAAGATTCCGGTGGGCACCCTGATCCCCGCGCTGTACTGGACGAAGCCGATGAGTGGCCCGGCGGGTGACGTCGCGGCGCGTGGCTACTGGCAGAACGGCCGCTGGACAGTGGAGTTCTCTCGCAAGCTTGATGCCCCGGATGCGCAGGATGTGGCGATCAAGGACGGCGTCTACCTGTGGTTCGCGGCGTTCAACCATAACCAGACCCGCCACAGCTGGCACATTCTGCCAGTGCGCCTGCGGCTGCCCCACTAACCCCGCCCCGGCTCCGTCGCCGGCCAGCGTGAGCGATGGCGGGGCCGACAACCTCCGAAACCTCATCACGGCGGCAGGCTGCCGCCATCATCAGGAAAGCCGAGCATGGCCCGTATCGAACTCAAGGACTGGCCCATCCCGCTGGAGAACGGCGGCGAAACCGTACTGGAAACCATGATTGCCCATGGGGTGCCGTTTCCCTACTCCTGCGCCAGCGGTGACTGCGGCGCGTGCAAGGGCCGGGTGCTGTGTGGCGAGGTCGCGCACGACAGCGCCCCCGCCGGCATCCTCTCCGCCACCGAGCGTGCCGACGGCTACGTACTCGCCTGCCGCTGCACGCCCAAGAGCGACCTGCGCATCGAGGCGCTGGACGAACTGGTCGCGTTGCCCGCGGCGCGGCGCCAGCGTGGCTGGGTCGTCTCCCGGCAACACCGTCAGGGCGACGTGGTGGTGCTGCGGGTGAAGCCTGCCAAACCGGTGCACTACCTTGCCGGGCAGTTCTTCTATCTGAAATTCGACAACCTGCCGCAGCGCGCGTACTCGGTTGCCTCGCTACCCGGCGCCGACGAGCTGGAATTCCACGTCCGCTTGGTGGAAGGGGGCAAAACCTCCCGCTACGTGAGCCGTGACAACCTGGTCGGCAGTGAGGTCACGGTCGACGGCCCGCACGGCCACGGCTACTGGCGCCAGAACCACGACGGCCCGATTGTTGCCATCGGCGGCGGTACCGGGCTGGCACCGGTGTTGTCCATCATCGGCGCCGCGCTCGCCGCGAACGCGCACCGCCACGTGCACCTGTACTACGCGGCACGCGTGGAAGCGGATGTGTACTGGGAAGCCGAACTTGCCGCGCTCGCGCGCCAGTACCCAAACCTGCGCGTGGACTGTGCGCTGTCACGTGCCGAGCCGTCGGAGCAGGGGCCGTTGCCGCGCCGCTACCAGCGCGTGACCGCAAGCCTCGAACAGGACTGGCCCAGTCTTGCCGGCGCCAAGCTTTACATCGCGGGCCCGCCGAAGATGGTCGAGGCGGTCGCCGTCACCGCGCGCGAACTGGGGCTCGCCGCACGGGATCTGCACACCGACCCGTTCTCGGATGCCGCCGACCACAAGCTCGACGGGGCATGCACCAGTTGGCTGCGCCGCTTTGTCGGGCGCTGGCGCCGCCCGCCGTTCGAGCTACCAGGCTTGGCAACGCAGAAGGGGTGATCAAGCTCTTAGAGAGCATAGCGCCTCGGCTCGGTTGCGGCCGTCAAGTCGCCGGTGTTCCATCAAAAAATTAAGCGCCTCCCCGGACCGCCGTATAAGGACCGTGCGAGACCTCGGCTGGAATCCCACTCAACTGCTGGCGTTGCTCCCGACTGGTCGACATGGCATGGAATGACCCGGCGCTCTCCCTCTCTGCGAGGCCTGGCCCTGTCGGTGCCTGATTTGTATCGAACCTGCTACACGTCGCGCTGGATGGTGATTTCATCGCCCGGCGCCGTAGGCGGCCGGTTGACTCCTTGTGGGCTCCCGCCAGGCCATGGAGCGGTACTGTTGCCGGGCGTTTGATTTGTTTCAAACTGAAACCTGATTCATGCCGGCTTGATAATCATTCCTATTGTGATATAGTGGCTAATGATATTTATTCTCAATAAAACCCTCGGAGCAGGAGCCTGATTTTGAAAAAGCAGCTGATGTTTGCCGCGGTGCTGGCGGCGTTTGCCGGTTCGGCGATGGCGGAAGAAATCGTGGTTTACAGCGCGCGTGCTGAGCAACTGGTGAAGCCGCTGATCGAGGCCTACAAGAAGGAAACCGGTGTCGACGTGAAGCTGGTGTCCGACAAGGAAGGCCCGCTGATGGAGCGCCTGCGTGCCGAAGGCAGCAATAGCCCGGCGGACATCCTGCTGACGGTGGACGCCGGCAACCTGTGGCAAGCGTCGAAGATGGGGCTGCTCAAGCCGGTCAGCTCCAAGGTGCTGGAGGCCAACATCCCGGCCCACCTGCGCGACCCGAAGAACGAATGGTTCGGCCTGTCGATCCGTGCCCGCACCCTGTTCTACAACACCCAGAAAGTGCAGCCGGCCCAGCTTTCCAGCTACGAGGACCTGGCCGATCCGAAGTGGAAGGGCAAGCTGTGCCTGCGCACCTCGAAGAAGGTCTACAACCAGTCGCTGGTGGCGATGCTGCTGAGCGAGCATGGTCCGGTCAAGACCGAGAAGATCGTGCGCGGCTGGGTCGACAATCTGGCCACCGACGTGTTCGCGGACGATACCAAGATGCTGGAGGCGATCGCCGCAGGGCAGTGCGAGGTCGGCCTCGCCAATACCTATTACTACGGCCGCCTGATGAACAAGAATCCCAATCTGCCGGTCGGCATCTTCTGGGCCAACCAGAAGGGCAAGGGCACCCACGTCAACATCTCCGGCGCCGGGGTGGCGAAGTACGCCAAGAACGAGCGCGGTGCGGTCAGGTTCATCGAGTGGCTGTCGTCCGACAAGGCGCAGAACCTGTTCGCCGACGTCGACATGGAGTTCCCGGTCAACCCGAAAGTGAAGCCGGACCCGAAAGTGGCCGCCTGGGGCGCCTTCAAGCACAACCTGATCAACGTCTCCAACGCCGGGGCGCGCCAGGCCGAGGCGGTGATGCTGATGGACCGGGTCGGCTACAAATAAGCGCCGGCGGCGGTCCGCTTGCCAAACCGGCGGGGTTTCCCGCCGGTTTTTGCCTTTTGGGCGCGGCGTGCCGTGCCGGGTGTCCCGCGTGGGGCTTTCGCGGGATAATTGCAAATCCTTATCATTTCCTGAACCAATCCATGCTGTCTTCCGCGCGCCGCTGGCGCCCCGTGGCGGCCCTGGTCAGCCTCGTCACCGTCATTCCGCTCTCGGTCATCCTGGCGGCGCTGGCGGTCCCGGACGGGGCGGTCTGGGCTCACCTGCAGAACCACCTGTTGCCGGAACTGCTGCGCAACACCTTCTGGCTGGTACTGGGCGTCGGCAGCGGGGTGCTGCTGGTCGGCGTGCCGCTGGCCTGGCTCACCGCGCTCTACGAGTTTCCCGGCCGTCGCTTCTTCAACTGGGCGCTGATGCTGCCCTTGGCCATGCCGGCCTACGTCATGGCGTTTTCCCAGCTGGGGCTGTTCGACTTCACCGGCCCGCTGCAAAGCTGGCTGCGCGCCGCCACCGGCGATTCCAGCTGGGTGCCGTCGCTGCGTTCCAGCGGCGGTGTGGCGCTGGTCATGACCTTGGCGTTCTACCCCTACGTCTACCTGCTCGCGCGCAACGCCTTCGCCAGCATGGGGCGGCGCGCGCTGGAGGTGGGGCAATCGTTCGGGCTGTCGCGCGTCAAGGGTTTCTGGCACGTGGCGCTGCCGATGGCGCGGCCGTGGATCATCGGCGGCGTGACGCTGGCGCTGATGGAAACCCTGGCCGACTTCGGCACCGTCGCCATCTTCAATTACGACACCTTCACCTCGGCCATCTACAAGGCCTGGTTCAGCCTGTTCTCGCTGCCGGCAGCCAAGCAGCTGGCGTCGCTGCTGGTGCTGATGGTGTTCGTGCTGGTGTGGCTGGAGCAGCGTGCGCGCGGTCGGCGCGCCTATACCCAGACCGGCCGTGCCGCACCGTCGCCGCGTTTGCGGCTGACCGGCTGGCAGTGCTGGGCCGCGACGCTGTGGGCGGGGCTGGTGCTGCTCTTGGCCTTTGTGCTGCCGTTCGGCCAACTGGTGTGGTGGGCGTGGCAACTGGCGGCGGAGGAGTTCAACGCCGACTTGCTGGGCTACGCGCTGCGTTCGGTGGCGCTGTCGCTGATGGCGGCCGTGGCGGTGGCCGTGGTGGCGCTGGCGCTGGCCTACGCCCAGCGGCGCGACCCGCACCCCGCCACGCGGCTGTTGGCCAAACTGGCCACGCTGGGCTACGCCGTGCCCGGCACGGTGCTGGCGGTGGGGGTGTTCGTGCCGGTCGCCTGGCTCGACAACCTGCTCTTGCGCTGGTTCGGCGGCGCGCTCGGTCCCGACGTCACCGCCATCTTCAAGGGCACGCTGCTGGTGATGCTGCTGGCCTATGTGTCGCGCTTCCTGGCGGTGGGCCATTCCGCCATCGATAGCGCAATGGGGCGCATCACCCGCAGCCAGGAAGAAGCGGCGCGCAACCTTGGCTACGCCGGCTGGGGGCTGCTGCGCCACGTGCACCTGCCGTTGTTGAAGGGCAGCCTGTTTACTGCCGTGCTGATGGTGTTTGTCGACGTGATGAAGGAAATGCCGATCACGCTGATGACCCGTCCGTTCGATTGGGACACCCTGGCCGTCCGGGTGTTCTCCTTTACCACCGAAGGTCAGTGGGAGCATGCCGCGCTGCCGGCCGTCGCCATCGTGCTGGCCGGCCTGGTGCCGGTCATCTTGCTGTCCCGTCAGAAAGACCCGCTCTGAATCATGACTGCCTTGCTTGAATTGGATACCGTCAGCCAGGCCTACGGCGCCACCACGGTGGTCGAGGCGATGAGCTTTGCGCTGCAGAAGGGCGAGATCGCCTGCCTGGTGGGCAGCTCGGGCTGCGGCAAGACCACGGTGCTGCGCTGCATCGCCGGTTTCGAGCCGGTGAATGACGGTGAAATCCGTCTTGATGGCCGCGCCATCAGCCGCCGCGATTACCTGTGCCCGGCGCACAAGCGCGCGATCGGCATGGTGTTCCAGGATTACGCCTTGTTCCCGCACCTGACCGTGGCCGGCAACGTCGGCTTCGGCCTGCGCGCGCTCGGGCGTGGCGAGCGCGCGGCACGGGTGACCGAAATGCTCGGGGTGGTCGGCCTCGCCGGTCTGGCCCAGTCCTACCCGCACGAGTTGTCCGGCGGCCAGCAGCAGCGCGTGGCGCTGGCGCGCGCCCTGGCGCCGCGGCCGCGCCTGTTGCTGATGGACGAGCCGTTTTCCAACCTCGACGTCGACCTGCGCGAGCGCCTGTCACGCGAGGTGCGCGACATCCTGAAACACGAAAACACCACCGCCATCCTGGTCACGCACGACCAGAACGAAGCGTTCGCCATGGCCGACCGGGTCGGGGTGATGCAGGGCGGACGCCTGCTGCAGTGGGACACGCCGTACCGGCTCTACCACCAGCCGGCCACGCGCTACGTTGCCGACTTCATCGGCCAGGGCGTGTTCCTGCCCGGTCGCGTCAGCGGGCCGCAATGCATCAGCCTGGAGATCGGCGAATTTTGCGGGATGCTGCCGCTGGGTTTCGCAGTGAACGACCGGGTGGACGTACTGCTGCGTCCCGACGATGTGCAGCATGACGATGCCAGCCCGATGACCGCCATCGTCGAATCCAAGGTGTTCCGCGGCGCCGAGTTCCACTACACCCTGACGCTGCCGTCCGGCCAGCGCGTGCTGGCGCAGGTGCCGAGCCATCACAACCACGCCGTGGGCGAGGCAATCGGCATCCGCCTCGAGCTGGACCACCTGATCGCCTTCCGCCACGGCTGAGGCGACGAACAGGCGCAGGCCGCGTCTTCGGCGCATCGGCATGGGTAGGCGTGGGTAACAAGGTTGGCCGAACGCGGGGAATAGCGTTCGGCCAACCTTTCCTTATTCGCCGGGCCAGTCTAGCTGGCCTGGTTCTTCAGCCGGAACACGCCGATCCCCAGCAGCATGAAGGCGCCACCGCACACCCGGTTGAACAGCCGGGCGCGCCCATCGGTGGTGAACCAGCCCTTCAGCGAACGCGCCAGCAGCACATAGCTCAGGTGTGACAACACGGTGCAGGCAGCAAAGGTCGCCGTCAGCACCAGGAACTGCTCGGCTACCGCCTGGTCCGGACGCATGAACTGCGGGAACAGCGCGGTGAAGAACAGGATGCTCTTGGGGTTGGTGATCGACACCAGGGTCCCGCGCAGAAACAGCTGACGCGGCGACTGCATGGCCGGCACCGCCGCTGAAGTGGTCTGGGCGAACAGATTGGCACGGCTCTTCCACTGGCGCAGCCCCAGATAGATCAGGTAGAGCGCCCCGCATACCTTGAGCAGCAGAAACAATGTTGCCGAGCTTTTCAGCAGCAGCCCCAGTCCCGCCATCGCCGTGCCCGAGACGACGAACACGCCGAGCACGTTGCCGCTCGAACAGATCAGCGCGCGTCGCGCGCCCAGGGTCAGCGAGTTGGAAATCGCCAGCAGTACCGCCGGCCCCGGGCTGAGGGCGGTCGCCAGGGCCACGGTGCTGTAGAGCAGCCAGGTTGTAAGGGTCATCGTCATGGTCTCCTGTCGTGGTCAGTTGTCGATGCGGCGCAGGTTGGCCGAAGCCGCGCCGCCGTCCATGACGATATTCTACCAGCTCTGCAGCACCAGCTTGCCGACCATGCTGCCGGACTCCAGCAGGCGGTGCGCCCGGCGCAGATTCTCGGCGTTGATCGGCGACCACGTCTCGCTCAGCGTACCCTTGACCCGGCCGCTGTCGATCCAGCCCGCTACCGTCTCCAGCAGGTGGTGTTGCTCGATCTGGTCGGGCGTGCGGTACATCGGGCGGGTGAACATGAACTCCCATACGTGCGTTGCGCTCTTGAGCTTGAGCTGATCCTGCGCCAGGGGGCCACGGTTTTCGACGATGGTGACGATGCGCCCCTGCGGCCGGATCGCCTCACCCATCGTCTCCCAGTAGCCGTCGGTATCGGCGGCATTGAAGATGTAGTCGACCTGGGGGTGCCCGTGCAGCGTCAGCACAGGTATCAGGGGGTGATGGCGATCGAGCACCAGATCGGCGCCGAGCTGGCGGCACCAGTCGGCGCTGTGGGGCCGACCGGCCGTGGCGATCACCGTCAGCCCGGCCAGCTTGGCAAACTGGATCACCAGCGAGCCGACACCGCCGGCGCCGCCGATCACCAGCAGGCTCTTGCCGGCGTCGGCACCGTTCGAATCGAGGCCGAGCCGAGCGAACAGGCCCTCGTAGGCGGTGATCGCGGTCAGCGGCAGGGCCGCGGCGGCGGCGAAGTCGAGCGAGGCCGGCTTGTGGCCGACGATGCGCTCGTCGACCAGCTGGTATTCGCTGTTGCTGCCCTGGCGCGTGATGTCGCCGGCGTAGTAGACCGCATCGCCGGGCTGAAACAGGGTGACGTCCGGGCCGACGGCCTCGACCACGCCGGCCGCGTCCCAGCCCAGCACGCGCGGACTGGACTCCACCTTGTCCTTCGGCGAGCGTACCTTGGTGTCGACCGGGTTGACCGACACGGCCTCGACCCGCACCAGCAGGTCGTGCCCCTGCGCTGGCGGGCGTGGCAGCTCGACGTCGAGCAAGGCTTCCGGATGGTCGATCGGCAGGTAGCGGGTGAGGGCGACGGCTTTCATGGCGCAGGCCTTTCTGGAGAAATGACGATGTACATCCATTGTGAAATCGGCAGATTTTTTGATAAATAGGGTGTATTTTGAATATTTATCAAAAAAACAAAGCGAATGGAGCCACTCAGCGATCTGCACATCTTCTGCGCCGTGGTCGAGCAAGGCAGCCTGGTCAAGGCGGGCGAACGCCTCCGTCTGTCCAGCGCCGTCATCAGCCGGCGCCTGATCAACCTCGAGGCGCGCCTCGGGGTGCGGCTGTTGCAGCGCACCACCCGGCGCCAGGCCCTGACCCCGGAAGGCGAGTTGTACTATCAGCGCGGCCGCGCGGTTCTGGATGAGCTGGCCGAAACCGAGGCCCTGTTGATGGCGCGCCAGCACCAGCCCTCCGGCGTGCTCAAGGTCACCGCCTCGGCCTCGTTCGGGCGCCAGCACCTGGCGCCGCATCTGCCGGCCTTCCTCGAACGCTACCCGCAACTCGAGGTGCACCTGCTGCTGACCGATGCCGTGCTCGACCTGGTCGACGGTGCTCTCGATCTGGCGATCCGCATCGGCCAGCCCGACAAGCCGGGGCTGGTGGCGCGCCCGCTGTGCGTCAACCGGCGCATCCTGTGCGCCGCCCCCGGCTACCTGGCCCGGCAGGGCGAGCCGCGGCACCCGGCCGAGCTGGCCCGGCACAATTGCCTGTTGCTGGACGAGGTGGGCACGCGCAGCCAGGTCTGGTCGCTCGACGGGCCGCAGGGGCCCTCCGAGGTCGAGGTGCGCGGTAACCTGGTCAGCAATCTGGGCGACGCCGTGGGCGAGGCCTGTCTCGCCGGCGGCGGCATCGCGATCCGTTCCACCTGGGCGGTCAGCGACGCCCTCCGTGCCGGGCGGGTGCGCCAAGTGCTGCCCGGCTATGCGCTGCCGGCACAAGAGGTGTTAGCCATCTACCCGAGCCGGCGGCACCTGTCGCCCAAGGTGCGCGTCCTGATCGACTTCCTGCTGCAGACCTTCGGTGATCCCCCGTACTGGGACCAGCAACTGGACGCCCAATGAAAAACGCGGCCATGGCCGCGTTTTTCATTGCCTGTTTCCTGGCGCCGGGGTTCAGCCGGCGAGCCAGGTGCCCGGATGGCGTTCCAGCCAGTTGCGGATCGCACGGGCGTCGCTGACCCGTGCCGACGGCGCGCCGGCGGCCAGCAGCACGATGATCAGCGGCTGCGAGCCGACCGTGGTTTGCAGCACCATGCAGCGCCCGGCCTCCTGGATATAGCCGGTCTTCTGCAGCGAAATGTCCCAGTCGCCCTCGCGCACCAGCGCGTTGCTGTTCTTGTAATGCAGCATGCGGCGCGAACCCGACATCACCTCATGCTCCTGCGTGGTGGTGAAGGTGCGGATCAGCGGGTAGCCGTTGGCGGCCCGGACCATGCGCGCCAGGTCCATGGCGGTTGCCGTGTTGCGCACCTCGAGCCCGGTCGGGTCGTAGAACACTGTGTTGTTCATGCCGAGCGCGCGCGCCTTGCGGTTCATCTGTGCGACGAAGGCCTGGGTGCCGCCGGGGTAGGTGCGCGCCAGCGCGGCAGCGGCACGATTCTCCGACGACATCAGCGCCAGCAGCAGCATTTCGCGGCGCGGCAGAGTGGTGCCCACGGACAATCGCGACGAGGTGTTCTTCAGCCGGTCTATCTCATTCTCGGTGATGGTGATCGGCTCATCCATCGACAGCCCGGCGTCCAGCGTGACCATCGCCGTCATCAGCTTGGTGATCGACGCGAACGGCAGCGGCAGATCGGTATTTTTCTGGTACAAGGCTTCGCCATTGGCGCCGTTGAGCACCAGCACCGTGTGCGAATTCAGGTGCGGCGCGCCGGTCATGTTGGCGGCGACCTGAATGCCTCGAATCCCGGCGCTGTCGGCGTGGGCGGCAAGCGGCATGGCGAGAGCGGCGGCCACCAGCCAACCCGCAAAATTCCTTAACATTATCAACTGCTCCCGTACGTCATAAGGGGGTGGAACGAACACTTTTATTTTAAACAATCCACCGCGGCCGTGTGGCGGTAAATTGCCAAAAAATACTGACTCTTCCGTGGCTCGGGAGTTTCTCGCCACACTCTTGTAAAATGAAGGTCTCAAGCGCCCAAACCGAGAGCAGCATGATCGTCACCTTCCCCGATAGTCCGTTCAAGCTCCATCAGCCGTTTCCGCCCGCCGGCGACCAGCCGGCCGCCATCGCGCAGCTGGTGGAAGGGCTGTCCGACGGCCTGTCCTACCAGACCCTGCTCGGGGTGACCGGCTCCGGTAAGACCTTCACCATGGCCAACGTCATCGCCCGCACCGGGCGGCCCGCCATCATCATGGCGCACAACAAGACGCTGGCGGCCCAGCTCTATTCCGAGATGCGCGAGTTCTTTCCCGAGAACGCGGTCGAATACTTCGTCTCCTACTACGACTACTACCAGCCGGAAGCCTACGTTCCCAGCCGCGACCTGTTCATCGAGAAGGACTCCAGCATCAACGAGCACATCGAGCAGATGCGCCTGTCCGCCACCAAGAGCCTGCTGGAGCGGCCCGACTGCGTGATCGTCGCCACCGTGTCGGCGATCTACGGTATCGGCGACCCGTCCGACTACCACCAGATGATCCTGCATCTCAAGGAAGGCGAAACCATCGCGCAGCGCGAGATCATCGGGCGTCTAGTGGCGATGCAGTACGAGCGCAACGACCTCGACTTCACGCGCGGCACCTTCCGCGTGCGCGGCGACGTGATCGACATCTTCCCGGCGGAATCGGCCGAACTCGCGCTGCGCGTCAGCCTGTTCGACGACGAACTGGAAACGCTGACGCTGTTCGACCCGCTCACCGGCGTCACCCGGCAGCGGGTCGGGCGCTTCACGGTGTTTCCGTCAAGTCACTACGTCACGCCGCGCGACACCGTGCTGCGCGCCTGCGAGAAGATCAAGCTGGAACTGCGCGAGCGTGTCGATTTCTACCAGCGCGAGGGCAAGCTGGTCGAAGCGCAGCGCATCGAGCAGCGCACCCGCTTCGATCTCGAGATGCTGTACGAGATGGGCTTCTGCAAGGGCATCGAGAACTACTCGCGGCATTTCTCCGGCCGTGGCCCGGGTGAGCCACCGCCGACCTTGATCGACTACCTGCCCAAGGACGCCCTGATGTTCATCGACGAGAGCCACGTCACCATTCCGCAGATCGGCGGCATGTACAAGGGCGACGCCGCGCGCAAGCTGAACCTGGTCGACTATGGCTTCCGCCTGCCGTCGGCGGCCGACAACCGTCCGCTCAAGTTCAACGAGTTCGAGCGCATGATGCCGCAGACGGTGTTCATCTCGGCCACGCCGGCCGACTACGAAGCCGGCCATGCCGGCCAGGTGGTGGAGCAGGTGGTGCGCCCCACCGGCCTGATCGACCCCGAGATCGAAATCCGTCCGGTGGCGAGCCAGGTCGACGACCTGCTGTCAGAGATCACCCTCCGGGTGGGGAGCAACGAGCGCGTGCTGGTCACCACGCTCACCAAGCGCATGGCCGAACAACTGGCCGACTACTACACCGAGCACGGCGTCAAGGTGCGCTACCTGCACTCCGACATCGACACCGTCGAGCGTGTCGAGATCATCCGCGACCTGCGGCTTGGCATGTTCGACGTGCTGATCGGCATCAACCTGCTGCGCGAGGGGCTGGACATCCCCGAGGTCAGCCTGGTGGCCATCCTCGATGCCGACAAGGAGGGCTTCCTGCGCTCCGACCGCTCGCTGATCCAGACCATCGGCCGCGCCGCGCGCAACCTGCACGGCAAGGCGCTGCTCTACGCCGACCGCATTACCAACTCGATGCGGCGCGCCATCGACGAGACCGAACGACGCCGTACCAAGCAGATCGCCTTCAACACCGAGCATGGCATCGTGCCCAAAGGGGTGGAGAAGAAGATCAAGGACATCATCGACGGGGTGTACAGCGCCGAGGCCGAGAAGAAGAAACTGGTCGACGACGCGCGCGTGGCGATGATGGACGAGAAAGCGCTGGCCAAGGAAATCAAGCGCCTCGAAAAAGACATGCTGGAGGCCGCGCGCAACCTGGAGTTCGAGAAAGCCGCCGGGCTGCGCGATCAGCTCAAGGCGTTGAAGGAAAAGGCCTGGATCAACGAGCTGTAAGGTGTAACGGTAATCCCGGCCGGTGCGACTGTTCCCGCCGGGCGGGAAGGGGCGATCCGCCCGACCGGCTAGCAAGTTTTTTTACAAATAGTTGGACGCCGGATGAAATACTCCGTATAAATGCGGGTGCAGGATCTTCAAGCGGTGGATTTGTCGTTATATTGCGGTGGCCAAACTGGTACTTCAGTTGTTTCATATTCCTCTTCCTTGATCTTCGTGTTCCCGAGCAAATGCTCATAATCAGCTTTAAGGAATGACAATATGGAAACCGGTACCGTTAAATGGTTTAACGACGCAAAAGGCTTTGGCTTCATCTCCCCGGATGCAGGTGGTGAAGATCTGTTCGCCCATTTCTCCGAGATTCGCGCTGATGGCTTCAAGTCGCTGCAAGAAGGCCAAAAGGTGAGCTACCAGTCCGGCAAGGGTCAAAAAGGCCCGCAAGCCACCAATATTCAGCCGCTCTGATTCGATCAGAAAGCGCGAAATTAAAGAAGCCCCGCTCTGCGGGGCTTTTTGCATTCCGGCGTTTTGACGGTGTCAGGCCGACGCCGCCCATCATCGCCGCTGCCGTTCGGCGATCGATGGTGCTTTCCCGTGCACTGTGCCTTCTGGTGGATGCCTGGCCGTTCGGCGGCCCGGTCTTGCGCCTGACCGTTATGCCTCTACAATCTCGCCTTCAAACAGACCCATCCCCTGTTAAGATACGGATGCCATGGTTATGGCATGGGCCGATGTGGAGACATTTGTTAGGCGTGAACATGAGCGGGACAACAGGAAAAACAATTGCGCCAAAAGAGGTCATCAACCTTCTCATGGTCTGCCACGGCAATATCTGCCGCTCGCCGACAGCGGAGGGCGTGATGCGCGCCAAGGTCGAGCGCGCCGGCTTGGCGGCGGCCATCCTCATTGATTCGGCTGGCACTCACGGTTACCACGTCGGCGAGGCGCCGGACCAGCGCAGCCAGCAGGCGGCCCGCCAGCGGGGGTACGACCTGTCGACACAGCGTGCGCGCCAGGTGACCCGGGCTGACTTCGAGCGCTTCGATCTGGTGTTGGCGGCCGATCAGCGCAACCTTGCCGCCCTGCGTCAGCTGTGCCCGCCGGGCATGCAGCACAAGCTGGCCTTGATGCTGGCGCCGCTTGGTCCCAACCAGGAGGTGCCCGATCCCTATTACGGCGGCGCCAGCGGTTTCGATCGCGTGCTCGACCTGCTCGAGGCTGCCTGCGACGGCTGGCTTGCACGACTGCAGCAGGCTGAAATCCAGCCCTGAAGCCGGATGGTCTGCCGTCATCTGTGGTCTGATGCTGCTATCATCAATAAACAAGAAAAACGCCATGGGAGCTCGTCCCGGGCATTGCTTCGGCCAACCCCGCCCACCTGGTGCGCGCTCCGGTCATAAAAGGAAATTCATGGGGATTCCGCCGAAAGTGGTCAACGCCAAACCAACAACCATTGACGTCGCACCCAGTCACTCGGCCGACATCATCCTGGCGCGGCAGCCTGGGCGTGCGCCCTTGCTGCGGCAGAGCGTCATCGTCATCGGCTCCTCGACCGGCGGCACGGAAGCCCTGCGAGCACTGCTGACGGTGCTGCCCGAGGGGATGCCACCGATCCTGGTAGCCCAGCACATGCCGGAGATGTTCACCAAATCGTTCGCCGCCCGGCTCGATTCCTTGTGCAAACTGCGCGTGAAGGAGGCCGAGGACAACGAGCGGCTCCAGGCCAATACCGTCTACATCGCCCCTGGCCACTCTCACCTGCTGTTGCAGGCCATACCGGCCCTGGGTTTGGTCGCCAGTCTCAACGCCGGTCCACCGGTCAACCGCCATCGCCCTTCGGTCGACGTGCTGTTCCGCTCCGCGGCCAACGTCGCCGGCAAGAACTGCATCGGCATCATCCTCACCGGCATGGGGCGTGACGGCGCCAGTGGCATGCTCGAACTGAAGCAGGCGGGTGCCTACAACATCGCTCAGGACGAGGCCAGCTGCGTGGTGTTCGGCATGCCCAAGGAAGCCATCGCGCAGGGCGGAACGCACGAGGTGCTGCCGCTGACCTCCATCGCCGCGCGCTTGCAGGCACTGGTACAGCAGCGACCGCCGCAGTCATAACAGGACAATCATGACGTTTTTACCCATTCTGGTGGTCGAGGACGACGCCGATCTGCGCGAAGCCATCGTCGACACCCTGAGCCTCTCCGGTTACCCCACGCTTGAGGCCGGCGACGGTCACGAGGCGCTTGCGGTACTGGCGAAGGAGCCGGTCGGGCTGATCGTGTCCGACGCTCAGATGCAGCCGATGGATGGTTACGCGCTGTTCGACGAGGTGAAGAAGCGCCATCCCGGCGTGCCCTTCATCCTGATGACCGCTTACGGCGTGATCGAGCGTGCCATCGAACTGCTGCGCGCCGGTGCCACCCATTACCTGCTCAAGCCCTTCGAGCCGGCCAGTTTGATCCGTGAAGTCGAAAAGCACCTGCTGCGCATGCCGGGGGGCGACGACGACGGCGTGGTGGCCGAGTCGGCCGCCATGCGCCAGCTGTTCTCGCTGGCCGGGCGGGTCGCGCAAAGCGACGCCACAGTACTGATTTCCGGCCCCAGCGGCGCTGGCAAGGAGGTGCTGGCGCGGTATATCCATCGCCATTCGCGACGTGCGGCAGGCCCGTTCGTGGCGGTCAACTGCGCGGCGATACCGGAAAACCTGCTGGAGTCGACCCTGTTCGGGCACGAGAAGGGCGCCTTCACCGGTGCGGCCCAGGCGCTACCTGGCAAGTTCGAGCAGGCCCAAGGCGGCACGCTGCTGCTCGACGAGATCACCGAAATGCCGCTGGCGCTGCAGGCCAAACTGTTGAGGGTGCTGCAGGAGCGCGAAGTGGAGCGGGTCGGCAGTACCCGTACCATCCGGCTCGACGTGCGGGTGTTGGCCACCACCAACCGCGACATCCAGCGCGAAGTGGAAGCGGGACGTTTTCGCGAGGACCTGTATTTCCGCCTCAACGTCTTCCCGCTGACTATCCCGTCGCTGGCGGCGCGGCGCGACGATATCCTGCCGCTGGCACGGCTTGTGCTTAAACGGTATGCAGAGGCCGCCGGACGGGGCCCCCTCAGGCTATCGCCCGAGGCGGAGCGTCAATTGACGGCCTATAGTTGGGAAGGTAACATCCGCGAACTGGAAAATGTCATGCAGCGGGCGGTGATTCTTGCCGCCGGGGCGGAAATTCTTGCCGCCGATCTGATGCTGTCAGACTATTCCTGCCTTGTGGAACCGGTTGCCTTTTCCCCGGTTGCCGTCGCCCCGCCAGCGGAGTCAGACATGAAGACGCTGGAGCGCCGGCACATTCTGGAAACACTGGCTGCCGTAGGTGGAGTGAAGAAGCTCGCGGCGGAAAAACTGGGCATCAGCGAACGCACCCTGCGTTATAAGTTGCAGCGTTATCGGGAGGACGACTCGATGGCGGACGCGGACGAAGGGCGGATCGGGGTGCCAGGCAGCAGGGAGTAAGCATGTCGACACAGGGTATTGACCAGCTATTAGGAGAATTGCGAGCGTCCGCTGCGTTGGCGGCGGGCAAGGCACCGCAGCCGCAGGAGACATCGCAAGTTGACTTTGCGGATGTTCTCAAGTCCACTATCGAGCAGGTAAATTCCGCTCAGCAGACTTCGCAGGAAATGCAGAAGCAGTTTGAGCTGGGGGAGGAAGGGGTTAACCTGCAGGACGTGATGGTGTCTTTGCAGAAAGCCAGTCTGTCGTTCCAGACCATGGTCCAGGCACGCAACAAGCTGGTATCCGCCTATCAGGAAATCATGAATACTCAGATCTAGCGCTGCCCGTGTCATGCCGGCAGCGGTTTGAATTGAAAGCATAAAACCACTGTATGGCTGATCTGGCAGATAACGCTACACCCCCCTGGCGCACGCGCGTCAATGAAGCGAGCGACCGCTTCAAGGCGCTGCCCAATAACAAGAAAATCCTCCTGTTTGCGGCGTTGGCTGCCGTATTCTCGGTCATTGTCGGCCTGCTCATCCTCAATCGTACGCCCGACTACAAAGTCCTGTTCGCCAATCTGGCCGACCGCGATGGCGGTCAGATCACAGCTGCCCTGCAGCAGATGAACGTGCCCTATCAGATCGGTGGCGGCGGCGTGATCTCGGTGCCGTCCGACAAAGTCTACGATGTCCGCCTGAAACTGGCGGCGCAGGGGTTGCCCAAGGCCGGTGGCGTCGGCTTCGAACTGATGGATAACCAGAAGTTCGGCATCAGCCAGTTTGCCGAGCAGGTCAACTACCAGCGCGCCATCGAAGGTGAGCTGGCGCGTACCATCGAGGCTATCGGCGCGGTCGAGTCGGCGCGCGTGCATATCGCCATTCCCAAGCAGAGCGTGTTCGTGCGCGACCAGCAGCAGCCGACGGCGTCGGTGATGCTCAACCTGTATCCGGGGCGCGTGCTCGATGGCGGCCAGATCTCCGGCATCCTGCATCTGGTTTCCAGTTCCGTGCCCAATCTGTCGGCGCGCAACGTGACCGTGGTCGACCAGGACGGCAACCTGCTTTCCAGTCAGTCCGACGTCAATAATGCCGCCGGCCTCGACCAGCGCCAGCTCGGCTATGTGCACCAGATCGAGAGCGATTTCGTCAAGCGCATCGAGGGAATCCTGGAGCCGATCTTCGGCAAGGGCAACGTGCGGGCGCAGGTCACCGCCAACGTCGATTTCTCCGAGGTGGAACAGACCTCGGAAACCTTCCGTCCGAACTCCACCCCCAATCCCTCGGCGACGCGCAGCCAGCAGATCGTCGAGAAGCTGGGGAGCGGCTCCAATCTGCCGGGCGGCGTGCCCGGCGCCTTGTCCAATCAGCCGCCGTCGGCCGCTTCGGCGCCGCTGACCTTGCCGCCGGGGGCCGCGCCGGGGACGGCTACCTTGTCCGGTCAGCCCCTGGGGCAGAACGGTGCGCTCGAGCGGCAACTCATCACCAACTACGAAGTCGACAAGACCATCCAGCACACCAAGCTGCCAAAAGGGGTGCTCAAGCGTCTGTCGGCGGCGGTGGTGGTCAACTATCGCCTGATGCCGGATCGCAACGGCGAGGTGAAGCCGACCCCGCTCACTGCCCAGGAAATCCAGCAGATCAATAATCTGGTGCGCGAGACCATGGGCTATAACACGGAGCGTGGCGACACCCTCAACGTGGTCAACGCCGCTTTCGCCGGCAACGCACCTCCCGCCTCGCTGCAGGAGAAGGTCGTCGACTACGTCAGCAGTAACGCCACTGACCTGGTCAAGTATGTGCTGTTGGCGATCGCCGTGCTGTACCTGTTGTTTGGCGTGGTACGTCCGATCGTGCGCGACGTGCTCAAACCGGCCAAGGGCGACAAGGGGCAGCCCGGCGGCGGCGGCGAAGAAGCGGGTGGGGCGCCCGGCCGCTTGCTGGCCGTGGCCGGAGAAGAGGGTGAGGCCGGAGCCGCGGCGGTCGAGGAGGCCAACCTCGATCCACGTGAACTGCAGCGCCGCCAGTACATGAGCAACCTGGAAGCCGCTCGCGAGTTGGTCAAGGCCGATCCGCGCATGGCGGCCCAGATCATCAAGGAATGGATCAGTTCCGATGAGTGACAACGGAGTGCACCGCAGCGCGGTGCTGCTGTTCAGCCTGGGGCAGGCCGAGGCCGTCGAGGTGTTCAAGTACCTCGGTCCCAAGGAGGTCCAGAAGATTTCGCTGGCCATGGCCTCGATCAACAATCTCAGCCACGAGGACATCGACGACGTAGTCGGCAAGTTCCGCGAGGAGTGCCAGGCGCGAGCGAGTCTCGGTGCTTCGGACGAATACCTGCGTAACGTGCTGGTCGAGGCACTGGGGGCGGACAAGGCGTCCAACCTGCTCGACAAGATCATGCAGGGCAACGACCAGAGCGGTATCGAGAGCCTGAAGTGGATGGACCCGTCGTCGGCCGCCGACCTCATCCGCAACGAGCACCCGCAGATCGTCGCCACCATTCTGGTTCATCTCGACCCGGATCTGTCCAGCGCCATCCTGGGTTACTTCCCCGAGCGACTGCGCAACGAGGTGCTGATCCGCACCGCCACGCTGGAGGGGGTGCAGCCGCAGGCGCTGCGTGAACTGAATGACGTACTGACGCAGCTCTTGTCGGGTTCCGACCGCATCAAGAAGAGCGCCGCCGGCGGTATCGCCCTGACGGCGGAAATCCTCAACTTCATGGGCGGCAATGTCGAAGCCTCGGCGTTGGGCTATATCCGCGAGCACGATCCCGAACTGGCGCAGCGCATCCAGGACAAGATGTTCGTGTTCGAGAACATCCTCGACATCGACGACCGTTCGATCCAGACCATCCTGCGCGAAGTGCAGACCGATTCGCTGGTGGTGGCGCTCAAGGGCACCAGTCAGGAGCTCAAGGACAAGATCTTCCGCAATATGTCCCAGCGTGCGGCGGAAATGCTGCGCGACGATCTCGAGGCCAAGGGGCCGGTCAAGCTGTCCGAGGTGGAAGCCGAGCAGAAAGAGATTCTCAAGGTGGTGCGCAAGCTCGCCGACGACGGCCAGATCGTGTTAGGCAGCAAGGGCGGTGATGAAGGCCTCGTCGAGTAACACCATCATTCCGGGGGAGCAAGTCACGGAGTGGCGCACCTGGTCGCCAGCCAGCTTCCAGGAGGAGGCGCCGTCGCCCCTTGACAGCAGTGAGGGTGAGGCTGATCCCGTCGCTTCCGAGGACGAGGCGCTGCTGACGGGAGACGATCCCGACCCGGTGGCAGAAGGCGAGGCCGATCCCGCTGACGAGGTTCCTGCCAGCTCCTACCCGACCGCCGCCGAACTCGAGGCCATTCATCAGGAGGCGTGGCAGACCGGTCACGAGGCCGGCCTGGCCGAAGGGCGCCAGCAAGGACATGCCGAAGCGCTGGCCGAGGCCTCCACCGCGTTTGCCCGGCATTGGGAGCCTCTGCAGGCTCTGGCCGACCAGTTTGCCGAGGGGCTCAACCGGATCGAGGCCGACATGGCGCACGATCTCCTGTCGTTCTCGGTCGGCCTGGCCGAGCGGCTGGTGGCGGCGCATCTGGCCTGCGATCCTTGTGCCATCGAGTCGCTGCTGCGTCAGGCCATGTCGGACCTGCCGGCTTCGCTGGGGCAGGCGCGCTTGCGCGTCAACCCCGCCGATCTGGAGGTGGCGCGCACCTTCTTGCAGCAGGAGACCCCGGAGACCGTCTGGCAGTGGCTGGCCGATCCATCCATCGCGCGCGGCGGCTGCATTATCGACACGGCCCAGTTGCGGCTGGACCTGACCCTGGCTGCCCGCCTCGAGGCGCTGAAGTCCGCCCTGGGATTGGAGCCGTCCGCCAATGACTCACCCTCTGCTTGAGCGCCAGCGGCGCTTCCTTGCCGATTGCCGTGCTGTCGCCGATCGCACCCCGCTGTGGTCGACGCGTGGCAAGCTGGTGCGCGTTACCGGCATGGTGATGGAGGCTGTCGGCATCAAGCTGCCGGTGGGGAGCGCCTGCTCGGTGGCGCTGCCGGATGGCGGCCGTGTCGAGGCGGAGGTGGTCGGGTTTGCCGGCGACAAGGTGTTTCTGATGCCGCTGACCAATGTTCAGGGGCTGTTGCCGGGCTCCGAAGTGCGGCCGCTGGCGATGCAGCATGCCCCGGCCTTCGGCCAGGCGACGGTGCCGCTCAGTCTCAATGGGGCGGCCGGGAGGCAGGTTCCCGTCGGCTTCAATCTGCTGGGGCGGGTGCTGGACTCCCTCGGAAGGCCGCTCGACGAGAAGGGGCCGCTGCAGCCGGAAGCCTACTTCCCCTTGTACAGTCAGCCGCTCAACCCGCTGGAGCGCTCGCCGGTACGCGATGTTCTGGACGTCGGTGTACGTGCCATCAACGGCCTGCTGACCGTGGGACGCGGCCAGCGCCTGGGCCTGTTCGCCGGCTCCGGCGTCGGCAAGAGCGTGCTGCTGGGTATGATGGCGCGCTTCACCAAGGCGGACATTGTGGTAGTCGGTCTGATCGGGGAGCGGGGGCGCGAGGTCAAGGACTTCATCGAGAACATTCTTGGCGAGGAAGGGCGCGCCCGCTCGGTGATCGTGGCCGCACCGGCCGATACCCCGCCGTTGATGCGTCTGCATGGCGCCGCCTACGCCACGGCGCTGGCCGAGTACTACCGTGAGCAGGGGCTCGACGTGCTGCTGTTGATGGATTCGGTAACGCGCTACGCCATGGCCCAGCGCGAGATCGCGCTGGCCATCGGCGAGCCGCCCGTCACCAAGGGCTACCCGCCATCGGTGTTTGCGCGCCTGCCGCAACTGATCGAACGCGCCGGCAATGCCGCGCGGGGTGGCGGGGCCATCACCGCGTTCTATACCGTGCTGTCCGAGGGCGACGACCAGCAGGATCCGATCGCCGATGCCGCCCGTGCCATTCTCGATGGCCACTTCGTGCTGTCGCGCGAGTTGGCCGAAGCCGGCCATTACCCGGCCATCGATATCGAGCAGTCGATCAGCCGGGTCATGGTCGACGTGGTAGAACCGCGTCAGATGGACCTGGCGCGGCGTTTCAAACAACTCTACTCCCGCTACCAGCGCAACCGCGACCTGATCAGCGTCGGTGCTTACGTAGCCGGCTCCGACCCGATGCTGGATGAGGCGATCCGGCGCCAGCTGCCGATGGTCGGCTTTCTCACCCAACCGATGCACGAATCCCACGGTTATGACTCCTGTCTCGAGCAGTTGGCCACGACCCTGGCGTAGTGAGCGCAGCCGATGAAGCCCAGCAAGTACGCGTTACTGGTCAGGTTGGCCGAAGAAAAGCAGGAAGCCGCCGCCGAGCGTATGCGGCAGGCTCAGGCCCGTCTGGCGGAAGCGCTGTCGCGACTGGATCAACTCGATGCCTTTCGTAACGAGTATCGCCAACGGCTGCTGCAGGGCGGAGGGCAGGGTATGGCGGTGGCGCAGTGGCAGGATTTCCATCGCTTCATCGCGCGGCTCGACGAGGCCATGGCCACCCAGCAGACCGAGGTCGACCGCTGCCAGCAGACCTTTTTGCTGGCGCGGCAGGCCTGGAACAACGAGCGCAAGCAGTTGAAGGCGTTCGAAACGCTGATCGAGCGCGAACGGGCGAGGCAAGACGGGCTCGAAGCCAAGCGCCAGCAGAAACTGAGCGACGAGTTCGCCACCCGGCGTTTCTGGGACAAGCAGCACGAGGACTAGGCTGCCGGTGTGCTGACCCAGGTGCGGCGCCGGGTGCGGCTCCGTGACGTGGGGTGCCTGCGATGTCCTGGCCCGGAACTTGCTTTTTTATGGCCATCATTTAGCTGGAAGCCCATGGCCATGACTATTTCCATCCTTTCCCCGGCCGCGAGCGCCAAGGCCGTGGCCGTTCAGAGCGGCACCCCGGCCGCCGGCGTTGTTGCGGAAGGTTCCCCGTTCGCCGGTCTGTTCGGTCTGCAGCTGAGCCAGCTCGCCGCGCTGTCGCCGGCCTCCTCCGGCACCGAGCCAGACGGGGAAGGGGCAGGCCACGTCAAGAAATCGGCCAAGAAAGCCCTGTTGTCGGATGAGCCGGTGCTCGCTGGACCGATCATGGCCTTGCCTACGGTGCCGCCGACCATTGCCCCGGAACTGAAGCAGGGTCTGCAACTCGGGAAGGGCGACGCGTCGCCGGCGGACGAGGCGCAGCAGGAGTTGCTGACCGCGCTGAAGGGCGACCGGCATGCGCTGCCGGGGGCGCAAAATTTGCCGGTGGACGGCGCGGCGCAAGGACAATTCTTGCCGGTTCACGCTTCGGCCACTGGCGTGGCGCATGCGGCGGCTGAAGCCGGCCAGGCCAAGGTGCTGGCCTTGCCGCTGCCGATCAGCGACAGCAACTGGGCCAAGTCCATGAGCGAGCAGATGCTCTCGCTGGTCAGCGTGAAAGCCGACAAGGCCCAGATCCAGATCAATCCACCCGAACTCGGCCCGATCGATGTCACGCTGAAACTCAACCACGACCAGGTTCAGGTCACGTTCAGTGCGGCCACTCCGCAAGCGCGCGAAGCCGTGGAAAACAGCCTGCCCAAGCTCGCCTCGATGCTGGCGTCGAGCGGCTTGCAGCTGGCCGACGCCCAGGTTTCCAGTGGCCAATCCGGCGACCCGCGCCAGTTCCAGCGTCAGACCAAGGCCGCGCGCCAGCAGGAAGACGCTCCTGCAGAGGGTAATGACGCCTTGTCGCTGATCAATAAGGCAAGGAATGTCTTGAGCATTTTTGCCTGAATCCGGGTGGGCAACCCATCATGGGCGGACGGGATGGAACCGTGCCCCCCATAAAATGACGAATAACACGTCGAATTTGTCATTCGCCTCTATCCAGTCTGCTGCGATTTCTGGAAAATAGCATAAAGAGATCGCTTACTATTTGAAGACTGCAAGATACGGATTGAGGTTTATGGCGGAAGAAAAGAAAGCCGAAAAAAAATCGGGAGGCGGCGGCAACAAGCTGATGATTGTTGTCATCGCTTTGCTGCTGCTGGTTCTTGTCGCCGTCGGGGGGTTGGCCGCCTACATGTTCACCAGCCTGCATGCACCGGCTGGCGACGCCCATGCCGAACAGGCGGCCGAGAAACCCAAGAAGAAGAAAGACGGCCCGCCCATCTTCGAAAAACTGGACACCTTCGTCGTCAACCTGGCCGGCAATGGCGGAAACATGCTGCAGGTGGACATGCAGGCAGAACTCGCCAGCGAAGAAGCCAAGAAAAAATTCACCGAGTACATGCCCAAGATCCGCAGCGCGCTGATTCTGCTGCTGTCGTCCAAGTCATCGGATGAGCTCTCCACACCGGAAGGCAAGGTAAAGCTGAAGGCTCAGGTCAAGAAGATCATCAACGAATCGATGGACGCGGGCGAGGAGCAGCCGGTGGAAAACATCCTGTTTACCGCTTTCATCATCCAGTCGCAGTAACGCCATGGCCGACGATATCCTCTCCCAGGACGAGGTCGATGCCCTTCTGCGGGGTGTCACGGGAGAAGAGGCCGAGGACGACAGCGGCCAGGACTCGCAGGGTGTTCGCACCTACGACATCGGTCGTCAGGAACGCATCGTGCGCGGGCGCATGCCGACGCTCGAGATCATCAACGAGCGTTTTGCCCGCAACCTGCGTATCGGATTGTTCAACTTCATCCGGCGCAACGCGGAAATCTCCGTCGGGCCGGTGCGGGTGCAGAAGTACAGCGAGTTCATCCGCAATCTGGTCGTGCCGACCAACCTCAACCTGGTTCACGTCAAGCCGCTGCGTGGTACCGGTCTGTTGATCTTCGACCCCGACTTGGTATTCCTGGTGGTCGACAACCTGTTCGGCAGCGACGGGCGCTATCACGTTCGTGTCGAGGGGCGCGACTTCACTCCCACCGAGCAGCGCATCATCCGCCGTCTGCTGGAGGTGGTGTTTACCGAGTACCAGAAGGCCTGGGAGCCGGTCTACCCGATCGAGTTCGTCTATCTGCGCTCGGAGATGAACACGCAGTTTGCCAATATCGCGACGCCGACCGAGGTGGTGGTGGCCATGACCTTCCACATCGAGATGGGCGCGGGCGGCGGCGAGTTCCACGTCTGCCTGCCGTACTCCATGGTCGAGCCGATTCGCGACGTGTTGTCGAGCACCATGCAGGCCGACCGTACCGAGGTCGACAATCGCTGGGTCAGCCTGATGTCGCGCCAGGTGCAGGCGGCCGAGGTCGATCTGGTCGCCACGCTGGCCGGTACCAGCGTGACGCTGGGCCAGGTGCTGAATCTGAAGCAGGGTGACGTCGTGACGCTGGAGATTCCGGAAAAGATCATCGCCGACGTGTCGGGGATTCCGGTGGTCGAATGCACTTACGGCACGGTGCAGGGGCACTATGCCCTGAAGGTAGAAACCATTCTGGCCGGGGCGCACGAGTTGGCCGAGCCCAAGGCTGGAGGAGAGCAACAATGAGTGACGAGCAACAATCGAATATGGGCGAAGAAGAGGTGTCGATGGACGACTGGGCGGCCGCGATGGCCGAGCAGGAGTCGGTCGAGGCCCAGGCCGAAGCAACGGTACAGCCGGCCCATGCGCTGTTCCAGGAGTTCGGTGCGGCGGCAGCCAGCGCCAGCGTGCCGCAGAACCTGGACATGATCCTGGACATCCCGGTGCAGCTCACCGTGGAGCTGGGCCGTACCCGCATCGCCATCCGCAACCTGCTGCAACTGGCGCAGGGGTCGGTGGTCGAACTGGACGGACTGGCCGGCGAGCCGATGGACGTGCTGGTGAACGGCTGCCTGATCGCCCAAGGTGAAGTGGTGGTGGTGAACGACAAATTCGGCATCCGTCTCACCGACATCATCACCCCGGCCGAGCGCATCCGGCGACTGCAGAAATAAGATGCGCGGCTTGCTATTGTTGTTGCTGGCGCTGCCGGCCGCCGCCGCCACGCCGTCGGCACCGCCGCCCGGTCCGTTGATGAGCCTGCTGCAGGTCGTCATCGGCTTGGCCATCGTGCTGCTTGCCATCGTTGGCGTGGCCTGGCTGTTCCGCCGCCTGAGCGGCGGCATGCTGCCGGGTTCGCACCGGCTGCGCGTGGTCAGCGGCCTGATGGTGGGGCAGCGCGAGCGGGTGGTGATCGTCGAACTGGAAGGTGAATGGCTGGTGCTGGGGGTGACGGCCCAGGCGGTCAACCTGCTGACGCGCCTGCCGCGCCCGGACGACGCCGACGATGCCGCCGCCACGCCGGGCGAGCCGTTTGCGCGCTGGTTGAAGAAGGCGCTGAACGCTTCCCGTCCCCCTTCCGGTCCCTCTGCTTCATGAAACGTTTTCTTGTTTTCTCCGGCCTGCTGCTGGCAGGCCTGTTTCCGCTGCTGGCCGACGCTGCCGGTCTGCCGCTGATGAACAGCACGCCGGCCGCCGGCGGCGGGCAGAGCTATTCACTCAGCCTGCAGATGCTGCTGTTCATGACGGCACTGTCGTTCATTCCGGCCCTGCTGCTGATGATGACCTCGTTCACCCGCATCATCATCGTGCTGTCGTTGCTGCGCCAGGCCATGGGCACGATGCAGGCGCCGCCCAACCAGGTGCTGGTCGGGCTGGCGCTGTTTTTGACGCTGTTCGTGATGGGGCCGACCTTCGACCAGGTGTACAGCAAGGCCTGGGTGCCGTTCTCCGAGGACAAGATCGGCTTTGCCCAGATGCTGGAGGAGGGCAGCAAGCCGATGCGTGAGTTCATGCTGAAGCAGACGCGCGAGAAGGATCTGGCATTTTTCATCGAGGTATCGCAGTCGCCGGCGCCGCCCACCCCGGCCGAGGTGTCGATGAAGACCCTGATTCCGGCCTTCGTGATCAGCGAGCTGAAGACGGCGTTCCAGATCGGCTTCATGGTCTTCATCCCGTTCCTGATCATCGACCTGGTGGTGGCCAGCATCCTGATGGCAATGGGGATGATGATGGTATCGCCGGTGATCATCTCCCTGCCGTTCAAGCTGATGCTGTTTGTGCTGGTGGACGGCTGGACCTTGCTGATGGGGTCGCTGGTACGGAGTTTCTACACCGGATGAACATTACGCTCGTCACGTTGGCCGAAGCCGACCTGGTCGCCTGCCACGCGCTGTTCGTCGACGCCGTGCAGACGCTGGGGCGGCGTCATTACACCGAGGTGCAATGCGTGGCCTGGGCGCCTCCCGGTCCGATGCCGGCGAGCTGGCGAGCCGCCTGGGCGCGGCGCCTTGGAGGGAGTACCGGGCTCAAGGCGGTCGCCGACGATGGGGCGCTTGCCGGCTTTTCCTGGCTGACCGACGACGGCGAGTTCGACATGCTGTTCGTGGCTCCGTGGGCGGCGGGGCAGGGCGTGGCGAGCCGTCTCATCGCCGCCTTGGAGGCGACGGGGCGACAGGCCGGCCTGGTCGAGCTGTCGGTCTACGCCAGCCATGGCGCGCGCCCGGTGTTCGAGCGCGCCGGTTTCGCCGTCGAATCGGATCATATCGCCTGGCGCGACGGCGTTGCACTCGACAACTGGATCATGAAGAAAGCCTTGCCATGAGTCCCGAACTCGTCATCAATCTCGTCCAGAACGCCCTGTACGTCCTGATCATCGTCGCGGCCCCGGTGTTGCTGGTGTCGCTGTTGGTCGGTCTGCTGGTCAGCGTGCTGCAGGCGGCGACCCAGATCAACGAAATGACCCTGACCTTCATTCCCAAGCTGCTGGCGCTGTTCGTCACCCTGGTGCTGGCGGGGCCGTGGATGATCAATACGCTGGTCGACTACACCGTGCGGCTGTTCCAGAGCATCCCCAACGCGATCGGCTGATGTTTCCGATCAGCGACCTCCAGATCAACGCGCTGGTCAGCCTGTTCGTCTGGCCCTTCGCCCGCATCATGGGGGTGCTGCTGGCCGACCCGCTGTTCTCGTCGCGTTCCGCCCCGGCCCGGTTCAAGGCCGGTTTTGCACTGCTGCTGACCTTGCTGCTGGTGCCGCTGCTGCCGCCTCAGCCGGCCATCCCGGTGGTTTCGGCCGAGGGCGTGGCGGTGCTGGTGCAACAGCTGCTCATCGGGCTCGCCCTGGGTCTGGTGATGCGCGTGGTCATCACCGCGGTCGAGATGGCCGGCTTCGTCATGGGGACGCAGATGGGCCTGGGCTTCGCCTCGTTCTACGACCCGATCAACTCGGCACAGGTGCCGACCATCGCGCGTATCCTGACGCTGTTCACCTTCCTGCTGTTTTTGTTGATGGGCGGGCATCAGGTGGTGATCGAGATCCTGCTCGAAAGCTTTCGCACCCTGCCTATCGGCATGACGCTGCCACCCGACCGGCTCAAGGCGTTGGCGGAGTGGGGGGGCATATCTTCAACTGGGGGCTGTGGCTGGCGTTGCCGGTGGTGGCGGCCTTGCTGGTGACCAACCTTGCCATCGGCGTGATGACCCGCGCCTCGCCGCAGTTCAACATCTTCACTTTCGGCTTCCCGCTTACCCTGCTGGTCGGTTTTGCCGCGCTCTACCTGTCGGTGCCGCTGATGGTGCCGGCGATCGAATCCATCTATCGCGAGGCCTTCGCCTTCATGCAGGGCATGCTGAAGTCGGGGTAGCTTTCTGGTAACATGTCGCCGATTTCATCGGACTCAACCCGGCCGCGTTGCGGCCTTTATTACTGACTGAGGCGACTATGGCTGGCCACAGCAAATGGGCGAACATCAAGCATAAGAAAGAACGCGCGGACGCCAAGCGCGGCAAGATCTTTACCCGACTGATCAAGGAAATTACCGTTGCCGCCCGTCTTGGCGGCGGCGATATGGACACCAACCCGCGCCTGCGGCTGGCGGTGGACAAGGCCTGGGACGCCAACATGCCCAAGGACAACGTGCAGCGCGCCATCGACCGCGGCGCCGGCACGCTGGAAGGCGTCGACTACGTGGAAATCCGCTACGAGGGCTACGGCATCGGCGGTGCGGCCGTGATGGTCGATTGCATGACCGACAACAAGACCCGTACCGTGGCCGACGTGCGCCACGCCTTCAGCAAGTACGGCGGCAACATGGGCACCGACGGCTGCGTGGCGTTCCAGTTCAAGCATTGCGGCTACCTGGTGTTCGCGCCGGGGGTCGACGAGGATGCGCTGATGGAAGCGGCGTTGGAAGCCGGTGCCGAAGACGTTGTCACCAACGACGACGGTTCGATCGAGGTGATCACCGCGCCCTACGAATTCACCGAGATCAAGGGTGCGCTGGAAGCGGCCGGATTCAAGGCGGAAATGGGCGAAGTGACGATGCGCGCGCTGAACGAAACCGAGCTGACCGGCGAAGACGCCGAGCGCATGCAGAAGCTGCTCGACGCGCTGGAAGACCTGGACGACGTGCAGGAGGTGTACACCTCTGCCGTGATGGACGACTAAATAGAGCGACTAAGAAAACCCTCCCTGCGTTGTTGTGCTCGCGTGCGAATCTTTAAGATTCGCCCAGCAAGCACTTGCCGTACTGATTGTACTGTCTGCGGCAGTGCGCCTGGCAGGGACCGCTCCGCTGGGTTTTGTCAGCCACTCTAAGCGCTGGGGAATACATCTGCTGCGCGCCCCGATCCCGGGCCGGTGATGCACGCCGTACCCTTGGTGCGGCTGTGCTTCTCGAACCGGCCTCGGCGCGCTCGCTACGATTTCTTCCTCAAGCGCTGAGCCGGGTCCGATGTCCTGCAAGGCCTGCCATGATGGCGGGCCTTTTGCTTGTTTGGGAGCGCATCCATGTCTTACCGAGCGTTGCTGCCGGCCTTGCTGTGGTGGGGGCTGTCGCTGTGGCTGCTGCTGAAGCCGGCGGGGGAGCCGTCGGCGCTTCCGCATTTCGACAAGATCGGCCACTTTGCGCTGTTCGCGGTGCAGGCCGGCTTGCTGGGCTGGGGCTGGCGCCGTGCTGGCTTACCGCATGCCGTGTGCGCGGCCTGGCTTGCCTGCGCGCTCTGGGCGGGAGTGTCCGAGGGGCTGCAGACCTGGCTGACCGTCGATCGCGCGGCGGAGTGGCTGGACGCCCTGGCCGATGTCCTGGGGGCCTCGCTGGCGCTGGCGGGACTGGGCCGCTTCGTCGCGCCAGCCGGCAAGGCGGTGTAAACTAAGCGTCATTTTGCCGGTATTGGAGCCCATCTCATTAGGCGGCTGTGCCTTCGCATCTTGAGCGCCAGCGGTGCTCGGAATCCTCATGTACTCTGTGTACATTCCGGTTCCTGTGCTCCGGTGGCGCTCAACCTGCCTTGGCTCGCTCGTCTACTGAGACAGGCTCTTGCCGGCAACTATCCGACGTCCCACGGCCATCCCGGGGAGAAAGATGACACCATGACCCAGACCCATGTCGCCCGCCGCCAGCGCCTGATGAGCCAGATCGGGGAGGGGATGGCGATCCTGCCCACCGCGCCCGAAGCCATCCGCAACGCGGACACCCATTACCCATACCGGCCCGACAGCCATTTCCTCCATCTCACCGGTTTCGCCGAGCCGGGAGCCGTGCTGGTGCTCGATGCCCGCGCCGGCAAGTCCATCCTGTTCTGCCGTGAAAAGAACCTGGAGCGGGAAATCTGGGACGGTTTCCGCCACGGCCCGGAAGGGGCGAAGGAGCAATTCGGCTTCGACGAGGCCTATCCCGTTTCCGAGCTTGATCAGCGTTTGCCGGACTTGCTCTCGGGGCAGCCGCAATTATGGTGGAACGTTGGCCGAAGCCCGGCATTCGACCAGCAGGTAGCGGGCTGGCTCAATGCCGTGCGCGCCCGCTTCCGCACCGGGGAACAGGCTCCCCCGCGTTTCGGCGACCTGCTGGTGCCGCTCGACGAAATGCGTATGGTCAAGGACCCTGGCGAGATCGCCACGCTGCGTCGCGCCGGACAGATTTCGGCTGAGGCGCACGTGCGCGCCATGCAGTCCACCCGTCCCGGACGCTACGAATACCAGGTCGAGGCCGAACTGCTGCACACCTTCGTCAGCCACGGCGCGCGTTTCCCTGCCTACGAGAGCATCGTCGCCGGCGGCGCCAATGCCTGCACGCTGCATTACGTCGGCAACGACTGCCGGCTCAACGATGGCGAGATGCTGCTGATCGACGCCGGCTGCGAGCTGAATGGCTATGCCGCGGACATCACCCGTGCCTTCCCGGTCAACGGTCGCTTCAGCGGCCCGCAGCGCGATCTGTACGAAGTGGTGCTGGCCGCCGAGCTGGCGGGCATCGACGCGGTCAAGCCCGGCGCGGTATGGACGGCCCCCGGCGACGCCGCGTTGCAGGTGCTGGTGCGCGGCATGCTCGACCTGAAACTGCTGCAAGGTACGGTGGACGGCGTGATCGAATCCGGCGCCTTCCGCCAGTTCTACATGCACAGCATCGGCCACATGATCGGACTCGATGTGCACGATGTCGGCCAGCGCAAGCAGGGCGGCGAGTGGCGAAGCTACCAACCGGGCATGTGCACCACCATCGAGCCGGGACTCTACATCCGTCCGGCCGACAACGTGCCGGCGGCGTTCCACAATATCGGCATCCGCATCGAGGATGACGTGCTGGTGACCGAAACCGGCCGCGAGGTGTACACCGCGGCGGTGCCCAAGGGCGTGCAGGAAATCGAGGACCTGATGCGCGCGCAATGAGCTGCGGCATCGGCAGAATGACTCTGGTGAAGCAACGAAACGATGACAGTAAATCCTGAACACGCCGATATCGTGGTAGTCGGAGGCGGCCCGGTCGGCGCCTTGGCTGCCCTGCGTTTTGCCCGTGCCGGGCGCCGCGTGCTGCTGGTGGAGGCGCGCGCCAAGGAGGCGCCGATCCGCGACGCGCGCGCGCTGGCGCTGTCCTGGGCCAGTCGCCAGATGCTGCGTGACGCCGGCGGCTGGCCGGACGCACTGGCCGCAACGACGATCGACACCGTGCACGTGTCGCAGCAGGGCAGTTGCGGCCGCACCGTGCTCGACCGTGCCGACCTGGCGCTGCCGCACCTGGGCGTGGTGGTCGACTACCCGGTGCTGACCGCATCGCTCAACGCCGCGCTGGAAAGCGCCGGGGTCATGGTGTTGTGGCAGAGCCGGGTAGAGTCGGTGAAGTCGCTGCCGCATTACGCACGACTGACCGTGACCAGCCCCGAGGGGCCGGGCATGCTCACCGCGCGGCTGGTGGTGCTGGCCGAAGGGGGCGAACTCGCCGCCACCCTGCCCGGGGTCAAGCGCTTGAGCCATGATTACCGCCAATGTGCGGTGCTGGCGCCGATCACCACCGAACGGCCGCCGCAGGGCGTGGCCTACGAGCGTTTTGCTGCGCACGGTCCACTGGCGCTGCTGCCGCACGGCGACGGTTTCATGCTGGTGTGGACGCGTAGCGCCGACGACGCCGTTCGATTGCGTGATAGCGACGACAGCGTGCTCATCGCCGAGTTGCAGCAGGCCTTCGGCGAACGCCAGGGGCGGATTCTCGCGGCGGGACCGCGCGCGGTGTTCCCGCTCGCGCTCAAGCAGGCCAACCGACTGGTCAGCGGGCGCGTGGCGCTGATCGGCAACGCCGCTCAGACCATGCATCCGGTCGCGGCGCAGGGACTCAATCTGGGTCTGCGCGACGCGGCCGGTCTAGCCGACGCCTTGGAGGGGGTGGCCGATCCGGGCGATGCCCGAGCCCTCGCCGCCTTCGCCGGCTCACGCAAGATCGACAGCCATGCCGTGGTGGGTTTCACCCATGGCCTGATCCGCCTGTTCGACGGTCATTCGCAGCTGGTCAAAACCGTGCGCGGCGCCGGCATGATGGCACTCGACGTGCTGCCACCGCTGCGTCGCGCCTTTGCTGGTCACCTGGTATTCGGTGTGTGAGTGCTTGTGAATAAATCGGCTGTGCGTCCCCATTCCCGTCCTGTGATGCTCACCGTACCACGTGCACGGTGGCGCTTCTCGAACGGGCCTCGTGGCGCGGCGATGATCGCAGGGAATCCCCGCGGGACGATTTCTTTCACCCGCACCGTGAGGTCCAAAGGACTCGCTAAGTAATGAATACGAGACAAAACGATTTCGACGTCATCGTGGTCGGCGGCGGTCTGGTCGGAGCCAGCCTGGCGCTGGCGCTGGCCGAGGCCGGCCGGCGCGTGGCCTTGCTGGAAGGGCAGACCGCCTGCTTCGATGACCTGTATCAGGGCTGGGATGCGCGTGTCTACGCCGTCAGCCCGGCCAACCGCCGCTTTCTGGAAAGCCTGGGGGCGTGGCCCGGTATGGAGCGCATCGGCACCATCGCCAGCATGGACGTGCGCGGCGACCGCGGCGGCCGTATCGAGTTTGCCGCCAGCGACGCCGACGCCGAGGCGCTGGCCTGGATCGCCGAGAACCGCTGGATGCTGGCGGCGCTGTGGCGGCGGCTGGAGCGCTGCGACATCACCCTGCTGACTGGGGTGCGCCCGAGCGCGCTCTCCACCACGGCGCGTCAGGCTTGCCTGGCGCTCGACGACGGCCGCGAGTTGACTGCGGCGCTGCTGGTGGGCGCCGACGGGGCCAACTCCTGGGTGCGCGGCCAGCTCGGTCTGGAG
Organism: Pseudogulbenkiania sp. NH8B; assembly: GCF_000283535.1. Lineage (GTDB taxonomy): Bacteria > Pseudomonadota > Gammaproteobacteria > Burkholderiales > Chromobacteriaceae > Pseudogulbenkiania > Pseudogulbenkiania ferrooxidans. The sequence continues at coordinate 1,234,551 of NC_016002.1, forward strand.
GCCAGCGTCAAGCCCTACGGCCAGTCCGGCGTGGTGGCCAATTTCGACTGCGAACGGCCGCACGGCAACGTGGCGCGGCAGTGGTTCCTCGGCGACGGTATCCTGGCGTGGTTGCCGATGGCCGGCCAGCGCATGTCCATGGTGTGGTCGACGCCGGAGCCGGAGTCGCTGTTGGAACTCGACGCCGAAACCTTGGCCGAAACCGTGGCCTCCACCGGAGACTACGCTCTGGGCGGTTTGAGCGTGATCACCCCGGCCGCCGCCTTTCCATTGCGCTTGATTCGTCCGCAAAGTACTGTGAAAGAGCGGGTGGCGCTGGTCGGGGACGCGGCACATACGGTGCACCCATTGGCCGGGCAGGGGGTCAACCTGGGGTTCCAGGATGCGGCGACGCTGGCGGCGTTGCTGCAGGATCATCGCGATCCCGGCGACTGGCTGTTGCTGCGGCGCTTCGCACGGCAGCGCAAGGAAGCGGTGGTGACAATGCAGACCACCTGCGATGCGCTGTTTGCGCTGTTCCATCAGCACCAGCTGCCGGGTTTGCCGTGGCTGCGCAACGCCGGGCTGAGCCTGACCAACCGACTGACTCCGCTGAAGCGGCAATTCGCCCGCCATGCCATTGGTTTCTGAACAAGGAAAATAACGCATGAATGCAACCCTGAAAAAACTGGCGCTGGCAGCGCTGCTGCTGTCGTCGGCCGCCTGCGTTGCCAAGGCCTCCGATCCGGACGTGGCCGAGGTGAAGAAGGCTTTCGTTACCCGCTTCCCGGATCGCAAGGTGGAAAGTGTCAGTCCGACGCCGGTGAGCGGTCTCTACGAGGTGGTGTTGCCGGGCCGTCAGATCGTCTACGTCGACGCCGGCGTCAAGCACCTCTTCGTCGGCGATTTGATCGATGCGGAAAAGCGCGAGAGCCTGACCGAGAAGCGCGTGGCCGAACTCTCCAAGGTGGCGTGGAAGGATTTGCCGCTGGCGGCGGCGATGAAAGAAGTGCGCGGCAGCGGCGCGCGCAAGGTGGCGATTTTCTCCGACCCGGATTGTCCGTTCTGCAAGAAGCTGGAGCGCGAAACGCTGAAGGACGTGAACAATGTCACCATTTACACCTTCCTCTACCCGCTGACCCAGCTGCACCCCGACGCCATGCGCAAGTCGCGCCAGATCTGGTGCAGTAAGGACCGTGTCGGTAGCTGGACTGCGCACATGCGTCAGGGGACCGAGTTGAGCGGTCCGGACAACTGCGATGTCAGTGTGCTGGAGCAGAACCAGGCGCTGGGGGCGAAGCTTGGCATCAATGGTACGCCAACCATGGTGTTCGGCAACGGCCGCATGGTATCCGGGGCGATTCCCTCGGCCGAATTCGAGAAATACCTGAGCGCCCAGTAACCCCTCCATGTGCTCGGCAGCGGGGCGCGGTTTCGACGTGGGCAGGAGGCTGGTTTGCTGGTATCAGCACCTGTCCATCGGCGAGCGGCTGGCGCTGGCGCTGAGCTTGTCATTGGGCTTGCACGCCACCGCCATGCTGCTGCCGGGGTCTCCGCCCAGGGTCGCGTCGGTGCCGGGCGTGCTCAGCGTGATGCTGCAACCCTCCCGGGCGGGCGGCCAGGATCACCCCGCGCGTGCTGCCATCCCCCCCTTGCTGCTCGCGAGCGAGGCGACCCATCCTGCTTTGCTCCCGATCCGCGATGAACCATCCTCCTCGGCGGACAGCGCTCCGCTGACCATGCCGCCGGACGTATCGGCCCCTGTTGCGGCGGCTCCGGCCGCTGTGCTGTCCGGGGCAGACGGGGAGGGTTATTTCCCCGCAGCGGCGCTCGATGTGTTGGCGGTGCCGCTGCAACCGATCGAACTGGCCTTGCCGCCGGAGGCCCCCAAGGGCGAGTTGCGCCTGATGCTGAGGGTCTACATCAATGAACGAGGCGGCGTCGACGCCGTGGAGCCCGAACAGCCCGATCCCTCCGGAGTCCTCGAGCCCGAGGCCCGCCGTATCTTCCTCTCGGCCCGCTTCGCCCCGGCACGCCGGAACGGGGTGGCGGTAAAGAGCTACAAGCGTATCGAGGTGCGCATGCAAAATTAAAACGATTGTTTTATTTGTGCTAGAGTACGACTCGATTAAGCTGGGCAACCGGCATCCATGCGCAACGGGAGGCAGGCTCCCAATCACTCAGAGGAATGAACATGTCAGATCTGCAAACGTTGTTCGTCCAGGCCCAGGCCGATGTGAAAACCCTGGCCGAGCGGCCGGACAACCAGACTCTGCTGCAGCTCTACTCGCTGTTCAAGCAGGCGACCGAAGGCGATGTCCAGGGCGAGCGACCGGGCATGATGGATTTCATCAACCGTGCCAAGTACGACGCCAGGGACAAGATCAAGGGCATGAGCGCCGAACAGGCAATGCAGGGTTACGTGGACGCGGTCAACAAGCTGATGAACGAGTAACCGCCACGTCATTGCGATGGCACGGCCCGGTCTGATGCGGGGCGATGAACAAGACCGGTGGCAGCCCCACCGGTTTTTTCGTGTCATCGTGCCAGAACCGCTAGAATACCCGGCTGGAATGATACGGTGCGTCGCCCGGGCGGCGGGCAGCATAAGAGGGACAGGAAGCGATGATTCTGGTGACGGGTGGGGCAGGCTTCATTGGAGCCAATTTTGTCAGGCTGTGGTTGGAGCAGAATGATGAACCGGTGTTGGTGCTCGACAAGCTGACCTATTCCGGTAACGCCGCCAACTTGCAGCCTTACCTCGAGGAGGGCCGGGTTGAGCTGGTACGCGGGGATATCGGCGATGCGGCGCTGCTGGAGCGGCTGCTGGCCGAACACCGCCCCCGCGCCATCCTCAACTTTGCCGCCGAAAGCCATGTCGACCGCTCGATCCATGGCCCGTCGGTGTTCGTCGAAACGAATATCGACGGCACCTTCCGCCTGTTGCAGGCGGCTACCGCCTACTGGTCGGGGTTACCGGACGGGGACCAGGCGGCGTTCCGCTTTCTGCACGTCTCCACCGACGAGGTGTTCGGCTCGCTGGGGGAGCATGATGCGCCGTTCTGCGAAACCTCGCCGTACGCCCCGAATAGTCCCTACGCCGCCTCCAAGGCGGCCTCCGATCACCTGGTGCGCGCCTGGCACCATACCTACGGCCTGCCGGTGCTGACCAGCAACTGCTCGAACAATTATGGACCGTATCAGTTCCCGGAAAAACTGATCCCGCTGATGATCGACCGCGCCCTCGACGGCCAGCCCTTGCCGGTGTACGGCGACGGTCGCCAGATTCGCGACTGGCTCTACGTCGAGGACCATTGCCGTGCGCTGATGGCGGTGCTGGAGCGCGGCCGGGTGGGCGAGGTCTACGCCATCGGCGGCTCGTGCGAGAAGACCAACCTCGAGGTGGTCGAGACGCTGTGCGCCACGCTCGACGCCTGCCGGCCGCGCGCCGACGGGGTGTCCTACCGGCAGCAGATCGCCTTCGTCGCCGACCGCCCCGGACACGACCGACGCTACGCCATCGATGCGGGCAAGATGCGCCGCGAACTGGGCTGGGAGCCACGCGAGACCTTCGCCAGCGGGATTGAGCGCACGGTCGCCTGGTATCTGGCTAACCCGGCGTGGGTGGCGGCGGTGAAAAGTGGTGCGTATCGCGACTGGATCGACATGCACTACGGAGCTGCCTGATGCGTATCCTGTTGACCGGCGGCAGCGGCCAGCTGGGTTTCGAGCTGCGTCGCAGCCTGGCGCTCTACGGCAAACTATGGGCGCCGGGGCGCGAGGTTCTGGATTTGTCGAGGCCGGACCAGTTGGCGCCGCCGGTGCTCGAGTTCGCTCCCGACCTGATCGTCAACGCCGCCGCCTACACCGCGGTCGACCGTGCCGAGACCGAGCCGGCGCTGGCGGAGCGGGTGAACGCCGAGGCTCCGGCCGAACTCGCGCGCCTGGCCGAGCGTCTGGGCGCCACCTTGCTGCATTTTTCCACCGATTACGTGTTCGACGGTGCAGGGGTGGCACCCTACCGAGAGGGCGATGTCACCAGGCCCTTGAGTGTGTATGGCCGGACCAAGCGCGATGGCGAGCTGGCGGTGATGAACGATTGTTCGCGTCACTACGTGCTGCGTACCAGTTGGGTCTACGGGAGCGTCGGCGGCAACTTCGTCAAGACCATCCTGCGCCTGGCCGCCCAGCGTGACACGCTGAACGTGGTGCACGACCAGGTCGGGGCACCGACCTCGGCGATGCTGATCGCCGATGTCAGCGCGCAACTGGTGTCGCGGCTTCGCGAGGGGCGAGTGTTGCCCTACGGCCTTTATCATCTGGCGGCCGCGGGCGAGACCTCGTGGCACGGCTTCGCCCGCGAGATCGTCGGACTGGCTCAGGATGTCGGGGGAGGGTTGGTGCTGAAGCCGGAGGCGATTCAGGCCATTCCTGCCGCGGACTATCCGGCGGCGGCCGAGCGCCCCGCCAATTCTCGGCTCGACACGCACAAGCTGCGCGTCGCTCTGGGCATCGTACTGCCCGACTGGCGTCATCATCTGCAGCTGGTGTTGCAGCAGCTCGCCATCCAAAAGGGATAATTCTCATGGTTCAACGCAAAGGCATCATTCTCGCCGGCGGCTCCGGCACGCGGCTCTACCCGGTCACCCTCGGCGTCTCCAAGCAGCTGCTGCCGGTGTTCGACAAGCCGATGATCTACTACCCGCTCAGTACCCTGATGCTGGCGGGCATCCGCGACGTGCTGATCATCTCGACGCCACAGGATACGCCGCGTTTCCAGCAGCTCTTGGGCGATGGCAGCCAGTGGGGCATGAGTCTCAGCTATGCGGTGCAGCCCACGCCGGATGGCATCGCACAGGCCTTTCTGATCGGTGAGTCGTTCCTGGCGGGGCAGCCGTCGGCACTGGTGCTGGGGGACAACCTGTTCTTCGGCCACGACCTGGCCGGCAAGATGAAACAGGCGGCGGAGGGCGAGCGTGGCGCCACGGTGTTCGCCTACCCGGTGCACGACCCGGAGCGCTACGGCGTGGTGGAGTTCGACCAGGCGGGCCATGCCGTCAGTCTGGAAGAGAAACCGGCGCAACCGAAGTCGCGCTATGCGGTGACAGGGCTCTATTTCTACGACGACCAGGTGGTCGACTTCGCGCGCGAGCTGCGTCCTTCGGACCGTGGCGAACTGGAAATCACCGACATCAACCGCCGCTATCTCGATGCCGCACAACTGGACGTGCAGGTGATGGGACGCGGCTATGCCTGGCTCGATACCGGTACCCACGAATCGCTGCTGGAGGCGGGCCAGTTCATCTCGACGCTGGAGCGGCGCCAGGGACTGAAGATCGGCAGCCCGGAGGAGGTGGCCTGGCGCAGCGGCTTCATCGACGATGAGCAGTTGACCCGTCTGGCCCAGCCGATGAAGAAGAACGGCTACGGCCAGTACCTGCTGTCCTTGCTCAACGAACGCATCTTCTGAGGGCTTGTGAATAAATCTGCTGCGCGTCCCTGATCCGGGTTCATGTGCTCTGCGTGCGAATCTTTCGCTGGGCACATCAACGATGTGCACGCAGAGATTCGCTCAGTGATCGGAAATCCTCATGTACTCCGTGTACATTCCGGTTTCTGTGCTGCTCTTTACCCCGCTGAGGGCGGCTCGCAACGAGTTCTTTCACAAGCTTTGGGGCAAAAAAATGAAAATCATCGAGACCGCGCTCAACGGTCTGCTGCTGCTGGAGCCGGTGGTATTTGCCGACGAGCGCGGCGAGTTCTGCGAGACCTTCAACGCGCGCCGCTTTGCCGCGCTGATCGGGTGCGAGGTGAGCTTCGTGCAGGACAACCGTTCGCGCTCCCGGCCCAACGTGCTGCGTGGCCTGCATTACCAGCACGCCCATCCGCAGGGCAAACTGGTGCAGGTGACGCAAGGCGCGGTATGGGACGTGGCGGTGGACTTGCGACGTGCTTCTCCCAGCTTCGGGCAGTGGTACGGCGTGACGCTGTCGGCCGAGAACCGGCGCCAGTTGTGGATTCCCGAAGGGTTCGCGCACGGCTTCCTGGCACTACAGGATGGGGCCGAATTCTGCTATAAGGTCAGCGACTACTGGCATGCCGGGGACGAGTATTGCATCCGCTGGGACGATCCGGCGCTGGGGATCGACTGGCCGCTGACGCAGCCGCCCGTCTTGTCGGACAAGGACCGGCAGGGGCTGAGCTTCGCCGAAGCGCCGCGGTTCTGACGCCGTCGCCCTGCACGTGGTGTACGGGCATCGGCCCATGGTTCGTCAGGGATGGGCGTACGGGACCGCCTTGGACCGGTGTTGCCAGGCTGGCGGGCATGAAGGTTCCGGGCAGGACTTTGCCTTGCATTCTGCGAGGCTGGAACTATAGTGAAAGTGCGCCCCAAGGTGGCCGGATTGATTTTAGCGGTGTGAGCAGCTAGGTCGGTGCCGGGACTGTAGGGGCGCTTATCATGTCTGCCGTTCCCCTTCGGGGAAACGGGAATGCTGCTCGGCGCCGCTCATTGCCAGCGCAGTATCGGCCACTCCAGCGATGGATAGCTCGGCAGGCCGTCGGCAAAGGGTGGCCAGTCCTCCCCCTGCAAGAGGGGGCGGAGGTAGTCGAGAAAGTCAGGGCTCACCGAGAAACCATCCGCTCCGATGTACGAGGCCGGTAGCAGGCGTTCGGCGTCGGCCACGTCGGCGAGCGCCACCGCGGCCATTTCCCAGTCCTCTTGTCCCCGTGCCGGACGCAGTCCCACCATCACTCCGCTTTGTCCCCGCAATGCCCATTCCAGCGCCGTGCGTCCGGCCGCTTGCGCCAGCCTGAGATCGAGCGCCGAAACGAGATGGCGTGCCGCGCGCTGCAGGCAATCCGCCACCGCGGCATGGACGTGCAGGCCGCGCTGCTGTGCCAGGTAGGACGCCACGCGCTGCGCGGCGCCGCCCAGTTGCTGGAACGGGGAGCCGGGGGTGTAAGGCTGTTCGGCCAGCAGCACGCCGTTGTCGTCGCGCACGCCTTCTGCGACGACCAGCACGGCATGGCCGTGCTGTCGCAGACAGGTGTCGAGGGCATCGAGCAGGCGTTCCGGCCGATACGGCACTTCGGGCAGCAACAGCAGGTGGGGGGCGTCGCCCGGGTGGCGTGCCGCGGCGGCGCAGCCGGCGGCGAGCCAGCCGGCGTTGCGGCCCATGGTTTCCAGCAGCATCACTCGCCCCGGCCCGAGGCTCGATACATCCAGTGCCAACTCGCGTACCGAGGCGGCCAGATACTTGGCCGCCGAGGGGTAGCCGGGGCTGAAATGGGTGGCGACAAGGTCGTTGTCGATGGTCTTGGGAATGCCGATGACCCGGAGCGGGTAGCCCAGGCGCAGGCCGAATTCGGTGAGCCGCAGCGCGGTGGCCATCGAGCCGTTGCCGCCGTTGAGCAATACCGTGCCGATGCCTGCTCCGCGCAGGACGTCGTGTAGCTGGTGCCAGGTCTCCGGTGCCGAGTCGTACGGGGGCAGCATCTCGCGGCTGGAACCGAAGCAGGTGCCGGGCAGGGTGGAGAGCAGCTGCCATTGCCGTTGCGGCACCGCGTCCAGGTCGAGCAGTTCGCCCTGGCGCAGCCCGGTCAGGCCGTGCCGGGCGGCGCACAGCGACACGCCGGCGTGCCGGGCCGCTTCGATCACGCCCTGCGCCGAGGCGTTGACCACCGCCGTCGGCCCTCCTGATTGCAGATACAGCACGCGCGACGAGGTCAAGGCAGGCTCCCGATCGACGTGGGCCAGGTGCTACGGCCGCGACAGGGGCGGTTTTGCACCGGGCGCACTTCCGAGGCGGCGGATGCCACCTCTTTCAATACCACTATAACAAACCGTGCCGCTCTTCCGCCGTCGTCTCCGGATGTTCCGACTGCCCGGCGCGAACGCTTATTTGCGCTGTGTTTGATCTGATACCGGTTGTGATCGCGCCGCTTGACTACAGTAAAAGAGTTAAACCCTATGCTCAGGGGGGATTTTACGTGCGCGTGCTGCCCCGACACCTTGCCGCCCATACCTTCTACCATCTTGGCGAGCCGCTGGCCGGGCGTTGCTGCCGTGGGCTGGCCTGCTTTGCCGCACGCGCCGATGCGCCGGTGCGCTGGTCGGCGGCGCAGCGCGACCGGTCCCCCTTGTATTGTCTCGGCAAGTGTTACGCCGGCCCCAGCGCGGCCGACCACGATCCGCGTCCGCACGTCGAGGTGCACAGCCGCCAGGCGGTGTTGCTCGGCAACGTGCTGGCGGGCGGGGTACACCGCCTGGCCGACTACGTCACGCGCGGTGGCGGGACGGCGCGACAGCGTGCCATGGCCATGGCGCCGGAGCAACTGCGGCACGCCGTGGAGATGTCTGGGCTGCGCGGCCGCGGCGGTGCCGGCTTCCCGGCGGGGAGGAAATGGCAGGCGGTGGCGGCGCAGCCGGCCGATCGCAAGTATCTGGTGGTCAACGCCGACGAGGGCGACCCCGGCGCCTTCTCCGACCGCTTCCTGCTGGAGGATGATCCTTTCCGTGTGCTCGAGGCGATGATCATCGCCGCCCATGGCGTGGGTGCCGGGCAGGGCTATGTCTATCTGCGCAAGGAGTATCCGCTGGCGGGCGCGAGGTTGGCCGAAGCCATCGAGCAGGCGCGCCGGGCCGGCTGGCTGGGGGAGCGCTTCGACGTCGAGCTGGTGATCGGGGCGGGCAGCTACCTGTGCGGCGAGGAGACCGCGCTGCTCAACGCGCTGGAGGGGCGCCGCCCCGAGGTGCGCCTGCGGCCCCCGCAGATCAGCGCATGTGGTTTGTTCGGCGCGCCGACGCTGCTGCACAACGTCGAGACCTTGTGCGCGTTGCCGTGGATCGTCGAGCATGGTGCCGTTGCTTACGCCGCGCTCGGTTTCTCGTTGAGCCGCGGCACCAAGCTGTTGTCGCTCAATTCGCTGTTCAGCCGGCCGGGGCTGTACGAGATCGAGTTCGGGCTGCCCTTGTCCGAAGTTGTCGACAAACTGGGCGGCGGATTGCGCCGCGGTCGCCTCAAGGGGGTCATGGTGGGAGGCCCGCTGGCCGGCATCGTGCCGCCACGCCTGCTCGATACCCCGCTGGGCTACGAGGAAATGCAGGCCATCGGTTGTGCCGTGGGGCACGGCGGGGTGATCGCCTTTGCCGACGATACCCCGCTCGCCGCCATTCTGGCCGAGGTGTTTCGCTTCGGCGCCGGCGAATCGTGTGGCAAATGCACCCCGTGCCAGCGCGGCACGCCGCAGCTGGCGGCGATGTTCGAGGCGGCGATGGCGGGAGGACGCATTGAGCCGGGGCGTTGCGCCGACTTGCTCGACGCGCTCGGCGCCGCCAGCCTGTGCGGACACGGGCGCGGCCTGGCCGAGTTCGCCCGGGCCGTCCAGACCCATTTTCCCGAGGAGTGGAAGGCATGCTTCAGCTGACCATCGACGGCACCGTCCGGAGCGCCGAGCCGGGCCGGCTGCTCGACGTGTTGTTGCAGGGCGGGGCCGAGGTGCCGCATCTGTGTCACGACCCGCGGCTCACGCCGCACGGCGGCTGCCGGCTGTGCCTGGTGGAGGTCGACGGCGAGCCGCGGCCGGTGGCGAGTTGCGCCTGCCAGGCCGAGGACGGCATGGTGGTCCGCACCGACACGCCGGCCCTGCGCGCCTTGCGCCGTACCCACTTGCAGCTGTTGGCCGAAAGCTATCCGCCGGCGGCCATGGAGGCCGAACCGCAGCACCCTCTGCATCGGCTGTTTGCGGCCTATGACGTGGAGCCGGGCGGGCAGCTGCGCGACGGCCTGTTTCTCGACGACACGCATCCCTATATCGGCATCGACATGACACGTTGTATCGACTGCCAGCGCTGCGTGCGAATCTGCGAGCAGCTGCAAGGGCAGTTCGTGTGGGAGGCGTGGCAGCGCGGCGCGGCGCTGCGCATCGCCCCCGCGCATGGTGCCACCCTGCTGGAAGGGGGCTGCGTCAGCTGCGGCGCCTGTGTCGACAGCTGCCCGAGCGGGGCGCTTTACGACAAACGCGTGACGGTGGAGGTGGAGGGCTGGACGCGCACCACCTGTGTCTACTGCGCGGTGGGCTGCCAGATGGAGGTGGGGCGTCGCGGCGGGCGGGTGGTGGCTGTGCGCCCGGCGGCGAGCCCGGTCAATCGCGGCCACCTGTGCGTCAAGGGCCGCTACGCCTTCGAGTTCAACCACTCGCCCGAACGCATCACCTGGCCGATGATCCGCAACGGCGAGGGCTGGCGCCGGGTGAGCTGGGACGAGGCGCTCGACTTCACCGCCGCCAAGCTGCGCGCCATTGTCGCCGCGCATGGTGCGGACGCCATTGGCGTGCTGGGTTCGGCGCGCGCCACCAACGAAGAGAACTACCTGGCGCAGAAATTTGCCCGGGTCGTGCTCGGCACCAACAACGTCGACTGCTGCGCCCGCGTCTGCCACACCCCTAGCGCCAAGGCCTTGAAGACCATGCTCGGCACCGGCGCGGCGAGCAATGGCTTCGACGATATCGAACTGGCCGGGGCCTTTCTGATCTGCGGCGCCAATCCGACCGAGAACCACCCGGTGGTGGGGGCGCGCATCAAGCAGGCGGTGTTGAACGGCGCCAGGCTGGTGGTGATCGACCCGCGCCGCACCGAGCTGGCCGGGCTGGCCGACGTGCACCTGGCACCGCGGCCGGGTTGCAACGTGCCGCTGTTCAATGCCATGGCGGCGACCCTGATCGAGGAAGACCTGCTCGACCAGGCCTTCATCGGCGAGCGGGTCGACGGGTTCGACGCGTTTGCCGATTTCATCGTCGACTATGCCCCGGAGCGGGTGGCGATGGAGTGTGGCGTGAGCGCCGCCGACATCCGTGCCGCCGCCCGGCTCTACGCTGCCGGCCGCCCGTCGATGTGCCTGCATGGTCTGGGCGTGACCGAGCACCTGCAGGGCACCGAGGGCGTGATGACGCTGATCAACCTGGCGCTGCTCACCGGCAACCTGGGGCGTCCCGGCGCCGGCATCAACCCCCTGCGCGGGCAGAACAACGTGCAGGGGGCGGCGCATATGGGCTGCGATCCGGCGACGCTGCCCGGCGGGCACTCTTTCAAGGAGGCCGGGGCGCGCTGCGCCTCGGCCTGGGGTGCCCCGCTGCCGGAACGCCATGGCCGCAACCTGCTGCAGATGGTGGACGCCGCCGCTGCCGGCGAGCTGAAGGCGATGTGGGCCTTCGGCTACGACATCTACCTGTCGCTGGCCAACGTCGGCGAGACCTCCCGGGCGCTGTCCGAGCTGGAGCTGGTGATCGTGCAGGACCTGTTCCTCAACGAAACCGCCAAGGCCTTCGGCAGTGTGTTCCTGCCGGCCGCGTCGTTCTTCGAGCGCGACGGCACCTTCATGAATTCGGACCGGCGCGTGCAGCGCATCCGCCAGGTTGTGCCGGCGCCGGGTGAAGCCCGGCCTGACTGGTGGATCATCCAGCAGCTGGCGGCGCGGCTGGGGCGGGCCGACGGGTTCGATTTTGCCGGTCCGCAGGCGATCTGGGACGAGGTGCGTGCGTTGTGGCCGGAGGGGGCCGGGCTCAGTTACGCCCGCATGGAATACGAAAGCCTGCACTGGCCCTGCCCGGACGAGCAGCATCCGGGCACCCCGGTGCTGTATCAGTCGAGCTTCCCGGTCGGCCAGCGCGCCATGCTGGCAGCCATTGCCTACCTGCCGACACCGGAACAGACCGACGCCGACTACCCGCTGCTGCTGCTCACCGGGCGCACGCTCTACCAGTTCAACGCTGGCACGATGAGCAACCGCACCCCCGATACGGTGCTGCGCCCGGCCGACACGCTGGACATGGCGCCGGCCGACGCCACGCGCCTGGGGCTGGCCGACGCCGCGCCGGTGCGCGTGACCAGCCGCTACGGCGAGGTGGTGCTGCCGCTGCGCATCAGCCGCCAGGTGCAGCCGGGGCAGGTGTTCGCCACCTTCCATCGCAGCGAGCCGCTGGTGAACCGGCTGACCTCGTCGATTCGCGATCTGCAGGTGCAGGCGCCGGAGTACAAGGTGACCGCGGTGCGGGTAACGGCCGCATCGGCCTGAGTGAAAGGGGGGCACTGATGGCGCTATACGGATTCGATGCCTTCTCGCCGGCCGAGATCGCCGAACGGGTGGAAACGGTCGGCGTGGCCAAGGCGCAGCTGCCGCTGCGGCAGATGGCGCTGCTGGGCGTGCTGGCCGGTGCCTTCATCGGCTTGGGGGCGCTTTACTTCGTGCTGGTGACCAGCGACCCCTCCCTGGGGTTTGCCGCCAGCCGCGTGCTGGGCGGGCTGGTGTTTTCGCTGGGGTTGTTGCTGGTGGTGGTGGCCGGGGCGGAGCTCTTCACCGGCAACAATCTGCTCGCCATGGCCTGGGCCGATGGCCGCATCGGCACCGGCCTGTTGCTGCGGAACTGGCTGGTGGTGTGCCTGGCCAATTTCGTCGGCGCCGCCGGCTTGGCGCTGATGGTGTGGTTGTCGGGGCACGCGGCCCTGAACCACGGACTGGTGGCGGAGCAGGTGGTGCGGCTGGCCGCCGCCAAGTGCTCGGCGCCGCTGGCCACGCTGTTCTGGCGCGGGGCGCTATGCAACGTGCTGGTGTGCCTGGCGGTGTGGATGGCGATGGCCGGGCGCAGCGTCACCGACAAGATGGTGGCGGTGGTGTTTCCGATCTCGGCCTTTGTCGCCGCCGGCTTCGAGCACAGCATCGCCAACATGTACCTGATCCCGCTGGCGATGCTGCTCAAGGATGGCGTCGCCGGCCCGATTCCGTTCGCCGATACCATCGGCTGGGGCGGTCTGTTGCGCAACCTGTTGCCGGTGATCGCCGGCAATCTGCTGGGAGGCAGTGTGCTGGTGGCGCTGGTGTATTACCTGATCTACCGACGCGGGGCCGCCGTGGCGGCGCCCGTTGCGGCGGAAAACGGGAGCGAGTGATGCGTATCACCTTTCTGGGGGCGGTTGGCACCGTCACCGGCAGCAAGTTTCTGGTGGAGCACGGCGGTTCGCGCGTGCTGGTGGATTGCGGTTTGTTCCAGGGCTTCAAGCAGTTGCGTCTGCGCAACTGGGCGCGGCTGCCGTTCGAGCCGGCCCGCCTCGACGCCGTGGTGTTGACGCATGCCCACCTCGACCACAGCGGCTATCTGCCGCTGCTGGTGCGCGAAGGGTTTGCCGGTCCGGTGTACGCCAGCGAGGCGAGCTGCGCGCTGGCGGAGATACTGCTGCCGGACAGCGGCCACTTGCAGGAGGAAGAGGCCGAGTACGCCAACCGCCACGGCTTTTCCAAGCACCATCCGGCACTGCCGCTCTATACCCTGGCCGACGCCGAGCGCTCGCTGAAGGCCCTGCAGATGCTGCCCTGGCATCAGCCCCGGCAGGTGGCGAAGGGAATCTCGGTGACGCTGTACCCGGCCGGGCACATTCTCGGCGCCGCCATGGTGGAAATCAGCGCCGGTGGTGTGACGCTGCTGTGTTCCGGCGACCTGGGGCGACCGCACGATCCGATCATGGTGCCGCCCGAACGCATCGCCCGGGCCGACTATCTGTTGGTGGAGTCGACCTATGGCGACCGTCGCCACCCGCCGGAAGATACCGCCAAGGTGCTGGCCGAGATCATCCGGCGCACCACGGCGCGCCATGGCATCACGCTGATCCCGTCCTTCGCGGTGGGGCGCACCCAGTCGCTGATGTATTACCTGTACCGTCTGAAGCAGTCCGGAGCGATTCCGGCCGACCTGCCGGTGTTCCTCAACAGCCCGATGGCCACCGATGCCACCGAGCTCTACCATCGCTTCCGCCACGAGCATCGGCTCAGCCCGACGGAGTGCGAGGGCATGTGCCGCGTGGCGCATATCGTGCGCACGGTGGAGGAGTCCAAGAGCCTCAACGAACGACACGAACCCGCCATCATCATTTCGGCCAGCGGCATGGCCACCGGCGGCCGGGTGCTGCACCACCTCAAGGCGTTCGCGCCCTACGCCCGCAACACCATCCTGTTCTCCGGTTTCCAGGCAGGCGGCACGCGTGGGGCGGCGATCGTCGGCGGGGTGGAATCGGTACGCATCCACGGCGAGGAAGTGCCGATCCGCGCCGAGGTGGTGATGCTGGAGAACCTGTCGGCACACGCCGATGCCAGCGAAATCCTGGCGTGGCTGGGTGGCTTCGAGAGCGCGCCACGGCATACCTTCGTGGTGCACGGCGAACCGGTGGCAGCGGACACGCTGCGGCGCCGTATCGCCACCGAGCTGCGTTGGCACTGTTCGGTGCCGGAGCACGGCATGACCCAGCAGCTGGATTGAGGGCGGCGTAGGGCGTGCCGTCCATTGCTCCCGCGCCCCGCCGGAGAAGCCATCGATGATGCGCCCTGGTGCCGCTCAGCTGCCGGGTTCGGCGTCGGGCGCGCTGTTCTTGCGGTTGCGGCGCGGCGCGGTCGGCTTGGCCGGTGCGCGCTGCAGTCGGCTCAGGCGACGCCGGATCTCGTCCGAGTCCATCCAGACATCCGCCCCCTTGAGCACCTTGTCGACCTCCGCCGTGCTGAGGAAGGGCTGGCAGATGCGCTGCATGACCTTTTCGAACCAGCTGCTCACCGCCTGGATCTGTGCCTGCTGCTCGGTGCCCCGGCCGGCGAAGGTGCCCGAGTAGATGTGGAACATCAGCTGGCAGTTGTCCTGCACTTCCAGTTCGTCCCCGGCCAGGAAAATCAGCGCGCCCATCGAATAGGCACGCGCCTCGAGCACGGTGATGACGTGGGCGCAGGAGGACTGCATGTTGTTGATGATCTGCATGCCGGTGTCGAAGTCGCCGCCGGTGGTGTTGAGGTGCAGGTAGATGATGTCGGTCTCGCTGGCGCTGCGCAGGGTGTAGAACAGATTGGTGTAGAAGTGCGAGGCCTGGATTTCGCCGCACAGGTAGAAGGAAATCTCGCTTAGCTGCGAGCGTATTTCGTAGCGTGACAGCCCCTGGAACACCGGGGGCTCGGGCTGGTCCTCGCCCGGCTCGCCCTGGGCGCTGATGGTCGGTTTGGTCATGGTGCCTCCACGGTGCTGGCCATGATTCCATCTTAGAGCCCATTTTCGCAGGCGACCACGCCTTCGCGCCGGGCGCGCCGTCGGTCTTCCCCTTTTCTTCCCGGGCCGCCAAGGCTCGCCGCGTCCGCTGTTGCTGAAGTTCTTCCCTAGTCGCTGTGATGGGCTTGTTGCGTGCCTTGTCCCGCCTTGTCGCAACCATTCCGTTAGCGGTTGCGTAGTAGTTTTACTACAAATATACTCGATTGGAGTCGTGTCCATTCCCTTTCGTGTCTGAGTGTGACGGCTGTGCGGCTTGATGGCGGCAAGACGGCGCTGTCACGATGGGTTTTTTTTCTTAATGGATTGATGTTGAAGGATTTGTTGGGATTTTTGGTGCGGACGTCAGCCGTGTGGAACAGGGCTGGGTGATGTCTGTTGACAGTTAATGTGAAATCGATTTCAATGTAGTTCTACTACATAAGGACAAGGAGGAGTGAGTATGGGTACATGTAGCGAACGCCAGAGCCGTGGCACCAAGATCATCGCCACGCTGGGCCCGGCCAGCAGCACTGTGGACACCATCGCCGCCCTGCACCAGGCCGGTGCCGACGTGTTCCGCCTCAACTTCAGCCACGGCGCGCACGAAGACCACGCCGCCCGGCTCGCCGCCATCCGCCAGGTGGAGCACCAGGCCGGTCGCCCCATCGGCGTGCTGCTCGACCTGCAGGGCCCCAAGCTGCGGGTGTGGAGCTTCGCCGACGGCCAGGCCGAACTCGTCGCCGGCCAGCGCTTTGCCTTCGACCGCAACCCGGAGCCGGGCAACCATGAGCGCGTCTGCCTGCCTCACCCCGAAATCTTTTCTGCCGTCTCGCCGGGCGACCAGCTCTTGGTCGACGACGGCCGCCTGCGTTTCCGCGTCGTGTCCGTCACGCCCGATGTCATCGAGGCTGAAGTGGTGGCGGGCGGCCTCATCTCCGACCGCAAGGGCGTCAACGTGCCGGACGCCGCGCTGGCGGTGTCGGCGCTGTCGATCAAGGACCGCCGCGACCTCGAGTTCGGCCTGGAACTGGGGGTGGACTGGGTGGCGCTGTCCTTCGTGCAGCGCCCGGAAGACGTGCTGGAAGTGCGCGAGCTGATCGGCGGCCGCGCCAAGCTGATGGCCAAGATCGAGAAGCCGCTGGCGGTGCAGAACCTCGAGGCCATCATCGAGGTGGCCGACGCC
This sequence comes from Pseudogulbenkiania sp. NH8B, assembly GCF_000283535.1. Lineage (GTDB taxonomy): Bacteria > Pseudomonadota > Gammaproteobacteria > Burkholderiales > Chromobacteriaceae > Pseudogulbenkiania > Pseudogulbenkiania ferrooxidans. Next base: position 1,250,767 of record NC_016002.1, read on the forward strand.
ATCATGGTGGCGCGCGGCGACCTCGGCGTGGAACTGCCGCCGGAAGAGGTGCCGTCGATCCAGAAGCGCATCGTGCGGTTGTGCCGCGAGGCCGGCAAGCCGGTGGTGGTCGCCACCCAGATGCTCGAATCGATGATCAAGGCGCCGGCGCCGACCCGCGCCGAGGCCTCCGACGTCGCCACCGCGGTGTACGACGGCGTCGACGCCGTGATGCTGTCGGCCGAATCCGCCGCCGGCCACTACCCGGTCGAGGCGGTTTCGATGATGCAGCGCATCATCCACCACACCGAGGGCGACCCGTTGCAGCGCCAGCTGATGCAGGCGGTGACCACGCGCCACCAGGCCAACTCCACCGACGCCATCGGCGCGGCGATCCACAGTGTGGCCGGGGTGCTGCCGGTGGGCGCCACCATCACCTACACCACCTCGGGCGCCACCGCCTTCCGCGTCGCGCATGAACGCCCGGCCTCGCCGATCCTGAGCCTGACGCCGAACCGCACCGTGGCGCGCCAACTGGCGCTGCTGTGGGGGGTGACCTCGTACGCCACCGAGGACGCCAAGAACGTCGAGGACATGGTGGAGAAGGCCAGCGCCGCCGCCAAGAACACCGGCTACTACCAGCCGGGCCGGCCGCTGATCGTGGTGGCGGGCATCCCGTTCGGCACGCCGGGTTCGACCAACCTGCTGCGCGTGGTCTGGCCGGAATAAGCGCGAAGACGGATCGCGGCTGAGCCCCGACCGCTCAGAACCTGCTCGCGACAGATCACGAGCAGGTTCTCACACACTGCACACACAAAGGACATCGAGAGTGAACACCATCGAACAACTGCACGCCCTGTTCCCCGCCGAGAGCGCCGTTCCGGCTGACTGCCAGATTCTCGCCCCGCTGCACCAGCGCACCCTGCTGGTGAACGGCCAGCTCAAGATGTGGCACGGCGAGACGCGCGCCGTGCTGTCGCCGGTCTACACCCGCCAGGACAACGGTGAGCTGGCGCGCGTCGAGCTCGGCAGCATCCCGGTCACCGGCAAGGAAGAGGCCGACGAAGCCCTGGCCGCCGCGGTGGCCGCCTACGACAACGGCCGCGGCGCCTGGCCGACCATGTCGGTGGCCGAGCGCATCGGTTGCGTCGAGGAATTCACGCGCCAGATCCTGGCCAAGCGCCGCGAGATCGTGAACCTGATCATGTGGGAGATCGGCAAGAGCCTGCCCGACTCCGAGAAGGAATTCGACCGCACCATCGTCTACATCAAGGACACCATCGACGCGCTGAAGAAGCTCGACAACGACAACTCGCGCTTCCAGATCGTCGACGGCACCATCGGCCAGATCCGCCGCTCGCCGCTCGGCATCACGCTGTGCCTGGGGCCGTACAACTACCCGATGAACGAGACCTTCACCACGCTGATCCCGGCCTTGATCATGGGCAACGTGGTGCTGTTGAAGCCGCCGAAGTTCGGCACGCTGCTGTACTACCCGATGCTGGAGGCGTTCCGCAGCGCCTTCCCGGCCGGCGTGATCAACACCGTCTACGGCAAGGGCTCGGAACTGGTGCCCTACCTGATGAACAGCGGCAAGATCAACGTGCTGGCCCTGATCGGCTCCAGCCGCGTCGCCGACCAGCTCAAGAAGGCACACCCGAAATCCAACCGCCTGCGCGCGGTGCTGGGGCTCGACGCCAAGAACGCCGCCATCATCCTGCCCGACGCCGACCTCGACCTGGCGGTGAAGGAATGCATCGCCGGTTCGCTGTCGTTCAACGGCCAGCGCTGCACCGCGATCAAGATGATCCTGGTGCACCAGTCCATCGCCGAGGCCTTCCTGCGCCGCTTCAGCGAGGCGGTCAACGCGCTCAAGGTGGGCATGCCGTGGGAGAAGGGCGTGATGGTGACGCCGCTGCCGGACCAGGAAAAGTGCCGCTACCTGACCGAGTGCGTCGAGGACGCCAAGGCCCAGGGCGCACGCGTGATCAACGAAGGCGGCGGCAGCGTGGCCGAGACGCTGTTCCACCCGGCGGTGGTGTTCCCGGTCAAGGAAGGCATGAAGCTCTATCGCGAGGAGCAGTTCGGCCCGGTGATCCCGGTGGCGCCGTTCGAGGATATCGAGGACGCGCTGGACTACGTGATCAGCTCGGACTACGGCCAGCAGGTGAGTCTGTTCGGCAGCAACCCGCACCAGATCGCCGAACTGGTCGACCCGCTGGTGAACCAGGTCTGCCGCGTCAACATCAACTGCCAGTGCCAGCGCGGCCCGGACGTGTTCCCGTTCGCCGGGCGCAAGGATTCGGCGGAGGGCACGCTGTCGGTGCACGACGCGCTGCGCGCGTTCTCGATCCGCTCGATGGTGGCGGCGAAGGAGACCGAGGCGAGTAAGAAGCTGCTGGATGCGATCGTGCTGTCGAACGAGAGTAATTTCATCAATACGCGCTTCATTCTCTAAGCCGTATGAGACCACTCTCCAGGTTGGCCGAAGCCCGCCTGGAGGGCCGTTTTCCGCAACCCTGCCCAGACGGCAGGGTTTCTGTTTTTGCAAGGACTCGCCCATGCCCCATCCCCTTCGCGTCGGCCTGGTCGGCTACGGCAGCGCCGCCAAGACCTTTCACGCTCCGCTGATTGCCGCCACTCCCGGCCTCGAGCTGGTCGCCGTCGCCAGCCGCCGGCCGGATCAGGTGCGCGCCGAGCGTCCGTCGCTCGACGTTGAAGCCACGCCCGAGGCGTTGTTCGCGCGTGCCGACATCGATCTCGTCGTCATCCCGACCCCGAACGAGACCCACCATGCGCTGGCGCGCGCCGCGCTGCGGGCGGGCAAGCACGTGGTGGTGGACAAGCCGTTCACCGTCACCGTGGCCGAGGCCTGCGAGCTGGAGGCCCTGGCGCGGGATACCGGGCGCGTGCTGTCGGTGTTCCACAACCGGCGCTGGGACGCCGACTTCCTGACGCTGAAGGCGCTGCTCGACCAGGGCCGGCTGGGCCGCGTGGTGCAGTTCGAGTCGCACTTCGACCGCTACCGTCCCGAGGTGCCGCAGCGCTGGCGCGAGAGCGCGGCGAGCGCCGGCTCCGGGCTGTGGTACGACCTGGGGCCGCACCTGGTGGACCAGGCGCTGCAGTTGTTCGGCCAACCTTTGGGCATCGCGCTGACGCGCGCCACGCTGCGCGACGGCGCCGAGGTGGACGACTACTTCCACGCCCTGCTGCGCTACGAGCGGCTGCAAGTGATCCTGCACGCCAGCACGCTGACCGCCGAGCCGGGGGCGCGTTTCGCCGTGCACGGCACCGCGGCGAGCTACCTCAAGCACGGCCTGGACGAGCAGGAAGCCGCGCTCAAGGCCGGCCGGTTTCCGCCCGCCGCCGACTGGGGCCGCGACGAGCGCGACGGCATCCTCACGGTGTGGCACGACGGCCAGCCCGGCCACGAGCGTGTGCCGACGCGGCTCGGCGACTACCCAGCTTATTACGCCGCCTTGCGCGACGCGATAAAGCTCGGTGCGGCCAACCCGGTGCCGGCCGCCGACGCCATCGCCGTGATGCGCGTGATCGAGGCCGGCTGCCGGAGCGCCGCCGAGGGGAGGGAAGTGCCGTTCGCCAGCGTGGGGGGCGTCGCATGAGCCGGTCCGACATCGACGCCGATCTCGCCCGCATCGCCCTGCAGGAACGGCGGCTGCAGTTTACCCATTTCGACCATGCCAGCGCCTGGGCGCTGGGCTGCCGCCTGAAGGCCGCCGCCGAGGCGCGCGGAGCGGCGCTGGCGCTTGAGATCCGCCTCGCCGGCGAGACCGTCTTCTTGCACGCGATGGCGGGGACGACGCCGCTCAACGCCGACTGGGCGCGGCGCAAGCGCAAGCTGGTCGAGCTGACGCACAAGAGCTCCTACTCCGTGGGGCTCGCGCTGCAGCGCGATGGCCAGACGCTGGAAACCAAGCTGGGTCTTGCCATGCGCGACTACGCCGCGCACGGCGGCAGCTTCCCGTTGCGCCTGACGGGCAGCGGCTGCATCGGCGCCGTCACCGTGTCCGGCCTGCCGCAGCGCGAAGACCATGCGTTGATCGTCGCGGTGCTGGCGGACTATCTCGGCCAGCCGCTGGCCGAACTGGCGCTGGAGTGAAACCCAAGCAAAAAGCCCGTCGTGAGGACGGGCTTTTTTGTTGGCTGATGGCGGCTCAGGCTTCCTGCGGCTGCGTCTGGCTAGGCTTCACCGGCGCCGGGGCAGGGGCCGGCTCGGCGCCGTTGACCTGGCGGTAGAAGGCGATCAGCTTGGCGGTCGAGCTGTCGTGCTGGGCCGGGCCGCACTTGCCGGACAGTTCGGCGTGGATGGTCTTGGCGAGCTGCTTGCCCAGTTCCACCCCCCACTGGTCGAAACTGTTGATGCCCCAGATCGCGCCCTGCACGAAGATCTTGTGCTCGTAGAGCGCGATCAGCGCGCCCAGGTGGCGCGGGTCGAGCCGGCTCATCAGCAGGGTGTTGGTCGGGCGGTTGCCGCCGAACACCTTGTGCGGCACCAGCTTTTCCAGCGCCTCGCCCGCGAGCCCCTGCGCCGTCAGTTCGGCGCGTACCTCGTCGGCGGTCTTGCCGCGCATGAAGGCCTCGGCCTGGGCGAACAGGTTGGCGAGCAGAATCTCGTGGTGGCCGGGCAGCGAGCTGCAGTTCTCCAGCGAGGCGATCAGGTCGATCGGCGAGGTGTGTGTGCCCTGGTGCAGCAGCTGGAAGAAGGCGTGCTGGCCGTTGATGCCGGTCTCGCCCCAGATGATCGGCGCGGTTTCGAAATCGACCGGCTGGCCGTCGCGCAGGGTCTGCTTGCCGTTGGACTCCATGTCGAGCTGCTGGATGAAGGCCGGCAGGCGGTGCAGGTACTGGTCGTAGGGGGCGATGACGTGGCTGCCGCCGCCATAGAAATTGATGTACCAGATGCCGATCAGCGCCAGGATCACCGGCATATTGGCTGCCAGCGGCGCGTTGCGGAAATGCTGGTCCATGCCGTGCGCGCCTTCCAGCAGCTCGAGGAAGCTCTCTTCGCCGAGGTAGAGCATGATCGGCAGGCCGATCGCCGACCACAGGCTGAAACGGCCGCCCACCCAGTCCCAGAATTCGAACATATTGGCCGGGTCGATGCCGAACTCGGCCACCGCCTGCTTGTTGGTGGAGACCGCGACGAAGTGCTTGGCCACCGCCTTCTCGTCGCGCGCGCGGGAGACGAACCATTCGCGTGCGGTCAGCGCGTTGGTCAGGGTTTCCTGCGTGGTGAAGGTCTTCGACTCGATCACGAACAGCGTGGTCTCGGGGTGGACGCGCTTGAGCGTCTCCTTGAGCTGCGAGCTGTCGACGTTGGAGACGAAGTGCATGTTCATGCGCGGATGCGCGTACGGGCGCAGCGCCTGGCATACCATGAGCGGGCCGAGGTCGGAGCCGCCGATGCCGATGTTGACGATGTCGGTGATCGGCTGGCGCGTGTAGCCCAGCCACTCGCCGGAGCGCACGGCGTGGGCGAAGCGCCCCATGCGTTCCAGCACACGGTTGACCTTGGGCATGACGTCTTCGCCGTCGACCAGGATCGGGGTGTCGGCGCGGTTGCGCAGCGCCACGTGCAGCACCGCGCGGCTCTCGGTGACGTTGATCTTGTCGCCGTGGAACATGGCCTCGATCTGCTCCGGCAGGCCGGCTTCTTCGGCCAACTGCAACAGCAGGGTCAGGGTCTGGTCGCTGATGCGGTTCTTGGAGTAGTCGAGCGTCAGCCCTTCGGCTTGCAGCCAGTAGCGTTCGGCGCGCTCGGGATCGGCGGCGAACAGCTCGCGCATGTGCCAGTCGCGCGCGCGCGAAAAGTGGTTCCACAGGGTGCGCCAGGCCGGCAGTTGGGTGAGCTTGCTCACGGTACGCTCCTTGAATTTGGACGTTTCGACACGAGTCGGATAAACAGGGTCTGACAACCCGGGCCGGCGCTTGCGCCGCCCCGGGTTTTCGCAGTTTTAGAAGCCGTGGTGCAGGCCGATCACCAACTCGCTGCTGGCGCGGTCATCGCTGCTGACCTTGCTGCGCAGGTATTCCGCCAGCAGGGCGGTGCGCTTGGACAGGTCGTAGCTGGTGCCCAGCACGAACTCGTTGCGGCGTTTGTCGCTGACGTACTGGTAGTTGTCGGTGCGCAGCACCGAAGCGCGTAGCGCCAGACGATCCGGCTTGTACTCGGCCAGCAGCATCAGGCTCTTCATGGCGACCGGATCGGCCGGCACCACGAAGGACGTGCTGCTGCCGGTGAGCGCCCCCGGCGTGGTGGCCGAGAGCCGGGAGTGGTTGTATTCCGCCGCCAGCGTCAGCCCCTGCAGCGGAGTGACCTTGCCGGCCGCCACCCAATCGTCGGCATGGCCGACGTTGACGTAAGGGGCCGAGGCGTTGTTGGCCAGGTCCTGGCGCTGGTAGCCGGCGTGCAGGCCGTAACTGGCGCCTTCGAAGTTGGCGCCCAGCGCCCAGGCGTTGCCGGCGGCGCTGCCCGAGCCCTTCTCGCCGGCCGCCCAACTGGCGGCGGCGTTGAACTGGCCGAACTTGGGCGTCTCGTACTTGACCGCGCCTTTCGAGTTGCCGGCGTCGCTCAGCCCCAGCACGCCGCCGACGCCGCGGTCCGGACCGTGGTCGCCCAGGTCGAAGAAGTTGGCCTTCCAGTAACCCTCGCCGTAGGCGTCGATACCGTGTCCCAGCTTGACCGCGCCGAAGCCGCCCGACAGGCCGACGAAGGTGTCGCCGGACGCGAAGGTATCGCCGGCCTGGCCGCCGTCGAGGTGCACGTTGTTGTTCATCTGCCAGATGGCCTTGAGGCCGTCGCCGAGGTCCTCGCTGCCGACGAAGTCGATTTCGGAACCGAAGTCCTTGACGCCGTTGACATGGGTGCCGTCGACGTTGCTCTTGCGTTGCACGCCGGCTTCCATCTTGCCGATGATGCTGACGTCCGCCAGAGCGGCGCCGGAAAACAGCGACAGCACGGCAGAAACCAGCGCGACGTTTTTCACGTTCATGGTTTTGGTTTTCATCTTTCTCCTCTGCTCTTATTAGAAAAGGCACTGCTTACGATGGGTTCTCACCCGTCGTTTCTTCGAACCTGTTTACGAGCTGCTGCGCTTCGGCGATACGGCGTTAAAACCGTCTTCGGAATGCTCATTTACCGCTTGTAAACTCCGCTTCCTCAGCCGTTTTTGCCTTGTCTCGCTCTAGCTCGCGAGATCGTGAACAGGTTCTTCTTTGCCGGACTGACGAACAGGCTCTTTGCGGCCATTCGGTCAGTGGGGCGCTCACACTTCCGGGATGGCCAGCCCCAGCGCCAGGCTGATCTGGCGTGCCACGCCGGCCTCGTCGTGGTGGCCGGCCTCGGCCACCTCGGGCAGCAAGGCGGACAGGCGCGGGTTGGCGTTGGCCATGCGGAACGGGTGGCCGACGCTTTGCAGCATCTCGACGTCGTTGAGGCCGTCGCCGAACGCGGCGCAGCGCTCCGGCGCCACGCCCAGGCGCGCCAGCAGGCGCGTCAGCGCGCGGCCCTTGCTGACGCCGGGGGCCATCACTTCCAGGTAGTCGGGGCGCGAGTAGGTCAGCGCCAGCGCGCTGCCGAAACGCTGGCGGATCGCCGCCTCGATCTCGGCCAGGCGCGCTGGCGGCGCGGTGTACATCAGCTTGGCCACGCCGTGGCCGGGATGCTGCGACAGGTCGTCGCACTGCTTGGAAAAGCCGGTCTCGGCGTCGCGGTGGACGTAGCCGTCGTGCAGGCAGCACAGCCCGCCTTCGTCCAGGTACAGGCTCAGCCGGGTGCCGTGCGCCAGTTCCGGCTGCAGCAGCGCGCGCACGTGCTCGGCAGCGAGGTCGTCGGCGTGGAGCAGGGCGCCGTCACTGCCGTGCACGCGCGCGCCGTTCGAGGTGATCAGGCTGATCGGCAGTTCCAGTCCGTCGATCAGGCCCCGCACGTCGAGCACGTGGCGGCCGGTGGCGATGATCAGGTGCACGCCGCGCGCGGCGGCGGCGCGCAGGGTGGCGGCGGTGAACGGCGTGATGGTCTCGCGGGCATCCAGCAGGGTGCCGTCGAGATCGGAGGCGATCGCAGCGTACATGGCGGTTCTCACAGGGCTAGGTCGGGATGGGGCGAGGCGTGCGGCGCCTCGCGTCGGCTCAACAGCGCGTCCACTTCGGCGCGGCTGGGCGGGTGCGCGCCGGCGCGCTGGCAGGCGGCGGCCGCCGTGGCGGCAGCGAAGGGCAGCGCGTCCGCCGTGGCGGGCTCATCCAGCGTCGCCACGATCCAGCCCGCCAGGCTGGCGTCGCCGGCGCCGACGGTATCGGCCACCGTCACCTTGACGGCCGGCTGGTGCGTCGCCTGCTGCGCGGTGAGCAGGCGCAGGCCCTGGGCGCCCTCGGTGTAGAGGATGTGCAGCGTGGGGTTCCACTCGAGCAGGGTGGCGAGCGCGGCCTCGGTGCTGCACTCGGGCAGCAGCTGCGCCAGGTCTTCGTCGGACACCTTGACGTCGCTGGCGAGGCGGATCATTTCCTCGAAGGTGGCGCGGTAAGCGTCGTCCATCAGGTTGCGCCAGTTGGGGTCGAAGGTGATGCGCTTGCCGGCGGCGCGCGCGGCGCGGGCGACGTCCAGCAGCCGGCCCGCCAGCGGCGTGCGCGCCAGGCTGATGGAGCCGAAGTGGACCACCTCGGCCGCCTCCAGCCAGCCCGGCGGCAGGCGCGCGGGGTCGAACGCCAGGTCGGCCGAATCGCCGCCGGCGAAGAAGTAGCGCGGCGGATGCTGCGACGGCACCAGCGCCAGGAACGGCGGCTTGGCGGCGCGCTGCAGAAAGCGCGGGTCGAGCCCGATGGCCAGGGTCGCTTCGGCCAACTCGTCGCCCAGGTCGTCCTCGCTCACCGCGCCGGCGAAGGCCGCTGGCACGCCCAGGGCGGCGACGGCGCGCGCCACGTTCCAGCAGGCGCCGCCGACGCGGCTCGCCCAGACGCCGGGGGCGGTTTGCAGAAAGTCGGTGAGCGCCTCACCGAACACGACCACGCGGGGCAGTGGCTTCGTCATATTCTTACTCCACATCGAATCAGTTGAGGCCGCTTTGTTTCTGGCGCCACTTGTCCAGCATCACCGCCAGCACGATCACTGCGCCCTTGGCCACGTACTGCCAGAACGACGAGACGCCGAGGATGGTCAGGCCGTTGTTCATCACGCCGATGATCAGCGCGCCGACCACGGTGCCCCAGATCGAGCCGACCCCGCCCATCAGGCTGGTGCCGCCCAGCACCACGGCGGCGATGGCGTCGAGCTCGTAGCCGGTGCCCCAGTTGCCGTTGGCGCCGTACAGGCGGCTCGCCGACATGGCGCCGGCGAGACCCGCGAACAGGCCGCTGATCGAATACACGAACAGCAGCACCCGCTTCACCTTGATGCCGGTGAGCCGCGCCGCCTGCGGGTTGCCGCCCACGGCGTAGATGTGCAGGCCGAGCACGGTGCGCTTGAGAACGAACCACGAGGCCACCACTACGGCGGCGGCGAGCCAGACCAGCCAGGGGATGGCGAACAGGCTGCCGTTGCCGATCCACTCGAAGCTCGGGATGTCGCTGTTGAGCACCGTGGTGCCGTCGGCGAACAGGTAGGCCGCGCCACGCAGCGCGGTCATGGTGCCCAGCGTCACCACGAAGGGGTTGATGCCGAGCATGGCCACCATCGAGCCGTTGAGCACGCCCATCGCCAGGCCGGCCACGATGAAGGCGGGCAGGGCCAGCAGCGGAGCGTGGCCGGGCAGCGAGGTGAGCATGCCCAGCACCGCCGCCACCGCCAGCATCGAGCCCACCGAGAGGTCGATGCCGGCGGTGAGGATGACGAAGGTCATGCCCGAGGCCAGCACCAGGTTGATCGAGGTCTGGCGCAGGATGTTGAGGCTGTTGTCCACCGTGATGAAGTTGGTGCTGCCGTCCTCGCTGAAGTGCAGCGTGAGCAGATAGAAGGCGGCGTACAGCACGACCAGTACCGGCAGCATGCCGACCTTGCTGTAGAGCCGGCCCAGGCTGAAGCCGGCCGGTTTCGGCGCGGCGAGCAGGCCGGCCGGGGAATTCGGGCTCGAAGTAGTCATCGCTTGTCTCCTTGATGTGTCTTGTGTGTCAGGCCGCCTCGTGGGTGGCGAGCGTCATGATGGCTTCCTGGGTCACGGCCTCGCCCGCGAGTTCGCCGGCGAGGCTGCCTTCGCGCATCACCAGCACGCGGTGGCACAGCCCGATCACTTCGGGCAGCTCGCTGGAGATGCAGATCACCGCCACGCCCTGCGCCGCCAGCTCGTGGACGATGCGGTAGATCTCCACCTTGGCGCCGATGTCGACGCCGCGCGTGGGCTCGTCGAGGATCAGCACCTTGGGCTTGATCGCCAGCCAGCGCGCCAGGAGCAGCTTCTGCTGGTTGCCGCCGGACAGCCCGCCGACGATGCCCTCGGTGCCGGACACCTTGACCGCAAGCCGGTCGATGGCCTGCTGCGTCAGCTTTTTCAGCGCCGGGTGGTCGAGCACGCCGGCGCGCGCGTGGCGCCCCAGCACGTTCATGGTGGTGTTGGCGGTGGCCGAGAGCTGCAGGAACAGGCCCTGGCCTTTGCGGTCTTCCGGCAGGTAGCCGATGCCGAGGCGAATGGCGTCGAGCGGCTCGCGGATGGACACCTCGCGCCCGTCGAGCAGGATGCGCCCGCTGGTCCTGGCGTCGGCGCCGAAGATCAGGCGCGCGAGCTCGGTGCGCCCGGCGCCGACCAGCCCGGCCAGCCCCAGCACCTCGCCGGCGCGCACCTTGAGCGAGGCCGGGCGCACCCGGTGGCTGCCCAGGTCCTGCACCTCGAGCCGCACCGGGCCGGCGCCGACCTCGCTCTTGTGCTGGTAGAAGTCGTCGAGCGGCCGCCCGACCATCATCTGCACCACCTTCTGCGGCGTGCTCTCGGCGCGCGTCATGCTGCCGACGTAGCTGCCGTCGCGCAGCACGGCGATGCGGTCGGCCAGGCGGTTGACCTCTTCCATGCGGTGGCTGATGTAGATCAGCGCGATGCCGTCGTCGCGCAGCTGGTGGATCACCTCGAACAGCCGCTCGCTTTCGCGGTCGGACAGCGCGGCGGTGGGCTCGTCCAGGATCAGCACGCGGCTGTCGTGGATCAGGGCGCGGGCGATCTCCACCTGCTGCTGGTCGGCGATGCCCAGGCGGTGCGCCGGGGTGGTGGCCGAAAAGCGCGCGCCCAGCCGTGCCAGCACTTCCTCGGCGCGGCGGTTCATGGCGTCGTGATCGATGCGGCCGAAGCGGGCGCGCGGCTCGGCGCCCATGAAGATGTTCTCGGCCACGGTGAGGTTGGGCGCGACCGCCAGTTCCTGGTAGATCAGGTTGATGCCGGCGGCGCGCGCGTCGGCGGGCGAGGCGATGCGCACCGGCTTGCCGTCCAGCCGGATTTCGCCCTCGTCCGGCTGGTAGACGCCGGACAGAATCTTCATCAGCGTGCTCTTGCCGGCGCCGTTCTCGCCCATCAGCGCCAGCACCTCGTGGCGGTAGGCGGTGAGCCGGACCTGGTCCAGCGCCTTGTTGGCGCCGAAGCGCTTGCCGATGCCCATCATTTCCAATGCGATCGAGCTCATGACGACTCCTGTTCATCCCGCAGGATGACGGCGGAGGGGATGGCTCCCCTCCGCGTTGCTCGGGGCCGGTTCACGCCACGGCGGGCAGGCCGCCGCGGCGCGTGCCGGGGCTCAGTGCTGGGTCCAGCCGGTGTAGCTGGCGACGTTGGCCTTGGTCACGGCCGGGGTCGGCAGCAGGACCTGGCTCTTGGCCGGGCGCTTGCCGTTGAGGATGTCGTAGCCGATCTGCACCGCCATGGTGGCCATGGTGTACGGGTTCTGCGCGGCCGAGACGGCGAACAGGCTCTTCTTGTCCTTGAGCGCCTTTTCGGCGTCCGGGGCGCCGTCCACCGCGGCGATCAGCTTCACGTCGCTGCGGCCGGCCTGCTTCACCGCCAGCTCGGCGCCGATGCCGGTCGGGTCGTTGATGGCGAACACGGCGTCGATCTTCTTGTGCGCGGTCAGCAGGTTGGCCATGGTTTCCATGCCGCCGTCGCGGCTGCCGTGGGCGTCCTGGTTGTCCGACAGCAGCTTGATGCCCGGGTAGTTGCCGAGCACCTTCTTGCAGCCGGCCACGCGCGCGCTGACGGCGGTCACCGGCGGGCCGTTGACGATCACCACGTTGCCCTTGCCGCCCAGCTGTTGCGCCATGAACTTGCAGGATTCCGCGCCGGCCATGGCGTTGTCGGACATCACCGTGGCGTCGGCGCCGACCGCGCCGACGTCCACCGCCACCACGGCGATGCCGGCGGCACGGGCCTTCTTCAGTACCGGCTCGATGCCCATGGGGTCGGAGGCGTTGACCAGGATCACGTCCACCTTGTTGGCGATGAAGTTCTCGATCTGGCCGACCTGGGTGTTGAGGTCGTACTTGCTGGAAACGGTGGTGACCTTGACGCCGGGGCCGCCGATCTTCTTGGCGGCATCCTCGGCACCCTTGCCGATGGCGACGAAGAACGGGTTGGCGAGGTCGCCCACGGCGACGCCGACCGATTTCAGCGGACGGGCGGCGAAGGAGGGGGCGGCGAGGCCGGCCAGTACGGCGGCGGTCAGGACGGTGTAGCGAAGGTTCATGGTGTGTCTCCGTGTCGTGTGTTGTGTGTGGTGCTACAGCTGAACGTACTTTTGCTACAAGGTGATGGCATCGGCGCGCCGCGTGGTTGGCGCGTCAGCCGGGTTTTTTGGGCGAAGTTCTCCCCATGGCGCCCGCGGGGGTGCCCTGTCGATGCGAAATCAATGTAGTTTGATTACAAGGTTGGCCGAAAAAAAAAGGCCGCAGCCAAGTCCCGCCACCCGCGGCCCGGCTGGGCCGGGTCGGGAGGGCGGGGTGGTCGGGTAGACCGGATCAGGCTTGCAGCGGTTTTTTCAGCAGGCGCAGCAGGACCGCGGTGGTGACGGTGCCGGCCACCAGCGCCACCAGGTACATGCCCAGGTGGCTCACGGCGTTGGGGATCGGCAGCACGAAGATGCCGCCGTGCGGGACCTTCAGCTCGGCGCCGGAGGACATCGAGATCGCCCCGGTCAGGGCCGAGCCGGCGATCAGGGCCGGGATCACGCGCAGCGGGTCACGCGCAGCGAACGGGATGGCGCCTTCGGTGATGAAGGAGATGCCGAGCACGCCGGCGGCCTTGCCGGCTTCGTGTTCGTCGGCGGTGAAGCGGTCACGGAACAGCATGGTGGCCAGCGCGATGCCCAGCGGCGGGGTCATGCCGGCGGCCATCACCGCGGCCATCGGGGTGTACACCTGGCTCGCGATCAGGCCGGTGCTGAAGGCGTAGGCCGCCTTGTTGAGCGGGCCGCCCATGTCGAACGCCATCATCGCGCCCAGCAGTGCGCCCAGCAGCAGCGCGCTGCTGCCCTGCATGCCCTTGAGCCACTCGGTGAGCACGGCGAGCGCGGACGCCACCGGGTTGCCCACCACGTAGATCATCAGCAGGCCGACCAAGAGCGAACCCAGCACCGGCAGGATCAGCACCGGCTTCAGGCCGTCGAGGTTGCGGCCGAGCTTGATGTGGCGGTTGAGCCAGTCGGTGCCGTAGCCGGCGATGAAGCCGGCGATGATGCCGCCGAGGAAGCCCGAACCGAGGCTTGCGGCCAGCATGCCGCCCACCATGCCCGGGGTGATGCCGGGACGGTCGGCGATGGAGTAGGAGATGTAGCCCGCCAGCGCCGGCACCATCAGCGCGAACGCCGACTTGGCGCCGATCTGGAACAAGGCCCAGGCCAGCGTGCCCTTGTGGGCGTCGTCGAAGGCGTAGATGCCGCCCAGCGCGAAGGCGATGGCGATCAGGATGCCGCCCGCCACCACGAACGGCAGCATGAACGACACCCCGGTCATCAGGTGCTTGTAGGCGCCGGTGCGCTGAGCCTTGGCGGCCTCGGCCGGCGCGGCCTGGGCGGCGCTGCCGGCGGCCTTGGCCGAGGCGTGCTCGGTGGCCTCGGCGATGGCGCGCTTCACCAGCGCGGCGCCGTCGTGGATGGCGGCCTTGGTGCTGCTCTGGAACAGGCGCTTGCCGGCGAAGCGGCTGGTGTCGACCTGGGTGTCGGCGGCGATGATGACGAGGTCGGCGCGGCGGATCTCGTCCGCGCTCAGGGTGTTCTGCGCCCCGACCGAGCCCTGGGTCTCGACCTTGACGCGGTGGCCCAGCTGTTTCGCCCCCTGGGTCAGGCCCTCGGCCGCCATGAAGGTGTGGGCGATGCCGGTAGGGCAGGAGGTGATGGCGACGATCTCGAGCGCGGCGCTGGCGGCTTGCGCGGGGGCGGCCGGCTCGGCGCGTTGCGGCGCGGCGGAATCCTGCAGCGCGCTGGCGATGACGCCGTCGGCGTCGGCCAGCACCGCTTCCAGCGTGGCGACGTGGCAGCCGCGCAGGGCGAAGCGCTCGGACTCGGCTTCGCCTTCGCCGACCAGCACGATGGCGTCGGCGCGCTGGATCAGTTCGTCGGACAGGCGCGCCTGCACGCCGTGCGTGCTGCGCGTTTCGACCTCGATGCGGTGGCCCAGGCGCTCGGCGCCGTGGCGCAGCGCCTCGCCGGCGAGCAGGGTGTGGGTGGTGCGTTCGGGGCAGGATACCACTGCCAGTAGGTGTGCCATCTGTGTCTCCTCCATCTCGGGGCGTTGTAGCCCGCGTAGTTATCGTGCTGCCGTGTAATCGGGTGGGGCTAGGCCACCAGTTGCGCCAGATCGACGCGGGCCGCCAGCGCTTCCACCTCGGCGGCGGCCGGCAGGTGCGGGCCGACCTGCGCCAGCTTGCCGGCGGCAAACGCCACCGCCAGCCGCGCGGCGTCCGGGGCGCTGCGTCCGCCGTAGCGGGCGGCGATCAGGCCGGCCACCAGCGCGTCGCCGGCGCCCACGGTGCTGGTCAGTGCCACCTTGGGCGGGCGGGCCAGCCAGACGCCCTCGCTGCCGGCGAACAGCGCGCCGTCCTCGCCCAGCGACACCACCACTTCGGCGATGCCGCGCGCGCGCAGCCGGGCCACTTCTTCGCTCACCTCGTCCAGCGTCGCCAGCTCGCGGCCGACCAGCTGTTCCAGTTCGTGGCGGTTGGGCTTGATGCAGGCGGGCAGGGTGGCCACGCCGTCGGCCAGCGCCGCGGCCAGCGCGGCGCCGCTGCTGTCGAGCACCACGTGCGCGCCGTACTGGCGCAGGCGGCCGATCAGCACGGCGTAGCAGTCGTCGGCCAGCCCGGCGGGCAGGCTGCCCGCCAGCACGAAGCAGCGCCCCGGTTCGGCCAGGTCGTCGAGCTGCTGCAGCAGCGCGTCGAAGGTGGAGGCGCCGACCGCATGAGCGGGCAGGTTGACGTCGGTGGTGCTGCGGTCCGAGCCGTCCACCAGCTTGATGTTGACGCGGGTGGCGCCGTCGTGGCGCACGAAGCGGTCGTTGATGCCCTTGTCGGCGAACAGCTGCTCGAACGCCGTGGCGTTGTCGCGGCCGAGAATGCCGGTGGCGATCACCGGAATCTCCCAGTCGGCGAGGCAGCTGGCGACGTTCACGCCCTTGCCGCCGGCGTTGATCTGCGACGAGCGCGCCACGTTGACGGCGCCCGGCTGGAGCTGGTCGAGCATCACGGTCTGGTCGATCGCCGGGTTGAGCGTGACGGTGACGATGGGGCGGGTCATGCCGCGTCTCCTTCCAGCGCGCGCACGTCGGCGGCGCTGTCGCACTCGAGGGCCTGGCGCGCCAGATCCAGCAGGGTGCTGTGGGTGGCGGCACGCAGCCGTGCCTTGACCGCCGGGATGTCGCGCGGGCTCATCGACAGCTCGTGCACGCCGATGCCGGTGAGGATGGCGGCGCCGAGCGGGTCGCCGGCCAGGCCACCGCACACGCCGACCCACACCTGGTGGCGGCGCGCGCCGTCCACGGTCTGCTGGATCAGGCGCAATACCGCCGGGTGCAGGCTGTCGGCTTCGCGCGCCAGTTCCGGGTGCTGACGGTCGATCGCCAGCACGTACTGGGTGAGGTCGTTGGTGCCGATGGAGAAGAAATCGACGTGTTCGGCCAACCTGTCGGCCATGGTCGCCACCGCCGGCACTTCCACCATGATGCCGAGCGGCACCTGCGGCGCGTTCAGCTCCTGGCGGATGCGCTCGCAGTGGGCGCGCAGCGTGCGCACTTCGTCCAGCGAGGTCACCATCGGGAACATGATCGACATCGGGCCGTGCGCCGCGGCGCGGTACAGCGCGCGCAGCTGCGGCTCCAAGAGGTCGGCGCGGCGCAGTTGCAGGCGCGCGCCGCGCACGCCGAGGAACGGGTTCTCCTCGCGCGGCAGGTCGAGGTAGGGCACCTGCTTGTCACCGCCGATGTCGAGCGCGCGGATGATCAGGGTGCGGCCCTGCAGCGCCTCGATCATGGCGCGGTAGGTGGTGTACTGCTCTTCCTCGTCCGGCGCGGTATCGCGCTCCAGGAACAGGAATTCGGTGCGCATCAGCCCGACGCCCTCGGCGCCGGCGGTGAGCGCCTCGGCCACTTTTTCCGGGCGGTTGACGTTGGCGGCGATCTCGACGCGGTGGCCGTC
This sequence comes from Pseudogulbenkiania sp. NH8B, assembly GCF_000283535.1. Lineage (GTDB taxonomy): Bacteria > Pseudomonadota > Gammaproteobacteria > Burkholderiales > Chromobacteriaceae > Pseudogulbenkiania > Pseudogulbenkiania ferrooxidans. The sequence continues at coordinate 1,267,353 of NC_016002.1, forward strand.
GCGGGTCTGCGCCGGCAGCGCGCGGTCGGCGGCCTGGCGCGCGTCGCGCTCCTGTTGTTCGGCCAGCCAGCGCCGCGCCGAGGCCAGGTCTTCGGCGGACGGGTCGAGGTAGAGCCGGCCGCCGTGGCCGTCGAGGATCACGGTGGTGCCGTCCGGCACGTCGAGCAGCGCGGCGCCGCCGGCCACCAGCGCCGGCAGGCCCAGGGTGCGCGCCAGGATCGCGGTGTGCGAGGTCGGGCCGCCCTGCGCGGTGCACAGGCCGAGGGTGCGCGTGACGTCCAGCGTGGCGGTGTCGGACGGCGCCAGGTCGGCGGCGATCAGGATGGTCTCGCCATTGCCGTTGACGCCGTTGCTGCCGGTGTCGGCGCTGGGGTCGAGCTTGGCCAGCACGCGGCGGCCGACGTCGCGCAGGTCGGCGGCGCGCGCCGCCAACAGCGGGCTGCCCAGCGCCGCCAGTTTGCCGGCCTGCTGTTCCACCGCCTGATGCCAGGCCCAGGCCACGCCGTGCTGCTGCACCATGAAGCGGCAGGTCAGCGTGATCAGCTCGCTGTCGTTGAGCAGTTCGGCCTGGGCGCGGAAGATGCCGGCCTCGGCGGTGCCGAGACGGCGCGCGGTGTCGACCGCCAGCTCTTCCAGTTCGTCGCGGGTGGCAACGAGCGCGGCTTCCAGCTCGGCGCCGCCGTCGATCAGTTGGCCTGGGCGGTCTTTCACGTCGACGGCGTGCGCGCGCAATTGACGCGTGGTGCCGATGGCGAGCCCCGGGCTCGCGCTGATGCCGCCGATCGAGGGCAGCGCGCCGGCCGGCGCCCAGCCCTGGCGGTTGGCGTTCTTCTGTTTCAGCGCGGCGGCGGCGGCGTCGGCCTGCTCCTGCGCGGTGATGCGCGTCATCACGTCGCGCAGTGTGGCCAGCGCCTGCTCGGCTTCCGGGCCGGAGGCCGATACGTGCAGCTCGTGGCCGTGCTGCAGGCCAAGCTGCAACAGCCCGATCAGGTTCTTGCAGTCGGCGCTTTCCTGGTGGTTGCGCACCAGCACGTCAGCGTCGAAGCGGCGCGCGGTTTCCACCCACAGCGTGGCGGGGCGGGCGTGCAGGCCGTTGGGGTATTCCATGGTCCAGCTGAAGTGGTGCTCGTGGTCGGCCACCGTGGCCACGGCCGCTTCGGCCACCACGGCATCCTCGCCGAGCGCCGCCAGCAGCGGGGCCGGGTCGTTGGTGCCGAACAGTGTTTGCAGCTGTTTTTCGTCCTGCAGCAGGCGGGTGAGGCGGCGCAGCAGGGTGATGTGTTCGTCCGACTGGGCGGCGATGGCCACCACCAGGTGCACGCGCTGTCCCGGGTTCCATTCCAGGCCGCCCGGAATCTGCAGCACCGCCACGCCGGTGTGGCGGATCAGGTAGCGGTCTTCGATCATGCCGTGCGGGATGGCGACGCCATGGCCGAGGAAGGTGTTGGCGACGGTTTCACGGCGCAGCAGGCTGTCGATGTAGGCCGGGTCGATATAGCCGGCCGACGCCAGCAAATGCCCTGCCTCGGCGATGGCGCCATTCTTGTCGGCCGGGCTCGCTCCGAGCCGGACCAGTTCGGCCGGAATCAGCGGTAGTGGCATGGTGTCTCCTCACTCTTTGCCTGAAACCTGTCCAGGGGGCTGCGGCACGGGCTTAGCCGGGGGTGCCGACAGCGGCAGGTTCATCATTGATGTGTAGCAATTGAAATCGATTACATTTTGGCTGTCAATCGTCTTATGCCAACAACCGATGGCGAAATCCTTGGCTGTGGCCATTTTTGAGACAACCATGGCAGGGCAAGGGGCTTGCGTAGTGACGCGATTTCAGCGACGATCACGCGCAATATAGGAAATCGATATCAGGACACCATGAGCGCCAAAATCAAGGATGTCGCCGCCGCCGCCGGGGTCTCCGTCGCCACCGTCTCGCGGGCATTGGGCAGCGGGCCGGTCAGCGCGGCCCTGCGCCAGCGCGTCGAAGAGGCCGCCAAGCAGCTGGGCTACCGGCCCAACCTGTCGGCGCGCCGCCTGCGTTCGCAGCACACCCAGACCGTCGGCCTGATCGTGTCGGATATCCGCAACCCCTTCTTCACCGCCGTCAGCCGCGCGGTGGAGGACGCCGCCTACCAGGCCGGCATGCGGGTGATCCTGTGCAACACCGACGAGAACGCCGACAAGGAAGCGATGTACCTGCGGCTGATGGAGGAGGAGCGCGTCAGCGGCGTGATCTTCTCGCCGACGCGCGACACCGCGCGCCGCCTGCGTCCCGACGCCTACGATTTCCCGGTGGTGATGATCGACCGCGCCGGGCCGGCCGGGCAGGCCGACGCCGTGGTGCTGGACAACCGGCTGGCGGCACGGCAGCTGGTGGAGCACCTGGTGGCGCAGGGCTATCGCCATCTCGGCGGCCTGTTCGGCAATACCAGCAGCACCGGCGCCGAGCGCCACGCCGGTTTCGAGGCGGCGTTGGCGGCGCACGGCCTGGCCGGGGAGGGGCGTTTCATCGCGCCGACCGCCGAGGCGGCCGAGGCGGTGGTGACGCAATGGTTGGCCGAAGAGCAGCGTCCCGACGCGCTGATCGCCAGCAACGGCCTGCTGCTGCTGGGGGCGCTGCGCGCGCTGCAGCGCGCCGGGCTGTCCGCCCCCCACGATCTGGCCCTGGCGGGCTTCGACAACGAGGTGTGGACCGGCCTGGTCGGCAACGGCCTGACCGTGATCGAGCAGCCGGTGTACGAGATCGGCCGCACCGCGATGGAGATGCTGCTGAGCCGGCTCGACGACCCCGGGCTCAGCATCCGCAGCGTGGTGCTGGCCGGCCGCCTGCTGGTGCGCGGTTCCACCAGCCCGCACCCTTCCGCCTAGCGCCGCCACGGCGTCTTCGGCCAACCTTGAACCCCCGCGGGAACCGGTTTCCCGCGGGGGTTCCGTCTGTTCGGGACGCGAAAGGCGGCGTCCCTTCACTTCGGCTTGACGTGATTCACCACCGCAGCCTCATGGCCGAAGAACACGCCGCGCGTCGAGAAGGTGTAGTTCGCCTCCGCCTGCATCAGCCCCACCAGCACCAGCAGGCACAGGGGGGGAATCAGGATGGCGTAGACCAGCGCCAGCCGCTCCCAGCGCAGGTGCATGAAGACGCTGACGATCAGCCCCGCCTTCAGCAGCATGAACGCCACGATCAGGAACCAGCGCAACAAGCCCTGGAGATGGAAGTAGTCGACCAGGTAGGACAGGGTGCTGAGCACGAACAGCAGGCCCCACACCTTCAGATACAGGCCGATCGGGTGTTGCTGGCCGGATGCATGTTCCATGGCGTCACCTCACCACAGGTAGAAGAAGGCGAAGATGAAGACCCACACCAGGTCGACGAAGTGCCAGTACAGCCCGGCGATCTCCACGATCTGGTAGTTGCCGCTCTTCTCGTAGCGCCCGCCCAGCACCTTGAGCGCGACGGTGGCCAGATAGATCACCCCGGCGCTGACGTGCAGGCCGTGAAAGCCGGTGATCATGAAGAAGGTCGAGCCGAACTGCGGCGCGCCCAGCGGGTTGCTCCACGGCCGCACCCCTTCCTCGACGATCAGGTGGGTCCATTCGAAGGCCTGCAAGCCGACGAAGCACGCGCCCAGCGCTGCCGTGGCCAGCATCAGCGCCGCGCACTTCACGCGCTCGCGGCGGTAGGCGAAGTTGACCGCCATCGCCATGGTGCCGCTGCTGCTGATCAGGATGAAGGTCATGATGGCGATCAGGATCAGCGGCACCGCCGTGCCGCCGATGGTGAGCGCGAACACCTCGCTGGGATTGGGCCAGGGAACGGTGGTGGATATCCGCACCGTCATGTAGCCGGTCAGGAAACCGCCGAAGATGAAAGTGTCGCTGAGCAGGAACACCCACATCATTGCCTTGCCCCAGGGCACCTTGAAGGCTTCGCGGTCGCCCGACCAATCGACCACCACCCCCTGCCAGCCGGCAGCGGGTGTGAGCGGGGGCTCGGGAGGGGATGATTTGCGCTGTGCCATGATGGCCTACCTCGCAAAAAGAACATACTCGGCCCGACCCGGATGGCGGGTAAGGTCACGTCCCCCTTGTTGTCATGCCGGCACGCCGGCCGCGTACCCGCGCACGGCGGGCTTCAGGCGCTGCTGCAGATGGCCAGGATGGTGGCGGGCGGCACGATGAACAGCAGCCCGAGCAGCACCAGCCACAACGCCAGCAGAAAGTGCCAGTAGCGGGCGCACAGCTCGACGGCCAGCAGCCCGTCCGCCGTCACGCCGTTGTGTCCCACCCGTCTTATCGTCATGCCCCAGGCGACCAGCCCGCCGATCAGGTGCACGCCGTGCAATCCGCTCAGCAGGTAGAAGAAGCTGCTGGCCGGGCCACTGGCGATGACGTAGTCGAGCGCGGTCAGTTGCCGCCACAGCCACAGCTGGCCGGCGAGAAACGCCAACGCCAGCACGCCGCCCAAAAACAGCCCGCCCCTCATGCCGGCGCGCCGGCCGTGCCGGCCGGCCACCTGGGCCCACTGCAGGGCCGCGCTGCTCAAGAGCAGCAGCGCGGTGTTCAGCCAAACCGTCGGCAGCGTCGGCAGCCGCTGCCAATCCGCATAGCCCATGCGCACGATGTAGGCGTGCAGAAACTGCGCGAACAGCACCGTCACCACGCCCATGAACACCCACAGCGCCGGCTTGCCCGCGCTCGGCATGCCGTCCCGTGCCCCGCCCGCGTCGTGGCGGGCGCTCTGCGCTACGCTCATGTCTTTTTCCTCCCGCGCCGGGGCGCCGCCGCCTTGACCACTGTCTGGTCGTGGTCATCGCCGCCGCCCGCCACGGCGCTGTTCTGCGGCACGAAGTCCTGCGCCATGCCCGGCACGCTGTAATCATAGGCCCAGCGGTGCACCTCCGGCTGCTCCGCGCCCCAGTTGCCATGTCCCGGCGGCGTCTCCGGGGTCTGCCATTCCAGCGTGGTGGCCCGCCACGGGTTGCTCCCCGCCGGCCGCCCGCGGAACGTGCTGTGGACCAGGTTGTAGAGAAACACCAGTTGGGTGACCCCCACGATCAGCGCCGCCACCGTGATGAAGGCATTGAGCTGCTGGGCCGAGGCCGGAATGAAGGCGTAGTTGTCGTAGGCGTAATAGCGGCGCGGCATGCCCAGGATGCCCAGGTAGTGCATCGGGAAGTAGATGGCGTAGGTGCCGAGGAAGGTCACCCAGAAGTGGAGCTTGCCCAGGGTCTCGTTCATCAGCCGCCCGGTCACCTTGGGAAACCAGTGGTAGAGGCCGCCGAAGATCACCAGGATCGGCGACACCCCCATCACCATGTGAAAGTGGGCGACCACGAAATAGGTGTTCGAGAGCGGGATGTCGACGCTGACGTTGCCGAGGAACAGCCCGGTCAGGCCGCCGATCAGGAAGGTGCTGATGAAGCCGATGGCAAACAGCATCGGCACCGAGAGGTGGATATCGCTGTGCCACAGCGTCAGCACCCAGTTGTAGACCTTGATCGCGGTGGGCACCGCGATGATCAGCGTGGTGGTGGCGAAGAAGAAGCCAAAGTAGGGGTTCATGCCGCTGACGAACATGTGGTGCGCCCATACCACGAAGCTCAGCGCCCCGATCATCACGATCGCCCACACCATCATGTGGTAGCCGAAGATCTTCTTGCGGGAATGGGTGCTGATCAGGTCCGAGACGATGCCGAAGGCGGGCAGGGCCACGATGTACACCTCGGGATGGCCGAAGAACCAGAACAGGTGCTGGAACAGGATGGGGCTGCCGCCCTTGTAGCTCAGCGCCTGCCCCATCGACACGATGGCCGGCATAAAGAAGCTGGTGCCGAGCACCTTGTCGAACAGCAGCATCACGCCGCTGACGAACAGCGACGGAAACGCCAGCAAGGCCATGATGGTGGCGACGAAAATGCCCCACACCGTCAGCGGCATGCGCATCAGCGTCATGCCCCGGGTGCGCGCCTGCAGCACCGTGATCACGTAGTTCAGCCCGCCCATGGTGGCGGCCACGATGAAGATCAACAGCGAGACCAGCATCAGGATGATGCCCCAGTCCGAACCCGGCGTGCCGGGCAGGATCGATTGCGGCGGGTACAGCGTCCAGCCCGCGCCGGTGGGGCCGCCAGGTACGAAAAAGCTCGCCATCAGCACCAGCACCGCCAGCAGGTAGACCCAGTAGCTCAGCATGTTGAGCAGCGGAAACACCATGTCGCGCGCGCCCACCATCAGCGGAATCAGGTAATTGCCGAAGCCGCCGAGAAACAGCGCGGTGAGCAGGTAGACCACCATGATCATGCCGTGCAGGGTGACGTACTGGTAGTAGTGGTTGGCGTCGATGAAGGCGAAACGGCCCGGAAAGCCCAGTTGCAGCCGCATCAGGTTGGACAGCACCAGGGCCACCATCCCGACGGCGATCGCGGTGAGCGTGTACTGCACCGCGATCACCTTGTGATCCTGGCTCCACACGTAGCGGGTCCAGAAACTGTGCGGTTCGTGATGCTGCTCGGCTGAGGAATACGCCATCACACCCTCCTGCTGTCAATCTTCGGTCCGGGCCCGCTCAGGGCGTCCCGGCTTGCGCCACGGTCTTGTCCGACAGGGTCTTCATGTAGGCGATCAGCGCGGCGAGCTCCGGGTCGCTCAGGCTGAACGGAGGCATGATCGCCGGATAACCGTGCACGATCTTGGCGTTCGGTGTGCGGATCGACTCGGCGATATAGGCAGGGTCGACCTGCACGGTACTGCCGTCGGCCAGGGTCTCGGTCTTGCCGTACAGGCCTTTCCAGCTCGGGCCGACGCGGGCGCTGCCGTCGGCGCTGTGGCAGGCCACGCAACCCCGGCTTTGCGCCAGCAGCTTGCCCTGCGCCGGCAGGGCGGCACCGGTCGCCGCGACCGGCGTGCGGGTGGCGCCATGGGCAAAGATCGACTGCCGGCCAAGCCAGGCCTGAAAAGCCGCGGGCTCTTCCACTACCACGTAACCGCGCATGTTGAAATGGCCCACGCCGCACAGCTGCGCGCAGAGAATCTCGAAGCGGCCGGTCCGGGTCGGGGTAAACCAGAAATGGGTCACCATGCCGGGAACCAGATTCATGCGCGCGCGGAAGGGCGGCACGTAGAAGTCGTGCAAGACGTCCTGGGAGCGCAGCAGGACCTTGATCGGCTTGCCGACGGGCAGGTGGACCTCCGAGTTGAGAATCAGGACGTCATCCTGGCCGTGAGGGTCGTTGGGGGCCAGCCCGAGCGGATTCTCCGCACTCACAAAGCGGCTATCCGTGACCCCCAGCCGGCCATCCCGGCCGGGGAAGCGAAAGCGCCACTGCCACTGCTGGCCCACCGCCTCGAACACCAGGGAGTCTGCGGGGGGATCGATATAGGCGGCGTAGACGAACAGGCCCGGGGCCAGCATGGCGATGATGCCTACCGCGGTCAGGCCGGTCAGCCAGCCTTCCAGCTTCTTGTTTTCCGGATCGTGGGCGGCGCGGTGGCCGTCACGCTGGCGGAAGCGGATCAGGCAATAGGCAATGAACAAATTGATGGCAATGAAGAACGCCCCGGTGATGGCGAGGGTGATCATCAGCGTGGTGTCGATCTGTCCCCAGTTGGAGGCCAGCGGCGTGAGCCACCATGGACTGAGAAAATGAAACAGGACGGCAGCGGCGACCAGCGCCATCAAGACGATTGCGAGTGCCATAGGGTATCGGTCCTGCGTAGTTCTCCTCGCGGAACACCCCGGTCCGGCATGAGGGACGACAGTCACGGGCCGCAGGCTCCAGCGGCGCAGGGCGGGTGAGTGGCCGGCCGGCTTCAACGCGCCAGGCAAGCGTGCCGGATCGACGACATCTCCCGGCCTGGCACAGCAGTCGATGCAACGGACCCCGCGGCGCCTGACCGTTGCCCCGTGTTCGACAGGGCTTGGCCAGGCGTGCCCGGATCCGCCATTCCAGTGGTTTCAACTTAGCACATTGTGGGCAAAGGGCACGGTGGCGATCGGTGCGCCGAGCGTGGCGCGGTGGGATGGCCAGGGCGATGCGGGATTGAGAGTGGGCGGGTTTGGGTCTATAAAATGACTTCAAGGTAGTGATTTTCAATCGCAATCCGGGAGGTGGCGCCATGCGCAAACGGATTTATTACCTTATTCCCGACTTGGCCAATGCCCAGCGCCTGATGAACGACTTGCTGCTGGCGCGCATCGAGGAAAAGCACATCCATTTTCTCGCCAAGGAAGGCGTCGATCTGTCCAGTCTCCACCGTGCCAACCTGTTCCAGGAGTCGGACATCGTCCACAGCGCGGAGATGGGCTTGATCATCGGCGGGGCCACCGGCTTGATTTCGGGACTGGTGGCCGCTTTGTTCATCCTGGCCGACACCGGCCTGCCGTGGGGCGGCGTGGTGCTGGTGACCTTCCTGATCGGCGCCGTGTTCGGGCCTTGGGCGGCGAGCATGATCGGCTGTTCGGTGCCCAACAGCCGGCTCAAGCCGTTCCGCGAGGCCATCGACCGTGGCCAGATCCTGCTGATGGTGGATGTGCGGGTGGCCGAGGTCGAGGATATCGAGAACTTGCTGCGGAAAATTCATCCGGAAGCCCATCTGGAAGGTGTCGAACCGACGATTCCGGCCTTCCCCTGAGCCTTGTTTTGCCGCAGCCAGCGTCAGGCGGCCGGCGGGAGGCGTGTCGTCAAAACAAACGGCGGAGCCGCGAGGCCCCGCCGTTGTCACGTCATTCTGGCCGCCCGCTTGGGCGATCGTACCCGCGGCGGGCGGCGTGCCACGTGTCGCTCGCCGTGGCCGTCACGTTGCATTCTTCGCTGTAGTACCAGACTCAGCGTCTGGGCCAGGCGTGATGCCCGCGCAGCAATGGGCCTGCCTCGCCGTGGCGGTATTGCGGTGGTGGTCAACGTTGGCCGAAGCCCTGGTCACGGCGCGGCATCGATCTGCGCCAGCGCGTGGCGGATCGACTCCGCGTCGTCCGGCCTGATCAGCCGCGCCACTTCCTGGCCGTCGCGCAGGAAGACCAGCGTCGGCCACAACTTCACCCCGAACGAGCGCCCCAGCCGCCGCCCCCTGCCATCCTCGATCTTGATGTGGCACATGCCCTGATGGGGGAAGAGCGCGGCGGCGATCAGTGCTTGCGCGGCCTGGCAGTGGCCGCACCACGGCGCGCCGAATTCGAGCAGGACCGGGCCGGTCATCGCGTCGATCTCGGCGCGTGACGGTTCGCTGTCGGCATAGCGGGTGTTCATGACCATGTTCTTTCCTCGGAACCTGTTTTACGATCTGCTGCGCGTCGGCGATACGGCGTTAAAACCGTCTGCGGAATGCTCATTTACCGCTTGTAAACCCCGCTTCCTCAGCCGTTTTCGCCTTGTCTCGCTCCAGCTCGCGAGAACGTAAACAGGCTCTTACGACAGACCCTGCTAGGAGCGGCGGGCGATGCCGTGCGCCTCCACTTCCACCAGCAGGTCGCTGCGGCAGACGTCGGCCTGCACATACACGGCCCGGATATCCCGGCCGATCAGTTGCTCCAGCGTGGCGCGCACCTTGGGGTAGTCGGCCGCGTGGCGGATATAAACCCGGTAGTCCAGCCCGGCCAGGGTGTAGCCAGCGGCCGGCGCCAGCCGGCTGGCCTGCTCGACCAGTACGGCGATATTGGCCACGGTTTCCCGGGTCTGCGCCACCACATCGTCGATGTGCACGGTGCCATGGCCGACGATGCTGGCGGTGCCGGAAATGAACAGGATGTCGTGCCGGCCACTGTTGGCGATGGCGGCACGGGTAAAGGTGGGGCTGCGTGGCCCGTATTGCCGTGGATACTCGAAAGCGCTGATCTGGCGCGGATTCTCGATGCCGCGCGCGGCCTGGCGCGCCGCCAGGAAGGCAATGCTCAGCGGGCCCTCGGCCACGCCCAGCGCGCAGGCGGCGGGGCTGCTGTCCACCGGCCGCGCGAAGCCGGCAAATGCCTGGTGACGGCCGATGTTGAACTGCCGGTAGCGTTCCAGTCCGTGTTCCATCTCATTGATGCGCGGCACGTAGTTCCACACCCGCCACAGGTGCGGAAAGCCTTCGGCCTCCAGCAGCGAGAACAGCTGGCGGTAGGCTTTTTCCGCGGCCAACTGCAAGGCGGTGCCGGTGTCGCTGCCATGGCCCTCTTGCAGTTCGATCACGCCGTAGAGCAGGTCCTCGTTGGCGCTGAAGCGGGTGTCCTGGAAGCGGCCGCGGCGACAGGGTGTCGCACTGTGCCAGTATTCGTGCAGTTGTTGCATGCCGCCCAGCAGAGGCATGCGTACCCGTTGCACCGGCCAGGACAGGGCTGGCGCCGGATGGTGCAGGCTGCTCATACCCAGGATGCCGGCGTCCGCGGGGAGCGGCTGCCCGCCGCTGGCGGAGGGGTCACACTGGAAAAACTGCAAGCTGGTGTCTGGACTCATGATGCGGATGTTTCGGCTGCAACGGCGAAATGGTGAATGGGGTAGGGTGGGCGGCTCAACGCGGCGGCAGCAGGCAGCCGCCTTGGGCATGGGCCTTCAGGCCGCTCAGCCAGGCCGTGCCCAGCCCCAGCAACGTGCCGGCCAGCACGTCGAGCGCCACATGCTGCTTGACCGCCATGGTGGAATAGGCGATGGCCACGCACCAGACGATGTTGAGCCATTCGAGGCCGCGGCCCAGCCGCAGCAGCCGGATGCGCCAGTGCAGCCAGAGGGCGGAAAATACGGCGGTGGCCACGTGCAGCGAAGGAAAGGCATTGCCCGCGGTGTCGACATTTTTCAGAAAGGCCACGCCGGGATACTGCTTCCAGTCGATATCGGCCGGTGCGATGGCGTTGGGCCAGAAATAGAATACCGTCAGCCCCAGGAGGCAGGGCAGGGCAACCCGAAAACCGTACTCGACAATTTCACGCCGGCTCAGCATCAACACCGCCGGCAGGGAAACATAGGCCCACAGCGACAGGTAAATCGGCAATGCCCATGGCTGGAAGCCGAGCAACTGGTCCAGCGGCGTGGCGGGAATGATGGTGACCGCGGAGGCCGGGTGCCGCAACAGGTACACATAGCCGACAAAAAATACCGAGGTGAAGCCCATGGTGCCGAACATCTTGAACCAGAAGTGGGCCAGAATGGTGGCCATGATCCCGGCCTGGCCGGGGGGCTTGCTGATCACTCCCTTGTTCAAAACGGCTCCTTGGAAAATGGTGTCCGGGCGGGGGCGGTGGTATGCCGATGGGAATATTTGTTATACTCCGCGATTGGATTTTCCGCGTGCGCGCGCAGACTTTAGCTGGTGTCGGAAAGACATGTCGAAAGGTTATACCCATGACATGTTTCAATCGGCAGGGCGATGATACCGAAACTGCGTGACGTTGGCGATTGTCAGCATTTCCTTTAAACAAGACCTTATTTATTTCAAATTATGGAACAAGCTACTGCACCGGATCTGGCTCTGGAACGTGAAATCGCCGGGCATATCGTTACCGCGCTAAACTTTGATATCGCACCCGAAGACATCGTTCCTGAGGCGCCGCTGTACGGTGACGCGCTGGGGATCGACTCCATCGACATCCTGGAAATCGCACTGGTGATGTCCAAGCAGTACGGTGTGCAGATGAAAGCTGACAGCGAAGACAACTCCACCATTTTTGCCTCCCTGCGCGCGCTGGCGTCCTATATCCGCGAGCACCGCAGCAAATGACCGGGCTATGGCGCACCGTGCGCCTGGTGTTGCTGGCCCTGGTGGCCGGGGCCTACCTGGTATTTGATTACCTGGCCTCGTCCTCCAGCCAGCCGCCGCTGTACGCAGTGCTGATCGGTGCCACCCCGCTGACTCTCGGGGTGATTGTCGCCTGCTGGAATTCGGCCTTTCGCCTGCCTGCCATGCTGCTGTGCACGGGCGTGCTGCTGGCCGTTGCCCTGAATCTCGATCGCCTGTTGTCGCACGCCGCCTGGCTCTACTTTTTTCAGCACGCCGGCATCATGACCAGCCTCGGCATCATGTTCGGCAGCACCCTGGGCAGCCACGAGGGTGCCCTGTGCTCGCGCATTGCCCGCTTTGCCAGCGCCGAGCCGCTGGATGCGCGCTACCTGCGCTACACCTGGAAAGTCACCCTGGCCTGGACTCTGTACTTTGCGGCCAGCGCCGGCATCTCGCTGCTGCTGTTCGCGTTTGCCGAGCTCGCCACCTGGGCGCTGTTCGCCTCGCTGTTCACCCCGCTGTCGCTGGGGCTGATGTTCGGCGGCGAATACCTGGTCCGCCTGCGCGCGCTGCCGGGGCAGCCACACTTCAGCATCGCCCAGACCATCCAGTCCTATCGCAAATACACGCAATGCCGGGACGCCGCCGAATAGTCCCGAACTGCCGACCTTGATCCTTTCCGTTCCATGAGCCTGATTCCGCTGCTTCCCGATGCCGACCGCCATGCCGCTTTTACCTTTCGCCAGGGCAAGGCGATTGACCGGGAGACTTTCCACGCCCACGTGATGGCGCTGGCTGCCGCGCTGCCGGAAGGGCAGCGGGTGACCAACCTGTGTACCGACCGCTACTGGTTCGCCGTGGCGCTGTTTGCCGCCATCGCCCGCGGCATGCTCACCGTGCTGCCCAATTCGGCCGCGCCCGAGCATATCGCCATGGTGGCGGCCGAGCAGCCGGGCCTCCTGGTGCTGGGCGACCAGGCCGCCTGCCCAGTGGAGGGTCTGCCGTATTTCCGGGTGGATGTCCTGCCGCAACTGGTGCCGCCTGCCGCGACCGAGATGCCGCTGGTTCCCTTCGACCAGCGTATCGCCTGCATGTACACCTCCGGCTCCACCGGCACGCCGATGCCGCACTACAAGACTTTCGGTCGCCTGCGGCTGGCCGTTCTGGCCGGGGCGGAGCGGGTGTGGGCAGCGGCCGGCGCGCCGTGCTCGGTGGTGGGCACGGTGCCCATCCGTCACATGTACGGGCTGGAATCCAGCGTGCTGCTGCCCATTCTCGGCGGCGGGCGCATGTCGCCGCAAATCCCCTTCTTCCCGGCCGATATCGCGGCCAGCCTGGCGGAAATGCCGGCTCCGCGCCTTTTGGTGATCACCCCTTTCCACCTGCGCAAGCTGCTGGAGGCTGACATCGCCCTGCCGGAAATCGCCGTCATCCTGTCGGCCACCGCGCCGCTCTCGGCCGAGTTGGCCGCACAGGCCCGGCAACAGCTGGGCTGTCCGGTGCTGGAAATCTACGGCTCCACCGAAACCGGCCAGGTTGCCACCCGCGAGACCGAGCGGGAAAGCCACTGGCAGACCCTGCAGGGCATCACGCTGGAACAGCGTGACGACGAGTTCTGGGCGGTGGGCGAGGTGTATGAAACGCCGCAGGTGCTCAACGACACGCTCGAGCTGTTCAGCCCGCAGCGGTTCCGCCTGGTGGACCGCAAGGCCAACATGATCAACGTCGCCGGCAAGCGCAGTTCGCTGTCCTTCCTCAACGCCACGCTCACCGGCCTGCCCGGTGTGGTGGACGGCGTATTCTGCGTACCCGAGCGCGGCGGCAACGGCGAAGTGGAACGCCTGGCCGCCTTCGTGGTCGCACCGGGACTGGACCGCGCGCGCATTCTGGCTGGCCTGCGCCAGCACATCGATTCGGTCTTCCTGCCGCGCCACGTGGTATTCGTCGAAACCCTGCCGCGCGACGGCAACGGCAAGATTCTGGCCCGCACCCTGCAGGACCTGATCGTGCAACATCTTCCTAAGCGGGACTAAGCATGCAGCACGCCACTCTCTCTATCGCCAGCGATCATCCGGCCTACGCCGGGCATTTTCCCGGCCGTCCGGTGCTGCCGGGAGTGGTGCTGCTCGACCACGCCATGCTGGCCATCGAGGACGCCTGCCAACTGCAACTGAGCGGTTTGCTGCTGGCCAAGTTCCATAGCCCGGTCAGCCCGGGGCAGGCGTTGCGGCTGGAATTCCGCCAGGACGCTGCGGCCGTGGCGTTCACTCTCTTCCATGAACAGCGCAAGGTGGCTGACGGCAAGTTCGCCATCGCCGTGGAGCAGGCCGGGTGAGCGAGCCGACCACCTCGGGACCGCAGCCGGCCGCGCCGGCCTGGATGCAGCAGCGCGAACGCGGCAACCGCTTCTGGCTGCGCGTCATGTCCACGCTGTCCTGCCTGCTGGGGCGGCGTTGCTCGCGGCTGGTGCTGTACGGCATCGCCGCCTATTTCCTATTGTTTGGCGGCAGGGCGCGTGCGGCTTCTCGCGCCTACCTGACGCGCAGCCTATGGCGGCCGCCACGCTGGTACGAGCAGTACCGGCATGTGCTGAGCTTCGCCAGCACCATCCACGACCGGGTCTATCTGCTGCGCGACCGTTTCGACGACTTCCACATCGACTTGTCCGGCACCGAGACGCTGCACCGCCACTACGACAGCGGCCAGGGGTTGTTGCTGTTCGGCGCCCACCTGGGCAGCTTCGAGGTCTTGCGGGCGATGGCGCGCAGCCGCCCGGAGCTGCAGATGAGCATGGCGATGTATCCGGAGAATGCCCGCCAGATCAACCAGGCCCTGCAGGCCATCAACCCGCAGGCGCAGCAGGACATCATCGCGCTGGGGACGCTGGACGCCATGCTGGCCGTGCACCGCCGGCTGGAGGAGGGCGCGCTGGTGGGCATTCTGGCCGACCGCGCCTCCGGGCCGGACCAGTATCTGAGCCGCCCCCTGTTGGGTGCGCCGGCGCGCTTTCCCAGCGGCCCTTTCCGTATGGCGGTCATGCTCAAGCACCCGGTGTACTTCATGGCCGGCATCTATCTGGGCGGCAACCGCTACCGCGTGCATTTCGAGCTGCTGGAGGATTTTTCCGGTACGGGGCGCCAGGGCAGGGAACAAGCGATGGACGCGCTACTCGACAACTATGTGGTGGCGCTGGAACGTCATTGCCGTGCCTACCCATTCAACTGGTTCAATTTTTACGATTTTTGGGATGAAAGCTAAACCGATCATGCGTGCACCTATCATGAGCAAGACGTTGGCCGGTCTGGCCGTGCTGCTGACGGCCGGCCTTTGCCAGGCGGCGGAATTGAGCGTGGCGGATCTGATGCAGATGCTGGGGCAGAAAAAATCCGGCACGGCCACCTTTGTCGAGAAGAAATACATCGCCATGCTCAAGCAGCCGCTGGAATCGTCCGGCGAGCTGGCCTTCACCGCGCCCGACCGTTTGGAAAAACGCACGCTCAAGCCGAAGGCGGAATCGGTGCTGCTGGAAGGCAACAAGCTGACGCTGGAGCGCAGTGACGGCCGCAAGATGACGGTGGCCCTGTCCGACCGCCCCGAGGTGGCGGCCTTTGTCGAAAGCATCCGCGCCACCCTGTCCGGCGACCGCGGCGGGTTGGAACGCTTCTATACCCTGGCCCTGAGCGGTGACGCCGAGCAGTGGAAGCTCAATCTCACGCCGATCCAGCCGCGCATGCAGAAGGTGATCAGCCAAATCCGCATCGCCGGCAAGCAGGCCCAGGTAAAGACCATCGAATTCCAGCAGGCCGACGGTGACCGTTCGGAAATGGCCATTACCAGCACCAGCGCCAAATGAAGCCTCGCCACCACAAACTGGCGCTGTTCGTCTGGCTGGCGCTGATGCTGGCCTCGGTGCTGGTGATCGTTCAAACCCGCTTTGTCGCCGACCTGTCGGCCTTCATGCCCAAGGTGCCCAGTGCACGCCAGCAGATGCTGATCGACCAGCTGCGTGACGGCGCCATCGCCCGTATCGTGCTGGTGGGGATCGAAGGCGGCGACGCGGCAGAGCGCGGCCGGCTGTCGCGCCTCATGGTAAGTGAGCTGGCGCATAACCCGCGTTTCACCTCGGTGCAGAACGGCGATGGCCGGGTCCAGCAGCGCGACCAGCAGTATTTCTTCGCCAACCGTTACCTGCTGAGCCCGGCGGTCTCGTCGCAGCGCTTCAGCGCCGACGGCCTGCGCGCCGCCGTCCAGGACACGCTGGACGCCATGGCCGGCGACGCCGGCCTGGTGGTGAAGAAGATTCTGCCGCGTGACCCCAGCGGCGAAACCCTGCAAATCCTCGACCAGTTTATCGGCGAGAGCCAGCCCAATAGCAGCGACGACATCTGGGTGTCGCGCGACGGTAAGCGTGCCGTGCTGCTGCTGCAACTGGCCGAGTCCGGGCTGGATACCGATGCCCAGGCGGCGGCGCTGGCGGACGTGCGGCAAACCTTCGACCGCCTGCCGGCACGCCATGCCGATACCCGGCTGGTGATGAGCGGCACCAGCGTGCTGTCGGTGGCCTCGCGCGATACCATCAAGAGCGAGGTGGAGCGGCTGGCCACGCTGGGCACCGTGCTGGTGGTGGCGCTGCTGCTGCTGGTGTACCGCTCGCTGCCGCTGCTGCTCTTGGGGCTGATTCCGGTGTTGTCCGGCGCCCTGGTGGGTATTGCCAGTGTCAGCCTGGGCTTCGGCCAGGTGCACGGCCTGACGCTGGGCTTCGGCACCACGCTGATCGGCGAGGCGGTCGATTATTCCATCTACCTGTTCATCCAGCGCGCCGGTGGCAACGAGCCCAGCCATTTCTGGCGCACCATCCGCCTGGGGGTGCTGACCTCGATCACCGGCTTTGCCGCGCTGATGTGCTCCAGCTTTCCCGGCCTGTCCCAGCTCGGGCTGTACTCCATCAGCGGCCTGGTCACGGCGGCGCTGGTGACCCGCTACATCCTGCCGGGCCTGATGCCGGCCCGCCTCAACCTGCGCGATTTGAGCGGCGCAGGTCTGCTGCTGCAAAACAGCCTGGATTTCCTGACCCGCATGCGTTGGGTGATGGCGGCGGCCCTGCTGGCGGCGGTGGCGGTACTGGCGTTCAATCCGCAGGACATCTGGAACCGCCAGCTCAATGCGCTCAGCTCCATTTCCAAAGAGCAGAACAAGCTGGACGCCGAACTGCGTGGCGATCTGGGCGGCAACGACATGCGCTACGTCGCCAGCTTCAGCGCGCCGGACCAGGAAAGCGCGCTGCGGTTGGCCGAACGCACCCGCCCCGTGCTGCGCGAGCTGGCCCGTCAGCGCGTCATCGGTGGCTTCCACACCCCGGACGAACTGCTGCCCAGCCTGGCCAGCCAGCGAGCGCGCCAGGCGGCGCTGCCGGTGGCTGCCGAGGCCAGGCTGCGCCTTGACCAGGCGCTGCAGGGCATGCCGCTGCAAGCCGATCAGCTCCGGGGTTTCCTGGCGGACGTGGAGCGCAGTCGCAGCCAGCCGCTGTTGAGCCGGCAAAGCCTGCAGGGCAGTGCGGCCAGCGTGTTGTTGGATTCGATGCTGATCAAGCGCCCCAACGGCTACCTGGTGCTGATGCCGTTGCGGCCGGCCGGCGAGGGGGCGCAGGGCGACCAGATCGCTCTGGACAAGGTGAGGGCGGCGCTGGAGCGGCATCAGCTGGGACAGGTGACAGTGATCGACCTGCTGGAGGAAACCACCGCCATCTTCGACAGCTACACCCACGAGGCACTGGTGTTCTCCTCGCTGGGCAGCCTGGCCATCCTGCTGTTGCTGGGCCTGACCTGCGGCTGGGTGCAGGCGGTGCGGGTGACGATTCCGCTGGGCTGCGCCGTGCTGTGCACGGTGGCCATTTTCGACGCCAGCGGCATCCAGCTGACCATCCTGCATCTGGTGGGGCTGCTGCTGGTAGTGGCCATCGGCTCCAACTACGCGCTGTTCTTTGCCAACAAGCAGCAACTGGGTAACGAGGTGGAGCAGCGCCAGGTGGAAGTCTCGCTGGTGGTGGCCAACCTGGCGACGGTGACCAGTTTCGGCCTGCTGGGGACATCCAGCGTGCCGGTGCTGTCCTTCATCGGCAGCACCGTGGCGATCGGCGCTTTGCTGGCGCTGGTGTTTTCCGCGATGATGGCGAGGATTCAGCCCCGTGCGCACCATTCTTGATCGTTGGCAGCCGGTAGAGCGGGCCGACAGCCTACTGGTGCTGCTGCCGCCGGCCAAGGCCAGCCTGGAAGACCTGGTCGCCCAGGGCATGGTGGCGGCAGTGCGCCAGCGCGGCCTGCCGCTAGACATCGTGCTGGCCGAGGTCGGCTACCAGCAGGTGATGGCCGGCACCGTGGCCGGGAGCCTGCATGAAGCGGTGATGGCGCCGGCTCTGGAGGCCGGCTATCGCCGTATCTGGCTGGCCGGCATCTCGCTGGGCGCCTTCAATGCGCTGCACTATGCCGCCCTGTACAGCCGGCATCTGGCGGGGATCAAGCTGCTGGCGCCGTATCCGGGCACCGCCGACATCCTGCAGGAAATCAGTGCCGCCGGCGGGCCGCAGACCTGGGCGGACAGCCCAGCCTCCTCGCGCCAGGACGAGTGCGTCTGGTGGCACTGGCTGTGCCAACAGGTGGCGAGCGACGAAGATGACTGCCCGGTATGGCTGGGCATGGCGGAACAAGACCGCTTTGTTGTCGGGCAGCAGATGCTGGCCGGCCTGCTGTCGTCGCAACGGGTGCACCGTGTGGCAGGCGAGCACCACTGGCCGGTCTGGCTGCAGCTGTGGCAGCACTGGCTCGATCACGGCCCGCTGCCGGCCCAACTGTTGTCGGTAAAGGGGCAAGCATGACCTCATGGCAGGCCTCGCCGTTTCTCAAGCTGTGCGTCGCCCTGCATGGCCTGGCCGTGCCGGTCCTGCTCCTGCTCCTGCTCCTGCGGCCGTCCAGTTGGCCGTGGCTGCTGCTGGCGCTGTTTCTGCTGCATGGCGGCATCGCGCTGGCCGGGCTGTTGCCGCGCTGCGCCCTACTTGGCCATAACTTGACCCGGCTGCCCGCCGCCGCCGCCCGGCGCGGCGAAGTGGCCATCACCATCGATGACGGCCCGGACCCGGCGGTGACCCCGGCCGTGCTGGAGATTCTGCGCCAGTACCAGGTGCCAGCTACCTTCTTCTGTATCGGCGAGCGCGCGCTGCGCCACCCCGAACTGTGCCGCCGTGCCGTGGCCGAGGGCCACGACATCGAAAACCATGGTCAGCGCCACCGCAAGCATACCTCCCTGTTCGGACCGGCCGGCTGGCGCGGCGAAGTGGGCGAGGGTCAGGCCACGCTGCAGACGATCACCGGCCGAAAGCCCCTGTTCTATCGGCCGATCGCTGGCTTGCGCAATCCCTTCCTCGATCCGCTGCTACAGCGCTCTGGGGTGTTTCTTGCCAGCTGGACCCGGCGTGGTTATGATACGCGCGTGCGCGATCCCGACGCGGTGTACGCCCGGCTCGTTCGCAATCTTGCTGCGGGCGATATACTGCTGCTGCACGATGGCAACGCCGCGCTCACTCCTGACGGCAAGCCGGTCATCCTGGCTGTGCTGCCACGCCTGCTGGAAGAGTTGGCTGCGCGCCGGCTGAGGCCGGTCACGTTGAGACAGGCCTGCCAATCAGCCTGATCAGGTGCCCAGCCGGCCCGCCCTTTCTTTCGCCAACCCATGCTGATCCCTCCGGTTGTTTATGCAAGCTCTCCGACTTAGTGCCTATACCCTGACCAGTGCCCTGGGCGCTGGCCTGGCCTCCCATCTCGATGCCCTGCGCCAGCAGCGCGGCGGCATCGTCAGAAAGCGCTGGGAGACCGTCGAATTCGATGTCTGCGTCGGAGAAGTCGCCGGCCTGGATGAGGTCGTGCTGAGGCAGGATCTGGCGCTCTACGGCTGCCGCAACAACCGCCTGGCCCAGTTGGGGGTGGAGCAGGACGGCTTCATTGCCAGCGTAGAGCAGGCCGTGGCGCGCTACGGCGCCAGCCGGGTAGGGGTGTTTCTCGGCTCCAGCACCTCCGGCATCCTCAGTTCGGAAGTAGCCTACCGTCAGCGTGATCCGGAGACCGGCGCACTGCCGCCGGAGCATCGCTATCGCGAAACCCACAACGCCTATTCGGTGGCGGACTTCGTGCGCCGCTTCTTCGGCCTCTCCGGCCCGGCGGCGGTAGTATCGACCGCCTGTTCCTCCAGTGCCAAGGTGTTCGGCACGGCACAGCGCATGATCGCGGCCGGCCTCATCGACGCCGCCATCGTCGGCGGCGTAGATACCCTGTGCCTGACCACCATCTACGGCTTCTCCTCGCTGCAACTGGTGTCGTCCAATCCCTGTCGCCCCTTCGACGGCGAGCGTGATGGCATCTCGGTAGGCGAGGGCGCAGCATTCGCCCTGCTGGAGCGTGCCGAGCAGCCGCAGGACGGCGACATCCTGCTGACCGGCGTGGGCGAAAGCAGCGATGCCTACCATATGTCCTCGCCGCACCCGGAAGGCCTCGGCGCCAAGGCGGCCATGGCTCAGGCGCTGCAGCAGGCCGGCCTTACGCCTGCCGACATCGACTACATCAATCTGCACGGCACCGCCACACCCAGCAACGATGCGGCGGAAGGCGCCGCGGTGCTGGCACTGTTCGGCAGCGCCACGTCCTGCAGCTCCACCAAGGGCCACACCGGTCACACCCTGGGCGCCGCCGGTGGCATCGAAGCCCTGATCTGCGCGCTGGCGCTGGACAACGGAGTGATGCCGGGCGGGGTGGGCACGCAGCAACTGGATGTCCGCCTGCAGTGTAATTACCTGCTGACCACGGTGGAGCGCCCGCTGCGCCACGTGTTGAGCAACTCTTTCGGTTTCGGCGGCAGCAACTGCAGCCTGGTTTTCTCGCGGGTGGGCGCATGAGTACGGCAACGATTTATCTCGAGGGGCTGAGCCTGCTCGGGCCGGGCATGAGCGACTGGGCCGAGGCCGTGCCGCGCCTCTTGGGGCAACGGCCTTTTCAGGTCGACGAGGTGCGGCTGGCAGCACCCTCCATCCTGCCAGCGACCGAACGCCGTCGTGCTGGAGCAGCGGTCAAGCTGTCGATGGCTGTGGGGCTGGCGGCAGTCGAAGATGCCGGCGCGGATGCGGCCCAACTGCCCAATGTGTTCAGTTCCACCGGCGGCGACTGCGAAAACTGCCATAGCCTGCTGGAAGTGCTGGCCTCGTCCGAGCGCATGGTTTCCCCCACCCGTTTCCATAACTCAGTGCACAATGCGCCGGCCGGCTACTGGGGCATTGCCACCCAGTGCGCCGAGGCCTCCACCAGCCTGTGCGCCTACGATGCCACCTTCGGTGCCGGGCTCCTGGAAACCGTGACTCAGGCGCACAGCGCCGGCAAGCCCTGTCTGCTGATTGCTTTCGATACCGCCTACCCGGAGCCGCTGTATGCGCAGCGCCCCATTCCCTATCCGCTTGGTGTAGGCATGGTACTGAGCCCGGAGCGTAGCGCGGCCAGCAAGGCCGCACTGCAGCTGAGTTTCAGCGATGAGCCAGCCAGCCGCATGGACGATGCGCAGCTGGAAGCACTGCGTCAGGGTATTCCCAGTGCGCGCAGCCTGCCGCTGCTCCGTCTACTGGCCAGTGGCCAGCCGGGACGCGTGGTGATCGACTATCTGGACGACTGCCGTCTCTGCATCGAGGTGGTGGCATGATGGACCGCGACTGGATCGCCGCGCGCATTCCCCATCAGGGCAGCATGTGTCTGTTATCCGGGGTGGAGCACTGGGACGAAAACGACATCGTCTGCCATGCCGACAGCCATCGCCAGCCGGACAATCCGCTGCGCGCCGCCGGCCGCCTGGGCGTGGCCAATGCCATCGAATACGCCGCCCAGGCCATGGCGGTGCATGGCGCGCTGCTGGCTGGTGATGCCACGCCGGCAAGGGCCGGCTACCTCACCAGCGTGCGCGAGCTGAACTGGCGTTGTCGCCGGCTGGACGACGTGGCCGAGCCGCTGCGTATCCACGCCCAGCGCTTGTCCGGCAGCGAGATCAATGCCCTGTATCGCTTCACCCTGCACGCTGGCGACAAACTGCTGGTCAGCGGCCGCCTGGGCGTGGTGCTGGATGCCGATGCGCTGGCGGGCAAGATAACCGATTGAGTAAACCCATGAAACGAGCCTTGATTACCGGTGGCAGCGGCGCCATCGGCGCAGCCATCAGTCGGCGGCTGGCGGCCGACGGTTTCCACGTCATCATCCATGCCAACCGCAACCTAGAGGCGGCGGAACAGCTGTGCCAGTCACTGCGAGCCCAGGGCCATCAGGCCGAGGCCCTACAGTTCGACGTGGCCGATGCTGCGGCAACGGCGGCTGCGCTGGAAGCCGTGCTGGAGCAGGGGCCGGTACAGGTGCTGGTGAACAATGCCGGCATTCACGACGATGCGGTGTTTCCCGGCATGCAGCCAGCGCAGTGGCACCGGGTAATCGACGTCTCGCTGCATGGCTTCTTCAACGTCACCCAGCCGCTGACCATGCCGATGATCCGCACCCGCTGGGGGCGCATCATCACTATCACCTCGGTGGCGGCGCTGGCCGGCAACCGCGGCCAGACTAACTACGCCGCCGCCAAGAGCGCGCTGCACGGCGCCACCAAGTCGCTCTCCATCGAACTCGCCAGCCGCGGCATCACCGTCAATGCGGTGGCGCCGGGCATCATCGAGTCGGAAATGTCGAAGGATGTGTTCGACAAGGAGATGGTGGCACAGATGGTGCCGATGAAGCGGGTGGGCCGGCCGGAGGAGGTCGCCAACCTGGTGGGCTTCCTGGCATCGGAGCAGGCAGGCTATATTACCGGCCAGGTGATCTCCATCAACGGTGGCATGATCTAAAAGCCTGCTCATGCTCTGCTGCGCTCGGGTGATCCGGCGTTGAAACGTGGCTCAAAATGCTCATGTACCCAACGTACATTCCGCTTTTTCGCCCCGTTTCGCCTTGGCTGACCCTTCGCTCGCGAGAGCTTGAAACAGGTTTTGACGGCTGGAGCAGCGGGATTGCGGTCAGTCGCCGGTGGCCTGCAACTGCGCGCGCGGCGCATAGGCCAGCGCGATTTCCAGCTTGGCCACTTCCTGCTCCGCCACCTTCACTTGGGCATGGACCTGCACCAGCAAGGGCGCCATCTGGCGGCACTGGATGAAGAACTCCACCTGTTGATCCGGCAGCACCGGCTGCTTGAACCAGCAATTGCGCACCGCCGCCAGCACGCCGACCGAATCCTGCGGCAAGGTCTTGACGTAAGGGTCGCCGGCCAGGAGCCCGGCGCCGGCAAACTGCGCCATCGACTCGATCAGCATCACCCCCGGCACGATGGGCATGCCGGGGAAATGGCCCTGGATCACCGCATTGTCGTGCGGCCAGCTCGCCACACCATGGAACTGGTGTGGCCCCTCGATGGTGAGTTGCTGGCAGACGAAAATGGCGCCACGGTGCGGCAATATCTGTTCGATATCGCCACGCTGCAGCCGCATCGGGTACTGGTAGTCCTGTTCGCTCATGCGGGAAGGCGCCGTGCCACCAGCGAAACGTTGCTGCCGCCGAAGGCGAAGGAGTTGGACATGATGGCGCGAACGTTGCAGTCATGGCGCGCGGTCAGCGGGATGAAATCCAGATCGCAGCGCGGGTCAGCCTGCTCCAGGGTGGCGGTGGGCGGCAGCGAGCCGCTGTTCATCGCCATCACGCTGAGGGCAAATTCCAGGATGCCGCTGGCGCCGATCAGGTGGCCGTGCATCGACTTGGTGGAACTGACGGCCAGTTGTCCGGCCGTCGCGCCGAACACACCGCGGATGGATTCGGTCTCGGTGACGTCGCCGGCATCGGTCGCCGTGCCGTGGGCGTTCAGATACTGGATATCCTCTGCCCGCAGCCCGGCATCGTCCAGCGCCTGCTGCATGGCGTTGATCTGTTCGGCACTGGAAGGCGCGGTAAGGTGGGCGGCATCACTGCTGCAGCCATAGCCGCAGAGTTCGGCCAGTGCGCTCTGGCCGCGAGCGGCGGCACGGGCCTCGCTTTCCAGTACGATGGCGGCACCGCCTTCGCCCAACACGAAACCGCTGCGGTCCTGCGAGAAGGGGCGACAACTGCGCGACGGATCGGCGGCATGCGGTTTGGCCATCACGCGCAGCGCATTCCACGCCATCATGGCGCCGGGCGTCAGCATGGCTTCGCAGCCTACCACCACGGCGGCGTCCAGATAGCCGTCGCGGATGGCACGGAAGGCTTCGCCGATAGCGACGGCGGAAGATGCGCAGGCAACAGAATAGGTGTGGCTGGGGCCGTGCAGCCCATAGCCCATGGAAATGGCGGCTGCCGGCGCGTTCGACATCATGCGTGGGACCGTCAGCGGGTGCACCACCACAGGGTTGCGCTTGCCTTCGCTTTGCACGGCAGACTGGAAGCGGCTGTACAGGCCATCCAGGGTATGGGCGCCGCCCAAGCCGATGCCGACATAAATACCGAAGCGGCGTGAGTCGGCAGGCGCGGCGAGGATGTTGGCCTCAGCCAGTGCCTCGTTGGCAGCCACCAGGGCAAACTGGCTGGCGCGGTCCAGGCTGGCGTGCTTACCGTCAAGCTTGCTGGCCGGATCGGCGGCAGCTTGGGCCAGCAATACATTGGGCAGCCATTTGGCGATGTCGGGGGTGGCGGCACCAATGGCACAGTGGCCGGCCAGTGCCTGGGCGAAGCTGGTGGGCAGGTCGGCACCGAGCGGGCTGATGGCACCCATGCCGGTAATCAAAACCTTGGCCACTATTTGTTCTCTTCGAGGCTGAGTTCCGGCAGTTCGCCGTTATTATGTTCGCGAATGGCAGCTTCGATATCGGCCAGCATGTCACGGAAGCTCATCTGCGGGTAGCGGGTGGGGTCTGGCAACTGGAAGCCGCAGCGGTCCTCGATCTCGAACAGCATCTCCACCATGTCCAGCGAGTCGAGGCCCAGGGCGGAAACCTGCAGCGTCGGATCTTCAAACAGGGCGGGATCCTTGCCCTTGGTATTGACCAGATAGTTTTTGATGATTTGTTCTAACATGAGCGTTCAACCCAAGACGTGGCATGTACCAAAAGGTAGTAATTATAGAGTAAAATTATGGCATATGCGTTGCCTTGGGCCTGATTCGTCAAGCGCTTTGGCAGCAGCCAACGATGCAATGACAGCTGTCAGTCACCCTTAAATCCATCCCGCGGAATGATTGGCCGTTCTGGCCTGCCTGGTAAGAAAAGATGGCTGGCCGGAAGCCGGGAGTAAATTCGAAATAATGTTGAATCGCTGTTTCCGGCTGTTCCAGATCGTCCTGTTTTACCTGATGTTGTGCTGGCTTGGCTCCATGCTGCTGTTGGGCAACATCGCCGCCTTGCCCCTGCTGCTGGCGCCCAGACCACTGCGGCAGCCACTGGTGCAGTGGACCATCAGTGCCATCTGCCGCTGTTTTCTGGCCGGAGCCCAGGCGAGCGGGTTGATGCGGCTGGATTTGCGTGCGCTTGATCGGCTGAACGGCCGGGAGCGCATGCTGTTAGTACCCAATCATCCAAGCATGATCGATGCCTTTCTGGTGTTGTCGCGCATTCCCCGGGCGGTCTGTCTGATGAAAGCCAGCATCAGCTCCAATTTGTTTCTGGGGGCCGGGGCCTACCTTGCCGGTTATGTTTCCAACCGCTATCCGGAGCAGATGTTCCGTGCCGCTATTCGTGCGGTGCAGCAGGGCTCGGTGCTGATGATTTTTCCGGAGGGTACCCGCACCACGCGACAGCCGGTGAACGATATTGGCGGTTCGGTGGCGCTGATTGCCCAAAAAGCCGAGGCGCCATTGCAGACCATCATCATTACCTCCAATTCGCCCTATTTGAGCAAGGGTTGGAAAATATGGCGTCCTCCTGAATTTCCGCTGATTTACCGCGCTGTGCCCGGCGAGGAATTCAAGGCCCAGGGTCGGCGCGATGAAACCGCACACCGTTTGCAACAGTATTTCGAAACGTCGATCCGGCTTTCCATCGACCCGGAGTTGCGGCTGGATTGAGGCGCTTGCCATTCACGACGTATTCTTGACCGGCAGGCTAGCTATCGGCTAGGTTCTGCCCAATTCAAACAGCACCCCGCAGAGGGGGGCATATTCGGTTCAGTAAGTCTGCCATGCCCATTTCTTCAACGACGCATGTGGTTCTCATCCCCAGCTACAATCCCGGCCCCAAGGTTTTCGACACGGTGTGTGCGGCCCGCGCGCAATGGAGCCCGGTATGGGTGATCGTGGACGGTAGCAACGACGGCTCGGAGCAGACGCTGCTGCAAATGGCCGCCGATGACGAGGGCCTGCAGGTCTTCGTGCTGCCGGAAAATCGCGGCAAGGGCGCTGCGGTGTTGCACGGGCTGGAGCAGGCCACGCGGCAGGGTTTCACCCACGTGCTGTGCATGGATTCCGATGGCCAGCATCCAGCAGCGCAGATTCCCGCCTTCATGGCGCGTTCGCAGCAGCAGCCGGCCGCCATGGTGCTGGGCCTGCCGGTATTCGATGCCAGTGCGCCCAGCCTGCGGGTCAAGGGGCGCAAGATTTCCAACTGGTGGGCGAACCTGGAAACCCTGTGGATGGGCATCGGCGACTCCCTGTTCGGTTTCCGCGTCTATCCGGTGGCGCCCTTGCGCCGGATCATGCAAGGGCAGCGCTGGATGCGCCGTTTCGACTTCGATCCGGAGGCCGTTGTCCGCCTGTGCTGGCATGGCGTGCCGCCGGTTAACCTGCCGTCGCCGGTGAAGTATTTCCAGGCGGAAGAGGGGGGGGTGTCGCATTTCAATTACTGGCGCGACAACCGCCTGCTGACCTGGATGCACATCCGCCTGATGCTCGGTTTCGCCCTGCGCCTGCCGCTGCTGCTGTGGCGCCGACTGGCAAACCGCCCGGCCGCTTGCTGATGGGGCGCGGCATGTGCGCCTGCCAGCCGGGAAGGACGCTCTGAAGTGTCCGCCCCCGTCATGATGGCCCATCTGCTGCTGGAGCGGTTGTCACCGGCCGTGCTGGCGCGCGAGCCGGAGCCGCAGGCCTTGATGGAGGATGCCGATCAGATTCGGGCCTTCATGCAGAGTGGCCTCGCTAACGGCATCCTCAACTACATCTATCTCTTCCACGCCGTCATGTCGCTGCCGGTGATCCGGCCCGGCGACGTGGTGTTGGACCTGGCCTGCGGCCCGGCCAACCAGTTGTTGCAGATTGCCCGGCTGCACCCGGACGCCCGCTTCATCGGGCTGGATGCCTCTGCCGGCATGCTGGCGTTGGCGCGGGAAAACCTGGTGCAGGCCGGTTTGCCCAATGTCAGCCTGCAGCAGGGCGATATCAGCCGGCTGGATGGCTTTGCCGATGCGGCCGTCGACTGCGTACTGTGCACTATGTCGCTGCATCATCTGCCGGATACCGAGCTGCTGGGGCAGACCATGCGGCAGATTCGTCGCGTGCTGCGCCCAGATGGCGGCGTCTATCTGGCCGATTTCGGCCGGCTCAAGCGTCGGGCAACCCAGTCTTTCTTTGCCCATGACCGCATTGAGCTGCAGTCTGAGCAATTTACTATCGACTTCCTCAATTCCTTGCGCGCAGCGTTCAGCCTGGCCGAACTACGGCAGGCCGCGGCGCTGCTGGGGCGTGCGCTGCATGTCTACCGTACCGCGCTGGCTCCTTTCATGCTGCTGTTCCGCAGCACGCCGCGCCGCGACATCGATGCGGCTCTGGAGCAGCGGGTGCGCGATGGCTATGCCCGACTGACCGCGGGTGAGCAGCGCGACTTCGATAACCTGGCGCGCTGGTTCCGCCTCGGTGGTCTGAATCTGCCCTGTCGCCTGCTCTGACCTTTGGGAAAGAAAAAACCGGAAAACCACCATGCAATCTACTGGTTGCACAGTGCTTTTCCGGTTTTTCGATGGTGACGTAGGGTTACGGTCAGAACGGGATGTCGTCGTCCATGAAATCATCGGCCTTGCTGGCCGGTTTCGGCTCCATGCGGCGCGGTGCGGCCGGCGGAGCGGACGGGGCGCTCTGGCGCGGCGCCGGGGCGCCGTAGCCGCTGTCGTCGTCCATCGCGGCGTCGCGCTTGCCGCCTTGCAGGCTGAGTTCGTTCACGCGCACGTCCGGCGACAGCTTCTTGTTGCCGTCGCGGTCTTCCCATTCGCGCAGGGTGAGCTGGCCGTAAACGGTCACCTGCTGACCCTTGCTCAGGTAGTTTTTCAGCGATTCGCCACGCTTGCCCCACACCTGGCAGCTGAACCAGTTGGTGGTGCGGCGTTCGCCAAAGCCGATGTCGCTGGCCACGCGGAAGCTCAGCACCGGTTCGCCGCTGGGGGTGTAACGCAGTTCGGCGTCTGCCGCCAGGCGGCCGTCGAAAGTGATGCTGTTCATGTCATTCTCCAATTCAATGCAATGGATGGCGCTGATCGCCGGCGCTGGACCGATGGTGTTTGCCTCGGTGTGCCGGGCCAGTCCGCCCCATCAGTTGGTTTCCAAAATCAATTGCTGGACAGCGGCCTCGTCCCAGTCCTGCTGCGATACCTTGAGGTAGGCGACGCGCTCGTCGACGACCACCACCGCTTCCTTGACGCCGCGCTGTGCCGCTAGCCGCTGCGACAGCTGGACGGCGTTGCCCTGCCAGTTTTCGCCGATGTGGAACATGACCGATTTCACGGCTTGCGGCGGCTGCATGGTGATGGCCAGCGTGAGCCAGGCCAGCATCAGCGCGGCGGCGAAGCCGAACGCACCGCCCGTGCCGTAGTGGCTGTACAGCCAGCCGCCGGCAGCGGCACCGATGAAGAGGCCGAACGATTGGGCGGTATTATACACGCCCATGGCCGTGCCCTTGGAGTCGGCAGGCGCGATCTTGGAAATCAGCGACGGCAGGCTCGCCTCCAGAATATTGAAGGCGATGAAGTAGAGCGTCAGCCACAGCACGATCATCCAGAACGAATCAAGCGCCAGCGCCATGCCGAGCTGTGCAGCGGTCATCAGCGTCACCGCACCGACGAAGACCGTCTTCAGCTTGCCCTTTTTCTCGCCGTAGATGATCGCCGGCACCATCAGGAGGAAGCCGACGATCACCACCGGCAGATACACCTGCCAGTGGTGGGCCTTGTCGAGGCCGTGCTTGATCAGGGTGAAGGGAAGCACCACGAACATCGACATCTGCGCCGCGTGCAGCGCGAAGATACCGAAGTTCAGGCGCAGTAACTGCGGGTGCTTCAGCACGGCTGGCAAGCGTTGGGTGTTGGTTTCGGCATCGGAATGGAAGCGCGACACGGCCGGATCGGGAATCAGGTATTTCACCCCGACCAGCGCGGCCAGCGTCAGCACGCCGGTCAGCGTGAAGATGCCATCGACGCCCATGTAGTGAGCCATGAGCGGGCCGAGCACGAGACTGGCCGCGAAGGTGGTGCCGATGCTCATGCCGATCATCGCCATCGCCTTGGTGCGGTTTTCCTCGCGCGTGAGGTCGGCCAGCAGCGCGGTGACGGCGGCCGAGATGGCTCCGGCACCCTGCACGACGCGGCCGATCGTGAGCCAGGTGATGTTCGGTGCCCAGGCCGCGATGAAGCTGCCGGCGGCGAAGACCAGCAGGCCGCCGTAGATGACCTTCTTGCGGCCGATGCGGTCGGACAGCATGCCCAGCGGGAGTTGCAGGAAGGCCTGCGTCAGGCCGTAGGCGCCGAGGGCGATGCCGATGGCGGTATGGCTGTGGGCGCCTGGCAGCGTCTGGGCGTAGAGTGCGAACACCGGCAGGATCAGGAACATGCCCAGCATGCGCAGGGCGTACACGCCGGCCAGACCGAGGCTGGCACGAAGTTCAAGCGGATTCATCAGTGTTGTTATATGTCGGCTAGAGGTGAAAACGGAGGCGGACTCCCGCCCCGTCATGATCCGGGCTGCGATGCGGGTGGAGCGTGGTACGCCAAGTCGGGTATATTAACAGGTTCCCCGACTGATCGTGAGTGAGGCATGGACTCCATCCGCATCCGTGGCGCACGTACCCACAACCTGAAAAACATCAATCTTGACCTGCCGCGCCATCAGTTGGTGGTGATCACCGGCCTGTCCGGCTCCGGCAAGTCCTCGCTGGCCTTCGATACCCTGTACGCGGAAGGGCAGCGGCGCTACGTGGAGTCGCTGTCGGCGTATGCGCGCCAGTTCCTGCAACTGATGGAGAAACCGGACGTCGATCTGATCGAAGGCCTGTCGCCGGCCATTTCCATCGAGCAGAAGGCCACCAGCCACAACCCGCGCTCGACGGTCGGCACCGTCACCGAAATCCACGATTACCTGCGCCTCTTGTTCGCCCGCGTCGGCGAGCCGCACTGCCCGGAGC
Organism: Pseudogulbenkiania sp. NH8B; assembly: GCF_000283535.1. Taxonomy (GTDB): domain Bacteria; phylum Pseudomonadota; class Gammaproteobacteria; order Burkholderiales; family Chromobacteriaceae; genus Pseudogulbenkiania; species Pseudogulbenkiania ferrooxidans. Next base: position 1,297,429 of record NC_016002.1, read on the forward strand.
ACGGCGTGCCGCTGGCTTCGCAGACCGTGTCGCAGATGGTCGACCACGTGTTGGCGCTGCCGGAAGAGACGCGGGTGATGATCCTGGCGCCGGTGGTGATGGCGCGCAAGGGCGAGAACGCCGACCTGTTCGAGGAGCTGCGCGCGCAGGGTTTCGTGCGCGTGCGCGTCGACGGCGAGGTGGCGGAACTCGACGCCGTGCCCAAGCTCGACAAGAACAAGAAACACACCATCGAGGTGGTGATCGACCGCCTCAAGGTGCGCGCCGACCTGCAGCAAAGGTTGGCCGAAAGCTTTGAAACCGCGCTGCGCCACGCCGAAGGCCGTGCCATCGCGGTGGAGATGGACTCCGGCAAGGAGCATTGGTTCTCCGCCAAGTTCGCCTGCCCGGTGTGCAGCTATAGCCTGCCCGAGTTGGAGCCGCGGCTGTTCTCGTTCAACAACCCGATGGGTGCCTGCCCCAAGTGTGACGGCCTGGGCGAGATCACCTTCTTTGATCCCAAGCGCGTGGTGGCGCATCCGGAACTGAGCCTTGCTGCCGGGGCCATCAAGGGCTGGGACAAGCGCAACCAGTTCTATTACCAGATGCTGCAGGCGCTGGCGGAACACTTCGGCTTCGATCTCGAGCTGCCGTTCGAAATCCTGCCGGAGCGGGTGCGCCACGTCATGCTGCACGGTTCCGGACGCGACAACATCGAGTTCACCTATCTGTCCGAACGCGGCGCCAAGTTCACCCGCAGTCATCCGTTCGAGGGCATCATCCCCAACCTCGAGCGGCGCTACCGCGAAACCGACTCGGTGGCGGTGCGCGAGGAACTGTCCAAGTATCAGAACAACCAGCCCTGCCCGCACTGCGAAGGCTCGCGCCTGCGCCGCGAGGCGCGCTACGTGTACGTGGCGGGGCAGACCCTGTACGGCATCAACCAGATGGCACTGAAGGATGCCGCGCGCTTCTTCGAACAGGTGGAATTCAGCGGTCAGAAACAGGCGGTGGCGGAGAAGATCATCAAGGAAATCCGCGACCGCGTGTCCTTCCTCAACAACGTCGGCCTCGACTACCTGTGCCTGGCCCGCTCGGCCGACACCCTGTCCGGCGGCGAGGCGCAGCGCATCCGGCTGGCGAGCCAGATCGGCTCCGGCCTGACCGGCGTGATGTACGTGCTGGACGAGCCCAGTATCGGCCTGCACCAGCGCGACAACGACCGCCTGCTGGCGACGCTGGTGAGGCTGCGCGACCTGGGCAACAGCGTGATCGTGGTGGAGCACGACGAGGATGCCATCCGTGCCGCCGATTACGTGGTCGACATGGGGCCGGGCGCCGGCGAGCACGGCGGCGAGGTGCTGATCGCCGGCACCCCGAGCCAGGTCGAAGACAGCGAACGCTCGGTCACCGGCGCCTTCCTGTCCGGCCGCCGCCGCATCGAGGTGGACAGCGAGCGCCGTCCGGTCGATCCGGAGCGCCTGCTGGTGTTGGCGGGCGCCAGCGGCAACAACCTCAAGGACACCACGCTGGAACTGCCGCTGGGCATGCTGGTGTGCATTACCGGCGTGTCCGGCTCGGGCAAGTCCACGCTGATCAACGACACCCTGTACAAGATCGCGGCGCGCGAGCTCAACGGTGCCAGCGAGGAGCCGTCGCCGTACCGCGAGATCACCGGTCTCAATCACCTGGACAAGGTGATCAGCGTCGACCAGGGCCCGATCGGGCGCACGCCGCGCTCCAACCCGGCCACCTACACCGGGCTGTTCACCCCGATCCGCGAGCTGTTCTCCGGCGTGCCGCTGGCGCGCGAGCGCGGCTACGGCCCGGGACGCTTCAGCTTCAACGTCAAGGGCGGGCGCTGCGAGGCCTGCCAGGGCGACGGCGTGATCAAGGTCGAGATGCACTTCCTGCCGGACATCTACGTGCCGTGCGACGTCTGCCATGGCAAACGCTACAACCGCGAGACGCTGGAGGTGAAGTACAAGGGCCAGACCATCCACGAAGTGCTGGACATGACGGTGGAGCACGCGCTGGAGTTCTTCGGCGCGGTGCCGACGGTGGCGCGAAAGCTACAGACCCTGATGGACGTCGGCCTGGGCTACATCCGCCTGGGGCAGTCGGCCACCACGTTGTCCGGCGGCGAGGCGCAGCGCGTCAAGCTGGCGCTGGAACTCTCCAAGCGTGACACCGGCCGCACCCTGTACATCCTCGACGAGCCCACCACCGGCCTGCATTTCCACGATATCGACCTGCTCTTGAAGGTGTTGCACCGCCTGCGCGGCAACGGCAACACCGTGGTGGTGATCGAGCACAATCTCGACGTCATCAAGACCGCGGACTGGTTGATCGACCTTGGGCCGGAGGGCGGAGCCGGCGGCGGCCAGATCATCGCCACCGGCACGCCGGAGCAGGTGGCGGGCAATCCGGTGAGCCATACCGGCCGTTATCTGGCCTCCTTGCTGGAGCGCGACAAGATTTCACAGGCGATAGGCTGACAACGGGATGGTTTCCGATATACTTCAGACAGGGGATTCAGGGAGGCTGAGTCACATAAAGTGACCCGATGGTGAGGATTGCATGTTAAATCTTGGAAAAATCGACCATATTCATGTCCGTGTCACGGACACTCCCACTGCGGTCGAGTGGTATCAGCGCGTGCTGGGTCTGACGCCAGACCCCCGCTATCGCCATATGCAGGAGGAACCGCATGGTGTCACCATGGTAGCCAACCCCAGTGCCAGCGTTCGATTGGCCCTGTGTGAGGACGCCGATTTCAGCGCAGCAGTCAGTGCCGTGGCTTTCGTGGTAAGCGGCCAGGAGTTCATGGAGTGGATCGACCAGCTCGCTGGCGAGCGTGTCACCAATCGCGAGGGGCAGACCATCGCTCGCGACTCGGTGTACGATCACCACTTCTTCTGCTCGTTGGCGTTCGTCGATCCGTTTGGCAATGCTTTCGAAGTGGTCAGTTACGACCACACCTGGCTGACCGGCAAGCTGAAGCTGACCGGCCGCAACAATCACAATGGTCAAAACGGTCATGCAATTAATGGCCATAATGGTCACAATATCCTTAATGGCCATAACGGCCATAACGGCCATGTCCCGACGGCCAGCGAGTAAGTTGGCCGAAGCTCGACAAAAAACCCGCGCTCAAGCGGGTTTTTTGTTGCTCGCCAGGCCAGGTGGCCGCGTGTGGGATTGGCTCAATCGGCCAACAGGCCGTCGAGCTTATGCTTCACCAGCAGTTCGTGGTACACACCTTTCTTCTTGACGACGTCGATGGCGGCGTTGAAGCGGGCTTTCAACGCGCTGTCCTGCTTGCGTAGCGCCACCGCCACGCCTTCGCCCAGCACCTTGTCCTGGCGTCCGTCGAAGACCGGGCCGACGAATTCGAAACCCTTGCCCGGTGCGGTTTCCAGGAAGCCTTTCTGCAACTGCACGGTGTTGCCGAAGGTGTAGTCGGCCCGGCCCGAGGTCAGCTCCATCATCGGATCCTGGGCATTGACATAGCGCTTGATGGTGGCGGACTTGCCGAACTGCTGGGTGACGAAGCGATCCTGCGGCGTCCCGGTCTGCACCGCGATGGTCTTGCCGCTGAGCGCGGCGGGCTGGATCTCACCCTTGTGGCCCTTGGCCGTGACGAAGCGGTTCTGCATCAGGTAGTAGACCTTGCTGAAATCCACCGCCTTGCGCCGCTCGTCGGTGATGTTCATCGACGACATGATGGCGTCGTATTTCTTCACCTGCAGCCCGGGAATCAAACCGTCCCACGGCTGGTTGACCACCTCGCACTGCACCTTCATTTCCTTGCACACGGCGTAGGCGAAATCCACCTCGAAGCCGGACACCTTGCCGTTGGCGTCGACGTATTCGAACGGCGGGTAGGTGGCGTCGGTGGCGATGCGCAAGGTTTCGGCGGAGTGCGCCGCCAGCGGGGCGGTCAGCGACAACAGGGCCAGCGGGATGAGCTTATTCATGGTGTTTCCTTCCTTTGTAGAGGGGATGCGGACCGTCTTGTTGTGTCTATTCCGGGTTAGTCCAGACGCCGGTGTTGCAAGGCCGGCAGGCGTCGGCGCAGCTCGGCCTGCCGATTCAGATCGAGGGTGGCGAGCGCGATGCCTTCGCCGTCGTCGTGGCGGGCCAGCACCGTGCCCCACGGGTCCACGATCAGGCTGTGGCCGAAGGTGCGTTTGCCTCCAGGATGGACACCGCCCTGGCCGGCGCCGATGACGAAGGCCAGGTTGTCGACGGCGCGGGCGCGCAGCAGCAGCTCCCAGTGCGCCTCGCCGGTGGTGTGGGTGAAGGCGGCCGGGGCGCTGATCAGTGTCGGCGCCGGGCGCTGGCGGTACAGTTCGGGAAAGCGCAGATCGTAGCAGACCGACAGGCGCAGCGGCCCCCACGGCGTGTCACCGCTGGCGACCTGTTCGCCGGCGCTCATGGTGGCCGCTTCGTCGTAGCGCTCGCTGCCGTTATCGAAGCCGAACAGGTGCATCTTGTCGTAGCGTGCCCGGCAGCGGCCGTCCGGCCCGAACAGCAGGCTGGAGTTGAACATCTTGCCCGGCTCCGGGCTCGCCAATGGCAGGGTGCCGCCGACCAGCCACAGCCGGTGCCGTTCGGCCAACTGAGCCAGGCAGCGGTAGATCGGGCCGTCGCCCAGCGGGCGGGCCAGCGCCACCCGCTCGCGCTCGTCTTCCGGCATCAGGTAGAAATACTCCGGCAATACCACCAGGTCGGCGCCGGCGGCGGCCGCTTCGCCAACCAGTGCGCGGGCGCGTTCGAGGTTGGCCGAAAGATCGTCGCCGGACACCATCTGGATGGCAGCGGCGGTGAGCTGCTGTGAGTTTGGCATGGTCGCGCTCCTACAGGCGGCAGAGGCGCTCGGCCCCGGCGCGCAGCGTGGCCCCGTCCTTGGCGAACGACAGGCGGATCAGGTGGTGATCGGTTCCGTCGCGATAGAACGCCGACACCGGGATGGTCGCCACCTGGTGCTCGCAGATCAGCGTCTGCACAAAGTCGCTGTCGGACTGCTCGCTGATGTTCTCGTAGCTCGCCAGCATGAAGAAGCTGCCGGCCGACGGCAGCAGCGTCAGGCGCGAGCCGGTCAGGCAGTCGACCAGTAAATCTCGCTTCTGCTGGTAGAAATCCGCCAGGCCGAGGTAATGCGACGGGGTCTGCATCAGGCGCGCCAGACCGTACTGCATCGGCGTGTCGGCGGCGAACATGGCGAACTGGTGCACCTTGCGGATTTCCTCCATCAGGGCCGCCGGTGCCAGGCAGTAGCCGACGCGCCAGCCGGTGATGTGGAAGGTCTTGCCGAACGAGGCCACCACTACCGCGCGTTCGGCCAGCTCCGGGTGGCGGCTCATGCTATGGTGCAGCGCGCCGTCGAACACCACGTGTTCGTAGACCTCGTCGGACAGCAGCACGATGTCGGTGCCGGCGGTGAGGCGCTGCAGCGCGGCGATGTCCTCGTCGCCCAGCACCGCCCCGCTCGGGTTGTGCGGGCTGTTGAGCAGGATCATGCGGGTGCGCGGGGTGATGCGCGCGGCGACCTCGTCCCAGGGGATGGCGAACGCCGGCGGCGCCAGCTTGATCGGCACCACGGTGGCGCCCTGCAACTCGATCATCGGCGCGTAGCTGTCGAAGCAAGGCTCGAACACGATCACCTCGTCGCCGGGGTGAACCAGCGCGGTGATGCTGGCGAACAGCCCCTCGCTGGCGCTGGCGGTGATGGTGACTTCGCGTTCCGGGTCGTAGTGTCGGCCGTACAGCGATGCCACCTTGCCGGCGACCGCTTCGCGCAGCGCGAACAGGCCGGCCATCGGCGAGTACTGGTTGTGGCCGTCGAGCATGGCGCGGTGGGTGTGCTCGATCAGCTCGGGCGAGCAGGGGAAGTTGGGTGCGCCTTGCGACAGGTTGATCGCCTGGTGGTTGGCGGCCAGCTGGCCGATCACGGTGAAGATGGTGGTGCCCACGTGCGGCAGCTTGGAGCGCGGCGTGATGGAGTCGGTCATGTTGTCCCCCGTTTGTTGTGTCGGAGCCATCGGGTGGCGTTCGGGCCCATTAAACGGGTGCCGGGGCTTGTGCGACAAACGAATTGTCGGCATGTTATGCATGAGTTTTTTTCAGGCATGAAGCGGCCATGACACAGCGTCCATTACCCTTGTACGGCCTGCAGGTTTTCGAGGTCGCCGCCCGCCACATGAGCTTCACCCTGGCGGCGGGCGAGCTGTGCCTGACCCAGGGTGCGGTGAGCAAGCAGGTGGCTCAGCTCGAACAGCAACTGGGCTACCCGCTGTTCCATCGCCAGGTGCGCCGGCTGGTGCTGACCAGCGAGGGCGAGGCTTTGCTGCCCTATGTGACGCGCGCGCTGGCGACGCTGGGCAAGGGGGTGGAAGCGGCGCGGCTGGCGCGCAACCACCTGCGCCTGAAGGCGCCGTCGTGCATCTCGCGCTGGCTGCTGCACGAAATCATGCTGTTCCGCAAGGACCATCCGGAGATCGAGGTCGAGGTCACCAGCGTGCACGAGCACGGCGTCGACTTTGCCAAGGAAGCGTTCGATCTCGCCATCGTGTTCGGGCCGGTGCCGTCGCGCCAGCCGCGGCAGACCCCCTTGTTCCGCGAGCAGCTCACGCCGGTCTGCTCCCCGGCGCTGCTGGAGTCCTTCGGCCAACCTTTGCACGAGCCGGAAGAGCTGGTGCGCTTCTCGCTGCTGCACCCGTCGCGCGACCGGCGCGACTGGTCGTTGTGGTTGAAGTCGGTTGGGGTCAAGGGCGTCAATTCCGGCAGCGGCCAGGTGTTCGACACCCTGGACCTGGCGACGAACGCCGCCCAGCAAGGCTTCGGCGTGTCGCTGGCGGATGTGGTGCTGGTGGAAGAGGAGTTGAAGCGCGGAACGGTCATCACGCCGTTCGCCCAGACCGTGTTCACCGGCAACGGCTATCTGCTGGCCTTGCCCGTGGCGCGGCGCACCGCCGAGGCGGCGCAGCTGCTGCACGACTGGCTGGCGGCACGCCATCCGATGTCGGACGAACCGTATCCCGGCCCGGTGCCGGGCGAAACACCCGCGCAGGCCATGCCCTGAGCCACGAAAAGCAAACGGCCGCTGTGAGCGGCCGTCGTGTTGATAGCGGAGAGAGTGGGGCTCAGAACTGCTTCAGGATCTGCCGCGAGCGACCCTCAGCGGGGGGAAGAGCCGCACAGAAACCAGAATGTACTGGAGTGCATGAGGATTTCCGATCGCTCAGCGACAGATTCGCACGCAGTGCCCATCAGCCCCGATCAGGGACGCACGGCAAGATCATGAGCCGGTTCTCAGCGGATGATGCCGCCGCCGAGACACACATCGCCGTCGTACAATACCGCCGACTGGCCCGGCGTCACCGCCCACTGCTTGTCGCGGAAGGTGAGGGTGGCCTCGCCGTCCACCACCGGCGACAGCGCACAGGCCGCATCGGCCATGCGGTAGCGGTTCTTGGCGGCGTAGTCGCCCGGCAGCGGGGCCTCGTCCAGCGTCCATGACAAGTCGCCCATCGCCAGCGTGCTCTTCAAGAGCAGCGGATGATCGTGCCCCTGCACCACGATCAGCTTATTGGCCGGAATGTCCTTGCCAGCGACGAACCACGGCTCGCCGCTGCCGTCCTTGGCGCCGCCGATGTTGAGCCCCTTGCGCTGGCCCAGCGTGTAGTACATCAGCCCCTCGTGCCGGCCCACGGTCTTGCCCTCCGGCGTCACCATGTCGCCCGGCTGGGTCGGCAGGTAGCGCTGTAGGAACTCGCGGAACGGCCGCTCGCCGATGAAGCAGATGCCGGTGCTATCCTTCTTGGCTGCCGTCGGCAGGCCGGCCTGTTCGGCCAGCTGGCGCACCTCGGTCTTGCGGATCTCGCCCAGCGGGAACATCGCCTTGGAAAGCTGCGCCTGGCTCAGGCGGTACAGGAAGTAGCTCTGGTCCTTGGTGTGGTCCACTGCCTTCAGCAGGTAGTGCTTGCCGTTGCGTTCTTCCTTGCGCGCATAGTGGCCGGTGGCGATGCAATCCGCCCCCAGTTCCATGGCGTAGTCGAGAAAGGCCTTGAACTTGATCTCGGCGTTGCACAGCACGTCCGGGTTCGGGGTGCGGCCGGCCGAGTACTCCTTGAGGAAGTACGAGAACACGCGGTCCTTGTATTCCTTGGCGAAGTTGACCACTTCCATGTCGATGCCGACGATATCGGCTACGCTCATCGCGTCCAGCGCATCCTGCTTGATCGAACAGTATTCGTCGTCGTTGTCGTCTTCCCAGTTCTGCATGAACACGCCGATCACCTCGTGGCCCTGCTGTTTCAGCAGCCACGCGGTGACCGACGAATCCACGCCGCCGGACATGCCGACGACAATGCGTTTCTTACCCGTCACGGGGAATATCCTTCTTTCCAAATGGCGAGGGGCACCACCTCGGGTGGTGCCCCGAAATCCTTGAACCAACTGTCCACGGCCCAATCCTCGCCGTTGCCGCTGTCGTGCAGCACGGCGGTGTAATGCAGGTCGAGGAAGCGCGGCGCGCGCCACACCGGCTTGCCGACGGTGTGAAACCGCAGCCATCCCTGCTCCTGCAGATAATTCAGGAAGGTGGTGACGTTGCGGCTGTGATCCACGCAATCCATGCGTCCATCGGCGGTACCGTCCAGGAAGTTGCCCCCCTTGTCCTGCCAGATGGGGGTGCTACGCCCTGCCATCAAGTACAACTCCCGCACCGCGGCTTTGACGGCGGCGCGCTCGGCCTCGGCCGTGGCGTCGTCGGACAGCAGACGGGCCAGGCGCTGCTTGTCATCGGCGCCGACCTCGAAGTGGGAATCACGTTTGCAGCCGTAATGGTAACAGAGGGGGAGGGCGTCCGCATGGACGTTGCTGACGGTCAGCAGCCCAAGCCAGAGCCACCACTTCATGCCTTGTCCCGGCTGTTGAGGTGCTGGATCACCGCCAGCGGCAGGCGCTGGCCGGCCAGCCAGTCCTCCAGGCTCAGCGCCACCGCCGGGCTGCGATGCTGGCGGGTACGGGCACGGATTTCCGCCGCGGTGAGCCAGGGGGCGGCGACGATGCCATCGTCCAGACGGCGCTCCGTCTCTTCGCGCAAGGCCCGGCCGCAGAAGGTGAAGCGCAGGTAGGTGATATCGCTGCCCGGCTTGTCGGCCAGGTAGATGCCCACCAGCGCTTCCGGCTCGAAATGCCACGCCGTTTCTTCCAGCACTTCGCGGCGTACTGCCTCGAACAGCGTTTCGCCATGTTCCAGATGACCGGCCGGCTGGTTCAGGCGCAGTCCTTCGGGGGTGTCTTCTTCCACCATCAGAAAGCGGCCTTCGCGCTCGATGACGGCGGCCACGGTGACATTCGGTTTCCAGATTCTCATGGGGTGGTCGGTTCCAGTTGACAATGGTTCTTGTTTATCTACATAATGATAATAATTCACATTTATATGTGCTGGGTGAAAACATGTACGTTTGTCTTTGTCATGGTGTGACCGACACGCAGATTCGCGACGCCGTCATGGACGGGGCAACCCGCCTGCGAGACGTCGCTCAGCAACTGGGCGTTGCGACCGACTGCGGCCGTTGTGCCTGCTGCGCCCACCAGTTGATCAAACAAACGTTGACCGAGCTCACCGCCGAAGCCCATTCCCCCTTTCGCGAAGTCGCCTGAGCCGCGCTGCTTGCGGCGCAAACTGCACCGCAAGTCACACCACTCGGCCTTGCGCTGGTAAACCCGTGTGCAATAATTTCAAGATATGCGCACAGGAGCTTGTCATGCAAGGCGATAAAAAAGTCCTAAAATTCCTCAATCAAATCCTCAAGAACGAACTTACCGCCATCAACCAGTACTTCCTGCATGCCCGCATGTACAAGAACTGGGGTCTCAAGAAGCTCAACGAGCACGAGTATCACGAATCCATCGACGAGATGAAGCATGCCGATCGGCTGATCGAGCGCATCCTGTTCCTCGAGGGCCTGCCCAATCTGCAGGATCTGGGCAAGCTGTACATCGGTGAAAAGCCGCAGGAAATGCTCGAACTCGACCTCAAGCTGGAACTGGAGGCGCTGCCACTGCTGCGCGAAGCCATCACCCATTGCGAGAGCGTCAGCGATTACGTCACCCGCGATCTGCTCGAAGACATCCTGGAAAGCGAAGAAGAGCACGTCGACTGGCTGGAAACCCAGTTGGGCCTGATCGAGAAAGTCGGCCTGCCGAATTATCTGCAGAGCCAGATGGAAGACTGAGCGGTCGCAAGACCGTAATGGAACAAGGGGGCCTAGGCCCCCTTGTCGGTTTGCGGCGATCAGCTGCCGCTGCTGGTGCTGGCCGGTGTCGCGTCCGGGGCGTCGCTCTCCTCCCACGGCAGATCGACCTTCTTGTGATTGATGGTCATCACCCCGTGCTTGTATTCCAGATCGGTGGAAATCTGCTCGTTCTGCTGCTTCAGATAGCCCTGCTCGGTCCATTGCGCCAGCTGGCTGTCGAGCAGGCTGCGCGCCAGGTCGTCCACTTCCTTCAGGTTCGGCTGGTCCTCCGCCGAGGCGTCGACGGTGAACAGGTTGCGCGCCTGCGCCACCACCAGGTCTTCCAGGGTCTGGCGCGGCAGGTTGACGCTGGCCTCGGCCTCGAAGCGTTTGAGGAAGGTCAGCGGGTTTTGCAGGTCGGTCTTCTGGAAGCCGGTGAGCGTCAGGTTGCCCTTGAGCCGCGCTTCGCCGCTTGGCATGCGTAGCGAGAACTCGTTGACCACCAGGCGCGGGTTGTTTTCCAGCAGCGGCACACCGTAGGTCTTGATGGCATTTACGTAGCGCTGGCGCAGGATGGTCGGGTCGACCCCTTCGAACGGAATCTTGCCGATCTCCTGATCGAGCTTGAGCAGGGTCGGGCCATGCAGATGGTTGGCCGAAACATCCAGCTTCATCGGGCCGTAGTGCTTGTCGTTGAGGTTGAAGCTGGCGAAGTCGAACTTGCCGCGCGTATTGACGAACTCGTCCTGCTCGCTGGTCACCATCTGGTAACGCAGGTCTTTCAGCCCCACGTTGGACGGGCGGAATTCGCCGGACGGATTGATGAACTCGCCGACGCGGATGCGCGTCAACACGTAGACCAGTTCGTTGAGCTTGAGGTTGTACGGAACGCTTTCCTTCCAGTTGAGCTGGACGTTGCCTACCGTCAGCTCGCTGGTGCCAAGCTTGATGCCACTGCTGCCCGGACGCACGTCGGACAGGTACTTGACTCCGTCGAAGGCCAACGAGCCCTTGGTCGACGCTTCGAGCAGGAACCCGGGCGAGAGAGCCTCGGTCTTGTATTCCTTGTAGCCAGAGGCGTAATCGACCTTGAGGTCGAAGCCCTTCCACTTGACCTTCACCCCGGACAGCGCTTCGTCGTAGTCGAATGAAGGGATGTTGACCTCCAGCAGGCCGCCGCCGCCGAAGCCCAGGCGGTTGGTGACGGTGATGGGCTCCTTGTCGCCAAAGAACCGCGACAGCGTCTTGCGGGTGGCGTCGCTCATGGCGAACTCGGTCGACACCAAAGCGCGTGCCGGGCGGAAGTCGAAGCTGCCGATGCCGGGCAGCGGACCGTGCTTGACGTGATGGGTAAAGCGGATGGTCGAGCCGAGCAGGGGACGCAGGTTGTCCGGCAGCATGGCCTCGTACGGCCCCGACAGGCGGCGGTTGAAAGTGAGCTCGGTGGTCTCGGTGGACGAGAACCAGCCTCGTTCATAGCTGTGGGACTTCACCTTGAACAGAGGAAACTCCGCCAGCATGCGGTGTTGTTCGGCCAGCGTATCCTCGGCCTTGAGGCCAGCCCAGTAGGCGGCCCCGCCGTACAGGACGAACAGGCCACCCAGTACCCCACCTGCAATGATCAGACGTTTTTTTTGCGGCACAAGCATCGGCTTCTGAAAGTGTAAAAAGACATCATATGTTACACCAGAGCGCTAGGGGAACACATCGGCGAAGAAAGAGTCTGACATGAGCGTAACTATTTATTACAATGAGACTTTATCCCTGATGAGGTGTGCGATTTAATGGAATGGATTAATGGTTTGATTGACTTACCGTGGTGGGGATATGTTGCCGTCGCCCTGGTGCTGACGCACATTACCATCGCCTCGGTGACCATCTTCCTGCATCGCCATCAGGCTCACCGCGCTCTGGACCTGCATCCTGTCCCGAGCCATTTCTTCCGTTTCTGGCTCTGGCTGACTACCGGCATGGTGACCAAGGAGTGGGCCTCGGTGCACCGCAAGCACCACGCCCGCTGCGAAACCGCCGAAGACCCGCACAGCCCGCAAGTGCTGGGTATCAACAAAGTATTCTTCGAAGGCGCCGAACTTTACCGCGCCGCCTGCAAAGACCGCAGCACCATGGAGAAGTTCGGTCACGGTACGCCGGACGACTGGCTCGAGCGCAACGTCTACACTCGCCACAGCGCCAAGGGCATCATCCTGATGCTGGCGATCGATCTCGTGCTGTTTGGCCCGATAGGGCTGACCATCTGGGCGGTGCAGATGATCTGGATTCCGCTGACCGCGGCCGGGATCATCAACGGTATCGGCCACTACTGGGGCTATCGCAACTTCGAGAACGAAGACGCCTCCACCAATATCCTGCCCTGGGGCATCCTGATCGGTGGCGAAGAACTGCACAACAACCACCACACCTTCGGTACCTCGGCCAAGCTCTCCTACAAATGGTACGAGTTCGACATCGGCTGGATGTATATCCGCATCCTGGAAATGCTGGGGTTGGCGAAGGTTCGCAAGGTCGCGCCCAGGTTGGCCGAAGATCCGTCGCGTCCGCACCTGGATATCGAACATCTGCAGGCGGTGGTCGCCAACCGCTATGCCTTGGCGGCCCGCTATGCGCGCGAACTGAAAGACGTCTATCGCAGCGAGATCGAAAAGCTGGGCCAAGGTAATCTGGCCGGCAAGATGAAGACCTGGCTCAAGCAGGAAGCCAAAGATACGCCGGAAGAAGAGCGCAAGCAGCTGGCGGAACTGCTGGAAAAGAGCCATGTACTGCAGACCATCTACACCATGCGCCAGGAGTTGTCCCGTTTGTGGGAGCGCTCCAGTCTGACGCGAGAGCAACTGCTGAAAGAGCTGCAGGAGTGGTGCGCCCGTGCCGAGGCCAGCGGCATCGAAGCACTCAAGAGCTATGCCCAGCGTCTGCGCCGGGTGGCTGTTGCCTGATCAGGCATGAGCCAGGGCAGGTTCTGATACACTGCACGACGGCGGGACGCACTCCCGCCGTTTTTTATTGTCGGGCTCCAGGGGGAGCCCGGGCGCGAATTCCATTGCATAAGGATTGCCATGACCATCTATCGTCACAAACCGGGCAAGCGGCTGGCCGAGGCGGCCGTCGTCAACGGCATGATTTTCCTGGCCGGCCAGGTGCCGGAAAACACCGACTCCGACGCACGCGAGCAGACCGCCAACGTGCTGGGTCAGATCGACACGCTACTGGCCGAGCTGGGGTCGGACAAGACCAAGATTGTCGATGCCACCATTTTCCTCGCTTCGCTGTCCGACTACGACGCCATGAACGAGGCTTGGGACGCCTGGGTGGCCGAAGGCCACGTACCGGCACGGGCCACGGTAGAGGCCAAACTTGCCAATCCTGCCTGGAAAGTCGAGATCAAGATTGTCGCCAGCCGCGGCTGAGAGTAGTGAGTGTGCACAAAAAAAACCCGGTCGATGAGCCGGGTTTTTTTTGTTGGAGCAGGCGGCTTACTGGGTGATCACTTCACGCCAGAACACGCCCTTCACCGCGCTGCCGGTGCCGCCGCTGGTCGTCAGCAGTGTGCCGACGTCGACATTCAGTGTATCGCCGTCGGTGGTACGGATCATCGCTCGGTAATCGCCGCTCGACAGCTTGACCACGGTCGGACGGCTGGCCAGGAAGTGGGTGTCGGAGAGTCCGGCACTGGTAGCGGCGCTGGCCAAGCTGAAATAGCCGGTTTGCAGGCCAGTCTGGTAGTCGATCACGTACAGCCAGCTTTCCATGGGCGAGCTGGTGTTGGTGTCGCAGGGGTTGGACGGCTTGTTGGCGGTGAACAGCACCTTGCCGTTGGCAATAGCGGCGGAGTTGATCACGCGTTGTCCCGTCGGCAGGTTGGCGGCCCAGCCATAACTGGAGAGGTTGCTGGCGACCCCGACGGTGGTACTGGCACTGGTGTCGTAGTTGCTGGAGGCCAAGGTCACTGTGCTCAGCTGGTTGGGAACGGTGGCGTCGTTGCTGTCGTTGTAGCTGGTGACGGTATCGATGCGGTCGATCAGGCCGTACATGCTGCCGCTGGCGGTGGTGAGATCGGATGGTGTCAGGTAGCGCCCGGTACCGATGTAGATGAAGCGCTTAGGCGTGCCGTCGATGGTGATTTGTCCCAGTTCGGGCTCGCTGCTGATCGGGGCGCCCAGGCTGGCGAGTTTGTGCACGTTCCAGCTATTGGTGTCGGTCGAGGTCAGGTCGAAGCGCCAGACGTTGCCGTCCAGGTCGCCCCCATAAACATACTGGACCTGGTTCAAGGTCGAATAGCTGTCGGCAAAACCGGCAATATAGTTCAGCCCCTTGCCGCTCACGCTGAATTTTTTGATGAGCGCGCCGGTCGTCAGGTTGACGACATACAAATAGCTGTTCGAGGCGAGACTGCTGAGATCGAATGTACTGAAGCCGCTGGCAAATATCGCCACCTGGGTGACAGTGGAGCCAATGATGGCTTGGGTAATGATCGGGCGACCATAAAGGTAGCCGGTATCGCTGTCCACTGTCGTCGCTCCACTACTGTTGTCGAAGGTCCAAAGCGGGGTCGGGTTGGCCGTGCCCAACGTCAGCGAGTACACCCCTTTGGCGCCTTTGGCAAAGCCGCTCGACAGATAGTAAGTTGTGGTTGTGGTGGTTTGATTGCCATTGCCGGTGGTAGTCGAGGTGAATTTATCGATTGCGGGCGTGGCATCGAGCCAGTACTTGTGCGTGTAACCGCTGGTGACGTAGGCCTTGATCTTGTTCGGGGCATCGCTTTGCCCGATGGAGTTCAGGAACGCTTTCGGGATATAGGTCCAGGCTTCGCTGCCGTTGCTGCTGTTGTTGGCACCGATGGTGCCGTTGTTGTGCGTGAAGGCGTGCAGCATGCCGTCGTTCGCGGCCTGAATGACCATACTCAACCCGGAGACGTAGACAGGCTCGCTATGGACGATCGTACCTAGACGTTTAGCGGGAATACGGTACGTTGTCCCGAGTGTCACGCTAGGGTTGCCGGTGGTGCTGTTGACCCCTTTCAGCAATTTGATGATGTTTTCGCAGTCCGACTCGCTCGATGCACCGAGATAGGTTTGATTGGTTGCAGAGCAAAAGCTGCTGGTGTCCTGAATTTCGGTCGCCGTGCCACCGATGTTGGTGTAGAACTTCCTGCTGCTGTTATTGCCGCTCAGGCTGCTGTTGCTCAAGGCGGTCAGGATCGTCTGGGCGCTCCATTGCGCGGTGCTGCTGATCGAACCTGTGGTGGGGTCGATGGTGAAGGCCTTGAGGTCCCCCGTCATCATGGTGGCGGTGTCGTCGTAGTAAGAGGCGAACAGTGTGCTGTCACCTTGCACGATATTAGAGTTGGTCACCGCGGCCGCAGACCCCCCTTGCGAACTGTCGACGCTGGTGGTGCACACCTCGAGAGGGGTATCGGGCAGGGTGGTCGACGCGTCGGCCTGCGCCAGCCAGGGTGTCGCCATCAAGATGCCGGCCAGCACGAATTGCCTGGTAATCCTTCTTACCGTGGACATGATCATGTTTCCTATCGGGTGAGGATGGTCTGGGAAATGCTCAGGCTGCTGCCTGGACCTTCGGCGCGGCTGGTGACGCGGTAGTAGATGCTGTTGCTTGAACTGAGCCCGGAAAACACGGTGCTTCCAATCTTCTTGCTACCGCCCAGCGTGCTGGTGCTGCCGCTGGAGGGGATGGCGTACTGGCATTTGCCGGCCTTGTCGGTGACGGCCGTGCCCAGGGTGCCGGTGCACAGCCGCTCAATGATGAATTTGACGGTGTAGCCCGAACTGTTGCTGACGTTGATGGCGCTGACCGTGGACCAATCTATGTTGTCCGGTACGCCGTCGCTATTGGTGTCCAGATCAACCGGATAGTAGCAATTGTTGAAGGTGGTCGAGTTGGTGCTGCAACTGGCGGCATTGGAGCCATCCAGCGTGGTGCTGCTCAAGCTGCCGAGTGCCGATAAGCCGTATTGCAGCCCGACGTCGGTGAGGTGGATGCCGCCTTCCCGGAAGGCGAGGTTGCGTGTCATCAGTCCGGAGAAATCCACCACCCGTACCATGGCCACGCCGATGAGCAGGATGGCGATCATGGCGATCAGGGTGATGACCAGTGAGACGCCACGCTGGGCGCTCTTCAGGGGGCGTGTCGTCATGGCTAGCCGGCGGACCATATCGTGTTCCTCAGCGGGATGACGCTTTCGTAGATGCGGTATTTGTAATGCTGCCATTCGGTGCCGCCCGCGCCACCGTCCAGACGTACCTTGGTACCGCTCCAGATGCAGATGCCGTTGGAAAAACCGGAACAGGCAGTGGTGACGATGCCGCTTTCGCGTTTCGGGGCGCGGGATACCACGGCCAGCTTCACCGCCTGCAGGGTCAGTATCTTGGTCAGGCTGGCGCTATCGGCGGTGAGGGCTGACTTGGCATAGGAGCCGGTGGCATCGGTCCAAGTGTAGCTGCTGCCGCTCTTGATCCCATACTGTGCCTGCATATTGACGATGTTCTCGCCCAGCGTGTAGTTGACGGTGGAGGTTCGCATCGAGGCATCGGCCAGCTTCAATTGGCGATTGGTTTCATCTACCGAGTAAGTGCTGGTAATGACGTCGGAGCCTAGCTTGATGATGTAGTTGCCGGCAGAGTAGGTAGGGTAGCCGTTGGAGTTTTCATAGTTCGTGGCCGGGTTGTAGGTGGTGCCGTTGTCGTTGTTACCCGGGTTCTGTTGCAGCTTTAGTGCGGAATTCTGTTTCTGGGTCAGGTCGAAGCGGGTGCAATTGCCGGTGCTGGGATCGTACAAAACGGAGAAGGTGTTGACTTCGAAACCGGACACGGAGCTGACGTCGAGTTCCGACGAACTAGGCGGCATGGTTTTACTGAGGGTGGCCAGGCCAAAGCTGAGGTTGCCTTTACCTCCCCTGATTTCGACCTGGTCCGCTTCACCATTGGTGCCGCCGTCGACGATGATCAGGGGGGCGATCGAGACGCCGAAACCGGCGCCGGCGAAATTGGGGTCTTCACTGCCACTGGCCCCGTTGGTGCCGACATAAGCGTAGCGATGGGTGCAATTGATCAGGGCCCCGATCTGGGTGCCGTAGCCCGCGCTGCGGATTGCCTGTTCCATCAAAACCATCGAGGTCAGACCTTGGTTCTGGCCCTCCGAGGCCGAGTCCGTGGTTTTGCGCTGGTTCCACCACAGCCCCATGATCTGCGACAGCATCAGCGTGGTGATCAGCGCGATGGTCAGCCCGATCATGATTTCGATCAGGCTGATGCCGGACTGGCGGCGCGGGGAGCGTAAATGCGGCTGATTCATGGTGATCGCCTCAGGAGGTGGGGATCAGCGTGGTGGTGGTGAAGTGGCGCACATCGCTGTCGGACGTGTTTTGCCAGCAGATCGTGACGGTGACCTGGTTGGCGGAACCGCTAAGGGTCGAGGCGATGGTGACGGATTGGCGAGCCGCAGTGGCATTGGGCAGGGTCGAGCTGATCGAACTCAGCCAGTTGCTGACCTCGGCCTGGCTGGAACTGGTGCTGCTGCCATCACAGGTATGGCCGCTGTTGAAGGCGAAGTTGGTGGCAAAGCTGGCGCTGGCACGGGCCGCCCACATCTGCCCGATCAGGCTGTTGGCGAGGTAGGTGGCCTGCCCGCGGTACTGGTTCTCGCTGTTGGCGCGGATGGTGAAGCCTTGCAGGGCGATCAGGGCGAGGATGCTGATAGCGAAAATGGCCATGGCGATCAGGGCTTCGATCAGGGTCGAGCCTTGCTGGTTTTGCCGTGAGATGCTCGGGCGGGCCATGGTCAGCACTTCCTCGGGTCAGTCGAGCTGGTGACGTTGGGGTCGCACAGCTTCAGCGCGCCCCCCGTCTGCAGGGTGATGCGCATGTCCTTGCTGTCGGCCGCGGCGATGGTGGTGACGTCGAAGTTCAGTTGCGTCAGCGGTGTGGCGTCGCTGATGCGGCCGAGCCCATTGAAGGTGACGGTGGTGACGGTGGAGGGCGTCGGGGTGATCGTTACCTTCGGGGCGTCCTCGGCAAAATTCTTTTGCTGCAGCACGGCACCGGTGTCGACGCGCTTGATCTGCCAGATTTTCTTGGTGGTGGAGTCAAAGCTCAGCTGCACGGCCGTGTTGGTGCGGATGGCTTCGGCGCGCGCCAGTTGCAGGCTGGCCATGGCGGTATCGGCCGCGTTGCGGATCTGGTGATTCATCAGCCAGGTCGAAAAACTGGGCACGGCAAAAGCCAGTACGACGGCCATCAGCACGATCGAGATCAGCATTTCGATCAGGGTGAACCCGCGCTGGCGCATCCGCTTCAACATTCGTCCCCCTTGATCAGCCAGCAGGACTTGCTAACCGTGCTGCCCTTGTACTGGGTGGTGCTCTTGCTGTTGCTTTGATTCAGGCTGTAGGTATACCCGGCCATGGCGGTGGTGCCGGTGGCGCCGAGGGTATAGCCGGTGCTGCCGCTGGCGGTACAGGCGAGGGTGAAATAGTCGACGGTAGAAGGAGTGGCGCCGCAGGTGGTGCCGGAGGCGGCGTAGCTGCGGTTGTCGGCGTAGTACTGCTCCAGGCTCACCCGGGTTTGCGACAGCTGGGCCAGTGCCGCGTTGATGCGGCCGCGTCGCACGTAATCCTGATAAGCCGGGACGGCGAGCGACATCAGGATGGCCACTACGACGATGGCAATCAAGAGTTCAATCAGGGTGAATCCCGCCCAAGCTTTTCTCATAATTTTTCCGGACTCGTCCAATCTTTATCATGATAGTCGAAAGAGTACGGTTTAAGGCGCTGATGTGCCGTTGTTCTGTTTGATTTTAAGTGGCGTGTGGCGTCGACGACGACAGGAAATCGCGACAAACGTTCAGTGCCGTGGTGGTGACAGTCGGGCTGGCGGGCTCGAGAACGGTGACGTCGGGCATCGAGCGCAGCCAGGTCAGCTGGCGCTTGGCCAGTTGCCGGGTGGCGGCGATGCCTTTGTCGAGGAAATCGGCGTAGCTGGCTTGGCCGTCGAGGTGTTCCCAGGCCTGACGGTAGCCGACGCAGCGCATCGAGGGCAGGTCGGGCGTGAGCTCGGGATAGCGTTGACGCAGGCGCACGACTTCGTCGAGGAAGAACTGTTCCAGCATCAGCCGGAAGCGCAAGGCGATTCGCTCGTGTAGCCAGGCGCGGTCATGCGGGATCAGCGCCAGTTTGAGCATCTGGAAGCGGGCGGCCTGGCTGCGCCCTTCTGCGTGCCACGCCGAGAGCGGTTTGCCGGTAAGCCGGAAGACTTCCAGCGCGCGCTGGATGCGCTGCGAGTCCATCGGTTCGAGGCGCGCGGCGGTGATCGGGTCGGCTTCGGCAAGTTGGGCGTGCAGCGCGGGCCAGCCGTATTTGGCGGCCTCGAGGTCGAGTTGGGCGCGGGTGGCGACGTCGGCGGGCGGCATGTCGGAGAGGCCGTCGATCAGCGCCTTGAAGTAGAGCATCGTGCCGCCGACCAAGAGCGGCACCTTGCCGCGTGCAGCGATATCGTCGATCAGGCGGTTGGCATCGGCGTGAAACTGCGCTGCGGAATACGCTTCCAGCGGGCTGATGATGTCAATCAGGTGATGGGGCACCTGCGCCATCTCGTCACGGCTGGGCTTGGCGGTACCGATATCCATGTCACGGTAGACCAGCGCGGAGTCGACGCTGATGATTTCCACCGGAAAGTGGCGGGCCAGTTCGAGTGCCAATCCGGTTTTGCCGGAGGCGGTGGGGCCCATCAGCAGGATGGCTTTGGTGGGGGTGGTCATGGGGTGCGGCGATGAGTGCGACAAGGCGATATTGTCGCACCGGGCGAGGCTTCGGCCAACCTTTGCAGCGGGGGCAAGCTTGGCCACATGGCGATGAGAACTTATCTCCATCGGCGAGCGAGCCAAGGCAGGTTGAGCACCGCCAGAGAACAGGAACCGGAGTGCACTCGGGGTACATGAGGATTCCGTATCGCTGAGCGATTTGCTCTGCGATAAATGCGCACGCAGTGCGCCGCGGTACTCAAGATGCAAAGGCGTAGCCGCCTAATGGGGGCCGTTCTCAGACTGGGGCGGTTTCGTCGACAAACTGGCGGATCGCCGCCAGCAGCGTCTGGCCACGCGCGTCAGCCGTCGCTTCCAGCGTGGCAATCTCCTCCAGGCACTGGGCGCGGTGGCGGCCGGGGATGGCGCCATCGATCAGCTTGCTGCGGCACCAGTTCTGCCAGCGCTCCCGCTCGGCGGCCGACAGCGAGGCAGGAAAGTTGCGGGCACGGTAACGGAACAGTTGCTCGGAGAGTTGTGCATCGTCGAAGGCCGGGCGTTCGCCGGCGAGTTGCACCGCCGACAGGGTGCGCAGCCGGGTGAGTTCGCGGCGGTCATTGTTGGAAACGAAGCCGCCGTAGAGGTTTTCATCCACGTCGGCCGGTGCGCCGGTCTCGCGCTGGTAGACCTTGCGCCAGACCGAGGTCAGGTTCGGCAGGGCTTGCGCGGTCTCGGCGTGGCGATTAATGGCGTCGAGATCGATGCCCCAGTGATCGGCACGTTCATCACTCAGAACGCGCAGGTTGCTCACGACGAATGGCGATTTGTTGATGTGGATGGTCTTGATCGGTAATCGGCTGACACCTTCGGGCAGCTCGTCGCTGCGGCTGAACAGGCGCTGGCGGATCGTGTCGGGGCCGAGTCCGCGCAATTCGGCGGGGTCGTAAGCCAGGTCCCAGACGATCACTTCATTCTTGTTGCTCGGGTGCTCTGCCAGTGGCCAGACCACCGCCAGGTTGCCGCGCTCGGCCCCGTACATGCCAGAGACGTGCAGCAGCGGGCGCGGGGCATGCAGGCTGAGTTGGTGGCGTACGGCATCCTTCTTGCGCAGGCCGAGGTAGAACTCGAACAGCTTGGGCTGGCGCTGGCGGATCAGCCGTGCCAGCGCGATGGTGGCGCGCACGTCTGACAGCGCATCGTGCGCGGCCTCGTGGGC
Source organism: Pseudogulbenkiania sp. NH8B (assembly GCF_000283535.1). Classification (GTDB taxonomy): domain Bacteria; phylum Pseudomonadota; class Gammaproteobacteria; order Burkholderiales; family Chromobacteriaceae; genus Pseudogulbenkiania; species Pseudogulbenkiania ferrooxidans. The sequence goes on from NC_016002.1 coordinate 1,318,639, forward strand.
CAGGCCGTTGGCGGCGGACAGGTGCTCGAGCTTGAAGCTCGGCAGGCCGGTATCGTGCTTGGGCCACTCGATGCCTTCGGGGCGCAGCGCGTAGGTGGCGCGAACCAGGTCGAGCAGGTCCCAGCGTCCGCACTGGTTCTGCCACTCGCGCGCGTAGGGGTCGATCAGATTGCGCCAGAACAGGAAGCGGGTGACTTCGTCGTCGAAGCGCAGCGAGTTGTAGCCGACGCCGATGGTGCCCGTCGTGGCCAGCTCGCGCTCGATCACGCCGGCGAATTCGTGCTCGGCCACGCCGTGCTGCTGACACAGCTGCGGGGTGATGCCGGTGAGCAGACAGGCTTCGGGGGAGGGCAGGTAATCCGGGCTGGGCCGGCAATACAGCATGACCGGTTCGCCGATCTCGTTCAGCTCGGCATCGGTGCGGATGCCGGCGAACTGCGCCGGACGATCCTGGCGCGGCACGGTGCCGAAGGTCTCGTAGTCGTGCCAGAAGAAGGTGTGCTGTGACATGGCGTGGCGGGCAGGGGTAAAGGCGGCATTGTCGCACCGCCGCGGGCTTCGGCCAACCTTGGCCGAGCGGGCCGCCGTCAGCGCCCGCGCATGAACAGGTTGTCGAGGTCCTTCATGGTCAGCCGGCTCCAGGTCGGGCGGCCGTGGTTGCACTGGCCGGAGCGTTCGGTGGCTTCCATGTCGCGCAGCAGTGCGTTCATCTCGGCCAGCGTCAGCTGGCGGTTGGCGCGCACCGCGCCGTGGCAGGCCATGGTGGCCAGGAGCTCGTTGCGGCGCTCGGTGAGCACCCGCGTTAGGCCGAATTCGCGCACGTCCTTCAGTACCGCGCGCGCCAGCTCGACCGGATTGCCGTCCTTCAGCCACACCGGCACGCCGCGCACGGCGATCTGGGTGGGGGAGAGCGGGGCGAGCTCGACGCCGAGCCGCTTCATCTCCTCGCCGTGCTCGTGCACCGTGGCCGCCTCCATGCGGTCGGCGGCGAACGACACCGGCAGCAGCAAAGGCTGCATCGGGATGCTGTCGGCTTCCAGCGCGTTCTTCAGCCGTTCGTAGACGATGCGCTCGTGCGCGGCGTGCATGTCGACCACGATCAGGCCTTCCTGGCACTGGCTCAGGATGTAGACCCCGTGCAGTTGCGCCAGGGCGAAGCCGAGCGGAGGGATGCCGTCGTCGCTGTCGGGCAGGGTGGCCAGCGTGGCGGCAGGCAGCGGCGACGGCAGCGGTCCTGCCGGGCGGGTGTCGGCCTGGCGTTCTTCCTCGCGCAGCCCGGAGAACAGCGCGTCGTACACCCCGATCGCCTCGCGCGCCACGCCGAGCGGAATGCTCTGCTGCTCGTAGCGGTAGCTCTGCACCGGGGTGCGGCCATTGCCGGTTTGGCTGGTGGCGAACAGCCCGACCGGTGCCGGGCTGGCGCCGGAAAGGTTGGCCGAAGACGGGGTGGCGACCCCTTCTGCCAGGGCCACGGCGGGGGCCGCCCCGGCCGTGGTGGCCGCCAGGGCCTTGTTGACGCTGTGGAACAGAAACTGGTGGATGGCCTGCGATTCGCGGAAGCGCACCTCGATCTTGGTCGGATGCACGTTGACGTCCACCCCGGCGGGGTCGATGGTCAGGAACAACGCGTAGGCCGGATGGCGGTCGTGGTGCAGCACGTCGCGGTAGGCCTGGCGCAGGGCGTGCTGCGCGGTCTTGTCGCGCACGAAGCGGCCGTTGACGTAGAAGTACTGGGCGTCGCGACTGGCCTTGGAGTAGGTCGGGCTGGCCACGAAGCCCGCCAGTTGCAAGCCTCCGGCGTTAGTTTCCAGCGGCAGCGCGGCCTCGACGAAATCCTTGCCCAGCAGCGCACCGACGCGCTCGGCCAGGGACTGAGCCGGCAGGCGCCACACCGCCTTGCCGTTGTGACGCAGCAGAAACTCCACCTGCGGATGGGCCAGCGCGATGCGCTCGAAGGTCGCCGCGCAGTGGGCGTACTCGGTGTTCTCGCCCTTGAGGAACTTGCGCCGCGCCGGGGTGTTGAAATAGAGATCGACCACCTCGACACTGGTGCCCGGCGCGTGCGCCGCCGGTTCCACCGGGTGCAGCGCACCGTCGATGGCGATGATCTGGTGCGCGTGCGCCTCGTCGTGCGGACGGCTGATCAGCGTCAGCCGCGATACCGAGGCGATACTGGCCAAGCCCTCGCCACGAAAGCCCAGCGTGGCGACGCTTTCCAGGTCGGCGAGCGAGGCGATCTTGCTGGTGGCGTGGCGGTCGAGCGCCAGCGGCAGGTCATCCGGCACGATGCCGCTGCCGTTGTCGGTGACGCGGATCAGCTTGATGCCGCCTTGGGCGAGATCGACGGTGATCCTGTCGGCGCCAGCGTCCAGGCTGTTTTCCAGCATTTCCTTCAGCGCCGAGGCGGGACGTTCCACCACCTCGCCGGCGGCGATCTGATTGACCAGGTGGTCGGGCAGGGCATGGATGCGCTTCATGCGGTCTTGCGTGCCAGGCGCTTGTGGCGCCAGATTTCGACGAGGCCCGGCAGCAGCGAGACGAAGATGATGCCGAAGATCAGGTATTCCAGGTTGCTTTTCACCACCGGCAGGTTGCCGAACAGGTAGCCGGCGTAGGTGAAGCTGGCCACCCACAGCACGCCGCCGATGATGTTGTAGGCGAAGAAGCGGCGATAGCTCATCGCGCCGGCCCCGGCCACGAACGGCGCGAAGGTGCGCACGATCGGCACGAAGCGGGCTAGGATGATGGTCTTGCCGCCGTGGCGCTCATAGAAAGCATGGGTCTTGTCGAGGTATTGCTGCTTGAGCAGGCGCGGAAAGCGCGCCATCAGCGACAGTCCCAGACGGCGACCGATGGTGTAGTTGACACTGTCGCCCAGCACCGCCGCCGCGATCAGCGTCACCACCAGCGCGTGCGCGTTCATGCCGCCGGTGGCCGCCAGGGTGCCGGCGACGAACAGCAGCGAATCCCCAGGCAGTACCGGCGTCACCACCAGGCCGGTCTCGCAGAACACGATCAGGAACAGGATCAGGTAGATCCACGGGCCGTACTGCGCCACCAGCACCGCCAGGTGGCGGTCGATGTGCAGCACGAAATCGAGCAGAAATTGAAGGGCTTCCATGGCGTTCATTGTACAGGAGGTTGGCCGAAGCCGTTGAGACGGCGAGCAAGAGGGGAGGGCGAGCTACTCGCCGGTGGTGATCGGGTATCGCAAAAGAAACTGGCCGGACGGGCCGGCCAGTGCAGTGATCAGACTACCGCTTCGTCCTTGGGTTTCTGCGGCTTGATCATGTGCTCGCGCGCCACGCCCAGCCACAAGGCGATCGGGCTCGCCACCAGCACCGAGGAATAGATGCCGAACACGATGCCGATGGTCAGCGCGATGGCGAAACCGTGCAGCGCCGGGCCGCCGAAGACCAACATCGACAGCACCATCGCCTCGGTACAACCGTGCGTGATCAAGGTGCGGCTCATCGTCGCGGTAATGGCGTTGTCGATGATCTCGGACACGTTCTTGTTGCGCATCGCCGCCTTGCGGAAGTTCTCCCGGATACGGTCGAACACCACCACCGACTCGTTCACCGAGTAACCCAGAACCGCCAGTACGCCGGCCAGCACGGTGAGGCTGAACTCCCACTGGAAGAAGGCGAAGCAACCCAGGATGATCACCACGTCGTGCATGTTGGCGATGATGGCCGCCACGGCAAAGCGCCATTCGAAGCGCAGCGCCAGGTACAGCATGATGCCCAGGCACACGATGATCACCGCGGTCAGGCCATGGGTGACCAGCTCCTCGCCCACGCTTGGGCCGACGAACTCGACCTTGCGCAGTTCCACCGCCTGGTCGGCCGCCTTGAGGGTGCCCATCACACGCTCGGACAGCTGCGCCGAGCTTACGCCCTGGCGGCTAGGCAGACGGATCAACACGTCGCGCGACGTGCCCAGGCTCTGCACCGTGGCCTCGCCGAACTTGAGGGCGTCGACGCGGTCGCGGATGTCGTTCAGGTTGGCCGCCTGCCGGTACTGCACTTCCATCACCGTGCCGCCGGTGAATTCCACGCTGAAGTTCAGGCCCTTGGCGAACAGAAAGAATACGGCCAGCACGAAGGTCACCAGCGAGATGGTCGTGGTGAGCCTGCCGTAGCTCATGAACGGGATGTCCCGTTTGATGCGGAAAAGCTCCATTGCGTCCTCTAGAGGTAAGGGCGAGCGGCTTGGCCGCCCGCCTGGAACCGGTTCACGATCTGCTGCGCCATCCCCGAGCGGTGGTTCGGCTTCGGTTTGAAAATCAAATGGACAACATGTCCATTTGATTTGCCGCCTGCTTCGCCCCGCTGGGGATCGTTCGCAAGAGATCGTGGGTTTTTACGATTCAGGTTTCCAGACCTGGCCGATCGACACCGTGGCCAGGCGCCGCTTGCGGCCGTACCACAGGTTGACGAAGCCGCGCGACACCAGGACCGCCGAGAACATCGAGGTCATAATCCCCAGGCAATGCACCACGGCAAAGCCGCGCACCGGGCCCGAACCGAAGATCAAGAGCGCGAGGCCGGCGATCAGCGTGGTGATGTTGGAGTCGAGAATCGTGGCCCAGGCATGCTGGTAACCGGCCTGGATCGCGGAGTGCGGCGGCACGCCGTTACGCAGCTCCTCGCGGATGCGCTCGTTGATCAGCACGTTGGCGTCGATCGCCATGCCCAGCGTCAGTGCGATGGCTGCGATGCCGGGCAGGGTCAGCGTCGCCTGCAGCATCGACAGCACCGCCACCAGCATGAACAGGTTCACCCCCAGCGACAGCGCCGAGATCAGGCCGAACACGCGGTAGTAGATCAGCATGAACACGGCGATGACGGCAAAACCCCACAGCGTGGAGTGGAAGCCCTTCTCGATGTTCTCCTTGCCCAGGCTCGGGCCGACGGTGCGCTCCTCGATGATGTTCATTGGGGCGGCCAGCGAGCCGGCGCGCAGCAGCAGCGCGGTATCGTTGGCTTCGGCGGCGTTCATGCTGCCGGAAATCTGCACCCGGCCGCCGCCGATCTCGCTGCGGATCACCGGCGCGGTCACCACTTCGGCGCGGCCTTTTTCCACCAGCACCATCGCCATGCGCTTGCCGATGTTCTCAGCCGTCACCTGGCGGAAGATCGAGGCCCCGGTGGAGTCGAGATTGATGTGCACCGCCGGCGTGCCGTTCTCGTCGAAGCCCGGCTGGGCGTCGTTGATGTTGTCGCCGGTCAGCTCGACCTCTTTGCTTACCAGTATCTTCTGCGGGCCGCGTGGAGTCAGCTCGTCCAGCAGTTCGTAGCCACCCGGTACGTTGCCGGCCAGTGCCTCGGCCACCATGCTCTGATCGTCGGACACCATGCGCACTTCCAGCGTGGCGGTACGACCCAGAATGTCCTTGGCCTTGGCGGTGTCCTGCACGCCCGGCAGCTGCACCACGATGCGGTTGGCGCCGGATTGCTGGATGATCGGCTCGGCGACACCCAGTTCGTTGACACGGTTGTGCAGCGTGGTGATGTTCTGCTTCACTGCATCGCTCTGGATGCGGGTGATCTCCTCCGGCTTCAGCGTCAGGCTCAGCTTGTAGCTGTTGTCGTCGCTGGTAAAGCTCAGCGAGGGCAGGGCGCGGGCCACGGCGTCTTCGGCTGCCTTCAGCGTGGCCGCGTCGCGCAGCTGCACTTCCAGCGTGTTGCCATTGCGCTTGATGGTACCGTAGCGGACCTTCTTGTCCTTGAATTCGCGACGGATATCGCCGGCGTAGCGCTCCATGGTCTTGTCGGTGGCTGCCTTCATGTCCACTTCGAGCAGGAAGTGAACGCCGCCACGCAAGTCCAGCCCCAGGAACATCGGGTAGGCCTTGAGCTTGGTGAGCCAGTCGGGCGAGGCCGCCAGCAGGTTGAGCGCGATGATGTAGTTGTCACCCAGCGCCTGCTGGATGGCGTCGCGCCCCTTGATCTGGGTGTCCGGGTCGTGGAAACGGACCTTCAGGCTATTGCCGTCCAGAAACAAGCCGTCCGGGGTAATGTGCTGGGCGGTCAACGCGGCTTCGACGCGGCCCATCAGCGCGGTGTCCACCGGAATGGACTGACGCGAGCTGGAAATCTGGACGGCAGGGGTTTCGCCGAAGAAATTGGGCAGCGTATAGATCGTCGAGACGACCAGCGCTACCACGATGATGAAGTATTTCCAGAGTGGATAGCGGTTCATGTGCGAGAGTCTGGCAGAAGGGAAATGGCCGCCCGTTCAGGCGGCCCGGGTGTATTACAGGGACTTGATGGTGCCCTTTTCCAGTTTGGCCGATACCGCGCCGCGCTGGATCTGGACTTCCACGCCGTTGGCGATTTCCACCGACAGGTACTGCTCGCCGGCCTTGGTTACGCGGCCCACGATACCCCCTTGGGTCACCACCTCGTCGCCCTTGGCAATTTCGGACAGCATTCTCTGCTGTTCCTTGGCGCGCTTCTGCTGCGGGCGTACCAGCAGGAACCAGAACAGCGCGAAAATCACGACCATCGGCAGGAAGCCCATCAGGTCGAAACCGCCCGGAGCGGTGCCGGCAGCGAATGCGGGGGTGATGAACATCGTGTTAACTCCCTTATGTTTGTTGTCTATCAGTATCCGAAGCGGGCCATTGTAGCCACGCCGTGTTGCTTTTCCAACCGTGGCGGCAGCGCAAACCCGGTATGACCCTGGTCTGAAGCCCTGGTTCCATCGCCTCAATCGGCTCCGCGTGCTCGGCGCTGGGCAAAATCGACCTGGAACGCCGGGAAGCGGTCCTCCTCGATGGCCTGGCGCATTTCCGCCATCAATTGCTGGTAGTAATACAGGTTATGGATGGTGTTGAGGCGCGCTCCCAGGATTTCTCCGACCCGATGCAGGTGGTGAAGGTAGGCGCGGCTGAAGTTGCGGCAAGCGTAGCAGCCGCACGTCTCGTCCAGCGGTTTCTTGTCACCCTTGTAGCGCGCGTTCTTGATCTTCACGTCGCCCCACTGGGTGAACAGCCAGCCATTGCGCGCATTGCGTGTCGGCATCACGCAGTCGAACATGTCCACACCGTTGGCCACCCCGTGCACCAGGTCCTCCGGGGTGCCCACGCCCATCAGGTAGTGCGGCTTGTCGGCGGGCAGCATGTCCTTCATTTCTGCCAGCATGCGGTACATTTCGGGCTTGGGCTCGCCGACGGACAAGCCCCCGATGGCGTAACCGTCGAAACCGATCTCCATCAAGCCTTCGAGCGATTCGCGGCGCAAATCGGTATAAAGGTTGCCCTGCACGATGCCGAACAGCGCGTTCGGGTTCTTCAGGTCGTCGAAAGCGCGGCGGGAACGTTCCGCCCAGCGTAGGCTCATGCGCATCGACTTGGCGGCGGTGTTGTGGTCAACCTGGCCCGGGGTGCATTCGTCGAAGATCATCACGATGTCCGAGTTCAGCACCTTCTGGATTTCCATCGACTTTTCCGGGGACAGGAACAGCTTGTCGCCATTGACCGGGCTCTGGAAGGTCACGCCTTCCTCGGTGATTTTGTTCAGCGCCCCCAGGCTGAACACCTGGAAACCGCCGGAGTCGGTGAGGATGGGCTTGTCCCAGCCGATGAAGTCGTGCAGGCCGCCAAACTGTGCAATGACCTCGAGCCCGGGGCGCAGCCACAGATGGAAGGTGTTGCCCAGGATGATCTGTGCGCCGATGTCGCCCAGTTCGACCGGGCTCATCGCCTTGACCGAGCCGTAGGTCCCCACCGGTTGGAAAACCGGGGTCTCTACCGTGCCGTGGTTCAGTTCCAGCGTCCCCCGGCGGGCGCCGCCGGACGTTTTGTGTACGGTAAACTTCAGCATGTAAATAAGGTTTGCGTAGTAAAATCAGCGCGCTAGTATACCCGAAGCGGTCTGTCTCACGAATTTTTGCTGTTAGGGGCTTGCCAAGGATGATTGCGGTGAGTATTATGCACTCCTCGACGACAGGCACGTAGCTCAGTTGGTTAGAGCACCACCTTGACATGGTGGGGGTCGTTGGTTCGAATCCAATCGTGCCTACCAAAATTCAGCATTGGAGCATTCCCGGAAATGGCTTTCCGAACTACTTTCACCCGTTATTCGCGCTAGTCGCGCCTTGCGGGATGTTCCATGCAAAAAAGTGCGGCTTTGGCCGCACTTTTTTTTTGTTTTCCGAATTTGATCGCGCCTTGCCCGGCCATACTGCGTTGGAGTTCACATGCCTGATATTCGCCTGCCCGACGGCTCTGTCCGTTCCTTCGATAAACCGGTTTCCGTGCACGAGGTCGCTGCCTCCATCGGTACCGGTCTGGCGCGTGCCTCGCTGGCAGGCCGTGTCGACGGCCGACTTGTTGATACCAGCCATGTGATCGACCGTGATGCGGATCTGGCCATCATTACCGACAAGGATGCCGATGGTCTCTCTATCATTCGTCACTCCACGGCGCACTTGCTGGCCTATGCCGTTAAGGAGCTGTTCCCCGAGGCGCAGGTGACGATCGGTCCGGAAATCGAAAACGGTTTCTACTACGACTTCAGCTACAAGCGCCCGTTCACCCCGGAAGACCTTGTCGCCATCGAGAAGAAGATGGGGGAGTTGGCCAAAAAAGACATCCCGGTCGAGCGCTACGAGCTGCCTCGTGACGAGGCTATTGCCTACTTCAAGTCGATTGGCGAGCACTACAAGGCCGAGATCATCGAATCGATCCCGCAGGGAGAGGTGCTGTCTCTGTACCGAGAAGGTGGTTTCACCGACCTCTGCCGCGGCCCGCACGTGCCGTCCACCGGCAAGCTCAAGGTGTTCAAGCTGATGAAGGTGGCGGGTGCCTACTGGCGTGGCGACAGCAAGAACGAAATGCTGCAGCGTGTCTATGGCACAGCCTGGGCCAAGAAGGAAGACCTAGCACAGTACCTCTACATGCTGGAGGAAGCCGAGAAGCGTGATCATCGCAAACTCGGCAAGCAGCTCGACCTGTTCCATCTGCAGGACGAGGCGCCGGGCATGGTGTTCTGGCACCCCAAAGGCTGGCAGCTGTGGCAGTCGGTCGAGCAGTACATGCGCGCCACCTTGACCGAGGCCGGCTATCAGGAAATCCGTACGCCGATGGTGATGGACCGCATCCTGTGGGAAAAATCCGGTCACTGGGAGAACTACCGCGAGAACATGTTCACCACCGAGTCGGAGAAACGCGACTACGCGGTCAAGCCGATGAACTGTCCGGGTCACGTACAGGTGTTCAACCAGGGGTTGCGCTCCTATCGTGATCTGCCGTTGCGCTATGCCGAATTCGGTGCCTGCCATCGCAACGAGCCGTCCGGCGCGCTGCACGGCATCATGCGCGTGCGCGGTTTCGTGCAGGACGATGCCCACATCTTCTGTGCCGAAGAGCAGATCATCGAAGAGGCGCGCGCCTTCAACGAACTGACCATGCGTGTCTACCGCCAGTTTGGTTTTGACAATGTTTCGGTCAAGCTGTCGCTGCGGCCCGAGAAGTACTCCGGCACCCTGGAGGCATGGGATCGTGCCGAGAACGGCCTGCGCGAAGCGCTGCGTGCGTGCGGTATCGAATGGGAAGAGCTGCCGGGTGAGGGTGCGTTCTACGGTCCGAAAATCGAATACCACATCAAGGATGCGCTTGGCCGGTCCTGGCAGTGTGGTACCCTGCAACTCGACTATGTGCTGCCGGAGCGTCTCGGTGCCGAATATGTGGCGGAAGACAACTCGCGCAAGCGCCCGGTGATGCTGCACCGAGCCATCCTGGGCTCGCTTGAGCGCTTCCTCGGTATCCTGATCGAAAACCATGCCGGCGCCTTCCCGCTGTGGCTCGCGCCGGTGCAGATGGTGGTGATGAATATCACCGAAGCGCAGGCCGATTATGCTTCGGTTGTGGTGCAAACGCTGAAAAAACAAGGCTTCCGAGTCGAGCTCGACTTGAGGAATGAAAAGATCAGCTATAAAATCCGCGAACACAGTCTGCAAAAACTGCCGTACCAGATTATTGTGGGCGACAAGGAAAAAGCAGACGGTCTGATTGCCGTTCGTGCTCGTGGTGAAGATTTGGGCCAGCTGACGCTGGACGACTTCGTGGCACGCCTGAAGGCCGAGATGCCTCAGTGACGCGGTGTCGGGCTTGATGAACAATTAATAGGAGATTTGGCTATAGCTCAGGAACGTGAAGCACGGATCAACGGCGAAATTACTGCCCGCGAAATCCGTCTGGTAGGTAAGGAAGGCGAGCAGCTCGGCATCGTGAGTCTGCGTGAGGCAATGGCAGCGGCCGAGGAGTTGGACATCGATCTGGTCGAGATTTCTCCGACCGCTCAGCCGCCTGTCTGCAAGCTGATGGACTATGGCAAGTTCAAGTACGAGCAGTCCAAGAAGCGTCACGAAGCCAAGCTCAAACAGAAGCAGGTGCAGATCAAAGAGGTCAAGTTCCGTCCGGGTACCGATGACGGTGACTATGGCGTCAAGCTGCGCAATCTGGTTCGCTTCCTGAGCGACGGTGACAAGGCCAAGGTAACGCTGCGTTTCCGTGGTCGTGAAATGGCTCACCAGGATATCGGCCTGGCCCTGCTCAAGCGGGTCGAGGCGGATCTGGCAGAAGTAGGCACGGTCGAGCAGTTTCCGCGCCTGGAAGGTCGCCAGATGGTAATGATGATTGCCCCAAAAAAGAAATAATCGGGTATAATCAGCGGTTTGACACGGCAGGTTCGCCTGCCGTGTTGATTTTGTGGCGCTCCGGTGCTGCAACAAAAAGCGGGACGTTACGGTTTGCAAGCATCGAAAGATCACCGTGCGTCGGATCTAAAGAAATTCAGCAGGAGTTTTCCATGCCGAAGATGAAGACCAAGTCGAGCGCGAAAAAACGCCTCAACGTATTGGGTGGTGGTGGTGTAAAGCGCTCTATGGCGTTCAAGCGTCACATTCTGACCAAGAAAACCACCAAGAACAAACGCCAGCTGCGTGGCACCACCATGGTGGACGCGAGCAACATGGCGTCCGTTCGTGCAATGATGCCCTACGCTTAAGGAGTTTGATCAATGCCTCGTGTTAAACGCGGTGTAACCGCTCGCGCTCGTCACAAGAAAATCCTTGCTCTGGCGAAAGGCTATCGCGGCCGTCGCAAGAACGTCTATCGCATCGCCAAACAGGCGGTGATGAAAGCCGGTCAGTACGCTTACCGTGACCGTCGCCAGAAAAAGCGCCAGTTCCGCCAGCTGTGGATCGCTCGTATCAACGCCGGTGCACGTGAACTCGGCCTGTCCTACAGCAAGTTCATGAATGGTCTGAAAAAGGCTGCCATCGAAATCGACCGCAAGGTTCTGGCCGACCTGGCCGTGTTCGATAAGCCGGCTTTTGCCCAGATCGTTGAAAAAGCGAAAGCAAGCCTCGCTTAATCGCTGGACGATCAAAAGGGAGGCAGTGATGCCTCCCTTTTTTTTACATGCTTTTCGAGATGGCTGACCAGACCGCCTGATGACCATCCGGTCTGGCCAGCTTTCTTACGCATACGGTGTGAGCTACATGAACAATGTCGACACGATTCTCGAGTCGGGGCTGTCCGCGCTGGACGCGGTGCAGGATTTGGTGGAACTGGAGCAGGTCAAGGCGCGCTACCTTGGTAAAAGTGGCGAGCTGACTGAACTGCTCAAGCAATTGGGTAAGTTGCCTGGCGACGAGCGCAAGGCTGCCGGCGCGGCGATCAACGCTGCCAAGCAGGCCTTCGAGGCACGTCACAACGAGCGCCGCGACCTCATCAACGCAGACAAGCTGGCGCGCCAGCTGGCGGCCGAATCGCTGGACGTCACCTTGCCTGGGCGTGGTAGTTCCGTCGGTGGGCTGCATCCGGTGACGCTGACCCTGGAGCGCATTGCCACGCTGTTCCGCAGCTTGGGGTTCGAGGTGGCCGATGGTCCGGAAATCGAGACCGACTTCCATAACTTCCAGGCGCTGAACATCCCGGAAAATCACCCGGCGCGAGCCATGCAGGACACCTTCTACGTTGAAGGCGGTAACGTGCTGCGTACCCACACCTCGCCGATCCAGGTGCGTTACATGTTGAACAACGAGCCGCCGATCAAGATCGTGGCGCCGGGCCGTGTGTACCGTGTCGATTCCGATGCCACCCATTCGCCGATGTTCCACCAGATGGAAGGTCTATGGGTCGATCAGGACGTCAGCTTCGCCGACCTCAAGGCCACCGTCACCGACTTCCTGCGCCGCTTCTTCGAACGTGACGACCTGCAGGTGCGCTTCCGTCCCTCATTCTTCCCATTCACCGAGCCGTCGGCCGAGATCGACGTGCTGGGCGAGCGCGGCTGGCTCGAAGTCGGTGGCTGCGGCATGGTGCACCCGAACGTACTGAAGAACGTCAATATCGATCCGGAGAAATACACCGGCTTCGCCTTCGGTATTGGTCTCGACCGTTTCGCCATGCTGCGCTACGGGGTCAACGACCTGCGTCTGTTCTTCGAGAATGATCTCAACTTCCTCAAACAGTTCAACTGATCGCGGGCAGAGGAATACATACAATGCAATTTTCCGAACAATGGCTACGTAGCTGGGTCAATCCGTCCCTGAGCACCGACGAGCTTTCCTACCTGTTGACCATGGCCGGCCTGGAGGTCGAAGAAGTCAACGCAGCTGCGCCGGCCTTCAGCGGCGTGGTGATCGCCGAAGTCAAGGAGGTCGTCAAGCACGAGAATGCCGACCGTCTTCGCGTGACCAAAGTCGATGCCGGCACCGGCGAGCTGATCCAGATCGTCTGTGGTGCGCCGAACGTCGCTGTCGGCCTGAAAGTGCCGTGTGCCTTGCCGGGCGCTGTTCTGCCGGGCGATTTCAAGATCAAACCGACCAAGATGCGTGGTGTCGAGTCAGGTGGCATGCTGTGTTCCGGCAAGGAACTGGGTGTGCCAGACGACGCCGACGGCCTGCTGGTGCTGCCGGCCGATGCCCCGGTCGGCACGAGCATTCGCGACTACCTGACGCTGGACGACAGCCTGTTTACCCTCAAGATCACTCCGAACCGCGCCGATTGCCTGTCGATCAAGGGCCTGGCTCGTGAAGTGGCGGCACTGACCGACAGTGCCTTGCAGTCGATGGCTATCGCCCCGGTAGTGCCGGCGCACGACCAGACCGTGCCGGTACGTATCGACGCCCCGCAAGGCTGCGGCCGTTATATTGGCCGTGTGGTGAAAGGGGTCGATGCCGCTGCTCCGACGCCGGACTGGATGAAGCGCCGCCTGGAGCGCTCCGGTCTGCGCTCGATCTCGGCCATCGTCGACGTTACCAACTACATCCTGCTGGAACTCGGCCAGCCGATGCACGCCTTCGATCTCGCCAAGTTGGACGGCGCCATCAACGTGCGTATGGCTCGTGCCGGTGAAAAACTGGTTTGCCTGAACGAGCAGGAAGTCGAGCTGACCGAGAATCTGCTGGTGATCGCCGACGACGCCAAGCCGCTGGCCATCGCCGGCATCATGGGCGGTCTGGGGAGTGGTGTCACCACGGCTTCGCAGGATGTGTTCCTCGAGAGCGCATTTTTCGCTCCGGAAATGATTGCCGGCAAGGCGCGCGAGCTGGGCTTCGGTTCCGATTCGTCCTACCGTTTCGAACGTGGCGTCGACTTCCTGCAGCAACGTGATGCCATCGAGCGTGCCACCGCGCTGATCGTCGAAATCTGTGGTGGTGAAGCCGGGCCACTGACGGAGTCGCAGGGCCAGTTGCCCCAGCGTCCGGCCGTGACGGTGCGCAGTGCGCGCGTCAACAAGGTGCTCGGGCTGGATCTGCCCCCCGACTCCATCGCCGGCATCTTCTCCCGCTTGGGGTTGAGCTTCGATACCACCGCCGACGGATTTGCCGTCGCGGCCCCTGCGTTCCGTTTCGACATCGAAATCGAAGAAGATCTGATCGAGGAGGTTGCCCGCGTCTACGGCTACGACGAGGTACCGTCCGATGCCCCGCGCTCGCGCATGAAGATGCTGCCGCTGCCGGAAACGCGCCGGCCGCGTGAGTCGATCCGTCAGCAGCTGGCGGCACGCGATTACCAGGAAGTCGTCACTTACGCCTTTGTCGACGAGCGCTGGGAGCGCGACTTCGCGGGCAATCCTGACCCCGTCAAGCTGATCAACCCGATCGCGGCCCAGATGAGCGTAATGCGCTCGACCCTCTTGGGAGGCTTGGTCGATGTGCTGGTCGGCAACGTCAACCGCAAGCAGCCGCGCGTCCGCGTATTCGAAGTGGCCCGGACTTTCCACAAATCGGCCGAAGGCTTCAATCAGCCGGAAAAGATCGCCGGCCTTGCCTGGGGTTCTCGTCTCCCTGAGCAGTGGGGGGCCAAGACCGAGCGGGTGGATTTCTTCGACGTCAAAGCCGACGTGGAGGCATTGCTTCATCCACATCCGGTCGAGTTCCGCAAGGCGACTCACCCGGCCTGCCATCCCGGTCGTTGTGCCGACATCTTCCTGGCCGGTCAGTTGGTCGGGGTGATTGGCGAACTGCATCCGCAATGGGTACAACAGTACGATCTGTCTTCCGCGCCTGTGGTCTTTGAGCTGGAATACGCTGTCGTGGAAGCTCAGCGCCACGTCAAGGCAGCTCCCGTCAGTAAGTTCCAGCCGGTACGCCGGGACCTGGCGCTGGTGGTGGACGAGCAGGTAGAAGTTGGCGCCATGCTGACCAGTTTCCGTCAGGCGGCAACCGAGATCGTCAGGGAAGTGGCGCTGTTCGACGTTTACCGCGGCAAAGGCGTGCCGGAGGGCAAAAAGAGCCTGGCGTTCCGTGTCGTGTTGCAGGATCAGACCAAGACGCTGACCGATGCCGAGGTCGAGACGGTGGTGAGCCGCCTGCTGGACGCCGTGTCGGCCAATCATGGGGCGACCTTGCGCCTCTGACCGGGCAGGTCGGAGGTGTTGGCGTGCTTCCGTGCGTGCTTGCAGCGGAAGCCGCTTTGTTTTATTTTTGTTTGGTATGTTAAGGGGTAATCATGACTTTGACGAAAGCGGAGTTGGCCGACCTGCTGTTTGACAAGGTGGGTCTGAACAAGCGTGAAGCCAAGGACATGGTCGAATCTTTCTTCGAAGAGATCCGCCAAGCGCTGGAATCCGGTGACAGTGTAAAACTGTCCGGCTTCGGCAATTTCCAGCTGCGTGACAAGCCTCAACGGCCGGGGCGTAACCCGAAGACCGGCGAGGAAATTCCTATCACCGCCCGCCGCGTGGTCACTTTCCATGCAAGCCAGAAACTCAAGGGAATGGTTGAGCAACATCATGCCAATAACTGAGGCAGAACTGCCGCCGATTCCGCCAAAGCGTTATTTTACGATTGGCGAAGTCAGTGAACTGACCGGTGTCAAACCGCATGTGCTGCGTTACTGGGAGCAGGAATTTTCCCAGCTGCGCCAAGTCAAGCGGCGCGGTAACCGTCGCTACTACCAGCATCATGAGGTTTTGCTGGTGCGCCGCATCCGCGGTCTGCTCTACGACGATGGTTTCACCATTCACGGTGCAAGGCTGCGTCTGGGGCAAGAAGCTGCAGGCCCCGTGCCGCTGACTGCCCAGGCTGTCCGGGCCGAGTTGCAGTCGATTCTCGAATGGTTGAACGGTGGTATTGGCAAGTCGTAATAATCCATTTATAATGCGTCTCTCTTGAGTCGGGGTGTGGCGCAGCCTGGTAGCGCATCTGCATGGGGTGCAGAGGGTCGGAGGTTCGAATCCTCTCACCCCGACCAACCAAAAAGTGTTGAACATCAAGAACGTCTGACCCGGTGCCTACCGGGTTTTTTATTGCCTATAGAATTCCTGGTGGCGCTTTGCACGGCTTCTCCTGCCGTCCATTGGCTTCATCGATTCTGACGCCGTCACTTCGCCTCTTTTTCTTCGACCGGTTTTCGGTTTCTTCTACGCTAGTCGCATAGACGATCGCGGCTGGCTGCTTTAGTCTATCAACGCTCTTATCAGGTTATGGCTGTTCACTATGTCTGAATCTGCTGACTCGCCCTGTATTGCCCATTGCTCAACGGCCCTTGGTGATAATGTCTGCCGAGGTTGTTTCAGAACGTTCATGGAGGTGGCTCAATGGAGCGCTTTGGCTCCGGATGGTAAACGTTCTGTCTGGGGGCGATTGCCGCTTCGCCGCCGCCTGGCTGATTGGGCTCGCCTGCTGGGGGAGGGGTGGGATCTGCAGGAGGTCGATGGCGAGGAGTGGGCGATGACCTGGTACGAAGGATTTACCAAACTGCTGTTCCGTTTTGAGTCGGATGGATCGCTGCGTATGAATCTGCCTGACAGTGCCTTGGCCGCACATTTGGCCGGTAAGGCTGATGCAGCCCTCCTGGGAGAGGCTAGGGCTTGGCTGGCGGATTCTGCCCAATGGCTTGGCAGCGGGGCAGATCCGGCAAAGAGCGGAAATAAGCTCCAAGGCTAAAACAAGGAAGTCGCGATGAAACAGAATTGTGCCGAACCCGATTTCTGGGACGTCCGTTATGCATCGGGGGTCACCCCGTGGGATACCGCCGATATTCCTTCGGCATTCCAGGTATTTGCTGAGGCCAGGCCTGAGGGCTGCAGGGTGCTGGTTCCGGGGTGTGGAAGCGCTCACGAGGTCAAGCTGCTGCTTGAGCATGGCTTTGAGGTTGATGCGATTGATTTCAGTGCGGAGGCCGTAGCTCGTGCGAGAGCGAGCCTTGGTGCCCGTGCCGATTGCGTCCAGCAAGCCGATTTTTTCTTGCTGCCGGAACGTCAGGATTACGATTGGATATACGAGCGAGCCTTTTTTTGTGCTTTGCCTCTGGCTAGCAGGGAGGCATATGCACGGAAAATGGCTACCCTGCTTCACCCCGGCGGTGTTCTTGCCGGCTTTTTCTTCCTGGGGGATAACCTGAAGGGCCCTCCTTTCGGTTCGACATTGCAGGAATTGCAGCAATGGCTTTTGCCATGGTTTGACCTGCTTGACATGAGTCGGGTGGAGAAGACGCTTCCCGTGTTTGCTGGTCGCGAACATTGGCTGGCATGGCGGCGACGTTGAGGAGGTTCTGAGCCTGTTTGACAGAAATCAACAATGACGGCTCGGCCATCTGGTCATTTTTCTCATTTCAGGTGAGAATCGACTTCAGCTTTTAAAGAAAAAATAAAGGCCAGTGGCACATTACTTGGGAGACAGCAGATGGAGTGGTTCTGGAGTATGTACTCTTGGACGGAAAAAACGTTCTGGAACAGCCTGACCAAGAAGCTGTGCAGCTTCTTCTTTATCAGTGCCTTTCAGTTGGGGATGGTGGGCTATATCTACTCTGTCCTTGAGGATATCCGGGCCATTCACAAGAGCCATACGGTTTCCGCCGAGATTCTGGCGCTGGTGGAAGCGCGTATCGACAGTGCCATTTTGTGGACCCTGATCTTGTGGGGCATCTGCCTGGTCTTTATTGCTTTCATGGTCTGGTACCTGCGCTATCTGATCGTCCGTCCCCTGAAAATGACTATTTCGATCTTCAACGAAATCGGTGCGGGAGAGGGGGATTTGTCGCGGGAAATTCCGACTATCACCTACGACGAAATCCGCGAGCTTTCCATATCCTATAATCGGTTTCTGACCAAGATGAGAGAAATCATCAGCAACGTCAGGCTGATGACGGTCAGGATCGCCATGGATTCTGCCCGTACACGCAAGAATATCCACGAATCGCTGGAAAGCGCCCGCCAGCAAGACGATTTTGCCACCAAGGTCTGCGACGCCAGCAACCAGACTACCTCGGGCATCAATCAAGTCACCGAGCAGACCCAGGCTATTTCCTCTACGACACTCAGCAATCTTGACGTTGCCCGGGTGTCTTTTGATGAGCTGAAGTCCGTGGCTGATCGTATCTACGACATTAGCACCAAGGTTGGCCATTTCAATCAGACTGTCGAGTATTTGAGCCAGCGCTCGGCCAGCATCAAGACTATCGTTGAGCTTATCAAGGAAATTTCCGACCAGACCAATCTGCTGGCGCTCAATGCCGCAATCGAGGCTGCCCGTGCCGGCGAATCCGGCCGCGGATTCGCCGTGGTTGCTGATGAAGTGCGCAAGTTGGCCGAAAGAGTGAAAACAGCAACCGACGAGATTTCCGGGAATATTGACGGCATGCTCAGTCTGGTGGCGGAAACGCAGGCGGAAACCAACGAAATCAGCAGCGATACCCAATTGGCCAGAGAAGTAGTGTCGAAAGCCTCTCAGCAGTTCGGCAGGATGATGGGCGACTTCGAGCAGACTGCAGGTAGCCTGCGCGGCATTGCCGACACGATGGAAACATTTGCAGAAACCAATCGTGAAGTGAATCTGCATGTGGCACAGATTCACGAGTTAAGTCAGAACGTGTCAGAGCGCCTGCTGCACACGGAGGGGGTGGCTGATGTGCTCTCGAGTGCCGCCGAGCAGGTGCAGGACCTGGTCTCGCGCTTCATCATTGGCGAGGGCGTGTTTGATAAGGCGCTGAACAACGCCCGGCAAACCCGGGATGAATTGCAGACGGTATTGAGCCGCTTGGCTGGTGACGGGGTCAATCTGTTCGATCAGCAGTATCGCCCCATTCCAGGGGTTATCCCACCCAAATACCATACCAGCTACGATAATAAGCTGGAGTCTCTGTTGCAGCCCATTTATGACCGTGCTGTCCAGGATTCCAAAGGTGGTCGCTTCTGCGTGATGGTGGACAGCAACGGCTATGCTCCGACGCACAATAGCTTCTATTCTCGTCCGTTGACGGGTGACCCTGAAAAAGACTTGGTCGCGAGCCGCGACAAGCGAATGTTCAACGATAAGGCGGGCTTACGCTCTGCCCGAAATACGCAGCCGATGCTGCTGCAGACTTATGTGCGCGATACAGGTGAGGTGCTATCCGAAATCGCCCTGCCGGTTATGGTCCAAGGGCGGCACTGGGGGGCGTTGCGGTTGGGCTTCGATCCTAACGACATGCTGTCAGCCACGAATTGCTGAAGCAATCTTAAAACCCGCCAAAAAGGGAGGCCAAGCCTCCCTTTCTTGTTATTGCAGCGGGAGTAGCAGCGTTATGATGCCCAGAGCGGCAAACAGAATGGCTGCCGCACCATGCACTGCACGTGTTGGAATTTTGCGTGCAACCATATCGCCAAAGAGGACGGCGGGCACATTGGCTAGCAACATCCCTATCGTGGTACCCGCCACCACACTGGCCAATGCATCGAAACGGGCTGCCAGGGCGACGGTGGCAATCTGGGTCTTGTCGCCCATTTCTGCGAGGAAGAAGGCAATGAAGGTGGCGCCGAAAATTCCGATCCGTTCAAAAAAACGGGTGTCTCCATCGATTTTATCCGGGATCATTATCCAGGCTGCCATGCCGATGAAGGAGGCGCTCAGAATCCAGCGCATTACCTCCGTACCGACATGGTTGGTGATCCACTGGCCGAGCATGGCGGCTGCAGCATGGTTAAAAAGTGTTGCAATCAAGATGCCCAGGATGATGGGTATGGGTTTGCGGTAGCGGGCCGCGAGCAGGAGGGCGAGAAGCTGGGTTTTATCGCCGATTTCGGCGAGGGCGACGACACCCGTAGAGAGAAGCAGGGCTTCCATAAAGGCTCCAAGGGGCTGCGAAGAACGCCATGACCGATCTGCACTGCAGCCCCTGCTGAAAGTGCAAACCTGTCATGAGTCTTGCCAAACCTTTACGGCCGCGCGTGCCATGGTGTTAAAACCAAGTATGTTGACACGCGCCAATGCGTTGGCGCATTGAGGCTACTCCCCCAGAACGGAGCCGATTTTACGTCAACCGCGCGTGGTCCGCAAATGAGGGAGTATGCCCCGCTCGTTTGGTGGGGAGCATAGGGTATCTGTCTCTAGGCGCCTAGTTGGGATGTGCAGTGAGGGCAGCGCGAGGCTTTGCTGGGAATGCTGGAGAAGCAATAAGGGCAGTCTTTGACAGGGGCTGGCTCTGCCGCTGCGGGAACCTCCTCCTTTTTGAGGCGGTTGATCGATTTGACCAGCATGAAAATGGCGAAGGCGACGATGCCGAAGCTGACCAGTGCATTGATAAATAAGCCGATGTTGAGAGTAATGGCCCCTGCCGACTTGGCGGCGGCCACTGAGACATAGGGCCCGGCTTGTTTGCTGCCTTCTTTCAGAACGAAAAAGAAATTGGAGAAATCGACGTTGCCCAGAATCAGCCCAATGGGAGGCATGATGACGTCGTCAACGAGGGATTTCACGATGGCTCCAAATGCGCCGCCAATAACCACGCCAATGGCAAGGTCAATGACATTACCTCTCATTGCAAATTCTTTAAATTCTTGGATAAGACGCATGGTTGGCTCCGGTGGTGGGTTTATGGTTTGGTGTTAAGTGCTAAATAGTGGCTGTAATCAACTATAGTGGATATCGCCTGGGTGAGGGCAAGGACATGATCTATGGGTATTGGCATGCATTGCATGCCATTCTGATGTACTGGTATGGGGGAATATAGCGTTACTGCAACAACATGGGTAGGGGCTGCGGGCGACCTTATATTGCGTGCTTGGCAAGGGATACGTAGATGGCGTGGCTTGGTGTTAGTTGCAAGAAAGACAAAAAGCCGCACAAGGAATGTGCGGCTTTTCTGAATTGGCTCCCCGAGCAGGGCTCGAACCTGCGACCTGCGGATTAACAGTCCGTCGCTCTACCAACTGAGCTATCAGGGAATTGATGGATGGGTATAATATATTCTTAATTGTCGTTTGTCAAGTCTGAATTGCATGGTGCTCAACGGTGGTGCCAATGCTTGATAAGTGACGCGAGGACCCAATCTATCATGCTACAGAGTTCATGGATTTGAGGCGCAGTCGGTCGATGAATCGATCCGTCTCAACAGCAATCAGAAACGGAAGGGAATGTGATGAGTGGATTAAGTGCAGATGTAGCTGACGATTTCGAGCAGCAGCTTGAAGCCGTGTGTAATGGCAATGCTCAGTGTTCTATGGCACATTTTTCCATTATTCGGGTAAGTGGCCGTGATGCACAAAGCTTTCTCCAGGGGCAGTTGTCGAGTGACTTGCGCGAGGTCTCCGAGTCGCGTAGCCAGTACAGTAGTTATTCCAATGCCAAGGGTAGGGTTTTGGGGAACTTTCTGATTTGGCAATTTCGTGGCGATTATTTCTTGCTGGTTTCGGCCGATATTGACGCAGCGTTATGCCGCCGCCTGAGCATGTTTGTACTGCGCTCCGAAGTGAAGCTTGAGGTGCTGACCGAGCCGTGGCTCCTGGCCGGGGTAAAGGGGGGGGGGCGCTGAGGCAGTTTTGAAGGATGTTTTTACTGAGGTGCCAGCGCAGCCGCACGATGTGATCGCCAACGAGTCAGGAGCAATAATCCGTTTGCCCGCAGGTAATCTGCTGCTGTCCTATGATGCATCTGCTTCTGGATCCATTAAAAGCCGTCTTGAGCAAGCATGCCGACAGGTAGGGGTTGAGGCATGGTCGCTTTTGGATATTGCCGCAGGCGTCCCGTGGGTCACGAGACCTACCCAGGAGCAGTTTGTTCCCCAAATGATCAATATGGATGTGCTGGGTGGAATCAGCTTTAAGAAAGGCTGCTACCCTGGCCAGGAAATTGTTGCCAGAACTCAGTATCTTGGAAAGGTAAAAAGACGCCTGTTCCGCGTCGAATTGCCGGTGAAAGCGAGTCCCGGGGATTCCTTGTATAGCCCGGCAACGGGCGATCAAGCTATAGGCATGATCGTAAACACTGGATGTGACCAGCATGGTGCGCTAGTAGCTCTTGCTGTGGCTCAGCTCGCAGGTTGGGAAACTGGCCTCTTTCTAGAAAAGGAATATAAAAATGCCCTTAAGAATCTCGGCCTGCCTTATGTCATCGACTAAGCCGGAATCGCCGAGTTGATGATTTTCAAATTAGACTTGACCCCATCCTTGGGTTATGACTAAATTGAAATATATTTTCAAACTAGCGAGATGACTAAATGGAACTTTCCAATCTGAGCTTTGCTGATCTGCTTTCCCTCAAGAGCGA
The DNA here is from genome assembly GCF_000283535.1 of Pseudogulbenkiania sp. NH8B. Lineage (GTDB taxonomy): Bacteria > Pseudomonadota > Gammaproteobacteria > Burkholderiales > Chromobacteriaceae > Pseudogulbenkiania > Pseudogulbenkiania ferrooxidans. Next base: position 1,340,629 of record NC_016002.1, read on the forward strand.
TCTGGAAAACGAGATTAAGCGGCGTGAGCACGAAGAAAAAGCCAAAGCTAAAAAACAGATTGTGGAACTTGCTCGTGCGTACGGGTTGAGCGTGGAAGAGGTGCTGGGCAAAGTGGGTCCGGCGCGCAAGCCGGTGGAAGCCAAGTACTGCCACCCGCAAAACCCTGAGCTGACCTGGACTGGTCGTGGCCGCAAACCCCTGTGGGTACAGGAACTGCTCGCCGCCGGTAAGAACCTCGAGGATTTGGCGATCTGACGATTGCGGTTCTTCAGTCAGGATCAAAAAAAGCATCCCTAGGAGGATGCTTTTTTCGTTTTACTTGCCAGTGCCGCTTGCATGTTGGGAGCGATCCTGCGGATACTGTGAAGATGTTGGGATGGCGTGATTTATGCGTAAATTGTTGTGTTATCTATAAAAAGTTATTAAGACAGGCGGCACCATGTTGGATTTTTTCTTGCGCGGCTCAAAGAGGAAGATCGATCCGCTAAGCAATGCAACTTCTGCCAAGGAGTGGGTTGAATCGCTGAAGCAGGAGTACGGTTCCGCATCCCACGACAAGGTGTTGGAAGCTGTCGCTGAGCTTAATCGCAATGGCGCGGTGTCGTCTGCAGATACGCTAGAGGCCGTCTTGGCGCTTAACCGGGAAACGGCCCAGTTTCATTACCAATTGGGTATTCAGTACCTGATGAACATCAGAATGCCCAAGGTTCTGGAAGCGCAGTTACGGGGACAGATTCTGGGGTATGGCCGCGAATTTCTCGATGCTTACCGACAGGTCCTGAGTCCGTCCTTTTCCGGTGAGGATGAGCGCCGTATCTATGCCATGCTGCCCTTGGTGCTGGCACGCATGATGCATTATTTCTGTGAGGCAGCCAGATGGTCGTTCTTTCAAGGCGTCTCGCCTGGGGACAGTTTCTGGCTGAACGTCAATCACGTCTACCGCTTTGCTGAGGAGCGAGGACTGGAGTCGGCGCCGGTATTCCTTTTCGGCGAGCATGACGAGGGTACGACCGTACAGGATCAGTTTCTCATCCTGCAGATGCTGGCCTTGCTTTCCAGTGGTAACTTGGCCCCACGGCAGCTCAATTTTTGCTACGAATTACTGCGCCTGATCTCGAACCGGATGGCCTTGGTTCGCGAGTTTTCCCCCGACCTTAGTTTTGCCGTGGTGCTGGATGAAGGGCATCCTGCCTCGCGTTGCATGGGAACGTTTGGCTCTGGGTTTTACCGTTATTGGAGCACGGCCGAGGTTAGCGAAATACTGCATGGCTGGCTGGCGGTGCTTGAAACAGGGCATATGCCGACAGAACTGGCCCGTCTTGCCGAGCCTGGTGTGGATGCTGCTCTTTTCCGCGTCTTGTGCCGCGAGTGGGCGGCCAAGCCTGTTCGCATTCAACGCGCGGAGCGGGTTGCCGTCAGTGACCGTAAAATCGAGGTGGTGCATCGGCTTGGGGCATTGCATCGTCTGATTCGCCAGCCCGATGAACAGAAACTGCAGACGGCCGCGGCGCTGCCTAAAGACAACTTCAGTTCGGCGTCTGATCTGCGGGTTTATGGTTTTGTCACCAGCCGGCGTAAGGATAAGGCACTCCCGGCGGTTTCTGTGCGGCCTGAGGAAACCCCTTTGGCCAAGGAGGTTTTCAACCAGTGGGAAATTGAAAACATCAGTCAGACCGGGCTGGGGGTTTCGCTGGATGCGGTCGGGAATGAATGGGTCAGTCTGGGGGAGTTGCTGGGTTACAAGGAAGGCGAGGGGGCCGCTTGGAGCGTGGGTATTGTGCGGCGTATCCGCCGGCTGCACCGGGAGAAGATCTTTCTCGGGATCGAAACCCTGACCGATCGCCCGGTGGCGGCTGCGCTGAGGGGGATGGATGTCAAGGCGGTGGACCCGCGGACCATGCCGGAGCATGTTTGGCAGGGGGGGGTAATCGCCCTGTTCGTGCCCTTGACTCGGAATGAGCGCAGCATCAATACGCTCATTGTGCCGGTTGCCTCGTACATGTTGGGCAAACAGTATTACATGAGTGCTAGAGGCAAGTTCTTCCAGATTGCCTTGGGGAAGGTGCTGGAAAAGGGGCGTGACTGGTATTTGGTCGAAATCGAGTTGGTAAAGGCGCTGGAGGGAATGCCATCGGCCGCGCCGTGAGCGATGTACCGCCCCCAAGCAAAACGGCCGCTAAGCGGCCGTTTTGCTTGGGGGCGGATCGTTCAGGCGCGCAGCTTGTTGATTACCGCGTAAATGGGGGTGAGTGCGGCTTCGCCCAGCCGCTGGCTGCGTTGACCGTTCCAGCCGTAATCGTCGTCCGGCAGGTTGGCGTTGTCCTTGAACGGCATCTCAAGCGTGTAGGCGAGGCACTGGAACTGGTTGCCGACCCAGTTGGTAGCCCAGGAAAGATCGGCACTACCGGGGGGGCTTTTTTCGTAGCCGTGTTCGTCCTGGAAGTCGGGAGAGGCGAGTTTCAGGTGGTGCTTGAAGGTTTCTTCCAGGGCGCGGATGCGATCGTTGTAGCTGGGTACGCCCTCGGTCCCGGCGACAAAGACGAAGGGAATGTTCTCGTCGCCATGGATGTCGAGGAACAGATCGACGCCGGTCTCGAGCATTTTCTGACGTACGACGAAGACTTCCGGGCTGGTTTCCAGCGAGGGATTCAGCCATTCGCGGTTCAGGTTGGAGCCGGCTGCGTTGGTGCGCAGATTTCCCAAGACGGAACCGTCGGGGTTCATGTTCGGCACCACGTAGAAGGTGGCGTGGTCGAGCAGCATGCGGGATGTCGGGTCGATCGGGTCGAGCAGGCGGTTGAGGAAGCCTTCGACAAACCATTCCGCCATGGTCTCGCCGGGGTGCTGGCGTGCCGTGATCCAAATCTTGAGGTCGGATTCGACTTCATGGCCGATGGTCAGCAGGTTGATGTCCCGCCCCTGCACGGTCGAGCCCAGGTCGGAGACCTGGCAGAGGCCGGAGCCTTGTGCCTGTCCGATGAGGTTCAGATGCTGGTCGTAAGAGTAAGGTTCGAAGTAGGCGTAATAAACGCTGTTGGCCAGCGGTACGTGCTCGATGGTCAGTACGCTGCCATCGTAGCTGGTCGGCACCCGAAACCAGTTGATGCGATCGTACGATGCCATGGCGTGATAGTCGACCCAGCCTTCGGGGTAGGCGCACTCGGACGCATTCAGGAAGCGCAGGTTGCAGGTTTGGTACGCGGCCCCTTGCAGGCGGAAGTAGAACCACTGGGCAAAGTGCGAGGCATTATCGTTCGGAATGCGAAGCTGGATGTCTTCAAAGCCGTTCATCGAGACAACTTCGATACTGCCGGCGTCAAAATTGCTACTGATCTTCATGCGCTACCCTGTTTCTATGTGGGCTCGTAAAAGCCGAATTGTAAACCCGTGTGGGAAATTGGGCACCTGATGTGTGGTGAATGAGGCGGGCAGCGTGTCTGGGCGTGCAACAATGAAAAAGGCCATACCTGTACAGGTATGGCCTTTTGCCGCTGAGGTCAGCGATCAGGACGCGCTGGTGCTGCTGGCGCGCTTGGTGGTGGCCTTGACGGCGTCAGCGGTGGCGCTGCTGGCCGCCTTCACGCTGGTTTCGGCAAATTCGTTTACTTGCTGTGCTGCCTTGGTGAAGCTGTTGATAGCTGCTGCTGCGGCGGCAACCGAGGTTTTGACGGCGTTGACCGTGACTTCGGAACCGGCCGGAGCGTTCTTGGCGATGTCTTCGATGACGTTGATCAGCGACTTGTTCAGGGTGCCCAGGTTTTCTTCAGCCAGCTTGGCCAGTTCGCCTTGAGCCTGGGTGACGATTTCGTAGACATTGCGGGAGTTGGTGACTGCTTGTTCTACCGATTCGGTAGCCAGCTTGTTGATGCGGGCGACGGCTTCTTGCGGATCTTTGGCGCCAGCGAGGTCTTGGGCGACTTTGATGTTGTCTTCGAGAGACTGTTTGGAAACTTCGAGGTTGAATTTCACCAGCTTTTCGGTGCTATCCAGCGAAATCTGGGCGAAACGCAGCGCGGTTTCGACGCCGCCCAGCGAAAACTTACTGAACTGCTCGTTGGTAGTGAACATGGTTTATGACCCTCTCCGTGGTGTGTTGTACGGTGTGAACTGCGTTGTGCAATGCACAATATACTCGCAAAATTTAGCATGCTGCTCAATGCAGTGGCTAGAAGATTTGCTCTATGTTGTTGCATTTATGATAAATTGTTCGCACACAACACCACGACAATGAACTGGGAGTGTTACATGAGTGTTGAGAAGCGGGTCATTAAAAAGTATCCAAATCGCCGGTTATACGACACGGCGACGAGTTCTTACATTACCTTGGGGGACGTTAAGCAGCTGGTTCATGACAATATCGACATCCAGGTGGTTGACGCCAAGACCCAGGATGACATTACCCGCAGCGTACTGCTTCAGATCATTTTTGAAGAGGAAAACGGTGGCGCCCCGATGTTCAGTTACGAGGTGCTGACGCAGTTTATCCGTTTCTACGGGCAGGCCATGCAGGGCATGATGGGGCCGTTCCTGGAGAAAAATCTGCAGCTCTTTACGCAGCTGCAGCAAAAGATGCAGGAACAGACGCGGGCGATGTATGGCGATAACGCCATGTTCAACGCCAACCTGTGGGGCGAGTTCATGAAGATGCAGGGCCCGGCCATGCAGAACATGATGTCGAGCTATCTGGAGCAGAGCACCGGCATGTATCTGGAAATGCAGAACCGTATGCAGGAACAGACCAAGCAGCTGTTCACAGGCTTTGGCTTTCCCGCCTATCCGCCTGCCGACAAGGACAAAGAAGGCAAGTCCTGATCGGTTCGCCGATATCGCCGTTTTTCTTATAGAATCAGCATGTTGTCAGCCGGGTGTCGTTCACGTGACCCCGGCTTTCTCTGTTCTTTCAATAAGATTCAGGGTCTTACTAACGTATGGCCCACTCCGCACCCAAAGTCGGCTTCGTCTCGCTCGGCTGTCCCAAGGCCTTGGTTGATTCCGAGCAGATTCTTACCCGCCTTCGCGCCGAAGGCTACGATATTTCCCCCTCCTACGATGGCGCCGACCTGGTTGTGGTCAATCCCTGTGACTTCATCGATTCGGCCGTTACCGAGTCGTTGGATGCGATCGGCGGAGCCTTGACGGAAAACGGCAAGGTCATCGTGACGGGTTGCCTGGGGGCGAAAGGGGAGGTGGTACGTGACGTGCATCCTTCTGTGCTGGCGGTGACCGGCCCGCGCGCCATCGACGACGAAGTGATGGGGCATGTGTATGCCCACTTGCCCAAACCGCACGACCCGTTCGTCGACTTGGTGCCGGCGGCAGGCATCAAGCTCACGCCCAAGCATTACGCCTATCTGAAGATTTCCGAGGGCTGTAATCACCGCGCCACCTTTTGCATCATTCCGTCAATGAGGGGCGATCTGGATTCCCGCCCAATTCATGACGTGCTACGCGAGGCGGAGAATCTGGCGAAGTCCGGCGTCAAGGAACTGCTGGTGATTTCGCAGGGCACCAGTGCCTACGGTGTCGACGTCAAATACAAGACGGGCTTCCACAACGGTCGGCCGGTGCGTACCCGCATGACGGTGCTGTGCGAGGAATTGGGGCGTCACGGTATCTGGGTGCGTCTGCATTATGTCTACCCGTATCCGCACGTCGACGAAGTCATTCCGCTGATGCGCGACGGCAAGATCCTGCCTTACCTCGATATCCCGTTCCAGCACGCCAGCCAGCGCATCCTCAAACTGATGAAGCGGCCCGCCAACAGCGAGAACGTACTGGCGCGTATCAAGAAGTGGCGCGAGATCTGCCCGGATCTGGTGATCCGCAGCACCTTCATCGTCGGCTTCCCCGGCGAGACCGAGGAGGAGTTCGAGGAGCTGCTGGCGTTGCTGAGTGAAGCCCTGCTCGATCGCGTCGGCTGTTTCACCTATTCTCCGGTGGCGGGCGCCGCCGCCAACGATTTGCCTGATCCCGTGCCGGAGGAGGTGAAGGAGGTCCGCAAGGAGCGCTTCATGGAGGTGCAGGCCGAGATCAGTGCCGCCCGTCTGGCGCGCCGTGTAGGCCAGTGCATGACGGTGCTGGTCGACGAGATCGATGAGCAAGGGGCGGTCTGCCGCAGCTATGCCGATGCCCCCGAGATGGATGGCATGGTTTTCGTGGCCGATGCCGATGGCCTGCAGGTGGGGGATTTCGTCGAGGTGGAGATCACCGCCTCGGATGAGCATGATCTGTGGGCAGAGCGGGTGTAACGCGCGCCACGGCATGATCGGATGGGCGCCCCTGCATTTGCGGTGGCGCTTTTTTCATGGTGGGGACTGATTTATATCAGGGAATGCGCAGAAAGCATTTGGCATCAAGTCGCGCTGTTATGGAATGCATGTATATTCGACGAGGTATTAGTCAACGAATGTTTAGGATCAGCCAGACATGTCGCCGTTGCTGCAACCCGTCGATCACATCCTGCTCCCCGAGATACTGAGTTGCCCACCAACCACCTCGGTCTACGAGGCTGCCCGCCTGATGATGGAGTCTCACTGCGGTTCCATCATCGTGATGGACGAGGCGGGAACCGCCCTCGGAATCTGGACCGAGACCGATGCGCTGAATCTGGATTTTTCGATGACGACCGAGGCGGATGGCACTCCGGTGGCGAAGGTGATGAGTTCCCCGGTGCGTACGCTCCAGAGCGGTACGTCGATTCATGATGCGACCGGGTTTTTCCGCCGCCATGGCATCCGCCATGCCCTGGTGGAACGGGATGGCCGCTATCTTGGCCTACTGTCCCTGACCGATATCGTGCTCAACCAGGGGACGGAGTCGTTTCTCGGGCTGAAGCGGCTGGAGGAGCTGGGGTGCCGGCCGGCCTGCGTGCTGGGGGCCGAGCTCGGGCTGAAGGATGCGGTGAAGGTGATGCGACAGGGGGCGGTGGATGCCGTTGGGGTGTGCTTCGCCGATGGTGAACTGGGCATTCTGACTCGGCGCGATGTGGTGCGCTTGCTGGCGCAGGGCGAGTGCGAGCATGCATTGGGGGCGGTGTGCTCGCGGCCGATGTTGACCATGGCCGAAAATACCAGCCTGCTGCATGCCCGTCGCCTAATGTTGCAGCACAAGATCCGCCACTTGGGGGTGTGCGGGGCGGACGGCGGGCTCAAATTCATCCTCGGCTTCGGCGATATTCTCCACAACATTGAGCATGAGTGCCTGCTGGAACTGCAGGGGGCGCTCAACGAGCGCGACCAGGCCTTGCTGCTGTCGCGGCAGAGTCTGCTGCTGGCGGACAAGGTGTTCGAGTCCACGCTTGAGGGGATTGCCATCACCGATGGAGCCGGCATCATTCAGTCGGTCAACCCGGCTTTCGAGCGCATCACCGGTTACTCGGCCCAAGAGAGCGTCGGCAAGACGCCTGCCTTGCTGAAGTCGGGCAAGCAGCCGCCGGAGTTTTACGAGCATCTGTGGCACAGCCTGAAGCGTGACGGTGTATGGCAGGGGGAGGTGATCAACCGGCGCAAGAACGGTCTGCTCTATACCGAGCATCTGAGCATTACCGGCATTCGCGGCGACAACGGCGAGTATGCTCATTACGTCGCGGTGTTCTCTGACATTACCCAGCGCAAGCAAGCTGAGGAGCGGTTGCACTTTCTCGCCAACCACGACGCGCTGACCGGGCTGCCCAACCGCACCCTGTTCCTGGAGCGGCTGGAGGCGGGGGTGGAGCAGGCGCGCGAGTTCGGACAGCGCATGGCGTTGTTGTTTATCGACCTGGACCGTTTCAAGCTGGTCAACGATACCCTGGGGCACCATGCCGGTGACGAGTTGCTGGTGTGGATCGCCGAGGAAATGAGGAAGGTGGCGCCGCCGCTGGCGATGGTGGCGCGTCTCTCCGGCGACGAGTTCACCTTGCTGATGCCGGCCGTGGATAGCGTGCAGCAGGTGGCGAGCCGCGCCCAGAGCGTGCTGGACGCGATTGCCGGAGAAACCGTGGTGGCCGGGCAGGAGGTATTCGTGTCGGCCAGCATCGGCATCAGCATGTTCCCTGAGGATGGGGCCAGTGCGGACGTCTTGCTGGTCAACGCCGATACGGCGATGTACCGTGCCAAGGAGCGCGGCAAGAGCAATTTCCAGTTCTATACCCCGGATATGAATGCCAGTGCGCTGGAGCGCTTGCGGCTGGAATACAGCCTGCACAAGGCGCTGGCACAGGATGAGTTGGAGGTCTGGTATCAGCCCAAGGTCGAACTGGCGACCGGTCGGCTCGACGGTGCCGAGGCGCTGATCCGCTGGCGCCATCCCGAACTGGGGCTGGTGTCGCCGGCGCGTTTCATTCCGATTGCCGAGGACAGCTCGCTGATCGTGCCGATCGGTGAATGGGTGCTGAAGACCGCCTGCAGGCAGGTGCGGGAGTGGCGTGAGCGCAGGCTGTTTGGCGGGCGCGTGGCGGTCAACGTGTCCGGACGCCAGCTCAAGTTCGCCGGCGTGGTCGAGCTGGTCGAGCGCACGCTGGAAGAATGCGGCCTGCCCAGCTCTGCGCTCGAGCTGGAGATCACCGAGAGCGTGGCGATGGACGAGGATAGCGGCATGGTCGAGGTGCTGCGCCGGCTGTACGAGCTGGGCGTGTACCTGTCCATCGACGACTTCGGGACGGGGTATTCCTCTCTGTCCTACCTCAAGCGCCTGCCAGTTCAGGGGCTGAAGATCGACCAGTCGTTCGTCGCCGACCTGCATCAGAACCGGGACGATGCGGCAATCACACAGGCGATCATTTCCATCGCGCGCAGTCTGGGACTGGGGCTGGTGGCGGAGGGGGTGGAACTGGACGAGCAGCGGCGTTACCTGGTGGAGCAGGGCTGCGGCACGGGTCAGGGCTACCTGTTCAGCCGGCCATTGCCGGCGGCGGAGTTCGAGGCTTTGCTGGAGAGGGAATATCTGGCGGGGGGCTGACGCCTGATACTGCCGGGTTGGATTTGAGCGGGGTGCGGCGTGCTATCATGTTGGCATGAGTTCCGATGCCAAGCCTTTGTTCTGGCGCGACCCGGCGCTGCCTTTTCTGGAGTTGCGCACCATCCAGGATGGCCGCCAGGTGTGCTATGCGCGCCACTCCCACGAGCATTTTTCCATTGGCGCCATCACTGGCGGATGCAGCACGTACCTGAATGAACAGGCAAGCCATGCCGTGGGCCGTGGCGATGTGGTGTTGATGAACCCGGGCGAGGTGCATGCCTGCAATCCCATTGCGGACCAGCCGTGGTCCTATCACATGCTGTACGTGGATACCGTCTGGCTGGCAGGCTTGCAAAGGGAGTTGGGCCTGGGTACCAATCAGGATTTCCATCCCTTCCAGTCTCGCCTGAGCCAGGATGCCCGACTGTATCGGCGGCTGGGGAGGCTGGTGGCGCTCTGTCGTGATGGCGCATCCACGGCGTTGCAGAAGCAGGGCGAGGCGGTGGAGTTCTTCAGTTCGGTGCAGTCCATCCTGCAGCCGGCGGGCCGGAACGAGAGCGAGCCCCATGACAGGCTGCAACAGGCAGCGGACTATATCAATGACCATTATGCGGCGGAACTGAGTTTGCAGGACATCTGTTCCGCGGCCTCCTTGTCTTCTTCCTACCTGATCCGCGCTTTTCGCCAGCGTTATCACATGACGCCGCACGAGTATCTGCTGAACTGTCGCATTCAACGTGGCAAGACGCTGCTGCGAAGAGGTCATCGGATCGCCGACGTGGCGCAGTCATTGGGTTTCGCCGATCAGGCGCATTTTCAGCGTGTTTTCAAACGGCTGGTGGCCGCCACGCCCGGACAGTATTGCCAGGCGCGGCGCTAAGCAGGGGGTGTCTACAACAGATACAGCGTGCTCCCTGCCAGCAGTAGGGCCAGCAGGCGGTTGAACAGGCGCATGCGTGCAGGGTGGCGCAGCAGGTGTTGCAGCCGGGCCCCGGCGTAGGCCCAGCAGGCGATCGACAGGTAGCAGATGACGAAGTAGATGGCGGCAAACTGCCAGATCAGTGAGTGGTTGCCGTCGCTGGCGTAGGCTCCCATCCCGGCTAGGGCAGCCAACCAGGCTTTCGGGTTCAGCCACTGCATGATGGCGCCGTGACGGAAGGAGGGTCGGCGTTGCTGGTTCTGGCCCAGTTCCCCGTTATCACTGGCCAGTTTCCAGGCCAGATACAGCAGGAAGGCGATCCCGCCCCATTGCAGGAGTCGGCTTGCGGCGGGCCAGCCGGCCAGCAATTCATTCAGCCCCAGCCCCGTTAGCAACAGGAGTACGGTAAAGCCGACGGTCGCGCCGCTGACATGGCGCAAACTGGCCGTGAAGCCGTGACTGGCTCCGCTGCCGAGGGCAACGATATTGACCGGGCCGGGCGAGATGGAGGCGGCGAGCGCGAAGGCGGCCATGGAGAGTAGAACTTGCATGATGACCTCGTGAGTGGGAAACACCCGGTCGAGGATAGGGGGCCCGCATCGGGCAGTATTGAAGAAAATTACCCTGCTTGCCGTCACCTATGGCGCAAAAAAACCGGGATGCTCGATCCCGGTTTCGCGTTCTTGATGGCGATGTCGATCAGCCGCCGATTTTTTCCTTGCCGCCGAGATAGGGGCGCAGTACGGTCGGAACGGTCACGGAACCATCGGCGTTCTGGTAGTTTTCCAGTACTGCCACCAGCGTGCGGCCGACGGCGAGGCCGGAGCCGTTAAGGGTGTGTACCAGCTGGTTCTTGCCGTTCTCATCCTTGAAACGGGCCTGCATGCGGCGCGCCTGGAAGGCTTCGCAGTTGGAGCAGCTGGAGATCTCGCGGTAGGTGTTTTGTGCCGGCAGCCAGACTTCCAGGTCGTAGGTCTTGGCGGCGCCGAAGCCCATGTCGCCGGTACACAGCGTGATCACGCGATAGGGCAGTTCCAACGCCTTGAGGATGGCTTCGGCGTGGCCGACCATTTCTTCCAGCGCGTCGTACGATTTTTCCGGATGCACCACCTGCACCATTTCCACCTTGTCGAACTGGTGCTGGCGGATCATGCCGCGGGTGTCGCGGCCGTAGGAACCGGCCTCGGAACGGAAGCAGGGCGAGTGTGCGGTCATTTTGACCGGCAGTTCGTCGAGCTTGAGGATGCTTTCGCGCACGGTGTTGGTCAGGGTGATTTCCGAGGTGGAAATCAGGTACTGGTCGACCGCGCCCTCCTCGCCGCCGCGCGTCACCTTGAACATGTCCTCGGCGAACTTGGGCAGCTGGCCGGTGCCGAACAGCACGCTGTCGTTGACGATGTACGGGGTGTACATCTCGGTGTAGCCGTGCTGGTTGGTGTGGGTGTTGAGCATGAACTGCGCCAGGGCGCGGTGCAGCTGGGCGATCTCGCCGCGCAGCACGGTGAAGCGGGCACCGGAGAGCTTGGCACCGGTTTCGAAGTCGAGCCCCAGCGGGCTGCCGACGTCGACGTGGTCCTTGGCTTCGAACTCGAACGAGCGCGGTACGCCGACGCGGCGTACTTCGACGTTGGCGCTTTCGTCCTTGCCCTGCGGCACCGATGCGTGCGGCAGGTTGGGGATGGTCATCAGCCAGTGCTCCAGCTTCTGTTGCACGGCTTCGAAGGCGGCTTCGGCGGCTTTCAGCTCGTCGCCCAGGGTGGCCACTTCGGCCATGATGGCGGAGACGTCTTCTCCTTTGCGCTTGGCTTCGCCGATCTGCTTGGAGGTGGCGTTGCGGCGGGCCTGCAGTTCCTGCATGCGGGTCTGCAGCGCTTTGCGCTCGTTCTCGAGTTGGCCGAAGGCGTCGGTGTCCAGCTGGTAGCCACGGGCGGCCAGGCGCTCGGCGACGGTTTCCGGCTGGCTGCGAAGGAGTTGAATGTCTAGCATGGTGTTGGTCTATTTGATGTTGATGATCTGAAGCTGGCGGTCGGTGATGAGCCAGATCTTTTCAAAAGGACTATCCTGGAAGTCCTTGTTGCGTAAGTAATTTTCCCAGTCGCGGTGCATGACGCGCGTGTTGGCGTTGCGGATCAAGAGCCAGCAGGGCTTGACGGTGTAGGAGGCGAATTTGTCATTCTTGTCCTTGATGGCCCGGTCGAGCTGCTGGAAGATTTCTTTCATCAGTGCCGGCTGCTGCAAGGCGAGCAGCACGGCCGTCTTATCCTTGTGCCAACCGTTGATTATGGCAGCATCGTGGGTGCTGCCATAGATGTGCGTCACTTCCAGACCGATTTTTTGCGCCGGCTCGCCGTTCTGCCGGCGCAGAATGGAGAAGTCGGGAGATTCGCGGTGCGGGCCGAGCAGGTAATGGCCGGGGCGCGACAGGCGGTTGAGCACAGCGATCAGCCGCTTGGCGGCGAAGTGCTCCAACCTGACCTTGTGCCCGTCATGATCGTGATGGTGCTTTTGTTTCTTCATCCAGTTGCCTGAGAAACCGCAGTTTTTCCTGAATCTTGCCTTCCAGCCCGCGTTCCACCGGCTCGTACCAGCGGCTGTCTTCGATCCCCTCCGGCAGGTAGGTTTCACCGGCGGCGTAGGCGTGCGGTTCGTCGTGGGCGTAGCGGTAGGCGTGCCCGTATCCCAGCTCCTTCATCAACCTGGTCGGCGCGTTGCGCAGGTGCACCGGCACCGGGCGCGAGATGTCCTGGCGGATGAAGGCGCGCGCCTCATTATACGCCTTGTAGCCGGCGTTGCTCTTGGGGGCCACGGCGAGGTAGATCGCGGCCTGGGCCAGCGCCAGTTCGCCTTCGGGGCTGCCGAGCCGCTCGTAGGTGTCGGCGGCGTCGAGCGCGATGCGCGCGGCGCGCGGGTCGGCCAGCCCGATGTCTTCCCATGCCATGCGCACCAGGCGGCGCGCCAGGTAGCGTGGGTCGGCGCCGCCGTCGAGCATGCGCGTCAGCCAGTACAGCGCTCCGTCCGGATTGGAGCCGCGCACCGACTTGTGCAGCGCCGAGATCTGGTCGTAGAAGGCGTCGCCGCCCTTGTCGAAGCGGCGCGCGTTGACGGTGAGCACTTCGGCCAGGAAGTCGGCGTCGATGTGCTCGACGTGGCGGGCGCCGGCGGCGGTGCGGGTCTGCTCCAGCAGGTTGAGGAAGCGGCGGGCGTCGCCGTCGGCGTAGCCGCTCAGCGTCGCCAGGGCGCTGTTGTCGAAGGTCAGGCCGGGCAGGGCGCCGCTGGCGACGGCGCGCGCGAACAGCGCCTTGAAGTCATCGTCGGTGAGGGCATTGAGCACGTACACCTGGGCGCGCGACAGCAGCGCCGAGTTGACCTCGAACGAGGGGTTCTCGGTGGTGGCGCCGATGAAGGTCAGCAGGCCCGATTCGACGTAGGGCAGGAAGGCGTCCTGCTGGCTCTTGTTGAAGCGGTGCACTTCGTCGACGAACAGGATGGTGTGGCGACCGTCACGCTGCAGCACCGCCTGCGCCCGGTCGACGGCCTCGCGGATGTCCTTGACGCCGGAGAACACCGCCGACAGCGGGATGAACTCGGCGTCGAAGCTGTGCGCCAGGATGCGTGCCAGCGTGGTCTTGCCGACGCCGGGCGGGCCCCACAGGATCATCGAGTGCGGGGTTTTCGACTCCACCGCCAGGCGCAGCGGCTTGCCCGGGCCGATCAGGTGCGGCTGGCCGATGACCTCGTCGAGCGAGGTGGGGCGCAGCGCTTCGGCCAACGGTTTTTTCGGTTCGCGGGCAAACAGGTCGGTCACGGTCTCAGTCCGAAATCACGTCCACGCCCTTGGGCGGGGTGAAGGTGAAGCGCGACGGCGCCAGCACCGGGTTCTTTTTCATGTCGGCGAAGCGGATCAGCGTGGTGTTGCCGAAGCTATCGTGCAGTTCCATGGTGACCAGCGTGTTGGCGCGAAAGCCCATGCGGATCGACTGGAAGGTGTTCTCGCTCTTCTTCGGCGCGGCGCTGAGCCATTCGATGCCGTCCTGGGTGCCGGCTTCCTTCAGGTGATAGTCACGCTCGATGGCGTTGCTGCCGGCCAGCAGCGCGGCCGGGCTGGAGCCCAGCGCGGCGTCCAGCGACTTGCTGGTGACCTGGGCCAGTTCCTTGTCGTAAATCCACAGCCGCTTGCTGTCGCCGACGATGAGCTGTTCGTAGGGCTTGGCGTATTCCCAGCGGAACTTGCCGGGACGGGAGATTTCCAGCTGGCCGCTGGCCTCTTCGCGCTTGCCCTTGGCGCTGACCACCTGCGAGAAGCTGGCCGACAGAGTCTTGCTGCCGGCGACGAAGGCCTTCAGCTGGGCGATGGCGGCGGCGTGGGCGGGCAGGGCGAACGCGGCGGCGAGGATGATCGGTAAGAGCTTCTTCATGGAATCCTTTTCTACGCCTCAGCCGTTTGGGGCTCAAGGAATAAATCGTCACGGACGTTCCCTGGCCGGTTCGCGCCGCACCGCCGTAGCCGTGGTGCGGCGAGCCTGGCAGGGCCGGGAAGGGGGTACGTCGCCGATTTATTCATCAGTGCTCAGCTGAAGCGGTTGGTGATCGGGTAGCGCCAGTCCTTGCCAAAACCGCGGTGGGTGACGCGCGGACCGACCGGGGCCTGGCGGCGCTTGTACTCGTTGATCTTGAGAAGACGAACCACGCGCCGCACGTCGGCCTCGGCAAAACCCTCGGCGATGATTTCGGCAGCGGACAGGTTCTCTTCCACGTAGCGCGCCATGATGGCGTCGAGCACATCGTAGGGCGGCAGACTATCTTGGTCTTTCTGGTCCGGACGCAGTTCCGCCGAGGGCGGCCGGGTAATGATTCTTAACGGAATGATCTCGCTCTGGGCGTTGCGCCAGTGGCAGAGCTGGTAGACCAGGGTCTTGGCGACGTCCTTCAGCACGGCGAAGCCGCCGGCCATGTCGCCGTACAGCGTGCAGTAGCCGGTGGTCATCTCGGACTTGTTGCCGGTGGTGAGCACCAGCTTGCCGGTCTTGTTGGAGAGCGCCATCAACAGCGTGCCGCGGATGCGCGCCTGCAGGTTCTCCTCGGTGGTGTCTTCGGCCAACCCTTCGAACGACGGCGCCAGCGCCGCCATGAAACTCTCGTACATCGGCCAGATGGCGATTTCCTCGTACTTCACGCCGAGTCGCTCCACCATGTCGCGCGAGTCGTCCACCGAAATGTCGGCGGTGTAGCGGCTCGGCATCATCACCGCGTGCACCTTGTCGGCGCCCAGCGCGTCGTAGGCGATGGCCAGCGTCAGCGCCGAATCGATGCCGCCGGAGAGGCCGAGCAGCACACCGGGGAAGCCGTTCTTGCCGATGTAGTCGCGCACGCCGATCACCAGTGTCCGGTACACGCTCTCCAGCGGGCAGGGCAGCGCGGCCTTGCCGGCCGGCTGCAGGTCGCCGTCGGCCATCTGCACGATCAGCAGTTCATCGTCGTAGGCGGCGGCTTGCGCCACCACTTCGCCGGCCTTGTTGAGCGCGAACGAGGCGCCGTCGAAGACCAGTTCGTCCTGGCCGCCGGTGAGGTTGACGTAGGCGAACGGCAGGCCGGTCTCCTCGACGCGGTAGCGCACCGTCTCGTGGCGGGTTTCGACCTTGTTGCGGTGGAACGGCGAGGCGTTGAGCACCACCACCACGTCGGCGCCGGCATCGGCGGCTTCGGCGGCGGGATCCAGCGACCAGACATCCTCGCAGATCAACACGCCGACGTTGACGCCGTCCTGCTGGAATACCAGCGGTGCGCCGCCGGGAGTAAAGTAACGGCACTCGTCGAACACTTCGTTGTTGGGCAGCAGCATCTTGTGGTACTGACCGAGACGGTTGCCGTCACGCATCACCGTGGCGGCGTTGAAGCGCTCGTTGCCGAGCTTGACCGGGTGGCCCACCACCAGCGTGATGCCGTCCAGCTCCAAGAGTTCATCCAGCGCCTTGCTGCACTCGCGGTAGAAGTGGTCGCGCAGCAGCAGGTCTTCCGGGCTGTAGCCGGTGAGCGCCAGCTCCGGCGTGACCAGCACGTCGGCACCCTGGGCCATGGCCTGGCGGGCGAGGTCGAGAATCTTGCGGGTATTGCCGGCGATGTCGCCGACAACGGGATTGAACTGGGCGAGCGCGATACGCATCTTTGGTGGCTACGTCGGTTTATCAACAATAAGGCCGATTCTACCTGAAGCGCGGCACGATTTCCTGAAAGGAGCGGGGGTGACGATAGCGTCGCTGAATGGCTTGGCTGGGCTGCCGGCGGAGCAGTGGAACGCGCTGCGCGCCGACGACCAGCCCTTTCTCGCCCACGGCTGGCTCGCCGCGCTGGAGCAGGGCGGGGCGGTGAGCGCGGCCACCGGCTGGCAGCCGCATCATCTGGCGTGGCGTGAGGGCGAGGCGCTGAGGGCGGTCGCGCCGGCCTATCTCAAGACACACTCGTATGGCGAATACGTGTTCGACTGGGCCTGGGCCGAGGCCTACCAGCGCGCCGGGCTGGCCTACTACCCCAAGTTGCTGCTGGCGATACCGTTCACCCCGGTCGGCGGGCCGCGCTTCCTCGGCCTGCAGGCGGCCCGGGCCATGCTGATCGCCGAACTGCCGCGCCAGGTCCGCCAGCTCGGGCTATCGTCGGCGCATGTGTTGTACCCGGCTCAGGATGAAATGGCCATGCTGGCAGAAGCCGGCTGGCTGGAGCGGCACGGCGTGCAGTTCCACTGGCAAAACCACGGCTACCGCGACTTCAACGATTTTCTCGACGCACTCAGCCGCGACAAGCGCAAGAAGATCCGCCAGGAGCGGCGCCGCGTTGCCGAACAAGGGGTCGAGGTGATCGTCAAGGAAGGTCGGCAGATCACCGATGATGATTGGGCATTCTTTCATGCCTGCTACTGCCAGACCTATCGCGAGCACCGTTCCACTCCCTACCTCGATCTGGTGTTTTTCCGTCTGATCGGCGAACGTCTAGCCGACCACCTGGTGCTGTTTCTGGCGCAGCGGGCTGGCGAGCCGGTGGCCGCCAGCTTGTGCCTGAAGGATCGACACCAACTGTACGGCCGTTACTGGGGCGCGCTGGAGGATGTTTCCTGCCTGCATTTCGAGCTGTGCTACTACCAGGGCATCGCGTACTGCATCCGCCACGGACTCTCGGTATTCGAGGGTGGGGCGCAAGGCGAACACAAGCTGGCCCGCGGTTTCGAGCCGGTGTTGACGCATTCGGCGCACTGGCTGGGGGATTCTCCTTTCCGATCAGCGATTTGGCGCTGGCTCAAGCAGGAGAGGCAGGCGGTGGCGGCATATCTTGGCGAACTGGAGCAGCATATTGCATATAAAAAAGCTTGCCAGTCGTAAAAAGGGCTTATATACTGCGCAGCCTCTGACGACGAAACGCAAACGACGCCGACATCAGAGTAGTTCTGGAGAGGTGGATGAGTGGTTTAAGTCGCACGCCTGGAAAGCGTGTTTAGGGTAATACCCTAACGGGGGTTCGAATCCCCCCCTCTCCGCCAGAATTCAAAAAAGCCCGCTAAATGCGGGCTTTTTGCTTTTCCGGCGTGGCGCGTCACTCGGATGACGCTGGGATGCCCTGGCTGCGCGTGCCGGACAGGGGAGGGGTGGCTTGGGGTGTCGCCAATTTTACCCCACGCGCCGCCACTGACAGTGCTATCTTCTTATCATCTTCTCATACAACTGAAAGGCATGTTGTGGCCCTTGAGTTTCAACCCGTCCACGCCGGCGCGCGTTTGTCCGAGCAAGTGGCTGAGGCACTGGCCGAGGGTATCCATTCGGGCGCCTTGCAGCCGGGCGACAAGCTGCCGTCCGAAGCCCAGCTGGTCGATCAATTCAAGGTGAGCCGCACCGTGATTCGCGAAGCGGTGTCCCAGTTGAAGTCGCTGGGTCTGGTCATTTCGCGCCAAGGCTATGGGGTGCTGGTGCAGGAGCCGGGGATTCGTCCGCTCTCGTTCGATGCGGCGCATACCGCCTCGATGGAGGCGGTGGTGCAGATGGCCGAGGTGCGGCGCGTGCTGGAGGCCGAGGCAGCC
Organism: Pseudogulbenkiania sp. NH8B; assembly: GCF_000283535.1. Classification (GTDB taxonomy): domain Bacteria; phylum Pseudomonadota; class Gammaproteobacteria; order Burkholderiales; family Chromobacteriaceae; genus Pseudogulbenkiania; species Pseudogulbenkiania ferrooxidans. The sequence continues at coordinate 1,358,545 of NC_016002.1, forward strand.
GGCCTGGCGGCGGCGCGTCGCAGCGAGCAGGATCTGGCGGCGATCCGCACCGCCGTGGCCGCATTGGCCGAGGCGGCGAAAAGCGGTCGCGACGGGGTGGAGGAAGACGTGAACTTTCACCGCAGCATCGCCGCGGCTGCTGGCAACCCGTTCCTGATTTCGACGCTGGATTACCTGTCGCAGTACCTGCGCGGCGCCACCCAGGTGACGCGGGCCAACGAAGCGCGCCGCGAGGATTTCTTCAAGGAAGTGCAGGACGAGCACAACGCCATCGTCAGCGCCATCGAACAAGGCGACCCGGCGCGCGCGCGCAAGGTCGCCGCCTCCCATATGGATAACGCGATTCGCCGTATCCGCGCTGCCGACCCGGCGTTCTGGGACCAGGAAGGCGAAAAGCTGGCGCAAACGCTGCGCATGCGCTGACGTCCAGATAGATGCGGCGGGCCGCCTCACCCCGCCGCCGCATCCCCCTTTCTGCAGACGGCCGAGACGGTCGTATCGACCGTGCTCAAGGCACGGCCCGGCAGATCGACCGCACCGACTTCGCCTCGAGCGCGGCGCTCCCGATCAAATCCCCCACCGCTATCCGCCATGGCGAACCGCGCCGCGGCATGGTCCGGCTTGACGCTGCCGCCGTGCCGCAGCGGCACGGCTTCGGCCAACGTTGAGTCGGCTTGGGCCAGGCCGGCATGCGGAAAAGAAAAATGGATGATCGGGAACGGGTCAGGCAGGCCGAACGGCAGCGGGGAAATCGCGGAGGTACTGCTCGACGATGCTGCGGAAATCGGTGTCGGCCTTGAGCCCCAGGCGTTCCCCGCGCGGCGACTCGAAGCGCGCCGGCCAGCTGCCGACGATACGGGCGATGGTGTCGTCCGGGACGAAGCGCACGAGGGAGCGTGCCTGGCTGCCGCCGACGCTTTCCAGCGCGTCGAGCATGTCCTGCACGCGCACCGTCAGGGCCGGCAGGTTGAGCGCGGTGCGGCCGCCGAAGGCCTCGCGGCTGGCTTCGAATACCGCGATCAGCCCGGCGATGGTGTTGGCCGGCGAGGCCAGCGCCACTTCGGTGTCGGGAGAGACCGGGCAGATCGCTTCCTGGCCGGCCAGGGGTTCGCGGATGATGCCGGAGAGGAAGCTGGAGGCGGCGCCGTTGGGGCGGCCCGGCCGCACCGAGACCGTCATCAGCCGCGCCACGCGGCCGTCGATGAAGCCCTTGCGGGTGTAGTCGGCCACCAGCTGCTCGCAGATGAACTTCTGCACGCCGTAGGACGACTGCGGCGTGGGCAGGGTGTCGTCGCGCACCACCGCCGGCAGCGGCAGCGCCGGGTCGCTACCGAACACCGCCACCGAGCTGGAAAACACCAAGCGCGGGGCATTGCCGGCGGCACGCAGGGCGTCGAGCAGTACGCGTGCGCTGTCGAGGTTGGAGCGCAGGCCGAGCTCGAAATCGGCCTCGCATTCGGACGACACCGCCGAGGCAAGGTGGAACACGCCGTCGAAACGCTCGCCGTTCAACTTTTCGGCCAGCTCGAGCACGGTGCCGACGCGTACTTCCACGCGCGGGTCAGCGCGCAGGTCGTCGGGTGCGGCCACCAAGTCGGCCAGCACCAGCCGTTCGATCGCGCGCCCGGCCAGTTCGCTGCGAGCGAGCAGGGTGCGCGCCAGCCGCGCGCCGATGAAACCGGCGCCGCCGGTAATCAAGAGCTTCATCGTTGTGCCTCCTTGTAGGGTTGGAACCAGGCGAGCCCGGCCGAGGTGCCGTTGCGCGGGCGGTATTCGCAGCCGATGTAACCGTCGTAACCCAGTTCGTCGAGCAGCGCGAACAGGTAGGGGTAGTTCAGCTCCCCGCTGTCCGGCTCGTGACGCTCCGGCACGCCGGCGATCTGCACGTGGCCGACGCCGGCCAGGTGGCGGCGCAGGCGCATGGCGATGTCGCCTTCCATGATCTGGCAGTGATACCAGTCCATCTGCACTTTCAGGTTGGGCTCGCCCACCTCGGCCACGATGTCGTGTGCCTGCTGCTGGTGGCTGAGGAAGTAGCCCGGCATGTCGCGCTGGTTGATCGGCTCGATCAACAGCGTGATGCCGTGCTCCGCGCAGCGGCGGGCGGCGTGGCGCAGGTTGGCGACGAAGGTGGCGCGCAGGGCGGTGAGGTCGGCGCCTTGTGGCACCAGTCCGGCCATGGCGTGCAGGCGGCGGCAGCCGGTGGCGTGTGCATATTCCAGCGCACGCTCCACCGAGGCGGCAAATTCCTCCTCGCGTCCCGGCAGGGCGGCGATGCCGCGTTCGCCCGCGGCCCAGTCGCCCGGCGGCAGGTTGAACAGCGCCTGGGTCAGGCCGTGGGCGGCGAGGCGGGCGGCGATGTCGGCCGCCGGGTAGTCGTAGGGAAACAGATATTCCACGGCGCGGAACCCGTCCCGGGCGGCCGCGGCGAAGCGGTCGAGAAAGTCGTGTTCCGTGTACATCATGGTCAGGTTGGCGGCAAATTGCGGCATGGTGATCTCTTTGCTTCAGCTAATGAATGGTCAAGCAATGGGTAACCTGGATGGCGACATCGGCGAAGAGACCACAGACCAGGCGCCCGGAACGCAGCGTCGAATCGGGTCTCTGTCGCCGTGTTGACAACAGGTTTAGCGGTTAACCAGCTTGGCCGGCGTGCGCAATACCGCGATGGCCCCCACCACCAGGCTGCCGGCGAGCACGTACATGCCGGCGGCGGTGCTGCCCGTCATGTCCTTGAGTGTACCGATCAGGTAGGGGCTGACGAAACCGGCGAGGTTGCCGACCGAGTTGATCACCGCGATGCCGGCGGCGGCGGCCGTGCCGCCGAGGAAGGCCGTCGGCAGGGACCAGAACAGCGGGGCGCAGGTCAGCACTCCGGCCGCGGCCAGTGACAGGAATACCAGGGACACGGCGGTGTTCTGGGTAAACGATGCCGCGACGACGAAGCCGACGGTGCCCATCATGGCGGGGATCACCAGGTGCCAGCGGCGCTCGCGGCGGGCATCCGCGCTGCGGCCGAAGCCGTTCATGGCAATGATCGCGGAGAGGAAGGGGATGGCGCTCAGCACGCCGATGGACAGGTTGCTGGTGACCCCGGTCGATTTGATGAAGGTGGGCATCCAGAAGGTCAGGCCGTATTGGCCCATCACGAAGCAGAAGTAGATCAGGCTCATGAACCACACCCGGGCGTCTTTGAACGCGCTCAGGGCGTGGGCGCTGTGGTCCTTGTGCTTGGTGTCTTCGGCGATGGCCTGGGCCACCACACTCTTCTCTTCCTCGCTCAGCCACTTGGCCTTGGCCACGGAGTCGTCGAGGTAGTACAGCACCACCAGGCCGACCAGTACCGCCGGTACCGCTTCGATCAGGAACATCCACTGCCAGCCGGCCCAGCCGCCCACGCCGCCGAAGGCATCCATGATGAAGCCGGAGAGCGGGTTGCCGAAAATGCCGGAGACCGGGATCGCCGACATGAACATCGCCACGATCTTGGCGCGCCGGTGCGACGGGTACCAGTAGGTCAGGTAGAGGATGATGCCGGGGTAGAAGCCGGCTTCGGCCAACCCTAGCAAAAAGCGCATCACGTAAAACGCGGTGGGCGTGTTGACGAAGGCGAAACCGGCCGAGACCAGGCCCCAGGTGATCATGATGCGGGCGATCCAGACCTTGGCGCCGAAGCGGCTCAGGGCGAGGTTGCTCGGCACTTCGAACAGGAAGTAGCCGAGGAAGAAGATGCCGGCGCCGAGGCCGAACATGGTTTCGCTGAAGCCGAGCTGTTGCGACATCTGCAGCTTGGCGAAGCCGACGTTGACGCGGTCGAGATAGGACACCACGTAACAGAGGATGATCAGTGGCACGATGCGCCACGATACCTTGCTGAATACACTGTCTTCACGACTCATGATGGCCGTGCCGGTTTGCTGCTGGGCAATACTGCTCATGGTAATGTCTCCTCTACTGTCGTTAATGTGCGTCACCGTGTTGTTTTTATTGGTGACGCACTGTCATTACCTGGAACGGGCCAGGGTGCAGCGTGACTGGTCTCCCAGCCGTCTTACCAGCGCGCCGCGAAGGTGCGCCGTAATTCTTCGATCTGTTGTTCGCTCAGGGGCGCCGGACGGGGGCTGACCGTCAGCCACAGCCGGGCGGTTTCTTCCAGTTCCTCCAGGGTGGCCATCGCGGCCGCCGGGCTGTCGTGCCAGACGTTGGGGCCGAGCCGCTCCAGCATCACCGCCCGGATCGGCACGCCGCGCCGGCGCGCCGCGGCGATGCTTTCCGCCACCCGTTCCGCCGCCTCGGGGGCGCCGGGGCGGTGGTAGGGGATCAGCGGCACGTGACCGACCTTCATCACGAAGTACGGCGTGATCGGCGGCACGATGTCGGCCTCGCTCCACACGCCTTGCAGCGTCAGCGCCACCAGGTGGGTGGAGTGGGTGTGGATCACGCAGCGCGCCTCGGGCTCGGCCTGGTAGATGCGCCGGTGCAGCGCCAGCGTCTTGCTGGCACGGTCGCCGCTTTGCTGCTCGCCGGCGGCATCCACCCAGGCGATGCGCTCGGGCTCGAGAAAGCCCAGGCAGGCGTCGGTGGGGGTGATCAGGAAGCCGCCGCCTTGTTCATCGTCCAGCCGCACGCTGATGTTGCCGGCGCTGGCGTGGACGTAGCCGCGCTCGAACAGCGAGCGCCCGACGCGGCACATCTCCTGGCGCAGGAAGTCTTGATCGGGCGTCATGTCACTGCACCTGCTGCAAGGCTTTGCCGAAGAAGTCGACGCTGCCGAAGTTGCCGGACTTGAGCGCCAGCAGCAGCGGCCGGCCCTCCACCTGGGTCCACGGCACGCCGGGGTCGATGGCGGCGCCGATGCGCAGCTGGCTGACGCCGAGCGCCTGCACCACCGCGCCGGAGGTTTCGCCGCCGGCCACCACCAGACGGTGCACACCGTTTTCGGCCAAGCCGTGTGCGATCTGCGCCAGGCACTGTTCCACCAGCTGGCCGGCACGCTCGACGCCGAGCTCGGCCTGCACCGCGCGCACGTCTTCCGGGCGCGAGGTGGCGTAGACCAGCGCCGGTTCGGCTTGCGCCAGCACCCAGGCGATCGCCTCTTCGGCAAGCGGCCGGCCGGCGGCCAGTTCGCGCGGATCGAGGCGCAGGGCGGGGCGGCCGGCGTCTATCCAGTGCTGCACCTGGCCGTTGGTGGCCTGCGAGCACGAACCGGACAGCACCGCGGCTCGTCCGCCCACGGCGGGCAGCTCGGCGGCGCGGGCATCCGGTGTCACCCAACCCCGCGCGGCGTAGACCTCGGGCAGACCGAGTGCCACGCCGGAGCCGGCGGTGATGAGCGGCAGCTCGGCGCAGGCGGCGGCGATCACGCGCAGGTCGTCGTTGGAAATCGCATCGACCACCGCGCAGCGCACTCCCTTGCCGCGCAGTTCGGCAAAGCGTGCCTGCAGCGCGGCCGTGCCCTGCGCCACGCTGTCGTAGCGTGCCAGGCCGACGCGGCCGGAGACTTGCGCCTGCAGCACGTTGACCAGGTTGGCGTCGGTCATCGGCGTGAGCGGGTGGTGGCGCATGCCGGAGTCGGACAGCAGCTGGTCGCCGACGAACAGGTGGCCGCGGAACACGGTGCGGCCGTTTTCCGGGAAGGCCGGGCAGGCGATGGTGAAGTCGCTGCCGAGCGCCTGCAGTAGTGCCTCGGTCACCGGGCCGATATTGCCCTCGGCGGTGGAGTCGAAGGTGGAGCAATACTTGAAGTAGAACTGGCGCGCGCCGCCGGCACGCAACCACTCGAGGGCCGCGAGCGAATCGCGCACGGCCTCGTCAGCCGGGTTGGTGCGCGACTTGAGCGCCACCACCACGGCGTCGGCCTCGGGCGCCGGGCCGTCCGGCACGCCGATCACCTGCACCGTTTTCAAACCCGCGCGCACCAGCATGCTGGCGACGTCGGTGGCGCCGGTGAAGTCGTCCGCAATCACGCCGAGGATCATGCGGCCTCCTTGCCTTGCGGCAGCTCGATGCCGGTGAGCGCGGCGTAGAGTTTGATCACGGCGCTGTCGTCTTCCTGGCCGTGGCCGGCGGCGGCGGTGCCGAGGTAGAGCTGGTGCGCGGCGGAGGCGAGCGGCAGCGGGAAGGCGAGCTGGCGTGCCGCATCCAGCACGATGCCCAGGTCCTTGATGAAGATGTTGACCGCCGACAGCGGGGTGTAGTCGCCGGCGAGGATGTGCGGCACGCGGTTCTGGAACATCCAGCTCATGCCGGCCGAGTTGCAGATCACCTCGTACAGCTCGTCGGGACGGGCGCCGGCGCGGATGCCGAGCGCCATCGCCTCGCAGGCGGCGGCGATGTGCACGCCGGCCAGGTGTTGGTTGACCATCTTCACGGTGGAGCCGACCCCGGCCTTGTCGCCCAGGCGGTAGATCTTGCCGGCGTAGGCCTCGAGCAGCCCGCCGGCGGCGGCGAACGCTTCCGGCTTGCCCGACGCCATCACCGTCATCTCGCCGGCCGCGGCCTTGGCCGCGCCGCCGGACACCGGGCCGTCGATCAGGAACACGCCGCGCTCGGCCAGGCGCGCTTCCCACTGCGGCGGCCGGATGGGGTCGACCGTGGCGGCGGTCACCACCACCGAGCCCGGCTTGAGATGGGCCGCGATGCCGTCGTCGCCGAATAGCACGCTCTCGGTCTGCGCGGCGTTGACCACCAGCACCAGCACCACGTCGCTGTGCCGCGCCAGCTCGGCCAGGCTGCCCGCCACCTTGCCGCCCTCGGCAGCAAAGCGCTCGCACACCTGCGGATTGAGGTCGAAACCCCAGGTGCCGACGTCGCGGCGCAGGGCACTTTGCGCGGCCCCGAACCCCATCGAGCCGAGGCCGATGACTCCAAGCGTTTTACTCATCTTCTGTCTCCGTCTGTCTCGAGTGGGGCGGAGGTCGGCCCTGCACTCGATTTTCTGAACTGTGGGGTGATGCGGTGCCCCGGCGCGGCCGTCGAGAGCGGTCAGCCACGCGGGGTTTTTACGTCTTGTAATCTTGTCATCAGGTTATCATACAAGTTTGAATGGAAAGCAAGAAAAGTTTCGGGCGGTGGCGCGGCTGTTGCATAAATAGCGGAGGGGTAGGGGGCGGCGGACTGGGTGTGGCGCAGATGCCATCGAGCGCGTGTGCGGCGGCGTGCGATGCCGGGGGCGGCACGATTTCTGCGTCCGGGTCTCGGCCAGGGCTGAGCCGGGCTTGCCTGGCGCGGCCCGCGCCATGATGCCGCGCCGCCGCCAGGCCGGAGCGCTGCGTCGGGGAGCCAGTTGGTTTCTGGCGTGTCCGGGGCCGCGGCCTCCCGAGGCGACAAAGCCCGCGTGCAGCGGGCCTTGGCGCGTTGTTACCTTGGACCCTGTTCCAGGTCTTTTCGCCGCTGCGGCCGGGTGCGGCTGGATGCTGCGCTGGAACAGGCTCTTAGAGCCTGTGTACGATCTCGCGAGCTAGCGCGAGACAAGGCAAAAACGGCTGAGGAAGCGGCGTTTACGAGGGGTAAATGAGCATTCCGAAGTCGTTTTTAACGCTGTATCGCCGATGCGCAGCACATCGTAAACAGGTTCTTACGGCGGTATGTGTCAGCGCAGCCGGGTCAGGTCGTGGCGGCGTTCGGTGGATTCCGGCGCCAGCGACAGGCCGTGCAGCTTGGCGAGCAGCTTGGCCAGGTTGGCGCCCAGTTCTTCCACGGCGTGTTGTTGCTTGGGATTGGCCATGGCGCCGTCGGCGCCGAACGCCTCGTGCGCGACCCCGACCGCCAGTTGCTCCGGCATCACGAGCACCCCGACGTTGCCCAGGATGGCGCGCACGTGCACCAGGCCGCGCAGGCCGCCGAAGCCGCCCGGCGAGGCGGCGAGCAGCGCCGCCACCTTGCCGGTGTAGGGGGCGAGGCCGGGGCTGCCGTCGACCTGGCGCGTGGTCCAGTCGATGGTGTTCTTCAGCAGCGGGGAAATCGAGCCGTTGTATTCCGGCGAGGCGAGCAGCAGGCCCTGGTGGCTCAGCATCAGTTCGCGCAGCCGCAGGGCGTTGTCCGGTATGCCGTTCTCGCTCTCCTCGTCGCCATCGTAGAGCGGCATGGGAAAGTCGCGCAGGTCAATCAGGGTGACGTCGGCGCCGGCGGCGCGGGCGCCGTGGGCGGCGATGTGCACCAGCTTCTTGTTCCAGGAATCTTTGCGGGCGCTGCCGGCAAACGCCAGGATTTTGGGTGCATCGTTCACGCTGTTCTCCTCGGGTGGGTCTTCACGGCGACGTGCCGGAAACGACCGTTCCAGTGTAGGCAAGGATGGAGGCTGGCTCGCGACAATTTGTTCCTCTGTCCATAAGAGCCGGAGCCCTGAGAACCGGTTCACGATCTGTCGCGAGCAGCCCTCAGCGGGTGAAGAGCCGCACAGAAACCGGAATGTACTGGAGTACGTGAGGATCATGGCTGAGCGAATCTCCACAGGAGATTCGCACGCACAGAGCAGCACATGAGCCCCGATCAGGGATGCGCAGCAAGATCGTGAACTGGCTCTGAGCCGCAAGGCTCAGAGCATGCCTTGATAGCGCTTGCGGTCGGTGATCGGGGAGATCTCGAACTGCGCCTTGTACTTGGTGGCGAAGTGGGTGGTGGAGACGAAGCCGGTGTTGGCGCACACCTCTTCGAGCGGCTTGGCGGTGCGGTAGAGCAGCTGGCGCGCGCGCAGCAGGCGGATTTCCATGTAGGCCTGGGCCGGGGTCTTGTTGAGCCGTTCGTGGAACCAGCGTTCCAGCTGCCGCACCGAGACCGTGAGATAGGCGGCGATCTCGGCGATCGACAGCGTCTCTTCGATATTGCTCTCCATCAGTTGCAGCGCCTCTTCCAGCTTGGGTAGCTCCGTGCCCTGGTATTGCCGCAGCGAGGCGCGCTGGCGCTGTTCGTGGCTGCGTTTTTCCGCCACCAGGAGTTCCAGCACGCGTGCGCCGAGGTTGCGGGTGCCGGGCGGCTGGCTGATCAGCTGCACCATCATGTCGAGCGGGGCGACGCCGCCGCTGCAGGTGTAGCGCTTGTTGTCCACCTCGTAGAGGCGGTTGGAGACGATCAGCTTGGGGAAGCGTTCCACCAGCAAGTCCTGGTCTTCCCAGTGGATGGTGCAGCGGTAGCCGTCGAGCAGGCCGGCGCGCGCCAGGTAGTAGCTGCCGGTATCGATGCCGCCGAGCGCCGCGCCCTTGCCTTCCTGGTAGCGCAGCCAGCGCGTGATGCCGAGGTTGCGCGGCTGCGGGATGGGGTTGGGGCCGACCACGAACACGGTGTCGAACACCTCGTTGTCGGCGATGGTGCCTTCGGTGAACACCCGGATGCCGTCGCTGGAGGTGACCGAGTCGCCGTCCACCGAGAGCAGCTTGAAGGTGTAGACCTTGCGGCCCACCACCATGTTGGCGATGCGCAGCGGGTCCACCGCGGTGCTGAGCGCGATCAGGGAAAAGTCCTTGACCAGCAGGAAGCCGAAGGTGCTGACCCGCAGGTCGTGGATGCCGTCCGGCATCGGGGTGGCGGCGTGGTTCATGACGTTATCGAGGCGGTGGCCGAGTGGTGTTCGGGGGTGAGTGAACAGGCGATGGTGCCCGATTCGCGGCGCCGCGGCCAGACGTTCGTCACGCCTGCTTGAAGGCGACCGAGGGGCGGAGGCGCGGCGGGCCGTGGCGGTCTGCTTTTAACGTATACAGAAAGTATTTTGTCGTAAACAGGAATTTCAATTTGTTCCAGAACCCTACTATCTACCTCACCAGCCGTGACAACACATCACAAGAGGAGAGAGTAAATGGAACTGGAAAGTCTGATCAAAATCGAGAACGGTGAGAAAGCCAAGCACACCTTCTCCGACGCCGAGTACGCCAACCGCCAGCGCAAGCTGCGCGAGCTGATGGCCAGTCAGAACATCGACAGCGTGCTGTTCACCTCGTACCACAACATCAACTACTACGCCGATTTCCTGTACTGCTCGTTCGGCCGCAAGTACGGCCTGGTGGTGACCGGCGACAAGGTGGTGTCGATTTCGGCCAACATCGACGGCGGCCAGCCGTGGCGCCGTACCGTCGGCGACTACAACGTGGTCTACACCGACTGGCAGCGCGACAACTTCTACCGCGCCGTGCAGCAGGAAATCCCCAACAAGGGCCGCGTCGGCCTCGAGTACGACCAGCTGCCGGTCGAGGCGCTGAACAAGCTGCGCGCCGCGCTGCCGTCGGTGGAGTTCGTCGACATCAGCGCCGCCACCATGCGCATGCGCATGATCAAGTCGGACGAGGAAATCGCCCTGATCAAGCACGGCGCCAATGTGTGCGACGTGGGCGGCGCGGCGCTGGCCGCCGCGGTGCGCGAAGGCGTGCCGGAACACGAGGTGGCGCTGGCCTCGACCCAGGCGATGGTGCGCGAGATCGCCCGCCGCTTCCCGGACTCCGAGCTGATGGACACCTGGACCTGGTTCCAGTCCGGCATCAACACCGACGGCGCCCACAACCCGGTGACCACGCGCAAGGTGCAGAAGGGCGACATCCTCAGCCTCAACTGCTTCTCGATGATTTCCGGCTACTACACCGCGCTGGAACGCACCATGTTCTTCGACCACTGCCCGGACGCGCATCTGCGCCTGTGGCAGATCAACGTCGAGGTGCACGAGGCCGGTCTCGAGCTGATCAAGCCGGGCGCGCGCTGCGGCGACATCGCCAAGGAACTCAACAAGATCTACGAGAAGTACGACCTGCTCAAGTACCGCACCTTCGGCTACGGCCACTCCTTCGGCGTGCTGAGCCACTACTACGGCCGTGAAGCCGGGCTGGAACTGCGCGAGGACATCGACACCGTGCTCGAACCGAACATGGTGGTGTCGATGGAGCCGATGATCATGCTGCCGGAAGGCCTGCCGGGCGCCGGCGGCTACCGCGAGCACGACATCCTGGTGGTGCACGAGAACGGCGCCGAGAACATCACCGGCTTCAAGTACGGCCCTGAGCACAACATCATAAAGGCCTGATCCGGATTGATGGCAGTAACTCCGGCGGCACTCGACTGCCGCCGGAGACAAAGACAAGAAATACAAAGGAGATAGCAGGATGTTCTCGCAAGATCAGATCATTGCGGGGTTCGACGACGCCCTGTGGAACGCGCTGGAGGCGGAACGCCAGCGCCAGGAAGACCACATCGAGCTCATCGCCTCCGAAAACTACACCAGTCCGCGCGTGATGCAGGCGCAGGGCTCGGTGCTCACCAACAAATATGCCGAAGGCTACCCCGGCAAGCGCTACTACGGCGGCTGCGAACACGTCGACGTGGTCGAGCAGCTCGCCATCGACCGCGCCAAGCAGCTGTTCGGCGCCGACTACGCCAACGTGCAGCCGCACTCCGGCAGCCAGGCCAACGCCGCGGTCTACATGGCGCTCTTGGAGCCGCACGACACCGTGCTCGGCATGAGCCTGGCGCACGGCGGCCACCTCACCCACGGCGCCAAGGTCAACTTCTCCGGCAAGCTCTACCACGCCGTGCAGTACGGCCTCAACCCGGACACCGGGCTGATCGACTACGACGAAGTGCAAAGGTTGGCCGAAGAACACCGCCCGAAGATGATCGTGGCCGGCTTCTCCGCCTACGCCCGGGTGCTCGACTTCGCCCGTTTCCGTGAAATCGCCGACTCGGTGGGCGCCTACCTGTTCGTCGACATGGCGCACGTCGCGGGCCTGGTCGCCGCCGGGCTGTACCCGAACCCGCTGCCGTTCGCCGACGTCGTCACCACCACCACGCACAAGACCCTGCGCGGCCCGCGCGGCGGCCTGATCCTGGCCAAAAGCAACCCGGAACTGGAGAAGAAGTTCAGCTCGCTGGTGTTCCCCGGCATCCAGGGCGGCCCGCTGATGCACGTCATCGCCGCCAAGGCCGTGGCCTTCCTCGAGGCGCAGCAGCCCGAGTTCAAGGCCTACCAGCAGCAGGTCATCGCCAACGCCCGCGCCATGGTCACGGTGTTCCAGGAGCGTGGCTACGAGGTAGTGTCCGGCGGCACCGACGATCATCTGTTCCTGCTGTCGCTGATCAACAAGGGCATCACCGGCAAGGACGCCGACGCGGCGCTGGGCCGGGCGCACATCACCGTCAACAAGAACGCCGTGCCGAACGACCCGCAAAGCCCGTTCGTCACCAGCGGCATCCGCATCGGCTCGCCGGCGATCACCACGCGCGGTTTCACCGAGTACGAGTCGGCACGCACCGCGACGCTGATCTGCGACGTGCTCGACCACCTCGGCAACGAGGAGGTTATCGCCTCGGTGCGCGCCCAGGTGGGTGCTCTGTGTCGCGACTTCCCCGTCTACCAGGGACGCTGAGAGACCACCATGAACGTCAGCACATTCGACCTGTTCAAGATCGGTATCGGACCCTCCAGTTCGCACACCGTCGGCCCGATGATCGCCGCCCAGCACTTTGCCGAGCGCCTGCAGCAGTGCGGCGTGTTCCCCCGGGTGGCGGCGGTCGATGTCCGGCTGCACGGCGCGCTGGCCGCCACCGGCAAGGGGCATGGTACCGACAAGGCGGTACTGCTGGGCCTCGAGGGCAATGTGCCCGACAAGATCGACCCGGATTATGCCGAGGCCCGCCTGGCCGAGATCCGCGCCACGCAATGCCTCAAGGTGATGGGGACGCACCCGATCGTCTTCGCCGAAAAGGCGCGTCTGGTGTTCCTGCCGCGCGAGAACCTGCCGGCGCATACCAACGGCCTGCGCCTGATCGCCAGCGACGCCGCCGGCACCCCGCTCCTGGAGGAGGTGTACTACTCGGTCGGCGGCGGTTTCGTCATTGATGCGGCCGGGCGCCGTCTCAACGGCCTGATGCCGTCGCGCCCGGTGCCGCACCCGTTCAAGTCCGGGCTCGACCTGCTGCGCCTTACCGGCGAGAGCGGCCTGAGCATCGCCCAGCTGATGTTCGAGAACGAGCAGGCCTGGCGCGAGCCGGACGAGATCCGCCAGCAGTTGCTGGCGATCGCCGAGACCATGGCGGCGGCGGTCAAGCGCGGCTGCGCCACCGAAGGCGTGCTGCCGGGGCCGTTGAAGGTCAAGCGGCGCGCGCCCGAGTTGTACCAGACGCTCAAGGCGCAGTCCGAGGCCAGCCTGCGCGACCCGCTGTCGATGATCGACTGGATCAACCTCTACGCCATGGCGGTGAACGAGGAGAACGCCGCCGGCGGCTGCATCGTCACGGCGCCGACCAACGGCGCGGCCGGCATCATCCCGGCGGTGCTGCACTACTACACCAAATTCGTGCCCGGCTCGACCCAGCAGGGGGTGATGGACTTCCTGCTCACCGCGGCGGCGATCGGCATCCTCTACAAGGAAAACGCCTCGATCTCCGGCGCCGAAGTCGGCTGCCAGGGCGAGGTCGGGGTGGCCTGCTCGATGGCGGCGGCGGCATTGACCGCCGTGCTGGGCGGCACCCCGGAACAGATCGAGAACGCCGCGGAAATCGGCATGGAACACAACCTCGGCATGACCTGCGACCCGGTCGGCGGCCAAGTGCAGATTCCCTGCATCGAGCGCAACGCCATGGGCGCGATCAAGGCGGTCAACGCCGCGCGCATGGCGCTCAAGGGCAACGGCAAGCATTACGTCTCGCTCGACAAGGTCATCAAGACCATGCGCGAGACCGGCGCCGACATGAAGGTCAAGTACAAGGAGACCTCCCGCGGGGGGTTGGCCGTCAACGTCATCGAGTGTTGAGGTGAGATTATGAAACGTTATTCCATTTTCAGCCTGGTGCGTAACGGGCTCTCGTACCACGAGAACTGGCAACGCGCCTGGCGTAGTCCCGAGCCCAAGCGCGAGTACGACGTGGTGATCATCGGCGGCGGCGGCCACGGCCTCGCCACCGCCTACTACCTGGCCAAGGAGCACGGCATCACCAACGTGGCGGTGATCGAGAAGGGCTACCTGGGCGGCGGCAACACCGCGCGCAATACCACCATCGTGCGTTCCAACTACCTGTGGGACGAAGCGGCGCAGCTCTACGAGCACGCGCTGAAGCTGTGGGAAGGGCTGGCGCAGGACCTCAACTACAACGTGATGTTCAGCCAGCGCGGGGTGATGAACCTCGGCCACTCCCTGCAGGACATGCGCGACATCGAGCGCCGCGTCGGGGCCAACCGCCTCAACGGCGTCGACGCCGAGGTGCTGACGCCGGAGCAGATCAAGGCGATCGTGCCCTGCATCAACCTCAACAGCCGCTACCCGGTGCTGGGCGCGTCGTTCCAGCCGCGCGCCGGGGTGGCGCGTCACGACGCGGTGGCTTGGGGCTACGCCCGTGGCGCCGACCAGCGCGGCGTCGACATCATCCAGAACTGCGAAGTCACCGCCATCCGCCGCGAAAACGGCGCGGTGGTCGGGGTGGAAACCACGCGCGGCTTCATCAAGGCCAAGAAGGTCGGGGTGGTGGCGGCCGGCAACTCGAGCGTGCTGGCGGCCATGGCCGACATCCGCCTGCCGCTGGAGAGCCACCCCTTGCAGGCGCTGGTGTCCGAGCCGATCAAGCCGGTCATCAACACGGTGATCATGTCCAACGCGGTGCACGCCTACATCAGCCAGTCCGACAAGGGCGACCTGGTGATCGGCGCCGGCATCGACCAGTACACCGGCTACGGCCAGCGCGGCAGCTTCCACACCATCGAGGGCACGCTGCAGGCGATCGTCGAGATGTTCCCGATCTTCAGCCGCGTGCGCATGAACCGCCAGTGGGGCGGCATCGTCGACGTCTCGCCGGACGCCTGCCCGATCATCAGCAAAACCCCGGTCAAGGGGCTCTACTTCAACTGCGGCTGGGGCACCGGCGGCTTCAAGGCCACGCCGGGCTCGGGCCACGTGTTCGCCCACACCATCGCCACCGACAACCCGCACCCGCTCAACGCCGCGTTCGCGCTGGACCGCTTCTATTCCGGCCATCTCATCGACGAGCACGGTGCGGCGGCGGTCGCCCACTGATCAGGAGAACCACCATGTTGCAGATTACTTGTCCCTGGTGCGGGGCGCGCGCCGAGAGCGAATTCAGCTGCGGCGGCGAAGCCGACATCGTGCGCCCGCTGGAGAGCGAGAAGCTGTCCGACGAAGCGTGGGGCGACTACGTGTTCATGCGCAAGAACACCAAGGGTGTTCACAAGGAGCAGTGGTTCCACGCCTCCGGCTGCCGCCGCTGGTTCAACGCCGAGCGCGACACCGTGACCTACCAATTCATCCGTACCTACCCCATCGGGGCAGGCGCGTCGGGAGACTCTCATGGCGCAGACTAACCGCATTGCGCAAGGCGGCCGCATCAACCGCGCCGTCCCGCTGACGTTCCACTTCAACGGCAAGACCTACCAGGGCGTCGAGGGCGACACCCTTGCCTCGGCGCTGCTCGCCAACGACGTGCACTTCGTGGCGCGCAGCTGGAAGTACCACCGCCCGCGCGGCATCATCACCGCTGGCGTCGAGGAGCCCAATGCGCTGGTGCAGCTCGAATCCGGCGCCTACGAGGTGCCCAACGCCCGCGCCACCGAGCTCGAACTGTACGACGGGCTGAGCGCGAAGAGCGTCAACGCCAAGCCGAGCCTGGAGAACGACCGCCTCGCGGTGAACCAGAAGATCGCCCGTTTCATCCCGGCCGGCTTCTACTACAAGACCTTCATGTGGCCGCAGAAGATGTGGCCGAAGTACGAGGAGTTCATCCGCGAGGCCGCCGGTCTGGGCGAAGCGCCGACCGTGCTCGACACCGACCGCTACGACAAGCGCTACGCCCACTGCGACGTGCTGGTGGTGGGGGGTGGTCCGGCCGGGCTCGCCGCCGCCTGGGTCGCCGGCCGCGCCGGTGCCCGCGTCATCCTCGCCGACAACCAGCCGGAACTGGGCGGCAGCCTGCTCAGCCAGCCGGCCAGCATCGACGGCCTGCCGGGGTTGGAGTGGGTGGCGCGGATCGAGTCGGAACTGGCGGCGATGCCCGAGGTGCAGGTGTTGCGGCGCAGCACCGTGTTCGGCTACCAGGACCACAACCTGCTCACCCTCTGCGAGCGCAAGACCGACCACCTGCCGCTGGCGCGGCGCCAGGGCGTGCGCGAACGGGTGTGGAAGGTGCGCGCCCAGCGCGTGATCCTCGCCACCGGCGCCCACGAGCGCCCGCTGGTGTTCGCCAACAACGATAGGCCGGGGGTGATGACCGCCTCCGCGGTGTCGACCTACCTGCGTCGTTTCGGCGTGCTGCCGGGCAAGCGCGCGGTGGTGTTCACCAACAACGACCAGGCCTACCAGACCGCGCTCGATCTGTACGAGGCCGGCGCCCGCGTCACCGTGGTCGATCCGCGCACCGCCAGCTATGGCGACCTGCCGCAGCAGGCGCGCCGGCGCGGCATCGAGGTGAAGTACGGCACGGTGGTGAGCCATGCCAGCGGCGATCTGCGCGTCAGCCGCGTCACGCTAAGCCGTTACCAGGGCGGCCGCCTCGCCGGCGACGCCGGCAGCCTCGATTGCGACCTGCTGGCGATGTCGGGCGGCTTCAACCCGGTGCTGCACCTGTTCGCCCAGTCGGGCGGCAAGGCGCGCTGGGACGAGCAGAAAGCCTGCTTCGTGCCGGGCCAGTCGGTACAGGCCGAAATCAGCGCCGGCGCCTGCAACGGCGACTTCAGCCTGGCCCGGGTCCTGAGCGGGGCGGTGCAGGCCGCGCGCCGCTCGCTCGAACTGGAGGGGTTCGCGCTGCCCAGACTGCCGGCCTGGTCGGTGGAGGAGCAGGGCGAGGCCCCGCTGCTGCCGCTGTGGCTGGTCGGCGACCGCGACAAGGTTGGCCGAAGCGACAAGCAGTTCGTCGATTTCCAGAACGACGTCTCGGCCGCCGACATCTACCTGGCGGCGCGCGAAGGCTACCACTCGATCGAGCACGTCAAGCGCTATACCGCGATGGGCTTCGGCACCGATCAGGGCAAGCTCGGCAATATCAATGGCATGGCGATCCTGGCCGAGGTGCTGGGGCAGAGCATTCCCGAAACCGGCACCACCACCTTCCGCCCGAACTTCACGCCGGTCAGCTTCGGCGCCATCGCCGGGCGCGAACTGGGCGACTACCTCGACCCGATCCGCAAGACCTGCCTGCACGAGTGGCACGTCGAGCACGGCGCGCTGTTCGAGGACGTCGGGCAGTGGAAACGCCCGTGGTATTTCCCGAGGAACGGGGAAGACCTGCATGCCGCCGTGGCGCGCGAATGCCTGGCGGTACGCAACAGCGTCGGCATGTTCGACGCCTCCACGCTCGGCAAGATCGACATCCAGGGCCCGGACGCCGCCACCTTGCTCAACTGGCTCTACACCAACCCGTGGAGCAAGCTCGAAGTCGGCAAGTGCCGCTACGGCCTGATGCTGGACGAGAACGGCATGGTGTTCGACGACGGCGTCACCACGCGCCTCTCCGAGCACCACTTCCTGATGACCACCACCACCGGCGGCGCGGCGCGCGTGCTGAACTGGATGGAGCGCTGGCTGCAGACCGAGTGGCCGCACCTCAAGGTGCACCTGACCACCGTCACCGACCACTGGGCGACCTTCGCCGTGGCCGGCCCGAACAGCCGCCGCGTGCTGCAGAAGGTGTGCAGCGACATCGACTTCGCGCCGCAGGCCTTCCCGTTCATGAGCTACCGCAACGGCACCGTGGCCGGGGTGGCGGCGCGCGTGATGCGCATCAGCTTCTCGGGCGAGCTCGCCTACGAAGTCAACGTGCCGGCCAACCTCGGCCGCAAGGTGTGGGAGGCGCTGATGGCGGCCGGGGCCGAGTTCGGCATCACCCCCTACGGCACCGAGACCATGCACGTGCTGCGTGCCGAGAAGGGCTACATCATCGTCGGCCAGGACACTGACGGCTCGGTCAGCCCGATCGACCTCGGCATGGAGGGCATGGTGTCCAAGGCCAAGGACTTCCTCGGCAAGCGCTCGCTGTTCCGCTCCGACACGCGCCGCCACGACCGCAAGCAGCTGGTCGGCCTCAAGCCGCTCGACCCGGCGTGCGTGCTGCCGGAAGGCGGGCAGATCGTCGCCCAGCCCACCAGCGGCGGCATGACGCCGATGCTGGGGCACGTCACCTCCAGCTACTTCAGCCCGATCCTGGCGCGTTCCATCGCCATGGCGGTGATGAAGGGCGGGCAGTCGCGCCACGGCGAGCGAGTCTACGTGGCCTTGCGGGACGGGCGCAGCATCGAAGTCGAAGTGTGCAGCCCGGTGTTCTACGACGTCGAAGGAGGACGCCAACATGTCTGATCAGCTGATTCAGGAAGCCCCGCTGGTGGGCATCAAGTCGAAACTGGCCACGGCCTTCGTCAAGGGTCCGAAAGACTTCGGCCTGGTCGAACGCGCCTTCATGACCCACGTCACGCTGCGTGGCGACCCGGACTCGCCAGCCTTCCGCGGCGCAGTGGAAGAGGTGCTGCAGCTGGCCCTGCCCAGCGGCCAGGCCATGGCGGCCTCGGCCGGCGGTTGCAGCGCGGTATGGATGGGGCCGGACGAGTGGCTGATCCAGTCGGTCGAGGAGACCGGCCCCGAGCTGGAGCGGGCGCTGCGCCAGGCGATGGCCGGCGAGCACCACGCCGTGGTCGACGTCAGCAGCGGCTACACCGTGTTCGAACTGTCCGGCCGGCGCGTGCGCGAGGTGCTGGCCAAGGGCTGTCCGCTCGACCTGCACCCCAAGGTGCTCCCGGTCGGCTGCAGCACGCAGAGCCACTTCTTCAAGGCCGGCATCACCGTGCTGCACATCGGTGAGGATCTGTACCAGCTGGTGGTGCGGCGCAGCTTCGCCGAGTACGCCTGCCTGATGCTGCTCGACGCCGCCGACGAGTTCATCCGCTAGCCGGTCGAGGCAGGCCCGCGGCGCGGGCCTGCCTCCCGATCAACCGTTTTTGTAGGAAGTTCCGACATGCAGCCTCAGAGCCACGCCGCCTCCCGCACCTGGGAGATCGTCATCGACGGGTTGGCGACCCAGACCGTGGTCGGCATCTACGACTACGAGCGCGCGCCGCAGCCGGTGGTGATCGACGCCGTGCTGCGCTACTGCCACCCCGGCCAGCCGGAGGACATCGCCGAGTGCCTGGATTACCACCGCTACTGCCAGGTGCTGTGCGCCTATCTGGAAAGCCAGCCCGGCACCGACCTGGTGGAGCAGCTGGCGATCAACCTGCTGCAGTTGTCGTTCCGCCGCTTCCCGACCCTGGAACAGGTGGACCTGACGCTGTTCAAGCCGAACGCGGTGGAGGTGGCGCGCCGGGTGGGGGTGAAGGTGTCGTGGTCGCGCCAGGACTACCAGCACTGGCACGACACGCGCCGCGCCGACCAGGGGCAGCCCCGGGCGGTGGCCGAGCAGGCCTGACGGACCATGGAGAGAAACATGAAATCCAGCCATCCTTCCCACCCATTCAGCCTGACCCTGGATTGTCCGAGCGAAGCCGGCGAGGTGGCGTCCGCGGTCGAGTTCCTCGACCGGCGCGGCTGCTACATCGACGAGCTCGCGGTGTTCGACGACGAATGCCAGCAGCGCTTCTTCCTGCGCTGCATCTTCCACCATCGCGCCGGACAGGCGCTGGCGCTGGACGAACTGCGCCGCGATTTCGTCCCGGTGGCGGCGCGCTTCGGCATGCGCTGGGCGCTCCACGACCAGGCGGTGCGCCCCAGGGTGCTGATCATGGTGTCGAAGCTCGACCACTGCCTGGCCGACCTGTTGTTCCGCTGGCGCATGGACGAATTGAAGATGGACGTGGTCGCCATCGTCTCCAACCATGACACGCTGGCCCCGTTGGCCGAAGCCAACGGCATTCCCTTCCACCACCTGCCGCTCACCCCGGACAGCAAGCCCGAACAGGAAGCGCGCCTGCGCGCGCTGATCGCCGCGAGCGGCGCCGAACTGGTGGTGCTGGCGCGTTACATGCAGGTGCTGTCGGCCGCCTTCAGCGCCGACTTCGCCGGACGCGTGATCAACATCCACCACTCGTTTCTGCCCGGCTTCAAGGGCGCCAAGCCCTACCACCAGGCCTACGAGCGCGGCGTCAAGCTGATCGGCGCCACCGCCCACTTCGTCACCGACGAGCTGGATGAAGGGCCGATTATCGAACAAGTGGTCGAAAGAGTGGATCACAGTTATGATCCAGAGCGCCTGCTCGCTACCGGGCGTGACGTCGAATGCCTGGCATTGGCTCGCGCGGTCAAGGCCTTTATCGAGAGGAGGGTGTTCATCAACGGAAAACGTACGGTGGTGCTTTAAACCGCCAGTAAAGCTGGGCAATGTCGTTATTGCCTTATCGCTGTAATTTGGACGTGAAGGAGAAAGTCACCCGACAAGATAATTAACGGTAATTGCAAAATGCTCGGAGTCGCCACAATTTCCACTAGCCATGGGTTGGCGGGCAGTTCAGTTTCATTGCAGTCGTGCCTTATTAAGGAGAAAGGCAGGGCAGAAATAATACTGAATTGATTTGTGGAGGATGACGAATGGTATGAAAGCTTTAGTGGTAAGTTAATCCCAACCTTAAACAAAATTAGAGGGATTAGCAGGGTGATACTGCACTACTACTATCAGTTTGGAGGAGAAACCAATGAGCAATCAGCATAATCAAGCCGCTGTGGCGGCAGACAAGGCATGGAGCATTGAGCAACATGCCCTTGAGCCCATCCCCGTGAAGGATAGGCATGGCTCCCCGAAAGATCTTTTCAAGATGTGGCTAGGGGCAAACATCAACTATGTAGTGGTGGTAACCGGAGCGATGGCCTACTCTCAGGGGCTCTCATTCTGGCAGGCCATTGCTGCAATATTGGCAGGAAACTTGCTCGGCTGTTTGGTCGTTGGATTTTCTACCATTATGGGACCAAAAACCGGGACGGCCGGGATTGTGGTTTCCCGCAGTTCTTTCGGGCAATTGGGTTCGTTTTTCCCCAAGGCGGTCAGCCTGATTTCCGCGCTCAGCTGGTTTTCGATTAACTCGGTGGTGGCGACCGAGGCCTTGGAAACCATCATGAAAATGGGCGGCTTCACCAGTTCGCTCGTGGTCTGGATCTCGCTGGCCATCATCCTGGCGGCCGAGATCATCCTGGCGATCTTCGGTCATGCGACCATCATCGCCGCCGAAAAGTGGATTGCCATGATTCTGGCGACCCTGTTTGCCGGTCTGGTGTATTTCGTCTATCCGCATGCCGATCTGGCCCAGCACTTGCTGACCGACAGCCGTTCCGCCTCCATGAGCACCTGGCTGGTGGCGATGGGTGTGGTGTGCGCGTTCCCCATCGGTTGGGCAAACTTTGCCTCGGACTACAGCCGCTATTTCCCGTCTGAAACCAGCTGGAAGAAAATCGCGCTCTTCGCGGGTGGCGGTCAGTTTGTTGCCTTGACCGTTTGCGAAATTATCGGCGTGCTGTTTGCCATGGCGGTAGGGGGCAATCTCGGCTACGACCCGGTTGGCCAGCTCGACAAGTTCCTGCCGGCATGGTTCATGGTTCCGCTGTTACTGGCCATCATTGTCGGCGGCATTGCGGCCAACGTTCCCAATGGCTATACCGCGGGCCTCGGTCTGTTGGCCCTGCGGATTCCCATCAGCCGGGTGGCCTCCCTCGGCATCATTGCCCTGTTCACGCTGGGCTTCCGGGTCATGACGGTTTTCTACGGATCCTTCTACAGCGTGTATGAAACCTTCCTCGGTTACATGGTTTTCTGGACCGGACCGTGGGCCGCGATCATTACCGTCGACTATTTCATGCGCAAGGGCCGGTACAACTCGGCCGACATGATGAAGTGGGGGCAGGGGGATTACTGGTATAACAAAGGCATTTTCTGGCCGGGCCTGATTGCTTGGCTGGCCGGTATCTCGGTTTCGGTACTTTTCTCCAACTCTCCGGTTTTTGCCAGCCCTCTGATGACTAAAGTCCTGGGCTGGGGCGATGTGGGCTTCGAATTCGGGCTGCTGGTGCCTGGTCTGCTGTACTACTTCCTGGCCAAGAATCAATACTCGTTTAAGGCTGGGTGCAGAGTTGAGGCGGCTGTGGCCGGGAGGTCGATCTAATCGATCCAACCTCGGTCGAGACCACAATCGCTGATCCTTGATCTTTTTCCTGGCCCCTACCCGAGCGGTAGGGGCCAGGGAATCGACTGTCTGATGTTTTTCTTTCCCAATATCCGATGCAGGCTTTTCTCCTGCATATTATTTATCGCCGCTACGAGGCTGAGATTCGGCTGGTCCGAAAAAACCCAAAGCAGCACGGGCTTGCAAGAACGGAATTTATCTTTTGCCAGCCTCAGGCGAGGAATTAACACCGTTTCAGATGTTGAACGGGTGCGTATACGCCGAGCCGCACCCCGGATTATTAACAAACCCTCAAAAGGAGCGTATTCACCGTAGCGATATGTAGAGGTCTGTAGAAAAGAGACGTTAGATCCAGTAAGACCCCCATGGATAGTCACTTTGCCACGAGAGAATGGCAGATCGGAACGGTGACTAACATGGCTTATCATGACAAAGGAGTGGAGAGATGGAGTATGGAACACAGCAAATCCCGCGCGATAAACGGGAGTACGGCTTTTTAGATACCTTGTTCACGTGGTTCGGCTCGGGCGTCAATACGGGCTCGTGGTATTTCGGGGGCATGGCGGCCGCGCTGGGCATGACTTTCGTATGGCAATACAGTTTCATCTATCTGCCCCTGATGATGATTCCTTGGGCGATGGTGGCTTGGATCGGCTACAAGCACGGAGCCTCAACCGTCGCCTCGACCATTCCCTCTCTTGGCGTGAAGGGCGCGAGGCTGATGGGGATTGGTGAGTTTGTCGGTCTGATCGGTTGGCCAAGCATCAATACCTATATTGCTGCCATTTCGCTTTCTTATGTGTTCAACGCGATGTTTGGTTGGCCGGTGCATAGTGCACCCGGCGGCACTTGGACGCTGCTGGCCGGCATTGTGACCACGGCGGTGCTGCAGGGGGTCACGGTTGTCTATGGCCAGGCCGCGATCAAGTACCTGGAGTGGATCGCCGTCGCGCTGCTGCTGGTGCTGGGCATCTGGGAGACCATGGTGGTGCTCCAGCATTGGGATTACGCGAAGATCGCCAACTTCACCCTGCCACAGGGTCAGCAGAAGACCCCGCAGTTCTTCATCGACCTCGCCTTCGGCTTCTGCTGGGGCTGGGCGATGATCTGCGACTTCTCGCGCTTGGCGAAGAACGGTACCTCGGCCACGCTGGGCAGCTGGCTGGGCGTCAATATCGGCCAGGGTTGGTTCATGACGGTCGGCGCGATAGGCGTAATCGGTGTGGTGCTGGATACCGGCGTGTTCGACCCGAACAACTCCGATCCGAGCTCGATCATCGCGTCGCTGGGCATGGGGATCGTGGCCTTCCTCGTGGTGTTCTTCGCCACCATCAGTACCAACATCACGGTGCTGTACGGCTCGGCCATGGGTCTGGTCGGGGCCACTCGCAGCACCAATCCGCGCAAATTCCTGATCTTCATCGCGCTACTGCAGCTGGCGATGTGCTTCCTGCCGCTGATGTTCAAGCACTTTGTCGAGTATTTCGAGTTCGTGCTCGGCATCGTGGGGGGGATTTTCATCCCGTTGTGGACCTTGGTGGTGGTGGACTACTTCCTGATCCGCAAATGCCGGGTGCGTGACGATGACATCTTCGCCAAGGAAGACAGCCGCGGGCGTACGCTCAGTGCATTCGGCGATTGGAACGCGAATGGCTGGATCGCCATGGTGGTGGGCCTGGCGGTGTATTTCATCCTCGCCTACGGCATGAAGGATGTTGCCGCGCAGTACACGGCCTCGTTGCCGTCGGCAGCGATAACGGCGGTGCTTTACATCGTCCTGTCGTGGGTGCGCGGTTTGGCCGGCCAGCGTACGGCGACGGAAAGCGCCTGAGATCGTTTGCCCCTTGCTCTGCTGATCCTCTCCCGGGCTTCGGGTGCTCAACAGGCCGGGAGAGGGTCGATGTGATGTTTTGGCTGCGTCGAAGTGATGGCAGCATTCTGGAGAAGTGAAATGAAACATAGCCCGCATATTTCCGAACTGACCTGGCCGGTTTACGACGCCAAGGTCAAAGATGGTCAAACCGTCGTCATGATTCCCGTTGGCGCACTCGAGCAGCACGGCCATCATATGTCGCTCAATACCGATGTCTTGTTGCCGACGGCAATTGCCGAACGAGTGGCCCGAAACATTGACGCGCTCGTCGCACCGCCGATCTCCTACGGCTACAAATCACAGCAGAAATGTGGCGGCGGGAATCATATGCCGGGGACGACGAGTCTCGACGGCCACACGCTGACTTGCACGATCCGTGATGTTTTGAAAGAACTGGCTCGTCACGGGGTTCGCAAGACGGTGCTGGTCAACGGCCATTACGAGAATTCGATGTTTATCGTCGAAGGCGTTGACCTCGCACAGCGTGAACTGCGCTGGGATGGGATTCGCGACTTCTCTACGGTGGTGCTTTCGTATTGGGATTTCGTCACCCCTGAGGCAATCGAGACAATCTATCAGGATGAATTCCCAGGCTGGGCGGTAGAGCATGGTGGTGTACTCGAAACCTCGCTGATGCTGCATCTCTATCCGAATCTGGTGGATATCGACAAAGTGGTCGACCATCCGCCGGCCACGTTCCCTCCTTACGATTTCTTCCCCGTCAAGCCGGAATGGACGCCGGCATCGGGCTGCCTTTCCTCGGCAAAGAAGGCCAGTGCCGAACATGGCGAAATATTGCTGAAAGTGTGTGTCGACGGGATCAGTACCGCCCTGTCGACGGCCTTCGACAACTAACTCCGGCTTTACACCAATCCAAATAGGCGCAATACCTCGTCCGAGGTGTTGCGCCAGACTAAACATTCCATCGTGGAGCGTATCCGAATGGAGTGGGCCTTCGTGCGTCTGGATATAGCCAGGACTCTGGCTTTTCATGCTCTCTGCAATTGGAGAGCTGTCGCCAAGCGCCGCTTGGGATGAAGTGTCTTGGCGAAAAAGGGGAGAAGTCTGATATGAAAATACGCACGAAGCTGGTGTTTTGCTTCCTGCTTACCACGTTGTTGCCGGTATCGGTTATCGCCACGCTGTCGATACTGCAAGCCCGTTCGGAGGCGATGCAGCATTTCATCGAGGCCAGTGACCGTGAGATCCGGCAAATCGATAAAGCGCTGAGCGGCACCTTCAAGGGGGTATTTGAAAATGCCGCTTTTTTCGCCTCCTTGCCGCAAATGGAGCAACTGGGTCCACAGGTTAGCAATTTCACTTCTTTATCTGGCGAGCAGACCATTGCTTCGGGTCATAAGGGCGGTGTCGAAGAGGAGTTGTTCCGGCTGTTTCATCAGTTTGGCAGCACTCACCCTGAACTGGCTTATATCTATGTCGGCACGGAACAGGGGGGGCTGGTGCAGTGGCCGGAGGGGAAGGTGAATGCACCGTATGATCCCCGCAATCGTCCTTGGTATACGTTGGCAATGGCCAATCCAGGCCGCAGCGTGCTGACCGACGCCTATTACTGGGCGGGCGACGACACCACCCTGATCAGTTCTGCGCACTCGATCGAGCGTAATGGCCGCAAGCTGGGGGTGATGGTCATGGACATGTCGCTCAAGGGGTTGACCGATATGGTGCGCAAGATCCGCATCGGCGAGAGCGGTTTCCTGATGCTGGTGCAGGGCGACGGCACGGTGCTGGTCGACCCGCTCAAGCCCGAGCACAACTTCAAGAAGCTGGCCGAGATTGACGGCGGCGCCTACGCCGCGCTCGGCGCGCTCGACGCCGGCCAGCTCGCCGTGACGCTAGGCGGCGAGGCGTACCAGGCCAACGTGATCAAGTCGCCGCTGTTGGGCTGGAAGTTCATCGGCCTGGTCAAGCGCGCCGAGATCTACGCCCACGCCGAGCGCATGGCCTGGACCATCGCGGCGATCAGCCTCGGCCTGGTGCTGGTGCTGTCGCTGCTGGGGGGCTGGCTCGCCGGCTTGATCGCGCGCCCGGTGCAGCAGGTCGCCGAGGGGCTGCACGCCATCGCCGCCGGCGACGGCGAGCTGACACGCCGGCTCACGGTGACGTCGCGCGACGAGACCGCGACGCTGGCGCAACGCTTCAACGGCATTCTCGACACCATCCTGCACCTGGTGCGCCAGACCAGCCTCAAGGCCGGCGAGGTGGGCGAATCGGCCGGACGCGTCGATCATGTCGCGCGCACCATGAGCCAGACGGCGCAGGCCCAGCTCGCGGTGCTGGAGAACGCCGCGAGCGCGGTCAGCCGCATGGCGGACAGTGCCGAAACGGTGGCGCGCAATTGCGAGCAGGCCGCCGCCGCGGCGCAGGACGGTCAGCAGTCGGCGCTGCAGGGCGAGCAGGTGGTGGACGAGACCGTGGCCAGCGTCGAAGCCCTGAGCGCCACGCTGCGCCAGGCCTCGGCGTCGCTGCAGGAGCTGGAGGCCGCCGGGCAGGACATCACCGCCATCCTCGAGGTGATCCGCGGCATCGCCGACCAGACCAACCTCTTGGCGCTCAACGCCGCGATCGAGGCGGCGCGCGCCGGCGAGCAGGGGCGCGGTTTTGCCGTGGTGGCGGACGAGGTGCGTTCGCTGGCGCAAAGCACGCAGCAGTCGACGCGCCAGATCCAGGCCTTGCTCGACAAGCTCGGCCAGGGCACGCGGCTGGTGGCCCGCGAAATGGCGAGCAGCCTGGCGCAGTCCGACGACACGGTGCTCAAGAGCGGCGCGGCGCGCCAGGCGTTTGGCCGCATCTCGCAGTCGGTGCGGGTGATCCACGAGATGAACGCGCAGATCGCGCGCGCCAGCACCGATCAGCACCAGGCCACGGCGCGGCTCTCCAGCGACATCGAGCATGTCTGCGGCGCGGCGCACCAGGTGTCGCACCACGCCGACGAGGCGGCGAGCCACAGCGTACAGCTGGTGGAACTGGCGGGCGGGCTGGGCCAGCTGGTGAGCCGCTTCAAGACCTGAGAACCGGTTTACGATCTGCTGCGCTGCTGCGATACGGCGTTAAAAACGATTTCGGAATGCTCGTTTACTGCTTGTAAACGCCGCTTCCTCAGCCGTTTTTGCCTTGTCTCGCGCTAGCCCGCGAGATCGTAAACAGGTTCTGAGCCTGGAGCCGGTGACCGATGATGGGGGCAGGGAGGAACAGGCTCAGCGAACGATTCGATGTTTCTCCCGATCTGTTGCTGTTGCACGCTGTCGATCGGGGCCATTTCGCTACCGGCTAAGGTTGGCCGAAGACGGCGTGCGGCCGGCCATGCCGCCACCTTGGGCGTGGCGCGTCAGACCGGCCGCCGCCGCTAGCCGCGGGCCGCGCTGCCGATCCTCACCGGTTCGCCCGAGCGGGCGCTGGCGTAGATCGCGTCGAGGATTTCCATCACGATCAGCCCTTCCTCGCCCGGCGCCGGGTGGGGGCGCTCGTTCAGGATCGCCTCGGCATAATCGTGCATCGCCGAGTGCGCCGGTGTCGCCGCTGGATTGAGGCGCATGTCGAACTGCGCGCCGTCCTGCTCCAGGAAGATGTGCGCGTCGAAGGTGTAGCCCTCGCCGACGTTGTGCTGCAGCAGGCCGGCCCGGGTGCCAAGGAGGCGCGTCTCCATCAGCTCGGCTTCGCGGATGTTGGCGGCCCAGGACGCTTCCAGCGCCAGCGTGGCGCCGTTGTCGAAACGGATCAGCGCGCAGGCCAGGTCCTCGACGTCGAAGTCCTTGCCGGATTGCGCCGCCAGCGGCCGCGCAATGTGGTCGTAGCTGCCCCCCATCACCCAGGTCGGCTTGGGGTAGCCCATCAGCCACAGGGCCAGGTCGAGGCGGTGCACGCCGAGGTCGATCAAGGGGCCGCCGCCGGCCAGCGCCTTGGTGCCGAACCAGCCGCCGAAACCCGGCATGCCGCGCCGGCGGTGCCACACCGAGCGCCCGAAGTAGAAGTCGCCGAAGCGCCCGGCGTCCACCTGCGCCTTCAGCGCGCGTGACTGCGCCGAGAAGCGGTAGGAGAAGTTGATCATCAGGCGCTTGCCGGCGCGACGCGCCGCTTCCAGCATCTCGCGCCCCTCGTCCGCGTTGAGCGCCATCGGCTTCTCGCACAACACGTGGCAGCCGGCCTCGAACGCCGCCAGCGTCAGCCCCTTGTGGTACTTGTTCGGGGTGCACACGCTCACCACGTCGAGCCGCTCCGCCGCCAGCATCGCGTCAGCGCTGTCGTAGCGCGCCGCGATGCCGAACTGCTCGCCGACCTTGGCCAGCCGCTCGAGGTCGGGGTCGCAAATCGCCGCCACCTCCACCTGCGGGTGCTGCAGCCAGCCCTCGATATGCAGCCGGCCGATGCCAAGGCCGATCACGCCGACGCGCAGGCGGCGGCCGTCTTCGGCGCGCGGCGCGTCTTTCACTTCCACCTTGTAGTCGTCGTTCATTGGATATCTCCCTTGCCTTGCAGGATGCCGACTTTGCCGAAGCTCACGGTCTTTTCGCTCAGCTTTTCCAGCGGCGGCGACATCGGGCAGCGATCGACCATGTTGACGCGCGGCGTGGCCCACTGCACCGCGTTGGCCAGCACGCGCTGCACGTTGGCGTCGTGGTAGGTCGGGTAGGCCTCGTGGCCGGGGCGGAAGTAGAAGATGCGGCCGTGGCCGCGCTCCCAGCAGCAGCCGGAGCGGAACACCTCGCCGCCCTCGAACCACGAGATGAACACGGTGCTGTCCGGCTGCGGAATGTCGAAGCGCTCGCCGTACATCTCTTCGTTCGGCAGCTCGAAGTACTCGCCGAGACCGGCGGCGATCGGGTGCGACGGCTCGACCACCCACACGCGTTCCTTCTCGTCCGCCTCGCGCCACTTCAGCGAGCAGTTCGTCCCCAGCAGGCGGCGGAAGATCTTCGCGAAGTGGCCGGAGTGCAGCACGATCAGCCCCATGCCTTCCAGCACGCGGCGCTGCACGCGCTCCACCACGGCGTCGCTTACCTGGTCGTGCGCCTTGTGGCCCCACCACAGCAGCACGTCGCAGCCGGCCAGGCGTTCTTCGGACAGGCCGTGCTCGGGCTCGTCGAGCGTGGCGGTGGCAATCTCCAGCGGCAGCGCGCCGGGGTTGAGCGCCGGCGTCTCGGCGAGCGCGGTGGCAATGGTGGTGTGCAGCCCGTCCGGGTAGATGGCGCGCACCGCCTCGCTCTCCCGCTCGTGGCGGAATTCGTTCCAGACAATGACAGAAATCTTGGTTTTTAGCACAATGTTCCTCCAGGATGGTTTCAACGCCAGGCAATGACCGAGTTCCGGCCTGCTTGGCTGGTGGGGCCGAATGATGTGGTCCGACGTGAAAAAGAGTAGCCGTCCGCCGGGCCTTCCCTCAATCTGAAAGAGCGCGAAAAAACTGCGAAGAATGTCAAAAAACCTGGATTCATTGTCGCCGCCGCTCGAAGCGATCGTCCGGCAGCCGAGCCCGCGCCAGGCCGCGCCCGAACAGGCCCCCCGGATGCGCCGCGAGCTGGCGGCGTTTGTGCACGGCCTGGCCGACGGAACCCGGCCCCTGCGGCTGCCCGGCGCGGCGGGCGAGTGGGCGGCCGGCGGCGACGGGCACTTCCATCTGGCGCCCGAGCTGTTCCTGCAGGTGGCGGGGTGGACGCGCTTCCGCTTTCCGCACGGCGAACTGCGGCTGGGGCCGGGCGAGGCGCTGGTGCTCCCTCCCAAGCTGCTGCACGCCGAGCTCGTCGGTGCGGCGGAGGACGGCACGCCGTTCTGTAATATCGTGGTGTACGCCGAGGGGGCGACGCTGATCTGCCACGTTGCCCACGAGGAAGCGCCGGGGCAGCCGGGCATCCTGCACCTGGAGGCGCGTCAGCATGCTCAGGCGCACGGTATTCACGACTGGCTGGCCGATGCCGCGCGCCTGGGGCGCAGCTCCGGCGCGGCGGTGGACGCGGAGCCGGCCTGGGCCGCGGCCCAGGCGCGAGCGCTGGTGGTGGCGGCCACCGCCGGGGTGCTGCGCGTGCTCGACGACGCCAGCGCCGACACCCGGCAGGAGCCGCCGCTGGTGGCGCGGGTGCGCGTTCTGGTGCAGAACCAGTTGGGCGATCATCAGCTCAGCGTGCGGCGTCTCGCCGCGCAGTCTGGCTGCACCGCGGACTATCTGTCGCACCTGTTCAGCCAGACGACCGGCGAACACCTCGCCGCCTTCATCAACCGCCAGCGCATGGAGCGCGCCGCCCGTCTGCTGGACGAGAGCGCGCGGGCCGGCAAGGAGGTGGCGTGGGCTTGCGGTTTTGCCACCCAGAGCTACTTCATCCGCACCTTCCGGGCGCATTTCGGCGTGACCCCCAAGGCCTGGCGGGCGGCTCGGGAGCAAGGGGCTGCGGAGCGCTGATAGCGATCGCTCGGGTGGGGGCGGGTCGCCGTGCGCCGTCACGGTGCGCTCATCGCCGCGTGCCCGGCTCCAGGTCCCGGATCATCGCCCGGCACGCAGCGCCATGGGCTACAGTGAAGGGACGATACACCGGCTGACCGGCGTGCCGGCGGCGAGGGGGCAAGATGCAAAGCGGCAAGCGTGAAGTGGCCATTCCGGTGCAGGAGGCCTGGCTCGAGGGGCACCTCGAGATTCCCCTGGGGGCGGTCGGCGTGGTGCTGTTTGCCCACGGCAGCGGCAGCGGCCGCTTCAGTCCGCGCAACAACTACGTGGCCGAGGTGCTGCAGGAGGCCGGCATCGCCACGCTGCTGTTCGATCTGCTGACGCGCGAGGAAGACCAGGTCTACCAGACGCGCTTCGACATCGCCCTGCTCACCGAGCGGCTGGAGGCCGCCACCGCCTGGCTCAAGCGCCAGCCTGACACCGCCGCGCTGCCGGTGGGCTATTTCGGCGCCAGCACCGGTGCGGCCGCGGCGCTGCGCGCGGCGGCGCACCAGGGCGCGGACATCGCCGCCGTGGTGTCGCGTGGCGGCCGCCCCGACCTGGCCGGCGCGGCGTCGCTGGTGCAGGTGCACAGCCCGACCCTGCTGCTGGTGGGCGAGCTCGACACTGAGGTGATCCGCCTCAATCAGGAAGCGCAGGCCCACATGCACTGCCCGACCTCGCTCGTCATCATTCCCGGTGCCACCCATCTGTTCGAGGAGCCGGGCACGCTCACCGAGGTCGCCAACGACGCCGCGCAGTGGCTGCGCACCCACCTGTCTCCTTAGCGCCGGTTCAAGGCCTTTCTTGCACCGGCAGTGCCCGGCCGCAGTCGAAATAAAAGGCCTTGTACAGGTGCTTATGGCGCACCACCGGTGTCCCGACGCGCTGCCGGCATCTCTTTTTCTCACCCTGATCCTGGCCCCGTCGGTTCGGTTGCAAATGGCCGGCGCAAGCCTTGTCGTTCCTGCCGCAGCCAGACAGCGGGTCTACAATAAAGTGAGAAATTGCTGCTTCGGGATGATTGCCATGTCCCCATCTGTCATCACACTGTCGCACGGTGACGCCCTTCTCGTGGTCGACGTGCAGAACGACTTCCTGCCCGGCGGGCGGTTGGCGGTAGGTAGCGGCGACGAGGTGGTGCCGGTGCTCAACCGCTATATCGATGTTTTCGTGGCTCAACGCTTGCCGGTATATGCCACCCGGGATTGGCATCCTCCCGATCACTGTTCGTTCACCCCGCAGGGCGGGGCCTGGCCGGCGCATTGCATTGCCGGCAGCAACGGGGCCCAGTTCGCGCCGAGGCTGCACCTGCCGCGCTCGACCGTCGTCGTTTCGAAGGCCATGCATAGCAAGCGGGACGCCTATTCCGGCTTCGACGGCACGCGGCTGGAACATGCCCTGCAGCGTAACGGGGTGGGGCGTCTGTTCGTCGGCGGGCTCGCCACCGACTATTGCGTGCTCAACACCGTGCGTGACGCCCTCAAGCAGGGCTTCACGGTGTGCCTGCTGGTGGATGCGATCCGTGCCGTCAACGTCGATCCCGACGACGGCATGCGTGCCGAGGGGGAGATGTGCCGGCTCGGCGCGCATCCGGTGGTGTTTCGGGATCTGGCGGCATGAGCGGCTCGTCCGGCAGCGTGCTCCTCACCGACTGGTACCAGCTCACCATGCTGCAGGCCTATTTCGACGAAGGCATGGCGGAGACCGCGGTATTCGAATGCTTCGTGCGCAGCCTGCCGCCGGGGCGCGATTTCCTGATCGCGGCGGGCCTGGAACAGCTCTTGCAGTATGTCGAGACCCTGCGCTTTGCCCCGCAGGAACTGGACTGGCTCGCCGGCCAGCAGCGGTTCAAGCCGCCGTTTCTCGATTACCTGCGCGACTTCCGCTTCTGCGGCGACATCGACGCCATGCCCGAGGGCACGCTGTTCTACCCCAACGAGCCGATCCTGCGCGTCACGGCGCCGATCGCGCAGGCCCAGCTGATCGAGAGCCGGCTCATCAACCTGGTGCATTTCCAGACCGTGGTGGCGTCGAAGGCGGTGCGCTGCGCGCTGGCCGCGTCGGGCAAGCGCCTGGTGGATTTCGGCTTTCGCCGCACCCACGGCGGCGAGGCCGGCTTGATGGCGGCGCGCGCCTGCTACCTGGCGGGGTACGACGGCACGGCGACGGTGCAGGCCGGGATGCGGTTCGGCATCCCGGTGTTCGGTACCATGGCGCATTCTTACGTCGAGGCACACGCCACCGAGGTCGAGGCCTTCGAGCGCTTCGCCCGGTCGCAGCCGGACAACGTGGTGCTCCTGATCGATACCTACGACACCGAGGCGGCGGCGCGTAAGGTGGCGGCGCTGGCGCCCCGGCTGGCGCAGCAGGGCATCCGCATCGGCTCGGTGCGGCTCGATAGCGGCGACCTCGCCGCGCACGCCCGCGCGGTGCGGGCCATCCTCGACGCGGCCGGCCAGCAAGGCATCGGCATCTTCTGCAGCGGCAACCTCGACGAGGACGAGCTGCGTTGCCTGCTCGCCGCGGGGGCGCCGATCGACGGCTTCGGCGTCGGCACGCGCGTCGACACCGCCTGCGACAGCCCCTACCTCGACTGCGTCTACAAGCTGCAGGAATACGCCGGCACGGCGCGGCGCAAGCGCTCCACCGGCAAGGCGACCTGGCCCGGCCGCAAGCAGGTGTATCGCTGCTACGCCGCGGACGGCCGCTTCGACCACGACGTGGTGGCCTTGCTGGACGAACCGCCGCCGGCCGGCGAGCCCTTGCTGCAAAGCTGCATGCGCCAGGGGCAGCGTGTGGGCGCGGCGGTGACCCTGGCGCAAAGCCGCGACCATGTCGCCGCCCAGTTGCGCCGCTTGCCGGGCACGCGGCCGTACCGCGTCGAGATCAGCCTGGCGCTGCAGGACCTGGCGCAGCAGCTCGACCGGGAAGAGCACTAGCTTTCTTCATATACGGGCGGTGGCGAGCCTACGCCCCCGCATCCCCGCCATCCCCCGCCTGCCAGCGCAGCCGTTCGCCGGCCTCGATCAAGTCGGTGCCGAATTCGGCCGAGAGCGCCCGCATGCGCCGGCACAGCGCGGAACGCTCGGGCTCGGGCGCGCGCTGGACCCGCGCCAGCGTGAGCAGCGCCGGCACCAGCTCCAGCCGCGTCAGTCGGCCGTGCTCGAACGTCACCAGGAACAGGAAGCTCCAGTCGTTGCGCCACCACGGACCGACCGCGTAGTCGTCGAGGAAGTCGCCGGTGTCGTACAGGATGGGCTTGCCGTGGTGAATCTCGACGCCCTGGCACAGGTGGGCGCTGTGGCCGTGGAACAGGTCCACCCCTAGGTCGACGGCGGCGCGGGCGAAAGCGCGGAAGTGCGCCGGCGGGCGCTCGACCATGTTCGGCCCCCAGTGGCAGGACAGCACCACCAGCGCCGCATCGGCGCCGCGTGCGGCCCGCACCTGCTGTTGCAGCGCCGGCAGGCTGGCCGGATCGATTGGCAGGTAGCGCGTGCCGGGGCGCTCGCTCGTGGCGGCGAACGGCGGTTCGTTGTCGGTGATGGCGATCAGCGCCACGCGGCAGCCGCCGGCATCGATCAGCGCCGGCTGGCAGGCTTCGGCCAGGTCGTGGCCGGCGCCGGCGTGGGCGATGCCGGCGCGGTCGAGATGCTGCAGGGTGTCGAGCAGGCCGGCCTCGTTGTAATCGAGCACGTGGTTGTTGGCGAGCGCGACGGCATCGATGCGCGCCGCGCGCAGCACCTCGATCACCCGTGGGTCGGCGCGGAAGTGGAACACCTTGTCGGTGCGCGTCCAGCGCTGGCGGTGCCGGGTGATGGCGCATTCCAGGTTGACGAGGCGGGCGTCGGCGCCGTCCATGATCGGCAGCAGATCGCCCCAGGGCTGGGCCGGCGGGTTCTTGATCACGATATCGCTCACCAGCCGTCCCAGCATCACGTCGCCCGCCAGCGCCAGGGTGGTCATCGCGCTCTCCTTGCCGTTCGCTCCCACTTCATAGGCTAGCCCGCCGTGGCGCTGGCGGGGCGGAAAGCGACGGTTTTTCGACCGTGGCGGCCGGTGCGGGGGCGCGGCCGCCGTCGCCCGGACGGCTTCATATAATGAAGCATTCACGATGCCTGCTCCCGGACGGAGCGGGGCACGGAGGCGATGCCATGGCCCCACCCGATGTGCCGGCGACGACGGCAGCGCCGCGCTACGGCTATTTCGACCACGACGCCGACCTCGGCATCGAAGCCTATGGGGCGACCCCCGAGGCGGCGATGGAGGCGGCGGCCGAGGCGATGTTCGCGGTGATGACCGATCTCGCCGCGCTGCGCCCGGAGCAGCAGCTGGAGCTGGACTTCGACGAGGCCGACCCGGAGCTGGCGCTGGTGACCTGGCTCAACCTGCTGCTGGCGGAGGCGCAGAGCCGGCGCCTGGTGTGGTGCCGCTTCTGGCTCCAGCGCGACGGCAGCCGCTGGCACGGCGTGGCGGCGGGGCAGCCGTGGACGGCGGCGCTGGAGCGCGGCGTCGAGGTCAAGGGCGCCACCCTGACGCAGCTCTCGCTGACGCCGCAGGAGGGCGGGTGGAGGGCGCGCTGTGTGGTGGACGTGTAAAAACCTGTCCATGATCCTGCTGCGCTGCCCTGATCGGGGCTCATGCACTGCTCTGCGCGTGCGAATCTCTCGTGGAGATTCGTTCAGCCATGATCCTCATGGACTCCTTGTCCATTCCGGTTTCTGCGCTGTTCTTCACCTCGCTGAGGGCCGCTCGCGACGGCTCCTGAACAGGTTTTATCGATGGTGGCCAGGAGGTGTAATGATGGATATCGCGCGCTTGCGGCAGGCTGGGCCGTACGAGTGGACGCTGGCGCCGTCCCGCGCCGAGGCGGGCGGCGAGGTGCGGCTGTTCGCCGACGCCGAGCTGTTGCGCGGCATGGACGACAAGGTGCTGGAGCAGATCCGCAACGTGGCGCGGCTGCCGGGGCTGGTGGGCGCGGCGATGACCATGCCCGACGCGCACTGGGGCTACGGCTTCCCGATCGGCGGCGTGGCCGCCTTCGATGCCGACGCCGGCGGGGTGGTGTCGGCGGGCGGCGTGGGTTTCGATATCTCGTGCGGCATCCGCTGCCTGCGCACCGACCTGAGCTGGGAGCAGCTGGCGCCGCAACGGCACCACCTGGCCGACAGCCTGTTCCGCGAGATTCCGGCCGGGGTCGGCGAAGAAGGGCGGCTGCGGCTGTCCGTCAGGGAGCTCGACCAGGTGATGCGGCAGGGCGCGCACTGGGCGGTGGCACAGGGTTTTGGCCCGGCCGACGATCTGCCCTACATCGAGGAGCGCGGTTGTGTCGGCGGCGCCGAGCCCGGCTGGGTGTCGGACCTGGCCAAGAAGCGCCAGCTGGGCGAGATGGGCACGCTGGGTTCCGGCAACCATTACCTGGAAGTGCAGGTGGTGGACCGCATCCACGACGAGGCCGCGGCGGTGGCCTTCGGCCTCCGGGTGGGGCAGGTGCTGGTGTCGATCCACTGCGGCTCGCGCGGGCTCGGGCACCAGATCGGCACCGATTACCTGTTGCTGCTGGCCAAGTCGGCGGCCAGCCTCGGCTTGACGCTGCCGGACCGCGAGCTCGCCTGCGCGCCGATCCGCTCCGAGGCCGGGCAGCACTACCTAGGCGCGATGAACAGCGCCATCAACTGCGCGCTGGCTAACCGCCAGATCCTGGCCGCGCTGACGCGGCGCGTGCTGGCGCGCTATTGGCCGAGCGCCCGTCTCGACACGCTGTTCGACGTGTCACACAACACCTGCAAGGTGGAGCGGCACCGCGTGGAGGGACGCGAACGCACGCTGTACGTGCACCGCAAGGGCGCGACGCGCGCCTTCGGTGCGGGCCACGCCGGCCTGCCCGACGCCTACCGCGCGGTCGGCCAGCCAGTGATCATCGGCGGCAGCATGGGCACCGGCTCCTACATCCTGGCCGGCAACCCGCCCGGGCAGAACCACGCCTTCGCCTCGGCCAGCCACGGCGCCGGGCGCGCCATGAGCCGCCACCAGGCGCTGAAGTTCTGGCACGGCCGGCAGCTGCTGGACGATCTGGCGGCGCAGGGTATCCTGATCCGCACCGGCTCGCTGCGCGGCGCGGCGGAAGAGGCGCCGGGGGCGTACAAGGACGTCGACCGCGTGGCGGAAGTGACCGAGGCCGCCGGGCTGGCGCGGCGCGTGGCGTTTCTGAGACCGAAGATTTGCATCAAGGGGTGAGGCAGGCCGGGCCTGCCCCGTTACGGCATAGTCGGGCGATGGGTTGCGCTGCGCTCCATTCATCCTGCGACGACTCCGTCATACTACAACAGAGATCGAAGTCAGGATGGTGACGACTCGTCCCTCCCCCCGTTGGCCCGTGCCGCTTGGGCAGGGTGGGGCAAGGTTTTAAGCCGCCACTTGTTTGAGCGATTTGACGTTAGCAAATCGCGAGTTCGGCGGCGCCTTGCCCCATCCTTGCCAAGCGGGAGTTCACGGGGCGTCGGGGTCGCCTGGGGCTGCAAGGGGGCTGGCGACACAGCCCCCTTGCCTGCTGGCGGTCAGCACCGCTTTTCAAATATCGTCCGCGGAGCGGACACAACGCCAGTTCGTGTAAGCAGCATACGTGAATTGGTCCACGCTCCTCACGCCGC
Source organism: Pseudogulbenkiania sp. NH8B (assembly GCF_000283535.1). GTDB lineage: Bacteria > Pseudomonadota > Gammaproteobacteria > Burkholderiales > Chromobacteriaceae > Pseudogulbenkiania > Pseudogulbenkiania ferrooxidans. The sequence continues at coordinate 1,395,567 of NC_016002.1, forward strand.
CTTCGCCGGCGGCAGCACCAGGTCGGGGTGCTCTTCCCGGATCAGCTCGAGAAAGATTTCCACTACCTCGGGGTCGAAGTGTTCGCCGGCGTGGTCGCGGATGTAGGCGACCGAATCCGGCAAGGGCCAGGGTTCCTTGTAGGGGCGGCGGTAGAGCAGGGCGTCGAACACGTCCACCACCGCGACAATGCGCGCCGACAGCGGAATCGCGCTGCCGGCCACGCCGTTGGGATAGCCCTTGCCATTGTAGTACTCGTGGTGGCCGGCGGCGATTTGCGCGCCGATCGACAGATAGCTCTCGCCCTCCACCATGCTGGCGGACTTCTCCAGGATCTTGGCGCCGATGCTGGCGTGCTGCTTCATCACCTCCCATTCTTCCGGGTTGTGCTTGCTCGGGTTGTGCAGGATCAGGTCGGGGGTGCCGACCTTGCCGACGTCGTGCAGGATGCTCGCCATGCCCACCATTTCGAGAAAACTCGGCGTCAGGATATCCGGGTGCAGTCCCTTGGCCGCCATGCGGTGGGCGATGGCGTCGGTCAGCCGCTGCACCCGCAGCACGTGGTCGCCGGTGGTGCTGTCGCGGTATTCGGCGAGGTCGGCCAGCGCCACCACGGTGGCCTCCTGGGCGTTCTTCATCTGGGTGTGGTAGTAGAGGTTGTCGAAGGCGGCGGCGATGCGGTTGCAGTACACCTTGAGCAGCTCCTGGTCCACCTCGGACAGCGGACGCGGCGGGGTGAAGTAGATCACGAAGGTGCGCCGCGAGTGGGTATCGAAATACAGCACCGAGCCGGGGTGGTTGAAAATACAGCTGTGCTTCTCGGCGGCTTGCTGCATGGTCTGGAAGATGGCGCTGCTGCTGTCGAGCTGCCCGCTCTGCTGTAGCTCGGCAAACAGGCCGGTGGCTGCGATCACCTGCAGCGTGCCGCCGGCGATGGCGGCGTCCTCGCAGACGCACAGTACGCCGTCGGTGCCGACGTCGAGGATGGCGCTGATCTGGCGTAGCACGCCCGAGGCGAACTCGCGCAGCGACTGGATCTGGTACAGGTTGGAGGTGGCGGCCAGGATGGCGTCCAGCCCCTGGCGGCTGCGTTCGATGATGAACAGGCTCTCGTAGGCGCGCAGCGAGGCGATCACGGTGGTGAACAGCTTCTGCGCGGTGAGTTCGGTCTTGGCCTTGTAGTCGTTGATGTCGTAAGAGACGATCACCTCCTGTTCCGGCGCCTGGCCCGGCTGGCCGGTGCGCAGCACGATGCGCACCAGGCGGTTGCCCAGCCCCTCGCGCACTTCGCGCACCATCTCCAGCCCGGCGTGGTCGCTCTCCATCACCACGTCGAGCAGCACCAGCGCGATGTCCGTTTCCGTGCGCAGGATATCCATGCCTTCCTTGGCGCTGTAGGCGCTCAGGAGCTCGACGGCGCGGTCCTTGTAGCTGACGCCCTGCAGCGTCAGGCGGGTCACCGCGTGCACGTCTGGCTCGTCGTCCACCACCAGCACGCGCCAAGGGCGCAGCAGGGGAGGTGGCGGCGTGGTGCCCGCTTCGTCCTCGATCAGCCAGTCTTCCTGGCTCGTTACCGTTTCGGCGCTGTTCATCCCTTGCCCTCGCTGACCGCCGGCGCCACCGCCGGAAACTGCAGGGTGAAGCGCGTGCCCGCGTTGGGCCGGCTCTCCACCTGCAACCGTCCACCTAATTTACCGGTGACGATGTTATAGACAATGTGCAGCCCCAATCCGCTCCCGCCGGCGCTGCGTCGCGTGGTGAAAAACGGCGTGAACACACGCGGCAGGTTCTCCGGCGCGATGCCCTTGCCGTTGTCGGCGAATTCCAGCGCGATCTCGCCGCCCAACTGTTGTGCCCGGATCGTGACCTCGCCCGGCTGCCCCTCGTCGAAGGCGTGGGTGAGCGAGTTGACCAGCAGGTTGGTGATGATCTGGGCCAGCGCGCCGGGGTAGCTGTCGAGGCGGATGCCCTCGGCGCAGTCGATGCTGACGCGGATGGCGCTGTGCTTGAACTTGGGGCGCAGGCTGGCGATGACTTCGTGCAGGTAGCCGGCGAGGTCGAACTCGCGGCGCTCCTCGCTCATCTGGTCCACCGCCACCTGCTTGAAGCTCTGCACCAGGTGCGCCGCGCGCTCGGCGTTGACCTGGATCAGCCCGACGCTTTCGCTCGCCGTCTGCACGTAGCCCTGCACGTCGGATTTTTTCAGCTGCCCCGCCTCGAGCTGGCCGGCGAGCTGGCGTGTCTTGTCGCCGAGCAGGCTGGCGCAGGTGAGGGTGATGCCGACCGGGGTGTTGATCTCGTGGGCGATGCCGGCGACCAGCCCGCCCAGCGCCGCCAGCTTCTCGCTCTGCATCAGCGTGGCCTGGGCCTGCTTGAGGTTGTCGTAGGCCAGGCGGATTTCGGCTTCGGCCTGGCGTCCCTTTTCCACGTCTTCGGCCAGGCGCTGGGCGATGCGGTTGAAGCTGCGCACCACGTCGCCGAATTCGTCCTGGCGCTCGGTGAGCAGGGTGAGGCTGTCCTCGCCGCCCTGGTGCTCGGCCGCCAGCGCCAGGGCGTCCTTCAGCGTCTCTAGCGGGTTCAGCACCATGAGACGCAACGCGATCGAGAGGGCGATCAGCAGCACCGCGTCCAGCGCCAGGATTTCGGCCACGCGGTTCAGCACCTGGCTGCTCAACTGCGCCTCGATGCTGGCGCGTGACAGCCACACGCGGGCGTGGCCGAGGGCATGGGTCTGGTTGAACTGCTTGAGGGCGAGCGGCACGTCGAGCCGCTCGGCGGCCGCCGCCTCGGCCGGCTCCGCGCCGCGCGCCAGCAGCAGCTTGCCGTTTTCCTCGTACACCGCGATGCGCTCGACCGGGCTGGTCAGCTCCGCCGTCAGGTTCTGCTGCAGCAACGCCGTGTCGAGGTTCCAGATCGGCAAGGGCAGGTTGGTGCGCAGGCGCTGCTGCACGGCGCGGCGCGCTTCGCTGTACTGCTGCTCCAGCTGCTGGCGGGTGTTGAGGTAGGTCAGCCAGCCGGACACGCTCAGCACCGCCGTGACCAGCAGCACGAACAACAGGTTGAGGCGAAAGCCGATGCTGTGTTTCATCGAGAAGAAGGGTCTCGGTGGATGGAGGGCGTGGCCGGCGCGGGCTCACAGTTTCAAGATAGAACAAGGACGCGGCCGCCAAGAGCCTGTTCGCACCCGGGCGGCGCGTTCCGGGGCGAGGTGACGGCAAGGTGGCCGGCGCGGGAAGAAAACGGGGGTGATGCCGAGCTGTTGCCTGCAAAATCAGGGCGCTAGACTGAAAGGAGCGGCCACCGGCCCCGTTTTGGCCGGCACGGGAGCGCCGCGGGAAAAACGCCATGCCAAACGATGCGGTGAGCGGCTGGATCGTGCGTGCCGGTCGCAAGGGGCTGGCGGCGCTGCTGCTGGGCACGCTCGCGGCGCTGTGCCCCGGCGCGACCCTGACCCTGCTGTCCACCGAATACCCGCCCTATACCAGCCCCTCGCTGCCGCGACAGGGCATCGCCACCGCCATCGCCGCGGAGGCGTTCCGCCGCGCCGGACACCAGGTGGTGATCCAGTACCGCCCCTGGGCGCGTGCCCTGTACGAGGCCAAGGAGGGCAGCAGCGACGGTGTCGTCGGCCTGTGGCACTCCAGGGAGCGCGAGGCGTTCCTGGCGTACAGCCAGCCGCTGGTGGACAACGTGGTCGGCTTCTACGCGCGTGCCGATCGGCGCCACGACGTGCGCCGCCTGTCGCGGCTTCGCTCGCTCACCATCGGCGTGGTGCGCGGCTACCTCAAGCCACCCAATGTCGAGGCCGCGCGGCTGCGGACCGAGGAGGCTATCGACGACGAAGCCAACCTGCGCAAGCTGGCGGCGGGGCGCGTCGACCTGGCGCTGATCGACAAGGGGGTGGCCAGCTACCTGCTGCGCTACCGCCTGCCGGAGCAGCGCGGGCGGCTGGTGTGGTTGGAGCCGCCGGTCTACTCGCTGCCGCTCTACGTCGGGTTCTCGCGGCGCGTGCCCGGCTGGGAACAGCGTTTGGCCGAGTTCAACGCCGGGCTGGCCGTGATGCGCCAGGACGGTTCGCTGGAACGGCTGCGCCATGATCTGGCCATGGAGCCGCCGTCGGCTGGCGAGTAAGGCGGCACCCGCTCTTCGGCCAACCTTGCGCGGCCCGGATGGCGGGTCAGCGGTACTCCGGCAGCTTGGCCAGCCCCTCGCGCAGGTGGTCGACCATCAGCCGCAGCTTGGCCGAGAGGTGGCGCTGCTGTGGGTAGACCGCCCACACCGCGGTGTTGGGCGGAGTGTGCGCCGGCAGCAGTTCCACCAGTCGCCCCTGGCGCAGCGGCTCGCGCACGTAGTAGTCCGGCAGCTGGCACAGGCCGAAGCCGCGCAGCGCGGCGTCCAGCACCGCCTGCCCGCTGTTGCAGCGCCAGCGTCCCTGCGGCTTGAAGTGCCAGGGGCGGCCGTCGAGGCGGAAGCTCCACACCGTCGAGGTGCCGATCAGGCACTGGTGGCGTGCCAGTTCGCCCAGTGTGTGCGGCGTGCCATGGTGTGCCAGATAGGCGGGGGAGGCGCACAGGTGCATGGTGCGGGGGGCTAAGCGCGTGGCGACCAGGCTGGAATCGGCCAGCTGGCCCAGGCGGATGGCGAGGTCGAAGCCCTCGTGCAGCAGGTCGGCGGTGCGGTTGGTGAGCTCGATCTCCACCGAGAGCTGCGGGTGCTCGGCCATGAAATCGTTCACCAGCGGCACCACGAAGCGCTCGCCGTAGGTGACGGCGCAGGTCATGCGCAGCAGGCCCTTGGGGCTGCTGTGCAGCGCGTTGACGGCGAGAAAGGCCTCGTCGCGCGCCTCCTGCAGCTGCTGGCAGTGGCTGAAGAAGGTCTGCCCGGCCTCGGTCAGGCTGACCTTGCGCGTGCTGCGGTAGAACAGCCTTGCCTGCAGCCGCTCTTCCAGCCGCATCACCTGGCGGCTGACGTGCGACGACGACACCCTGAGCCGTTCGGCCGCGCGCGAGAAGCTGCCGCTCTCGGCCACCGCGACGAATTCCGCTATGCCTTCCCAACCGTCCATGCGCATCCTTTCCTCAAGTCGCCCATTATCCCTCAGTGGCAATAATGTTTCCCGAAAATCGCCTTTTAAACCCGGAGAGGGCAACCGATACTGTCGAGATAACTTCTTACCGTGGAGAACATCATGATCAAATCGCGTGCCGCCGTGGCCTGGGGCGCCAAGCGCCCGCTGGAAATCGAACTGGTGGATGTGGAAGGCCCGAAAGAGGGCGAGGTGCTGCTGCGCATGGTGGCGACCGGCGTCTGCCACACCGACGCCTACACCCTGTCCGGCGCCGATCCGGAAGGCATCTTCCCGGCCATTCTCGGCCACGAGGGCGGCGCCATCGTCGAGGAAGTCGGTCCGGGCGTCACCTCGGTGAAGCCGGGCGACCACGTCATCCCGCTCTACACCCCGGAATGCGGCAAGTGCAAGTTCTGCCTGTCGGGCAAGACCAACCTGTGCCAGGCGATCCGCGCCACCCAGGGCAAGGGCTTGATGCCGGACGGCACCAGCCGCTTCTCCAAGGACGGCAAGCCGATCTACCACTACATGGGCACCTCGACCTTCTCCGAGTACACCGTGCTGCCGGAGATCGCCGTCGCCAAGATCAGCAAGGAAGCCCCGCTGGAGAAGGTGTGCCTGCTGGGCTGCGGCGTCACCACCGGCATGGGCGCGGTGATGAACACCGCCAAGGTCGAGCCGGGCTCCACCGTGGCCATCTTCGGCCTGGGCGGCATCGGCCTGTCGGCGATCATCGGCGCGGTGATGGCCAAGGCCAGCCGCATCATCGGCATCGACATCAACCCGGACAAGTTCGAGATCGCCAAGCAGCTGGGCGCCACCGAGGTGATCAACCCGCTCGACTATGACCGTCCGATCCAGGAAGTGATCGTCGATCTGACCGACGGCGGCGTCGACTACTCGTTCGAATGCATCGGCAACGTCAAGGTGATGCGCTCGGCGCTGGAGTGCTGCCACAAGGGCTGGGGCGAGTCGGTGATCATCGGCGTGGCCGGCGCCGGCGAAGAGATCAGCACCCGTCCGTTCCAACTGGTGACCGGGCGCGTGTGGCGCGGTTCGGCCTTCGGCGGCGTGCGCGGCCGCTCCGAGCTGCCGAGCTACGTCGACCGCTACATGAAGGGCGAGTTCGAGCTCGACACCTTCATCACCCACACCATGGGGCTGGACGACATCAACACCGCCTTCGACCTGATGCACGAAGGGAAGAGCATTCGATCCGTGATCCTGTTCGATCGTTGATACCTGCCTCATCAGGCGGCTGCGCCTGAGCTTCTTGAGTGCCTGCCGGCAGTACTGCGGGCGAATCTCCCCGGAGATTCGCCCAGCGATGCGGAATCCTCATGGACTACGTGTCCATTCGGGTTCCTGTGTGCTGGCGGCACTCAACCTGCTTTGGCTCGCTCAGCCTGCTGAAACAGGTTTCCTTCCCCTGCAACAGACAAGGCCAAGACGATGACCGATACCCTGAAACTGGTGTCGTGCAACAAGAGCTTCGGCGGCTGGCACAAGCGCTACGCGCACCACTCCAGCACGCTCAACTGCACCATGCACTTCTCCATCTACCTGCCGCCTTCGGCCAACCCCGAGGCGCGGGTGCCGGTGCTGTACTGGCTGTCCGGCCTGACCTGCACCGACGAGAACTTCATGCAGAAGGCCGGCGCGCAGCGCGTGGCGGCCGAGCTGGGCATCGCGCTGGTGGCGCCCGATACCAGCCCGCGCGGCGAGGGCGTGCCGGGCGACCCAGCCGGCGGCTGGGACTTCGGCCTCGGCGCCGGCTTCTACCTCAACGCCACCCAGGCGCCGTGGTCCAGCCACTACCGCATGCACGACTACGTGGTGCACGAGCTGCCGACGCTGATCGAGGCGGTGTTCCCGGTGGACGGCCGGCGCGCGGTCTCCGGACACTCCATGGGCGGCCACGGCGCGCTGGTGTGCGCGCTGCGCAACCCGGGGCGCTACCGTTCGGTGTCGGCGTTCGCGCCGATCGCCAACCCGGTCAACTGCCCGTGGGGCGAAAAGGCGTTCAACGGCTACCTCGGGCCCGAGCGCAGCCGCTGGCGCGAGTGGGACGCCTCGCTGCTGCTGGCGAGTGCCGAGGAGCGCCTGCCGCTGCTGGTCGACCAGGGCGACGCCGACGACTTCCTCGCCACCCAGCTGCACCCCGAGGCGCTGCGCCAGGCCGCCGACAAGGCCGGCTACCCGCTCACGCTGCGCCTGCAGCCGGGCTACGACCACAGCTACTACTTCATCGCCAGCTTCATCGAAGAGCACCTGCGCTTCCACGCCACGGCATTGCAGGACTGAAGACGCGCGAGAGGGCAAACGTTGGCCGAAGCCGGCTTTTTTGTGGCACAGGACGTCGGCTGGGTGAAGCGCAGCGCAACCCATCGGCCGAGGTCGATGTGTTGCTGCCAAGGTTGGCCGAAGCCGGGAAAGACACAGCCGGCGCACCGATCACTCGGCGCGCCGGCTTTTTTGTGGCACAGGACGCAGGATGGGTGAAGCAGAGCGCAACCCATCGGCCGAGGTCGACGCCCTGCTGTAAGGTTGGCCGAAGCCCGCACAAAAAAACCGGCACATCGTGTCAGCGATGCGCCGGTTGCGTGCGGTGTGCCGTGCCTCAGCCCCGCGCCGCCACCTTGGGCGGGTAGAGCAGCAGCCCGCCGCCTTTCTTCTTGCCGCCCGCCTGGCCCAGCTTGGGCGGGGCGCCGTCGGCGACGAAGTAGGGGGCCTGCGAGCGCGGCAGCGGCGTGCGGCCGCGAATCTTGTCGGCGATCTTCTCGGCCATCATGATGGTCGGCGCGTTGAGGTTGCCGGTGACCACACGCGGCATGATCGAGGCGTCCACCACGCGCAGGCCCGAGAGGCCATGCACCAGCCCCTCGTGGTTCACCACCGCCATCGGGTCGCTGGCGTCGCCCATCTTGCAGGTGCAGGACGGGTGCAGCGCGGTCTCGGCATGGCTCTTCACGAAGGCGTCGATTTCGGCGTCGCTCTTGGCGCCGATACCGGGCTGGATCTCCTTGCCGCGGAACGGGTCCATCGCCTTCTGGTTGATGATCTCGCGCGTCAGGCGCACCCCGGCGCGGAATTCCTTCCAGTCCACCGGGTCGGCCATGTAGTTGAACAGCAGGCGCGGCTTGTCGCGCGGGTCGCGGCTCTTGAGTTTGACGTAGCCGGTGCTGGTCGAGCGCATCGAGCCGACGTGGCACTGGAAGCCGTGCGCCTTCACCGCATTGCTGCCGTCGTAGTTGGCCGCCAGCGGCAGGAAGTGGTACTGCAGGTTGGGCCAGGCGAACGAGGCGTCGCTGCGGATGAAGCCACCCGCCTCGAAGTGGTTGCTGGCGCCGGGCCCGGTACCCTTCAGGTACCACTCGAGGCCGATGCCGGGCTTGTTCCACCATTGCAGCGCCGGGTAGAGCGACACTGGCTGCTTGCACTCGAACTGGACGTACATCTCGAGGTGGTCCTGCAGGTTCTCGCCGACGCCGGGCAGATTGATCACCGCCTGAATGCCCATCGCCTTCAGCTCGTCGGCGTTGCCGACGCCGGAGCGCAGCAGCAACTGTGGACTGGCGATGGCGCCGTTGCTGACGATCACCTCGCGCCGCGCACGCGCTTCCCTGGGCTGGTCGCCCTGGATGTAGCGCACGCCGACGGCGCGCGAGCCCTCGAACAGGATGCGGTCGGCCAGGGCGCGGGTCTGCACCGTCAGGTTCGGGCGGTCCTTCGCCTCGTCGAGGTAAGCGCGCGAGGTGCTGCAGCGCTTGCCGTCCGCCGTGGTGGTGCGGTCCATCGGGCCGAAGCCTTCCTGGCGGTAGCCGTTCAGGTCGTCGGTGCGCGGGTAGCCGGCCTGCTCGCCGGCCTGGATGAAGGCCTCGAACAGCGGGCTGACGTCGGCCTTCGGCGTGGTGACGTGCAGCGGGCCGCTGCCGCCGTGGTAGTCGTTGGCGCCCTTGTCGTAGGTCTCTGCTTTGCGGAAGTAGGGCAGGCAGTCCAGATAACTCCAGTCTTCCAGCCCCTGGTTCTCGGCCCAGCCGTCGTAGTCCAGCGCGTTGCCGCGGATGTAGACCATGCCGTTGATCAGCGACGAGCCGCCCAGGCCCTTGCCGCGGCCCTGGGTCATGATACGGTTGTTCATGAACGGCTCGGGCTCGGTGGTGTAGGCCCAGTTGTAGGTCGTGCCCTGCAGCGGGTAGGCCAGCGCGGCCGGCATCTGGGTGCGCCAGTCGAGCCGCCAGTCCGGGCCGCCGGCTTCCAGCAGCAGCACGCTGACGTCGGCGTCCTCGGTCAGGCGCGCGGCCAGCACGCAGCCGGCCGAACCGGCGCCGACGATGATGTAGTCGAATTCCGTTTTCATCACTCTTCTCTTCGTAGCGAGTCGCTAACACCCCCTGGTGTGGCGGCCCGGGCTAAGCGCCGCCGCCGACACGAGGCATGGCCGACGTGTCTGTACCGCGACATGCCGCTCGCCCGCCCCGGGCGTGGGGCGAATCCCGGCGCGGGATTCGCTCGCCAGCGCCGCAACGCCAGGACGGTTGTTGTCAGTGGCTCATTCGTACGGGCAGGCCACGCCGGACAGCTCCACGTACACGCTCTTCAGTTGGGTGTAGTGGTCCAGCGTCACCAGGCTGTTCTCGCTGCCGATGCCGGATTCCTTCAGGCCGCCGAACGGCATCTCGATCGGGGTGATGTTGTAGTTGTTGATCCAGCACACGCCGGCCTGCAACTTGCCGACCACGCGGTGCGCGCGCGAGATGTCCTTGGTGAACACCCCGGCGGCGAGCCCCAGGCGGGTGTCGTTGGCGCGGCGGATCACTTCGTCTTCGTCACTGAAGCGCAGCACCGACATCACCGGCCCGAAAATCTCCTCGCGCACGATGCTCATGTCGTCGGTGCAGTCGGCGAAGATGGTCGGCGCGATGAAGTTGCCGCCCTCGCAGCCCGGCACCGTCACGCGGTTGCCGCCGGCCAGCAGCCTGGCGCCTTCGGCCTTGCCCAGCTCGACGTACTGCATCACGCTGTCGGCATGGCTCTTGGACACCTGCGCGCCCACCTGGGTTGCCGGGTCCATCGGGTCGCCGATCTTGAGCTTGCGCGTGCGGCTCACCAGCTTTTCCAGGAAGGCGTCGTAGATCGAATCGTGCACGAATACGCGCGTGCCGTTGGTGCAGATTTCGCCCTGGGTGTAGAAGTTGGCCAGCATCGCCGCCGAGACCGCCTGGTCGAGATCGGCGTCGTCGAAGATCACCAGCGGCGACTTGCCGCCCAGCTCCATGGTGATGCGCTTCAGCGTCTTGGCGGCGTCGGCCATGATCGCCTTGCCGGTGTCCACCGAGCCGGTGATCGACACCTTGGCCACCTCGGGGTGGGCGATCAGCTGGCGCGCGGCGGCCGAGGTGCCCTGGATCACGTTGAACACGCCGTCCGGCACGCCGGCCTCGGTGTAGATTTCGGCCAACTTGGCCGCCGTCATCGGGGTGAGCGACGCCGGCTTGTAGATCATCGCGTTGCCGCAGGCCAGCGCCGGGCCGGACTTCCAGCAGGCGATCTGCAGCGGGTAGTTCCAGGCGCCGATGCCGAAGCAGATGCCGAGCGGCTCGCGCCGGGTGTAGGCGAAGGCGCCCTTGAGCGGGAACTGCTGGCCGTGGATGCTGGCGGCCAGCCCGGCGAAGTATTCGATGCAATCGGCGCCGGACGACACGTCCACCACCTCGGCCTCCTGGATCGGCTTGCCGTTGTCGCGCACTTCCAGCTCGGCCAGTTCGCGGTTGCGTTCGCGCAGGATCTGTACCGCACGGTTGAGGATGCGGCCGCGCTCGGCACCGGTCATGGCCGACCACAGTTCGAAGCCTTGGCGCGCAGTCTCGATCGCCAGCTGTACCTCGGCCTCGCCGGCCTGTTGCACACGGCAGATCACCTCACCGGTGGCCGGGTTGATGTTGTCCACCAGCGGCAGGGACGGGTTGTCGATATATCGTCCACCGATATAGCTGCGCAGAATGTTGTCGCTCACTGTAGCTCCTTTGTCGTTGACCTTGGAACCTACCCCCGCAGGCGGCTGTGCCTTTGCATCTTGAGCACCGCGGACTGCGTGCGAATCTTCTGATTCGCTCAGCGATACGGAATCCTCATGGACAACGCGTCCATTCCGGTTCCTGTGCTCCGGCGGTACTCAACCTGCTTTGGCTCGCTCACCTTCAGGGATAGGTTCGTCGTGGCTGTCTTGGGCTCATGCCGCAACGCGCCTTTATACGACCTAGATTGAGCCACGTCACCCCCTCCGGCCACCTGTCTGTTTCCGACGTCAACCCCTTCTGCGGCGACACTCGCCAAGGTGCGGGCGTGGCGCCGGCGCGGCGCGGCACAGTCGTCATGCCGATCGCTTTTGTCGAAAATTTCCATATGACGATCGCAATTCACCAATCGCCCCGACGAAAGCTGGCCGAGTCTAGTCGCAATCGTCACCGTCGTGTTCCGCGCGTTTCCACACCCGTTCGCATCGTCACAGGAGAACCACCATGAAGCACCCCCCTGCCTCCCCGCGAGGCGCCCACAGCGTCGCTGCCCGCCTCGAGCGGCTGCCGATGAGCGGCTACCACCGCCTGATCCTCTCCATCATCGCCCTGGCATTCTTCTTCGATTCCGTCGACCTCGGCCTGATGACCTTCGTGCTGGGCTCGATCAAAACCGAATTCCAGCTCAGCAGCGCCCAGGCCGGTTTCATCGGCAGCGCCAGCTTTCTCGGCATGGTGGCAGGCGCCGTGCTCTCCGGCCTGCTGGCCGACCGTTTCGGCCGCACCCCGGTGCTGCAGAGCAGCATGGTGCTGTGGGGCGTGGCGAGTTATCTGTGCTCGACCGCCGCCACGCCGGAACAGCTGTTCGGCTACCGCCTGCTGCTCGGTATCGGCATGGGCATGGAGTTTCCGGTGGCGCAGACGCTGTTGGCCGAGCTGATTCCGGCGCGCCAGCGCGGGCGCTACATCGCCCTGATGGACGGCTTCTGGCCGCTGGGCTTCATTACCGCCGGTTTGCTGTCGTATTGGATTCTGCAAGAGCACGGCTGGCGCACGGTGTTCCTGATCAGCGCGGTGCCGGCGTTGTTCCTGCTGGTGGTGCGGCAGTGGGTGCCCGAATCGCCGCGCTGGCTGGAGAGCGCCGGGCAGCACGCCCGCGCCGAGAGCGTGATCGCGCAGATCGAGCGCAAGGTCATCGCCAGCCTGGGGCTGATCTCGCTGCCGGCGCCGCAGGCGCTGCAGTCGACCGGGGCCACCGCCGGCAAGGGCTCGTTCGCCGCCTTGTGGACGCCGCGCCAGCGCAGCCGCACCGTGATGGTGTGGCTGCTGTGGTTCCTCGCGCTGTTGGGCTTCTACAGCCTGACCACCTGGCTTAGCGCACTCATGCAGCAATCCGGCTATCAGGTCACCAAATCGGTGCTGTACACGGTGTGGATCTCGCTGGGCGGCATTCCCGGCTTCCTCACCGCCGCCTGGCTGGTGGAACGCTGGGGGCGCAAGCCCACCTGCATCGCCGCGCTGCTCGGGGGCGCCACCATGATCTACGTCTACGGTCAGATGGCGCAGGGCAGCGGCAATGAAACCGCGCTGATCGCCTCCGGCCTGGTCATGCAATTCTTCCTGTTCGGGATGTGGGCGGTGCTCTACACCTACACGCCGGAGTTGTACGGCACCCACGCGCGCGCCACCGGCTCCGGCTGCGCCTCGGCGGTGGGCCGTGTCGGCGCCTTGCTCGGGCCGACCCTGGTCGGGCTGATCCTGCCGCTGTGGGGGCAGGGCGGGGTGTTCCTGCTCGGCACCACCTGCTTTGCGCTGGCGGCGGCCGCGGTCTATCTGCTCGGGGTGGAAACGCGCGGCATGACGCTGGAAGGGGTGTCGGAGGCGCGCTGAGGTCGACCCGGCGCCCGTTCTTCCTGCCGCCGCGGCCTCGAGCCGGGGGAGGGCGGCAGGCGGCTTCCCTCACGCGCACCCGGCTGGGGATGGGCTGCGCCGGACCGTGCCGCTACGGCATGGCTTCTCCCGGAGTTTTCCTGGTGCCGCCACGGGGAGTGTGGCAAGGTATCCGGGCTTGCCGGCCTGCCCGTTCTTCCGACCGTGATGATCGGCATTGCCTCGGCGGGCCTGCTGCGTCATCGGTTAGGCGAGTGAGCCATCATGAACAGACCACACTATTCGATCACCGATCACTGGATCGACACCGACCAAGGTCGTCTTTTCGCGCGCTGCTGGCGTCCGGAGAGCGGCGACGTCATGCGCGCGCCCATCGTCCTGCTGCACGATTCGCTCGGCTGCATCGCCCTGTGGCGATCCTTTCCGGCCATGCTCGCGCAAAAATCAGGGCGGGTGGTGATCGCCTACGACCGGCTCGGGTACGGTCAATCCGATACACGCCGTGGCGAACCGGGCCGGGATTTCATCGCCGCCGAGGCGCGGGATGTCTTCCCCGCGGTGCAGCGGCATTTCGGCTTCGAGCGCTTCGTCGCCATCGGGCATAGCGTCGGCGGCTGCATGGCCGTGCATTGCGCGGCCAGCCATGCCGCGGCCTGCGATGCCCTGGTCACGCTGTCCGCCCAGGCCTTCGTCGAAGAACGCACGCGGGCCGGCATTCGCGAGGCCCGGGAGATGTTCCGGCAGGCCGAGCACTTCACGCGGCTGCAGCGCTATCACGGCGACAAGGCGGACTGGGTGCTGAACGCCTGGATCGATACCTGGCTGGCGCCGGATTTCGCCGATTGGTCGCTGCACGACGTCTTGCCGGAGGTGAGATGCCCGAGCCTGGTGATGCACGGCAGCGAAGACGAGTACGGATCGACCGACCAGCCCGAACGCATCGCGGCCAGGGTGAGCGGCCCGGTGCAACTCGACATCCTGCCGGGCCTCGGCCACGTGCCGCACCGCGAGCAGGAAGACCGGGTGGTGGCGCGGATCGCCGGCTTCCTGGGCACCGTCTGACCTCTGCCGAACCGGTCCCGGCACGGGCGTCCCGCTGGCCTCATGCCTCATCCCGCGCAGCATCAAGCGCGGGTCGGGGCGCGAGAGCACGGCTTGCCGCCGCGATGGCGAGCGCGGCGACGATCAGCAGCGTCGCGGCGGCGAAGGTGAACCGCATGCCGCTGGCCACGGCGTCGGGGTGTGCCGAAGCGATGTCGCTCGTCCCCGTGGCGAGCACGAACACGGCGCCCATGGCGGATGCTCCGCTGACGAGCCCGAGATTGCGCGACAGGCTGAGCAGGCCGGCAATGACGCCGCGCTGGTCCGGCGCGACATCCCTCATCACGGCCGTGTTGTTGGCCGCCTGGAAGAGCTGGTAGCCGGGAGTCAGGAGGGCGATGGCGGCCAGGTAGCCCGCCACGCCGAATACCCCGGGGAGCAGCGCGAGTGCCGACAGCCCCGTCGCCATGACAACCAGCCCCGCGGTGGTCATGGCGGCCGCACCCCAGCGGTCGACGCCGCGCCCCGCCGGGACACCGCTCAATGCCGAAATGATCGGGCCCATCGCCAGGACGATTCCGACCGCCGCCTCGCCCAGGCCGAGCGCGCGTGACAGGTAGAACGGCCCGACCACCAGCGTCGCCATCATCACCGTCGAGACGAGCCCGTTCATGGCGAGACTCGCGCTCAGCTCGGTGTTGCGGAACGCCGCCAGGCGGATCAATGGCGATGCCACGCGTGCCTCCACCAACACGAAAAGGCCCCCAGCCAGAACCGCTGCCAGCAACAGGGCCAGGTTCAGTTCAGTGAAGCGGCCTCTCCCCAGCGTCACGGCGAGCGCATAGGCCGCGAGCGAAGTCCCAAGCAGCAGCGTGCCCACGGTGTCGAAGCCGGCCCGGTCCGCCCCCGGACCCTGGCGATCGACGGGCAGGGCGCGATAGGCGAGCAAGAAAGCCAGGATGCCCAGCGGCACGTTGACGAGGAAGATGGCGCGCCAGCCGAAGCCGGCGATGAGCGTGCCGCCGAGCGCTGGCCCCAGCGCGGTGCCCATCGCGGACATGGTGCCGAGCAGGCCCATGGCGCTGCCGGTCTTGTTCTTCGGAACCGCGTCCCCGACAAACGCCATGGTGAGGGTCATCATGATGGCCGCGCCCAAGCCCTGCGCCGCCCGTGCGGCAATCAGCAGCCCCAGCGTGGGCGCCACGCCGCACAGCACCGAGGCCAGCGTGAATAGAAAGAGACCGAGCAATAACAGCCGGCGTCGCCCGGCCAGATCGCCGAGCCGCCCGACGCTGACGATCAGGGTGGTGATGGCAAGCAGGTAAGCCAGGACGATCCACTGGACCTCCTGGAAGGAAGCGGCGAACACCCTGGCCAGCGTCGGCAGGGCGACATTGGCGATGCTGGTGCCGAGCGAGGACAGCAGCATGGAGAGCGACAGGCAGGCCAGCACCCATGTCGTCGACGGTGGGGCTTTCCCCTCGGCGGCGACGGCCGCGTCGCCGGTTCGAGCAAGCGGTTTCAACATGAACTCCTTCTTCCGGGTGCCCCGAAGCGGGGCTTTCAGAGAGGAGTCTAGGTCGCTGCCGAGTAGGGCGGAAGGCGCAGCATTTGCACTTGATTCGTGCATTAAACGCCATGTCACGATCAAGCGTGCCAGGGCAGGAACACGTTTTGTTCCTGTCTATTGAAGTCGGAAACTGAACCGCCCCGGGTGTTGTGGCCGGCCTCTACGCATCGGCGGCGCGACAGGGGATGAGGCCAGCGGTTACCTCGCCTGCCCGTGCCGCACGTATTTTGAGGGCTTCGTCATGGGTACAGGATGCCGGATTGACCGGCCGGTCCTGCCTGCTGTCTCCGGCCCCGGCCTGCCAGGGCGCTACTTCAACCAGACCTGTTGGCATGACTTATCGAATCCGCACTCTGAGTGTGTCAGCTATTGGCTCTCAGAAAGAAACAGGGTGCGGATGATGGCCTAGGCCTTGATGCGATAGCCGGTCTTGAAAATCCACGCCACGATCGCCGTGAACAGCGCCAAAAAGCCGATCGTCATGGCAAGGCTGATACCGACGCTGACGTCGGCAATACCGTAGAAGCTCCAGCGAAAGCCGCTGATCAGGTAGACCACCGGGTTGAACAGCGCGGCGGTCTGCCAGAACGGCGGCAGGATATCGATGGAGTAAAAGCTGCCGCCGAGAAACGTCAACGGCGTGATGATCAGCAGCGGGATGATCTGCAGCTTTTCGAAGCCATCCGCCCAGATGCCGATGATGAAGCCGAACAGGCTGAACGTGACCGAGGTCAGCACCAGGAACAGTAGCATCCACAGGGGGTGGGCCACCTGCAGCGGCACGAACAGGCCCGCCGTCGCCAGGATGATCAGGCCGAGAATCACCGACTTGGTCGCCGCCGCCCCGACATAGCTCACCACCAGCTCCAGGTAGGAAACCGGCGCCGACAGCAACTCGTAGATCGTCCCCGTGAACTTGGGGAAATAGATGCCGAACGAGGCGTTGGCGATGCTCTGCGTCAGCAGCGACAGCATGATCAGCCCCGGCACCAGGAACGCACCGTAGCTGATGCCGTGGGTTTCGGGGATGCGCGAGCCGATGGCGGCGCCGAACACGACAAAATAGAGCGAGGTCGAAATCACCGGGGAGATGATGCTCTGCATCAGCGTGCGCCCGGCGCGGGCCATCTCGAAGCGGTAAATCGCACTGACTGCATACAGGTTCATTTTCTCTCCCTCACCAGGCTGACGAAGATGTCCTCCAGCGAGCTTTGCGTCGTTTGCAGGTCCTTGAAGCGTATCCCCGCCGCGTTGAGAGCCTGCAACAGCGCGAGGATGCCGGAGCGTTCGCCCTGCGCGTCGTAGGTATAGACCAGCTCGCTGCGGCCATTCGCCAAATCCAGCTCGTAGCCGCCAAGCTCGGAAGGAATGCTCTCGAGCGGGGCCTCCAGTTGCAGCGTCAGCTGTTTCTTGCCGAGCTTGCGCATCAATTCGGCCTTCTCGTCCACCAGGATGATCTCGCCCTTGCGGATCACCCCGATGCGGTCGGCCATCTCCTCGGCTTCGTCGATGTAGTGGGTGGTCAGGATGATGGTCACCCCCCGCGCCTGCAGCGAGCGCACCAGTCGCCACATGTCCTGGCGCAGTTCGACATCGACCCCCGCCGTCGGCTCGTCGAGAAACAGGATCGTCGGCTCGTGCGACAGCGCCTTGGCAATCAGCACGCGCCGCTTCATGCCGCCCGACAGCGTCATGATGCGGTTGTCCTTCTTGTCCCACAACGACAGCGCCTTGAGCACTTCTTCGATGTAGGCCGGGTTCTTGCGTTTGCCGAACAGGCCGCGGCTGAACGACACCGTGGCCCACACCGATTCGAAGGCATCGGTGGTCAGCTCCTGCGGCACCAGGCCAATCATGGCGCGGGCCGCGCGGTAGTCCGTCACGATGTCGTGGCCATCAACCAGAATCCGGCCCTCGCTCGGGTTGACGATGCCGCAGATCGTGCTGATCAGCGTGGTCTTGCCGGCCCCGTTCGGGCCCAGCAAGGCGAAGATTTCTCCGCGCCGGATCTCCAGATTGACACCCTTCAAGGCCTGGAAGCCTGAAGCGTAGAATTTGGAGAGATTCGATATGGTGATGATGGGTTGCATAGATAGGACGATAGCAGATGGCGGGCTTTTGGTGGCGTCGTCGGCGGCGCATCTTATCCAAACGGTATTGATCGTATGGCCCGGCATGCTATCAATGGTGCATTCACCTCCAGCCTGCTGGCGTGCTCCTTAACCGGGCCTCTGGACGCCTTGCGGGAGCTGGAGCTTGTTTTCGAATTCAATAGGCCAGAATACATGTCGACACCCGATTTCAATTTGCTTGTCACCCTTGACGTGCTGCTTGCCGAAGGCAGCGTGGCGCGCGCTGCCCGGCGCTTGCGGCTGAGCCCCTCGGCGATGAGCCGGGCGCTGGCGCGCTTGCGCGAGACGACGGGCGACCCCTTGCTGGTCAGGGCGGGGCGCGGGCTGGTGCCTACCCCGCGTGCGCTTGAACTGCGCGAGCAGGTCAGCCAGCTCGTTCAGGACGCCGCAGCGGTGCTGCGCCCGGCAGAGAAGCTCGATCTCACCCAGCTCGTCCGCACCTTCACGCTGCGCGTCGGCGATGGTTTCGTGGAAAATTTCGGGCCGAGCCTGATTGCTCGCGTCAGCGAGGCTGCTCCCGGGGTCCGGCTGCGTTTCATGCCGAAATCGAACAAAGACACCGCGCCGCTGCGCGACGGCAGCGTCGATCTGGATACCGGGGTGGTGGGGGAGGGAACAGGCCCGGAGGTGCGCGTGCGCGCTTTGTTCCAAGACCGCTTCATCGGTGTCGTGCGCCAGGGGCACCCGCTCTGCCAGGGGGAGATCACCCCCGCCCGTTATGCGGCGGGCCGGCATGTCCTGGTCTCCCGGCGGGGGAGCGACAAGGGGCCGGTTGATGAAACCTTGAGGACGATCGGGCTGGAGCGGGAGATCATGACCATCGTCGGCGGTTTTGCCCCGGCGCTGGCGTTGGCGCGGGCCACGGATCTGGTCGCCACGGTTCCCGAGCGCTATACCGGCACCCTGCGTGACGGGATGCACAGCTTTGCCCTTCCGTTTCCCGCTCCTGAGATCACGGTTTCCCTGCTCTGGCATCCGCGGATGGATGCCGATTTGGCGCATCGCTGGCTGCGCGGTTGCGTGCGGGAGGTTTGCGCAGCATCGCTCGCCGACTCCGTGATGGTGGCAAGTGCAGCCGCTGAGGGCGTGTCATCCCTGGTTTCCCGCTCTGCGCCGGAGAAACACTAGATGACACGCCCTGGGGGCGAGCATCACGCCAGGTCGAAGCGGTCGAGGTTCATCACCTTGTTCCAGGCGGCGACAAAGTCATGGACGAACTTCTCCTGGGCGTCCGCGCTGCCATAGACTTCCGCCAGGGCCCGCAGTTGGGAATTCGAGCCGAAGACCAGATCGGCACGGGTGCCGGTCCATTTGAGTTGCCCCGTGGCGCGATCGCGCCCTTCGAACACGTCCTTGGCGTCTGACGTGGCCTTCCACGCCGTGCCCATGTCGAGCAGGTTCAGGAAGAAATCGTTGCTCAACACCTCTGGTCGCTGAGTGAAGACCCCGTGCCGGCTCTGCCCGACATTGGTGCCCAGAACCCGCAGGCCGCCCACCAGCACCGTCATCTCCGGCGCCGTCAGCGTCAGCAATTGCGCCTTGTCGACCAGCAGGGCCTCGGCCGAGACGGCGTATCTGCCCTTGAGGTAGTTGCGGAAGCCGTCCGCGATGGGCTCGAGCACCGCCATGGAGACCACGTCGGTTTGCTCTTGGGAAGCGTCCATGCGGCCCGGTGCAAACGGCACCGTCACGGTGTGGCCAGCCTTCTTCGCCGCCTGCTCGACGCCGGTACAACCGCCCAGCACGATCAGGTCGGCGAGCGAGACCTTCTTGCCGCCGGACTGGGCGTTGTTGAACGCGTGCTGAATGCCTTCCAGGGTCTCGAGTACTTTCGCCAGTTGCTCGGGCTGGTTGACTTCCCAATCTTTCTGCGGCACGAGGCGAATACGGGCACCGTTGGCTCCGCCGCGCTTGTCGGAGCCGCGGAAGGTGGATGCCGACGCCCAGGCGGTGGAGACCAGTTGTGAGATGGACAGGCCCGACACCAGAATCTTGCCCTTGAGGGCGGCAATGTCCTGTTCGTCGATCAGCTTGTGATCGAGCGCGGGGATGGGGTCTTGCCAGAGGAGCTCTTCTGCCGGCACTTCCGGGCCGAGATAGCGTGCGCGCGGCCCCATGTCGCGGTGCGTCAGCTTGAACCACGCCCTGGCAAACGCGTCGGCGAACTGGTCTGGGTTCTCGTGGAAACGCCGCGAGATCTTTTCATAGGCCGGGTCGAAGCGCAGCGAAAGATCGGTGGTCAGCATCGTCGGGGCGTGGCGCTTGGACGGATCGTGCGCGTCCGGAATGGCCCCCGCACCCGCGCCGTTCTTGGCGACCCACTGGTGCGCGCCGGCCGGGCTCTTGCTCAGCTCCCACTCGTAGCCGAACAGGTTTTCGAAGAAGTTGTTGCTCCACCGGGTCGGCGTGGTGGTCCAGGTGACTTCCAGGCCGCTGGTGATGGTGTCGCCGCCTTTGCCGGTGCCGAAGCTACTCCTCCAACCGAGCCCCTGCTCTTCGATGCCGGCGGCTTCCGGCTCGGCTCCTACATGGGATGCCGGGCCGGCGCCGTGGGTCTTGCCGAAGGTGTGGCCGCCGGCGATCAGCGCCACCGTCTCTTCATCGTTCATCGCCATGCGGGCAAAGGTTTCGCGGATATCCTTGGCCGCCGCGAGCGGGTCCGGGTTGCCGTCCGGGCCTTCCGGGTTCACGTAGATCAGGCCCATCTGCACGGCGCCGAGCGGATTTTCCAGATCCCGCTCGCCGGAATAGCGTTTGTTTTCCAGCCACGTGGTTTCGGCGCCCCAGTAGACGTCTTCTTCCGGCTCCCAGACGTCCTTCCGCCCGCCGGCGAAGCCGAAGGTCTTGAACCCCATCGACTCCAGCGCGACGTTGCCGGCGAGAATCATCAGGTCGGCCCAAGAGATATTCCGGCCGTACTTCTGCTTGATCGGCCACAGCAGCCGGCGCGCCTTGTCGAGGTTGGCGTTGTCGGGCCAGCTGTTGAGCGGGGCGAAGCGTTGCTGGCCGGCTCCGGCGCCGCCACGGCCGTCGCCGATGCGGTAGGTGCCGGCGCTGTGCCAGGCCATGCGGATGAACAAGGGGCCGTAGTGGCCGAAATCCGCCGGCCACCAGTCCTGCGAGTTAGTCATCAGCGCCAGGAGGTCCTTCTTCACGGCCGCCAGATCGAGATTCTTGAATGCTTTGGCGTAGTCGAAGTCCTCGCCCATGGGGTCGGACAGCGACGAGTGTTGGTGCAGGATTTTCAGGTTCAGCTGATTGGGCCACCAGTCCTGGTTCGACGTGCCACCGCCTGCGGTATGTTTGAAAGGGCATTTCGATTCAGTCGACATGGGTTCTCTCCTGGGGACATTGGCACTCACACCCGGCTCCATATGGAATACATGAGCCTCTCCTAAAGAGTAAGTAGTCTCAATTTAGTCGGGAAATTGATTTATTCGATGACCAGGAAATAAAAAAACTAAGACCCGTGTTTAGCTGTCTTCGAGGCCCTATTCAACGATCGCGAACAGGTTCTAACGTCACCTGCACGGCATGGCTTCCTGTTGCGGAGCTGGGCATGAGGCTAACCGCGGCAGGCGCCGAGGGGGTGAGACGGGGGGCGAGACGGGGTGGCAAGAGGCCCCGTGTCCGGAAGCCAGGCAGGCTACATCCCCGCCTGGGCTTCCGGTCACGGTATCCGGGCTCAGCGCCGCCCGGGCTTGAACTGTCTGGGCTTGCCGCTGCCGGGCTGGCGGCGTTGGTCCTGCGGCGCGCGGCGGCCGTGGCGGCGGGTGTTCTGGGCCTGCAACAAGGCGTCGATCTTGTCGGAGGTGGACTGCATCAGCGTCTGCGCCATCTCGCCGTGCGGGAAGGTGTCGGCCATGCGGTAGCCCAGCCAGGCGTAGGCGGCGTAGAGCTTGCAGGTGTCTTCGAGGTATTGCAGTTCGTTGCGCCCGCCCATGCCTTCCATGCGCAACAGCGGCGCCTCGCGGCCGTCGGCGCGGTACTGCGCCCAGTCCTGCAGCGCGCGTTCCAGCATCGGGATCTTGGTCGATACCGGGCACAGGCTGAAGGTGAAGCGGTCGGCCAGCGTCAGCGGCAGGGCGTCGAGCCAGCGCGCCTTCTCGATCTGGTCGGCGAGGTTGGCGGGCAGGAAGAATTCGTCGTGCACGTTGATGTGCTTGGTGAACAGCTCCAGCAGCGCCTGCAGCTTGCTCTGGCCGGTGGCGGCGGCGATTTGCTGTAGGTAGTCGAGGCTGGGCGCGACGTAGAAGCCGGAGGCTGGCAGCGGCTCGGTCGTTTCCTTGAGCAGGTTGGCGATGATCTGGTGGGTATGGCTGTCGAGCCCGGCGACGTAGCCCGCCTCGTGCGCGCCGAAGCGGCCGGCGCGCCCGGCGATCTGCTTGGCCAGCGCGGCGGGGATTTCGCCTTCGCTGTAGCCGTCCCACTTGCTGGCGGTGGTGAAGATGACGCGCCGCGCCGGGGTGTTGAGGCCCATGCCGATGGCGTCGGTGCCGACCACGATCTTGGTTTCGCCGTCGATGAAGCGTTCCGCCTGCGCCTGGCGCACTTCCGGCGACAGGTTGCCGTAGATCGCCGACACCGCGAAGCCCTGTTCGATGGCCTGGTCGCGCCAGTTGAGCACTTCGCGGCGCGAGAAGGCGATCAGCACGTCGCCCGCCTGCAGGTTCTTGAGCGAACCCAGCGGTTTCTTTTCCATCACCAGCGGCGATTTGCGCTGCAGCTTCTTCACTTCCAGCGTGCCGCCGACGCGCTTGACCAAGGCTTCGATCGCCGGCTCCGCTTCCAGCGCGCCCAGCAGGTACACGGTGCTGGCCGGCACGCCGCACACCGCGGCGGTCCAGGCGGCACCGCGGTCGGGGTCGTCGAGCAGCTGGATTTCGTCGATCACCGCCACGTCGAGCGGGCGGTTCGGGTTGAGCATCTCCACCGTGCTCGCCACGTGGGTGGCGTCCGGGTGCAGCTTGCGCTGTTCGCCGGTGATCAGGCTGACCGCCACGCCGGCGTCGAGCAGGCGCTGGTAGTTTTCCAGCGCCAACAGCCGCAGCGGGGCGAGATAGGCGCCGGTGCCGGCCTGGGCCAGGTGTTCCATCGCGGCGTGGGTCTTGCCGGAGTTGGTGGGGCCCAACACGGCGATGAAGTGGCGGCGCATGCTTTGCGCCAGCGTGAACGATTCCGGGTAGAGCGACAGGTTGACCGCGTTGCGGGTCTTTTCGGCCTGACGCGTGGCGGCGTGGCTGTCGCGCAGCGCGGCGATGCGATCGAGCGCCAGCGAGCAGCGCCGCTTTGCCAGTTCGTACTTGGCGAGAAAGGCCTGTAGCGCGCCGGTGGGGTCGAGCTCGTATTGTTCGGCCAACGTCAGCACGCGCTCGGCGCACTCGCGCACGTGCGCTTCCAGCCGGGCGCGCGTCGCGCTGTTCCAGCGTTCCTGCACCAATGCCAGGCGCGCCGCATCGTCGAGCTTGCGCCACTTGGCGGTCTTGCCGAGGAAGCCTTCGTCCGGCACCAGGTGATAAGGCACGCGGCGCGCGCCGACGAGGATGTCGCCGTGCACCGACAGGGCGTAGCTGCCGTCGGTGGTGACCAGTTTGGCCTGGTGGGTGTCGAGGTAGGCGTCGAGGGCGGTGATATCGGCGATATCGGTGGACGTGTCGGTCATGGAGCGGGGGAGGAAATGAGGCAAATGACCGGCATGATAGGGCAGGATGCCGTGCGCGAACAGTGCGTTGCAGCAAAAGCGTTGCAGGGCCCCGCGGACGACGTACCAGCGCCGTCGCGGGGCAGGGTAGGTCAGCGCAGTACCACGGTACGGTTGCCGTTGAGGAACACGCGCCGTTCGAGGTGGAAGCGCACCGCGCGCGCCAGCGCCAGGCACTCCATGTCGCGCCCGGCAGCCAGCAGCTGCTCCGGGCGGTAGGCGTGGTCGACGCGCTCCACCACCTGCTCGATGATCGGGCCTTCGTCCAGATCGTCGGTGATGTAGTGGGCGGTGGCGCCGATCAGCTTGACGCCGCGCTCGTGCGCCTGGTGGTAGGGCTTGGCGCCCTTGAAACCGGGCAGGAAGGAATGGTGGATGTTGATGGCGCGTCCCGAGAGCTTCTTCGACATCTCAGGCGACAGCACCTGCATGTAGCGTGCCAGGATCACCAGCTCGGATTGGGTTTCTCGCACCAGTTCCAGCAGTGCCGCTTCCTGCTGCGGCTTGGTGTCGTGGGTGACCGGCAGGTGGTGGTAGGTCAGGCCGTGCGCGGCGGCGATCGGCGCCAGGTCGGCATGGTTTGAGACGATCGCGGTCACTTCCATGTCGAGGTCGCCCATCTTGCAGCGGTAGAGCAGGTCGTTCAGGCAGTGGTCGAGTTTCGACACCATGATCAGCACGCGCGGACGGGTGTGCGTGTCATGCAGCGTCCATTGCATGTCGTAGTGGCCAGCCATGTCGGCGAGGCCGGCTTCCAGTGCTGCGCGGTCGAAGCCGTCGCCGAGCGAGTGGAAGGTGCAGCGCACGAAGAAGCGCTGGGTGTCCTCGTCGTCGAACACCGCCAGCTCGTCGATATAGCAGTGGTGCGCGTCGAGCAGTTGCGTGGCGCGGGCGATCTGGCCCGGGGCGCTTTTACAGGTGAAGGCCAGGATGTATCTGAGTTGGGACTGGGACATGGTGGGTTTCTCGGTCACCGGCTGGCGGTGTGCCGCTCCTTTGGCTATCCGTTGATCGACGCGGTCGTTGGTCGGTTTGTTACCGACGACGCTGCTTCACCTTAGCGCGCGCGAAAAGGGGGCTCTGGCCGTCAGCCGCCAGGTTTTGTCGTTTTTTGGACATGGATTTTGGCGGGGCATGGCGAGGGTTTCGGCCAACCTTGGGTGCCTTGCCGAGGCTTTCAAGGGGGCGAGGGGATAAATATCGGGTAAATGATCTGGGTCAAGGGCGCTTTGTCGTAAATCGGCAAGTGATCGTCCTTTCCAGTCAATCGGAACGGGGCCGGCTCGCCAAGAATGAACTCACCTTGGCACCTCAAATACGGACCCGTCCCATGGCAAACCGTTACTCCCTCTGGAGCCTGTTGAAGAACGGGCTCAAACATAATGAAAGCTGGCAGCCGGCCTGGCGCAGTCCGCAGGCGAAGCCTCGTTACGACGTGATCATCGTCGGCGGCGGCGGTCATGGTCTGGCGACAGCTTATTACTTGGCCAAAAACCACGGCGTGAAGAATGTCGCGGTACTGGAAAAAGGCTACCTCGGCGGCGGCAACACCGCGCGCAATACCACCATCGTGCGTTCCAACTACCTGTGGGACGAGGCGGCGCAGTTGTACGAACACGCTATGAAACTGTGGGAAGGCCTGTCGCTGGATTTGAACTTCAACGTGATGTTCAGCCAGCGCGGCGTGATGAACCTCGGCCACACCCTGCAGGACATGCGCGACATCGAGCGCCGCGTCAACGCCAACAACCTGAACGGTATCGACGGCGTGGTGCTTTCGCCGAAGGAAATTCAGGACATCGTGCCGCTGATGGACATCAGCGCCAAGACGCGCTATCCGGTGATGGGCGCCAGCTACCAGCCGCGCGGCGGCGTGGCACGCCACGACGCGGTGGCCTGGGGCTTCGCCCGCGGCGCCAGCGAGCTGGGCGTCGACATCATCGAGCAGTGCGAAGTCATTGACATGATCATCGAAGACGGCCGCATCAAGGGCGTCAAGACCACCAAGGGCGACATCTTCGCCGACCGCGTCGGTTGCGTGGCCGCCGGCAACTCGACGCCGCTGGCCAAGATGGCCGGCGTGCGCCTGCCGCTGGAAAGCCACCCGCTGCAGGCCTTCGTGTCCGAATCGATGAAGCCGTGCCTGGATACGGTGGTGATGTCGAACGCTGTGCACGGCTACGTCAGCCAGTCCGACAAGGGCGAGCTGGTGATCGGCGCCGGTATCGACAGCTATCTCGGCTACGGCCAGCGCGGCAGCCCGCACGTGATCGAGCATACCGCGGCGGCGATCATCGAACTGTTCCCCAGCTTCTCGCGCGTGCGCATGAACCGCCAGTGGGGCGGCATCGTGGACGTGGCGCCGGATGCCTGTCCGATTATCAGCAAGACCAAGGTCAAGGGCCTGTACTTCAACTGCGGTTGGGGCACCGGTGGCTTCAAGGCCACCCCGGGTTCGGGCTATGTGTTCGCGCACACCATCGCCAACGATGAGGCGCATCCGCTGAACAAGGCGTTCGCGCTCGACCGCTTCAATACCGGTCATCTGATTGACGAGCACGGCGCCGCCGGCGTTGCGCACTAAGGAGCCGCAGATGTTCCAGATTCATTGTCCGCACTGCGGGGCAACCCGCGAGGAAGAAGAATTCAGTTACGCCGGCGAGGCCTACATCCCCCGTCCGGTCAACCCGGAAGAGGCGACCGAAGCCGAATGGGGTGATTACCTGTTCATGCGCAAGAACACGCGCGGCTGGTTTTGGGAGCAATGGCAGCACACCGCCGGTTGCCGCAAGGTGTTTGCGGTCAAGCGCAACACCGTGAGCTATGAAATCGCCGGCACCTGGACGCTGGCCGCAGGCAAAGAGCTGTATCTGAAGGAGAGCGAAGCATGAGCGCTTACCGTGTCCACCGTAGCAGCCAGCGCATCAACGAAAAGGCGCCGCTGACCTTCCGCTTCGACGGCAAGAAATACCAGGCCTTCGCCGGCGACACGCTGGCCTCGGCCCTGATCGCCAACGGCGTGAAACTGATCGGCCGCAGCTTCAAGTACGGCCGCCCGCGCGGCATCGTCGGCCACGGCGCCGAAGAGCCGAACGCGCTGATCCAGCTCGAGACCGGCGGCCATACCGTACCGGACCTGAAAGCGACCCAGGTGGAGATGTACGAGGGGCTGTCCGCCACCACCACCACCGGCTTCCCGTCGCTCAACTTCGACCTGAAGGGGCTGGCCGGCCAGTTCAGCCGCTTCATGCCGCCCGGCTTCTACTACAAGACCTTCATGGGTCCGGCGAAAGCCTGGCCGTTTTATGAAGAGATCATCCGTAAGGCCGCCGGCTACGGCCGCGCTCCGGTCGATCCGGATCCGGAATTCTACGACCACCTGCACCACCACGTGGATGTGCTGGTGGTGGGCGGCGGCGCCTGCGGCCTGTGGGCCGCTACGCTGGCCGGCCGTGCCGGCCTCAAGACCCTGCTGGTCGACGAGCAGAGCGAAGCCGGCGGCTGGATGCTGTCCGATGCCCGCGCCGTGATCGACGGTAAGCCGGCGATGAAGTGGGTCAGTGAGCGCCTGGCCGAATTGAAGAGCCTGTCCAACGTCACCGTGCTGACCCGCACCACGGCGTTCGCCCACCACGAGCAGAACCTGGTGCAGGCGGTCGAGCTGGTGCAGGACCACCTGCCGATCGCGCAGCGCGTCGCCACCCTGCCGCGTCAGCGCCTGCACAAGATCCGCGCGCACCACGTGGTGCTGGCCACCGGCGCCATCGAGCGTCCGCTGGTCTACGGCAACAACGACCGACCGGGCGTGCTCACCGCCGCCGCCGGCCAGACCTACCTGAACCGCTACGGCGTGGCGGTCGGCCGCAAGGTGCTGCTGCTCACCCATAACGATGCGTCGTACGATACCGCGCTGGACCTGGCCGAGGCCGGCAGCCGCGTGACGCTGATCGACACTCGTCAGCGCGGCGCCGCCGCCTGGCGCCTGGATGCGGCGAAGAAGGCCGGCGTCGAGCTGCTGCTCGGCTACGGTATCGCCGAGGTGCAGGGCGGCAAGGCCGCCAGCGGTGCCAAGCTGATCAAGCTCGACCCGCACTGCCTGACCGTGACCGGCAAAGGCCCGACCCTGTCGGCCGACGCCATCCTGTCCTCCGGCGGCCTGACCTCGACCGTGCACCTGTTCTGCCACAACAACGGCCGCCCGTACTGGAACGAAGAACGCCTGTCCTTCGTCACCCCGGACGAAGGCCGCCAGGGCATCAGCGTGGCCGGCGCCATCACCGGCCGCTGGGGCCTGGGTGAGGCGCTGGCGCAGACGCACGCCTCGGTCAGCGCGATGCTGATCGGCTTTGGCCGTACGTCGTCCAGCACCTGCCCGGTCAGCGAAGACAAGGACATCCAGCCGACCCGCCGCGTGTTCCGCGTGCCGGACGGCAAGCCGGAAGGGCACGGTGCCAAGGCGCTGGTCGACTTCCAGAACGACGTGGCCGCCGCCGACATCCATCTGGCCGTGCGCGAGAACTACCGCTCGATCGAGCACGTCAAGCGCTACACCGCGCTGGGCTTCGGTACCGATCAGGGCAAGCTGTCCAACGTCAACGGCTTCGCCATCGCCGCCGAGGCGCTCGGCATGCCGATCTCGCAAGTGGGCACCACCACCTACCGTCCGGCCTACACCCCGGTGACCTTCGGTGCGCTGGCGGGCAGCCACGTCGGCGATACCTTCGACCCGCGCCGCTACACCGCGATGCAGTCGTCGCACGTCGCCCGCGGTGCGCTGTTCGAGACCGTGGGCCAGTGGATGCGCCCCTGGTACTTCCCCAAGGGCAATGAAACCCTGCACCAGGCGGTGGACCGCGAGTGCCTGGCGACTCGAAATAGTGTTGGCGTCATGGA
The DNA here is from genome assembly GCF_000283535.1 of Pseudogulbenkiania sp. NH8B. GTDB lineage: Bacteria > Pseudomonadota > Gammaproteobacteria > Burkholderiales > Chromobacteriaceae > Pseudogulbenkiania > Pseudogulbenkiania ferrooxidans. The sequence goes on from NC_016002.1 coordinate 1,423,877, forward strand.
CGCGTCGACCCTGGGCAAGATCGACATCAAGGGCCCGGACGCGCGCGAATTCCTCAACCGCATCTACTCCAACGCCTGGACCAAGCTCGACCCGGGCAAGTGCCGCTACGGCCTGATGCTGGACGAGAACGGCATGGTGATGGACGACGGTGTGACTGCCTGTATCGCCGACGACCACTTCTACATGACCACCACCACCGGCGGCGCCGCGCGCGTGCTGAACTGGCTGGAGCGCTGGCACCAGACCGAATGGCCGGAGCTGAAGGTGCGCTTCACCTCGGTCACCGATCACTGGAGCACCACCGCCGTGGTCGGCCCGAAGAGCCGTGCCGTGCTGCAGAAGCTCTCCAGCGACATCGACCTGTCCGCCGACACGTTCAAGTTCATGGACTGGCGCGAAGGCACCGTCGCCGGCGTACCGGCCCGCGTGTGCCGCATCTCGTTCTCCGGCGAGCTGGCGTATGAAATCAACGTCGACGCCTGCTACGGCCACTACATCTGGGAACAGGTGATGCAGGCCGGCAAGGAGTTCGGTATCACGCCGTACGGCACCGAGACCATGCACGTGCTGCGTGCCGAGAAGGGCTTCATCATCGTGGGTCAGGACACCGACGGTTCGATGAGCCCGATCGACCTGAACATGGCCTGGGCGGTGGGCATGAAGAAGCCGTTCAGCTTCCTCGGCAAGCGTTCGCTGTCGCGTTCCGACACCTCGCGCGCCGACCGCAAGCAGCTGGTGGGCCTGTATACCGAAGACCCGAAGGTGGTGCTGGCCGAAGGCGCGCAGATCCTGTCGAGCCGCAACACGCAGGCGCCGGCCGACATGCAGGGCCACGTGACTTCCAGCTACCACAGCGCCTTCCTCGGCCGCTCCATCGCGATGGCGGTGCTCAAGGGCGGCCTGAAGCGCGAAGGCGACACGGTGTACGTGTGGGCGCATGGCAAGATGCACCCGGCCAAGGTGGTTTCCTCCGTATTCGTCGATCAAGAAGGGGTGCGTCAACATGCCTAACTTCCAACCCTACCTGCAATCGCCGCTGGTCAACTTCAACCTGCCGGCGCTGACGGTACCGGCCGACGCCAGCCAGAAGGTGCGCGCCAACGAACTGCCGCTCTTGGGCTACATCGTGTTGCGCGGCGACCTCTCCGACGCTGCCGTGGCCCAGGCCATCACCCAGGCCACCGGCCTGGCGGTGCCAGCCGCCAGCCGCTTCAGCAGCGGTGAGGCCGGCGTGCTGATCTGGCAATCGCCGGACGAATGCCTGCTGGTCACCGCCCGCGCCGCCGTGCCGGCGCTGCTGGCGGCCTGCACTAAGCACTTCGACGGGCTGTTCGCCCAGGCGGTGGACAACAGCGGCGGCCTGACCACGGTCTACCTGTCCGGCGTCGAGCACGTCACGCTGCTGCGCCACCTCGGCGTGTACGACTTCGAATCGATCGAGGCGGGCGACGCGGCCAGCACGGTGCTGGGCAAGGCCGGCGGACTGGTGTGCCGGGTGGACGGCGACGGCGTGTTCCTGGTGATCCGCCGCAGTTTCGCCGACTACCTGTGGCTGCTGATCACCAAGGCGGCGATACCGTACCGCTTCGCCGTGGCCAAGCTGCCCTCGGCCGGCAAGAGCCCGTTCCTGCGGCTGGTCGATGCGGGCAGTCCAAGCAAGCGCCCGGTGGCGGCCTGACCTTTTGAGTCGCTAACAAAACCCTCTTGGTGTTGTTGCGCGGCCTAGCCGTACTACTTGTACTGTCTGCGGCCGCGCGCCTAGCCAAGACCGTTGCACTGGGTTTTGTCGGCGACTCTAAGCTGGTGATGACGGCCGAGAAGTGGCCGGCTGGCCGTAACGTTTTGTTCCCGGTGGTTATTACCATCCCTTCATGCCCCTTCGGGGGCTTTTTCATTTCTCTTGTCGCGCCATGCCATGTCGGTCTGCGGCAAAAACCGGTCGCTGCTGCCGAGGTTGGCCGAAACCGCCTCGTGCACCATTTCTCAAGGCGGGTGAGGTGCCCGCGAGGAGAAAAAATGTCACTGCATAACGACAGCATCGTCATCGACGGCCTGATCATCGCCAAGTGGGAACGCTCGGTGTTCGACGACATGCGCAAGGGTGGCCTCACCGCCGCCAACTGTACCGTGTCGGTGTGGGAGGGCTTCACCGATACCGTCGACAACATCGCCGAGATGAAGCAGAAGATTCGCGACTACAGCGACATCCTGTCGCTGGTACGCACCACCGAAGACATCCGCCAGGCCAAGCGCGACGGCAAGACCGGCATCATCCTGGGCTTCCAGAACGCCCACGCCTTCGAGGACAACATCGGCTACATCGAGGCGTTCGCCGACATGGGCGTGCGCGTGGTGCAGCTGTGCTACAACACGCAGAACCTGATCGGCACCGGCTGCTACGAGCGCGACGGCGGCCTGTCCGGCTTCGGTCGCGAGGTCATCGCCGAGATGAACCGCGTCGGCATCATGGTCGACCTGTCGCACGTCGGCAGCCACACCTCGAAAGAGGCCATCCTGGAATCCAAGAAGCCGGTGACCTACTCGCACTGCCTGCCGTCCGGCCTGAAGGAGCACCCGCGCAACAAGAGCGACGAGGAGCTCAAGTTCATCGCCGACCACGGCGGCTTTATCGGCGTCACTATGTTCCCGCCGTTCCTGAAGCGCGGCATCGAAGCCACGGTGGACGACTACGTCGAGGCGATGGATTACATCATCAACCTGGTGGGCGAGGACTGCGTCGGCTTCGGTACCGACTTCACCCAGGGCTACGACAAGGGCTTCTTCGACTGGATCACCCACGACAAGGGCCGTTACCGCCGCCTGACCAACTTCGGGACCATTTTGAATCCGGAAGGCATCCGCACCATCGGCGAGACGCCGAACCTGACCGTTGCGATGGAGAAGGCCGGCTGGGGCGAGCGCAAGATTCAGAAGGTGCTGGGCGAGAACTGGCTGCGCGTGTTCGGCGAGGTGTGGGGCGCCTGACCCCGGTTCCGATCACGCAAGAAGAACGGCGTGGGTGGCGATGGATGTCGCTCCCGCGCCGTTTTTGCTGCGGCCGGTCGTGAAATGTCGGGGCCAATGCGGGCGGAAAAACCAGCCAGCAACAGGCACCGCGCTGGCGTTAAAAAGCCCGGCCATCCCCAAGGGCCTGACCGAGCTGTATCCGGGTCAAGGGCGAGGCACTGATCTCAGTGCGCCCCAGAGCCGGGGATGGGGTTACTGGCCGATACCGATGCCAACGCCACCCTGGGTTTTGACGCCTGCGGCTCCGCCGCTGCTGCCGGCTCCAACACCGACACCAACCCCTACGCCGACACCGGCCCCAGCCCCAGCTCCAACCCCAGCGCCGGCATTGGCGCCACTAGAGGTTTCCATCGGACGCTGATCAGCAGAGGCGCTACCGGCCCCCGCGGCGCCGGTCTTGCCCGCGGGGGCTTGACCCGCTGCCGTGGCCGCGCCTTCGGCACGGACCGCCGCACTGGCGTCGCTATTGAGCTTGTCGTTCACTTTCTGAAGTGTCGCCTTGGTGACACCCTTGACCTTGAGTAAATCGGACGACGACCGGAAATCGCCATGCGCCTTGTGGTAAGCCACGATTCTTTCGGCCTGCGTCTTGCTGAAGCCGGCTTGCACCAGCTCGACAGAGCTGGCGGCATTGATATCCAGTGCCAGAGCGGCGGAACTGCTCACTGCGAGAAGCAGGGCACCAACGAGGTGGGAATGAATCGGATGGTATTTCATTAAGGCTCCTTTTCCCTGACGGGTTTTCAAAGGGACCTTGATGGTAGCCAAGGGGTTATTCGAAACTGTTAATGAATTCCTTCATTTTGTTAAGTTTCTTTTCGGGATAACGCGGAAGGCCGGTTCCGTTCCCCGCCGATAGCTGCCGTCACCCACGGCTGTAGCACGGCCACCGGCACGCCAATTCCCTATGCCGACACATCGCGCCGAGCGGCGGCCAACCGCTGCCCGACAACGGAAGAGGGATATGCCAGGGCCGTCTGCGGCGACCCTGGCGCGCGGAGCATCAATGTCTACTTCGGCTGCGCCACCATGCGCAGGTAGGGCTTCAGCGTCTTGTAGCCCTCTGGGTATTTCTTCTGCGCCTCCTCATCCGATACCGAGGTCGGGATGATCACGTCGTCGCCCGGGCGCCAGTTCACCGGCGTGGCGACGGTGTGCTTGGCGTTGAGCTGCAGCGCGTCGAGCAGGCGCAGCACTTCGTCGAAGTTGCGCCCGGCGCTCATCGGGTAGACCAGCATCGCCTTCACCTTCTTGTCCGGGCCGATCAGGAACACCGAGCGTACCGTGGCGTTGTCGACGGCGGTGCGCGGCCCGGGGCTGGCGTTGGGATGGATCATGTCGTAGAGCTTGGCCACGTTCAGGTCTGCGTCGCCGATCATGGGGTAGTTGACGGCGTGGCCCTGGGTCTCGGCGATGTCGCCGACCCAGGCCTTGTGGTCGCTGACCGGGTCGATCGAGAGACCGATGATCTTGGTGTGGCGTTTGTCGAATTCCGGTTTGAGCTTGGCCATATAGCCCAGCTCGGTGGTGCAGACCGGGGTGAAGTCTTTCGGGTGCGAGAACAGGATGGCCCAACTGTCGCCGATCCATTCGTGAAAGTGGATGGTGCCTTCGGTGGTATCGGCAGTGAAATCGGGCGCTTCATCGCCAATGCGGATTGCCATGATCTTCCTCCTTGTGTACGTCGGGCTGGCGCCGCCGAAGCGGCCGCGGGCGGATGCCTGCTGCGCGCTGACATCGCAGCAGGCGGAGTCAGTATAGATACTGCGGCGCTGCGTGCCGGACCATCTTCACCATGTCGTTCACTAACAAGAACAGGTCGTCACAATGCCGCTGGGCTGGAACAGGGTTCGGCACCATGGAGTACAAGGAAAGTTCGACGAGGCCTGCGATCGCCATGCGCGGCGACGGCCCAGCCCACATAGTCAGGTATGCCCATGTACATGTCGGAGACCGGTTGGGACGAGGCCAGGCAGCACAAGTTGCTGGGTGAGCACGACGTGCGCGTGCTCACGAAGGTAAGGGGAGAGTGAGTCGTGAGTTACCCGGCGTGCGAGGCATGCCGGGTTTTTTTGTTTCATCAGTGTCGGTCCAACCCACAGGAGTGAGCGGATGAGTCGTTTGAAACGCGTTGCATTGTCGTTGTCGTTGCTGCTGGCCACGGCCGGAGTCCAGGCCACCGAGCTCAAGCACTGGCCGGGCGACGTCGCCCAGAAGCTGAATACCATGATCGCCGCCAACGCCCACAAGGGCGCCTACGCGGTGTTCGACATGGATAACACCAGTTACCGCTACGACCTGGAAGAGGCCTTGCTGCCGTTCCTCGAGATGAAGGGCGTGCTGACGCGCGACAAACTCGATCCCTCGCTCAAATTGCTCCCCTTCAAGGACACGCCGGGGTTCAAGGAGAGCCTGAACAGCTATTACTACCGGCTGTGCGAGGTGGACGACCTGGTGTGCTACCCGTGGGTGGCGCAGGTGTTCTCCGGCTTCACGCTGAAACAGCTCAAGGGCTACGTCGACGAGCTGATGACCTACGACAAGCCGATCCCGATCAAGTACTACAGCGGCGACAAAGTCGTGGAGGGCACGGTTAACCGCCCGCATCTCTACACCGGCATGCAGGAGCTCTACAACCGGCTGCAGGAAAACGGCATCGAGGTCTACGTCATGTCCGCCGCCGGCGAGGAGCTGGCACGCATGGTCGTCAGCGACCCCAAGTACGGCTACAACGTCAAGCCGCAGAACGTCATCGGCGTCAACATGCTGCTCAAGGATCGGACGAGCGGCGAGCTGACCAGCTCGCGGCTGCAGATCAAGAAGGGCAAGTACGACCCGGCGCGCAACCTCGACCTGGAACTGACCCCCTACCTGATGAACCCGATGACCTGGTACGAAGGCAAACTGGGCTCCATCGTCGGCTGGATCGACCAGTGGAAGAAGCCGGTACTGGTGGGGGGCGACACCCCGATCTCCGATGGCTACATGCTGCTCAACAGTACCGACGTCGAGAAGGGCGGGGTGCGGGTATGGGTCAATCGCAAGGCCAAATACATGCCGGCGATGCAGTCGTGGTGGGAAGAATCGGCCAAGCGCCAAGCTTCGCTGGGCCAGACGGTCACCGCCGACAAGAACTGGCTGGTGGTGAAGCCGGAAGACATCCAATAAATCAAACGATAAGCGGGACCACCCGCAGTAGCACGTAAAGCAGCAGAACGGGACTATTCCCATCTTTTATCATGTAGAGGAGTTGGCATGAAGCAAGTTCGCAACAGTGTCAAGCTGCTGGCCGCCATCGGCCTGGTCTGTTCCAGCGCCAGTTGGGCGGCCGACAAACCGCTGATCAAGATCGGCTACGTCGAAGGCTGGGCCGACAGCGTGGCCACCACGCAGGTCGCCGCCGCCATCATCAAGACCAAGCTGGGCTACCCGGTGGAGCTGGTACCGGTCGCCGCCGGCATCATGTGGCAGGGGGTGGCGCGCGGCGATCTCGACGCCACGCTGTCGGCCTGGCTGCCGGTGACGCATGGTGACTATTACCAGCAGCTCAAGGACAAGGTCACCGATCTGGGACCCAACTACCCCGGTGCCAAGATCGGCCTGATCGTGCCCGAGTACGTGCCCGCCAAGAGCCTGGCCGACCTCAACAAGTACAAGGACGCCTTCCAGGGCCGCATCGTCGGTATCGACGCCGGCGCTGGCGTGATGAAGAAGACCGAACTGGCGATCAAGGACTACAACCTCGACTACAAGCTGATGCCGAGCTCCGGTCCGGGCATGGCGTCCGAACTGGCGCGCTCGATCAACGCCAAGAAGCCGATCGCCGTGACGGGTTGGATTCCGCACTGGATGTTCGCCAAGTGGAAGCTGCGCTTCCTGGAGGATCCGAAGAAGGTGTACGGCGAGGAAGAACACGTCGACACCGTGATCAACCCCGGCCTGAACGCCAAGGCACCGCAAGTGGTGAGCTTCCTGAAGAAATTCTCCTGGAAGCCGGAGGAAATCGGCGCGGTGATGCTGGAGGTCGAGAACGGCGCCAAGCCGGCGGCAGCGGCCGAGAAATGGGTTGGTGCCAACGGCAAACGCGTGGCGGGCTGGCTGTAAGCTTCGTTCCCGGTAGTAAACATTCTCTCTCTTGAAGCCCCTTCGGGGGCTTTTTTCATGGCTCCGTCGATTTGGCGTATTACCCGCCCGGCAAGCCGCGCCATTGTTGGGTTTTGTGATGGCTTGAACCCGAAAGCGGGGCCGGTGTGTGGTGTCGTCCCGCCGTTTCTCAGCTGGTCATTCAGGAAGAAACCGCTGAGCTGATGGCGGGGGAGGAAGAGGCGGACGGTTTGGTGTCGTTAGCACCAAGCTAGCTTTCGCTAAAAAACATTGTCATCAATTTTTCGGGTTCCGTCATGGTGACGGGTGCTCGTCGGATGCCTCCGGTCAGGCTATCCAGTGCGGACAAATGGCCTACAAAGCATAGCCAGCCGATAGATGGAGATGGATAGTCCCCGCTTTCCTTATCCTCGCAAGCTTGCTGTATGGAATTGCCAATAGCATAAATATTGCGGAAAATGCCGTATTCAAAATTGCCATTCTTGCCATCAGGCGACCCCGGCCATCCACCCGATACTCATGACCATTCACTCACTCCTTGCCAGCTTCGCCGCCGCCTTCAGCCAGGAGCAGCGCCTCCTCACCCTGCACCTGGGCGACGGCCAGCGCTGGGGCGAGACGCTGCTGCCGCTTGCCGTGCACGGCGACGAGGCCGTCTCCGACAGCTACCGCTACCGCGTCGAGTGCCTGTCGCCCGACGCCGGGCTCGAACTGAAGTCGCTGCTCGGCGTGCCGGTGCGGCTCGGCCTCGCCGGGGCGGACGGGACCGAGCAGGTGCGCGGCGGTGTGGTCAGCGCTGTCGACAGCCTGGGGGCCGACGGCGGCTTTGCCAAGTACGCCCTTACCGTCGAACCGCCGTTCGCGCTGCTGCGCCTGCGCCGTACCTCGCGGGTGTTCCAGGACCTCTCGGTGCCCGACATTGTGCGCCAGGTGTTCGCCGAACACGCCGCCGCCAACCCGGTGTTCGCGGCGGTGCAGCGTCTCGACTTCGTGCTCGCGGGCGAGCTGCCCTCCCGCAGTTACTGCCTGCAATACCGCGAGAGCGACTACGACTTCCTCGTGCGCCTGCTGCACGAGGAAGGGTTGGCCTGGCGCTTTGAGCATGGAGAGAGAGCGAGCGAGCCAGGTCGCGCCGCGTCGCGAGGGGCTCTCCCGCAGGTCCAGCTCGTCGCCTTCGACGACCCGTATTCGCCGCCGGCCGCCGGGGTGGAGCGGGTGCGCTTCCACCGCAGCGATGCGACGGAAGAAGAGGATGGCCTCACGCGCTGGGACGGCACGCGCCAGATCGTTAGCGGCGGCGTGACGCTGGCCAGCTTCGACTACCAGCCTGTCGCCACCGGCCACAGCGGCGATAGCAGCGCCGTCGAGCAGGGCTCCGATGGGACGCGGTTGCAAAGCAGCCTGCAGGACTACGACGTCCCCGGCCCCTACTACGCCGGCGACGCCGACCAGCTCGCCCACTACGCCCGGCTGCGCCAGCAGGCGCACGACGCGCAGGCCAAGCGCTTCGACGGTGGCGGCTCGGTGCGCGGGCTCGCCGCCGGGCAGTGGTTCCGCCTCGACGATCACCCGGCGCACGAGGGGGACGCTCCCGAACAGCGCGAATTCGTCGTCACGCGCCAGGCCTTCACCGCCCGCAACAACCTACCGACCGACCTGGCACGGGCGCTGCCGCCCAGCCTTCGGCCAACCTCGACCGCCGGCGCGGGGGCCGACACCTCGGCAAGCGACGTTCCGTACCACACCACCTTCAGCGCCCAGCGCCGCGGCCTGCCGCTCACCCCGGCCTACGCCGGCACCGCGCTGGCCAAGCCCACCGCGCGCGGCGCCCAGACCGCCACCGTGGTCGGGCCTGCGGGGGAAGAGATCCACACCGACGCCCACGGCCGCATCAAGGTCCAGTTCCACTGGCAGCGTCCCGACGAACACCCGACGATCGGCGCCAACCTCGACGACACCTCCAGCTGCTGGCTGCGCGTCGCCATGCCCGCGGCCGGCGCCGGCTGGGGCCACCAGTTCATCCCGCGTATCGGCCAGGAAGTGCTGGTCGACTTCCTCGAAGGCGACATCGACCGCCCGATCATCACCGGCGTGCTGTACAACGGCAGCCACCCGCCGCCCGCCTTCAGCGGCGCCGGCAAGCTGCCGGGCAACCAGACTCTGTCCGGCATCAAGAGCAAGGAACACCACGGCGGGCAGTACAACGAACTCTTGTTCGACGACACCCCCGGCGAAGTGCGCGCCAAACTGTCGTCCGAACACGGCGCCACCCAGCTCAACCAGGGCTACCTCGTCCACCCGCGTACCGACGGCAAGGCCACGCCCCGCGGCGACGGCTTCGAACTGCGCACCGACCGCCACGGCGCGATCCGCGCCGGCCACGGCCTGCTGCTCAGCACCGAAGCGCAGCCCTCCGTCTCCGGCAAACAACTGGGGCGCGACGGCGCGCAAAGCCAGCTCGACGCCGCACTGAGCCTGAGCCAATCGCTGGGCGAGACCGCTACCGCGCAGCTGGCCGATACCGTTGAAATCGGGCCGGAGACGATTCAGCCGGACAACGGCAAGGGAGCGAAGAAGCCCGACGGTCACCTGCAGCACCACGTCGCGGCGCTGAAGGCCTGGGAAGCGGGAACCAACACTATTCCTTCGCGACGCTCCGCTACCTCGCTCAGTCACAAAGACAGCAAAACCGCAGGTGATCAGGCAGGCCAACAACCGCTGATGGTCCTGTCCGCCCCGGCCGGCCTCGCCGCAACCACCGACAACAGCCTCACCCTGGCGGCTGGGACGAATATCGACCAAATCGCCCAGCGCGATACCCAACAGACCTCGGGCCGGCGCTGGCTGCACAACGTGGGGCAGCACATCAGCCTGTTCGTCGCCGGAGTGAAGGACGCGGTGAGTCTGAAACTGATCGCGGCCAAGGGCAAGGTGCAGGTCCAGGCGCAGAGCGATGCGATGGAGCTGACGGCGGATAAGGACGTGACCGTTGCCTCGTGCAAGGACAGCATCACCATCGCGGCCAAGGAAGAAATTTTGCTCAACGTTGGCGGTGGCGCCTACATCCGTATGTCAGGGGGCAATATTGAGGTGCACTGTTCAGGCACGGTGAGTGTGAAGGGGGAGAATCATGTGATGAGCGGGCCGGCACAGATGAATATGTCTTTCCCGGCCCTCTCCCTTGCAGAGGCTCGGATGTCAAGTGCCCAGGTAACGATCAATAAGCTACTGATGGAGGAGCTCGCTGCCAGTCATGATGCTCCAACCCTCAAATACCGCTTCATCGATACCTCTACCAATGAAGTTACCCAGTCCGGCACACTGTCCAAAACAGGAGATACCGAAAGAGTCTTCACCGAAGATCGCAAAGACCTTGCCCTTGTGGTTGAGAATGAGTCAATGCCGTGGTCTTTAATTGAAGATCATCATTACTTCATCGACACTCCAGAGGAGCCTGAACCTCTCACCTTCTTTAAGAACAATGACTAACGAAACTGATTTTTTTATTTTTGTTTCTACGATATATGGCGAGGCTGCAGGTCAAAGTCCTGCATCATGGAAGGCTATTGCAAATGTAATAACAAACAGAATCAAGCAGGGTCGAGAATGGAAAAAATACAAAACCCCTGTTGAAATAATACAAAATACAGGTTTTGATGCGTATACACAAAAAAATACGCCATACAAAGAGGCTTACGATTATATCGCCAATGGAGCTCAGACGCCCAATGCTCAAAAGATCGAGCTACTGAAAAGCACGGTAGAGTCCATCTTTGAGGGTGGTGGACCGGATAACACCAACGGAGCCGTTTTATACTACAGTCCGAAAGCACAGGAAAAGCTGTACGGCAAACCGCCCTCTTGGAATTTCGACCTCTTGGAAGAGGTGAAAGTAGCAGGCACCGAGAGTGATGACTTCAAGTTCTACAAATACCGTGCTATCGCCAAAGTCAAGATCAGATTTCTTCGGCCGGACATGCCTTTGGCCCACAGAGAGGTCAAGGCAAAAATTGGTGGCAATGAAAAAATTGTCAAAACTAATGAAAAAGGGGAGATCCCAGTTATCCTAACTGACAGGATCGGAGAGGAGCTGCAAATATGGATCAAGAATTCAAAAGGGGAGTTTTCAAAAGCTTATGAGCAAACCATTGAGGCGCTGGAAATGGCAATTGACATTGTCAGAAACAAGATTGTTCATCAGACCGGAACTGACAACCATGTTGGAAAACCGGCTCAGCACAGCTCTTCAAGTCACACAGTGCAGCCTGGGGAGACGCTGAGCAAAATTGCGATGCGTTATAATATTAGTATATTCGAATTATGTCGCGTCAATAAAATAAAGAATCAAAATGTTATTTCCGACGGTCAGGTGTTGGAGCTTCCCAACGGTAAAGGCGCCCAGCCAAGAAAACAGAGCAAGCTCCTGGAGCCGAACGCCCATCAACAAGAGGCCAGATATGAGTCTCATGCGGTTAGAAATAAAAATGGCAATCCGCACGAGACAGTAGGGAAAACCAAAAAAGATTCAGACGTTGTTGCTAAGATATTGTTTCCGATTGCCGGGCATAACAGGAAAAGTTACCGGGCGGGCATGCCTGGCGAGTTTGGCCATTCACGAGCGGGCAGAAAACATGCGGGGTGCGATATCTATGCGTCAGCGGGAACAGAAATTCGTGCTGTCGCGGATGGGGTTGTGGTTGATAAGCACAGATTTTATTGGCACACCGATCAGATAACTGTGGATCATGGTGGTTTTATTGTCCGTTATGGCGAAATTGATCCGCGCAGTTCCGAGTTGAAAGTGGGCGAAAAGGTAAAGCGAGGACAAGTTATCGCAAGGGTTGGTCAGCTTATTATGCCCAGTGGTAAAAAATATAAGCAATGTATGCTGCACTTTGAGTTGTACGGCAGTTCTATCTCTGTGGCAAAGAAGCCATTATCAAACGACACCCCGCCATTTAAAAGGCGTGATGATATTGTAAATCCGACAGCCACACTGGATGCAGCTGATGATTAAGAGAACGACCAAGTTGATTATGACAATAGCAACAACAGTCAGCCTGGCTTCAGCCATGGCCGAAACTGATAACAGGAATCTCTTTTCTTACCTTTCAAACCCTAGGGGAATCGTGGGTAAAAACAGCAAACCTCTGGTCTTGTTTCTGGAAAAAAACTGCAAGCTTGGGAGTGATGATAGAGGTAAACTTAGAGGAAACTATAGCGAAATTTACGAATGCCAGCTGAATGATAAGAGCATTACTGTTGGTGTTAATATCCAAAAAAAAACCAAGACAACCGAATATTTTTCCCTTTTGGCCCCGGAGGAGTTGTACTCAAATATCTTTAAGAAAATTGAGGAGAAAAATGGTAGGGGCTATAAGATAGATGAATCTGGCGGCTCCTATAAAATCAACGGATGGACTATCTCTCTCTCGAGTAGCAAGAATGTCAGTCTAGAAATTGAAATTATCAAGAAAGATAAAAAGGTTCTTCTGCAGGCACACGTAGAAGGGAATGAAGGGCCATAATCCATGAAAAAAACTCTTACGATTGCGCTGTGTGCCGTATCCATGCCGTGTTTTGCGGAGATCGTAAAGCTCAGCTCCTCCGATAAGACGGAAAGCATCATTTACAGTTGCAATGATGGCGGATGCTCAGCATGGATTGATTCCGACGGCAGCAAGACCGGTTTGTTCAAGGATGTACCAACAAGCACGGTCAGCGCGAAATGGCGCTCGCTCAGGCTGGCCGAGGTAACCTTGTCCTGTGGCAGCCCGTGCAATGTGAGCTTCTTTTACCGGAAGGAGAACGGGGTGTCGAAGCCCTTGCACGACGTACTGGCGGTGGACGCCAGGCGGGCCTGCGTACTAAAGCCAACGGACGATGGTAAGGGCATAGAGATAGCGCCTATCTTCAATAAAAATGGTGCCAAGTATTACTGGCAGGCCAGGTACAGTGATCCCAAGTTCGGCTTTTACACCCAGTCTGCAGTGATCTTTTCCACAATAAAGGGAACGTTCGAAGCCGATGGAAAGCTGAAACTGAGCTATTTGAACAAGGATGGTAACAACACCGAAAAGCTGATTGACCAGAAATGCCCGGATTAGATGCTCCATCCCTGAAGAGTACCGACTCGCGGTGACTCCAGCCGCTAGTCGTGAGTGGTGGAGCCACCGGCTCATCCCGCAAATCCGCCAGTTAGCGCTGGCGGATTTCATTGATGTACCTCTGACGGACTCGTGATCACTGCCTGGTTCTTCAACGCTAGCTGCCAGCCTCCTGCTGGTATGCGAGACCATTCCAAATTATCTCATACGCGTTTGTAGCCACCACCCCGGTCGTCTTCACACGCCACCCCGTGTCGGTCTGCGGCAAAAACCGGTCGCTGCTGCCGACGTTGGCCGAAACCGCCTCGTGCACCATTTCTCCTGACTGACGGCGTGCCCCCTGTGCGCCGTGCCACGACAACGTGCAGGAGATTCTGATGCAACCACTCGTTCCTATCGACGTAGATCCGGATTCCGGTGTGTGGACTACCAACGGCCTGCCGATGCTGTATGTGCCGCGCCACTTCTTCGTCAACAACCACATGGCCGTCGAAGCGGCGCTGGGCAAGGGCACCTATTCCGAGGCGCTGTACGACGCCGGTTACCGCTCCGCCTACTTCTGGTGCGACAGCGAAGCGCGCACTCATGGCCTGGAAGGCATGGAGGTGTTCGAGCATTACCTCAACCGTCTGTCGCAGCGTGGTTGGGGCCAGTTCTCCTTCATCGAGGCCGACGCAGCCACCGGCCATGCCAAGATCCGCCTCGACCATTCCTGCTTCGTGCTGGCGCAGGGCGTGGCCGGTGCGCCGCAAAGCGAAGGCATGGCCTGTTACATGTTCGCAGGCTGGTTTGCCGGGGCCATGGACTGGGTGGGCGAGAAGCTGGGCTACGACTACCACACCATCAGCGCCGAAACCCAGTGCGCCGGCCAGGGCGCCGACTACTGCGTCTTCACCGTCGAGCCGAAGTAAGGGGGCATCATGCGCTATCCGCACCTGTTTTCGCCGATCACGCTGAACAAGCTGACGCTGCGCAACCGTATCGTCAGCACCGCGCACGCCGAGGTGTACGCCGAGCCCGGCGGCCTGCCCGGTGAGCGCTACATCCGCTACTACGAGGAAAAGGCCAAGGGCGGCCTCGGTCTCGCCATCTGCGGCGGTTCCAGTCCGGTGTCGATCGACAGCCCGCAAAGCTGGTGGAAGTCGGTGAACCTGTCCACCGACAGGATCATCGATCCGCTCGCCAGGTTGGCCGAAGCGATGCACCGCCACGGCGCCAAGATCATGATCCAGGCCACCCACATGGGGCGCCGCTCGAGCTACTACGGCGAGCACTGGCCGCACCTGGTGAGCCCGTCCGGGGTCCGCGAGCCGGTGCACCGCGGCAACGCCAAGATCATCGAAGCGCACGAGATCAAGCGCATTATCGGCGACTTCAAGCAGGCCGCGCGCCGCATCAAGGCGTCGGGTCTCGACGGCATGGAAGTGTCGGCCGCGCACCAGCACCTGATCGACCAGTTCTGGAGCCCGCGCACCAACTTCCGTACCGACCAATACGGCGGCTCGCTGGAAAACCGCATGCGCTTCGGCATCGAGGTGTTCCAGGCGATCCGCGAGGAAGTCGGCGCCGACTTCTGCGTCGGCCTGCGCATGTGCGGTGACGAATTCCACGAAGACGGCCTGACCCACGACATGCTCAAGGACATCGCCCAGGCGATGTCGGAAACCGGCCTGATCGACTACCTGTCGGTGGTCGGCTCGGGCGGCGACACCCACAACACCCTGGCCAACTGCATGCCGCCGATGGCGCTGCCGCCGGAACCGTTCGTGCATCTGGCCGCCGGCATCAAGTCGGTGTCCAAGGTGCCGGTGATGCACGCGCAGAGCATCCGCGACCCGAACCAGGCCGAGCGCATCCTGTCCTCCGGCATGGTCGACATGGTCGGCATGACGCGCGCCCACATCGCCGACCCGCACCTGGTGATCAAGATACGCGACGGCAAGGAAGACCAGATCCGCCAGTGCG
The DNA here is from genome assembly GCF_000283535.1 of Pseudogulbenkiania sp. NH8B. Lineage (GTDB taxonomy): Bacteria > Pseudomonadota > Gammaproteobacteria > Burkholderiales > Chromobacteriaceae > Pseudogulbenkiania > Pseudogulbenkiania ferrooxidans. The sequence continues at coordinate 1,439,081 of NC_016002.1, forward strand.
TCGGCGCCAACTACTGCATCGACCGCCAGTACTTCGGTCAGGACGTGCTCTGTATCCAGAACGCCGCCACCAGCCGCGAAGCGACCATGCCGCACACCTTCGAGAAGGCCAAGCACAAGCGCAAGGTGGTCGTCGTCGGCGCCGGCCCGGCCGGGCTGGAAGCCGCCCGCGTCGCCCGCGAGCGCGGCCACGACGTGGTGCTGTTCGAGAAGAACGACGTGGTCGGCGGCCAGATCGTGCTCGCCGCCAAGGCGCCGCAGCGTGAGCAGATGGCCGGCATCGTGCGCTGGCTCGACATGGAAACCCAGCGCCTGGGCGTGGACCGTCGTCTCGGCACCGCCGCCGACGAAGCCATGATCCTGGCCGAAAAGCCGGACATCGTGGTGCTCGCCACCGGCGGTGTGCCCAACAGCGGCATGGTGCCGGGCTGGGGCGTGGCCGAAGGCTTGGCCGTCACCGGCTGGGACATCCTGTCCGGCAAGGTCGAGCCGAAGAAGAACGTGCTGGTGTACGACGCCGTCAGCAGCCATGCCGGCTTCGGCGTGGCCGACTTCCTGGCAAGCCGCGGCAGCCAGGTGGAAATCGTCACCCCGGACGTGAAGGTAGGCGACGACACCGGCGGTACGACCTTCCCGATCTTCTACCGCCGCCTCTATGCGCAGGGCATGATCCCGACCCCCAACTACTGGATGGACAAGGTCTACCAGGAGGGCGACAAGCTGATCGCGGTGCTGCGCAACGAATACACCGAGGCGCTGGAAGAGCGCGCGGTCGACCAGGTGGTGATCGAGAACGGCATCCTGCCGAACGACACGCTGTACTGGTCGCTCAAGGAACGCTCGAAGAACCAGGGCATCACCGACGTGCACACGCTGTTCGCCTCGCAGCCGCAGCCGTGCCTGTCCGAGCCGCTCAGTGGCGACGAATTCCTGCTGTTCCGCGTCGGCGACTGCATCTCCATGCACAACATCCACGGTGCGATCTATGACGCACTGCGTCTGGTGAAGGACTTCTGACATGACATTCACCCTGGCTTATGCACTCACCGGCCTGTTCTGGCTGGGCGCGGCGCTGCTGTCGCTGGGGCTGGTGCGCCGGGCCGCGCTGTGGCGGCAGGGGCGCGCCGCCCCCGTGGCGCTGGGCTGGCTCATGACCATCCCCAAGCGCTATTTTGTCGACCTGCACCACGTGGTGGCGCGCGACCCCTTCATCGCCAAGGCCCACGTGGCCGTGGCCGGCGGGGCGGTGGCGGTGCTGGCGCTGGCGGCGCTCAACTACGGTCTGATGCTGTACCTGCCGGCGCTCGACGCCCTGATGCTGCTGGCCGCGCTGTTGATGCTGTTCGGCGCGGTGTTGGTGCGTTCGCGTCGCAAGGCGCCGCCGGCTCGGCTCTCCAAAGGGCCGTGGAACCGTCTGCCCAAGAGTCTGCTGGCGTTCGCCGTCGGCAGCGCGTTGGCGGCGCTGCTGGCACTGAGTGGTAACGCCTTCGGCGCCGCCGCGCAGGGCCTGGCCTTGCTGGCGCTGGCGGGTCTCGTCCTGGGCGGCGCCGAGCTTGCCCTCGGCGTTGGCCTCGGCGGCCCGATGAAGCACGCCGTGGCCGGCTTGCTGCACCTGGCCTTCCACCCGCGCCAGGACCGCTTCAGCGGCGACAAACGTTCCACCGACCTGAAACCGATCAACCTGGTCGGCAAGGACTACGGTGTCGAAACGCCGGCCGACTTTGCCTGGAACCGCCTGCTGTCGTTCGACGCCTGCGTGCAGTGCGGCAAGTGCGAGGCCGCCTGTCCGGCCTACGCCGCCGGCCAGCCGCTCAACCCGAAGAAGCTGATCCAGGACATGGTCACTGGCATGGCTGCCGGTAGCGGCCCGGCCTACGCCGGCAACCCGCATCCGGGCCAGGCCGGCAAGGTGCGCCAGGGCAACCCGCATCAGCCCATCGTCGGCGGCCTGCTCGATCCCGAAACGCTGTGGTCGTGCACCACCTGCCGCGCCTGCGTCGAGGAGTGCCCGATGCTGATCGAGCACGTCGACACCGTGGTCAGTCTGCGCCGTCACGTCACGCTGACGCGTGGCGAGGTGCCGGGCAAGGGCCGCGAGGCGCTGGCCAATCTGCGCGATACCGATACCGTCGGTGGCTACCCGCTGGCTGCGCGCTACCACTGGGCCATCGACCTCAACGTGCCGGTGCTGCTGCCGGGCGAGCATACCGACTGGCTGCTGATGGCGGGCGAGGGCGCTTTCGACATGCGCTATCAGCGCGCGCTGCGTGCGCTGGTCAAGGTGCTCAAGGCTGCCGGTTTGAAAGTGGCGGTGCTGGGCGAGGTGGAACCCGATTGCGGTGATTTGGCGCGCCGTCTCGGTGACGAGGCGACCTTCCAGCAACTCGCCGGCAAGATGATGAGCACACTGGGGCGTTATCGCTTCAACCGTATCGTGACCCCCGACCCGCACCTGTTCCATTGCCTGAAGAACGAGTATCCGGTGCTGGGTGGACGCTACGACGTGGAACATCACAGCCAGGTGCTGGCCGACCTGCTGGAACGCGGCGCCGTACCGCTCAAGGCCGACGCGGCGCCGCTGCCGGCCACCACTTACCACGACCCGTGCTACCTCGGCCGCTACAACGGCGAGACCGATGCGCCGCGCCGTGTGTTCAAGGGTATCGGCATCAAGGTGGTGGAGATGGAACGTTCCGGGCGCAAGGGCCGCTGTTGCGGCTGGGGCGGTGGGGCATCGTTCACCGACATTCCGGGCGAGCGCCGCATCCCTGACATGCGCATGGACGACATTCGCGCCACCGGTGCCGAACAAGTGGCGGTAGCCTGCCCCAACTGCACCGCGATGCTGGAAGGCGTGGTGGGGCCGCGACCGGAAGTGGTCGAGCTGGCTGAATTGGTAGCCGCACGGCTGGCTAACTGAGAGCGGGAGAAAGCATGTACAACGATCGACCCATTCCGCGCATCGACCCGCGCCGGCCCTATGTGATCGGGCCGTCCGGACTCAAGCGCATCGTGCTGGGCGAGAGCGTCGGCAGCCGCGAGCCGCTGCTCGCCGGCCACGCTCACAGCCAGCAAAAACCGCAGCGCAGCGCCGGCCCGTTCGCCAGGCGTTCGCTGGTGGTGATCCATACCGACCGCGGCGCACTCGATGAGGCGGCACGCGAAACCCTGGCCGCCGCCGCCATCATGGCCTCGGCCGACACCGAGGTGCTGGTCGTACTGTTCGGCGCGCAGGCCGAGGCGCTGGGCGATGCCGCGGCGCTGGCCGGTGCCGACCGCGTGTTGTGCGTGGAAGACCCGGGCTATGCCCCGGAGCGCAAGCTCGCGCTGCTCGCGCAGCTGTGGAAGCAGGAGGCGCCGCAACAGGTGTGCTTCCCCGACCGTAGCGCCGATGCCGACCTGGGACGGCGCTTTGCCTGCCGCCAGCGCCTGGCCATGGCCAGCGACGTGATCGAGGTGGTGGCCGGAAGTGAAGTGCGCCGCTTGGCGCCAGGCGGGCGCTTCGCCGTGCGCGACATTCCGCCGGTGCTGCTGTTGGCGCGCAAGGTGGCCGATGCCCGGCTGCCGTTCCGCGGCGCCGGTGTGGCGATGCCCGATCTCAAGCTGCCGTCGGTGCCGGACCGGATCCGCGATCTGGGCAGCCGTAGCTGCCCGGCCTCGCAGCTTGCCCTGGAAGAAGCCGACCTGATCGTCTCCGCCGGCAACGGTGTGCAGGATACCGCCGGCCTGCGCGAGTTGGCCGAAACCATGGGCGCGGCCGTCGGGGCCTCGCGGGTGGCGGTGGACGACGGCCGTTTCACCCGCGACAAGCAGGTCGGTGCCACCGGCAAGACGGTGCAGGCCAGCGCCTATCTGGCGTTCGGCATCTCCGGCGCGGTGCAGCACCTGCAGGGCATCAAGGAATGCCGGCATGTCATCGCCGTCAACCTGGACGCCTCCGCGCCCATCGTCAAACGCGCCGATCTCACCCTGGTGGAAGATTGCCAGGCGCTGATCGCCGCGCTCAACAAGCTGCTGGCCGCCGAACGCTCGGCCAGGCCCGTGACGGAGAACACCCGATGAGCACTCCCATGCTGAAAGTGGCCGTGCTGGTGGCCCCGGCCATTCACCCGGTGAGCGGCCGCCCGTGTACCCATCCCGCCGACAGCGCCGCGCTGGCGCTGGGGCTCAAGCTCGCCGGGTCATCCGAGCGGCTCACTGTGTTGTACGCCGGCGCCGCCGCGGACGAGGCGCTGGCGGGCTATCTAGCTCAGGGCGCGTCGTGTGTCACGGTGCTGCCCACCGCCGAAGACGCCGACATCGCACCGCTTCTGGCGGCGCAGATCGCCGACGCCGAGCTGGTGCTGTGCGGCACCCGCTCCGGCGGCGGGCAGGGCAGTGCGCTGTTGCCCTACCAGTTGGCCGAAGAACTCGAGGCCCCGTTGTTGCCCGATGCGCTCTCGCTGGCGATCAAGGGTGGCTCGGTCGAAATTGAGCAATTCCTGCCCAAGGGGCAGCGCCGCTCGCTCGCCGCCGCACTGCCGGTGGTGGTCACGGTGCACGAGCGTGCCGTGCCGGCTCTGCCGTACTCCCATGCGCGCAAGGAAGCGGGCAAGGTGCGCAGGCTGATGCCGGTGGCCGCCAAGGCTGCCGAGTGGCGCTATGAGCCGGCCGGCCGTCGTGCCCGTCCGCTGGTCGCCGCCAGCCGCGCCAGCGGGCATGAACGCATGCTGGGGGCGATCGCCGCCGATGACGGAAAAACGACTGGCCTGGTCGTAAAACAAGGTGATCCAGTCGAAAAAGCACAAGTTCTGCTCGATTACCTGCGCGACCATCAGCTCGTCGATTTCTGACAACAACTTGCCGCCACCCGCCCCACCCGGGGGCGGCTTTATAACCCGAAGCAGCGTTGTTTTTGGAGAACTATCATCATGACCAGCAGCACGATCGCGTTTCATCCGAGCCTGAACTTGCGCGAACTGGTGGCCCGCCGTGTGCCGGGTTACAGCTTGGAAGCGCCGTTCTACACCTCGCCGGCGGTATTCGACGCCGACATGGAGCACATCTTCGGCAAGCACTGGATCTATGTCGGCGTGTCGATCGACGTGCCGGAGGCGGGTGACTACATGACCGTGCAGATCGGCTCGCAGCCGATCCTGATCGTGCGCGACGACGACAACGAAATCCGTGCCTTCCACAACGTCTGCCGTCACCGCGGCTCGCGTCTGTGCGCGGAAGAGAAGGGCACGGTCGGCAACCTGGTGTGCCCGTACCACCAGTGGACTTACGACCTGACCGGCAAGCTGATCTTCGCCGACCACATGGCCGAAGGTTTCGACCTGTCGCATCACAGCCTCAAGCCGGTGCACCTGCGCAACATGGCCGGTCTGCTGTTCATCTGCCTGGCAGATAATCCGCCGGCAGACTTCGACGTCATGGCCGAGGCCATGACCCCGTACATCGCCCCGCACAAGATTGACGACTGCAAGGTCGCGGTGCAAGTCGACATCATCGAGCAGGGCAACTGGAAGCTCACGCTGGAAAACAACCGCGAGTGCTACCACTGCACCGCCAACCACCCCGAATTGACCGTGTCGCTGTTCGCCTATAGCTACGGCTTCGCGCCCAAGGCCGAAACCGCCGAGGGGCTGCGTCAGTACGACGAGATGGTGGCCGATCGTCACCAGCACTGGGAATCCTGTGGCCTGCCCTCGACCGAAGTCGAGCGCCTTTCCGACGTCACCGGCTTCCGCACCATGCGCATGCCGCTCGACCGCGCCGGCCAGTCGCAGACGCTGGACACCAAGGCCGCGTGCAAGAAGCTCCTGGCCGACTTCAAGGATGCCTCGATCGGCGGTTTGTCGTTCTGGACCCAGCCCAACTCCTGGCACCACTTCATGGCCGACCACATCGTCACCTTCAGCGTGATTCCGCTGACGGCCGACACCACGCTGGTGCGCACCAAGTGGCTGGTGCACAAGGATGCCGTGGAAGGCGTCGATTATGACGTCGAGAACCTCACCGCGGTGTGGAACGCCACCAACGACCAGGACCGTCGCCTGGTGGAAGAATCCCATCAAGGCGCCAAGAGCTCGGCCTACCAGCCCGGCCCGTACTCGCCGTACACCGAGACGCTGGTCGAGAAGTTCTCCGAGTGGTACATCAACCGCCTGAGCGCCGGGCTGGAGTAAATCCGTCCACGGGCCGGCGCCGGCCGGCCCGTTTTTCAAGTTTTCAGAACCTGTTCACCATTTGTCGCGAGCGGGCAGGGCGGGCGCAACGCCCGAACCGGCCCGGGCGGCAAGACGCGAAGCAGGCTTACACAGGTAGGGCACGATCATGAATGCACCCATCCACTCCGCCATCTTCACCGAACCGGCACCGTACTGGCAGCCCGGGGTGGACGACACGCTCGAATGCGTGGCCGTGCACGACGAAACCCACGACGTGCGCACCTTCACTTTCCGTGCCGTACCGGCGCGCCGCTTCGCCTATCTGCCGGGCCAGTTCATCACGCTGGAACTGGAGATCGACGGCCAAACCGTCAACCGCTGTTACACCCTGTCGTCGACGCCGACGCGGCCCGATACCGTCACCATCACCGTCAAGCGTGTGCCGGGCGGTCAGGTCTCCAACTGGCTGCACGACAACATGAAGCCGGGGCAGCTCGTCAGCGTGCTGGGGCCCTCCGGCGAATTCAGCTACGCCTCCGCCCCTGTCCGGTCTTACTTGTTCCTGTCGGCGGGCAGCGGCATTACCCCGCTGATGTCGATGAGCCGGGCGCTCGCCGACCTCGGTCCGCAGCTCGACATCGCCTTCGTGCACAGCGCGCGTACCCCGGCCGACCTGATCTTCCGTCATGAACTGGTGCAGATCGCGCGCATGCGCCCCGGCTTCCGTCAGGCAGCCATTGTGCAAAGCCGCCACCCCGAGCCGGAGTGGCATGGCCTGGAAGGTTTCCTCGATCTGCCTGCATTGGAGCGGCTGGTACCCGATTTCCGCCAGCGCGCGGTCTACTGCTGTGGCCCGGCGCCGTACATGTCTGCGGTGCGCAAACTGCTGACCGATGCCGGCTACGACATGGCGCTGTATCACGAGGAAAGTTTCAATTTCGCCGAATTGGCGGCGTCTCCAGTGGTGGAGGAGGTCGGGTGTCAGGCCGAGACGGCGGGGTGCGAGGGCGGTTTCGAAGTCCGTTTCGCCAAGCTCGGCGACGTCATTACCACCGCACCGGGACAGACCGTGCTGGCCGCAGCGCAGCAACAGGGATTGCGCTTGCCGTCCTCATGCTCGCAGGGGGTGTGCGGTACCTGCAAGACCAAGCTGCTGGAAGGCAAGGTCGACATGAAGCACGGCGGCGGCATCCGCCAGCGCGAGATCGACCAAGGCTGGATACTGCCGTGCTGCAGCATCCCGCTGACACCTCTCGTGCTCGACCGTTAACTGATTATCATAGCCGGCCTTCGTGCCGGCTTTGTTTTACTGGCGGTATCCGGCCGCTCAGACCCGTCTTGGTGTTGTATTGCTGCCAGTGCACATGCACTGAAAAAGGGCTGCTCGTGGTGCACGAACAGCCCTTTTTCTTCAATGTCTTACCGTTCTGGTGCGGGGGACTCGGATGTCGTTTAAAGACAAGTTGCCGTCGACTGTCGATTGTTTTGCCTAGCCGAACCCCCCTATCTTTTGCCTTGATTAAGATCAATTATTACAACTGTTGAGGCGAATCAGGCCCTTTTCCACCTGTCGTGGGTGAGGTGTCCGGCACGGTGCTGTTTCATCGTACATCGGCCACGCCGAGGCAAAGGAGAAAGCGATGCAGTCTGGCAAGATCGTTGTGGAGAACCTGTACAAGGTATTCGGCGACAAGCCGCAGGACGCCATGCGGCTCCTGAAGGCGGGTGAGAGCAAGGAAACCGTGTTTGCCAAAACCGGTCAGGTGGTCGGTGTCAACAACGTGTCGTTCTCGGTCGACGAGGGCGAAATCTTTGTGCTGATGGGCTTGTCGGGCTCGGGCAAGTCCTCGCTGATCCGTCTGATTAACCGCCTGATGGACCCGACCGACGGACGCATCCTGCTCGATGGCCAGGATATCACCCGGCTGTCGCAACCGGAACTGGTGGCCCTGCGCCGCCGCGACATGAGCATGGTGTTCCAGAGCTTTGCCCTGATGCCGCACCGCTCGGTGCTGGAGAACGCCGCCTTCGGTCTGGAAATCGCCGGGATGGGCCGCACGGAACGCGAAGCCCGCGCGATGAAGGTGCTGGAGCAGGTCGGCCTGGCGCCGTTTGCCCGCAAGTCCCCGCACGAACTGTCAGGCGGCATGCAGCAGCGCGTCGGCCTGGTGCGCGCGCTGGCGGTCAACCCGTCGCTGATGCTGATGGACGAAGCCTTCTCCGCGCTCGACCCGCTCAAGCGCGCCGAGATGCAGGACATCCTGCTCGACCTGCAGCGCGGCCAGAGCCGTACCATCTTCTTCGTCTCGCACGATCTGGAAGAAGCCCTGCGCATCGGTACCCGCATTGCCATCATGGAAGGCGGCCGCCTGGTGCAGGTGGGGACGCCGCAAGAGATCATCGAAAACCCGGCCGACGACTACGTGCGCGACTTCTTCAAGAGCGTGGACACGTCGCGCTATCTGCAAGCCAAGGACCTGATCGACCCGAGCGCGGCCGGCCTGGTGGTGAACGGCCACCCCGCCAACCACGCTGAACTCGACAAGCACAGCTGGGTGGCCTGTGTCTCCAAGGACCACAAGCTGCTGGGCCTGGTTGGCCGCGAAACGCTGCGCAGTGAAGGCTGCATCCCGAGCGAACGTTGTGTGCCGGTGTCCCCGGTCGCTCCGGCCTCCTGTCTGCCGGATGTACTGCAGCGCCTGTTGGGACAGAGCGAGCCGCTGCCGGTGGCCGATGGCGAGGGCCGCTACCTCGGCGTGATCACTGCCACCAGCGTGCTGTCCAAGCTGTCCGCACACCGCCTGCAAAGCGCCCACTGACCGTCGTCCCGAACAAATCTTGTGGACGGCGCCCGCGGCGCGTCCCTGAATGGAGCATCCAGCCATGTCCGACTTCTTGCATCACCTAATCACCAACCCGCACGATTTCCTGCCTATCGGTGAATGGGTCAACCAGTTCATCCATTTCCTGCTGGACCATAACGGCGGTGCCTTCGACGCCTTCGGCCGCGCGGTCGACCTGTTCGCCGAGTCGATCGAGGTGGCGCTGCTGTCGCTGCCGCCCTGGCTGATCATGGGCTTCTTCATCGGTCTCGGCGTATGGCGCCTGGGCTGGCGCTTCGCCGGCTTCGTATTGGCCGCCTTGGCGCTGATCTTCGGCACCGGCTTCTGGCCGCAGACCGTGTCGACGCTGGCGCTGACGCTGTCGGCCACGCTGATCAGCCTGATGATCGGCATCCCCACCGGCATCTGGTGCGCGCGCAGCAAGCGCGTCAATACCCTGGTGCGCCCGGTGCTCGACTTCATGCAGACCATGCCGGCCTTCGTCTACCTGATCCCGGCCGCGATGTTCTTCGGCCTGGGCCGCGTACCGGGCATCCTGGCGACCGTGGTGTTCGCCGTGCCGCCGGCGGTGCGCCTGACCAGCCTGGGGATTCGCCAAGTCAACAAGGAACAGGTCGAGGCCGGCCATGCCTTCGGCTGTACCTCGACCCAGCTCTTGTTCAAGGTGCAGTTGCCGATCGCGCTGCCGGCGATCATGGCGGGCGTGAACCAGACCATCATGATGGCGCTGTCGATGGTGATCATCGCCTCGATGGTGGGGGCTGGTGGCCTCGGCAACGACGTGCTGTCGAGCATCCAGCGCCTCGATGTCGGTCTCGGCTTCGAGAGTGGTCTGGCCGTGGTATTGCTCGCCATCATCCTGGACCGCCTGACCGAAAGCTTCGGCCGAGGCCAAGCGGCACGTCAGGGTTAAACGTAGTCCGGCCAAGCCCCGCTGCCGGCAGGACGGCGGTGGGGCTGGCCTGTTTTTTGCTGTACCAGAAAAATTACGATTGATTTAGCAGCGCCCGTCACGAGGCGCCCCGAATGTCCGCACACTCACAGAAAGCTAGGAGGTCACCATGAGCCCGCAACAACTCGGTTCGCTGGCGCATATCGGTTTCCTGATGTTGCCCAACTTTTCCATGATCGCCTTCACCAACGCGGTCGAGCCGCTGCGCATGGCCAACCACCTGTCGCGCAAGAGGCTTTACCGCTGGTCGGTGCTGTCCTGTGACGGTCAGCCGGTGGCAGCCAGCAATGGCCTGTCGGTGGCGCCGATCACGGCGCCGGCCGACCCGTCGGAGTACGACCTGCTCATCGTCTGCGGCGGTATCCAGGTGCGCGAGGGGGTGACGGATCAGGTGCTGTCGGTGATCCGCCGTTTTGCCGCCGCCGATGTGCCGCTGGGAGCGGTCTGTACCGGCTCCTTCGCGCTGGCCAAGGCTGGCGTGCTCAACGGCTATCGCAGCAGCATCCACTGGGAAAACCTTTCGGCTATCCGCGAGGAGTTCCCCAAGGTACTGTTCTCCAGCGAATTGTTCGTGATTGACCGCGATCGCTTTACCTGTAGCGGTGGCACCGCGCCGCTCGACCTGATGTGCAACCTGATCCGCTTCAAGGGCGGCAAGAGCCTGGCGGCGGACGTGTCGGAGCAGTTCATCGTCGACCGCATCCGCGACCAGCACGACCACCAGCACATCCCCTTGCTGGCCCGCGTCGGTACCGGTCACGAATCATTGATCGACGCCGCGCTGGCCATGGAGATGAACATCGAGAATCCGCGCTCGCTCGACGAGCTGGCTGCGGAGCTCGGCGTGTCGCTGCGCCACCTCGAGCGTCTGTTCAAACGCTATCTCGGCAGCACGCCGGCGCAGTATTACCTCGACCTGCGCCTGCGCCGCGCGCGCGAGCTGCTGCTGCAGACCAATATGAGCGTGATGGAAGTGACCGTCGCCACCGGTTTCCTGTCCTCGTCGCATTTTTCCAAGTCCTACCGCAGCCTGTTCGGCTACCCGCCGAGCCGTGAGCGTCAACAGGTAACGCTCGAAGCCGCCATCATGTAAGGCTTCAGGAACGGCCCCGGCAAGACAGTGTCTTCTACCGGGGCCGTTGTCCATCCAGGCGACGTTTCACGGCAAATCGTGGTCGCCATCGAACAAGTTGTCCCTTCCTGACGTGGCAATCTGCTGGCGACCGTCGGTTTTCTTGGCTGTCAAAACACGGTGCGGCATGCACCGGCCAATTCTTATAAATTGCATCGGAGAGGTGAGTCATGAAGCTGTACAAGATTGCAGGAGCGCTCGTCATGGGTGCGTTCACCAGCATGGCGATGGCGAACGATCCGGCCCAATGCCAGAAGGTGCGTTTCGCCGACGTCGGCTGGACCGACATCGCCGCCACCACCGGCATGGCCAGCGTGGTGCTGGAAGGGCTGGGTTACAAGCCGGTCACCACCATCGCCTCGGTGCCGATCACCTTCGCCGGCATCAAGAACAAGCAGATCGACGCCTTTCTCGGTTACTGGAACCCCAGCATGACCCCGATGATCGAGCCCTTCGTCAAGGCGGGCCAGATCAAGGTGCTGGACAAGCCCAACCTGGTCGGCGCCAAGTACACCCTGGCGGTGCCGGACTACGTCGCCGCCGGCGGCCTCAAGACCTTCGCCGACATTGCCAAGTTCAAGGACAAGCTGGATGGCAGGATCTACGGCATCGAGCCGGGCAACGACGGCAACAAGCTGATCGACGACATGATCAAGAAGAACCAGTTCGGGCTCTCCGGGTTCAAGCTGGTCGAGTCGAGCGAGGCCGGCATGATGGCGGAAGTGGAGCGTGCCATCCGCCAGAAGAAATGGGTGGTGTTCCTGGGTTGGGAACCGCACCCGATGAACGTCAAGTTCAAGATGAACTATCTGGCCGGAGGGGATGACGTCTTCGGACCCAACTTCGGCGAAGCCAAGGTGTTCACCGGGATGGCCACCGACTACCAGACCCGTTGTCCGAACGTGGCGCGCCTTTTGACCAACCTGCAGTTCTCCACCGACATGGAAAACCACGTGATGGGTCCGATCATGGACAAGGTCAAGCCAGAACAGGCCGCGCGCGACTACCTGAAGAAGAACCCGAACGTGCTGAAGGGCTGGCTGGCCGGTGTGAAAACTTTTGACGGCAAGGACGGTCTGACCAAGGTCAATCAGTATTTGGCGAAGTAAGCACGGGCGTGTAGAGCGCTCCTAATAGCCGGTTCCTCCTCCAGGAGGGCCGGCTTTTTTTGTCTGTCGTGTCCCCGAGAGAAGGCCGGGCGCTTTGGGGGGCTCAAGCCGCCGTTCTTCCCGGTGCCGGGCTGGGTGCGCTGGGCGCTTCCGTATCGCCTTCCTTCCCGATGAGGCTCTTGCTTGGCGCTGCATCCAGCCGAGCTTGGCCGCCGCCGCAAAAAGACCTTGAACAGGCTCGGCAACGGTCTTGAAAATCACATGGCGAGAGAATCAACCCACTCTTGAAATAAATGCGCCACCGGTGGCTTATCCAACTGATCTGACCCAGTAACAATTGCTTTGTCAGATTCCAATCGATCCCCTCCGGCCTCTTGCGCGGCTCGCCCCATCCCCGTGTCGGTGTCGTTTACTGTCGGATTCCGGACGCGTGGGTTAGCGTCCGGACTTGTGCCAATTAATACACTGCACTGCCCAAGTGATGTCGTCTGGCGCGTTTCGTGCATGTTGAAGAATCGGCATGGCATGAATCAGCATGGCGAAGACCATGGGATGCTGGCCGGCCAGAGCCTAGGGTAAGCGCTCTGTGGCCGCGTGCGAGTCGCAGGAAGCGATCAATCGAACCGCAACTGTGCTTGACGACCTGTCGCTGCTGCGACGGCACCAATCCCTTTTTCTCTTCCGGCGATCGGGGCGCGATCAATCGATGTAATGCACCGCCGGTCTGGAGACCGCCGGTGGTCGTGGCTTGTGCAGTTTTAAGAAAATGGTGTGTTTGTGGCGACCGACAGAGCAGGTCTGCGCCGCCTTCCGGTCCCTGGCATGCCGCAAAACAAAGGAGATATGGATGACCTCGTTACAAAAGGAAGCGGTTGTTTCCGCCGTAGCGATTGAGGATGAGACATCAGCAGCGTTCAAGCGGCGCTTCATGATAAGAATGATCCTTGTCCTGACCGGCGGCACGTTTCTGGATGGTTATATCCTCGGGATTGTCGGCCCGGTGGCCGGCAAGATGACTGCCGAGCTCGGCATATCGGTGGTCTGGGAGGGCCTGATCGCGGCTGGCGCGCTGTTCGGCATTCTCTTCGGCTCGCCGTTGGGCGGGTGGGCGGGCGACAAGTTCGGCCGCAAACCGCTGTTCATGCTCGACATCGGGCTGTTCGTGATCGCGTCGGTCATGCAGTTCTTCACAAACTCGCCTCTGGAACTGTTCGTGGTGCGGTTGCTGATGGGCGTCGCAATCGGCGCAGAATACTCCGTCGGTTGGCCGATGCTGTCGGAATTCTCCCCGGCCCGGCACCGTGGACGGCTCATGGGTCTGACCCTCATTGCTTGGTACGCCGGGTTTATGTTCGCCTTCGTCGTGGGCTATCTGCTGAACCAGCATACGGACCTCGGCTGGCGAAACATTCTCGGCACGAGCACGTTCATCGCGGTGGCGTTGTTCCTCGGCCGACTTGGCATGCCCGAATCGCCGCGCTGGCTGTGGAGCAAGGGCCGTACGGAGCAGGCGCGCTCCGTGGCGCGTCGGTATATGGGAAGTGCCTCCGACTTGGCCGACATTGAGAGGGAGGTGGTCCACTCGGGCGGTGGCTTCCGGAAGCTGTTCTCCCGTCAGTATTGGCGGTCCACGCTGTTCGTGTCGCTGTTCTTTTTCTGTGTCGTCACACCGTACTTCGCGATCGCCACGTTCGCCGACAGCGTGCTGCAGAAATTCGGTCTCGGCGGCGGTCTCGCCGGTGGTGTCGGGCTGTCAGCGGTGGCTTTGGCCGGCAGTGTGGCCACGGTCCTGTTGATCGACAAGGCGGGCCGCCGTGTGCTCACGGTGCCGCCGCAGTGGATCATCACCGTGCTTCTCGTGATTCTCGGCTTGTGGGCAGATGCGCCGGGGATGGCCGTGCTGGGCCTGTTTCTCGCGTTTTCGTTCTTTAACGCAGGCTGCGGTACGCTGACCTGTATCTATCCGGGCGAAGTATTCCCGACCGAGATACGCGGGGTCGGGACGGGCTTTGCCGCCGCCTTCAGCCGGATCGGGGCCGGCCTCGGTACGTTCCTGATGCCCTGGGCCATGAGCAATCTCGGCCCCTCGGTGACCATTCTGATCGCTGCCGGCATCGCCGCTGTCGGTGCCGGCGTGTCGCAATGGCTGGCCCCCGAAACCAAGGGCAAGAGCCTCAGCGAAACCGCCTCGGGGTTTTCGCACTAGCATCAGCAGGGGTTGTCGGCAAAGCTTGGTTCGGGGCAGCGGGAAACTTTCCGGAAGGACGGGATGTCCTTTCGGCATGTGCGTGTCCTCTCGGAACACCTTTTATCGTTTGGTCGGCCGGTCGGAGTGTAAGGAATGCCCTCCCGGCGCGACTAAAAGGGGAAGGGAGGTCCTGATCATGAAACGTCGACAATTTCTGCGCTGCTTGAGCGGGGGGAGCGTTGCGCTGCTCGCGATGCATCGCGCCGCCCGTGCCGCCACCTCCGCGCTCGTCCCCCGGATGGTGACGGTGATCAAGTTCTCGGATGCGGGAACGCCGCTCGGCCCGGTTACCCTGCCGCTGGTGCAGAAGGACGCCGAATGGCGGCGCGTGCTGTCGCCCTTGGCGTATGCCGTGACGCGCCGGCAAGGCACCGAACCCCCGTTTTCCATTCCCGGCTACGACCGGCACGATGCCGGACTCTACCGTTGTGTCTGCTGCGGCAACGCCCTGTTCAGTTCCCGGACCAAGTATGACTCGCACACCGGCTGGCCCAGTTTCTGGCAGCCGATTGCCGCGCAGAACATAGCCACGCACAGCGACGTGACACTCGGCATGGTGCGCACCGAGGTTCGCTGCGCCCTGTGCGAGGCGCACCTGGGGCACGTGTTCGACGATGGCCCGCCGCCGACCGGGCTACGCTACTGCATGAATACCGTGGCGCTGCGTTTCGTTCCGCTGGCCAAGGCATCCTGAAAGCGGAGGTGGTGCGATGTTATTGCTGATGCTTTCCTACCTTGGCGGTGTGCTGACCATCTTCAGCCCGTGCGTGCTGCCGGTGATCCCGTTCGTGTTCGCCCGTGCCGACCAGCCGTTCCGGCGCGCCGGCCTGCCGATTCTGCTCGGCATGGCGCTCACCTTCGCCGGCGTGGCCACGCTCGCTGCCGTCGGCGGCAGCTGGGTGGTGGCGGCCAATCAATACGGCCGTATCGCGGCGCTGGTGCTGATGGCACTGCTCGGGCTGACCCTGCTGCTGCCGGCGCTGGCCGAGCGCGTGATGCGGCCGCTGGTACGGCTGGGCGGACAATTGCAGCAGCAGGCCGAGCACCAGGGCAGCGTCAAGGGCGCGCTGTTGCTGGGCGTGGCGGTCGGCTTTCTGTGGGCGCCGTGCGCCGGGCCGATCCTGGGGCTGGTGCTGGCCGGCGCCGCGCTGAACGGCGCCAACGCGCACACGGCGCTGCTGCTGTTGGCCTTTGCCGCCGGTGCCGGCACCTCGCTGGCCGGGGCGCTGTTCGCCGGCAGCCGTCTCTTCCGGCTGATGAAGCGCGGCCTGGGGGCCGAGGAGTGGATCCGGCGCGGGCTCGGCGTCGCGGTACTGGCCGGGGTGACGGCGATCGCGCTTGGGCTGGACACCCAATATCTCGCAAAAATCTCCTACGCCAGCACCGCCCGCACCGAGCAGGCGCTGATCAACACGCTGTCGGTTCGCGCCACGTCGCCCGTCGCGCCTGCGCCGAACGCCGGCGTGATGCCGGTGGCGGGCACGCTCAAACTGGCGGACGAAGGGCCGGCGCCGGCGCTCACCGGGGCCACGCGCTGGCTCAATTCGCCGCCGTTGAGCCTGGCCGCGTTGCGCGGCAAGGTGGTGCTGGTGGATTTCTGGACCTACTCCTGCATCAACTGCCTGCGCACCTTACCCTACCTGAAGTCGTGGTGGGACAGCTATCAGGACCAGGGGCTGGTGATCATCGGCGTGCACGCCCCGGAGTTCGCCTTCGAACGCGACGAGGGCAATGTGCGCAAAGCCATCCGCGACCTCGGCATCCCTTACCCGGTGGCGATGGACAACGATTTCTCCATCTGGAACGCCTACCACAACCAGTACTGGCCGGCGCACTACCTGATCGATGCCCAGGGCCGGGTACGCGACCACACCTTCGGCGAGGGCGACTACGCCCACACCGAAGCGGCGATCCGCCAGTTGCTGGCGGAGGCCCACTCCAAGGTGTCCGGCCCGATGGACCGGGCGCTGCCGTTGCCCGCCCAGGGCGTGATGGCGGCCGGCGGCGGCGACGTCAATGTCTCGCCGGAAACCTATATCGGCAGTGAACGCGCCGAGCATTTCGCCTCGCCCGAGCGCTTCCGGCCGGATCGTGTCGCCCTGTATTCGGCGCCGCCTGCTCCAGTGCTCAACCAATGGGGTCTGGCTGGCCGCTGGAAGGTGGGGGGCGAATCGGCCACGCTGGCGCGCCCGCAGGGGGCCATCGTCTATCGCTTCCGCGGCCGCGACCTGCATCTGGTGCTGGGTAATCCGCCTGGCACGCCGGTGCGCTTCCGCGTCACGCTCGATGGTGCGGCACCGGGAGCCGACCACGGCGCCGACGTCGGTGCCGATGGCAGCGGTACGGTCGACGGCAACCGGCTGTACCAGCTGGTGCGTCAGCAGGCAGGTGCACGGGAACGCACCTTCCAGATCGAGTTTCTCGACGCCGGGGTGCAGGCGTTCGCGTTTACCTTCGGCTAAACGGCGCTGACAAAAACCGGTGCCGCGATCCGGGCCTGGCGCGCGCTGGCAGAAAACGCGACTTGGCCGACGTTTTTGCGACGCTACGGTACACGTCGTGCTGGGTGACCCTAAGGATTCGCACGCGGGCAACGACGCCAGACGGGTTTTGCCGGCGGCGCCCGGCGTCACGTTCCCATCCCACTTGCTGAGGAGGAAGATCATGATTCGCATCCGTACCCTGTTGTTGGTGCTGTCGGTCGGCAGCGGCCTGCTGGCGCCGGCTCGTGCCCAGACCGTGCCCGCCTTTGCCGGCGTGCCTCTCCCCGTGCACGGCAGCCAGGTCGCCGTGCTCGCCGGTGGCTGCTTCTGGGGTGTCGACGCGGTGTTCAAGCACGTCAAGGGCGTCACCAGCGTGGTATCGGGCTACTCGGGCGGCGGCGCCGCCAGCGCCCAGTACGAGACCGTCAGCAGCGGGACCACCGGCCACGCCGAAGCGGTGAAGATCACCTACGACTCAGCCAAGGTCTCGTACGGCCAGCTGTTGCAGGTGTTCTTCGCGGTGGCGCACGACCCGACCGAGCTGAACCGCCAGGGGCCGGACCACGGCACGCAGTACCGCTCGGCGATCTTCTATGCCGACGCCGGCCAGAAACAGGTGGCGCAGGCCTATATCGCGCAGCTGGACAAGGCGCGCGTGTTCGGCCAACCCATCGTCACCCAGGTAGTGCCGCTCAAGGCGTTCTATCCGGCCGAGGGTTACCACCAGAACTTCCTGGCGCTGCACCCGGACAACCCTTACATCGTGATCAACGATCTGCCCAAGCTCGACGCCCTGCACCGCGCGTTTCCGGCGCTGTATCGCTGAGGCGGACCAGACAAAAAAAGAACCCCCGGCGAGCGGGGGAAGGGACGTCAGAGGAAGGGTGCCGAGGGCACGCGGTCAGCATTCCACGATGTTGACCGGCACCTCGACAATGTTCACGGCCAGGCCGCCGCGGGCGGTTTCCTTGTACTTGGTGCTCATGTCGCGGCCGGTGTCGCGCATGGTCTTGATGACGCGGTCGAGCGAGACGAAGTGCTGGCCGTCGCCGCGCAGCGCCATGCGCACCGCGTTGATGGCCTTGACCGAGGCCATGGCGTTGCGTTCGATGCAGGGCACTTGTACCAGGCCGCCCACCGGGTCGCAGGTGAGGCCGAGGTTGTGTTCCATGCCGATCTCGGCGGCGTTTTCCACCTGCTCCGGGGTGCCACCCATCACTTCGGCCAACCCGCCCGCCGCCATCGAACAGGCCGAGCCGACTTCGCCCTGGCAGCCGACTTCGGCGCCCGAGATCGAGGCGTTGAGCTTGAACAGGATGCCGATGGCGCCGGCCGTCAAGAGGAAGCGCACCACGCCGTCTTCGTTGGCGCCCGGCACGAAGCGCGAGTAGTAGTGCAGCACCGCCGGCACGATGCCGGCTGCACCGTTGGTCGGCGCGGTGACCACGCGGCCGCCGCCGGCGTTCTCTTCGTTCACCGCCAGCGCGTACAGGTTGACCCAGTCGATCACCGTGAGCGGGTCGCGCAGGCTGGCTTCCGGTGCCGCCAGCAGCTTGCGGTGCATGTCGGCGGCGCGGCGCTTGACCTTCATGCCGCCGGGCAGGATGCCTTCGTGCGCGCAGCCGCGTTTCACGCAAGCCTGCATCACATGCCAGATGTTGAGCAGGCCGGCGCGCACTTCTTCCTCGCTGCGCCAGGCTAGTTCGTTTTCCAGCATGATCTGGCTGATCGGCTTGTTGTGCTCCTTGCACAGCGCCAGCAGCTCGGCGGCATTGTTGAACGGATGGCGCAGCTCGGTGGCGCCCGGCGGCACGAAGCCGGCCTCCACCGCCGCCTCATCCACCACGAAGCCGCCGCCGACCGAGTAGTAGGCGCGCTTGTCGAGCACGTTGCCGGCATCGTCGCGGGCCTCGAAGGTCATGCCGTTGGGGTGGAAGGGCAGCGACTTGCGCTTGTGCAGCACCAGGTGCTCCGGCTCGGTGAACACCACTTCGTGCTGGCCGAGCAGCGACAGGCGTTTGTTGCTGCGGATTGCTGCCACCATGGCCGGCACCGCGTCGGTGTCGACTTCGTCCGGCAGTTCGCCCTGCAGGCCGAGCAGTACCGCCACGTCCGAGCCGTGGCCCTTGCCGGTGGCGCCGAGCGAGCCGAACAGCTCGCTGCGCACGCTGGCCACTCGTTCCAGCAGGCCGTCCTTCTCCAGCCGGGCGACGAACTGGCGCGCGGCGCGCATCGGGCCGACGGTGTGCGAACTGGACGGGCCGATGCCGATCTTGAACAGGTCAAAGACGCTGATTGCCATGGTTGCTTCTCTTGCTACGGCACCCCGCTAGGCGGGGGCCTGATGAATTCGGGAGACAACTCCCGGCCGTTTCCGGCCGGGGTAAAACTCGATCAAGGGTCACGATCCTGCCACGTTTCCGAGAGGGCTGTTGGCATTGTCCTCATCGCAGGATCGGGAATCCATCGATGATGGGTTCCTCTGAATTGCCCCCATCCTGCGGCGTGCGCGACCGATCGTGAGGCGGGTTCTTAGCCGCGGTACACCGGGAACGCCGCGCACAGCTCGGCGACCTGGTGCTTGACGCGCTCGATCACCGCCGGGTTCTCGATGTCGTCGAGGATGTCGCAGATCCAGCCGGCCACGCGCTCCACTTCGGCTTCCTTGAAGCCGCGCGTGGTGACGGCCGGGGTGCCGATGCGGATGCCGCTGGTGACGAACGGGCTTTGCGGATCGTTCGGCACGGCGTTCTTGTTGACGGTGATGTGCGCCGCGCCCAGTGCCGCGTCGGCCGCCTTGCCGGTCAGCCCCTGGCTGATCAGCGACAGCAGGAACAGGTGGTCGTCCGTCTTGTTGGACACCACGCTGTAACCGCGGTTCTGGAACACCGTGACCATGGCGCGGGCGTTGGCGATGACCTGCTGCTGGTAGGCCTTGAATTCCGGCTGCTGCGCTTCGAGGAAGGCCACGGCCTTGGCGGCGATGACGTGCATCAGCGGGCCGCCCTGGATGCCGGGGAACACCAGCGAGCTGAACTTCTTCTCCAGCTCCGGGTTGCTCTTGCACAGAATCAGGCCGCCGCGCGGGCCGCGCAGGGTCTTGTGGGTGGTGGTGGTGACCACGTCGGCGAACGGCACCGGGTTCGGGTACAGCCCGGCGGCGACCAGGCCGGCGACGTGCGCCATGTCGACGAACAGGTAGGCGCCGACGCTATCGGCGATCTGGCGGAAACGGGCGAAGTCGAGCACCAGGGAGTAAGCCGAGAAGCCGGCCACGATCATCTTCGGCTTGTGCTCTTCGGCCAACCTTTGCACTTCGTCGTAGTCGATCTCGCCGGTTTCCGGGTTGAGGCCGTACTGCACCGCGTTGTAGAGCTTGCCGGAGAAGTTGACCTTGGCGCCGTGGGTGAGGTGGCCGCCGTGCGCCAGGCTCATGCCGAGCACGGTGTCGTGCGGTTCCAAGAGCGCCATGTAGACCGCAGCGTTGGCCTGGCTGCCGGAGTGCGGCTGCACGTTGGCGTAGTCGGCGCCGAACAGTTCCTTGGCGCGGTCGATGGCGAGCTGCTCGACCACGTCGACGTGTTCGCAGCCGCCGTAGTAGCGCTTGCCGGGGTAGCCTTCGGCATATTTGTTGGTGAGTTGCGAGCCCTGCGCCTGCATCACGCGCGGGCTGGTGTAGTTTTCGGAGGCGATCAGCTCGATGTGATCTTCCTGGCGCTGGCGCTCGGCCTCCAGCGCGTTCCACAGGGCGTCGTCAAAGCCGGCAATCTGCATATCCTGGGTAAACATGTGCTGTCCTTGTTGTTGCAGGGCCGGCGGCCAATGGCGGCCGCCGCGTGCCCGGTCGTTGGTGTCGACCTGTGGCCCGCACGGGCGAGGGAAGGGGTAAAGGGCGGGTGCAACGGCACGGACGCGGGTCCCCATCCGACACAGGTCAGATGACGCCCCCTCTGTCCTTTTGCCTGAGAGATTACGGCGGGGTGACGGGCACCCGGCCATGCTTCCTTCGGCGAGGCCTCACGGGCCTACTCTCCAGAGAGCCGAACGACATTGCGGTTCTTTTGCCTGAGAGTTTCTGGGGCGATACCCCTTCGGCGCCACCGCTCAAGGTGGTCTCTCCCGCAATGTTTGACGCGGCTGGTGCCGAATCTAGAGATGCCGCCGCAGCCTGTCAACGTGATTCGTCACGCGCCGGCGGCGGCACGGACGCGGCGCAGCGGGCAGGGTGCCGGCAGTGCCCGCCGACACGGGGAGCCGGCGGGGAGAATAGTCGCTTTGGTGACGAAACTGGTCGGCTGTTGAGCTGCCGAGCCGCTACCGCCGGGCCGAGGCGCACCGGCCCTGCTCGGGGCCGGTGTCGGGTCGATGCAACACTTCCGGCGCGTGCCGGCAGGCTCATGCCGGCGCGGCTGCCACGGGGGCTGGGGCGGCGCTCAGCGTCGGGTAGAGCCGCACCACCTCGCCGATGATCAGCAAGGCTGGCGGACGCACGCCGGCCGCCGCGATGCGTGCCGGCAGGGTGGCCAGGTCGGCACTGACGATGCGCTGCTGCGGCGTGGTGGCGCGCTCGATCACGGCCGCGGGGGTGGTGCCGGGGCGGCCGTGGCGCATCAGCTCGGCACAGATGCGTGCCGCTTCGGCCAGGCCCATGTAGATCACCAGGGTTTCCTCGGCGCCGGTGTGGCGCGTCCACTCGAGTTCGTCTTCGCCGTCGCGGCGGTGGCCGGTGACGAAGCTCACGCCTTGGGCGTGGTCGCGGTGGGTGAGCGGGATCAGCCCGCGCGCCGCGGCGCCGCAGGCGGCGGTGATGCCGGGGATCACCTCGCACGGAATGCCGGCCTTGGCCAGGGCCTGGACCTCTTCGCCGCCGCGGCCGAACAGGAACGGGTCGCCGCCCTTGAGGCGCGCCACGCGCCGGCCCTGGTGTGCCTGGCGGATCAGCAGGGCGTTGATCTCGCCCTGCGGCAAGGTGTGGCGGCTGGCTTCCTTGCCGACGTCAATGCGCCAGGCCGAGGGCGACGCCAGCGCCAGCACGGCGGGGTCGACCAGGTGGTCGTACAGCACCACCTCGGCTCGTTGCAGCCGGGCCAGTCCCTTGACCGTGATGAGCTCCGGATCGCCCGGCCCGGCGCCGATCAGGCAGACCGTGCCGGGGGGGAAGTCGTCGTTGGCGGAGGCGGTCTGAGCGGCGCTGGCGGCCGCTGCCGAGAGGGGGGGAGAGGCGGGGTGGTTCATGCGGACTCCTGCAGCAAGGCGATGACAATGGCGCAAGTGTAGGAATGGCGCGGCCGGGAAATCGTTGATTCGCATCAATGTCGTAAACATGTATCGCCCATACAGTTTACCCCAGGCACCGGGTGTTTCCGGTGATATGTGATAGGAGGCCGTATGAGCGCCAGCTTCACCAAGTCGACCGCCCGCAATATTTTCTATGGTGGGGCGGTGTTTTTCTTTCTGTTGTTTCTTGCATTGACGTTCGATACCACCCAGGCGCTGCCCAAGCGCGACAACCGCGTCAACCTGACCGAGCAGGTCGCACGCGGCAAGAACATCTGGGAGACGCGCAACTGTATCGGCTGCCACACCCTGTTGGGTGAGGGCGCCTACTTTGCGCCGGAACTGGGCAACGTCTACCAGCGCCGCGGACCGGAGTTCATCAAGGCCTGGATCAAGGGTCAGCCGACCGGCGCCCCGGGTCGTCGCCAGATGCCGCAGTTCCATCTGACCGACGGCGAACTGGACGATCTGGTCGCCTTCCTCAAGTACAGCTCCGAGATCAATACCAACAACTGGCCGCCCAACATCGAAGGCTAAGGCTGCCGAGCGGGATGAATTCTTGTCAGATTTAGGGAGATTCGCATGAGTACCTCGACCACGGCGGTTCTCGACACCCCTCGGGGTGTGGAGGAACACGCCGCCACCCGGCTGAAATACCGCTCGCAGGCGGTAGCCAAGCCTTACTTCATTGCCGCCATCGGGCTGTTCTTCGGCCAGATCGTGTTCGGCCTGATCATGGGCCTGCAGTACGTGATCGGTGATTTCCTGTTCCCGGAAATTCCGTTCAACGTGGCGCGCATGGTGCACACCAACCTGTTGATCGTGTGGCTGCTGTTCGGCTTCATGGGCGCCGGTTACTACATGATTCCGGAGGAGTCGGAACGGGAGCTGCACAGTCCTAAACTCGCCATCATCACCTTCTGGGTGTTCCTGGTGGCGGGCGCCCTGACCATCGTCGGCTACCTGTCGGTACCGTACGCCACGCTGGCCCAGCTGACCCACAACGAAATCCTGCCGACTATGGGACGCGAGTTCCTGGAGCAGCCCACCATCACCAAGGTGGGGATCGTGCTGGTGGCGCTGTCCTTCCTCTACAACCTGTCGATGACCGTGCTGTCCGGCCGCAAGACCAGCGTCAGCCTGGTGATGATGCTGGGGCTGTGGGGCCTGGCGATCTTCTTCCTGTTCTCGTTCTACAACCCGACCAACCTGGTGCTGGACAAGTACTTCTGGTGGTACGTGGTGCACCTGTGGGTGGAAGGCGTGTGGGAACTGATCATGGGCGCCATGCTGGCCTTCGTGCTGATCAAGGTGACCGGCGTCGACCGCGAGGTGGTGGAGAAGTGGCTGTACGTGATCATCGCCATGACGCTGATCTCCGGCATCATCGGCACCGGTCACCACTACTACTGGATCGGTACCCCGGGGTACTGGCAGTGGTGGGGCTCGATCTTCTCGGCGATCGAACCGATTCCGTTCTTCATGATGACGCTGTTCGCCTTCAACATGGTCAATCGTCGCCGTCGCGAACACCCGAACAAGGCCGCCGTGCTGTGGGCCCTGGGGACCGGTGTGATGGCCTTCCTCGGCGCCGGGGTATGGGGCTTCCTGCATACGCTGGCTCCGGTGAACTACCTGACGCACGGCACCCAGCTCACCGCCGCGCACGGTCACATGGCCTTCTACGGTGCCTACGCCATGGTGGTGATCACGATGATCTCCTACACCATGCCCAAGCTGCGTGGTCGCGAGGCCAACAGCCGCGGCGCCCAGAAACTGGAGATGGTGTCGTTCTGGCTGATGACCCTCGCCATGGTGGCCATCACGCTGTTCCTGACCGCCGCCGGCTACGTGCAGGTGTCGCTGCAGCGCATGGGTACCACACCGATGCCGTTCATGGTCGCTCAGGACCATGCCGCGACCTACTACTGGCTGCGTGAAGCCAGCGGCGTGGTGTTCTTCATCGGTCTCGCGCTCTACATCATCAGCTTCTTCGTCAAGGGCAAGACCGACGAAGCCGCCCACTGAGTGTGTGTAGCTGAAGGCGGCCCGGGGGGATTCGGGTCGCCTTTTTTTATCGGAAGCCGGTTTGGCCCGCTGCGTGTGCGATGCGATGCGGGGCCGGGCCGGATCCTGGGAGGCAAACATGAACCAGAGCGTAACCCTGTCGGCTTCGGCCAACCCGCGCGAGGTGCCTGGCGATCTGGCGATGTGGTTCTTCATCCTCGCCGAGCTGCTGGTGTTCGGGGTGTTCTTTCTCGCCTACGGCTACGCCCGGGCGCACGACCCTGCCACCTTCGTCGCCGGCCAGCGCCAGCTGGCGCTGGGCGTGCCCACCGTCAATACCTTGCTGCTGATCGCCGGCAGTGCCAGCGTGTCGGCGGCGGTGCGGGCCTTCGTGCTCGATCGCCAGCGCACCGCCCGGCGTCTGCTGTGGCTGACCGTGGCGCTGGGAATGGGCTTCGTGGTGCTCAAGTGCGGCGAGTTCGCCGGCAAGTTCGCCGCCGGTATCACGCTGTCGAGCGACACCTTCTGGATGTTCTACCTGTCGCTCACCTTCTTCCACTTCCTGCACGTCATCCTCGGCATGGTGATCATCGGTGCCGTGGCCGTGTACGCCCGCGACGGGCGCTACCGGCCGGGCCAGCTCGCCGGTGTGGAGACCGCTGCCGCCTACTGGCACATGGTGGACCTGGTGTGGGTGGTGCTGTTCGCGCTGGTGTACGTGGCACGTTAGAGCCTGTCCACGATCGTGTTGCACGTCCCTGATCGGGACGCCATGGCGTAGCCCAGCCGAGGGGCACCCGCGACACATCCTGAACCGGTTCTGAGTGATTTTTATTGCTTGCCCTTGGTCAAGGTGAGGCCGGGGCCCGACGCGTAAGTTGATGACTATGAACGCTTTGAGAGATTTCCCTACCGTCTGGCGGGTGTGGCTGTGGTTGACCGCGCTGACCCTGCTGGCGGCTTTTCTTGCTGACGCTCACCTCACCCCCGGCCACCTTGCGCTGGCGGCGTTGTCGGTGGCCTGGCTCAAGGGCCTGGCCATCGTCGAGCACTACATGGCCCTGCGCCACGCCCCAGCCTGGCTGCGGCTGACCGTGCACGGCTGGCTGGCGCTGGTGAGCGCCGTGTTGATTTTTAGTTTCCTGTGAGAGAACGCCATGAACGCACCCACCGTTTCGGCCCAGCTTGATGTTCCTTTCTACCAGCCGGTCGGCTCCGAATGCGAGCTGTTCGAGGCCGCCTGGCGCCAGCAGCTGCCGGTGCTGATCAAGGGCCCCACCGGCTGCGGCAAGACCCGCTTCGTCGCCCACATGGCGGCGCGCCTCGGCCTGCCGCTGATCACCGTGTCCTGCCACGACGACCTGACCGCCGCCGACCTGGTCGGCCGCCACCTGATCGGCGACGGCGCTACCTACTGGAGCGACGGCCCGCTCACCCGCGCCGTGCGCGAGGGCGGCATCTGCTATCTCGACGAAGTGGTCGAGGCGCGCAAGGACACCACCGTGGTGCTACACCCGCTCACCGACGACCGCCGCATCCTGCCGATCGAGCGCACCGGCGAGGTGCTAGAGGCCTCGCCCGACTTCATGCTGGTGGTGTCGTACAACCCCGGCTACCAGCACGTGCTGAAGACCCTCAAGCCGTCGACGCGGCAGCGCTTCGTGGCGATGTCGTTCGACTTCCCGCAGCCCGAGGTGGAGCACGCCGTGGTGGTGCGCGAGAGCGGCATCGACGCCGGGCGCGCCAAGCAACTGGTGACGCTGGCGGGCCAGTTGCGCCGCCTCACCGGCTACGACCTGGACGAATCGGTCAGCACCCGCCTCCTGGTCTACGCCGCCAAGCTGATGGCCGCCGGCATGGCGCCGCTCACCGCCTGCCGCACCGCGCTGGCCGAGCCGCTGACCGACGACGCCGACACCCTGGCGGCGCTCCTGGCCGTCATCGACACCCAGTTCGCCGCCTGACATGGGCGACGACGAACGGCAGGACGAACAGCATAAGGTGGTGCTGGCCCACGCGCTGTATCTCGCCAACCTGCTCTTGGCCCCCGGCATCTCCTTCCTGTTGCTGTGCTGGTGCCGCCGGCGCTGGCGCGGCCAGGCCACGCCCAGGTTGGCCGAAGCCCTGCACCAGTCCTGGGGGGCCTCCTGGCGCGCCGGCATGCTGCTGGTCCCGCTGGCGCTGAGCGGCCTGCTGCTGGACCCGTCCCGCGCCGCCGGCTGGCTGCCGCTGATTCTCTCCTTCCTCGCGCTGCACGCCGTGCTGGCGCTGATGGGGATCGCGGCGCTGGCCCGGGTGCTGGCCGACCAGCCTTTCTGCTACCCGCTGCCCGGTTTGTGGCGGCACCGTCAGGAGCATTGACGATGGAAGATATTGTCGGAGGCTGGTGGGACCGGCTGATCACCCGTGCCGCCTACCGCGGTCACCCGCAGGCGGCAGTGACGCTGGCCGGCGTGACCCGGTTGGCGCCGCCGTTTTTCCGTGCCATGGGCGGCGACCCGGCGCTGGTACTGCGCTCCACCGTCGGCACCGAGCACGGCGCGCGCCGCTCGCTGCTCGAGCGCGTGGCCGGCATCGGCGAGAAGGTGGAACTGG
This sequence comes from Pseudogulbenkiania sp. NH8B, assembly GCF_000283535.1. Taxonomy (GTDB): domain Bacteria; phylum Pseudomonadota; class Gammaproteobacteria; order Burkholderiales; family Chromobacteriaceae; genus Pseudogulbenkiania; species Pseudogulbenkiania ferrooxidans. Next base: position 1,465,878 of record NC_016002.1, read on the forward strand.
CCTGGAGCGACCGCCAGGCGCTGTATCTGCCGGAGAAACTCGATCTGTTCCCGTCCGCCATGCTCAACCGCGCGCTGTACTTCTGGCTGATGGCGCTGGCCGCCGAGCCGGCGCCGCGCGGCGACTGGCTGACGCGCAACCGCCTGGCGACGCAGCGTTGCCTGGCACGCATGCCCGGGCTCGCCGCCAGCTACCACCAGCTGGTGGGCGCCTTGCTCGCCTTGCGCCCCGACCCAGCGCGGCTGTCGGCGCCCGAGGCCGCGGTGGAGCAGGCCATCCGCCAGGCGCTGCAGCACCCCGAACGCGAGGTGGCGCTGCCCGAGGTCAAGCGTCCGCCGCAGCCGGTGCCGCTGTGGCTGCACCCGGCGCCGCCCACCGGCGCCGAAAATGGCGGCGCCGCGGGGGAGTCCCCGGCCGACGACGACAGCGAGCACAAGGCGCGCGAGAGCGCGCAGAAGCGCCGCCGCTACCGCGCCCAGCGCATCGTGCCGGAGGACAAGAAGGACGGCATGCTGATGGTGTTCCGCGCCGAGAGCCTGTTCACCTGGGACGAGTACGTCAAGGTCAACCGCCACAACGACGAGGATGAAGACGAGGACAACGCCGCCGCCGCCGAGGACATGAACAAGCTCAGCATCGCCGCCGACAGCAAGACGCGCGGCAGCCGCCTCAAGTTCGACCTCGACCTACCCTCCGCCGAGTACGACGACACCCCGCTCGGCCCCGGCCTGCTGTTGCCGGAATGGGACTGGAAGCGGCAACGGCTGATCGACGACCACTGCCGCCTGCTGCCGATGCACCCGCGCGACGCCAGCCCGGCGCCGCTGCCGGATCGGCTGCTGCCGCTGGCACGGCGGCTGCGCCGCCAGTTCCAGGCGCTGGCGCCGGAACGCACGCGCAAGAGCGGCGAAACCAACGGGCCCGACATCGACCTCGACCGCGTCATCCGTTTCATGGCCGAACGCCAGAGCGGTGTGGCGCAGGGCGAGCCGGGGCTGTACCAGGCCTGGCCGCCGGGCGAGCGCAACCTGGCCTGCCTGCTGTTGGCCGACCTGTCGCTCTCCACCGAGAGCTGGGTCGGGGAGGCGGGCCGCGTGATCGACGTCATCAAGGACAGCCTGCTGCTGTTCGCCGAGGCGCTCTCCGCCAGCGGCGACGCCTTCGGCCTCTACGGCTTCTCCTCGCTCAAGCGCCACGAAGTGCGCTACCTGCTGTTGAAGGACTTCGCCGACGCCTTCGACGACGCCGCGCGCGGCCGCATCCTGGCGCTGCGTCCCGGCTACTACACGCGCATGGGCGCGGCGATCCGCCAGTCGGCGCGCATCCTCGTGCAGCAGCCGGCGCAGCGGCGCCTGCTGTTGATCGTCTCCGACGGCAAGCCCAACGACATGGACCACTACGAGGGACGCTACGGCATCGAGGACACGCGCCAGGCCATCCTCGAGGCGCGCCGCGACGGCGTGACGCCGTTCTGCGTCACCATCGACCGCGAGGCCGGCGACTACCTGCCGCACCTGTTTGGCAGCCGCGGCTACGTGGTGGTGCAGCGCGCCGAGACCCTGCCGCAGGTGCTGACCACGCTGTATGCGCAGCTGACGCGCTGAGAGCGAAAAGGTTCACCCCTTTTGCATATTTGCCTGAGCAAGCGTTGACGCGCATCAAGGAGGGGGAGGGGCGGCAGGCCGATGATGCCGGTGTCAATTCCTTACCCTTCAAAGGAGTATGCACCATGAGCACACCGAGGATGTCCGTACTGGTCAAGAGAGCCGTCATGGCGGCGTTGCCGCTGGCAGTGACAGCGGCGTTCGCCGCCCCTCCCGGCGCCAGCGCGCCGGAACTGGCCTACCAGGCTGGCGGCTCGCCCCTGGCCGGCCAGGAGATGCACCAGAACATCAATCCCAAGGCCCCGCCGATGACCAAGGCGGAATTCGCGCAGGCACGCCAGATCTACTTCGAGCGCTGCGCCGGCTGTCATGGTGTGCTGCGCAAGGGGGCCACCGGCAAGCCGCTGACCACCGATATCACGCTGGAGCGCGGCACCGAGTACCTGAAGACCTTCATCAAGTACGGCTCGCCCGCCGGCATGCCGAACTGGGGCACCTCGGGTGAGCTGTCCGATGTCCAGGTCGACCTGATGGCGCGCTACGTGCAGCAGGAACCGCCGACCCCGCCGGAATACTCGCTGGCCGACATCGAGAAGACGCGCAAGGTGTTGATCCCGGTCGACAAGCGTCCGACCAAGAAGATGAACAAGTACAACCTCGACAACCTGTTCTCGGTGACGCTGCGCGACAGCGGCGAGATCGCGCTGATCGACGGTGACAGCAAGCAGATCATCAGCATCATCAAGACCGGCTACGCGGTGCACATTTCGCGCGTGTCGGCCTCCGGCCGCTACCTTTACGTGATCGGCCGCGACGCCAAGATCAACCTGATCGACCTGTGGATGGAGCATCCCGAAACCGTGGCCGAGATCAAGGTCGGGCTGGAAGCGCGCTCGGTCGAGACCTCCAAGTTCAAGGGCTGGGAAGACAAAATCGCCGTGGCCGGCACCTACTGGCCGCCGCAGTACGTGATCATGGACGGCGACACCCTCAAGCCGCAGAAAGTGGTGTCGACGCGTGGCATGACGGTGGACAACGAGTACCATCCCGAGCCGCGCGTGGCCTCCATCGTGTCCAGCCACTACAAGCCGGAGTTCGTGATCAACGCCAAGGAAACCGGCAAGATCATGATGGTCAACTACTCCGACCTCAACAACCTCAAGACCACCACCATCAACGCCGCCAAGTTCCTGCACGACGGCGGTTTCGATCGCACCGGCCGCTACTTCTTCGTCGCCGCCAACGCCTCCAACAAGATCGCCGTGGTCGACACCAAGGAAGACAAGCTGGCGGGCCTGGTCGACGTCGGCAAGACCCCGCACCCAGGCCGTGGCGCCAACTTCGTGCACCCGAAATTCGGTCCGGTCTGGGCCACCGGCCACCTCGGCGACGACAGCATCGCGCTGATCGGCTCCGACCCGGTCAAGCACAAGCAGTACGCCTGGAAGATGGTCGCTAGCATCCAGGGCCAGGGCGGCGGCTCCTTGTTCATCAAGACCCATCCCAAGTCGAAGAATCTGTGGGTCGACACCACGCTGAACCCGGATTCGTCGGTGAGCCAGTCGGTAGCGGTGTACGACATCGACCACCTCGACAAGGGCTTCGTACGGCTGCCGGTGGGCGAGTGGGCCGGTCTTGGCGACGGTGCCAAGCGCGTGGTGCAGCCGGAGTACAACAAGGCGGGCGACGAGGTGTGGTTCTCGGTATGGAGCGCCAAGGACAAGCAGTCGGCCATCGTGGTGGTGGACGACAAGACGCGCAAGCTCAAGGCCGTGATCAAGGACCCGCGCCTGGTGACGCCGACCGGCAAGTTCAACGTGTTTAACACCCAGCACGATATTTACTAAGCGCAGCAATTATCGATCAGTGGCCGGCGTTCACCGCCGGCCGCGGCAGAAGGAGTCACAACATGAAAACCAATCAATGGATCATGGCCGCCGTGCTGGCCGGTCTGGCTTCGGCCAACGTGCTGGCCGCCACCCCGCAGGACATGGCCAAGCAGTACAACTGCCTGGCCTGCCACAGCGTCGACAAGAAAGTGGTCGGCCCGGCCTTCAAGGACGTCGCCGCCAAGTACAAGGGGCAGAGCGTCGAAGCCAAGCTGATGGACAAGGTGAAGAAGGGCGGTTCCGGCAGTTTCGGACCGGTCCCGATGTCGCCCAACCCCAGCGTGCCCGATGCTGACTTGAAGGTCCTGGTGAAGTGGGTACTGACTCAGTAAGTCCCCATCCCATCGGGCGGCGGCGTCTGCGCAGCTTGAGCGCCGGGCGGGCTGCGAGCGCATCGTTGATGCGCTCGGCGCTCAGGAATCCTCATGTACGGCGAGTCCATTCCGGTTCCTGCGCTCCGGCGGCGCCCAAGCCGCTTTGGCCCGCCCGCCCGCTGAGACGGGCACTACGTGACGTCCTGGCCGGGCTGGCGCTGCTGGTTTCGGCCAACCTGGCGCTGGCGGCGCCGCAGGTCTCGGCGCCGCCGCCGGAGCGCGCGGCGGTGATCCGCCATCTGGTGCGCCAGGATTGCGGCTCCTGCCACGGTCTCACGCTCAAGGGCGGGCTGGGCAGCCCGCTCACCGCCGAGGCCCTGGCCGCCCGCCCGGACGAGGCGCTGCTGGCCACGATATTGAACGGTCGCCCCGGTACCGCGATGCCGCCATGGCGGCCGTTTTTGACGGAAGAAGAAGCCAAATGGGTCATACAGTGGCTGAAAGACGGCGCTCCCGAGTAGTCCATTTTGTTAGGCGGCTGCGCCTTCGCATCTTGAGTGACGGAGGTGCTCTGAGCGTGCGAATCTCTCATGGAGATTCGCTCAGCCATGATCCTCATGGACTCCGTGTCCATTCCGGTTCCTGCGCTCCGGCGGTCCACAAGCTGCCTGGGCTCGCTCGCCTACTGAAATGGGCGATAAGCGGCACGGGGGTGCTCTGTGCCAGCCTGCTCTTGGCAGGCTGCTCTACGACTACGGCTGTGCGCGGCAGTGGTGACCTCGGCGTCGTCATCGAACGCGCCAGCGGCAGCGTGCAGCTGGTCGACAACACCCGCAGCGAACGGCTCGCCACGGTCACGGGGCTGGGCGATCTGTCGCACGCCTCGGTGGTGTTCTCGCGCGACGCGCGCTACGCCTACGTGTTCGGGCGCGACGGCGGGCTGTCCAAGGTCGATATCCTGACCGGCCGCCTGGTGAAGCGGGTGATGCAGGCCGGCAACAGCATCGGCGGTGCCATCTCCAGCGACGGTCGCGTCGTCGCCGCACAGAATTACGAGCCGGGCGGGGTCAAGCTGTTCGACGCCGACACCCTGGAACTGCTGGCCGAGGTCAGCACGCGCGACGTGGCCAGCGGGCACAGCTCCAAGGTGGTCGGCCTGGCCGATCTGCCCGGCCAGCGCTTTGCCTTTTCCCTGTTCGAAGCCGGCGAGATCTGGGTGATCGACGTCGCCGACCCGCGTCACCCGGTCACCACGCGTTACCCCAATGTCGGCCGCCAGCCCTACGACGGGCTCGCCAGCCAGGACGGCCGCTACTACCTGGCCGGGCTGTTCGGCGAAGACGGCCTGGCGCTGCTCGATACCTGGCACCCCGAAGCCGGGGTGCGCCGCGTGCTCGACGGCTACGGCCGCGGCACGGAAAAACTGCCGGTCTACAAAATGCCGCACCTGCGCGGCTGGGCATTGTCCGGCGGCCAGGCCTTCCTGCCCGCCATCGGTCACAACGAGGTGCTGGTGGCCGATACCCGCGACTGGGAGCTGCGCGCCAAGGTTCCGGTGTATGGCCAGCCGGTGTTCGTCATGGCCGAGCCGTCCGGGCGCCGCGTCTGGGTCAACTTTGCTTTCCCGCACAACGACACGGTGCAGGTGATCGACGTGCCGACGTTGACCGTGGTCAAAACGCTCAAACCCGGCCGTGGCATCCTGCACATGGAATTTACGCCGCGCGGCGACGAGGTTTGGTTGTCGAGCCGCGACGACGACAAGCTGGTCATCGTCGACACCGCCACACTCGCCGTGCGGCGCGAACTGCCGGCGGCCAGCCCCTCGGGCATCTTCTTCAGCTGGCGTGCCAGCCGTATCGGAATGTGAGTCATGACAAGAATCCTTCGCTCGCCGGCATTCCCGCCGGCCACCCCATTGCTCAGCGCCCCGACGCTAGCCCTGCTCAACCGTTTCCAGCACCGCTTCCCGCTGGCCCTGCGTCCTTACGCCAGGTTGGCCGAAGAGGCGGGAGAGGGGTGGAGCGAGGACGGCATCATCGACGCCCTGGCCACGGCGCACCAGCAGGGTGTGCTGGGCCGGGTCGGCGCCATCTTCGCCCCCAATACCGTCGGTGCCAGCACCCTGGCGGCGATGGCGGTGCCGCCGGAGCGGCTCGACGCCGTGGCGCACTACGTCAGCAGCCTGCCCGAGGTGAACCACAACTACGCCCGCGCGCATCATGTCAACTTGTGGTTCGTGGTCACCGCGTCCGACCGCAGTCGTGTCGCCGAAGTGCTGGCGCGCATCTACCTCGCCACCGGCATCAAGCCGCTCCACCTGCCGCTGCTCAAGGAATACCACATCGACCTGGGCTTCTCTTTCCTGCCCGGCGACCAGCCGCGCCCGCGCGAATGCCTGCAGGGAATGGGCTCGCTCAGCCTGAGCCAGTCTGAACGCCGCCTGGTCGGGGCGCTGGAAGACGGCTTGGCGCTGGAGCCGGAGCCGTATCGCCTGCTGGCGGAACGCGCCGGCCTGAGTCGCGAAGAGGTGCTGCACATCCTCACCGACTGGTGCGACAGCGGGGTGATCCGCCGCTTCGGCCTGGTGGTGCGCCACCGCGAGCTGGGCTACCATGCCAACGCCATGTGTGTGTGGCGCGTCGAGGACGAAGAAGAGCGCGACGACCTTGGCGTCAAACTCGCCGCCGAGCAGGCGGTGACGCTGTGCTACGCCCGCCCGGCGCGCCCGCCACTGTGGCCGTACAACCTGTTCTGCATGATCCACGCCCCGGACGCCCTGACCGTGCGCCAGACCGTGGACGAACTGCGCGCCCGCCACGACGTGATGCACCTGCCGCATTCGGTGCTGATCTCGACCCGCCGCTATACCCAGCGCGGTGCGCGCTACGGCTACCGTCATGACTGAATTGGACGGGATCGACCGGCGTCTCATCGACCAGCTGCAGGGTGGTTTTCCACTCAGCCCACGGCCGTTCGCCGAGGCTGCCGCGCCGCTCGGGATCACCGAAACCGAGTTGATCGCCCGTCTCAACCGCCTGTTGCAGCACCGCACCCTGACCCGCTTCGGTCCGCTGTTCCAGATCGAACGTATGGGTGGCGCCTTCGTGCTGGCCGCGCTGGCGGTACCGGAACAACGCTTCGACGAGGTGGCGGAGCAGGTCAACGCCCTGCCCGAAGTGGCGCACAACTACCGCCGCGAGCACCGCCTCAACATGTGGTTCGTGCTCGCCACCGAAACGCCGCAAGGCATCGCCGCCGCCGCCGCCCGCATCGAAGCCGCCACCGGCCTCACCGTGCACGCTTTCCCCAAGGAGCGCGAATACTTCGTCGGCATGCGCTTCGCCGTCGGCGGCACGGCACCGGTGGGGCAGGGTGCGTCCCGCCCGGCGGACGCCGGCCCGGTGACGCTCGACGACCTCGACCGCGCCCTGGTCCGTGCCACCCAGGCCGGCCTGCCGCGCCTGCCCCGGCCCTATCACACCCTCGCCGAGGCGTTGGGCTGCGACGAGCACGACGTGCTGACGCGACTCGAGGTCATGCTGCACAACGGCGTCATCCGCCGCATCGGCGCCGTGCCCAACCACTACGCCATCGGCTACACCGCCAACGGCATGGCGGTGTTCGACGTGGCGGACGACGCCATCGACCGCCTTGGCGAACAACTCGGCGCCGACCCCGCCGTCTCCCACTGTTACCGCCGCCCCCGCGTCCTCCCGCACTGGCCCTACAACCTGTTCGCCATGGTCCACGGCGCCAGCCACGACCAGGTCCGCGCCGAGGTGGCGCGGCTGGTCGACCGCCTAGGCCCCGCCTGCCGCGCCCACGACATTCTGTTTTCTAGCCGGATTTTGAAGAAAACCGGGTTGCGGATCTGAGGGGCGGAGTTTGCCCTGGGGGCTCTTCCTGCTGCGGTAACGGCCGAGATGCTGCATCCAAGAAGCAATGCAGCGGGAGTCCGTTCTACTTAGATACCTGACGTTTAGCTTTGGAAGTATCGAGCGATGATTTCGGGTCGTTAGCAGTCGGCGTTTAGCCTGTAATCAATGGCGGCCATGGCGGGGAACCGGGATGACTCCCTGCCTGCTCAAACCTTGAGTACCATTCACCCTTTGCGCCGCCGTAAAGGTCACCAAACCCATGCTGAAAATCCTCGGCAAGTCTTCCTCCATCAACGTGCGCAAGGTGCTGTGGCTCTGCGAGGAGCTTGGGCTTCCCTATGCGCAGAAGCAGTACGGTTCGGGGTTCCAGGCAACCGACACCCCGGAATTCATGGCGCTCAACCCCAATGCCATGGTTCCCGTGCTGATCGATGATGACTTCGTGCTTTGGGAATCGAATACCATCTGCCGCTACCTCGCGGGGCGGGAGCAGCGGTTCGACCTGCTGCCCGGCACCCCCAGGGAGCGTGCGCTGGTCGAGAAGTGGATGGATTGGCAGGCCACCGAACTCAACAACTCGTGGCGCTACGCCTTCATGGCGCTGGTCCGGCGAAGCCCTGCACATGCGGACCCGGAGGCGATCGAGGCCGGCGTAGCGGGCTGGAACCGTCACATGGCCATGGTCGAGGCGCAGTTGTCTCGCACCGGGGCGTACATCGCCGGCGCGTCGTTCACGCTCGCTGACATCGTTATCGGCTTGTCTACCCATCGTTGGTATATGACACCGATGCCGCGCCCGGCGTTGCCGGCGGTAGCGGCATACTACGAACGCCTGAGCGAACGGCCCGGTTACCGGCTGCATGGGCGCAATGGCACGCCGTAGCCGCATGGCGGCTGGCCCCCATCGAGCGGGCACCTGAATACACGGCGGCCGGTCTCGGTGATGGCCCCCATGGGGAGGCCTCCCGACCCGGTCAGCGCGGGCTCACCCTGCCGCCGTTACCCACTCCAGCCGCCCGCGCCGGTTGAGCCACAGCGAGGCGAGGATCACGCCGCCGCCCAACGCCAGGCGCGGCAGGTCGGCGTCGCGGTTCCAGATCAGCACGTTGACCAGCAGCCCCGCCGGGACGTGCAGTTCGTTCAGGATCGCCAGCGTGCCGGCGCTGACTTCGACGCTGCCCTTCACCCACCAGTACATGCCGAGCGCGGTGGCGAACAGGCCCATCCACGCCAGCACGCCCCATTGCAGCGTCGTGTGTGGCAGGCGGCTGGCGTCGCCGAACAGCAGGAAGGACGGCAGCACCAGCAGCAGCGCACCGAGGAAGAAGTGGCCGAAGTAGCGGTACAGCGGCTGCGGTACGGGGTGCTGTTGCAGCAGGCGGCGGCACAGCACCTGGCCGGCGGCAAAGGTGAGGTTGGCGAGCTGCAGCAGCAGGAAGCCGGCCAGGTACTCGCCCGCCAGCGGCTGGAAGCGGATGATGACGCCGCCGCCCACGGCGACCACGGCGGCCAGCAGTGCCCAGCGGTTGAAGCGGCGCGCCAGCGCGTCGTCGAGCAGGGTGACGTAGATCGGCGTCAGCACGGTGAACAGCAACACTTCCGGCACGGTCAGCACGCTGAAACTGCGGTACAGGCACAGGTAGGTGACGCCGAACTGCAGCGCCCCGGCGAGCCAGAAACCGCCGACGAGTCGGCCGGGCAGGCCGCGCCATTGCGTGAAGGGGATGAATACGGCGGCGGCGATCAGTACGCGCAGCAGCACGGCGAAATCGCTGTCTACCTGTCCGGCCAGGTATTGGCCGATCAGGCTGAAGGAAAAGGCCCATAGCAGGGTGACGGCAAGCAGGTAGCGCATCGGTCCGGAGGATCAGGCAGTGACGGGGTAGCGATGATAGGCCGCCGGCGGGGAATGCGCCATCGGCGGGGTGGGCGTCGGCGTCGATTGCCGCTTTATGGCGTTAGCTTCCGTCGTCACGGTTGGATGGCGCGGCGGGGCGCGGGGACGCCGTCCATGCCCGTCCGGCAGCGTGCGTCCCGTGCATGACGGATTTCCCTGCGAGGATTGAAAAGCACGATTTGCATCAAGCATCCGCGCTCGGGGAAGGCCCGGCCTCCGGTGGTTGACCATGGTCAATGCAGAATAGGGGGCGATGCCGTGAAATGACGCCAATGTCATTGACGGAGCCACCCCGATGCTGCGCCTCACCCCCTACCTGCAGTCCGTCGCCCATCCCGCGCCGCTGGCGCCGCCGCGCCAGCCCACCGGACCCGTGGTGATCTGGAACCTGATCCGGCGCTGCAACCTGACCTGCAAGCACTGTTATTCGGTGTCGGCCGATACCGTCTTTCCGGGCGAACTGTCCACCGCCGAGGTGTTCACCGTGATGGAGGATTTGCGGGCCTTCGGGGTGCCGGTGCTGATCCTCTCCGGTGGCGAGCCGCTGATGCGGCCGGATATCTACGACATCGGCCAGCGCGCCAAGCAGCTCGGTTTCTACGTCGGGCTCTCGAGCAACGGCACCCTGATCGACCGGGACAACGTCGGGCGCATTGCCGCCGTGGGCTTCGACTACGTCGGCATCAGCCTCGACGGCCTGCGCGCCACCCACGACCGCTTCCGCCGCCTCGACGGCGCCTTCGACAGTTCGCTCGCGGCGCTCAGATTGTGTCGCGACGCCGGCATGAAGGTGGGCGTGCGCTACACCATGACCGAGGACAACGCCCACGACCTGCCGGCGCTGCTGCAGTTGGTGGACGACGAGGGCATCGACAAGTTCTATTTCTCCCACCTCAACTACGCCGGGCGCGGCAACAAGCACCGCGCCGACGACGCGCGCCATGCCCGCACGCGCTGGGCCATGGACTTGCTGATCGAGAGCTGCTGGCAGCACATCCAGGCCGGCCGGCCCAAGGATTTCGTCACCGGCAACAACGACGCCGACGGCGTCTACCTGCTGCAGTGGGTCGAACGCCATCACCCGACGTTGGCCGAAGACCTGCGCCGGCGCCTGGAGCAGTGGGGCGGCAACGCCTCCGGCGTCAACGTGGCCAATATCGACAACCTCGGCAACGTCCACCCCGACACCATGTGGTGGAAGATCGGCCTCGGCAACGTCAAGGAGCGGCCGTTCTCCGCGATCTGGCCCGATACCACGCACCCGCTGATGGCCGGCCTCAAGCAGCGTCCGCGCCCGGTTACCGGGCGCTGCGGCGCCTGCCGGCACCTGGCCATCTGCAACGGCAACACCCGGGTGCGCGCCTGGGAGCTGACCGGCGACTTCTGGGCCGCCGATCCCGCCTGCTACCTCACCGACGCCGAAATCGGCGTGGCCGAGGGCGAGCATCCGCTGGCCGAGCTGACGCCGTACCCGCGCCGCCGCCGGGAGGTGCAGGCATGAAGGCGCTGCTTCCCCTGGCCCTGCTGGCGGCACTGGGCTCGCTCCAGCCGGCTTCGGCCAACCCTGCCGCGCTCTACCAGCAGCACTGCCAGAGTTGCCATGGCGACAACCGCATGGGGGCCATGGCGCCGGCGCTGCTGCCGCAGAGCCTGGAGCGCCTCAAGCCGGCCGAGATTCTCGACACCATCCGCCACGGCCGCAGCGCCACCCAGATGCCGGCCTTCGCCGAGCGCCTGGCCGACGCCGACATCCAGGCGCTGGCCGGCTACCTGAAGACGGCGCCGGAGCAGCCGGCGCGCTGGAGTGACGCCGACACGGCCGCCTCGCGCGTGGTCTATGCCGATCCGGCACGCCTGCCGGCCAAGCCGGTGCACCGGGCCGACCCGCAGAACCTGTTCGTGGTGGTGGAGGCGGGCGACCATCACGTTTCGGTGCTGGATGGCGACACGCTCAGCCCGATCGCCCGCTTCCAGAGCCGTTTCGCACTGCATGGCGGTCCGAAGTTCTCGCCGGACGGCCGCTTCGTCTATTTCGCCAGCCGCGACGGCTGGGTGACGCAGTATGACCTCTACACCCTGCAAAACGTCGCCGAGATCCGTGTCGGGCTCAATACCCGCAACGTCGCGGTGTCCAGCGACGGGCGCTGGGTGCTGGCCGGCAACACCCTGCCGGAAACGCTGGTGTTGCTCGACGCCAACGGTCTCAAGCCGGTCAAGACCCTTGCCGTGCAGGACGCCGCCGGCAAGACCTCGCGCGTCTCGGCGGTGTACGACGCCGCCCCGCGCCACAGCTTCATCGTGGCGCTGAAGGACGTGCCGGAGCTGTGGGAAATTTCCTACGATCCGAAGGCGGCCAGGGTCTACCCCGGCCACGTGCACGATTACAAGATGGGCGAGGCGCTGAGCGTCGACGGCTTTCTCAACCCGCGCGTGACGCCGCTCGACCTGGTGCTGGACGATTTCTTCTTCGACCCGGCCTACCGCCACGTCATCGGCGCCTCGCGCGAAGGCCGGGCGCAGGTGATCAACCTCGACATCCGGCGTAAGGTGGCCGAGCTGCCGCTCGACGGCATGCCGCATCTGGGTTCCGGCATCGCCTTCGAAGAGGGCGGCCACCGCTACATGGCCACCCCCAATCTCAGTAGCGGCCGGGTGACGGTGATCGATCTCGACAGCTGGCAACGCGTTAAGGACATCCCGACGCTGGGGCCGGGCTTCTTCCTGCGCAGTCACGAAAACACCCCGTACGCCTGGGTCGACGCCATGATGGGGGCGAAGAAGGACACGCTGGCGATCATCGACAAACGCACCCTGGAAGTGGTGAAGACCGTGACGCCGCGCCCGGGCAAAACCACCGCCCACGTCGAATTCACCCGCGATGGCCGTTACGCGCTGGTGAGCGTGATGGAGAACCCGGGCGAGCTGCTGGTGCTCGACGCCGCCACCTTCCGCGAAGTGAAGTCGTTGCCGATGGCCAAGCCGATCGGCAAGTACAACGTGTTCAACAAGGTCACCCGCTCCGAGGGCACCAGCCATTAAGCTTGCGAATAAATCTGCTGTGCACCCCCATCCCGGCCCTGCGATGCGCGCCGTACCCTTTGTACGGCTGTGCTTCTCGAACCAGCCTGGGACCGCTCGCAACGATTTCTTTCGCAAACTCGGATATATGTAGTGCCTAGGAGGAGTGAAGCGCAGCGCAACCCATCGCGGATGGGTTGCGCTGCGCTTCACTCCTCCTGCGGTTCTGGGAATCAGGCCAGGGAAGTGCGCTCGTCCGCCTGTCTCCGCCATTATCGAAGCGTCTTCAAACGGCTTCCGGGCTCTCGGCCTCCTAAGCCGTTTGGATGATCAGGGGTGTACTTCCGGTTCATGGTGCCGTGCTGGCGGAGCCGGTATGGTGAGCGCTGCTTGGCGCTTTACCTGCGCTTCCCACACCACCACCCCGTCGCACAGGAATAGCAGACCATGAGTCAGATCGATATCCGTTCGTTCTTGCGGCACCAGCCGCTGTTTCAAGAGTTATCGGACGGCCAGCTCTCGGCGCTGGTGCCGTGCACCCACGAGGTGCGCGGTCAGAAAGGCCAGATCATCTTCCAGAAGGGCGACCCGTGCGAGGGCATGTACCTGGTCGTCTACGGCCGGATCAAGCTGTCGATCTCGTCGGCGCAGGGCGCCGAGAAGGTGATCGAGATCATCCATCCGGGGCAGAGTTTTGCCGAGGCGGTGATGTTCCTTGGCAGGCCGTGCCCGGTGATGGCGCAGTTTCTCGAGGACGGCCTGCTGCTGCAGGTGGAGGCACGCTCGATCTTCGCCGCCATCGCCCGCGATGCCGCCTTCGCCCATCGTCTGCTGGCCGGCCTCAGCCTGCGTCTGCACGGCTTGGTGCGCGACGTCGAGCGCTACTCGGTGGAAAACGCGCTGCAGCGCGTGATCGGCTACCTGCTGCAGGGCGAGGATCACCCTGGTCAGCCCAACCGCGTGGTGACGCTGCCGGTGAACAAGAACCTGATCGCCTCGCGCCTCAACCTGACGCCGGAAACCTTCTCGCGCGTGCTGCACCAGCTCTCCGACGCCGGCCTGGTGGCGGTCAATGGCCGCGAGATCACGCTGATCGACATGAACCGCCTGGCCGATTTCGGCAGCGTGGCGGGCTAGCGCTCCGCCTGTTGCAGGGTTGGCCGAAGGCCGGCCCGGCATCCCCTCGCCGTGACTTGTCGCCGGTCTGGCCATGCCCGCGCCGTCCGGCGCGGATTGGCCGTCGCTGTCTTCCGCTCGCGTCTCCTCCTAAAGTACTAGACCCTGCCGGCCTTAAGGGTATACCCGGCTAGCTCTTTTCCCTCGGCATATGCCCACGTTAGGTGAATGGGAATCCGCTGGCGCAAAGCGTACCTTTCATAGCGAGAAATCAGCTCACAACGAGGGGGCCAGCCATGGCGTCGCACAGTTACAAACAATACGCGGTACTCGTTTCCAGTACGGTGTCGTTCACCGTCTGTTTCATGATCTGGATGATGTTTGCGGTACTGGGGATACCGCTGAAGCAGCAGCTCGGCCTGAATGAAACCGAATTTGGCATCCTGGCGGCCACGCCAGTGTTGACCGGCTCGCTGATCCGCGTGCCGCTGGGTATCTGGACCGACCGTTTCGGCGGCCGCATCGTGCTGTTCTCGCTGATGATCGCCACCATTATCCCGATCTACGCCATGCAGTTCGCCACCCAGTACTGGCAGTTCCTGGTGATCGGCCTGTTCGTCGGCCTGGCCGGTGGGTCGTTCTCGGTCGGCACGCCCTACGTGGCGCGCTGGTTCAAGAAAGAGCAGCAGGGGCTGGCGATGGGCGTGTTCGGCGCCGGTAACGCTGGTTCGGCTCTGACCAAGCTGGTGGCGCCGTCGATCGTCGCCGCCTGGGGCTGGAAGATGGTGCCGACGGTGTACGCCGTGATCATGCTGGTGGTGGCGCTGAGCTTCTGGCTGTTCAGCTATCACGATCCCAAGCACGTGGTGTCGTCCAAGGTATCGCTCAAGCAGCAGCTCGCCCTGATGAAGAATCCGGCGGTGCTGCGCTACTGTCAGTACTACTCGGTGGTGTTCGGTGGCTACGTTGCCCTGGCGCTGTGGATGATCCATTACTACGTCGGCGAATACGGCTTCGACATGAAGCACGCCGCCTTCCTGGCCGCCTGTTTCTCGCTGCCGGGCGGAGTGCTGCGCGCCTTCGGCGGCTGGCTCAGCGACAAGTGGGGGCCGTTCAAGGTGACCTGGGGCGTGATGTGGGTGTGCTGGGTGGTGTTCTTCCTGCTCTCCTACCCGCCGACCCAGATGGTGGTCAACACCATCAAGGGCCCGGTGTCGTTCGATGTCCGCCTGACCCCGACGCTGTTCACCGTACTGCTGTTCGTGGTCGGCGTGGCCATGGCGGTGGGCAAGGCCTCGGTGTTCAAGTTCATCTCCGAAGAGTTCCCCGACAACATCGGCGCAGTGTCCGGCGTGGTGGGCCTGGCGGGTGGTCTGGGCGGCTTTTTGCTGCCGATCCTGTTCGGCGCCCTGGTCGATCTGACCGGCGTGCGCTCCAGCTCCTTCATGCTGCTCTACGGCACCGTCTGCGTCAGCCTGATCTGGATGCACTGGTCGTTCAAGGCGGTCCGTCGCGCCGAAGAGGCGGGCGAGCTGGCCACCGTTAAATCCTGATATCGAATTTTAATGAAGGAGGGCTCCCCCTGGAGCCCTCTCCCTGGAGGACTCTTACCATGACGTCTTACGTACTGACACGCTGGGAGCCGGAAAACTCGGCGTTCTGGCAGGATGAGGGCAAGGCGGTGGCCCGGCGCAACCTGTGGATTTCGATCCCGGCGCTGACGCTGGCCTTCGTGATCTGGCAGGTGTGGAGCGTGGCGGTGTTGAACATGCCGAACATCGGCTTCAACTACACCCAGAACCAGCTGTTCTGGCTCGCCGCGCTGCCGGCCCTGTCCGGCGCCACGCTGCGCATCTTCTACTCCTTCATGGTGCCGATCTTCGGTGGCCGCAAGTGGACCGCGTTTTCCACCGCCACGCTGCTGCTGCCGGCGGTAGGCATCGGCTTCGCGGTGCAGGATACCTCCACCAGCTACGGCACCATGGCCTTCCTGGCGCTGCTGTGCGGCTTCGGCGGCGGCAACTTCAGCTCGTCGATGGCCAACATCAGCTTCTTCTTCCCGAAAGCGGAGAAGGGTACCGCGCTCGGCCTCAACGCCGGCCTCGGCAACCTCGGCGTGTCGCTGGTGCAGTTCGTGGTGCCGCTGGTGATCACCGCCGGCGTGTTCGGCGCCTTCGGCGGCGAGCCGCAGACCTGGATCAAGGGTAGCCAGACCAAGCTGATGTGGCTGCAGAACGCCGGCTTCATCTGGGTGCCGTTCATCGTGCTGTCGACGCTGGCCGCATGGTTCGGCATGAACGACATTGCTTCGGCCAAGGCCTCGTTCGCCGACCAGGCGGTGATCTTCAAGCGCAAGCACAACTGGCTGATGTGCTGGCTCTACATCGGCACCTTCGGTTCCTTCATCGGCTTTGCCGCCGGCTTCCCGCTGCTGGTGAAAGGCCAGTTCCCGGATATCGACCCGACCAAGTACGCCTTCCTCGGCCCGCTGATCGGTGCCCTGGCACGCCCGGTGGGTGGGTGGCTGGCCGACAAGATCGGTGGCGCCAAGGTGACCCAGGCGGTGTTCGCACTGATGATCGCCGCCGTGTTCGGCGTGCTGCAGTTCCTGCCGCACGGCGGCCATGGCGGCAGCTTCCAGGGCTTCTTCTCGATGTTCCTGTGCCTGTTCGCGCTGACCGGCATCGGCAACGGTTCCACCTTCATGCAGGTGCCGACCATCTTCCTGACCCTGCACAAGCGCATGGCCGGCAGCAGCGAGGCGGCACAGAAGCAGGCCGTGGCCAACGCCACCAAGGAGGCTGCTGCGGTGCTGGGCTTCTCCGGTGCGGTCGGTGCCTACGGCGGCTTCTTCATTCCGAAGAGCTACGGTACCTCGATTGCGCTGACCGGTGGCGTCGAGGCCGCGCTGTACGCCTTCATCGCCTTCTACCTCAGCTGCCTGGTGATCAACGGCTGGTACTACGCACGCAAGAACGCCGAAGTACCGTGCTGAGAACGGCACACTGACGAGGCTTGGGTCTCGTTGCCAGGGGTGCCGTCGACGGCACCCGTCCGCTTCCCTTTATGTCGACTCTTTGCCCCGCCCCGTGCGGGGATTTTTTTTGCGCCTGCGGCGATGGGTTTGGGCGGGGTAGTTCTTTGGGAGTAGCCGGGATGGCCGGGCGGCAGGGGGAGGGGGTAGTGCCAATGCGCAGGCTTCGGCCAACCTTTGGCGAATGTCGTGCTGGACCGGGTTTCCCTAAGCTTTGCAATGTGACAACGGGTCAGCCGCGCCTCTCTTGCGCGGCCAATGTTTGGAGGCATGATGAGCCATTTTCTCGACCGCCTGAATTTTCTCGGCAAGGTCCGCAGCACCTTCTCCGACGGCCACGGCGCCGTCGTGAACGAGGATCGCAAGTGGGAGGACGCGTATCGCCAGCGCTGGCAGCACGACAAGATCGTCCGCTCCACCCATGGTGTCAACTGTACCGGCTCGTGCAGCTGGAAGGTCTACGTCAAGAACGGTCTGATCACCTGGGAAACCCAGCAGACCGACTATCCGCGCACTCGCCCGGACCTACCCAACCACGAACCGCGCGGCTGTCCGCGCGGCGCCTCGTACAGCTGGTACGTCTATTCCGCGCAGCGCGTGAAGTACCCGATGGTGCGTGGCCGCCTGATGCGCCTGTGGCGCGAGGCACGCAAGACCCTGGGTCCGATCGAGGCCTGGGCAAAGATCAGCCAGACCGCCGAAACCGCCAAGGAATACAAGTCCAAGCGCGGCTTGGGTGGTTTCGTGCGTTCCAACTGGGATGAAGTCAACGAGATCATCGCCGCCGCCAACGCGTTCACCGTGAAGAACTACGGACCGGACCGCGTGGTAGGCTTCTCGCCGATTCCGGCCATGTCGATGATCAGCTACGCCTCCGGCAGCCGCTACCTCAGCCTGATCGGCGGCGTGCCGCTGTCGTTCTACGACTGGTATTGCGACCTGCCGCCGGCCAGCCCGCAGATCTGGGGCGAGCAGACCGACGTCGCCGAATCGGCCGACTGGTACAACTCCACCTACCTGATGGTATGGGGTTCCAACATCCCGATGACGCGTACCCCGGACGCCCACTTCTACACCGAAGTGCGCTACAAGGGCACCAAGACTGTGGCGGTATCGTCCGACTTCGGCGAAATGGCCAAGTTCGGCGACATCTGGCTGGCACCGAAGCAGGGCACCGATGCCGCGCTGGCGATGGCCATGGGCCACGTCATCCTCAACGAGTACCACAAGACCGGCAAGTCGGCCTACTTCAACGACTATGTGCGCCAGTACACCGACATGCCGATGCTGGTGCTGCTCAAGAACGGCGCCAAGGGTTACGAGCCGGACTACTTCCTGCGTGCCTCCAACCTGGTCGACCACCTGGGCGAAGACAACAACCCGGAATGGAAGACCCTGGTCTACGACGACAACACCGGCAACATCGTCGCCCCGACCGGTTCCATCGGCTTCCGCTGGGGTGAATCCGGCAAGTGGAGCCTGGAAGAGAAAGACGGCCACAGCGGCCGCGAAATCCAACAGCGCCTGTCGCTGCTGGACGACCGCGACGAAGTGGTCAGCGTCGGCTTCCCGTACTTCGGCGCCGAGCATGACGACCTGCTGATGCGCAACGTGCCGGCCAAGAAGGTGCAGCTGGCCGACGGCAGCGAGGCGCTGGTCGCCACCGTGTTCGACCTGATGATGGCGCACTACGGCGTCGATCGCGGCCTGGGCGGCGGCAACGTGGCCACCTCCTACATGGACGACGTGCCGTATACCCCGGCCTGGCAGCAGAAGCACACCGGCGTGAAGCCGGAAATGGTGATCCAGGTGGCGCGCGAGTTCGCCGAGAACGCCGACAAGACCCAGGGCAAGTCCATGGTCATCGTCGGTGCCGCGCTGAACCACTGGTACCACATGGACATGACCTACCGCGGCATCATCAACATGCTGATGATGTGCGGCTGTGTCGGCCAGAGCGGTGGCGGCTGGTGTCACTACGTCGGCCAGGAAAAGCTGCGCCCGCAAACCGGCTGGGCACCGCTCGCCTTTGCCAGCGACTGGGTGCGCCCGTCGCGCCAGATGAACGGCACCTCGTTCTTCTACGCCCATACCAGCCAGTGGCGCCATGAAAAACTCGGCGCCAGCGAAATCCTGGCTCCGACCGCCGACGGTAAGATGGCCGAGATGTCGCTGATCGACTTCAACGCCAAGGCCGAACGCCTGGGCTGGCTGCCGTCCGCACCGCAGCTCGCCAAGAACCCGCTCGACGTCACCGCCGAAGCCGAGTCGCTGGGCAAGGACGCCGTGCAGCATGCCGTGGATAGCCTGCGCAACGGCCAGCTCGACATGTCCTGCGACGACCCGGACAATCCGGCCAACTTCCCGCGCAACATGTTCGTGTGGCGTTCCAACATCCTCGGTTCGTCCGGCAAGGGCCACGAGTACTTCCTGAAGTACCTGCTCGGCACCCAGAACGCGCTGATGGACGACGAGCAGACCGGTATCAAGCCGAAGGAAGTCAAGGTGCGCCCGGCTGTCGAAGGCAAGCTCGACCTGCTGGTGGTGCTGGACTTCCGCATGTCGACCACCTGCCTGTACGCCGACATCGTGCTGCCGACCGCCACCTGGTACGAGAAGGACGACCTCAATACCTCGGACATGCACCCGTTCATCCACCCGCTGTCCGAAGCCGTGCAGCCGCTGTGGCAGAGCAAGTCCGACTGGGAAATCTACAAGGGCATCGCCAAGAAGTTCTCCGAACTGGCCGGCGACTACCTCGGCACCCGCAAGGACCTGGTGCTCACCCCGCTGATGCACGACACCCCGAGCGAACTGGGCCAGCCGTTCGACCCGCGCGACTGGAAGAAGGGCGAGTGCGAGCCGATTCCGGGCAAGACCATGCCGACCATGACCGTGGTCGAGCGCAACTACGGTGACATCTACAAGAAGTTCACCTCGATCGGCCCCTTGCTGGAAAAAGCCGGCAACGGCGGCAAGGGCATCGGCTGGAAGACCGGCCACGAAATCGAAGAGCTGCGCCACCTCAACCACGTCGTCACCGAGGAGGGCGTGTCCAAGGGCCAGCCCAAGCTCGACACCGCGATCGACGCGGCCGAGATGATCCTGACGCTGGCACCGGAAACCAACGGCCACGTCGCTGTCAAGGCCTGGGAAGCGCTGTCCAAGATCACCGGGCGTGACCACACCCACCTGGCGATCCCGCGCGAGCATGACAAGATCCGCTTCCGCGACGTACAGGCACAGCCGAGGAAGATTATCTCCTCGCCGACCTGGTCCGGCCTGGAAAGCGAAGAGGTCAGCTACAACGCCGGCTACACCAACGTGCACGAGCTGATTCCTTGGAGAACGATCACTGGTCGTCAGCAGTTCTATCAGGATCACCAGTGGATGCGTGCCTTCGGCGAAGGCTTCTCGAGCTACCGCCCGCACATCAACCTGAAGACCACCGGCGCCATGCTCGGGGCCAAGCCGAACGGCAATAAGGAGATTGTGCTGAACTGGATCACCCCGCACCAGAAGTGGGGCATCCACAGTACCTACTCCGACAACCTGCGCATGCTGACCTTGTCGCGTGGCGGTCCGCACGTGTGGATCTCCGAGGACGACGCCAAGGCGGCCGGCATCGTCGACAACGACTGGATCGAGGTGTTCAACGTCAACGGCACCCTGACCGCCCGTGCCGTGGTATCGCAGCGCGTGCCCAACGGCATGAGCCTGATGTACCACGCCCAGGAGAAGATCGTGAACGTGCCGGGTGCCGAAACCTCCGGCAAGCGCGGCGGTATCCACAACTCGGTGACGCGTGCGGTGACCAAGCCGACCCACATGATCGGTGGCTACGCCCAGCTCTCCTACGGCTTCAACTACTACGGCACGGTCGGTTCCAACCGCGATGAATTCGTGATCGTGCGCAAGATGAAGAACGTGGACTGGATGGATCGGCCGTCGGCTGAGTAGGGCGCGAGCCCGAAGGGCGTTTCGTCGGATGACGGCGAAACGCCCCTGTACTCCCTAATTCCATTGAAGTTCGGCGGAACGCCCCTGAGCGGGCAAGGCAAACACAGCGGTGCCAAGTAAGGGCTTCCGCCAAACTGGAGAATCAACATGAAAATCCGAGCCCAAATCGGCATGGTGCTCAACCTCGACAAGTGTATCGGCTGCCACACCTGTTCGGTGACCTGCAAGAACGTGTGGACCAGCCGCGACGGGGTGGAGTACGCCTGGTTCAACAACGTCGAAACCAAGCCCGGCGTCGGTTATCCCAAGGAATGGGAAAACCAGGACAAGTGGAAGGGCGGCTGGGTACGCCGTTCCGACGGCAAGCTAGAACCGCGCCAGGGCAGCCGGCTGAAGATTCTGTCCAACATCTTCGCCAACCCCAACCTGCCGTCCATCGACGAGTACTACGAGCCGTTCACCTACGACTACGAGCACCTACAGAACGCGCCGGAAATGATCACCCCGCCGACCGCACGGCCGGTGTCGGTGGTGACCGGCAAGAAGATGGACAAGATCGAATGGGGTCCGAACTGGGAAGACGACCTCGGCGGCGAATTCAGCAAGCGTTCCAAGGACGCGCTGTTCGAAGGCATCCAGAAGGAAATGTACTCGGCTTTCGAGAACACCTTCATGATGTACCTGCCGCGCCTGTGCGAACACTGCCTCAACCCGGCCTGCGTCGCCTCCTGCCCGTCCGGCTCCATCTACAAGCGTGAAGACGACGGCATCGTGCTGATCGACCAGGACAAGTGCCGCGGCTGGCGCATGTGCGTGTCGGGCTGCCCGTACAAGAAGATTTACTACAACTGGACCACCGGCAAGGCCGAGAAGTGCATCTTCTGCTACCCGCGTATCGAAGCCGGCCAGCCGACGGTGTGCTCCGAGACCTGCGTCGGCCGTATTCGTTACCTCGGCGTGCTGCTGTACGATGCCGACAAGATCGAAGCCGCCGCCAGCGTGGAAGATCCGAAGAGCCTGTACGAAGCGCAGCTGGGTGTGTTCCTCGACCCGAACGCGCCGGAGATCATCGCCGAAGCCAAGAAGCAGGGCATTCCGGATGCCTGGCTGACCGCCGCGCAGAAGTCGCCGGTGTACAAGATGGCGATGGAGTGGAAGGTTGCCTTCCCGCTGCACCCGGAATACCGCACGCTGCCGATGGTGTGGTACATCCCGCCGCTGTCGCCGATCCAGTCCGCGCTGGAAAACGGCCTGATCGGCGAGAACGGCATCATCCCGGACGTCAAGGACCTGCGCATCCCGATCCGCTACCTCGCCAACCTGCTCACCGCAGGCAAGGAAGAGCCGGTGGTCAAGGCGCTGGAAACCATGGTCGCCATGCGCCGCTACATGCGCAAGAAGAGCGTGGAAAAGGTCAGCGACGCCGCCACCCTGAAGGGCACGCACCTCAAGCCGCTGCAGGTGGAAGAGATGTACCGCGTGATGGCCATCGCCAACTACGAAGATCGTTTCGTGATCCCGACCACCCACAAGGAAATGGTCGAGAACACCTTCGACGACAAGGCCAGCTGCGGCTTCAGCTTCGGCAACGGCTGCTCCAGCGGGGCGACCGACCACAGCCTGTTCGGCAAGAAGAAGGCCACGCCGATCGTGTTCCACGACCTGCGTCGCGACCGCAAGGCTAACGCCGGCCAGTGAAGGAGAGCATGATGAAACACTTCAAGGCGCTGTCGGCGCTGCTGAGCTACCCCGAGCCGGAACTGCTCGAAGCCTTGCCGGATATTCGGACGCTGTTGGCTGACGCCGGGCTGGAGCCGCAGGTGGCTCCGCTCCTGGCCGAGCTGGAAGCGGGCGAGCTGATCGCGCTGCAGGAGAACTACGTGCTGGTGTTCGACCGCAACCCGTCGCACTCGCTGCATCTGTTCGAGCATATTCACGGCGAGGACAGGGCGCGTGGCCAGGCCATGGTCGACCTGATGGAGGAGTACAAGGGCCACGGTTTCGAGATGATGACCAGCGAACTGCCGGATTACCTGCCGCTGTTCCTGGAGTTCCTGTCTCAGACCGATGCCGAGGAAGCGGGCCGACTGTTGTCCGACGCCGTGCACGTGGTGGCCCACGTTGCAGGCCGCCTGCGCGAGCACAACAGCGTTTACGCCGGCGTGCTCGATGCGGTGGTGTGGCTGTCCCCGGTAGCGCCGGAGCCGCTCACGGTGCCGCCGGTGCGAGATATGGACGAGGCGCTGGAAACCTTCGGTCCCGGCGTGGACGGCATCGAGCCCCTGCTCAAGCCGACGCTGCGTCCCGAGATCGCTCCGGTCAACTTCTACCCGCAACGGCCGCGTGCCTGATTATCACCTGCCGCTTTCGGCCGGCCGACAAGGTTGGCCGAAGCGGAATGGAGGAAAGTCATGAATACCTTCTTGCATCAATTCCTGTTCGGGGTGTACCCGTACATCGCCCTGTCGATCTTCCTGCTGGGAAGTCTGGTGCGCTTCGACCGCGAGCAGTACAGCTGGAAGAGCGAGTCGAGCCAGCTGCTGCATCGCGGTAGCCTGCGCCTGGGCAACATCCTGTTCCACATCGGCATCATCGGCCTGTTCTTCGGCCACATGGTCGGTCTCCTGACTCCGGTGGCAGTGTGGGACGCGCTGGGCGTCGCCCACTCCTTCAAGCAGGTGTTCGCCATGACCGCCGGCGGCATCATGGGCACGCTGTGCCTGATCGGCGTGCTGATCCTGCTGCAGCGCCGCTTCGGCAACGACCGCCTGGCCGTCAACAGCACCTGGCGCGACAAGCTGGTGATGGTGTGGATCCTGCTGACGCTGCTGTTGGGCCTGTCCACCATCTTCGTCTCCGCCGGCCATCTGGACGGTCACGAAATGGTCCTGCTGATGACCTGGGCGCAGCACATCATCACCCTGCGGGGCGACGCGGCCAGCTACATCGCCGGTGCCTCGATCGTGTTCAAGATGCACCTGTTCATGGGCATGAGCCTGTTCCTGATCTTCCCGTTCACCCGTCTGGTGCACGTGTGGAGCGGTTTCGCCGCCGTGGGCTATCTGGGTCGTGCCTGGCAGCTGGTGCGCCCGCGCGCCTGAGCCGGCTCATCTTCGCAACACTAAAAAGCGCTGCCCGCGGGCAGCGCTTTTTCTATGCTGGATGGCCGGTCAACGCGGGCCCGCTTCCAGCGTCTCGACCATGGCCTCGTCCTCACTCGCCGGACGGCGTGGTGGCCAGAAGAAGTCCAGCGGCCGGTGCAGGAAGTGGCGCGCCACCGCCGGCAGCAGCGGCAGCGCGTCGCGCAGCGTCAACTTGCGTGAACGCAACGCCACCCACAGTGCCAGGTTGAAGCTCACCAACAGGTTGAGCAGCCCGATCAGGCCGATACCCAACACCGACCACGCCAGCGTCTGCCAACTGATGGCGTAGTCGAGCCCGACCGCCGCGAAGGCCAGGTTGGCCGAAGCGAAGGTGATGTGACGGATGTCGATCGGCAGCCCCAGCAGCAGACCGATGGTGCCGGTCAGCCCCAGGAAAAGGCCGAAATAGAAGTTGCCGGCCAGCGCCCCCAGGTTGTGTTCCACGTATTGCGCCAGACGTCGCGTGCGAGGCTCGCCGATCAGGCGGTTGAGCCACGGCAGCGCGGCCAGCCGCTCCGGAATACGCTGGTAGATCGCCAGGTTGTCATAGTAGCCGGCGATCAGGCCCGCCAGGAACAGGTACACCCCGGCAATGGCGGCGTGAAACAGCGACAGGCTGGCCAGCGGGTCGATCTCGTGCAACAGGTGCTGCGCCTTGGCCGCACTCACCGCCTGGGAGCCGAACAGATGTTTCCAGCCCTCGGCGATCGCCCACGCCACCGGCAGCGCCATCACCACGTTGCCGACGATGGCGATGAACTGGGTGCGCAGCACGCTGACCACCAGCTCCGTCAGCTCGCTCAACTGTGCTTTGCCGCCGTTCGGGGTGTGGATCGCGGCGGCCAGGCGTGCGGCCGTCATCGCCGGCTGCTTGGTGGCAACGGTGAAATGCAGCAGCTGGATCAGCATGAAGCCGAAGGCATAGTTCAGGCCGAAGGCCATCCCTTCCAGCAATAGGGGCAGGTGCGCCTGCGCCAGCGTCAGCTTGATCAGCGCCATGAAGCCCACCAGCAGCCCCGCTCCCATCGCCGCCTTGGCCATGCCCAGCCACTCGCTGCGGCTCTCGGCGATGTAGTGCTCGCCGCGCTGGCCGGCGTGTTCGGTCACCTGCAGCGCCAATAGCTCGATGTTCGAGGTGAACAGGTCGGACAGCTTGTGGTGGCGGTTGTCGGCGCGTACCAGCTCGCCGAGGAACTGGAACAGCGTCGGGTCGGCCACCGGGTCGTAGCCTGGGGTCAGTAGTGTCAATACCTGGTGCAGGCGGTGGATGTGCTGTTGCAGTCGCTGCAGATGGTAGGTCAGGCTGACCGAAATACCGTAGCGCGCGGCGTTCTTGCGGATGCGCAGGACGATGCCCTCGCACTGTTCCAGCAGCACCAGGATGTGTTTCTCGTCCTCGCCGGTCTCGCTGTCGTCGGTCGCGGCGTGTTGTTGGCTTTCGACGAAGCGGAACACCTCGGCGTTCAAGTGCAGGAACGGCGATTCGAAGCGCTCGATGTCCGGGTGCACGCGCACCAGCTCCGGTTCCAGACCGATCGCCACGATGCGCGAGGAGAGCACCTGCACGGCTTCCAGCAGCTGCCAGCGGGTATGCGCGCGCGCCTCGGTGTCGGTTTCTTCCTCCCAGTGCAGCGCGCGCCACACGTCGCCGCACACTTCCTGCGGCAATTGCTGCACCCACTGGTAATCGCGCTTGTCACGGAACAGGCTGCTGAACACGTCTTTCAGGTAATCCGGGTTCTGCGGCGGCGGCAGCAGCCTCTCGCCGATACGCGTCTTCATCGACGAAAAGAAACCTGCGTTCGACAGGATGCCGACGTCGGTATAGAGCTGGATCTGGCGCGTGCTGCTCAGCTGTTGCAGCAGGCAGCGGCGCAGGTTGGCGCGGTAATCCGGGCGCTGCTCCAGCAGGTAGCTCAGCGCCCGCACGTTCTTGATTGCCTGGGCGCTGTCGGAAGGGTGGGCGGGGCGGACCAGGTCGATCAGACCGGCCAGCAGCGAAGTCGGGGAGTGCGCTTGACCATCGGCCAGCGCACGCAGCAAGGTATCCATAGGCAAGTTCTCCGGCCGGCTAGCGCCGGCGAGTGGATAGGATGGCCTAAGTTGGCCTGCTTGAAAGAGGGGCGGATGCCCGGGGAAGCCCGTCGGCAAGCGGGCGCACATTTCGGATCGGGTACCTCAATGCACCACAGCAGGGCGGTCGCTGCCAGGATTTTGCCCTGGCGCGGGGCGGGTGCCCGGCCATTTGCGAACGGGTTGTCAGAACTCCATGCAAATCATGAAAGACCATGGCACGGCGCAATTAGTTCTTTCGGATGAGTGTGTCATGTCGTCGTAATCGTTACCATGCGCATGGGGGCTGCCGCCCTCGGCTGCTGCTGTGCACCGCCTCGCCGACACGTTCCGGGGCCGCCGTTTCCTGTCGTTTTCCACCCCGCGTGCCCACGATCACGAGTGTGGCAGCTGAGCATTTCATGACCATGTTGCAGGCGTATTGCGCATGGTGTGCTTATTGCTTGCTCACGAGTATTTAACTGGAGTCGATGTCGATGCTGTCCCGCCTTTCTCTTGCCGCCAAGCTGCTGCTGTTGCTGGTGCCCTTCGCCCTCGTGACGATCGGCCTGGCATCGGTGATCTCCATGGAACGCTGGCACGGGGTGCGGCAACTGGAGCTGTCGCAACGGCAGGTGCAGATGGCGGGGCTGGCCAGCGGGCTGATCCATGCCCTGCAGGTGGAGCGCGGCTTGAGCAACGGCTACCTGCACGCCCAGGGAAGTGTACCGCCGGCGCTGAACGAGGCACGCGGCCAGACCGGCACGGCGTTCGCCGCCTTCAAGGCCGGCCTCGCCGAGCTCGACGCAGCCGGGCAGGGCACGGCGCAGGTGGCCAGCATCGAGGCGCTGCTGCAACAGCGCCCGGCGGTCGACGCGCGCAGCGTGGCCGCACCGGCCCTGTTTGCGGCGTTTTCCGAGCGCATCGAGGCGCTGACCGGGCTGATCGCGCAACTGGCCAAGTCCGGCCAGGAGCCGGAAGCGTTGCGCGAGACCACGGTGCTGCTCAACGTCCTGTGCGAGAAGGAGTTCGCCGGCCGCGAGCGCGGCTTCGTCAACGGTGTGCTGGTCCGGGGGAGCTTCGATCAGGCCAGCATGAGCCAGTTCGATGCCCTCGCCGCCAAGCAGGAAGCGTGCGCCGCGCAGGCGCGCCAACTGGGGTCGGAGCGCTTCCTGCGGCAGGCTGACGCGCAGGCGCACAGCGCCGACGGACAGGCTGTGCTGGCGCTGCGCCAGGCGCTGCGCAGCCAGCCGCTCGGCGGGCCGGCCGGCGTGGCGCCGGAACGCTGGTTCGCCGATTCCACGCGCCGCATGGCCGGTCTCAAAACCCTGCAGGACAGCCTGCTCGCCGACATGGCGACCCGCCTCGCCGCCGCCCGCGCCAGCGCCCGTAGCGACCTGGTGCTCACCATCGGCGGAACCGTGCTGGCGCTGCTGCTGCTGGCGACGCTGGCGTTGTCGATCTACCGTGGCATCTGCAACCCGGTGCGGCGTCTGGAGCGCGTCATGACCGGGATGAGCCAGGATCTGGATCTGTCGGTGCGTGCCAAGGTTCCCGGTAGCGACGAAATGGCGCGCATGGGCCAGGCGTTCGATCATCTGGTCGACGCGTTCGCGGCGACGCTGACGCAGGTCAAGCACAATGCCCACCAGCTGGTCGGTGCCGCCGATGCGTTGCAGGCGGTCTCCGCCCGGGCCGCGCGTGCCGCCGAGACCCAGACCGCGTCCTCCACCGAGATCGCCGCGGCGGTCGAGGAAATGGCCAGCGGCATCGCCATGGTCAAGGACAATACCCGCGAGTCGCAGCAGACCGTGTTCGTCATGCAGGACAGTCTGGATGCCGGCCGCGCCCGCATGGGGGAAACCACCGGCGTGATGCGCGACACCTCGTCGGCGCTGGGCCGGGCCGGCGAGTCGATCGGGCAGTTGCGCGAGAAGTCGCAGCACATCAGCGCCATCATCACGGCAATTCGCGACATCGCCGACCAGACCAATCTCCTGGCACTCAACGCCGCCATCGAGGCGGCCCGTGCCGGCGAGACCGGCCGTGGTTTTGCCGTGGTGGCCGACGAAGTACGCAAGCTGGCCGAACGCACCAGCCAGCAGACGCTGGAAATCACCACCCTGGTTGACGGTATCCGCCAAGAGACCTTTGCCGCAGCCGGGCTGATGGACTCCGCCCGCAGCCAGATGAACGTCGGGCTGGAGCGGGTCGGCCTCACCGTGGCCGATCTCGACGGCATCCACCGTCAGGCCAGCGATTCGGCGCTCAAGTGCGAGGAAACCGCCGCCGCCATGCAGCAGCAGACCGCCGCCAGCGCCGAAGTGGCGCAGAACATCGCGCGCATCGCCGCGTTGGCCGAAGACAACTCGACCATCGTGCACCAGGCGGCGGAGCTGGCCACCCAGCTCAACCAGACCGCCGGCGACCTGGTCGCCATGGTCGACCGCTTCAAGCATGCCGGCTAGCCGCCGTCTCCCGGCCGTGTGCGCCCCTCCGCCAGGAGGGGTGAACCCGGCCTAGTTACTTCGGCATAGCTCGGGGTGGTCGTTTGTGGGAATGTGCGCGTCTTTTGCCTTCTATATACTGAACAATGAAGAGCTTAAGTTCGGGGAACATGCCCCGCTGGAGTTGATATGCTGACCGACCGTTTCGGCCGTACCATCGAGTACCTGCGGCTCTCGGTGACCGACCGCTGTGATTTGCGCTGTACCTACTGTATTCCCAAGGGCTTCAAGGATTTCGAGGAGCCGGAAAACTGGCTCACGTTCGACGAGATCGAGCGCGTGGTCGCCGCCTTCGTGCGCTTGGGGACGCGGCGCGTCCGCCTGACCGGCGGTGAGCCGCTGCTGCGCCGCAATCTGCCGCAACTGGCGGGGCGCCTGTCCGCACTCGACGGTCTCGACGACCTCTCGCTCACCACCAATGCCACGCAGCTTTCGCGTCATGCCGAAGCGCTGTTCAAGGGTGGCGTGAACCGCCTCAACATTAGCCTCGATTCGCTCAAGCGCGAATGCATGCACGAGATCACCGGTCGCGACAGTCTGCCGCAGATCATGGAAGGTCTGAAGGCCGCCAAGGCCGTCGGCTTTGCCCCGATCAAGATCAACATGGTGGCGATGAAGGACGTCAACGAATCCGAAATCGAAAGCATGGCGGCGTTCTGTATCGAGCAAGGGTTCGTGCTGCGCCTGATCGAAGCCATGCCGATGGGTGAAACCGGGCAGTCGGCGCACTACCTCGACTTGCAGCCGGTGCTGGAAAACCTGCGCCGCACCTTCGACCTGGTGCCGCAGGCCGAAACGTTGGGTGGCGGCCCGGCCCGTTACTGGAAGACCCGCGACAACGCGTTCTCGCTCGGCGTCATCACGCCGATTTCGCAGCACTTCTGTGCTACCTGCAACCGCCTGCGCCTGTCGGTGGATGGCACGCTCTACATGTGCCTGGGGCAGGAAGAGCGCTTCGAGTTGCGCCCCCTGTTGCGTGCCGGTATCAGCGATGCCGGCCTGGAAGACGCCATCCGTGCTGCCATCGAGCTCAAGCCGGAAAAGCACGAGTTCCGCGAAAAACCGACCAAGATCCTGCGCTTCATGTCGATGACCGGGGGGTGACGTGCGTTCGGTTGAACCCCTGCTGCAAGGATTCCGCCGTTTCCAGTCCCGCTACTTTGGTGAATTGGACCTCTTTGACGAATTGCGCCACGGCCAGCGCCCCAGCACGCTGGTGATCGGCTGCTGCGATTCGCGCGTGCACCCCGCCACCCTGACCGGCTCCGAACCGGGCGAGCTGTTCATCGTACGCAACGTCGCCAACCTGGTGCCGCCCTGCGACGAGACGCTGACGCACGCCAGTGTGGCGGCGGCACTCGAATTTGCGGTATTGTCGCTCAAGGTGGAACGCATCATCGTGTTCGGACACGCCAGTTGTGGCGGCATCCGGGCGCTGATGCAGCGTTCTGCCGATGAGGCCAGCGCCCTGAAACGCTGGCTGGATATCGCCGAGCCGGCACGGCGTTTCGTCGAGTCGAGCTACGACGACGTGAGCGAGGAAGAGCGCCTGCGCCAATGCGAAAAGGCGGCGATTCTGGTTTCCATCAACAATCTGCTGTCCTACCCTTGGCTGCGCGAGCGCGTCGAACAGGGCTCGCTCCTGCTCGATGGCTGGTATTTCGACATCCATGAGGGTGCGTTGTGGGGATTCGACCCGCAGCAGGACCGCTTCGTACCACTGGTGTGCCCGATTCAGAAGCCCGACCCATGACCCTCCCGCCCCCCGCCGACTTGTCCCGCCCGCTGGGGTTTCGTTTGTCGGCCAAGATCATTGGTGCCCTCCTGGCGGTACTACTGATGGCGCTCAGCGCCATCGGGGCGACGCTGTGGCTGTCCTGGCAGCTCGAAGGAGGCGCGGCCGCCATCAACGACGCCGGGAGCCTGCGCATGCGCGCCACCCGGCTGTCACTCGACGTGCAACGCTTTCACGATGGCAAGTTGCCGCGCGAAGTGGTGCAGAGTTCCATCGCCCGCTATGACCAGACCCTGGCGGTATTGCGCCGGGGTGATAGCGCCCGTCCCTTGCTGGTGCCGCGCACCGCGAAAATCCTGCTCGATTTCAAGAATGTTGCCGACCAGTGGCACGGACGCATCCGCCCCTTGGGGCAGGCCATTCTGGCGGCGGGCAGCGAGGCCAGCCCGCAGTCGATCGCGCGTTTCCAGTCCATGACCAGCGACTACGTCGACCTGATCAATCGTTTTGTCGCCGACATGGAGGCCTACAACGCGCGCAACACCGAATACCTGCGCTATTGCCAACTGATGCTGGCGGCCCTGGCCGTGGTGGGTACGGTCGCCCTGATCTACATGATGATGCTGCTGGTGCTCAATCCGCTCGACAAGCTGCATCAGGGTATCCAGCTCCTGGCCGAAGGCCAGCTCGACGTCTCGGTACCGGTCGAGTCGGACGATGAGTTCGCCCAGGTGAGCCAGGGCTTCAACCTGATGGCTCAACGTCTGGCCGAGGCACGCGCTACGCTGGAAGAGCGGGTCCGCGCCAAGACCGCTTCGCTGCAGCAGAAGAACAAGGAACTGGCGCTACTCTATGAGATTTCCGCTTTCCTGAACCAGCCGCAATCGCTGGAAAGCCTGTGCCAGGGTTTCCTGGCCAAGGTGATGGCGGCGTACCGCGCCGATGGCGGGGCGGTTCGCCTCACCGATCACGAGCAGGGCATCGTCTACGTGGTGGCGGATCAGGGCATGCCGGAGGCCCTGCTCAAGGAAGAGCATTGCATGCGCGTGGGCGACTGCCTGTGCGGTGAGGTGGCCGAACACTCGTCCAGCCGGGTGGAGATGCTGAGTGTGGCGGACAACAAGAGCTGCAGCCGGGAGGGCTATCGCGTCATTTCCGCCTTCCCGATCACGGTGCAGGGGCGTTCCTTGGGCTTGTTCAACCTGCATTACCGTCAGTCCGTCATCATGACGCCGCAGCAGACCCGCCTGCTCGAGGTGCTGGGACAAAACCTGGCCGTGGCCATCGAGAACCAGCGCCTGTTCGCCAAGGAGCGTGAGTTGGCGGTGCTGGAGGAGCGCAACCTGGTGGCGCAGGGGCTGCACGACAGCATTGCCCAGGGCTTGTCCTTCCTGAACCTGCAGGCCCAGATGCTGCGCCAGGCGCTGCAGCTTGGCGACAAGGAGTTGCTGGACGACACCGTCGGCCTGATCGAGACCGGCATCAAGGAAAGCTACGACGATGTGCGGGAGCTGCTCAACAATTTCCGCTCCAAGCTCTCGGAGAGCCTGATGCAGGCCATCTCCACCGTGCTCGAGCGCTTCCGCCGCCAGACCGGTATCAAGGTGGAACTGCGCTCCGAAGGGCTGACGGTGCCGCTGATGCCGGAACAGCAGCTGCAGATACTGTTCATCCTACAGGAGGTGCTGTCGAACGTGCGCAAGCACGCCCAGGCCACGCAGGTGGTGGTTCATCTCAAGGACGACGGGAGTGCGTTCGAGCTCGATATCAAGGACAATGGCGTCGGCTTCGCCATGGCGACGGTGGCGGGCAAGGCCGATACCCATTTCGGCTTGTCCATCATGAAGGAGCGTGCCGCGCGTGCCGGCGTGGCCCTACGCATCTCCAGCCAGCCAGGCCGGGGCACTTCGGTGCACCTGCACCTGCCGCGGGCCCAGCGCAAGGCCGCCTGAGCCGAATATCGACTTTAACCAAGAGAGACTTATGCCTGATACCCCGATCCGCATCCTGTTGGTCGACGACCACACCCTGTTTCGCAGTGGCATCCGCATGCTGCTGTCGCGCCAGCCCGAGCTGGCCGTCGTGGGCGAGGCCGCCGATGGGGCGGAAGGGGTGAAACTGGCAAAGCAGCTGATGCCGGATGTGGTGCTACTCGATCTGCACATGCCGGGTATCTCGGGTGTGGAGGCGCTGGGCTTGCTGTTGCAGGACAACCCGACGCTGGCGGTGGTGATGCTGACGGTGTCGGAAGACGCCGACGACCTCACTGCCGCGCTG
Source organism: Pseudogulbenkiania sp. NH8B (assembly GCF_000283535.1). Classification (GTDB taxonomy): domain Bacteria; phylum Pseudomonadota; class Gammaproteobacteria; order Burkholderiales; family Chromobacteriaceae; genus Pseudogulbenkiania; species Pseudogulbenkiania ferrooxidans. Next base: position 1,498,305 of record NC_016002.1, read on the forward strand.
AAGGCCGGCGCACGTGGTTACCTGCTGAAGAACATCGATGCCGACTTCCTCAAGCAGTCCATCATCAAGGCCGCCGCCGGCGAGTCGGTGATGAGCGAGGCCATGACCGCCAAGCTGATGGCGCATTTCCGTGCCGGTGCGCCGGCGCCGTCGCAACAGCAGCAGGAGCTGGAGAAGCTGACGCCACGCGAACGGGAGATTCTCGGTTTCCTGGCGCAAGGCCAGAGCAACAAGGAAATCGCACGCACGCTCGACTTGGCCGAGAGCACGGTGAAAATCCACGTGCAGAACATCCTGAAAAAGCTGGGGCTATCGAGCCGGGTGCAGGCGGCGGTGTACGCGGTGGAGCACGGCGTGGCGCGCCGCAGCGAGTAGGGGGGAAAGCATGAAACAAAAAAGGCGGCCTTGGCCGCTTTTTTGTTGTGGCGGCAGGAAGTGACGGCGCTGGAGTCGTCGGATGGCATCAGCACGCCCTCCGGCCACGGTTGGCCAGTATGGGCAATGTTCCCCGGCTGGGGTCAATCAGAAAATATCGTCACACCGTTCGGCGAGAAAGCGGGCATCGTCCCGGTCGTGCGCCCGTTGGCGAACTTTTTGCTGCCGGACTTTTTCCGCTTCACTGAGTTGAGGTTTGGCTACCGCGTAAAGAAAGCTTTCATGCTGGTCGCGGGCCTGTTTTCGTCGAACGCTTAGAGGGATACGAGAGATCATCCTGTCACCTCATCACTGCATTGCTGGCTTGTACACCAGAAGGCATTCGCTTTACAAAATGACCCTAATTAATTCTTTTGTAAAGCATAAATGGGCATCGGTTCCGGAAATGTTGCAGGAATGTCCTTGACAGTCAGCTTGCCGCCGATTCATTTCGATTTCATGTCAGGACGGAAGTCTTCGTATGCTGTTTTGATGGGCAGCGGTGCCCCGGCTAGATGGATAGTGACCTTTTAGAATATTGATCAAATTAGAAAATCTATTTGGTTATAACGCTAATCGGTTACTCTCCCATATCGTTTTCGAGTGCATCTGGGGGTCGTATGGAGTTGGGCTATGTCGTGGCCGGTCTTCTCGTTGGTTTTGTCGTCGGACTGACCGGCGTGGGCGGTGGCTCGCTGATGACCCCTATCCTGGTGTGGTTCGGCATTCCCCCGGCCACCGCAGTCGGTACCGATTTGCTGTACGCGGCCATTACCAAGGCCGGCGGCGTGATGATTCATCACCGTCAGCGCCATGTCGACTGGGGCATTACGAGGCGCCTGGCGACCGGCAGTCTGCCGGCGGCGCTGCTGACCCTGTTCGCGCTGTCCCGTATCGACCTGCCTACCGCCACCATCAATGCCGTGATCAAGGTGAGCCTGGGAGCGGCGCTGATCCTGACCGCACTCGCCATTCTGTTCAAGCCGCTGCTGGTGAAACTGGCGCATCGCATCAACCCGTCGTTGCTGGATGAGTCCCGCTCGCGCACCGTGCCGACGGTGCTGATCGGCGTGATGCTGGGCGTGCTGGTGACGCTGAGCTCGATCGGCGCCGGTGCCCTGGGGACCTTGGCCCTGTTCCTGCTCTACCCGGCGCTGCCGACCACGCGTCTGGTGGGGACCGAGATTGCCCACGCCGTGCCGCTGACGCTGGTGGCGGGGATCGGTCATGCCAGTCTCGGCAACCTCGATTACGGCCTCTTGGTTAACCTGCTGATGGGGTCGCTGCCCGGTATCTGGATGGGCAGCCGCCTCACCAAGAAGATGGCGGAGCGCTGGATGCGTCCGGCGCTGGCGATCATGCTGGCCATCGTCGGAACTAAGCTGGTGTACTGATCGAGACAATGTCTTTGCCCGAGCCCGGGGCGTCGATGGCAACATCGGCGCCCCGGGCTTTTGTGCGTCTTGGGATGCGTGAGATGCGGGAGGCTGTGGTAAAGCCTTATCTATCAGCTGCGCTCTGTAGCCTGACGATACTGCCGTGGTGTGAAGCCAGTCAGCGCCTTGAATTGCCGGCTGAATGCGCTGTGGTCGGTGTAACCGCACTGCAGTGCCACATCGGTAATCGGTATTTTGGTATGAAGCAAGCGATGCGCATGCTCCAGGCGCGCCTTATGGATCATTTGCCGGGGTGTCAGATGGAAAACCCGCTTGCAGTACCGTTCCAATTGCGCGGCTGAAATGCCGGCAATCCGCGTCAACTCACCCATGGTGATGGGGCGATTGAAATGCGCACGAATGTATTCGTCCACGGCGACAAGGTGCTGATAAGCGGGATGCGTATTGCTGGCCGATTGCAGGTCGACCGATATGCCCATCAACCCGATGATTTCGCCTTTGCGGTTGTACAACGGCCATTTATACGTCAGGCACCACCCCGGTTCGCGGCTCTTGTAAAGGTGCAGTTCTAGCTGGTTTTCAAGAACCAATCCCTGCTCCAGAACCCGTCGATCCTGCTCGGTATAGCCAGGGCCCAACTGAGCCGGGAAGACTTCAGCACTGGTTTTACCCAGCAGGGGCGGTAGCTGTTTCAGGCCGCAGCGCTGCACCAGCGTGTGATTGGCAATAAGGTAGCGTGCCTCCACATCCTTGATGAATATCGCCGCATTCGGGATGACATCCAGTACAGGTAGCAACGGTGCCACTCCCGCCAGCCATTCCTCGATGGTTTCAGGGCGTCGTTGCTCATCGCCCTGGCACAGCATGGCAAGCGCGTTCGGTGTCATGACTTCCACTCCCCTGTATCCGTGCTCCCCCTCCAGTACCTGTTTCAGGGGCAAAGCAAGCAGCTTGCAGCACGGCTTGCGTCATGTCGAGCCACCCGTGAGGCTGCCACGCCAGTCGCACACCACCAAAACAAACTATGCCGATTTCGTCATCAAAGATGAAGATAAGCATCAAGATTATGGGCATCGATGAGTCCATTCTATGGCCTGGAAACTGACTGCGGGGCTCCCTCTCGAGAGGGGTAGCGCTCTTCTAAATGGACAGGCTTATGAAACAGGTACACATCATCGACTCCCACACTGGCGGTGAACCCACTCGCCTGGTGATGAAAGGCTTTCCCGAACTGGCGGGCAGCACCATGGCCGAGAAGCGCGACGCATTACGCGAGCAGCACGACAAGTGGCGCCGTGCCTGCCTGCTGGAGCCGCGGGGCAACGATGTGCTGGTGGGTGCGCTGTATTGCGAGCCGGTATCGCCAGACGCCACCTGCGGCGTGATTTTCTTCAACAATGCCGGCTACCTCGGCATGTGCGGCCACGGCACCATCGGCCTGGTCGCCTCCTTGCACCACTTGGGGCAGATCCAGCCCGGCGTGCACAAAATCGACACTCCGGTCGGCCCGGTCAGCGCCACCCTGCATGACGACGGCGCGGTGACCCTGCGCAACGTCCCGGCCTACCGCTACCGTCAGCAGGTCCCGGTAGACGTGCCCGGCCACGGCCGCGTCTACGGCGATGTTGCCTGGGGCGGCAACTGGTTTTTCCTGGTCGCCGATCACGGGCAGTCGCTACGGCTCGAGAATGTCGACGCCCTGACGGAGTTCACCTGGGCGATGCTCAGGGCCTTGGAGGACCAGGGCATCGGCGGCGAAGACGGCGCCCTGATCGACCATGTCGAGCTGTTTGCCGACGACGACCAAGCCGACAGCCGCAACTTCGTCATGTGTCCAGGCAAGGCCTACGACCGTTCGCCCTGCGGTACCGGTACCAGCGCCAAGCTGGCGTGCCTGGCGGCCGATGGCAAGCTGGCCGAGGGTGAGGGCTGGGTTCAGGCCGGCATCACGGGCAGCCGGTTCGAAGGCCGTTATGAATGGGAAGGCGAGCGTATCCGCCCGTTCATTACCGGCCGTGCCTACATGACCGCCGACAGCACGCTGCTGATCGACGAACAGGATCCCTTCGCGTGGGGCATTTGAGCCCGCACGTCTGAGAACCGGTTCACGATCGGTCGCGAGCAGCCCTCAGCGGGGTGAAGAGCAGCACAGAAGCCGGAATGGACTGGCGTCCATGAGGATTTCGAGCAGCACATGAGCCCCGATCAGGGATGCGCAGCAAAATCGTGAACAGGTTCTGACGCCGCCCCGGCGGCCCCTTTACCTCCATCACCCGAATAAATGCTGTAAGGAGCAAAACAATGAGCGACAACATCTTCACCGGTTGCATTCCAGCCCTGATGACCCCGTGCACCGCCGACCGCAAACCGGACTTCGATGCCCTGGTCGCCAAGGGCCGCGAGCTGATCGAGATCGGCATGAGCGCGGTGGTGTACTGCGGCTCCATGGGCGACTGGCCGCTGCTGACCGAAGCCGAACGTCAGGAAGGCGTGGCGCGTCTGGTGGCGGCCGGCATCCCGACCATCGTCGGAACCGGTGCGGTCAATACCCGCGAGGCCGTCTCCCACGCCGCCCACGCCGCCAAAGTCGGCGCCCATGGCCTGATGGTGATTCCTCGCGTGCTCTCCCGTGGCGCCTCGCCGGCCGCGCAGAAAGCGCATTTCGCCGCCATCCTCAAAGCCGCTCCGGGCCTGCCGGCGGTGATCTACAACAGCCCTTATTACGGCTTCGCCACCCGGGCCGACCTGTTCTTCGAGCTGCGCCGCGACTACCCGAACCTGATCGGCTTCAAGGAATTCGGTGGCGGCGCCGACCTGCGCTACGCGGCCGAGAACATCACTTCCAAGGACGATGAGATCACCCTCATGGTCGGTGTCGATACCCAGGTCGTGCACGGCTTTGTCAATTGCAACGCTACCGGCGCCATCACCGGTATCGGCAACGTTCTGCCGCGCGAAGTGTTGCAGCTGGTGGCCCTGAGCAAGCAGGCCGCCAAGGGCGACGCCAAGGCCCGCCGCCTTGCCGGCGAGCTGGAATCGGCGCTGGCGGTGCTGTCGTCTTTCGATGAGGGCTGCGACCTGGTGCTCTACTACAAGCACCTGATGGTGCTCAACGGCGACAAGGAATACACCCTGCACTTCAACGAGAGCGATGTGCTCAGCGATGCCCAGCGTCGTTATGCCGAGAACCAGTACGCGCTGTTCCGCGAGTGGTACGGCAATTGGTCGGCAGAACAGAACGTCGCCTGACGCACAGCCCCGGCGCACGGCGGCGCCCCGATGCGCGCCGCCTCTGTTTGCACCCACAGAGCAACTCCCTGTTGCGTAGCTGGGTTACCTACTTTCGCAGGAGTCACCATGAATTTGACAGGCAAGATGCTGATTGGCGGGCAAGCCGTCGCCGGCAGCCGCGCAGCGGTCCAGGCAATCGATCCGGCCACCGGCAAACTGCTTGAGCCGGCCTATCCCGGCGGCACCGGCGAGCAGGTGGAGCAGGCCTGTGCCCTGGCCTGGGCCGCCTTTGACCGCTACCGTGAGACGTCGCTGGCGGGCCGTGCCCACTTCCTCGAAACCATTGCCGACGAGATCGAAGCCCTTGGCGATGAGCTGGTTGAGCGCGCCGTGGCCGAGAGCGGGCTGCCGCGAGCCCGGATCCAGGGCGAACGTGGCCGCACCTGCGGGCAACTGCGTACCTTTGCCCGCACTGTGCGTGCCGGGGAGTGGCTGGACGTGCGGGTCGACACCGCCCAACCGGAGCGCCAGCCCTTGCCCCGCGCAGACCTGCGCCAGCGTCACGTGCCGCTGGGCCCGGTGGCGGTGTTCGGTGCGAGCAATTTCCCACTGGCATTTTCCGTCGCCGGTGGTGACACCGCCTCGGCCCTGGCGGCGGGCTGCCCGGTGATCGTCAAGGCCCATGGCGCCCACCCCGGCACCAGCGAACTGGTCGGCCAAGCCGTGGCCCGGGCCGTGGCGAAATGCGAACTCCCTGAAGGTGTGTTCTCGCTGCTGTTCGGCTCTGGCCGTGAAGTTGGTATCGCCTTGGTCAGCGACCCGCGCATCAAGGCGGTCGGCTTCACCGGTTCGCGTAGCGGCGGCATCGCCTTGTGCCAGGCTGCCCAGGCCCGCCCGGAGCCGATCCCGGTCTATGCGGAGATGAGCTCGATCAACCCGGTGTTCCTCTTCCCGGCGGCCCTGCAAGCACGGGCCGAAGCATTGGCGCAGGGGTTCGTCGCCTCGCTGACCCAGGGTGCGGGCCAGTTCTGCACCAACCCCGGCCTGGTGATTGCCCTCCAGGGGCCGGACCTGGACCGCTTCAGCGCCGCGGCGGCGGATGCCGTCCAGCGCAGCAGCGCGCAAACCATGCTTACTCCGGGGATCTTCGACGCCTATCAGACGGGTGTCGGTGCGCTGGCCAGTCATGCCCGACCGGTTGCCGCCGGCCTGAGCACCGAAGGCCCGAACCAGTGTCAGCCCCGGCTGTTCATGACAACGGCGCGGGACTTTCTTGCCAACCCGGCCCTGCAGAGCGAGGTCTTCGGCGCCGCCTCGTTGATCGTGCAATGTGCCGACGGTGAGGAGGTCCGCCAGGTCGCCGAGCACCTGGAGGGCCAACTGACCGCCACCCTGCACCTGGACGACGGCGACCTGCAAGCAGCCGCTGCCTTGTTGCCGACCCTGGAGCGCAAGGCCGGCCGCTTGCTGGTCAATGGCTGGCCAACCGGTGTCGAGGTGTGCGATGCCATGGTCCATGGCGGGCCGTTCCCGGCCACCTCCGATACGCGCAGCACCTCGGTCGGGACGGCCGCGATCCAGCGTTTCCTGCGTCCGGTCTGCTACCAGGATTTCCCGGACAGCCTGTTGCCTGCCGCGCTGCAGCACGGTAATCCGCTGCAGCTGCGTCGCCTGCTCGATGGCCAGAGAGAGGCCTAGGCCATGTGGAACTCCCCGACTTCAAGTGCGGGCATCGTCGTGGTGGGGGCCGGTATCGTCGGCATCGCTACCGCCTTGCAATTGCGCCTGGCCGGCTGCGCGGTGACGCTGGTCGATCGCGGCGAACCGGCGATGGAGACCAGCTACGGCAACGCCGGCGCCTTTGCAGTCAGCGACGTGATTCCGCTGGCCGAGCCGGGCGTCTTGCGCAAGGTGCCGGGCTGGATGCTCGATCCGCTGGGGCCGCTGGCCTTGCGCTGGCGCTATCTGCCGACGCTGGCGCCGTGGCTGCTGCGCTTCGTCGCTGCCAGCCGGCCGAGTCGGGTGGCCGAGCTCACCCGTGCCATGGCCGCGCTCTTGAACCGGGTCAACGACGACTACGCGCCGCTGATCGAGCGCGCCGGCCTCACTCATCTGTGGCGGCGCCACGGCAATCTGACGCTGTACCGCAGCGAGGCCGAGTTCGCCGCCGCCGAAGCCGCCTGGCATGCCAAGCGTGCGCACGGTGTCGAATGGCGCAAGCTCGGCCGTGCCGAACTCGAGCGCGCCGCGCCGCCGGTCGGCAAGGAGTGGCAGGTGGCCGTGAACGTGCCGGCCTGGTCGCACGTGGACGATCCCTACACCTTCAGCCGCGGGCTGTTCGACGCCTTCATCCGCGAGGGGGGGCGCTTCGTGCAGGACGAGGTGCTGGCCACCGTCAGCGCGGCCGGACGCATTGCCGGCGTGGAGACCGCCAACCGCGGCCGGCTCGAGGCCGACACGGTGGTGATCGCCTGCGGCATCTGGAGCGACCGCTTCACGGCACAGCACCAGTACCGGATTCCGCTGGAGAGCGAGCGTGGCTATCACGTGACGCTGCCCAACGCCGGCGTGGCATTGCATCACTTCATCCAGTGCGCCAGCGAGAGCTTCGTGATCCTGCCCATGGGCAACGGCGGGCTGCGGCTGGCCGGCACCGTGGAGCTGGCGCACCGCGATGCACAGCCCGACTGGCGCCGTGCCCACATTCTGATCGACAAGGCCAAGCGCATCGTCGGCGATTTCGACGCTAGCGACATGAGTGTGTGGATGGGCAACCGCCCCTCCGTGCCGGATACCGTGCCGGTGATCGGCCCGGCGCCGGATTCCGCCGGCCTGTACTTTGCCACTGGCCACGGCCACCTCGGCCTGACGCTGGCGGCCACCACGGGCGCGCTGCTGACCGACATGATCCAGCGGCGTCCCAGCAGTTTCGATGTTTCACCGTACCGGCTCAACCGGTTTTGACCGGCCTTTCGGCCAACCTTAAAAAGAGAAGCAAAGGAGAAATCATGAAGCAGCGCTTTCCTCGCAGCATGACCATGGTGTTGGCCCTGGGTGGCATGATGGCCCCATTCGCCATCGCGGCTGCGCAAGCGGATACCGTGGTGAAGATTGGCTTTTCCTCGCCGCTATCCGGCCCACAGGCGCATTACGGCAAGGACAACGAGAACGCCACCAAGATGGCGATCGACGATCTCAACGCCAGGCCGCTGACCATCGCCGGGCAGAAGGTGACCTTCGAACTGGTGTCCGAGGACGATCAGGCCGACCCGCGCGTCGGCACCCAGGTCGCGCAGCGCCTGGTGGACTCCGGTGTGAAGGCGGTGATCGGCCACTTCAATTCCGGCGTCTCGATCCCTGCATCCCGTATCTACTCCGACGCCGGCATCCCGCAGCTGTCGGTCTCCACCAACCCGGCCTTCACCACCGCCGGCTACAAGACCACCTTCCGCCTGGTGGGTAGCGACAGCCAGGTGGGCGGCGCGCTGGGGCGCTATGCCGTGGCCCAGCTCAAGGCGCAGCGCATCGCGGTGATCGACGACCGCACCGCCTACGGTCAGGGCATCGCCGACGAATTCATCAAGTCCATCCAGGGGTTGGGCAAGCAGCCGGTGAAGCGCGAGTACACCAACGACAAGGCTTCCGACTTCACCGCTATCCTCACCTCGCTCAAGGCGGTCCATCCGGACGTGATCTTCTACGGCGGCGCGGACGCGCAGGCCGCACCGATGGCCAAGCAGATGAAACGCCTGGGCCTCAACGCCAAGCTGATGGGCGGCGACATGCTGAGCACCCCCACCTTCATCAAGCTGGCCGGTACCGATGCCGTCGGCCACTTCTCGGCGGTGCCGGGTGGTGAGCTTGGCGCGCGTCCGGCCGGCAAGGACTTCGAGGCCCGTTACAAGGCCCGCTACAAGCAGGACGTGGTGCTGCTGGGGCCGCAGTTCTACGACGGCGTGATGATCGTGGCCGATGCCATGAAGCGCGCCAACTCCACCGAGCCGGCCAAGTTCCTGCCGCTGATCGCCAAGACCGCCTACAAGGGGGTGACCGCCGACTTCGGCTTTGATAGCGCCGGCAACCTGAAACACGCCCCGGTGACCATCTCGGCGGTGGAAGGCAGCAACTGGAAAGTGAAGACCGTGGTGCAGTAAGACCGCTGGCGTGCGGGTGCGGCAGGTGTCGCCCCCGCACGCGGCAGGGTGGCCACCCGGCATGCCGCTGATACGGCCCTCTGGCTGTCGCCCCGGTGAGTGGGCTTTTTTCCCGAAGAGAACCGATCCATGACCGAAACCTGGCAAAGCAACGAGTTCGACACCATCGAGATGCACACCGGCGGCGAGCCGGTACGCATCATCCCCGGGCTGCTCGACGCCATTCGTGGCGACGACATCCTGGCCAAGCGCCGCAACATGCGCGACCGGCTGGACGGCGTGCGCCGCATGCTGATGTTCGAGCCGCGCGGCCACTACGACATGTACGGCGCGGTGCTGGTGCGTCCCAGCCTGCCGGGGGCGGATCTCGCCGCGCTGTTCATCCACAACGAGGGCTACAGCACCATGTGCGGCCACGCCGTGATTGCGCTGGCGCGCTACGCGGTGGAGCAGGGCCTGGTGGCGCGCACCGCACCGCTGACCAGGGTAGGCATCGAATGCCCGTGCGGCCTGGTCTGCGCCTGGGTGGCGGAAGACGGCAGCGTCAGCTTCGACAGCGTGCCGGCTTTCGCCTTCGCGCTGGATCACCCAGTGGACGTGCCGGGCATCGGCAGCATCAGCGTGGATATCGGCTACGGCGGCGCCTTCTACGCGGTGACTTCTGCGGCCAACCTTGGCGTGTCGCTGGACGGCCGCCTGCGCGACGTGGTGGATGCCGCCAGCGCGCTCTCCGAAGCGGTGCGCCGCAGCATCCGTGTGCGCCACCCCGAAGCCGATGACCTGGGCTTCCTCTACGGCAGCATCCTCACCGATGGCCGCGAGCGCGCCGGCGACGGCCCCAGCCGCAACGTCTGCGTGTTCGCCGACGCCGAAGTGGATCGCAGCCCCACCGGCTCTGGCGTCACCACGCGCATGGCGCTGCGCCACGCGCGTGGTCTGGTGGACCGTGGCGAAGCCTGCGTGTTCGAGAGCATTACCGGTGCGCGCTTCGGCGCCAGTGTCAACGGTCCGGCCGTGCTGCCGGGCCACCACGCGGTGACCGTGCGTGTCAGCGGGCGCGCCCATTACAGCGGACGCGCCCGCTGGTCACTGGAGCCGGGTGACGAGATCGGGCGCGGATTCCTGTTGCGTTGATGGTTCGGGTGCGATGCGCCGAACGGGCCGCACGGAGGGGCGGCGCGAATGCCGAGGCGCCTGGTGTGGGTGCCAGGGACGATCGATTTCCTCTGCGTAGTTTTTGCGCCAGCCTCCGGGCTGGTTTTTTTTGGGCGGTGGAGCCGAGCCAGGCAGAGAAGGGTGGCTCTATGCGCAGGGTATGACGAGGCCCGACGATGCGGTTATGATGACGTGTCATTACGTTAACGTAAGGTGTACATATGGAAAACCGCTTCCCGGTGATCGACCGCCGGACCATTGCCATGCGCTGGGGCGATATGGACGCTGTCGGCCATCTCAACAACACCAATTACTTCCGCTACCTGGAGCAGATCCGCATCGAGTGGCTCGATGAACTGGGGCACGGCATCAACCCCGATGGCGTCGGCCCCGTGCTGGCCAGCACCTCCTGCGTGTACCGCAAGGAACTGGTCTACCCGGCCACGGTGGTGGTGACCATCGAGCTGGAGAAGCTCGGCAACTCCAGTCTCAAGCTGCGCCATCGCTTCTTCCGCGACGACGATGACGAGACGGTGTACGCCGAGGCCGAGGCGGCGCTGGTGTGGGTGGATTATCGCAGCGGACAGACGGTGCGCATCCCCGAGCCGATCCGCGCCGCGATCAGCGGCGAGGGCGTGGCGGCCTGAATCCAGCGGTGGACCGGCCGCCTCCTCGTCGGGATGCACATGGCTGAAGGCGGCCCTGCGGGGCGTAGTGGCCGGGCGGGCCGGGGCTCAGGCCTTGTGTTTCTGCCGGATCAGGTCACGCAACAGGAAGCGGCTGGGGTGGATGGCGTCGAGCAGCGGCTTGGGCAGCGGTGCCGGTTCGTTGTCGAGGTAGGCGGCGAGGATTTCGCCCGAGAGCGGCGCGGTGATCATGCCGCGCGAGCCGTGCGCGGTGTTGACGTACAGCCCCTCCACCCACGGCGCCGGGCTGTCGAGCCGGCGCGTGGCGTCCTGCCCCAGCGCCCGGTAGCCTTCGAGGAAGGCGGCACGGTCGACCACCGGGCCGACGATCGGCAGGTAGTCCGGGCTGGTGCAGCGGAACGCGGCACGCCCTCCCAGTGCCTCCTCGGGCAACTGCTCGCCGCCCAGCGCCCGGTACAGCGACGGGCACAGGCCGGAGAGCATGGCGAGGTTCTCCTGATGTTCGGCCGGCTCGACGCTGAGGTCGTCGGTGTTGAACTTGAAGGTGGCGCCGAAGCAGTGGCTGTCATGACGCGCCGGCGAGACGTAGCCCTCGCCGCACAGCACGGTCTTGAGCCCGCGGCTCTCCGCCGTGGCCGGCGCCACCGTGACCTGGCCGCGGATGCGCTTGAGCGGCAGGTGCTGGGTGAGATCGAAGGCGGCCGCTTCGGCGCCGCCGGCGATCACCACCACCGCGCCGATGGCGAGCGGGCCGTCTTGCCCGTAGGCCGTCCATAGCCGCTCGACCGGGTTCCAGTTGAGCTCGGTGACCCGGGCTCCGAGCACTTGGCGGATGTTGGGGTGGTCGGCCAGGCGGGCGATCAGCTGTGCCGGATTGAGCCAGCCCGCCTGCGGAAAGAACAGGCCGCCGCTGGGCAGCTCGAGGCCGGCCAGCTCGCTGGCTTCGTGCTGATCCACCTGGCGCAGAAAACCTTCCGGCCAGCCCGTACCGGCCAGCTCGGCCAGTTCGGCCTGCTTTTGCGGACTGTCCCCGTCGTGCGGCAGCTGGAGCACGCCGCAGGCCTGCCAGGTGGTTTCGCCCTGTGGCAGTTCCTTGTGCAGGGTACGCAGACTATAGCCGTAGCCCGCCAGTACCAGCCGCGTCAGCGGCGGAAAGTGCGGCGACAGCTTGGTGTACAGCACGCCTTGGGGGTTGCCTGAGGCTTCCTGCGCCAGTTGTCCGTGGCGCTCCAGCAAAGTGACTTGCCAGCCGCGCCGCGCCAGGCTGGCGGCGCTGGAGGCGCCGGCGATGCCGCCGCCGATGACGATGGCGCTGCGTTCCGCCGGCGGGGCGGGTGGCCGGGCGAACCACGGCGCCTGCCAGCCGCGTTCCGGCGCGTGCTCCAGGTGGCCGCAGCACATCTCGCGCTTGTGGCCGTAACCCCGCACTTTTTCCACGGTGAAACCGGCGGCGGTCAGGCCGCGGCGCACCGCCCCCGCGCTGGTGAAGGTGGCGAAGCTGGCGCCGGGCGCCGATAGCCGCGCCATCTGTTCGAACAGCGCCGGTTGCCACATTTCGGGGTTCTTGGACGGGGCGAAGCCGTCGAGGAACCAGGCGTCGATGCGGGCGTCCAGCTCGGGCAGGGTGTCGAGCGCGTCGCCGACCAGCAGCGTCAGCGTCAGCCGACCGCCGCGCAGCACGAAGCGATGCCAGCCCGGCGTCAGGATGTCGTACTGGGCCAGCAGCTCGCTGGAATACGACGCCAGCTCGGGCCACAGCGCCAGCGCCTGCTGCAGATCGGCGGGCGCCAGCGGGAATTTCTCGGTACTGACAAAGTGCAGCCGCGCCGTGGCCGGGGCGTGCTGCTCGAAGCATTGCCAGGCGCACAGGAAGTTGAGGCCGGTGCCGAAACCGGTCTCGCCGATGCAGAACTGACCGTGCTCGGGCAGGGCGGCGAAGCGCTCGGCCAGCGCGTTGTGGTGCAAAAAGACGTGGCGCGTCTCCTCCAGCCCCGAGGCGCGGGAGAAGTAGACGTCGCCGAAAGCGCTGGAAAAGGGCTGGCCGTCGTGCCAGTCGAGTTGGGCGTGGTGCGTCATCCGGTTCTTCAGTACGGGTCAGGCGTTCAAGGTTGGCCGAAGAGCGGCTCAGTGGGGCAGGGCCTGGGCGGTCGTCGCCAGCACGCCCGGCGACAGGTTCGGCAGCCGGATGTCGAGGGCCTGGTCGAGGCGCTGGTAATGATTGCCCTGCGAGCGGTGGTAGAGCGGGTCGTAGTGCTGCTCCAGCAGTTCCTGGACCAGTTGCTCGAAGCGGCCCCCGCGCACCAGCTCGGTCCAGCTGTCCATCTGGGCACGCGAGTGTAGGTTCTTCAAGAAGTTCAGCTGCTCCAGCAGGCGCTCCGGCTCGGCGACGTAGAAGTCGTAATCTTCCAGCAGGAAGCGCACGCGCTCGGCGAGCGGCACCTCGAGGCGCAGGCACTCGCCCTGGTGCATGGCCTTGAACAGCGCGTCGGGCAGGGCGATCTGGCCGATCCTCTTGCTCTCCGCCTCGATGTAGACCGGGCGTTCCGGATCGAGCTGGCGCAACTGCAGCGCCAACTGGCTGTCGAAGCCTTTCTGCGTCGGCTGGGGCTGGCGCGGCAGCAGGCCGAGCACCGAGCCGCGATGGCAGGCCAGCCGCTCCAGGTCGAGCACCTGGTGGCCGACCGCCGCCAGCGCCTCCAGCAGACGGCTCTTGCCCGAGCCGGTCGGGCCGCACAGCACGCGGAAGTTGAATGCCGCCGGCCGCTCGGCCAGTTCCTCCAGCACCTGGCGCCGGTAGGCCTTGTAGCCGCCCTCCAGCTGGTGGGCGTTCCAGCCCACCTGGGCGAGCACGATGGCCATCGCCCCGGAGCGCTGGCCGCCGCGCCAGCAGTAGATCAGCGGTTTCCACGACTTGGGGCGGTCGTGGAAGCGTTCTTCGATGTGGCGGGCGATGTTCTTCGCCACCAACGCGGCGCCGACCTTGCGCGCGGCGAACGGCGAGACCTGCTTGTACAGCGTGCCGACGCGGATGCGCTCCTCGTCGTCCAGCACGGGGCAGTTGATGGCGCCGGGGATGTGGTCCTCGGCGAATTCCGCCGGGGTGCGCACGTCGATGATCTCGTCAAACCCGGTGAGCTGTGATACGTTCGCGACCTTGAAATACATGGTATGTGGTGAGAACCGATGGCTGAAATTCGATTGACCCAATTGTCTCATGGCGGCGGCTGCGGCTGCAAAATTGCCCCATCGGTGCTGGAATCCATCCTGTCCGGCGCCAAGGAAAAAATGCCGTTTCCCAACCTGCTGGTGGGCGCTGAAACCAGCGACGACGCGGCGGTGTACAAGCTCAACGACAGCCAGGCCATCGTTGCCACCACCGACTTCTTCATGCCCATCGTCGACGATGCGCGCGACTTCGGCCGCATCGCCGCCACCAACGCGCTGTCCGACATCTACGCCATGGGTGCCACGCCGATCATGGCGCTGGCCATCGTCGGCATGCCGGTCAACACCCTGCCGCTGGAAACCATCCGCGACATCCTCGACGGTGGCGAATCGGTGTGCCGCGAGGCCGGCATTCCGCTCGCCGGCGGCCACTCCATCGACGCCCCTGAGCCGATCTACGGCCTGGTGGCGCTGGGCGTGGTGCACCCGGACCAGCTCAAGCGCAACTGCGACGCGCGCGACGGCGACGTGCTGATCCTCGGCAAGGGCCTGGGCGTGGGGGTGCTGGCGCAGGCGATGAAGAAGGGTGTGCTGGACGACGCTGGCTACGCCGCACTGATCGGCTCCACCACCCAGCTCAATACCGTCGGCGCCGAGCTCGCGGCCTTGTCCGGGGTGCACGCGCTGACCGACGTCACCGGCTTCGGCCTGCTGGGACATCTGCTGGAAATCTGCAAGGGCTCGGGGTTGACGGCCGAGGTCGAGATGGCGGCGGTGCCGGTGATCGCCGAGGCGCGCCCGCTGGCCGAACAGGGCTACGGCCCTGGCGCCATCGAGCGCAATTGGGCAAGTTTCGGCGCCCATGTCCGTTTCGACGACGGCGTGCCGGAGTGGCAGCGCCGCCTGCTGGCGGACCCTCAGACCAGCGGCGGGCTGCTGGTGGCGGTGGCGCCGGAGCAGGCCGAGGCGGTGCTGGCGCGCTTCAAGGAGAGCGGCTTTGGCTACGCCGCGGTGATCGGCTCGCTGCGCCAGGGCGAGCCGCAGATCGACGTGCGCTGAGCGATGGCCGAGCCGCTCTCTTCCGGCGCCGCTGACGGCATCCCGCTTGCGCCGCCAGGGGGCGAGGCGCTGGAGTCCTTGATCGCACGCTTTCCGCGCCAGGCGTTCCGGGCGGCGGAGGTGCTCTCCGAGACCGAGCTGCCGCTCTATGCTTCCCGTGTGCCGGCGGGCTTTCCATCCCCGGCCGACGACTACCTGGAAGCCTCACTCAATCTCAACGACTACCTGATTCGCCACCCCGAATCGACCTTCTTCGTCAGGGTGTCCGGTGAATCGATGAGCGGCGCCGGCATCTTCGACGGCGACATGCTGGTGGTCGACCGCCTGCTGCGGCCGCGCCACCGCGACGTGGTGATCGCGGTGGTGGCGGGGGAACTCACGGTGAAGCGGCTGGAGCTGCGTGCCGACGGTCCCTGGCTGGTGCCGGATCATCCCGATTATCCGGCGCTGCGCGCCAACCCGGAGGCCGGCTTCGACGTGTGGGGCGTGGTCACGGCGGTGGTGCGTTCGCTCAAGCCGCCCCACAAGGCTTAAGCCCATCCCGCGCAGCCGCTGTTGAGCTGCAGCGGCTGCGTCCGACGCTGTTCAATAAGTCGCACGGAGAGGCGTAATCCTCTTCGTTTACTTCCCCGTTCCCGTTTCGGTGTTCCCCCCGCACTCCGCCTGGCGTGGCTCGCCCAACGATGGGGCTAGCCTCTTGCCCCTGGCCGATCTGTTCTTGGACAGCCCTTTCCCTCTGACGGACGTATTCCATGCTGGCGCTCTTGAAATCGCCAAAACCCCGCCCAAAATAGGGATTAACAGCGATTCAGGAGCCCCTCATGCGATTCGACAAACTGACCACCAAATTCCAGCAGGCTCTGGCCGACGCGCAGAGCCTGGCGCTCTCTCACGATCATGCCTACATCGAGCCGCAGCATCTCTTGGCAGCGATGCTGGACGATGCCGACAGCGGCGTCGGCAGCCTGCTGGCGCGGGCCGGTGTCAACGTGGCGGGGTTGCGTGGCGGGCTCAAGTCCGCCATCGACCGCCTGCCCAAGGTGCAGGGCACCGGGGGCGAGATCACTGTGTCGCGCGATCTGGGCAACCTGCTCAACCTGACCGACAAGGCGGCGATGAAACGCGGCGACGCCTTCATCGCCAGCGAACTGTTCCTGCTGGCGCTGCTGGACGACAAGGGCGAAACCGGGCGCCAGCTCAAGGACAACGGCGGCTCCGCCAACGCGTTGAACGCCGCCATCGATGCGGTGCGCGGTGGCGCCAACGTGGAGAGCCAGGACGCCGAGAGCCAGCGCGAGGCACTGAAGAAGTACACCCTGGACCTCACCGAGCGGGCGCGTCAGGGCAAGCTCGACCCGGTGATCGGCCGCGACGACGAGATCCGCCGCGCCATCCAGGTGTTGCAACGGCGCACCAAGAATAACCCGGTGCTGATCGGCGAGCCCGGCGTCGGCAAGACCGCCATCGTCGAGGGGCTGGCGCAGCGCATCGTCAACGGCGAGGTGCCGGAAAGCCTGAAGCACAAGAAGCTCTTGGTGCTCGACCTGGCCGCACTGCTGGCCGGCGCCAAGTACCGTGGCGATTTCGAGGAGCGCCTGAAGAGCGTGCTGAGCGACCTGGCCAAGGACGAAGGCAATACGCTGATCTTCATCGACGAAATCCACACCCTGGTGGGCGCCGGCAAGGCGGAAGGGGCGATGGACGCGGGCAACATGCTGAAGCCGGCGCTGGCGCGCGGCGAACTGCACTGCCTGGGCGCCACCACGCTGGACGAATACCGCAAGTACATCGAGAAGGACGCGGCGCTCGAGCGCCGCTTCCAGAAGGTACTGGTGGACGAGCCCTCGGTAGAGGACACCATCGCCATCCTGCGCGGACTGCAGGAGAAATACGAAATTCACCATGGCGTGGATATCACCGACCCGGCCATCGTCGCCGCGGCGGAGCTGAGCCACCGCTACATCACCGACCGCTTCCTGCCGGATAAGGCGATCGACCTCATCGACGAGGCCGCCAGCCGCATCAAGATGGAGCTGGACTCCAAGCCGGAAGAGATGGACAAGCTCGACCGCCGCCTGATCCAGCTCAAGATCGAGCGCGAGGCGGTGAAGAAGGAGAGCGACGAGGCGTCGCAGAAGCGGCTGGGCCTGATCGAGGACGAGATCGACCGGTTGTCGCGCGAATACGCCGACCTGGAAGAAATCTGGAAGGCCGAGAAGGCCACGGCGCAGGGCAGCCAGAGCATCAAGGAGGAGATCGACCGCCTCAAGGTGGAGATGGAGGACCTCAAGCGCCAGGGCGACTGGCAGAAACTGGCCGAATTGCAGTACGGCAAGCTGCCGCAGCTGGAGGCGCGCCTGAAGGAGGCGGAAGCGGCGGGTGCCGGCACCCAGAAGCCGAACCGCCTGCTGCGCACCCAGGTCGGCGCCGAGGAGATCGCCGAGGTGGTGTCGCGCATGACCGGCATCCCGGTGTCGAAGATGCTGGCCGGCGAGCGCGAGAAGCTGTTGAAGATGGAGGAGGTGATGCACGAGCGCCTGGTGGGGCAGGACGAGGCGGTGCGCGCGGTGTCCGACGCCATCCGCCGCAGCCGCTCCGGCCTGTCCGACCCCAACCGGCCGTACGGCTCCTTCCTGTTCCTCGGGCCGACCGGGGTGGGCAAGACCGAGTTGTGCAAGACGCTGGCCGGCTTCCTGTTCGACAGCGAAGATCATCTGATCCGCATCGACATGTCGGAGTACATGGAGAAGCATTCGGTGGCGCGGCTGATCGGCGCGCCTCCGGGCTACGTCGGCTACGAGGAGGGCGGCCAGCTCACTGAGCAGGTGCGGCGCAAGCCCTATAGCGTGATCCTGCTGGATGAAGTGGAGAAGGCGCACCCCGAGGTGTTCAACATCCTGCTGCAGGTGCTGGACGACGGCCGCCTGACCGACGGCCAGGGCCGCACCGTGGACTTCAAGAACACCGTGGTGGTGATGACCTCGAACATCGGCAGCCAGCACATCCAGGCCATGGGCAGCGACGACTACCAGGTGATCAAGCTGGCGGTGATGGCCGAGGTGAAGGGCTACTTCCGTCCCGAGTTCATCAACCGCATCGACGAGGTGGTGGTGTTCCACGCCCTGGGCAGCGCGCAGATCCGCTCCATCGCCCGCATCCAGCTCAAGTCGCTGGAGCGGCGCCTGGCCAAGCTGGAGCTGTCGCTGCAGGTCACCGACGCGGCGCTCGACGCCATCGCCGAGGCCGGCTTCGACCCGGTGTACGGCGCGCGGCCGCTGAAGCGGGCGATCCAGTCCGACATCGAGAACCCCTTGGCCAAGGCCATCCTGGCCGGCAAGTACGAGCCCAAGGCGACGGTGCTAGTGGACGCGCAAAACGGCCAGATCGTGTTCGAGTGAGCACGCGACCGCCCGCCTGAAGGCGGGTGACGTGGACCCTCGGTTCGGTGACGTGTTTCAAGACACGTCGTCAGGGCCGGGGGTCTTTTGCTTCCGGGCTCGGGGGGGGGGAGTGCACTGTTGCAGTGCAGTATGCGCCAATGCCGGGCGAATGGAGGTCGCTATCCAGTCATTTTGATGGCATGGCGGAGCGGGGCGCTGGCACAGCGATTGCTAAATAGCCGGCAGGCGGACCAACGGCGGTCCGCACTTGAAAGGGACAACGGCGTCCCCGGGGCAGACCGGCCCGGGGACGCCTTTTTTTGCCACTATGCAATCACTCTCCGCTTTGCCGCTGTCGTCGTCCGGCCTGTGCCTGCCGCTGGGCGACATCACGCGCTCCATCCTCCCCGAATCCGGCCGCGCCATCGGCCGCTTCCGTGAGCTGTCCCTGGATAGCCACTTCCAGCCGATCTACAGCCTGGCGCACAGCCGCATCGTCGGCCACGAGGCGCTGCTGCGGGCGCGGCAGTCCGACGGCAGTCCGGTGGGGCCGCTGCAGGCGCTGGCCAGCGCGCGGGGTGACGAGGAGCGGGTCTTTCTCGACCGGCTGTGCCGTGCCCTGCACCTCGCCAACTACCGTGACGCCGGGGGGCTGGACGACGCTCAGACCTGGCTGTTCCTCAATGTGTCGACCCAGGTCGTCGTGCGGGCCGGCCAGTCCGAGCCGTTCTTCGCCGGGCTGCTGGCGCACAGTGGTTTTCCCGCCCGGCGCGTGGTGGTGGAAATCCTCGAGGGCACCATTGCCGACCAGTCGTTGTTGAGCGAGGCGGTCGCCAACTATCGGCGTATGGGTTGCCTGGTGGCGCTGGACGACTTCGGCGCCGACGCCTCCAACATCGAGCGCATCTGGCGTGCCGCGCCCGACATCGTCAAGCTCGACCGCAAGCTGATCGCCGCCGCCGAGCATTCGCCGCGGGCACGGCGCGTGCTGCCGGCCACGGTGGCGCTGATCCACGAGGCGGGCAGCCTGGCGCTGATCGAGGGGGTCGAGAATGAAGAGCAGGCCGCCATCGCGCTGGATAGCGATGCCGACCTGGTGCAGGGCTTTCACTTCGCGCGGCCGGCGCCGCAGCCGCTGCGCCACGGCGACGGCGGCATCGCTGCGCTGTCGGCCCGGCACGCTGCGGCGCAGGCCTCGGCGCGCCAGCGCCGGGAATTGCAGGTCTACGCCAGCGCCTTCCAGCGCGCGGCGCAGCGGCTGTGGACCGAGCAGGGCCTGGCCCCGGCTTGCGCCGAGCTGCTGGCGATGCCGCAGGTGGACCGCTGTTACCTGATCGGCGCGGACGGGGTGCAGATCGGCGCCAGCGTGCTGCGTGCCGACCACGAGCCGGCGTCCTCGCGTTTCGCCCCGCTGGAGGAGGCGCAGGGCGCCAACTGGGCGCGCAAACCCTACCACTACCGTGCCCTGGCCCACCCCGGCCAGCTGCAAGTCAGCAGTCCTTACCTGTCGGTCGCCAACTCCCGGCTGTGCGTGACGCTGTCGCTGACGGTGCCGTTGGCGCAGGGGCAGCGGGTGCTGTGTTGCGACATCAAACTGGAAGGGCTGGCCTGACGATGACTCCGTACGCCAGGACGTCAGGCGAGAGATCTTCGGCCGGGCCGGCGGCGTAAGCATCAGGCTTAACAATTGTTAGTACTTCTTGACAGCGCCCGGTGGCGATCTTGGTTATGATGCCGCCGTTGATGATTACTGCACTAGCCTTAAGGAACACAGCCATGAACAAGAACCGTTGGATGGTCGCCCTGCTGGCCGGCAGCCTGTTGCTGACCGGCTCGGCCTACGCCATGGACAGCAACGCCGTGCTCGGCGGCGCGCTGGGCGGTGGTGCCGGCGCGGCGGTCGGTTCGGCGTTGGGTGGGCGGGATGGCGCGATGATCGGCGCGGCGGCCGGTGCCGCCATCGGTACCGGTGTCGCAACCCGGCCCGAACCGCGTCGCACCATCGTAGAACATCGTTATGTCGAAGAGCGCGGCTGGAAGCGCGGGCACCGCCACCATCACCACCGCTACGACGATTAAGAGCTAAAAAAGCCGTATCGAATCGCTTGTGTCAGCAAGGCGCGCAGCCGGTGTCCGGGGTTCCCGACACCGGCTTTTTGCTGCGTGAGCGGCGCTCAGCCTTGCCGTTGCGGGTGGCGGTGGCAGCCGATCAGGTGGTCGTTGACCACGCCGGTGGCCTGCAGGAAGGCGTAGATCACCGTGCTGCCGACGAAGTTCATGCCGGCCTTTTTCAGCTCCTTGCTGATGGCGTCGGACAGGGGCGTGGCGGCGGGGCATTCGGACAGACTGCCCCAGTGGTTGACCACCGGCTGGCCGCCGACCTGTGCCCACAGCCAGGCGGCGAAGCTGCCATGACGACGCTGCAGCTCGAGAAACACGCGGGCGTTGCGGATGGCGCTGTGGATCTTCAGCCGGTTGCGCACGATGGCCGGGTTTTGCAGCAGGCGCTCGACGTCGGTCTCGTCCATCGCCGCGACGCGCTCCGGGTCGAAGCCGTGGAACGCGGCGCGGTAGCCTTCGCGTTTCCTGAGGATGGTGATCCACGACAGTCCGGCCTGGGCGCCTTCCAGCACCAGCATTTCGAACAGCTTGCGGTCGTCGTGCACCGGCACGCCCCATTCCAGGTCGTGGTAGGCCACGTAGAGCGGGTCATCGCCGCACCACGGGCAGCGCGTTGCAGTAATCATGGTCTTCGGCCAACCTTAAAGTAAGCCCACGCTGCGTTGGGTCTCCGCCGTATCGAGCCGTTTGCCTTTTGGGGGCCCGAGACAGGTTGCACGCAGATCGTGGACAGGTAGTTTGCATGGAAAGAGCATCGACCCGGCATGGTGCTTGCTTCACCTTTTCTGTGCAATAGGGAGATGACAGTGCTGACGGTAATGCTGGTTAACGATGGGTCGGGCAAGGCGGCCGCGCTCAAGGAGGCGCTGACGCAGGCCGGCGTGCGCGTGATCGCGGAGGTGGAGGTGTCGCTGCGGCTGGGTGAGATGATCGACAGCATCCGCCCCGACATCGTGCTGATCGACTCCGATGCCCCATCGCGGGACATGCTGGAGCACGTCTGCGTCAGCAGCGCGCACAGCGAGCGGCCGGTGGTGATGTTCACCGACGACGCCCGCCGCGACACCATCCGCGCCGCGCTCGCGGCCGGGGTGGCCGCCTACGTGGTGGGCGATGTGGTACCCGAGCGTATCCAGCCGCTGCTGGAGGTGGCGATAGAGCGTTATTCGCTCGACAAGGAGCGGCGCGAGGAGCTGGACGGCATGCGCCAGCGCCTCGCCGACCGCCAGGTGGTGGAGAAGGCCAAGGGCTTGCTGATGCAGATGAAGGGCATCGGCGAGGACGAGGCCTACCGCCAGTTGCGCGAGCGCGCCATGAAGTCGCAGAAGAAAATCGGCGACGTGGCGCGCGAAGTGGTGGAGCTGGCGAACTGGCTCAAAGGCTGAGCGTGCGTTGGTGCAGAACGCACGTGTGCAGTGCACAAAATCGTAGGTCAGAAAAAAATATTCCTTTAAAAACAGACGATTGTTGTCTGGCATGGTAGTTGCGTATGGCGTGGTGACCGGGTAGGCCACCAACGGCGGCGGCTCCATCCGGACAGGCAACGGCGCCTGTCGCACCCTCTCCGACGCGGAGCGGGACGACAGGCGCTTTTTGTTTTCGGCTGTTTTTTTCTGCAATGAGGGAGAAGGAAATGGAAGACACGCGCACATCGATCGACAGCAGTTCACCCGCGGCGCCGGAGCGACGCACTTTTCTCAAGGGAGCACTGACCACCATGGGGTCCACCACCTTGCTGGCCGCCTTGCCGGTCGGTATCGCCAGCAGCGCCTGGGCTGCCGGCAGCGACAAGCCGGAAAAAACCGAAGTCAGGGTCGGCTTCATCCCTCTGACCGACTGTGCCTCGGTGATCGTGGCCTCCAAGATGGGCTTCGACAAGAAGTACGGCATCACCATCGTGCCGTCCAAGGAGGCGAGCTGGGCCGCGGTGCGCGACAAGCTGGTCAACGGCGAGCTGGACGCCGCCCACGTGCTGTACGGCCTGATGTACGGTGTGCATTTGGGCATCGGCGGTCCGAAGAAGGACATGGCGGTGTTGATGACGCTGAACCAGAACGGCCAGGGCATCACGCTCTCCAATCAGCTCAAGGCCAAGGGCGTGACCTCCGGCCCGGCGCTCGCCAAGCTGATCAAGGCCGAGCCGCGCGAATACACCTTCGCCCAGACCTTCCCCACCGGCACCCACGCCATGTGGCTCTACTACTGGCTGGCCGCACAGGGCGTCAACCCGATGAGCGACGTCAAGACCATCGTGGTGCCGCCGCCGCAGATGGTGGCCAATATGCGCGTCGACAACATGGACGGCTACTGCGTCGGCGAGCCGTGGAACGCGCGCGCCATCGCCGATAACGTCGGCTTCACCGTGGCCACCACCCAGCAGATCTGGGCCGGTCACCCGGAAAAGGTGCTGGGCACCACCGGCGACTGGGTCAAGCAGCACCCCAATACCGCGCGCGCGCTGACCGCGGCGCTGCTGGAGGCGTCGCGCTACATCGACGACGTCAAGAACCGCGCCAGCGTGGCCAAGCTGATCGCCGACAAGGCCTACGTCAACGCCCCGGAGCCGGTGATCGAGGGGCGCTTCCTTGGTTCCTACGAAGACGGCCTGGGCAAGAAGTGGCAAGACCCGCACCTGATGAAGTTCTTCGACGAGGGCAGGGTCAACTTCCCGTATCTCTCCGACGGCATGTGGTTCCTGACCCAGCACAAGCGCTGGGGTCTCTTGAAGGCCGACCCGGACTACCTGGGCGTGGCGCGACAGATCAACCAGATCGCGCTCTACAAGGAGGCCGCCGCACTGGCCAAGGTCGCGCTGCCGCATTCGGATCTGCGTTCGGCCAAGCTGATCGACGGCGTGGTGTGGGACGGCAAGGACCCGAAAGGCTACGCCGCTTCGTTCAAGATTCGCGCCTGAGCGCCGGGTTAGGGGAGAACCACCATGCAAGCCATCAAGCATGAAGCCAGTGTCGTGACCGGCACGGAGCACAAGATCGTGGAACAGACACTGCTGGCGCGCACCGCGTCGAAACGCCGTTTCCCGTCGCTGGACTCGGCCGATACCTCGCCCGCCGTGCGCTTCTTGGTGCAGGCGATCAAGACCGTGGTGCCGCCGCTGTTGGGGCTGGCGCTGCTGGTGCTGGTCTGGGCCGTGGTTGCCAAGTCGCGCGGTGGCCTGCCGGGGCCGCTGTCCACCTGGGAGTCGGCCAAGCTGCTGTTCGCCGATCCGTTCTACCGCAACGGCCCGAACGACCAGGGCGTGGGCTGGAACATCCTCAACTCGCTCGGCCGCGTCGGCATCGGCTTCGGCCTGGCGGCGCTGGTGGGCATTCCCGCCGGCTTCATCCTCGGCCGCTTCGCCTTCGTCTCGGCGATGTTCGCGCCGGTGATCAGCCTGCTGCGACCGGTTTCGCCGCTCGCCTGGCTGCCGATCGGCCTGTTGGTGTTCAAGGCCGCGAGCCCGGCGTCGATCTGGGTGATCTTCATCTCCAGCGTGTGGCCGATGATCCTCAACACCGCCGCCGGGGTGCGTGCGGTGCCGCAGGATTACCTCAACGTGGCGCGCGTGCTGAGATTGTCCGAGTTCAAGGTGTTCACCACCATCCTGTTCCCGTCGGTGCTGCCGCACGTGTTGACTGGAGTGCGCCTGTCGATCGGCGTGGCCTGGCTGGTGATCGTGGCGGCCGAGATGCTCACGGGCGGCGTCGGCATCGGCTTCTGGGTGTGGGACGAGTGGAACAACCTCAACGTCGAGCACATCATCATCGCCATTTTCGTCGTCGGGCTGGTCGGGCTTTTGCTGGAGCAGGCGCTGATCCTGCTGGCGCGCCGCTTCAGCTTCGGCCAGGGAGTGTGAGTCATGGAAAAATTCGTCGAATTGCAGGGCGTGGGCAAGAGCTTCGCTAGCCGCCAGGGCCGTTTCGTGGCGCTGCGCGACGTCAACCTCACCATCCGCCAGGGCGAGTTCGTGTCGCTGATCGGCCACTCCGGCTGCGGCAAGTCCACCGTGCTCAACATCGTCGCCGGGCTGTACGACCCGAGCGCCGGCATCGCCTTGTGCGGCGGGCGCGAGATCGACGGGCCGGGGCCGGAACGCGCCGTGGTGTTCCAGAACCACAGCCTGCTGCCGTGGCTGACCTGCTACGGCAACATCTACCTCGCGGTGGAAAAGGTCTTCGGTCAACGTGAGGGCAAGGCCCAGCTCAAGGCGCGCTGCGAGGCGGCGCTGGCGCTGGTCAACCTGAGCCACGCCAGCGACAAGTACCCGCACGAGGTGTCGGGCGGCATGAAGCAGCGCGTCGGCATCGCCCGCGCGCTGGCGATGGAGCCCAAGGTGCTGCTGATGGACGAGCCGTTCGGCGCGCTCGA
This sequence comes from Pseudogulbenkiania sp. NH8B, assembly GCF_000283535.1. Classification (GTDB taxonomy): domain Bacteria; phylum Pseudomonadota; class Gammaproteobacteria; order Burkholderiales; family Chromobacteriaceae; genus Pseudogulbenkiania; species Pseudogulbenkiania ferrooxidans. The sequence goes on from NC_016002.1 coordinate 1,523,393, forward strand.
CGCGCTGACCCGCGCCAACCTGCAGGACGAGCTGGTGAAGATCGTCGAAGCCACCCGGGCCACCGTGGTGATGGTGACGCACGACGTCGACGAGGCGGTGCTGTTGTCCGACCGTATCGTGATGATGACCAACGGCCCGGCCGCCACCGTGGGCGAAATCCTTGAGGTGGCGCTGCCGCGTCCACGTGAGCGGCTGGCGCTGGCCAACGACAGCGCCTACCACGGCTATCGCAGCGCGGTGCTGGAGTTTCTATATCAGAAGCATCTGCGACCGGCAGCCTGAATCATTAGGCCGCTGCGCCTACGCATCTTGAGCGCCGGCAATGCGCGGAATCCTCATGTACTCCGTGTACATTCCGGTTCCTGTGCGTTGGCGGCACTTAACCTGCTTTGGCTCGCTGGCCTACTGAAACAGGCCCTATGTACTTTGGGTGGTAATGGAGGGCGGGGAAGACGAGAGTCTTCCCCGCTTTTTTCATGGCGCGGGCGCCGATGTGCCCGGCTGGTGCATCGGCGCACTTGTGCAGTGCGCCAGACCGCATGCGACGGCGCCAAGGCCCGCCTGGCGTGGCTTTCGGGGCTGGCACGCTAGTTGCTATATCAGTCTCGAACAATTCAGCTCCGGCACGCCAGGCCAACGGAGGCCAGGCTCGCCGGATGGCAGGGGAAGACCAATGTGGGTCTTTCGCCTGAGACGGACAACGGCGTCCGCTACCACGCAGCCAACACTGCGCGGCGGCGGACGTTTTTTTTTGCGCGGCGACTGGTTCGCATCGATATCGGGAGAAGGTACATGAACAAGAGTTTCTGGAAGGCCGGGCACTGGCCCACTCTGCTGGCCGCGTTTCTCTACTTCGACTTGAGCTTCATGGTCTGGTACATCCTCGGGCCCTTGGCGATCCAGATCGCCGACAGCCTGTCGCTGTCCGCGCAGCAGCGCGGCATGATGGTGGCCACGCCGATCCTGGCGGGCGCGGTGCTGCGCTTCGCCATCGGCCTGATGGTGGACCGCCTGTCGCCCAAGACCGCCGGCATCGTCGGCCAGGTGGTGGTGATCGCGGCGCTGGGCACCGCCTGGCACTTCGGTATCCACTCCTTCCACCAGGCGCTGCTCTTGGGGCTGTTCCTCGGCGTGGCCGGCGCCTCGTTCGCGGTGTCGCTGCCGCTGGCGTCGCAGTGGTATCCGCCGGAGCATCAGGGCAAGGCGATGGGCATCGCCGGCGCCGGCAACTCCGGCACGGTGTTCGCCGCCTTGCTGGCGCCAGGGCTGGCTTCGGTCTACGGCTGGGAAAACGTGTTCGGCTTCGCGCTGATCCCGCTGTCGATCGTGTTCGTGGTGTTCTGTCTGTTGGCCAAGAACGCGCCCAACCGTGCGCCGGCCAAGTCGCTGGCCGATTACCTCAAGGTGCTGGGCGACAAGGATAGCTGGTGGTTCATGTTCTTCTACAGCATGACCTTCGGCGGCTTCGTCGGCCTGGCCGGCGCCTTGCCGGGCTACTTCCACGACCAGTACGGCCTCAACGCGGTCACCGCCGGCTACTACACTGCCGCCTGCGTGTTCGCCGGTTCGATGATGCGCCCGCTGGGCGGCGCGCTGGCCGACCGCGTCGGCGGCATCCGCGCCCTGCTGGTGATGTACACCATCGCCGCGCTGATGCTGGGCGTGGTCGGTTTCAACCTGCCGCAGGCCTACGCCGCGCTGGCGCTGTTCGTCGGTGCCATGCTGGCGCTCGGTTGCGGTAACGGCGCGGTGTTCCAGCTGGTGCCGCAGCGCTTCCGCAAGGAAATCGGCGTGATGACCGGCCTGGTCGGCATGGCGGGCGGCATCGGCGGCTTCCTGCTGGCGGCGGGTCTGGGCTTCGTCAAGCAATCCACCGGCAACTACCAGATCGGCCTGTGGCTGTTCGCCAGCCTGGGCCTGGTGGCCTGGTTCGGCCTGCACAGCGTCAAGCTGCGCTGGCGCACCACCTGGGGCGCGGCCAGCGTGACCTCGGCCCGGGTATAGTTCGAACAGGAGGACCCGCGCGCCGGCTGTTCCGGGCAGGGACGGCCGGTGCGCGCTGAGCGCATCTCTCGCCGGCCGGCTGGCCCGCGAGAGAATCGCACACTGACCACCCCCATCCGCCGACGCCGTCGCCGAGGCGGATGGGAACAAGGATTCGATCATGTCGCTCGCCCTGACCGTCGGTCACGCCACCGATGCCGGTCCCAAGCCGCGCAACGAGGATGCGCTGGCCTGCGTGACGCCGGAGGCCGGCCTCTTGACCAGCAAGGGCGCGCTGTTCGTGCTGGCCGACGGGGTGTCGAGCTGCGCCGACGGCAAGCTCGCGGCCCAGTCCAGCGTGCGTGCGGTGGCGGCGGACTACTACGCCACGCCGGAAACCTGGGAGGTCGGCACCGCGCTCGATCGCCTGCTCACCGCGCATAACCGCTGGCTGCGCTCGCAGGGCAAGACGCTGGTGGCGACGCTCACCGCGCTGGTGCTGCGCGGCCGGCGCTTCACCGTGGCGCACGTCGGCGACAGCCGGCTCTACCGCCTCACCGGTGGCCGGCTGTTCTGCCTCACCACCGATCACGTCTGGGACGAGCCGTCGATGCGCCACGTGCTCAAGCGCGCCATGGGGCTCGACGAGCACGTCATGGCCGACTTCCTCGACGGCGACGTGGCCGAGGGCGACGTGTTCCTGCTGGTCAGCGATGGCGTATGGGGGCCGCTGCCCGACAAGCGCCTGGACGAAGTGCTGCGGCTGCACGTCGATCCGCAGCGCGCGGCCCAGGTGCTGGTGGAGGAGGCCATCGCCGCCGGTTCCGGCGACAACCTGTCGGCCATCGTGCTGCGCGTCGACGGCCTGCCTTCGGCCAACCTCGGCGACGAGCTGGCGCGCGGTGCCTTCCAGTCGTTGCCGCCGCGGCTCAAGCCGGGGCAAGAGTTCGACGGCCTCACCGTGGAGGCGGTGCTGAACGACGCTCCGTCCGGACTCGCCTACCGCGTGCTCGACAGCGCTGGCAAGCGCTGGGTGATGAAGACGCTGCCGCCGACCTTGGCCGGCGACAGCCAGGCGGAGCAGGCGCTGCTGGTGGAGGAGTGGCTGCAGAAACGCCTGACCGCGCACTACTTCGCCGAGGTCAAGCCGCTGCCGGCACGCCAGCACCGCTACTACCTGCTGCGCTGGTACGCCGGCGAAAACCTGGCGGAACGCCGCCGGCGCGAGGGCGGCAGCATCGGTCCGAGCGAAGTGGTGAAGATCGGCCTGCGCCTGACGCGCGCGCTGGCCGCCTTGCACCGGCTCAATATCCTGCATCGCGACGTCAAGCCGGAAAACATCCACATCGATCGCGACGACAAGCTGCGCCTCTTGGACCTGGGCGTGGCGTACTGCCCCGGGCTCACCATCGACCGCGACGGCGCGGTGCCGGGCACGCCGAGCTACATGGCGCCGGAGCTGTTCGAGGGCGCTTCGGCCAACGTGCGCACCGATCTCTACGCCGCCGGAGTGACGCTCTATTGGCTGCTGACCGGCCACTACCCCTACGGCGAGGTGGAGCCGTTCCAGCACCCGCGTTTCGGCACCCCGGAACTGCCCACGCGCTACCGCCCGGACCTGCCGTTGTGGCTGGAGAACGTGCTGCTGAAGGCGGTCGAGCGCGACCCGGCGCGCCGTTTCGAGACCGCGGAAGAATTGCTGCTGGCGCTGGAGAAGGGCGACGCGCAGCCGGTTTCCGTGCGCCGCCGCGTGCCGTGGGCCGAGCGCGCGCCGCTCAAGCTGTGGCGCGCCATCGCCCTGGTGTCGCTGCTGCTCAACCTGGTGCTGGTGTACCTGCTGCTGGTGTGGTGAGCGGCGGGGCTCAGGCTGCCGTCGCTACCGGCATGTCCAACTCGCGGCAGAACAATTCCGCCAGTTGCCGCGTCAGCGGGTCGCCGTCGCCGTTTTGCCGGTAGACGCCGACCGGCATGCCGGGCAGCGGCGGCAGGCTGCCGTCGTTGATGCAGCGGCTGTGGTCGGGCGGCGTGTCCGCCAGCATCGCCGCCACTCCCAGGCCGGCCTCCACCGCCGCCTGGATGGCGGGCAGGCTGGCGCTTTCGAACACGATATGCCAGGGCTGGCCGGCCCGGTTCAGTGTCGCCAGCGTCTGTTCGCGCCACGAGCAGGGCGCACTGAAAATCACCAGCGGCAAGGAGGACGACGACGGCAGCACCTTGCCGCGCGCGGCGAACCACGCCAGCGGGCACAGGAACTGGGCGTCCGGCTTCGGCAGCAGGCCGCTGTCGGTCAGTGGCGAACTCACCATCACGTCGAGTTCACCGGCGTTCATCGCGGCGAACAGCTCCGCCTTCAGCCCCACCGTCACCGACAGGCGCAGCCCCGGATGCACGCTGGCGAAATCCGCCAGCACGCGCGGCAACCGGGTGCCGGTGAAATCCTCCATGATGCCGATGCGGCGGTGCTGCACGCTGGCGGGCAGGCCGCCCAGCCCCGGCACCAACTGGTCGGTCAGCGTCAGCAGGCGCTCGGCGTAGGGCAGCAGCGCCTCGCCGGCCCCGGTCAGCCGGATGCCGCGTGGCGAACGCTCCAGCAGGGGCTGGCCCAGCTGCTGCTCCAGTTTGCGAATCTGCAGGCTGACGGCGGGCTGGGTGCGCTGCAGCATGGTGGCGGCGCGGTTGATGCTGCCATGGCGCACCACGCTGACGAAAGCGCGCAGCAAGGCGGTATCCAGGTCCATAGCCATAAAAATTCCTTATAACAGGCATAGTAAACGACAGTCTACCTATACCCGATGCGGGCCGATAGCATGGAGGCATCCACTTTATAGGGAGTCCATCATGTATCTGTCTGCCTTGTTGCTGGCGGTCGCCGGCTCGGTGATCTACCACTTGTCGCTCAAGCACGTGCCGCAAGCGGTGAATCCGTTCCTGACCCTGGCCGTGAGCTACGGCCTGGCCATGTTGCTGTGCCTCGTCGGCATGCTGTTCAGCCCCGGCAGCCGCAGCCTGCTGGCGGTGAACTGGAGCAGCAGCGGCGTCGCGCTCGGCATCCTCGGTATCGAGCTGGGTTTTTTGCTGGCCTACCGTGCCGGCTGGCAGATGGGCGTGGCTTCGCTCAGCGCCAACGTGATCAGCACCCTGGTGCTGCTGCCGCTGGGCTTCTTGCTGTTTCGTGAGCAACCCTCGCTGCTGCGCCTGGGCGGAGCCATGGTAAGCCTGGCCGGCTTGTGGCTGATGCTGCAGAAATAGCGGGCGTGACGCACCGTGCACGCTCTTGGTGCGTTGGTGCACTGCAACGTACTGGTCGCAACCGGGCAATGGCCTGGAACCCCCGCCAAAGGGGCATCCTGAAGCTGGCACGGTGCTTGCTAGTAATGCAGCAGACAACAATGCCCGGTTTGCCAATGGCGGTGAAGCGGGTAAGGACAAAGAGGTCCGTTCAACATGGGGAATCCATGGGAACGGACTTTTTTTATTTGGTCTCGCTGCGGCAAGGGTGAATGCGGCGTAGCCACGATGCTAAGGAGATCCCGATGAACAAACCGAAACTCGTCATGGTAGGCAACGGCATGGCCGGCGTACGCACGCTGGAAGAGCTGCTCAAGCTCATGCCCGACTTCTACGACATCACCGTCTTCGGCGCCGAGCCGCACCCCAACTACAACCGCATCCTGCTGTCGCCGGTGCTGTCGGGGGAACAGACGCTGAAAGAGATCATGCTCAACGAGGTGGAGTGGTACGCCGAAAACGGCATCACGCTGCACATGGGCAAGGAAGTCACCGAGATCGACCGCGTCAAGCGCGTGGTGCGCACCTCCGACGGCACCGAAGCTCCTTATGACCGCCTGCTGCTCGCCACCGGCTCCAACCCCTTCATCCTGCCGGTGCCGGGCAAGGACCTCGACGGCGTGGTGACTTTCCGCGACATCCGCGACGTCAACCTGATGATCGAGGCCAGCCAGACGTACAAGAAGGCCGTGGTGATCGGTGGCGGCCTGTTGGGCCTGGAGGCCGCCAACGGCCTGATGGCGCGCGGCATGGAGGTGAGCGTGGTGCATCTCGGCGAATGGCTGCTCGATCGCCAGCTCGACCGTACCGCCGCCAAGCTGTTGCAGCAGAGCCTGGAAGACCGCGGCATCGCCTTCCACCTGCAGAAGCAGACCGCCGCGCTGCTCGACAACGGCACCGGCCGCGTCGCCGGCCTGCGCTTCGCCGACGGCGAGGAAATCCCGGGCGACCTGGTGGTGATGGCGGTCGGCATCCGCCCGAACGCCGAGTTGGCCGAAAAATCCGGTCTCTACTGCAACCGCGGCGTGGTGGTGAACGACACCATGCAGACCTACGACCCGCGCGTCTACGCCGTCGGCGAGTGCGTCAGCCACCGCGGCGTGGCCTACGGCCTGGTCGCCCCGCTGTTCGACATGGCCAAGGTCGCCGCTAACCATCTGGCGCACTACGGCATCGGCCGTTACGTGCCGGCCGCCACCTCGACCAAGCTCAAGGTCACCGGCATCGACCTGTTCTCCGCCGGCGACTTCATGGGCGACGACGGCACCGAGGCCATCACCCTGTCCGACCCGATGGGCGGTCTCTACAAGAAGCTGGTGCTGAAGGACAACAAGCTGGTCGGCGCCTGCCTCTACGGCGACACCGCCGACGGCGCCTGGTACTTCCGCCTGATCCGCGAAGGCAAGTCGGTGGCCGAGATGCGCGACGTGCTGATGCTGGGCGAAGGCGGCCAGGGCGACGTCGGTCACGCCGGCCAGAGCAAAGTCGTCGGCATGCCGGACGACGCCGAAGTGTGCGGCTGCAACGGCGTATGCAAGGGCACCATCGTCAAGGCGATCCAGGAAAAGGGCCTGTTCACCGTCGACGAGATCAAGAAGCACACCAAGGCCGCCAGCTCCTGCGGTTCGTGCACCGGCCTGGTCGAGCAGATCCTGATCAACTGCGTCGGTGGCGCCGCCGACGTCAAGCCCAAGTCCGAGAAGCCGGTGTGCGGCTGTACCGAACACACCCATGGCGGCGTGCGCAAGGTCATCCGCGAACAGCACCTGACCAGCCTGCGCCAGGTGATGGACTTCCTCGAATGGCGCACCCCGGACGGCTGCGCCACCTGCCGCCCAGCGATCAACTACTACCTGATCTCGACCTGGCCGGGCGAAGCCAAGGACGATCCGCAGTCGCGCTTCATCAACGAGCGCGTGCACGCCAACATCCAGAAGGACGGCACCTATTCGGTAATCCCGCGCATGTGGGGCGGCGTCACCAACGCCTCCGAACTGCGCCGCATCGCCGATGTCGCCGACAAGTACGCCATCCCGATGGTGAAAGTCACCGGCGGCCAGCGTATCGACCTCTTGGGCGTGAAGAAGGAAGACCTGCCCAAGGTCTGGGCCGACCTCGACATGCCGTCCGGCCACGCCTACGGCAAGAGCCTGCGCACCGTGAAGACCTGCGTCGGCTCCGAGTTCTGCCGCTTCGGCACGCAGGATTCCACTCAGATGGGCATCGACCTGGAGAAGGACCTCACCGGCATGTGGAGCCCGGCCAAGGTCAAGCTGGCGGTCTCGGGCTGCCCGCGCAACTGCGCCGAATCGGGTATCAAGGACGTCGGCATCATCGGCGTCGACTCTGGCTGGGAGCTCTACATCGGCGGCAACGGCGGCATCAAGACCGAGGTGGCGCAGTTCCTGGCCAAGGTGAAGACGCGCGAGGAAGTGCTGGAACTCTCCGGCGCCTTCCTGCAGCTCTACCGCGAGGAAGCCTTCTACCTCGAGCGCACCGTGCACTACCTGCACCGCGTCGGCCTCGATTTCATCAAGGCCCAGGTGGTCGACAACCTGGAAAACCGCAAGGCCCTGTACGAGCGGCTGCGCTTCGCCCTGTCCTTCGAGAAGGACCCGTGGACAGAGCGCGTCAAGGAAGGTGTCGCCCGTCACGAATTCGAACCGCTCACCGTGTAATGCCAGACCGCCGCGGGAGCACGTCGTCAGCACCCGTGCTCCCGGCACGAATGGACAAGGAGATCAGCATGAACTGGAAAACCGTTTGCACCATCAATGACATCCCGAAGCAGGGCGCCCGCGTCCTCAAGCGCGAGGGTCAGGACGACATCGCCATCTTCCGCGCCGAGGACGACTATGTGTTCGCGCTGGTCGACCGCTGCCCGCACAAGGGCGGCCCGCTGTCGCAGGGCATCATCTCCGGCCACACCGTGGCCTGCCCGCTGCACAACTGGGTGGTCGACCTCAAGACCGGCGAGGCCTGCGCGCCCGACGTCGGCTGCACCGGCCACATCCCGGTACGCGTCGAAGACGGCCAGGTCTCGCTGGACCTGAAATGAGCCGTCACGGGGCGTTCCGCCGAAGCCGGGCCGAAACGAGTTGACGTAGGGCGTTCTGCGTGAGCGCGGCACGCCCGCCTCGACGGAACGCCCAGCTCGGCGCGGCTTCCGCCCTACGGCAAGGCTCCATCAAGATTGATCGCATTGGGAGACATCACATGACAGACACCACGGGACGCAACAAGACTGTCTCCTCGATCTGCTGTTACTGCGGCACCGGCTGCGGTGTCCTGATCCAGTCCGACGGCCAGCGCCTGACCTCGGTGGAAGGCGATCCGGCCCACCCGGCCAACCTCGGCCGGTTGTGCAGCAAGGGCCGCGCCCTGGCCGACACCACCGGCAAGCCGGGCGCGCGCCTGCTCTATCCCGAGCTGCGCCACGACAAGGCCGCCCCGCGCCAGCGTATCGCCTGGGACGACGCCATCGCCGGCGCCGCCGACCGCATCGCGGCGGCCGTCGCCGAGCACGGCCCCAACTCGGTGGCGTTCTACCTCTCCGGCCAACTGCTGACCGAGGACTACTACGTCTTCAACAAGCTGACGCGCGCCGTGGTCGGCACCAACAACGTCGACACCAACTCGCGGCTGTGCATGTCGAGCGCGGTGGCGGGCTACAAGGCCACGCTCGGCGCCGACGCGCCACCGGCCTGCTATGAAGACATCGACCAGGCCGAGGTGGTGCTGATCGCCGGCTCCAACATGGCCTACGCCCACCCGGTGTTGTTCCGCCGGCTGGAAGCCGCCAAGGCGGCCAACCCGGCGCTCAAGGTCATCGTCATCGACCCGCGCCGCACCGACACTGCCAGCCTCGCCGACCTCTACCTGCCGATCCTGCCCGGCACCGACGTGGCGCTCTTTCACGCCATGCTCAACGTGCTGGTGTGGGACGACCTGCTCGATCGCGACTACATCGAGCAGCACACCGAAGGCTTCGCCCAGCTCAAGGAGCGGCTGCGCGAATTCACCCCGCGTGCCGCCGCCGACATCTGCGGCATCAGCGAAGAAGACATCGTCACCGCCGCGCGCTGGTTCGGCCGCGCCGGCGCGGCGCTGTCGTTCTACACCATGGGCCTGAACCAGTCCGCCGCCGGCACCGACAAGAACGCCGCGCTGATCCACCTGCACCTGGCCACCGGCCAGATCGGCAAGCCCGGCGCCGGCCCGTTCTCGCTCACCGGCCAGCCCAACGCCATGGGCGGGCGCGAAGTAGGGGGGCTGGCCAACCTGCTGTCGGCGCACCGTGACCTCGCCAACCCCGCGCACCGCGCCGAAGTGGCGGCGATCTGGGGCGTGGACAGCATCCCGGCCGAGCCCGGCCTGCCCGCCATCGAACTGTTCGAGGCCGCCTCGAAAGGGCAGATCAAGGTGTTGTGGGTGGTCTGCACCAACCCGGCGCAATCGCTGCCGGACCAGGCACTGGTCCGCCGAGCGCTGGAGAAGGTCGACTTCGTCATCGTGCAGGAAGCCTTCGCCGGCTCGGAAACGCTGCCGTACGCCGACCTGGTGCTGCCGGCCAGCACCTGGCCGGAGAAGGACGGCACCGTCACCAACTCCGAACGCCGCATCAGCCGTGTGCGTGCAGTCCTGCCTGCACCGGGCGAAGCGCGCCACGACTGGATCATCGCGCGCGACGTGGCGCAGGCGCTGGAAGCGCGTCTGCATCCACTTCGGCCAACCTTGTTTGGCTACGAAGAGGCGTCCCAGGTGTTCGCCGAGCACGTCGTCACCACCGCCGGGCGCGACCTCGACATCACCGGTCTGAGCTACGCCGTGCTCGACCAGATCGGCCCGCAGCAATGGCCGTTCCCGGCCGGCGCCACCGCCGGCCAGGCGCGGCTCTACCAGGACGGGCGCTTCGCCACGTCGTCCGGCCGCGCCCGCTTCGTCGACATCGGCTACCGCCCGGTGGCGGAGAACGTCTCGGCGCAGTACCCGCTGCGCCTGACTACCGGCCGCCTGCGCGACCACTGGCACACCATGAGCCGCACCGCGCTGGTGCCGGGGCTGACCCGTCACGTCGAAGAACCGGTACTGTCGCTCAACCCGCGCGACCTCGACCGCTACCACCTCAAGGAGGGCGATCTGGCGCGCATCAAGTCGCGGCGTGGCGCCATCGTGCTGCCGGTCGCGGCCGACGACAACCTGCGCCCGGGCATGGCCTTTCTGCCGATGCACTGGGGTGGTGCCTACATGGCCGGCAACGGCGTCAATGCCCTGACCTTGGGCAAGGTCGACCCGGTATCGCGCCAGCCCGAACTCAAGCATGCCGCCATCGCGCTGGAGTCGGCCCGTCTGCCGTGGCGGCTCACCCTGCTGGTCAAGGGCGACGTGGCCCAGTTGCGCCAGCGCCTGACCCCGTGGCTGGCGCGCTTTCCCTACGCCGTGCTGCTGTCGGTAGTGGCTGGTGGCGCCGCGGTGCGGCTGAAATTGGCGGCCGAGTCCGCTCCGGAGGCCGCTCTGCTCGAGGCGCTGGCCGACACGGTGACGCCGGCCGACGCCATGCTCGCCGCTTTCGACGACCCGGCACGAAGTGTGCTTAGAAGAGTGTGGCTGAACGGCAAAGTGCCTTGCGCCTACCTGCTGGCCGGCGACGTGCGCGCCGACGAGGCGCTGTCGGACTGGTTCGACGACGGCGAGACGCCGGACAGCCTGGCGCGCTTGTTGATGGGCGGAGGCACTCTGATCCACCGTTCACGTGTAGTATGCGCCTGCACCGGGGTACGCGAGGACGCCATCGTCCAGGCGATCGCCACCGGTTGCGATGTTGAAAGGCTGAAATCGGGACTCGGCTGCGGCAGCGGCTGCGGTTCCTGTGTGCCGGAATTGACGAGGATGGTGGCTGCCGCGAAGGGCCCGTTTTAGTAGTCGAGCGAGCCCAAGCAGGTTGAGTGCCGCCTGCGCACAGGAACCGGAGTGGACAAGGAAGTCCATGAGGATACCGAGCACTGCCGGCGCTCAAGATGCAAAGGTACAGCCGACTAATAAATGGGCCACAGGCGGCCCAGGGAGCATGAGATGCATACAGGCAAGGTCTATCTGATCGGGGCGGGTCCGGGCGATCCGGAACTGCTGACGCTCAAGGCGGTGAAGGCCCTTCAGGCCGCCGACGTCTGGCTGGTGGACGACTTGGTCAGCCGCGAGGTGCTGGGCTTCGCCCGCCCCGACGCGCGCATCGTGCACGTCGGCAAGCGCGGCGGCTGTCGCTCCACGCCGCAAGCCTTCATCCACCGCCTGATGCTGCGCTACGCCCGCCACGGCAAGGTGGTGGCGCGCGTCAAGGGCGGCGATCCCTTCATCTTCGGCCGCGGCGGAGAAGAATGGCAGTGGCTGGCAGAGCGCGGCGTCTCGGTCGAAGCCGTCGGCGGCCTCACCGCCGGTCTCGCGGTCGGCCCGGCGCTCGGCCTGCCGCTGACCCATCGCGGCCTCAGCCGCGGCGTGACGCTGGTCACCGCGCACACCCAGGACGGCAGCCCGCTGCCGTGGGCGGCGCTGGCGCAATCCGGACTCACCGTGGTGTGCTACATGGGCATGAGCGACCTGCCGTCGCTGACCACGGCCTGGCGCGAAGCCGGCTTCGCCGCCGATCTGCCGGTGGCGGTGGTGCACCGCGTCGGCTGTCCGGAGCAGCGTGCCGTGGTCAGCACGCTGGCCAACCTGGTCGCCGACGTGCGCGAGGCCCGGCTCGCCAGCCCCGCCGTCATCGTGCTGGGCGAAGTCGCCGGCCTGGCTGCCTTGCAGCCGCAACTGGAGCAGGTGTGCAGGGTTGCATAGGACAACACCCGTAGCGGGGCGGGGTCATGCCGCTACGCGAAGGTCACAACAAAAGCGCCGGTCATGGGGAGTGACCGGCGCTTTTGTGTCTGAATCCCAGAACCTGTTCATCTGTCGTGAGCGGCCCTCAGCGGGGTGAAGAGCAGCGCAGGAACCGGGATGGACAGGGAGTCCATGAGGATCATGGCTGAGCAAATCGGAGATTCGCACACGCAGAGCAGCGCATGAGCCCAGATCAGGTACGCGCCGCAAGATCATGAACAGGTTCTCACGGCCAAGGTAATCGGCTTGATGGCCGTCAACGCGGTGACTCGGCGGCCTGTTTATGCTTCATGCCGTGTGGCGATAAAGTCTAAATTCCCCTTGTGGTGTCGCGATTTAACATCACCGTAATAGGAAAGACACATTGAGTGTCTATATTTCGCCACACGTTTCACCCGACGAAGCGTGAAATACAACAACCCTAGTGAGTTATCGCAATGAAGAAGAATCTGCTTGCCCTGGCGGTCGCCTCCGCCTTGATCGCCCCGGCCGCCCTGGCCGACGTGACCCTCTACGGCACCATCAGCGAATCGATCGAATCGGTCAAGGCCACCGGCGCTGTCGATTCGACCAAGGACATCAAGTCCACCACCCGCGTCAGCTCCAACGTGTCCAAGCTGGGCTTCAAGGGCAATGAAGACCTGGGCGACGGCCTGAAGGCCATCTGGCAGGTCGAGCAGGAAATCTCCGTCGATGACGGCGGCACCCGCAAGGGCACTTTTGCCACCCGCAACAGCTTCGTCGGTCTGGACGGCGCCTTCGGTAAGGCCTTCATGGGCTACAACGACAGCGCCTACAAGGCCCTGCTCAAGCCGATCCTGGTCAACCCGATGGCTGACACCATCGCCGAAATCTGCACCGACAAGTCGGTGTTCTGCCATGGCGACACGCGTCTGGCCAACTCGGTGCATTACTACACCCCGAACTTCGCCGGCTTCCAGGCTGCCGTGTCCTATGGTACCGACGAAACTCGCGCTATCGTCGGCACCGACCGTACCAACAAGGACGTCTGGAGCCTGGCCGCAGCCTACTCGATCGACGGCTTCAACGTCGGCGTGGGCTACGACCGTCGCAACGACAAGAACGCCGTGGCCGGCGACGCCAACCTGAACCAGTCCTTCTGGAAAGTGGCCGCCAGCTACAAGTTCGGCGACACCAAGATCGGTGCCGGCTTCGAGCAGGAGCGTAACGACACGACCACCGGCGATACCAAGCAAAACGCCTGGACCGTCGGCGCCGAGCAGAAATTCGGCAACTTCGGCGTGAGCCTGGCCTACGCCAAGCTGCAAGAGTCCAAGTCCGACGCCAAGGACGGTGCTAACCAGTGGACCCTGGGCGCCACCTACGATCTGTCCAAGCGCACCCAGACCTACGCTTACTACACCCGTATCGCCAACGACGACAATGCCAGCCGCACCTTCGGCAACGCCGGCCTTACCGGCGTCGGTGCCGGTTCCAACCCGACCGGCTTCGGTGTTGGCCTGAAGCACTCGTTCTAAGCGAACGCCCGCGTCTCTCCCCGCCGCCTGCGACCTCCGGTCGCCGGCGGTTTTTTCGTTTGTGAAGCCAGGGCAGGGGGGGGCAATCTCGAAGTGCCCGTCCCGCACTACGCCTCGGCGGCCGTTTCATGGTACGGTTAGCGCCTGCTTGTTTCGCTCATCAACCAACACTACGAGACTGTGGCCCGCACCATGTTCGAACACGTTGACGCCTACGCCGGCGACCCGATCCTCACCCTCGTCGAAACCTTCAATAACGACCCGCGCCCGAACAAGGTCAACCTCGGCATCGGCCTGTACTACGACGAACAAGGACGCATTCCGCTGTTGCCGTCGGTGCAGAAGGCCGAGGTGGCGCGTGTGCAAGCCGCCGGCCCGCGCTCCTACCTGCCGATGGAAGGCGCCGCCAACTACCGCCGGGCGGTGCAGGAATTGCTGTTCGGTGCCGGGCACGAGGCCGTCACGTCCGACCGCATCGCCACCATCCAGACCATCGGCGGCTCCGGTGCGTTGAAGATCGGCGCCGATCTGTTGAAGCGCTACTTTCCCGAGAGCGAAGTCTGGGTCAGCAGCCCGACCTGGGACAACCACCGTGCCATGTTCGAAGGCGCCGGCTTCGTGGTGCACGACTACCCCTACTACGACGCAGTCAGCGGCGGCGTGAAATTCGACGAAATGATCACCTGCTTCAAGCAGCTGCCGGCCAGGACCGTGGTGTTGCTGCACCCGTGCTGCCACAACCCGACCGGTGTCGATCTCTCCAACGCGCAGTGGCGCGAGGTGATCGCCGTGGTCAAAGAGCGTGAGCTGATCCCCTTCCTCGACATCGCCTACCAGGGCTTCGGCGACGGGCTGAACGAAGACGCCTACGCCATCCGCGCCATGGCCGACGCCGGTATCAGCTTCTTCGTCAGCAACTCGTTCTCCAAGAACCTGTCGTTCTACGGCGAGCGCTGCGGCGGCCTGTCGGTGGTGTGTCAGGATGCCGAAGAAGCCGGGCGCGTGCTGGGCCAGATGAAGGCCACGGTGCGCCGCAACTATTCCAGCCCGCCGACCCACGGCGGCCAGGTCACCGCCATGGTGATGAATGATGCGGTGCTGCGCCAGGAATGGGAGGGCGAGGTCGCCGAAATGCGCGAGCGCATCAAGGCCATGCGCCAGAAGCTGTACGAGGTGCTGGCCGCCAAGGTGCCGGGCCGTGATTTCAGCTACTTCATCAAGCAGCGCGGCATGTTCAGCTACACCGGCCTGACCCCGGAGCAGGTCGACCGTCTGCGTGAGGAGTTCGCGGTCTACCTGGTGCGTTCCGGCCGTATGTGCGTCGCCGGCCTCAACAGCCGTAACGTCGAGTATGTGGCGGATGCCATGGCCGAGGTGCTGAAGGGCTGAGAATCTATCCCGCCAGGCGGCTGCGCCTTCGCATCTTGAGTGCCGGCAGTACTGCGTGCGAATCTATCGCTGAGCAAATCGAAGATTTGCACGCAGGGATTCGCTCAGCGATACGGAATCCTCATGTACTCCGTGTACATTCCGGTTCCTGTGCGCTGGCGGCACTCAACCTGCATTGGCTCGCTTGCCTGGTGGGGTAGATTCTGTGTCTGCATGTTGCTGGCAAGGATGAAAGCGGCCGCCCGGATGGGGCGGCCGTTTTCATTGTGGATGAGGGAAGGCGCAGCCGGCTAATGAAACAGACGCTCAGCCGCGGTTGTGGAACAGGATGTCACACCCCAGCCCGGCCTTCTGCAAACCACGGCGCGCCGCCAGGTTGATCACTAGCGGGTTGCGCACGTTGGCTCTGAGCGGGGCCAGTACCGGGTGTGCCTCGTCGGCCTGCTCCTGCGGCTTGTACACCATCAGCAGGATGGCCGCATCCTCCGGGTGGCTCAATCCGAGTGCGGTCACGTCGTCTTCACTCAGCTCGATTTCGTAGCGCAGTCCCAATTCTGTGGGCGACACCACGCTGAACAGAACGTCGGGGTTGTCGAGCGACTGCATCCAGAACACGCTGGGCTCGGCCTTGTCCTGATCGTGAAACAGCTGGAAGCGGGTGCAGTTTTCAAATGCGGGAATACCATGGGGGAAGAGCAGGGTGGTGGCTTCGTTCACCTCGACTTCGCCCAGCAGGCTCGATCTGAACAGCATGGTTGGCTCCTAACGGGGGTCTGGTCGCCCATTATGCCTGATGGGTGATTGTCTGGCGGGCAAAATCCGTTCGGCCTGCCAAGGCGCGCCAGGGCCGGCCGTCGTATTACAATCGTGGGCTGTACAAGGCTCGCCGCCTCCCCTTGGGGGTCGGGCCGTGACCGCTTCATAACAAGGTGCCATGCCATGCTTCAACTGTTTTTCCGCCGCCTGCGTCAGGACCGCCGCCTCGCGATCCTGGTGCTGTTGTTGTCCACGCTGTTGCTGGCGCTGGCCGGCGCCGGCATGCAGTCGTCTTCGGCGAACGGTCTGCTGCCGTCGCTGCTCTGGTCCGGGCTGATGGTGGTCGGCGTGGTGGGGCAGTTCACCGCTCTGGTGGCGCTGATGAAAAAACCATGAAGTAAAAATGGCATTCAAAACAGCATCTTAAACCCCAGGGTTTGGGGTGGGTCGCAGTTGACTGTGGCCGGGGCGGGGCGCATAATCGCGCCGCACAATAGATCGAAAACAAGGCTCCACTGCCGGTGGGGCCTTGTTCTTTTTTCTCTCTTCAGGAGTGTTCCTCGTCATGGACCACCACGGGTTGCTGCGACAGCTGGAAACGTTGGCGCTGCCTGAAGCCGACTTCAACCACGAAGCCCATCTGCTGGCGGCCTGGGCCTACCGGCGCCAGTACCCGGCACGCGAGGCGGCAGCACGTTGCGCCCGCACCCTGTCGCGCTACGCCATGGCCAAGGGCGCGGCGCACAAGTACCACCACACGCTGACCATGGCGGCGCTGGCCATCCTCTACAGCCGCCTTGATGCGAAGCCGGAATTGCTGGACGACTGGCCTGCCTTCCTGGCGTGCTGCCCGGACGTGCGCGACGACCTGCCAAGCCTGTTGCGGCAACACTATTCCGAAGAAAAACTGCATGACGAGACCGCGCGCCGAGCCTTTGTCGCCCCGGATCTCAAGCCGCTGCCCGCCAGCGCCATGCTGCACTGAAAAACTGGAACCGAAAGCCTGATGAAAGCCCCGGAACTGCTGCTCCCCGCCGGCTCGCTCGACAAGATGCGCGCCGCCTACGACTATGGCGCCGACGCCGTCTACGCCGGCCAGCCGCGCTACAGCCTGCGCGCCCGCAACAACGAATTCAAGCTGGAAGAACTGCGCCAGGGCATCGAAGAAGCGCATGCCCGCGGCAAGCAGTTCTTCGTCGCCAGCAACATCCTGCCGCATAACGCCAAGCTCAAGACCTATCTCGCCGACATGGAACCGGTGATCGCCATGAAGCCGGACGCGCTGATCATGGCCGACCCCGGCCTGATCATGATGGTGCGCGAGAAATGGCCGGAGGTGAATATCCACCTCTCGGTGCAGGCCAATACCACCAACCTGATGGGCGTGAAGTTCTGGCAGAAGATCGGCCTGACCCGCGTCATCCTGTCGCGCGAGCTCTCCCTCGACGAAATCGCCGAGATCCGTCAGGAATGCCCGGACATGGAGCTCGAGGTGTTCGTGCACGGCGCGCTGTGCATCGCCTACTCCGGCCGCTGCCTGCTCTCCGGCTACTTCAACCATCGCGACCCGAACCAGGGCACCTGTACCAACGCCTGCCGCTGGGACTACAAAATGCACGACACCCAGGGCGACGACGCCGGCGACGTGCAGACCATCAAGTTCGACTTCAACAAGGCGCTGGAAGAAGCCAACCAGAGCTTCGCCGCCTGTGGCGGTGCCGAACGCCACCCGCTGGCCGACAAGACCTACCTGATCGAAGAGGGCAGCCGCCCGGGCGAACTGATGCCGATCATCGAGGACGAGCACGGCACCTACATCATGAACTCCAAGGACTTGCGCGCCATCGAGCAGGTGGAAAAACTGGTGAAGATCGGTGTCGACTCGCTCAAGATCGAAGGCCGTACCAAGTCGATCTACTACGTGTCGCGTACCGCCCAGGCCTACCGCAAGGCGATCGACGACGCCGTCGCCGGCCGCCCGTTCGACTACAGCCTGCTGGCCGACCTCGAAGGCCTGGCTAACCGTGGCTATACCCCGGGCTTTCTCGAGCGTCACCAGACCCAGGAATACCAGAACTACCTCACCGGCCACTCCCAGGCCAAGCGCAGCCAGTACGTCGGCGAAGTGCTGGAAGTGGACGGCGAGGGCTGGGCGCTGGTCGACGTGAAAAACCGCTTCGCCGTCGGCGACAGGCTGGAAATCATCCATCCGAGCGGCAACCGCATTGTCGACCTTACCACCATGACGCGCGACGGCGCGGCCACCGAGGTGGCGCCGGGCAATGGCGTCAAGGTCAAGATTCCGGGTATGGAAGGGATGGAGAAGGCGCTGATCGCGCGTCTCCTCTGAGAACCGATCCACGATCCTGCTGCGCATCCCTGAGCGGGGCTCATGCGCTGCTCTGCGCGTGCGAATCTCCATTGGAGATTCGCTCAGCCATGACCCTCATGGACTCCCTGTCCATCCCGGTTCCTGCGCTGCTCTTCACCCCGCGGAGGGCCGCTCGCGACGGATCGTGAACAGGTTCTGAACCAACAGCTCAAGGTTGGCCGAAGGCGCGGCGTCTCCTCCTGGAGCGCCGCGCTTGGCTTTGAACGCCGTACGCTGCACTGCGGCAAAGTTTGCCCTGGCCAGTGGCGAGCGCTTACAATTTCACCCTGATATCGCGCAGGGGCCGCGAGCCGCTTGCGCCAGACCTTTCGGGACCGACATGACCATTTTGCAACTCATTTCCGCGCGGGTGCAGGCTGCACTCGCCGCCGCCGGCGCGCCTGACGCTTCGGCCAACGTCCAGCCGGCCAGCAAGCCGGAATTCGGCGATTACCAGGCCAACGGTGTGATGGCCGCCGCCAAGCAGCTCAAGACCAACCCGCGCGAACTGGCCCAGAAAGTGCTGGCCGTGCTCGACCTCGACGGCATCGCCAGCAAGCTGGAAATCGCCGGCCCCGGCTTCATCAACATCCACCTCGACCCGGTCTTCCTCGCCCGCCGCGCCGAAACGGCGCTGGCCGATGAAGCCTTGGGTATTACCAAGGTCGACGCCAAGAAGGTCATGGTGGAGTATTCCTCGGTCAACCTCGCCAAGGAAATGCACATCGGCCACCTGCGCGGCGGCATCATTGGCGACGCGCTGGTCCGCGTGAACAGCTTCATCGGCCATAATGTGGTGCGCCAGAACCATGTGGGGGACTGGGGTACCCAGTTCGGCATGCTGGTCGCCTACATGGTGGAAATCAGCAAGAGCGGTCAGGCCGACCTCGAGCTCAAAGACCTCGACACGTTCTACAAGCACTCCAAGAAGCGTTTTGACGAAGATACGGCCTTTGCCGACACCGCCCGCGATTATGTGGTGAAACTGCAGTCCGGCGATGCCGAAGTGCTGAAACTGTGGCAGCAGTTCGTCAAGCTGTCGCTGACCCACTGCAACGCCATTTACCAGAAGCTCGGCCTGCAGTTGAACGACGACGATGTGCGCGGCGAAAGCTTCTACAACGACGACCTGCCGGTACTGGTGGAAGAGCTGCGCCAGAAAGGCCTGCTGGTCGAAGACCAGGGCGCGCAAGTCGTCTTCCTCGACGAATTCAAAAACAAGGAAGGCGAACCGGCTGCCTTCATCGTCCAGAAGCAGGGCGGTGGCTACCTGTACGCCACCACCGACCTCGGCGCCATCCGCTTCCGCGTGAACAAGCTGGGGCTGGATCGCTGCCTGTACGTGGTCGATTCGCGCCAGAGCCTGCACTTCCAGCAGCTGTTCAGCACCGCACGCAAGGCGGGCTGGCTGCCGGAAGAAGCCGACTTCCAGCACATCGGCCATGGCACCATCATGGGGCCGGACGGCAAGCCGCTGAAAACCCGTTCCGGCGAGAACGTCAAGCTGGTGGAACTGCTGGACGAGGCGGTGGAACGCGCTTTCCAGCTGGTTACCAGCAAGAACCCGGAGCTGCCGGAAGCCCAGCGCCGTCAGATCGCCGCAGTGGTGGGCATCGGCGCGCTGAAATACGCCGATCTGAGCAAGAGCCGCAATACCGACTACATCTTCGACTGGGATGCCATGCTCAGTTTTGAGGGCAACACCGCGCCGTACCTGCAGTATGCCTACACACGCGTGCAGAGCGTCTTCCGCAAGGCCGAGGACTTCGACCCGGCGGCCAAGGTACTGATCACCGAGGTGGCGGAAAAGCAGCTGGCGGTCGCCCTGGCACAATTCGAAGACGTGGTGTTCGCCGTGGCCGACAGCAGCCAGCCGCACCACCTGTGCGGCTATCTTTACAATGTCGCCACGCTGTTCTCGCGCTTTTACGAGGCCTGCCCGATCCTGAAGAGCGAGGGTGAAGTGCGTGCCAGCCGCCTGCAACTGGCGGCATTGACGGCCAAAACCCTCCAGAGCGGCCTCGGCCTGCTCGGCATCGAGGTGCTCGACGCGATGTAAGCGCGCTCTCGACGACAGCAAAAAGCCCAACCGTTCGGTTGGGCTTTTTTGTCTCTTCAGGGCTCGAGTCCGAGGCGCATGACCTGCAGTGGCGGCGCTTCACCGGGGAGCCAACGCTGATGGATCGCCTGAAAGGTACCGTCCTTCTTCATGTCGCGTAGCGCAGCCTGCCATTGCAGGATGGTCTCGCGGTCGGTGCCGCGCGAAAAGGCGAGGTAGAGGTCGAGCGAATCCAGGGTTATGACGCGGGCCACGCGGCCGGGCGGGATGGCTAGCCGTTGCAGGGTCTGGGCCACCGCGACATTCCCTTCCACCCATAGGTCC
Source organism: Pseudogulbenkiania sp. NH8B (assembly GCF_000283535.1). Taxonomy (GTDB): domain Bacteria; phylum Pseudomonadota; class Gammaproteobacteria; order Burkholderiales; family Chromobacteriaceae; genus Pseudogulbenkiania; species Pseudogulbenkiania ferrooxidans. Next base: position 1,543,933 of record NC_016002.1, read on the forward strand.
ACCCGCTTGGCGAGCAGCATGCGCGCACCTTCCTCGCTGCTGCCGGTCTCCCGGATGCTGGAAAACCCCTTGTTGCGCGCCGTACTCTCGAAGATGCTGCCCTGGTAGGCGGCCACTTCCCGTTTCAGGATGTCGCTGCCGAGTGCTTGCAATGCCAGGACGTCTTCGCTGCGCGCCAGTAGCACGGTGCTCGACATGGCGATCGGCCCCAGCAGGGTCATGCTGCGTTCGCGCTCGGCGTTGCGCCCGACGGTGAATAGCATGACGTTGGGGCGGGTCAGCAGCTGATTGTAGCCGCGTATCCAGGGCACCACGGCGATCGGGTTGTTCTGTCCCGTGCGCCGCAGTATCTCGTTCACCACCTCGACGGCCATGCCATCCGGCGCCCCTCTGTTGTTGGTAAAGGACATGGGCGGCCACTCCTCGGTGTAGAGGGCGAGCCTGGGCGCCGCCTGGCAGGCCGTTATCAGCAGCAGGCCGGCAGCGAGACCGCCGAGCAGCCGCTTCAGGCTGGGTGGGGCAAGGCCAAGCAGGGGGAAGGTGAGTGCAGCGAAAGTCATGGCCGTCCGGTCCGATTTGCAGCGAGCGAGTATAAGGGGACTCGCGCGGCCTGTCAGTGCCGTATGGCATGAAAAAAGCCGGGAAAACATTCCCGGCTTGTCTGCGCTTCAGGGGTGGAGTCAGTCGCGCTCGACCGCCAGTGCCACGCCCATGCCGCCGCCGATACACAGCGTGGCCAGACCCTTCTTGGCGTCACGGCGCTGCATTTCGTGCAGCAGGCTGACCAGGATGCGGCAGCCGGAAGCGCCGATCGGGTGACCGATGGCGATGGCGCCACCGTTGACGTTGACCTTGTCGGCATCCCACTGCAGTTCGCGAGCCACACCCAGCGCCTGAGCCGCGAAGGCTTCGTTGGCTTCGATCAGGTCGACTTCGCCCAGGGACCAGCCGGCGCGTTCCAGCACGCGCTGGGTGGCCGGTACCGGGCCCATGCCCATGATGGACGGTTCGACGCCGGCCGAAGCGTAGGCCTTGATGCGGGCCAGCGGCTTGAGGCCGAGCTCGGCGGCTTTCTTCGCGGTCATCATGATCACCGCGGCGGCGCCATCGTTCACGCCGGAGGCGTTGCCGGCGGTGACGGTGCCATCCTTCTTGAAGGCCGGGCGCAGCTTGCCCAGTCCTTCGGCGGTGGCGCCGGCCTTGATGAATTCGTCGGTGGCGAAGGCAACCGGGTCGCCCTTGCGTTGCGGCACCATCACCGGAATGATCTCGTCGACGAACTTGCCGGCAGCCCGGGCGGCTTCGGCCTTGTTCTGCGACGCGGCGGAGAAGGCATCCTGCTCTTCACGCGAAATGCCGTACTTGGCGGCGATGTTCTCGGCAGTAACGCCCATGTGGTACTGGTTATAGACGTCGGTCAGGCCGTCGTACACCATGGTGTCGACCAGGGTGGCCGGACCCATGCGGAAGCCATCACGCGAACCCGGCAGAATGTGCGGGGACATGCTCATGCTTTCCTGGCCACCGGCAATCACGATCTCGGCATCACCGCAGGCGATGGCCTGGGCGGCCAGGTGGGTCACCTTCAGGCCGGAACCGCACACTTGGTTAATGGTCATGGCCGGCACGTGGACCGGAATGCCGGCCTTGATCAGCGCCTGGCGTGCCGGGTTCTGGCCGACGCCGGCGGTCAGCACCTGACCCATGATCACTTCGGAGACCTGTTCCGGGGCGATGCCGGTCTTTTCCAGCAGGGCCTTGATCACCGTGGCGCCCAGTTCCGGCGCCGGAATCTTCGCGAGCGAGCCACCAAAGTTGCCGACAGCGGTGCGGCCAGCAGCGACGATAACGATCTCTTCCATCAGTCTTCTCCGTTCATTGAACTAAAATTGCCAGCATCTTGGGCCGACAATGGCATGTTGAAAACGGCCCCGATCGCTCGGGACCGGGTCCGGATCATTGCAGCGAGGCCACCACCGCCGGCAGGGCCTTGGCGCGGACGTACGTCCCCGGTGCCGGCTCGAGCGGGGGCAGTTCCTTGTTGCCCATGGTCTTGGGTGTGGCCACCTGCTTGCCCGATTGCGGAGCGAGCCAGGCGTCCCAGTCCTTCCACCAGCTGCCCGGACGGCTTTCCGCGGTTTCCAGCCAGTCTTCCGGGTCTGCCGGGAGGGCTTCGTTGACCCAGTAGTTGCGCTTGTCCTTGGTCACCGGGTTGATCGAACCGGCGATGTGGCCGGAAGCGCCGAGCACGAAGCGGCGGCTTGGCGTGCCGGTCAGGTACTTCACGCCGGAGTAGGCCGAGGTCCACAGCACGATGTGATCTTCGCGGGCGGCGAAGATATACACCGGGATGTTGATCTTCGACACGTCGATCGGTACGCCGCACAGGGTGATGGCGCCCGGCTTGGTCAGCGAGTTCTTGAGGTTGATCTCGCGCAGGAAGAAAGTATGCATTGGCAACGGCAGGTCGACCGCGTCGTTGTTCCAGTAGAGCAGGTCGAACGGTGCCGGGGTCTTGCCCAGCAGGTAGTTGTTCACCACGTAGTTCCAAACCAGATCGTTGGCGCGCAGCGAGGCGAAGGTGCGCCCCAGCTCCTTGCCGCTGATGATGCCGCCGCTGGCCAGCTTCTGCTCGCGGCTGCGCACCACGTTCTCGTCGATGAACACCTTGATCTCGCCCGGATCGGTATGGTCGAGCAGCGAGGTCATGAAGGTGGCGGAATCGATCCAGTTCATACCCTTGGCCTGCATCACGCACAGCGCCGTGGTGAGGATGACGCCACCGATGCAGAAGCCCAGGGCGTTCATCGAGGGCTGGCGGGTGACTTTCTTGACCGCCTCGGCGGCGGCGATGACGCCCTTCTCGATGTAGGTTTCCCAGGTGAACTGCTTCATCTCCGGGGTGGCCGAGCGCCAGGAGATCAGGAACACGCGGTAACCCTGGGACACGAAATGGCGCACCATCGAGTTGTCCGGCTGCAGGTCCATCAGGTAGTACTTGTTGATGCAGGGCGGAACGATCAGGAGCGGCTTTTCGTAAACCTTTTCCGTGGTCGGGGTGTACTGGATCAGCTCGATCAGTTCGTTGCGGAACACGACCTCGCCGGGCGTGGTCACGATGTTGACGCCGATCTCGAACTTGCTTTCATCGGACATCGAGATGTGACCCTTCTTGATGTCCTCCATCATGTTCTTCATGCCTTCGGACAGGCTCTCGCCCTTAGTCTCGATGGCGCGCTTGATCACCTCGGGGTTGGTCAGCATGAAGTTGGTCGGCGCCATGGCGTCGATGTACTGTCGGGTGATGAAGGTCAGCTTGTCCTTGGCCTCCGCGTCCAGCTGGGCCTGGTCGACCAGTTCGGTCATCCACTTCGAGGTGGCCAGGTAGCTTTGCTTGAGCAGGCTGTAGAACGGGTGATCGTTCCACTCCGGCGCGGCAAAGCGGCGGTCGCTGTTCGGGGCGGGGGCTTCGTCGCCAGAGGCGTTGCCCTGGCCGAGGAATTTCATCCAGAGGCCCATCTGTTGCTGGTAGAGCTGGCTCTGCATGGCAAACAGCTGGTTGGCATGGTTCATCATGCCTGCCCACGGGTTGGCCGCGCCATCGACAGGAGCGCCCATGGTGCCTCCCAGCGTCAGGGAATTGACGAACTGCTGCATCCACTGTTGATTGGCCTCGGAGAGGCTGGCAAAAAACTTCTCAAGCGAGATGGGTGCTTCCTGGCTCAATGTACTCTCCTTGCGCGTATCTGTCGGGGCAGTCCGCCGATCAGCTTGTCCTGACGCGCGGGCCCCCTGAGGGTGCTGCTGGTTTTGGCAAACTCTAACAGTGGTAAATGACAATTTCACACGAAACGACCATTCACGCCAGAGGTTTTGTTGCAGACCAGCAAATGTTGCAGTGCAACAAAATAATATATGACGGCGTGGTCGTTGTCACGTGCAATCTGCGTCTGTCCGCACTGCCGTTCGCGGGGCTTCGGCGCTATAGTTGAGAGTTGCCGTTAGCCGTGTTTAATCAGGGGAGAGTCAAAGTATGGCGGTAGTTCAATTGAACGGGCAGAGCATCCGCGTGGGCAATGTGTTCTGTATCGGCCGGAACTACGCCGCACATGCGGCGGAACTCGGCAACGCCGTCGAGGCGGAACCGCTGGTGTTCCTGAAGCCGACGTCGGCGCTGGCCGTTGAAGGCGAGCCGATTCGCCTGCCGGCCTATTCCGGCGATGTTCATCACGAATGTGAACTGGTGCTGCTGATTGGCAAGGGTGGAAATGACATCCCTGAATCTGCCGCGCTGCAGCATGTGGCGGGCTATGCCATCGGCCTCGACATGACCGCGCGCGACGTCCAGGGCATTGCCAAGCAAAAGGGTCTACCATGGACCAAGGCCAAGGGCTTTCGCAGTGCGGCCACGGTTTCGGCCTTCGTTCCCGCGGAACGCCTCGCGGACCCGGGGCACCTCGAGTTTACCCTGCAGGTTAACGGCGAGACGCGTCAGCGGGGCGAGACCCGTCTGATGCTGTTTTCCGTTCCCGCCATCATCCATTACCTTTCCACGGTCTACGGCCTGAGCGAGGGAGACCTTATCTATACCGGCACCCCGGAGGGCGTCGCGGCGGTCAAGCCGGGCGACCGCCTGCGACTCGATCTGCAGGGGTGGGTGTCGGCCGAGTGGAGCGTGGTCGAATGAGCCGGCAAAATCCTGTGCCGGACGAGGAAGGCAAGGTCAGGCTCGACAAGTGGCTGTGGGCGGCGCGCTTCTATAAGACCCGGCAACTGGCGCACGAAGCGCTGGAGTTGGGGAGGGTGACGCTGGGCGGGGAACGGGTCAAGGCCTCGCGTGTGGTCAAGGTGGGGGACCGCCTGCACTTGCGGATCAACCAGCTGGAGTACGATATCGAGGTGCTCGCCTTGACCGCGCAGCGACGCTCGGCCAGCGAGGCGCAGTTGTTGTACGCCGAAAGCGAAACCTCGCGACTGGCGCGCGAGGAGAAGCAGGCCTTGCTCAAGGCCGAACGGGTGTCCTTCCCGCACGGTGCCGGGCGCCCGACCAAGAAGGATCGACGCGAAATCCAGCGTTTCAAGAATGGTTCCTGAGGCGGGGCCACGCTGTTGGCCATGCCCTTCAAACGTTGGCCGAAGAGCCGGCGATGCCGCCTCAAGGGGTGGACGGGGCCGGTAGCAGCATCACCAGCTTGAGGTCGCGACGGGTAGCCGGGTAAAAGGTGACCTGTTCGTATACCAGTCGACCGCGCTGTGGGTGCTGGAACACCCGTATCCCGCCTTCACGCCCGGTGACCTCGTAGTCCTGCCAGAACGCGGTGAATTCTGCGCTGCTCTGGCACAGCTCGGTGATCAACGGTTGCATCTCGGCATCGTCGACGCTGCGGCCGCAGTCGGCTCGGAACTCCGCCACCAGGCGCTTGGCCCGGTAGGACCAGTTGTCGATCAGGTGCCGCGCCTGCGGCGCCAGGAAAGTGAAACGCAGCAGATTGCGTGCCGACGTTCCGGCGCCAGTGTCCAGCCAGCCATGGAACAGCTGCTCTGCCGCGGTATTCCAGGCGCGGGCATTCCATTGCCGGTCGAGCACGTAGGCGGGCGCGGTGACGTGTGCCACGCTGGCCACGATGGCGTCCGCCGCGCTGGTATCGCTTTGTTCGCCAGACAAATCCAGCTTGCCCGCCAGCGTGAACAGGTAATGCCGTTCCGCCGCCGTCAGTTGCAGCACCTCGGCCAGGCGGGACAGCACCTCGGTCGATGCCGACACTTCCCTGCCTTGTTCCAGCCAGGTAATCCAGGTGGGGCTGACGGCGCACAGTTGAGCCAGTTCTTCGCGTCGTAAACCGGGTGTGCGGCGACGCCCGGTGGTGCGCAGTCCGGCGTCTTCCGGCTGCAGGCGTTCACGGTGTTTGCGGATGAACTGGCCAAGGTTGTGTGGCGGCATGGGGTATCGTCTGGCGAAGGCTGGTAGGATTTTATACTAGGATAAAATAGGGGCTTGTTCCAGTAGCCAGCGTTTTTTATCCTGATCTTCAGAGGCTGGGTTCACCGCTCTGTTTCGACATTGTCACCGCGGTACCGTGGAGGTGATGTTGACGCGGCGAACCGGATGGCGCCGGGTTCCCTTAGGTGCCGTCGAACGTTTCAAACTGGCGTTTTTGCATTGCGGCAAGGTTTGCTTGAATGAGGGGTAAACGCTATGCCAGAATGGATTTCACGCTATTTCGCCACCGTTAGATTTCGACAAGACATAGAGACATGACCGCGCAGACCCTTTACGACAAGCTCTGGTCCAGCCACGTAGTGACGGAAGAAGCCGACGGCACCGTGCTTCTTTATATCGATCGCCACCTGGTGCACGAAGTGACCAGCCCGCAGGCCTTCGAAGGTCTGAAACTGGCCGGCCGCAAGCCGTGGCGAGTATCGTCCATCGTGGCGACCGCCGACCACAACACCCCGACCGATCACTGGGACGAGGGTATCAAGGACCCGATCTCGCGCCAGCAGGTCGAAACCCTGGATAGCAATATCAAGGAATTCGGCGCACTGGCCTACTTCCCGTTCAAGGACAAGGGTCAGGGCATCGTGCACGTGATGGGGCCGGAGCAGGGCGCCACCTTGCCGGGCATGACCGTGGTGTGCGGCGACAGTCACACCTCGACGCACGGCGCCTTCGGCGCGCTGGCGCACGGCATCGGCACCTCCGAGGTCGAGCACGTCATGGCCACCCAGACCCTGGTGGCGAAAAAATCCAAGAACATGCTGGTGCGCGTGGATGGCCAGCTGGCCGCCGGCATCACCGGCAAGGACGTGGCGCTGGCGATTATTGGCAAGATCGGCACCGCCGGCGGTACCGGCTACGCCATCGAGTTCGGTGGCGAGGCGATCAAGAGCCTGTCGATGGAAGGCCGCATGACGCTGTGCAATATGGCGATCGAGGCCGGTGCCCGCTCCGGCCTGGTGGCGGTCGACCAGAAAACCGTCGACTACGTGAAGGGCCGGCCGTTTGCGCCCAAGGGCGAAGCGTGGGACAAGGCAGTCTCCTACTGGAACACGCTGCATTCCGACGAAGGCGCGCACTTCGACGCCGTGGTTACGCTGGACGCCGCCGAGATCAAGCCGCAAGTGACCTGGGGTACCTCGCCGGAAATGGTGACCGACATCAACGGCCACGTACCGGATCCGGCGCAGGAAAGCGACCCGGTGAAGAAGGGCTCCATCGAGCGCGCGCTGGCCTACATGGGCCTCAAGGCCAACACCCCGATCAGCGAGATCGCGGTGGATGTGGTGTTTATCGGCTCCTGTACCAACAGCCGCATCGAAGACCTGCGCGAAGCCGCCGCCGTGGCCAAGGGGCGCAAGAAGGCGGCCAACGTCAAGCAGGTGCTGGTGGTGCCAGGCTCGGGCCTGGTCAAGGCGCAGGCCGAGGCCGAAGGGCTCGACAAGGTGTTTGTCGAAGCCGGCTTCGAATGGCGCGAGCCGGGCTGCTCCATGTGCCTGGCGATGAATGCCGACCGCCTGCAGCCGGGCGAGCGTTGCGCCTCGACTTCCAACCGCAACTTCGAGGGCCGCCAGGGGCAGGGCGGGCGTACTCACCTGGTAAGCCCGGCCATGGCCGCGGCCGCCGCGATTGCAGGCCACTTCGTCGATGTTAGTCATTTCTAAGCGCGCGCTGCGCCATTTGCTGCCGCTGACGGGTGTCCTGCTGCTTGGCGCTTGCAACACCGTGCACGGCCTGGGTCAGGACATCAACCAGGGCGGCGAGGCCGTCGGCCATGCGCTGCATCGCGGTGGCGAAGCGGTCGGCCACGCCGTGCAGCGCGGCGGTGAAGCGGTATCGGATACCGCCAAGCGCGTGGGCGACAAGATAGACGATGCGACGCGCCCGAGCCCGCCGGCCCCCGTGGTCAACGGCACGGCGCCGCAAGGCAACTAACGTATTGGGAGAGGGCTTGGCCCTACAGGAACAATGAAAGCATTTACCACATTGAACGGGCTCGTGTGCCCGCTCGATCGCGCCAATGTCGACACCGATGCGATCATCCCGAAGCAGTTTCTCAAGTCGATCAAGCGCTCCGGTTTCGGCCCGAACCTGTTCGACGAATGGCGCTATCTCGACCACGGCGAGCCGGGCATGGACAACAGTGCGCGCCAACTCAACCCGGACTTCGTGCTGAACTATCCGCGCTACGCCGGTGCCCAGGTACTGCTGGCGCGCGAGAACTTCGGCTGTGGCTCCAGCCGCGAACACGCGCCGTGGGCGCTGGAAGATTATGGTTTCCGCGTGGTCATCGCGCCGAGCTTCGCCGACATTTTCTTCAACAACTGCTACAAGAACGGACTGCTGCCGATCGTGCTGCCGGCAGAGGCGGTCGACCAGTTGTTCAAGGAAAGCCAGGCAACCGAAGGCTACCGTTTGGAGATCGATCTCGCGGCCCAGACCGTGACCACCCCGTCCGGCCAATCCTTCGCCTTCGACATTACCGAGCATCGCAAGCACTGCCTGCTCAACGGGCTCGATGAAATTGGCCTCACCCTGGCGCAGGCTGACAAGATTCGCGCCTACGAGGAAAAGCTCAAGGCTGAGAAGCCCTGGTTGTTGGCCTGATTCCGGCCAGTGCGGGCAGCCCTGCTGCCCGTCCATGCTAAAGAGAAAGCAAGGGACACGATTATGAAAATTGCAGTATTGCCCGGTGACGGCATCGGCCCGGAAATCATTGCCCAGGCGCGCCGCGTGCTGGACGTATTGCGTCAGGATGGCCTGCCGCTGGAAATGGAAGAGGCGCCGCTGGGTGGGGCCGGTTACGATGCCTTCGGCCAACCTTACCCGGAATTCACCCAGAAGCTGTGCCGCGCCGCCGATGCTGTGCTGCTGGGCGCCGTGGGCGGCCCGCAGTACGACAACCTCGACCGCCCGCTGCGCCCGGAGCGCGGTCTGCTGGCGATCCGCAAGGATCTCAACCTGTTCGCCAACCTGCGTCCGGCCATTCTCTACCCGGAACTGGCCAATGCTTCCACGCTGAAGCCGGAAGTGGTGTCGGGTCTCGACATCATGATCGTGCGCGAGCTGACCGGTGACATCTACTTCGGTCAGCCGCGCGGTATCGCCGTCAACGAGCTGGGCGAGCGCGAGGCGTACAACACCATGCGCTACAGCGAGAGCGAAATCCGCCGTATCGCCCACGTGGCGTTCGGCATCGCCATGAAGCGCAACAAAAAGCTGTGTTCGGTGGACAAGGCCAACGTGCTGGAAACCACCGAGTTCTGGAAGGAAATCTTCATCGACGTGGCGCGCGAGTATCCGGAGGTGGAACTCAGCCACATGTACGTCGACAACGCCGCGATGCAACTGGTGCGTAATCCCAAGCAGTTCGACGTGATGGTCACCGGCAACATCTTCGGCGACATCCTGTCCGATGAGGCTTCGATGCTGACGGGCTCCATCGGCATGCTGCCGTCGGCCTCGCTCGACCAGAACAACAAGGGCCTGTACGAGCCTTCGCACGGTTCCGCGCCGGATATCGCCGGCAAGAACCTGGCCAACCCGCTCGCCACCATCCTCTCCGCCGCCATGATGCTGCGTTACACCTTCGGTCAGGAAGAGGCGGCCCTGCGTGTCGAAAGTGCGGTGAAGACGGTGCTGAAGCAAGGCTACCGTACCGCCGATATCTTCGAGGCGGGCTGCGAGAAAGTCAGCTGCTCGGGCATGGGCGACGCCGTGGTCGCCGCGCTGTAAGAGCCGCTAACAAAACCCTCTTGGCGTTGTTGCGCTCGCGTGCGAATCTCTAGCGGAGACTCGCCCAGCAAGCACTTGCCGTACTAATTGTCTGCGGCCGCGCGCCTAGCCAAGACCGCTGCGCTGGGTTTTGTTGGCGACTCTAGTGGCGTGGTAAATGCGGTTCAAATAAAACGCGCCAACCCCATTGTGTGAGCCGCTGTTGCCCTGCACAATGGGGTTGATCACCAGATAAGACCGGCCTCGATGAGCAGGCCGGCGAAATAGCTTCCTCTATCCGACGACATTCAGGAGATATTTATCGTGCGAGTAGGTTTTGTTGGCTGGCGCGGCATGGTCGGTTCCGTGCTGATGCAGCGCATGCGTGAAGAAAACGATTTTGCCCAGATCAGCGAGCCGGTGTTCTTCACCACCTCCAACGTTGGCGGCAAGGGTCCCGATATCGGCCGTGACGTGCCGGCATTGAAAGATGCCAAGAATATCGATGATCTGCTGGCGATGGACGCCATCGTCACCTGCCAGGGCGGCGACTACACCTCCGAGGTGTTCCCGAAACTGCGTGCCGCCGGCTGGACAGGCTACTGGATCGACGCCGCCTCCACGCTGCGCATGGAAGACGACGCCATCATCATTCTCGATCCGGTCAACATGAACGTGATCAAGGACGGCCTGGCGAACGGCGTGAAGAACTACGTCGGCGGCAACTGCACCGTGTCGCTGATGCTGATGGCGCTGGGTGGCCTGTTCCAGAACGACCTGGTCGAATGGGTTACCTCGATGACCTACCAGGCGGCATCGGGTGCCGGCGCGCAGAACATGCGCGAGCTGATCTCCGGCATGGGGGCTATTCACGCCCAAGTAGCCGACAAGCTGGCCGATCCGGCTTCCGCCATTCTCGACATTGACCGTAAGGTATCCGACTTCCTGCGCTCGGACGAGTACCCGAGCCAGAACTTCGGCGTGCCGCTGGCAGGCAGCCTGATTCCGTGGATCGACAAGGACCTCGGCAACGGCCAGTCCAAGGAAGAGTGGAAAGGCGGCGTCGAAACCAACAAGATTCTCGGTCGTTCGGCCAACCCGGTGCCGGTGGATGGCCTGTGCGTGCGTGTCGGCGCCATGCGCTGCCACAGCCAGGCCCTGACCATCAAACTGAAGAAGGACGTGCCGCTTGACGAGATCGAAGCGATGCTGGCTGCCGCCAACCCGTGGGCCAAGGTTGTGCCGAATACCCGCGAAGCCTCGATGCGTGATCTGACCCCGGCTGCCGTGACCGGCACGCTGACCACGCCAGTGGGCCGTCTGCGCAAGCTGGCCATGGGCGGCGACTACCTGTCCGCCTTTACCGTCGGTGATCAGCTGCTGTGGGGGGCTGCCGAGCCTCTGCGTCGCATGCTGCGCATCCTGATTGAGCGTTAAAATACGCTCATCGCTCGAACCGGCCTGAGTGCCGGTTCTGTTTTTCCCAAAGGGCGCTTTGCGCCCTTTATGCATTTCTAACAGGAATTCACCATGTCTCATCCCATTCAGGTTGCCGTCGTTGGAGCAACCGGTCTTGTCGGCCAGGCCGTGCTTGACTTGCTCGCCAGCCGTGACTTCCCTGCCAGCCGCGTGTTTGCCGTGGATACCCAGGATCACGATGGGGAAACCGTCACCTTTGGCAACCTTGAGCTGAATGTTCACCCGGTCGACGAGTTTGGCTTCGAGGTGACGCCGTTGGCCATTTTCGTGGCGGGTAGTGAGATTTCTCGGCAGTACGTGCCGCTGGCGCGCGAGGCAGGTGCCACCGTCATCGATTTCAGCTCGGCTTATCGCCAGGATGATGAAGTGCCGCTGCTCGTTCCTGCCCTGAACGGTAGCCTGGTGGCCGACCTGCCGGAGAACGCCCTGATCGCCGTACCCAATTGCACGGTCACGCCGCTGGCCATCGCCTTGAAGGCGCTGGCTGAGCATGGCCTGAAACGGGTGACGGTATCCACCTACCAGTCCGTATCCGGAAGCGGTCAGGCCGCGCTCGAGGAACTGGCCAATCAGACCACGGCGCTGTTCACCCAGCGCGACGCCGAGTGCGAAGTCTACGCCAAGCGCATCGCCTACAACCTGCTGCCCAAGATCGGTGATGCCAACGAGAGTGGCGCGACTGAAGAAGAGGCGTCCATCGTCAATGAACTGCACCGCCTGTTCGGCAGCGATGAACTCGCTGTCGAGGCGACCTGTGTCAGGGTGCCGGTGTTCTTTGGCCACGCGTGGTCGGTCACGGTGGAAACCGATACCGAAGTCGAGGCTTCGCGTGCCCGGAACCTGTTTGCATCGCTCGGGCTGCACGTGGTGGACCAGCCGCAGCAGGCGGATGGCTATGCCACGCCAATGGAAGTCGCCGGCAACGACCGGGTCTGGGTAAGCCGTGTCCGCCGTACCGGAAAGACCCTCAGCTTCTGGCTTACGGCTGACAACGTCAGAGCCGCCGCGGCAATGAGCTGCGTCACTGTGGCCGAAGCTTTGCAAAATGCAGGGCACTTCGGATAAAGGAACAAGGCGGCAGTCTTTGCCGCCTTTTTTCTTGGTATGAAATCTAGCTAAAGAGCTTGTTAAAGCCTAAGATGGCACTGATAAAGGACTGCCTTCACTATGGGGTAGTTGTTGAAAAAAACATCTAAGCAGGTTGTTGCCGGAAGGTGAACTGTGGCAAATCGGGCAAAAATGAAGCTGAGCGCTCTCGCCGTTGCGGTACTTTTTTCCGCTAATGCTTGGGCGGGGCTGGGGAAAATCAATGTCAGATCCTATCTGGGTGAAACATTTCGCGCCGAGATCAATCTGACCGATGTTAATGCCGCCGAACTGTCCTCGGCACGGGTCGGCCTGGCCGGAATGGACACTTTCCGGGACCTTAACGTCGATTATTCGGGCATTCTGAGTTCGCTGAAGTTTTCGGTGGAGCCGAGTGGAAGAGGTGCCATCGTTCGCGTTTCGTCTTCCGCCCCGATCAACGAGCCGTATTTGCGCTTTGTGGTGGAGGCTAGAACCAGTTCCGGGCGTTCGGTGCGCGAGTACACCGTTTTACTCGACCCGATCGATTATCAGGTCAGCAACAAGCCTTCCTTTGTTCAGTCCTTGCCGAAGGCGGCGCCTAGCCTCGCAAGCCAATACCGTGGCAACGTGGCCCGCGAGGGTGCGGTAGCGCCAAGGCGTACCTCTGCCGATTCGCTTTACGTGGCTCCGGGGGCGACGCTGAATACGCTGGCGGCTCAGGTGCGGCCACAAGGCGCCACCCTCGAACAAACCATGGCGGCCTTGGTCAAGAACAATCCTTCGGCTTTCATCGCGGGGGACCCAAACCGCATCAAGGCCGCCGTCAACCTGAAGGTGCCGCCGGCGGCCAAGATTCGTGCCATTGCTCCGGCCGAGGCCCGTCATCTGCTGGCTCCGGCCTCTGCACTCGCTGCCAATGCAGCGCCCCCCGCGGCACAAGCCAGTCCCGAGCCGCCGCCGGCCGCCGCGCCCAAGCCGGCCGCCGCTGCCACGCAGGCGGCCCAGCCGGCCAAGGGTGGGGAGGTGCTGAAACTGATGGCGCCGGAAACGTCGGCGCCTACGGATGAAAAATTGTCCGATGTAGAGCAGCAAGTGGCCAGCCGCGAGCAGGCATTGAAAGATGCCGAAAAGCGCATTGCTACACTCGAGGCTCAAATCAAGGCGTTGCAGAACAGTCATGAAGTTGCCAAGCCGGCGGCCGGTGGCGGCGCCAAGACCGGGGATGCGGCGGCTGGGCCGTCGTGGGTCGATTCGCTGGTTGACAATCTGCCTCTGGTCGGTGGTGGCGCCGCCATCGCGCTGTTGGCAGCCTTGGGAGTGGTGGTGGCGCGCCGTCGCCGTCAGGCCCCGTCCTTGTCTTCTGCGCTCAAGCTTTCGTCCGGCAATGCCGGCGCCGTGCTAGGTAGCGGGGCCAGCTCCAACATCAACCTCCAGGGTGGGGCGTCGGCCATCGGCGGAGGCCACTCTTTCATGGCCAACTTCACGCAGTCGGTGGGGGCTATCGACACGGCCGAGGTTGACCCGATTGCCGAGGCGGAGGTGTATATCGCCTACGGTAGGGATGCGCAGGCCGAGGAGATTCTCAAAGATGCGCTGAGCCGCGATCCGTCACGCCACGAAGTACGTTTGAAATTGATGGAAATCCACGCCGGGCGGCAGGACAAGGAAGGCTTTGAGTCGCTCGCGCGCGAACTGTATGCGGCATTCGACGGCAAGGGCCCGCATTGGGCCAAGGCGGCGGCGATGGGGGCAGTACTCGATCCGGGTAATCCACTGTATCAGCTGCTTGACTCTGCCCCGGGGGCGAGCGCCCAGACTGCGGCGCCGGCGGCGGCGATTGACCTTGATCACGAACTGTTCGGGCAGCCCTCGGCCCCTGCTTCCCCGCCGATGCCGGCAGAAAACGCCGCTGCTCCCCGCGAGCCAGCAAAGGCACCGAGCGCTCCTGTTACACAATCCAGTCTGGCCGAAAGCGACGACCCGTTGCGCGCCGCTCTGTTTGCCGAAGCACCACCCTCCGGGCTTGCGGAGGAGGCCAATCCGGGGAATATGCTCGATTTCGACCTGGATGCCGCTTTTGACCTCTCTGCCAAGAAGCCGGAGGCGGGCGCCACACAGGGTGACCCGGCAGCCTCGGAGGCGATGCAGGAAAATCTGCTCGATTTCGACTTCAATCTCGATTCGATGTTGAGCGAGCCGTCCGGCAAGGCTGGGCAGCAGGGTAAAGCCGATACGGCTCCCGATCTGGGGCTGGAAGAGACAGGTTCGGCCGGTTTTGACGCCCTCTACGAAGGTATGCTGGGGGCCGAGTCGGCACCGGAGGCCGCCTCGCTGGAGGGCTTGTCGGTCAATGATGACCCCTTATCCACCAAGCTTGATCTGGCTAAGGTTTATCTGGATATGGGAGATAAGGACGGCGCCAAGGAAGTGCTGGAAGATCTGCTTTCCGAAGCCCAGGGCGGGCTGAAGGCGGAGGCGGAACAATTGCTGGCCAAGATAGGTTCTTGATCGTGAAACTCCGGCCCTCCTTCGAGGGCTGGTTCGGTTCGGCTCCACCGGAGGCTTGCTAGACAGGGAATGAACAGAATGGACTCTGTCATCAGAATGACGGCGATTGCCGCTTTGCTGTCTTCTTTGGGGGTCGCGGTGCAGGCCCACGCCGGGTTGGGGCCGATCAAGGTACTGTCCTCGGAGGGGGAGCCTTTTGAGGCGGAAATTCCCCTGGTCGATGAAGCCGTTGGCGCCAACGCGTCGATTGGACTAGCCGACCGCAATCACTACCCTCTGATCTCCCCGTACACGCCATCAGCCGGCAAGCTCCAGTTCTCTCTGGTGCAGCAGGCCGATGGAACGCTCTCGAAAGTACGTGTTGCCGGCCCAGCCAATTTCGATGAGCCCACGCTGCATTTTGCCGTGGAAATCAGCTGGCCTGCCGGGCGCCTGGTGCGCGAATTCGACGTGGATTACCGCCGCGATGGGCCACGCCACCCAAAACGTCACCCCCTGTCTGATGACGAAGGCAAGAAAGCCGCTGTCTCTGCCGATCATCATGCCCGGCTAACACCGCTGGGACTTGGTGAACTCAAGGTGCAGTCCTTTATTGGCGAGCCCTTGCTTGCCGAAGTGGAGGTGCTGGGGCGGCTTCATGCCGAGCACAAGCAGCTCTCTGCCGTGGTGCTGCCCAGTGGTGCGGTGGGGGCACAGCAGGCCCATTTGCTAGCGTCGATAGGCTACGAGTTTGTCAGGTCAGCGAGTGGTAAGACGGTGCTGCGGCTTTTCTCCTCTCAAATCGTCGAAGAACCCATGCTCTCGCTGCGGCTCGAGGTCGGAGTCGGCACCCTTAAACTGGCAAGAAGCTATTCGCTGTTGTTCGACCCCCCTGAAGCTGCCCGCCCGATTGCCCGTTCTTCTCGGGGAGAGACTACCGGCGTGGTTCGTGATGCGGCAAAGACCAAGGTCTATAGGGTAGGGCGCGGGGACACGCTCGGGGCTATCGCGCAGCGCACTGAGGGCGCGGGCTCGGTGGAGCAGGTGATTCGCCGGCTGCATGCCGCCAATCCGCAAGCCTTTATCGCCGGTGATGTCGACAGGCTGAAAGCCGGGGCGCAACTGGCCTATCCGGCAAATTGGCGCATTGGCGAGGCGCCACCGGGTGGCAATAAGGCAACCGTGAAAGAGCCTTCTGCTGCTCCCGCTCAGCTTGCTGCTCCCGTGCCAGCAACTGTTCCTGTGGTCGCTCCAGCTGCGGCTGCGGCCGTGCCTGTGGTCGGCGATAAGGTTGTACAGCCCAGCAAGGAGGCGCAGAGGGAGGAACAGTTGAAACGCCGGCTTCAGCAGCAGGACCAACTGCTCGCGGTGGCGGAGCAGCGCCTTCAGGCGCTGCAGCAACGGCTGAATGCCTTGCAGCAAGAGGCAGCCCATTCTGCCCCGGTCAAGGCGCCTACAGCCAAGATCGAGTTGGCCGGAAACGCTGGCGGCACTGAGTCAGGCGCGATGGAGAGCCTGGGCAAGGCATTGGGCGACAGTTCTCCTTATCTCTATAGTGCCGGTGCTGCGGGCGTGGCATTGCTGGGCGGGGGTTGGTGGTGGCTGCGGCGACGCCGGAATCGGCAAGCCGGCAGTGCGAACGGGCTTGCAACGGCGTTGAGCGTTGGTGCCAATCCGTCCCTGCTGACGATGGGGCCGCTCACCACCTTGATGGCGGGCGGCAAGCAGGGTGGGGGAATCGACTTGAGCCCGGTCGATCTGGTGGCCGAGGCGGAGGTCTATCTTGCTTATGGCCGTACCGATCAGGCCTTGGCCTTGCTGCGAGAAGGGCTGGTGCGGGAGCCGATGCGGCAGGATGTACGGTTTAAATTGCTGGAAGCCTTGTCCGCCCTGCCGGACAAACAGCCCTTCATCCTCGAGGCGACGGCAGCGAAAGGCGTGTTTGGCAAGGATAGTACCTTGTGGCAGCGTGTCTGCGAGCTGGGGCGGGTAACCCTGCCGGGCAATCCGTTATTTGACATGGAGCCGCTTGCGCGCGCCGAAGGTGTCGCGGTGCCGGCCGCAGCGTCTATTCCGGCGGCTGGTGTGGTGGCACGAGCGGCGGTTCCCCCCGTCGTGCCAGGTGATGGATCGGCCGTGCCGACCCAGGCCTCCCTGGCCGCCGAACTACCTCAATCGGCTTCGGACAAACAGGAACTGGCGCGGCTGTACATAGAGATGGGGGATACTGAGGCGGCCAAGGCCTTGTTGAAGGAGTCTGAAGATTCGGCTTGATCTGACTGAGACGTTTCATCCCGCGGCAATCTTGCTGTGTTGGCTGATGGCGGCACTGGTGGTGCAGTTTCTACCCCTGGTGCCGTTGTCGTTCTTGGCCATGGTCGCCGCGGTGCTGCTCAACGTGCAAGAGCGGACGGGGGTTGGGCAGTCGCTGCGCCGGATGCGCTGGCTGTTGCTGACGTTGTGGTTGACCATGGGGTGGTCGGTGCCGGGCGATGCCTTGTTCGATGCCGCCTGGGCGCCGACGCGCGAGGGGTTGGCCGAAGGAGCGCGTCATGTCTTGCGGCTGCTCATTCTGGTCTGGCTGATTCGTGGTATCTGGTTGGCGGTGGGACGAGATGGGGTGCTGGCTGGCCTGCTGTTTCTCCTACGTCCCTTGCACTGGGTGGGCCTGTCATCGGAGCGTTTTGCCTTACGTCTGTGCTTGACCCTTTCCTATGCCGAGCAGTTGCTGGCGGCGACGCGGCCGCGCACGCGAAGTGCCTGGCGCTCCCTCATGGCCGAAGCCATGGCGTTACCGGCGCCGGATGGGGTACAGTTGAGGGTTTACCGCTGGAGGGCATCCGACAACGTGGTCCTGGTGTCGTTGGCGGTGGGTCTGGGAGCGGTCATGAAGGCGGTTGCATGAGAGTGGCGTTGGGGGTCGAGTACGACGGCAGGGCGTTTGCAGGCTGGCAAAGCCAGCCGCACGGCAATACCGTGCAGGACAAACTGAATCTGGCCTTGTCGCACATCGCCTGCGCACCGATAAATACGGTGGCCGCCGGCCGGACCGATGCCGGAGTCCATGCCCTGATGCAGGTGGTGCATTTCGATGTGGAGGTCGAGCGTCCGGAGAATGCCTGGGTGCGTGGCGTCAACAGCCACCTGCCGGCGGACATCGCCGTGGTCTGGGCCAAGCAGGTGGGCGAGGAGTTCCATGCGCGCTTCTCGGCCTTTTCGCGTTCCTACAGCTATTTCCTGCTGACCCACCCGGTGCGCAGCTGCCTCCTGGCGGGCAAGGTAGGCTGGTATCACCAGCCGCTGGATGTGGAGGCGATGCGAGAAGCGGCTGCTCATCTGTTGGGACGGCACGATTTTTCCAGCTTCCGGGCTGCCGAATGCCAGGCCAAGTCGCCGGTCAAACACCTGCAGCGGCTGGATATTCACGAGGCGGACGGTTTCATCCGCTTCGACCTGCTGGCGGATGCCTTTCTGCATCACATGGTGCGCAACATCGTCGGCGCACTGGTGTATGTCGGCAAGGGAACGCTCAGTCCGGAGGACATGGTCGATCTGTTGTCGGCTCGGGACCGTCGTCACGCCCCCCCTACCTTCATGCCGGATGGCCTGTATCTGACCGGAGTAGGGTACCCCGAGTCGTTCGGCGTGACGGCGGCGAGCGACCCCGCCCGGCTGACATTGTGGAGATGAGATGCTTCCCCGAGTAAAAATTTGCGGTATCACCCGGCCGGAAGACGGGGTCGAAGCGGCCCGTTTGGGCGCCGACGCCATCGGCCTGGTGTTTTATGAGAAAAGCCCGCGCAATGTCTCGTTGGAGCAGGCGCGGACCATCGTGCGGGTGCTGCCGCCTTTCGTCAGTGTGGTGGCCCTGTTCGTTAATCCTGACGAAGCTTTCGTGCGCCGTGTGCTCGACGCCTGCCCGGTAGACATTCTGCAGTTCCACGGCGAGGAGTCTCCCGAGTTTTGCCGCTCGTTCTCCCGACCCTATCTCAAGGCGGTGCGGGTCAGGCCGGGGGTGGATTTGCTAGAATGGGCGGCGGCCTATCACGATGCGCGTGGTTTGCTGGCCGACGCCTTCGTTGAGGGCGCTCATGGCGGTACCGGCGCGGTGTTCGACTGGACGCTGCTGCCAGCGGATCTGCCGTTGCCGCTGATCCTGTCCGGGGGGTTGACGCCGGACAACGTGCAGGATGCTGTGACAAAGGTTCAACCCGCCGCCGTGGATGTGTCGAGCGGGGTGGAGCAAGGAAAAGGAATCAAGGATGCGGCCAAGATGGCGGCATTCATATCAGGAGCAAGGCATGGATCGGTATGATTTTCCGGATGTCCGCGGCCATTTCGGTCCGTATGGTGGCATCTACGTCGCCGAAACGCTGATGGCGGCATTGGCTGAACTCAACGAAGAATACGCACGCGCCAAGGCTGACCCGGCGTTCTGGGAAGAGTTTCATTACGAACTGAAGCATTATGTCGGCCGCCCTTCGCCGATCTACCATGCCAAACGCTGGTCCGAATTGCTGGGCGGGGCGCAGATCTATCTCAAGCGCGAAGACCTGAATCACACCGGCGCGCATAAGGTCAACAACACCATCGGCCAGGCATTGCTGGCCCGGCGCATGGGCAAGAAGCGCGTGATCGCCGAGACCGGCGCCGGCCAGCACGGCGTGGCGTCGGCCACCGTGGCCGCCCGTTATGGCCTCGAATGCGTGGTGTACATGGGGGCGGAAGACGTCAAGCGCCAGTCGCCCAACGTGTACCGCATGAAGCTGCTGGGCGCCACCGTGGTGCCGGTCGAATCCGGCTCCAAGACGCTCAAGGATGCGCTCAATGAAGCGATGCGCGACTGGGTGACCAACGTCGATTCCACCTTCTACATCCTGGGCACTGCCGCCGGTCCGCATCCCTACCCGATGCTGGTGCGCGACTTCCAGACCGTGATCGGCGAGGAATGCAAGGTGCAGATGCCGGAAATGATCGGTCGCCAGCCGGACGTGGTGGTGGCGTGTGTCGGTGGCGGTTCCAACGCCATTGGCCTGTTCTATCCGTACATCGGCGTCGACGGCGTGCGCATGGTTGGCGTCGAGGCGGGTGGTGACGGTGTCGAGACCGGTCGCCATGCCGCACCGCTGTCCATCGGCAAGCCGGGCGTGCTGCACGGCTTCAAGAGTTACCTGATGCAGGATGAAGACGGTCAGATCATCGAGACGCACTCGGTGTCCGCCGGCCTGGACTACCCGGGGGTGGGCCCGGAACACAGCTACCTCAAGGATATCGGTCGCGCCGAATACACCGCGATCAATGACGATGAGGCGCTCAAGGCATTCCACGACCTGTGCCGCTACGAGGGTATCATCCCGGCGCTCGAGTCCAGCCACGCCCTGGCCTGGGCGGCCAAGACCGCGCCGACCATGAGCAAGGATCAGGTCATTCTGGTCAACCTGTCCGGTCGCGGCGACAAGGACATCAATACCGTGGCCAGCCTGTCCGGCCTGACCTTGTAAGCAGGAGTAAGCATGTCACGTATTGCAGCATGTTTTGCCGCACTGGCCGGCAAGAAGGCCCTGATTCCGTTCATTACCGCGGGTGATCCTCATCCGGATCTGACCGTGAGCCTGATGCATGGCCTGGTCGAGGGCGGCGCCGACATCATCGAGCTGGGGGTGCCGTTTTCCGATCCGATGGCCGACGGTCCGGTGATTCAAAGAGCCTCCGAGCGCGCGCTGGCACACAAGGTCGGCCTGCGCCATGTGCTCGACATGGTCGCCGAGTTCCGCAAGACCAACAGCACCACGCCGGTGGTGCTGATGGGTTACCTGAATCCGCTGTGTGCCATGGGCTATGCTGAATTTGCCAAGCGTGCCGCCGCCGCCGGGGTGGACGGTATGTTGACGGTCGATTGCCCGCCGGAAGAGGCGGAGGAACTGGCCACGGCGCTGCAACAGGAAAGTATCGACCCGATCTTCCTGTTGGCGCCGACCACACCGCTCCAGCGGGTGGCCGAGATCGCTCGTCATGCGCGCGGCTATGTTTACTATGTGTCACTGAAAGGCGTGACCGGTGCTGGAAATCTGGACATTGACGACGTAGCGCGTAAAATTGCCGCCCTTAGACAATACATTCATGTGCCTATCGGTGTCGGCTTCGGTATTCGCGACGGTGCAACCGCGCGTGCCATTGCCGTCACGGCCGATGCTGTCGTGGTGGGAAGCCGTCTGGTCCAGGAAATCGAGGCGGCAACGCCCGCGACCGCTCGCGAGCGGTTGACGCCCCTGGTCGCCGAACTGAAGGCCGCCATTAGTTAGTACATGTCCCCGCGGTTTCGTGCCGCGGGGCAATCATGCTTCGGCCAACCTGTTGTTGCCGGAGCGAATGAGCAAGGAGTCAGCATGAGCTGGTTGAATAAACTCCTGCCGCCGAAGATCAAGCGCGAGAATCGCGCCGAAAAGTCCTCGGCGGTACCGGAGGGGCTGTGGAGCAAGTGCCCGGCCTGTGAAGCGGTGCTGTATTACACCGACCTGGAAAGCAATCTGCAGGTTTGCCCGAAGTGTAACCATCATCACGCGGTCTCTGCACGGGATCGCCTGGGCATGTTGCTGGATACCGAAGGCCGCCGCGAGATCGGTGC
This sequence comes from Pseudogulbenkiania sp. NH8B, assembly GCF_000283535.1. Taxonomy (GTDB): domain Bacteria; phylum Pseudomonadota; class Gammaproteobacteria; order Burkholderiales; family Chromobacteriaceae; genus Pseudogulbenkiania; species Pseudogulbenkiania ferrooxidans. The sequence goes on from NC_016002.1 coordinate 1,565,304, forward strand.
CGAAGTCAAACCGGTAGATATCCTGAAGTTCAAGGACGGCAAGCGTTACCCCGATCGTCTGGTGGCGGCGCAGAACGCCACCGGCGAAGACGACGCCCTGGTGGTGATGCAGGGCAGCATCCTGACGCTGCCGGCGGTGGTGGCGTCGTTCGAATTCAAGTTCATCGGTGGTTCGATGGGCTCGGTGGTGGGGGAGCGTTTCGTGCGCGGCGTACAAGCTGCGGTGGAAGCCAAGGCGCCGTTCATCTGCGTTTCCGCCTCGGGTGGCGCGCGCATGCAGGAAGGCTTGAACTCGCTGATGCAGATGGCCAAGACCAGTGCCGCGCTGCAATTGCTGACCGACCACAAGCTGCCGTTCATCTCGATCCTGACCGACCCGACCATGGGCGGCGTTTCGGCTTCGTTCGCCTTCCTCGGCGACGTGGTGATCGGTGAGCCGGGTGCGCTGATCGGTTTTGCCGGTCCGCGTGTCATCGAGCAGACCGTGCGCGAGACCCTGCCGGAAGGCTTCCAGCGTTCCGAGTTTCTGCTGGAGAAGGGCGCCATCGACATGATCGTCGATCGCCGCGAGCTCAAGGCCAAGGTGGCCTCGCTGATCTCGATCCTGATGAAGGAACCCGCAGTCGCCTGATTCTTTCGCGCGGTTGTCCGCTCGAACTAAAAACCCCGCCGGTTGGCGGGGTTTTGCTTTTTCCGAGGAGCTTTGGCGGAGGAGTGCTTAGTACAGCACGCGGCAGCGCAGGGTGCCCTCAATGCGCTGCAGCGTCTCCAGCGCGGTCTGGCTGGCGGCGCTGTCGATCTCGATCACCACATAGCCGATCTCCTCGTTGGTCTGCAGGTACTGGCCGGCGATGTTGATGCCGGCGCGCGAAAACTCGTCGTTGATGCGCGCCAGTACGCCGGGCTGATTCTTGTGGATGTGCAGCAGCCGGCATTTGCCGCGATGCTCGGGCAGCGAGACCTCCGGGAAGTTCACCGCGGTCAGCGTCGAGCCGTTGTTGGAGTATTTGATCAGCTTGGCGGCCACTTCGCCGCCGATGTTGGCCTGCGCCTCCAGCGTGCTGCCGCCGATGTGCGGCGTCAGGATCACGTTGTCGAACTCGCATAGCGGCGAGCTGAACGCCTCGCCGTTGCCCTCGGGCTCGACAGGAAAGACGTCGATAGCGGCGCCGTGCAGGTGCTTGCGGCGCAGCGCTTCGGCCAACGCTTCAATGTCCACCACGGTACCGCGCGAGGCGTTGAGCAGGTGGGCGCCGGGCTTCATCGCAGCCAGTTCCGTGGCGCCAATCATGTCCTGGGTGTCAGGCGTTTCCGGTACGTGCAGCGTGACCACGTCGGCCTGGCCGAGTAGTTCCTTGAGCGTTGCGACTTGGTGGGCGTTCCCTAGCGGCAGCTTGTTCTCCGTGTCGTAGAACGCCACCTTCATGCCGAGGGATTCGGCGAGGATGCCGACCTGGGTACCGATGTGACCATAGCCGACGATGCCCAGCGTCTTGCCGCGCACCTCGTAGCTGTTGTCGGCCGATTTCAACCAGCCGCCGCGATGGGCCAGCGTGCTCTTCTCCGGGATGCCGCGCATCAGCATGATCGCCTCGGCAATCACCAGTTCGGCGACGGAACGGGTATTGGAGAACGGCGCGTTGAATACCGGGATGCCGTGGCGGGCGGCGGCCTTGAGGTCGACCTGGTTGGTGCCGATGCAGAAACAGCCGACCGCCATCAGCTTGTTGGCGGCGGCGAAGACCTCGTCGGTCAGCTGGCTGCGCGAGCGGATGCCGATGATATGGGCGTCGGCGATGCGTTCGAGCAGTTCTTCCGGGGCCAGTGCCTTCTTGTGATAGTCGATCTGGCTGTAACCGTCCTGACGGAAGCTGTCGACTGCCGTCTGGTGGACTCCCTCCAGAAGCAGTATCTTGATCTTGTCCTTGGCGAGCGAAAGGTTTTGCATGCCGGGTTCCGTTGTTGACCAAAAAACTCAAGTATTATTCATTATTACTCCGGATTTTCCGTCTTGACCAGAGAGTTGCCGATGATCGCCCCCCGCCTGCTTGCCGAGCTGCATGCCATGTTCAGTGCCGACCGCGTTGCCACCGATGCCGATTCCCTGGCCCGCTACGGGTTGGACTGGACCCGCTACTACCAGCCCGCGCCGTCCGCCGTGGTGTTCCCGCAAACCGTGGGCGAGGTCGTTGCCGTCGTGCAGTGGGCCAACCGTGAGCAGGTAGCGCTGGTGCCCTCCGGCGGCCGTACCGGATTGTCCGGCGGGGCCGTGGCGCGGCAGGGCGAGGTGGTGGTGTCGTTCGACCGCATGAAGGCCATCAGCGACTTTGATCCGGTCGCGCGTACCGTGCGCTGCCAGGCCGGCGTCATCACCGAAGCACTGCAGCAGTTCGCCGCCGAAAATGGGCTCTACTACCCGGTGGACTTCGCCTCGCGCGGATCGAGTCAGATCGGCGGCAACATCGCCACCAACGCCGGCGGTATCAAGGTGGTGCGCTACGGAATGACGCGTGAGTGGGTGGCGGGGCTGACCGTGGTAACCGGCAAAGGTGAAGTGCTGCGGCTGAATAATGGGCTCGCCAAGAACAATACCGGCTACGACCTGCGCCACCTCTTCGTCGGCTCGGAAGGGACGCTCGGCTTCATCGTCGATGCCACCTTGAAGCTGGCTCGCCAGCCGGCCGAGCTGGGGGTAATGGTGTTGGCGGTGCCGCAGTTGACCGACATCATGAAGCTGTTCCACGCCTTCCGCGAACGGCTCGATCTCAACGCCTTCGAGTTTTTCTCGGAAAAAGCGATGCGCCACGTCCTAGCGCGCGGCCATGTCAAGCGGCCGTTCGAGGCCGAAGCCGACTACTACGTGCTGCTGGAGTTCGAGAAACTGGCCGCCGATACCGAGGAGGTGGCCCTGGCCGTGTTTGAGGCGTGCGCCGAACAGGGCTGGCTGGTGGACGGGGTGCTGTCGCAGTCCGAGCAGCAGGCCAAGGATCTGTGGCGGCTGCGCGAGGACATCAGCGAGTCGATCACCCCCTACAAGCCTTACAAGAACGACATCGCGGTAACGGTGAGCCGGGTGCCGGCCTTCGTCGAACGGCTCGATGCCATCCTGTCGCGCGAATACCCGGATTTCGAGGTGCTGTGGTATGGCCATATCGGCGATGGCAACCTGCATATCAATATCCTGAAGCCCGACGCGCTGGAACTGGACGACTTCCGCCGCGCCTGCGAGCAGGTCAACGAACACGTTTTCTCCCTGGTGGGGGAGTTCGGCGGCAGCATGTCGGCCGAACACGGCGTCGGCCTCTTGAAGCGCGATTATCTGGATGTGACGCGCAGTGTCGAGGAGATCGCGCTGATGCGTGCCATCAAGGCAGTGTTCGATCCGAACGGGGTGATGAACCCGGGTAAATTGCTGTAAAACCTTGCCGAAGAGGGCGCGTATGTCACGAGGGATTTCGTTGGTGTAACACGCTTTTGCCTATTTTTTAACCGGCTTGATTTTCCTCTTTTGTAACAATATCTTGTTGCTGTTTTCCACAGACTGTCCACGGCACTATTCAGCCGGGTTGTGAGTTTGTGGGGAAATCTTGCAGGATTTTGACGGTTTTTTGGGCGGTAACGGCAAGTGGCTAACCCGAAAAGGGTTTTTCGGGTTATTCATGGCTTATCCACAGGGTTATTCAGCGATGGCTGTGGATAGCTTGATGAGGCTTTCGTATGGCTTTACACAAGGGCTGCGTTTCGACTGGGAATGGTCAGCCCTCTTGCCACGGCCGGGCGTGCGAGGAATTGATCCAACGCGCGTGTGACATGCGGAAAATCCGCAATCCCCACCAGTTCACCGGCTTCGTAGTAACCGATCAGGTTGCGCACCCAGGGGAAGATCGCTATGTCGGCAATCGTGTAGGCCTCTCCCATGATCCACTTGCGGTCGGTGAGTCTCTGGTTGAGTACGCCAAGCAAGCGTCTGGACTCGGCAATGTAGCGGTCGCGCGGTCGCTTGTCTTCGTACTCCCTGCCTGCGAACTTGTTGAAGAACCCCACCTGTCCAAACATCGGGCCGATGCCGCCCATCTGGAACATCAGCCATTGCAGCGTCTCGTAGCGGCCCGCCGGATCCTGCGGCATGAATTTCCCCGCCTTGTCGGCAAGATGGACGAGAATCGCACCGGATTCGAACAGCGGCAGAGGCTTTCCTCCCGGACCGTTCGGATCGATGATTGCCGGAATCTTGTTGTTCGGATTGAGCGACAGGAACTCCGGCGACATCTGGTCGTTGGTTTCGAAGCTTACGAGATGCGGCTCGTAAGCCAGGCCGGTTTCTTCCAGCATGATCGATACCTTGACGCCGTTGGGCGTCGGCAAGGAATAGAGCTGGATACGGTCGGGATGGTGCGCGGGCCACTTCTTCGTGATGGGAAAGGCGGACAGATCGGTCATGGTTTCCTTGGCATGTTGTTTGCAATCAAAGTAACCAATATAAACACTGGGGAGATTTTTGTCCCGAGAGGGCTTTTTCGTCTGCTTTGGCACAGCCATATCGCCCCCCTCGACATATTGAGTCTATGATTGATGAACATTTTTCCTGGATGGGCAAAATTTTTCGGCGACAGTGGGGGGCCATGATGAGCCCCTCCTCTTGAAGACCGATCCCCATGTCGAGGACCGGCCGCAGGGTGTTTCAGGGGTAGAGCAATAGCCTCCGTCGGCAAGGAACAAAGCGGGTCGGGGGCGGCAGGGACATGGGAACGGATGTCTGTCAGGATGTTGTCTTTGATTCAGGCATCGGGGGAGTTGTCATGCACAGACTGAACGGCGGGTGTCATTGCGGAAATATTCACTTCGAAATGACGCTTCCCCATGCCCCGGCAACCTATCGCCCGCGGGCATGCGATTGCGATTTTTGCCATAAGCACGGCGCGGCGTATGTGGCTGACCCGGATGGTTCGCTGCTCATTCGTCTGCAAGACGAGCACATGGTGACGCGGTATCGCCAAGGTGTGGGGATCGCGGATTGTCTGGTGTGCACGGCCTGTGGTGTGCTTGTTGCCATTCATTATCAAGATGATCAAGGCGAGCGGCGGAGTTTCGCTGTCGTAAACAGCCGGGCTATCGATGGTGTTGTGCGCTTTGGCGAGAGCATTCCGGTTTCGCCGAAGGCGCTGACCGCCAGCGAGAGGGTGGAGCGCTGGAAAAGACTCTGGTTTCAGCAGGTTTGCATCATGACCTCCGCTTGATGTTCCTCAGGAGGGCATGGATAGAATTTGGCAAGATGAACGAGGTCTATTCGGCTTGCTTTGAAAGGGTGTGCTGCCTGTTCTGGCAGCATCAAGCTAAGGGCGGTTTGGTGCCCCGAGACTCAGGGGCAAACCCATCGAATTACGCTCGCGGCGCAACCGGCTGGGGCGGCTGGTCCGACAGACAATACGGGTTCAGCTGCCACGCCGACCATGGCGTCGCGTGTTTTGTGTTTTTACCCAGCCGGTGAAAGTTTCGCCGGGCATGGGCTTGGCAATAAAGTAGCCCTGCGCCAGGTTACATCCAAACTCCCGCAGCAATTTCCAGTCCTCGAGCGTTTCTATGCCTTCTGCCACCGTAACCAGGCTCATCTTGTGAGCCATGTCCAGGGCAGACTGCAGAATGACCCGCAGATGCTCGCGCTGGTGGGCGCGATGCACGAAAGAGCGGTCGATCTTGAGTTCGGTGAAGGGGATGCGCGAGAGCTGCTGCATTGACGAAAAGCCGGTGCCGTAGTCGTCGATGGACAGGCCAAACCCCTTCAGCCGCAGCCGCGCCAGATTGGCCAGTGCTATGCCAAGGTCGGCAGCCAGGGAGCTCTCGGTGACCTCCCAGATCACTTGTTCTGCGGGTAGCTGATACTGCTGCAACAAGGCGTCAATCTCGCTGACAAAATCGGGCAAATCCAGTAACCGCGGTGACAAGTTGACGGCAACCGTCAGGTGCACTCCGCTCCGTCGCCAGTGGGCGGCCTGGGCAAAGGCCTGGCCCGCGATCTCCAGCGTCAGGTCGTGTATCAATCTGTGCTTTTCGGCCAGTGGGATGAAGTGGTCCGGGGGAATGAAGCCCTTTTCAGCGTGGGGCCAGCGTGCCAGCACTTCCACACCGGTGATCGTGCCGCTTTTCAGGTCTATTTGAGGCTGATAATAAGGCAGGAGTTGATGGCGGGAGATGGCCAAAGCCAGCTCGTGGGCACCGGTGCTGGAGGCCTCCTTGTGGGTCTCTGGTGTTGAATGGGAGGGGGGCGGCCGATCCGGACTGTGGTGCAATATCTCGGCAAGGTGTTGCTTGGTCAGCGGTTTTTTCCAGGCGGCTAGGATGGGTATTTCCAGTGCTTGTGCCATATTCTCGACGCTGCAGATCAAGGAAAGATCCCTGTTCGACGAGATGACCAGGGGTGCCATGACGTTGCGCTTCATCATCTGCAGGATGAATTCGACGCCATCCATGCCCGGCATCTCGAGGTCGACCACGATCAGGTGTGGGAGCGTGTCGAGGGCGGAGAGCAGTTCAAGCGCCTGATTGCCATCGACGGCCTCAAGAATGCCATGTATTCCACACTGTCGAAGTAGCCCCACCATATGCAGCCTTTGTACCAGGCTGTCATCGACGATCAGTACCGTTTCAACCCGCGGTGGTGACATATCAGTAACCATAATGTTCGATGACTGGGGCGATGCGATGCAGCGGAACGACCTCACTGACACCGCCGAGCGCGATGGCCTCCTTGGGCATGCCAAATACCACGCAGGTCGATTCGTCTTCGGCAATCGTCCTGGCGCCGGCCTCGTGCATTTCCTTGAGGCCACGTGCCCCGTCATCCCCCATGCCGGTCATGATCACGCCGAGCGCGTTGCGTCCGGCGAACTTCGCACATGAGCGGAACAGGACATCCACCGAAGGGCGGTGCCGGTTAACCAGCGGTCCGTCGATGATTTCAACGGTGTATCTGGCGCCATTGCGTGCCAGCAGCATGTGCTTGCCTCCGGGGGCAATCAGGGCCCGCCCCGGCATCACGCGGTCTCCGTGGCGGGCCTCGCGCACTTCTATCTGGCACAGGCTGTTGAGGCGTTCAGCAAACATCGCGGTAAAGCGCTCCGGCATGTGCTGGACGATGACCATGCCCGGACATGTGGCAGGCAGCCGGTGCAGTACCGTCTCCAGTGCCTGGGTGCCGCCGGTGGAGGTGCCGATGGCGACGATACGTTCGGTGGTGCTGATCATGCTCGCCCCGCGACCGAGCCCGCTGCTGATGACGGCGTCGGCCGATAGCTTGGGCGTGGGGGCCAATGGCGGCCGCGTGCGTGACGCCAGGCGGCTGACATTGGCGCGAGAGGCGGCCCGGACGGCGTGTATGACGTCGTTGGCACTGTCTTCGAGAAACTGTTTCACCCCCATTTTGGGTTTGGTGATGATCGAAACGGCGCCGGCAGCCAGCGCATTCATCGCCGCGGTGGTGCCGGTTTCGGCCAGCGACGAACAGATCACAACGGGGGTGGCCCGCTCGCTCATGATTTTTTTCAGAAAGGTCAGGCCATCCATACGCGGCATTTCGATGTCCAGCACGATTACATCCGGCCAGTCGCGTTGCATATTCGTCAGGGCGAACAGCGGGTCCGACGCGGCTCCAACGACGCGGATGCCGGGCTCGCGTTCCAGTGCCTGCCGGACGACTTGGCGTACCACGGCGGAGTCGTCGACGATCATTACCTTGATTGGCTCGCTCATTGTCTTGTGCTGGCTCATGTTGTGGATCGTTTCATTCATTCCCTCCTCGGGAGGCTGTGTCACGCGCTGGTTTTCATCTGCCGCAACAGAGTCTTTCATCGTTTGCATTCGGGCCGGCAATACCGCGTCGGGCGCAGTGAAACCAGTTCGTCGGTCACCCCGTTCAGGGTTTCGGAGTGGCCGACGATGAACATGCCGTCGCGCTTGAGATGCGGCAGCATTTTGGCCACGACGCTGCGCTTGGTGTCGCTATCGAAATAAATCATTACATTGCGCAGGAAGATGATGTCGAACTGGCCAATGCTATTGGCGCCGAGCGCTGCCAGGTTCAACTGGCAGAAGCGAACCCGCTCACGTAATGCCTGCCCGATCAGAAAGGTTCCGGTCTGGCTGCCGACACCTTTAAGGCAGTAGGTTTTCAGCAAGTCATCCGGGATGTTCTTGGCGCGCTCGATCGGATAGTGGCCGTGCTTCGCTTGCTCCAGTGTCGGCAGGCTGATGTCGGAAGCCACGACCTCCCAGGAGGCGGACAAGCCGAGCGTTTCGGCCAGCACCATGGCGATGGAGTAAGGCTCTTCGCCGGAAGAGCAGGCGCCACTCCATACCCGGAACGCTGTTCCGCGCCGACTGACGGCGAAATCGTGCAGGAAGTCAAAGTGAGCGGCTTCGCGGAAAAAACAGGTTTCATGGGTCGTTAGCAGGTCGACCATCAACTGCACCTCGGCCGGGTGCTCGCCGCTGGCGAGCAGGCGGTAGTATTCGTCGAAGTGGCTCAGCCCGTGATGGCGCAGGCGTTTGGCGAGACGACCAGCCAGTAGCACCTTCTTGCCAATGGTCAGGTTGATGCCGGCCAGGCGATGGATCAGCCGCTGGAAGAGGGCAAACTCGTGATCGGAGAGGGGGGGATTGTCCATAAGCACCTCGGTCTGGAACGAGAACACGCAATATTCATTGGCATGGCTTCAATACAGTGCTGTCGTCGTCTCATCGCCGACGAGATGACGCAAGGTGTGTGATTTGCTGGTGTGACCCGAGAGGGAGCAAGGCAACGTCTGGCGACCGCTGGGGGTTGCCGGGTTCTCTCCATCCTTTCCAAACCTATCGCTGGTGTGCTTCAGGGCGGTGCCAGTGCAGTCCCGGGATGAGCGAGCGTGGCAATCTGGCTCATCTCGGTGATCGACAGCACACGGTCGAGATCGAGAATGATGACGAAACCACCCGCCACTTTGCCCATGCCGCGGATGAAATCGGCACGGATGTTGGCACCGAAGGCCGGCGCCGGCTCGATTTCGCCGGCGGGTATCTCCAATACCTCGTTCACGCTGTCGACCAGGATGCCGATATCCTGCTGGACCTCGGTGTCATCCACCTGGTGATGCATCTCGACAATGACGATGCAGGTGCGACGTGCAACTGCGGTCGGTCTTGCGCCGAAGCGTGCCGATAGGTCGATCACCGGTACCACCGCACCGCGTAGATTGATCACGCCGCGGATGAAGGCCGGCATCAACGGGATGCCGGTCAACTGGCCGTATTCGATGATTTCCTTGATGTTGAGGATGCCAACAGCAAATGCCTCGGCGTTCAGCATGAAGGTGAGGAATTGTTGGACTCCGGGGGCGGCCACGAATGTGGCCGGCGGGTCCTGACGGACAAGCGCAGTGCTCTGGTCCATGACGGCTCCTCAGAAATGTTCGAATTCCGGTTCGGTGCTCGCCAGGACGGGCGGCTTGCTCGCCGGATGGCTCCGTGCCGGAACGGGGGAATGGACCTGGGCGGCAGCGCCGTGGCGGGCCGGGCTACGTTGGCGGGCCGTGCTCTCGGTGCGGAAGAATGCCATCAGTCCTTGCAGCTGCTCTGCTTGGGCGCCCATTTCCTCGGCCGTGGCGGCCAGTTCCTCGGACGACGACGCACTCTGCTGGGTGGTCTGGTTGAGCTGGCCGACCGCCTGGTTGATCTGGGTCACGCCGGCGCTCTGCTCTTGGCTGGCGGAGGCAATTTCCTGCACCAGGTCGGAGGTCTTGCTGATCGACGGCACCATCGCGTCGAGCAGTTGGCCGGCGTGTTCGGCCAGCTTCACGCTGGAGCCGGCCAGCTCGCCAATTTCCTGAGCCGCCACCTGGCTGCGTTCGGCCAACTTGCGTACCTCGGCGGCAACCACGGCAAAGCCCTTGCCATGCTCGCCGGCACGGGCCGCCTCGATCGCGGCGTTCAGCGCCAGCAAGTTGGTCTGGTAGGCGATGTCGTCAATGATGCCGATCTTCTGTGCGATCGCCCGCATCGCGGTGACGGTTTCCTTGACCGCCGCGCCACCCTGGCCGGCTTCGCTGGCCGCTTTGGCGGCCATGCCATCGGTGACCCTGGCGTTTTCGGTGTTCTGTGCCACGGTGGCGGTGGTCTGCTCGAGGGTGGAGGAAATTTCCTCGACCGAAGCCGCCTGTTCGGCGGCGCCTTGCGACAGCGACTGCGAGGTGGCGCTGACCTGCTCGGCGGCGGCCGAGAGGTTGTCGGCCGCCGAGCGGACCTGACCGATGGTGAGCGACAGCCGCTCGACCATGTTGCGCATCGCCGCCAGGAGGCTGGAGTTGTCGTTGGCGCGCAGCTCGATCTGCTGGGTCAGGTCGCCTTCGGCCACCTTGCGCGCAATGGCGGCGGCATGGTCGGGCTCGCCGCCGAGCTGTCGCATCAGATTGCGGGTGATCCAGAAGCCGACCGCGGCGGCGATGACGATGCCCGCTGCGATGAGCGCCAGCGTCAGGTTGCGTGCCTCGGCGTAAACCGCCTGGGCGTCCTTGGCCGCGCTGTCCATCAATTCGCCCTGGAACTGGACGAACTTCAGCGCATGTTCCTGGTAGGCGCGCAGGGTCGGCCGCAGCTCGTTCTGCAAGAAGGCCCGCGCTTCATCCTGGCGTTCCTCCTCGACCAGGCGGATCAGCGTTTCCTGCCCGGCGATGTATTTGATGCGCAGTTCCTTCAGCTGGGCCAGCATTTCCTTGCCGCGCGGCAAGGCGATCAACGATTCGAGCTTATCGACCGCGGTGTCGATGGCCTTGCGTGATTGCAGCACCCGCTCCTTGTCCCGCTGCCGATCCTCCTTGCTCGTCGACAGCATCATGTTGCGCAGGGCGATGGCAGTCTGGCTGGAGTTGTCGACGATCTGGTTCAACAGCACGGTCTTCGGCCAACGGTCGTTGGCCATGGTGCCGATCGCGTCGTTGAGATGGCCCATGCGCACGATGCCAATGGCTGAGATGGTGATCATGACCAGAATGACGATGCCGAAGCCGAAGCTTAGTTTGGCACCCACTTTCATGTTGGCGAACATAACGAACTCCCTTCTTCCTTCTAGGCTAACGTGGTCGGCTCAGGTGGCCGAAGTGGATGCCGCTTCGCGCGACTCGCGTCGTGTCGCGATGGCGACGAGTGCGGGAACGTCAAGAATCAGTGCCACCTCGCCGCTGCCGAGGATGGTCGAGCCGCCGATGCCGCGCAGGCTCTGGAACAGATGGCCGAGCGGTTTGATCACCGTCTGGAATTCGCCCAGCAGCTGGTCAACGACGATGCCGACCTTCTGCGCGCCGGTACGCACCACGACCACGTTCTCGCGCGCCGGCCGCTTGCCCGGCAGGTTGAACAGCTCGTGCAGACGGATGAACGGCAGTACTTCGCCGCGCAGGTTGAGGTAATGGTTATCGCTGGTTTGCGGCGACAACTCGAGGCATTCGACCACCATGTCGAGCGGCACCACGTAGTTGGCCTGTCCCGTGCCGACCAGGAAGCCGTCGATGATGGCCATGGTCAGCGGCAGGCGGATGGAAAAGCGGGTGCCGGCACCGGGAGCCGAGCGGACATCGACGTGGCCGCGCAGGCTCTGGATATTGCGCTTGACGACGTCCATGCCGACGCCACGGCCGGACAGGTTGGAGACGTGATCGGCGGTGGAGAAACCCGGCTCGAAGATCAGGTTGTCGATTTCCGCTTCGCTCAGGTTGTGGCCCGGCTGGAGCAGGCCGCGCTCGGTCGCCTTCGCCACGATTTTGTCGCGGTTGAGGCCGCCTCCGTCGTCGCTGACGGTAATGACGATGCTGCCCGAATCATGCGAGGCGTTCAGCTCCAGCCGGCCGCGGGGTGGCTTGCCGGCGGCGGCACGGTGCGCGGTGGGTTCGATCCCGTGGTCGATGGCGTTGCGTACCAGATGGATCAGTGGATCGCCGATCTTCTCCACCACGCTCTTGTCGAGTTCGGTTTCTCCTCCGGTAATGACCAGTTCGATGTCCTTGCCAAGCTCTTTGGAGACATCGCGCACGATGCGGTTGAAGCGGCTGAAGGTTTCTCCAATCTGCACCATGCGCAGTTGCAATGCCGAATCGCGTGTGCTTTCGACCAGGCGCATCATCAGCGAGCTCGCCTCCAGAAGCTCGGCGCGACCGGTGCGACTGGCAAGCAGGCTGACGCTGGCGCTGGCAATAACCAGCTCGCCGACCAGGTCGATCAGGCGGTCGAGCTTGTCGGCCTGGATGCGAATCAGCCTCGCCTCGGCGGTTTTCTTGTCGTTGACCTGAGCCTGCCGGATGATGGCCGCCTCGACCAGCTTGGGCTGTACCACCTGCTGTTGCACCAGAATTTCTCCCAGTGGTACGACGTCGGGTGGCGCTGCGCCGGCCATGGGAGGCTGCTGCATAAGCAGCCCGTCATCGAGCTCCGCTTGCGTGAGCGCGCCGATGCGAACCAGGATTTCGCCCAGCCGCATCGTGTCTTCCGGCAGGGACTGCAACAGATCGATATAGTCGGCCAGGCGGCTGTCCGGCGGCAGGATGTGCAGGGTGCAGTCGTCGCGGACGAACTCGAATACCCGCTCGATCGTCGTCTTGTCGGCGCAGGAGGCAAAACGAATCTCGAAGCCGAGATAGCAGGCTTCCGCATCCATCTGATCTGCCGGCGGCATGGCATCGGCCACGGTTTCGAGGTGCACGATGGTGCCCAGCGTGCCGAGGTAGTGCAGGAAGGACAGCGGGTCCATGCCGTTCTTCAGCACATGGCGCTCGAAACGCAAGGAGATGTGCCAGCATTCGCTCTCGATCAGGTCCCGGCCCAGACCTGGCTGGGTGGCGGAGGATGCCTCGGCCGGGGGGAGGCCGGGCGGTGCGGTCTGTGCGTCGCGCTGTAAACGTGCGAGCAAGGCATCGCCGGCCAGTTGCAATTCGGCCGTTGGGTGAACCCGGCCGCTTTCGAACTCGCCCAACAGCAAGCCGATATGATCGCCGCAGGCCAAAAGCAAGGCGATGAGTTCGGCGCTGACCGCGATGTCGCCATTGCGCAGTTGGTCGAGCACGTTTTCGACCACGTGGGTGAAGGCGACGATGTAGTCGCATTCAATGACGCCGGCACCGCCCTTGATCGTGTGCGCGGCGCGAAAGATCGCATGCAGCGTGTCGGCGTCGCCGGAAGCTTCTTCGAGTTGTAGCAGCGCCGCTTCGAGCGCGGCCAACTGTTCGCGACTTTCCGTCACGAACACGGTCAGGAGTTCGTCCATGGGCCTTGTCTGTTCAGGATTCAGCTTTCCCGCGCGGGGATCAGCATCGGGTCGCCGAAGTCGGCGGCCACGTTGAAAAAGTCCACCACCTCACGTACCGCCGGGCTGTGCGCGACGATCAGCAGCGGCTTGTCCTGATGGCGTGCTTCTCGCTTGGCCAGCAGTAACAGCTGGAATCCGGCCGTGTCGATTTCGGCCACGGCGGAAAGATCGAGCTCGAGGCCGTCACCCGCCTGCAGGGCGTCGAGCAGCAGCTGCTTCTGTGCCGTGGCGTTGTAGATGGTCATGTCGTCGAGGAGGGTGAGGCGTTGGTGCTCCGGAGCCGGGCTGGGTGCCATGATAGTCCTCAGAACAATTCAACCTTGGGGCTGGCCGCCACCGTAGGCTGGTGGGTGACGGCGTGATGGGCCTGGCGCTGCTGATCCATCACGTAATCGCTGTAAATGGCCTCCAGATGGAGCGCGAGGGGCTTGTACTGGACACCCGGGTCGCCCGGCTGCTGCAGCCGCCGCACCAGTACGGCAAGATGGTCATCCAGGCGATGCAGGGCTTCCGCCGTATGCTCGATCTGCTGGCGGGTGACGTCCTGGAACTGCACGCTCGCCAGTGCATGCATGAACATCTGCATCAGCTCGGCGCTGCTGCTGCTCACGCTGTCGATGACGTGGGTCTGATGGCGCAGTAGATCCTGGTAGCTGTTGCCAAGTCCGGCGAGCTGATCGGCGAAATGCCCAAGCGTGGCTTGCTCGCGTTCAAGATTGGCCGTCGACAGCTTTTGCTGCAGTTGAGCCTCGACCGTCATCCCCACGTCCATGATGCCCTGGCTGATCGCCACGACCGCTTTTTCGGTTTCGCCCGACAACTTGCGGACCTCGTCGGCCACCACGGCGAAGCCGCGCCCGGCTTCGCCGGCTCGGGCCGCCTCGATCGCCGCATTCAGCGCCAGCAGATTCGTTTGTGCCGCGATGTTCTTGATCAGAAGGGTGAGCGACTGCAACGAGCGTGTCTCGGCGACGACCCGGTGGGTTCGCTCTTGGTCCTGGCGCGCCTCCTGGAGGCGGTGATCGATGTAGTCGCGCATCGCACCGATCAGATGCTGGTTGTCGGCGATGTGCTGCTCGGAGTTCTGAGCCAGCTGGCTGGCGTGTGACGAGCTCGTCGTGACAAAGTCGTTCAGCCTTGTCACGACGCCATCGATGGCCTGCAGCCGGTTGGTAATGTCGTAGGCCGCTTGCTCGGTCTGCTGCACCACGCTGCCCAGATGATTGCGCAGCACGTCGCTATAGGTCGGTACCGCCAGGAGCTCTCCCGCCACCTCGTTGCTGGCCGTGCTCAGCTGTTCGCTCCCCTGTGCCAGTTGTGCCAGCCGGGATGACAACCCGCACTGCTGCTGGCGGAACAGCAGGAAGGGGATCAGCCAGACGCCGAGGCAGGCCGTGCTCACCAGCAGCACCGCCCCGATGGCATTGCCCAAGGGCTGCGACAGGCCGAGTGTCGGCAACAGGACGGTGGTGAACCCGTCGTTGAAGAAATACACGCTCAAGCCGGCCATGACGGTAACGACGCTGAACGAACCCAGGGCATACAAGAGGAAAGGGCGTTGCTGCATCATCAGCGCATCACCAGCTTGATGGTGTTGAGCAGATCGTCTGCCGAGGCTGGCTTGACGATCCAGCCTGAAGCCCCGGCAGCTTTCGCCTCGGCCTTTTTCGATTGCTGTGACTCGGTGGTCAGGAACAGGATCGGCATGAAGCGATAGTTCGGCAGTTTGCGTACGTGTTGAATCAGCTCGATGCCGTTCATGCCGGGCATGTTGAGATCAGTGATCAATAGGTCGGACTTTATGCCGGCTTGAAACTGGCTTAATGCCTCTCCAGCATTCCCGGCTTTCGCGACGGCGTAGCCGGCCTTGGCGAGGATGTTGGAAACGGAGAGCAAAATGGTCGCCGAGTCGTCCACGAGGAAGATGGTTTTCATGAGTCGGGTTTACTCCGGCCAAGCATGAGGGGAGGGCGCAACAGGCGGTCAGCCTAGTCTTCTTTGGTTAGGGGGCGGGGAGGCCGTTTGCAAGGACAAATGAGTAAACCTACGAAGGCAGGCCAAATAAGATTGATCTAAATCAAATTTCTTATTTGTTAATATAATTTTTATTAAAATATTTAAAATTAATTATTGAAAAATATCGCTATATGAAAAAGTAGGATTACGTCATGGTTTGCTGACGAAGGCGGCCGTTGAGGAGGGGCATTGCACCGCGACGAGCGCCGCTGAGCGGCGGGGGCGAGGTACTGGCGGGCTTGGACAGACTGCGGGGGAAAAGAAGCCCGCCGGGCCGGGTGGCGTTGCGGGCAGGAGCTTGCGTTCAGAGCCGGTGCGGGGTTATTCCAGTGGCCGGCCGGCGGTTTCGCGCACCATGGCCCAGCCCAGCAGGGAGACTAGGCCGCAACCGATGACGTAGAGCGCCGGAGCGTTCGGGTTGCCGGTGAGGCGGATCAGGCCGGTGGCGAAGAACTGGGCGAAGCCGCCGAAGATCAACACGCCAAAGCAGTACACCAGGGACATGCCGGTGGCGCGTACGCGGCGCGGGAACAGTTCCGGCAGGATCACCACCGAGGGCACGCTGTTGAAAATCAGAAGCAGCGACAGTCCCGCCACCACCAGGAGCAAGGTGGCAAGGTTGGGGCTGGCGTTGAGCAGCATGAAGGCGGGGTAGATCAGCACCAGCATCGGTATGCGCGTCAGCAGGATGGCGCGTTTGCGGCCGATGCGGTCGCTCAGGATGCCGGCATACGGCGCCAGCAGCATGGAGACGGCGGCGGCGGCGAGCCCGGCCCACATGGCCTGCTTGAGCGGCAGTCCGAGCTGGGTGGCAGCGTAGTTGGTCATGTAGTTGAGGATGATGTAGTTGGCGGCGGTGCCGCCGATCACCAGCAGCACGCCGGCGACGAGTTCGCGGCGGAAGGGGCCGAACACAGCGGCCACGCTGCCCAGCCCTTCCTCGGCGTGGGCGCTGTCGGCGGTTTCGTGCAGGTGACGGCGGATGTACATGCCGATCGGCACCACCAGCATGCCGAGCACGAAGGGCATGCGCCAGCCCCAGCTCTCCAGTGCGTCCGTCGGCAGTAGATAGGTCAGCGCGAGGCCGCACAGCGAGCCCAGCAGCACGCTCAGGGCCTGGCTGAACAACTGCCAGCTGCCGTAGTAGCCACGCGAATGGTCGTCGGCGTATTCCAGCAGCAGCGAGGTGGATGCGCCCAACTCGCCGCCGATGGCAAAGCCCTGGATCAGGCGTCCCAGCACGATCAGCACCGGCGCGGCGAGGCCGATCTGGGCATAGCTCGGCGTGATGACGAACATGGCCGAGCCCAGCGCCATCAGCCACAGCGTCAGCATCATGGCCGGCTTGCGTCCGGCGCGGTCGGCGTAGGCGCCGATGACGATGCCGCCCAGCGGGCGCATGGCGAAGCCGACGCCGAAGGTGGCGAGCGACAGCATGAGTTGGCCGAAAGCGGTATCGACCGGGAAGAACAGCCGGCCGATCAGGGTGGCGAAGAAGGTGTAGACCGTGAAATCGAAAAACTCCAGACCATTGCCCAGGGTGATGGCGGCAATGGAGCGGGCGTTGGCCGAGCGGCTCGCCGGGGCAGCACGGTGAGCGGCCGTCCCGGCCGGCGAGGTGAGGCTGGTTGACATGATGGTTTCTCTCTCTTTGTAGATAGTGATATACGGTCCCGGCCGCCTTGTTGTTTTATTCGGCCGGACCGCCCGACCGGGTGGCGATCCGGTTGGCTATCTCTCAATCCAGGAAACGTTCGGCCAGCTTGACCCAGTAGCTCGCCCCTAGCGGCAGACAGGCGTCGTTGAAGTCGTAGCCGGGGTTGTGCACCATGCAGCCGCCTTCTCCGTCGCCGTTGCCGATGATCAGGTAGCAGCCGGGGCATTGTTGCAGCAGGAAGGCGAAGTCCTCGCTGCCGGTGAGGGGAACCATGCCGTCGATCAGGCCCTCTTCGCCGAGCCAGTCGTGCGCCACCGCGCGGGCGAGGGCGGTTTCGGACGGGCTGTTCACCAGTACCGGGTAGCCGCGCCGGTAGTCGACCTCGGCCTTGGCGCCGAAGCCTTCCGCCTGCGCGTGCGCCAGGGCGGTGATGCGCTGTTCGAGCAGGTCGCGCACCGCCGGGTCGAGCGAGCGCACCGACAGCCGCATCTCGGCGCTGTCCGGGATCACGTTGGCGGCTTCGCCGGCGCGGATGGCGCCGACGGTGACGATGGCCATCTCGAGCGGCGGCACGTTGCGCGCCACCACGCTTTGCAGCGCCATGGTCAGGGAGGCGCAGACCACCACCGGGTCGACCGAGCGGTGCGGCATGGCGCCGTGGCCGCCACAGCCCTGGATGCGGATGGTGACGGTGTCGGACGAGGCCATGAAGGCGCCGGGCAGAAAGCCGAAACGCCCCGCCGGGTAGCCCGGCATGTTGTGCAGGGCGAAGACGGCGTCGCAGGGAAAGCGCTCGAACAGGCCGTCCTCGAGCATCTTGCGTGCCCCGGCCAGGCCTTCTTCGGCGGGCTGGAAGATCAGGTTGAGCGTGCCGTCGAAGCGACGTGTCTCGGCCAGGTAGCGGGCGGCGGCCAGCAGCGTGGCGGTGTGGCCATCGTGACCGCAGGCGTGCATCTTGCCGGGGTGGCGGCTGGCGTAAGGCAGGCCGGTGGATTCCGTGATGGGCAGGGCGTCCATGTCGGCGCGCAGGCCCAGGCGCTTGGTGCCCGCGCCATGCCGCAGTGTGGCGACTATCCCGGTGCCGCCGATGCCGCGATGCACGTCGTAACCCCAGGCACTCAGGCATTCGGCGACGAGATCGCTGGTGGCGAACTCCTCGAAGCCGAGTTCGGGGTGGGCATGGATCTGGCGGCGCAGCGCGATCATCTCATTCTCGATGGCGCGGATGCCGGGCAGGACGGGGTCGGTCATGACATTCTCCTCGGGCTAGGCCCGCCGTGGCGGGGGATGGGCTGAACTGATCTTAGTCAGCGCCTGGCTGTCCCGGGAGTACCAGTTTTGTTATCTTGATAACCTTTGGTTGTCGGGTGGAGCGGGATGAAGCTGCATCAATTGCAAGCGCTGGTGGCCATCGCCGAGAGCGGCAGCATCCGTGCCGCAGCGCGGCGGCTCGGGCTGTCACAGGCGGCGGTAACCAAGGCGGTGCGCGAGCTGGAGGCCGAGCAGCACTTGCCGCTGCTGGTGCGTCACGCCAGCGGGGTATCGTTCACCGAGTACGGCAGCGCCTTGCTCGGGCACGCGCGGCTGGTGGTGGGGCAGTTGCAGCGCGCCGACGCCGAGCTGGCGCGGCTACGGGGCCAGGCGGAAGGGCGGCTCAGCATCGGCGTGACGCCGTTCATCGAACTGACCTTCCTGCCGGAAGTGGTGCGGCGTTTTCGCGAAAAAATGCCCGAGGTGCGCCTCGAGCTGTTCGAGGGGCTGACTGCGGTGGCGCTGCCGCGCCTGCGCAACGGGGAGCTCGATTTCGTGGTGGGGCCGATGATTCCGGCGATGCCGGCGCCGGAGTTCGAGTGCGAGGATCTGCTGCTGTTCAACAGCGTGGTGATCGCGCGCCAGGGCCATGCGCTGGGCGGGAGCCGCTCGCTGCATGAACTCCTGGACGCGGATTGGGTGGTGAATTACGCCCCCAGCGCCTACGACGCCTTCATGCACAACCTGTTCTGGCAGCACGGCGTGGCGATCGACGAGCGGCGCCTGGTGCGGGCTCACTCGCTGACCCTGTTGCTGTCGCTGATCCGCCACGCCGACATGCTGAGTTACTGCCCGGAGCCGCTGATCGTGGCCGAGCCCCTGCGCGACTGGGTGCAGGTGCTGAGGTTGGCCGAAGGCTTCGAGACCGGGCGGCTCGGCGTGATCAGCCGACGCGACACCACGCGCAGCACCGCGGCGCAGTGCTTCGTCGATTGCCTGCTGCAGGAAATCCGCCGGCGCAGCCGCTCGGCGCGGGCGGAAGACCGCCAGCTGTGCGACCTGCTGCAATTGCTGGTGTGAGCCGGAAGGAAGGCCGCCGGCAGGCGACCTTGGGCGGGGAGGGCGTTAAGCCAGGCAGGCGGCGAACTCGGCGCGGATGGCGTCGGCCGGGAGTTGCTGTCCGATCAGTACGATGTCGCAGCGGGGCGTTTCGTCGTCCTGCCATTCCCGGCCGTAGTCGAAGCCGGTGATGCGGTGCACGCCCTGGAACACCAGGCGGCGCGGTTCGCCGGCGATGGCGAGCACGCCCTTGTAGCGCAGCAGCTGTTCGGCATGCTGCTCGACCAGCCGGTTCATGAAGGCGCTGATGCGTGCGAGATCGAGCGGGCCGTCGTGGGCGAGATGGAGCGCGGCGATGTCGTCGGCGAACGAGCGCGTAGCAGCCGGGCGGAAGCTCAGGTTGCGCTCGCCTGTTGCCGGGCGCAGCAGGTTTTCGTCGAGGTGGAAGCCGCGTACGCCGAACGCCAGCGCCGGCGCGATGCGGCCCTGGACCAGCCGATGCTGCCCGGCCTGGCTGTTGATGGCGGCAAGACGCGCGCCGAGGTGCTCGAGGCTGGCTTCGTCGACGAGGTCGGTCTTGGAGATCAAGAGGCGGTCGGCAAAGCCGGCTTGTTTGCGCGCCACCAGATGCCCGTCCAGTTGCTGCTCGCCGTGCACGGCGTCGACCACGGCGAGCACGCCGTCGAGGGCGTAGGCTTCGGCCAACGTGTCGTCGCTGAAGAAGGTCTGGGCGATCGGCGTCGGGTCGGCGAGCCCGGTGGTTTCGATCACCAGCCGGGTGAAGGCAAGCTCGCCGTCACGGCGGCGCTGGTAGAGCGAATGCAGATGGCGCGACAGGTCGCCGCGGATGGTGCAGCACAGGCAGCCGTTGGTCATTTCCACCAGTTCGTCGCGCTCGCGGATCAACAGTTCGCTGTCGATGCTGACCGGGCCGAACTCGTTCTCGATCACAACGATGCGCTCGCCGGCTTCGGCCAGCAGGTGGTTGAGCAGGGTGGTCTTGCCCGCGCCGAGAAAGCCGGTGAGCAGGGTGACGGGGATGGGGGTATGGGTCATGGGCATTTCCATGAGAAGGGCGTATCACACCCTGTGAGGATCAGAACCTGTTGTAGTAGGCGAGCGAGCCAAAGCAGGTTGGGCGCTGCCAGCGCACAGGAACCGGAATGGACATATGGTCCATGAGGATTCCTGATCGCTGAGCCGATCACTGCGTGCAAATCCATCGCTGAGCCAATCGAAGATTGGCACGCAGGGATTTGCCCAGCGATAGATCGGCACGCAGTACTGCCGGCGCTCAAGATGCAAAGGCGCAGCCGCCTAATGCGACAGGTTTCAGCAGCAGCGTCCCACCTTGCCACTCCCCCCGCC
Organism: Pseudogulbenkiania sp. NH8B; assembly: GCF_000283535.1. Taxonomy (GTDB): domain Bacteria; phylum Pseudomonadota; class Gammaproteobacteria; order Burkholderiales; family Chromobacteriaceae; genus Pseudogulbenkiania; species Pseudogulbenkiania ferrooxidans. Next base: position 1,585,976 of record NC_016002.1, read on the forward strand.
GTAGCGGGCGTCCTGGCGCTCCCGGAAAAACTCCTCGTACGTCATCGGCGTCTGGTCCGGGTGGGTGGTACGCATGTGCTCCACGTAGGTGTCGTAGTCGGGCAGGCCCACCATCAGGTTGGCGGCCTGCCCGAGATACTTACCCAGTTTGCCAAGCTGGTCGAACATGGTCTGTGTCCGTCAGGCGCGGCCGGCTTCGGCCACCACCGGCGCGGTTTCCTGCGCGGTCGGGTGGGCGCTGCGCCAGGCCTGCAGGCAGGCGCGCAGGCCGAAGCCCAGCACGCTCAGCACCACCAGGATGAACAAGATGGCGAGCCCGGCGTCCAGACGGTCGTTGAACACGATCTGGTGCATCTGCTCGATGCTCTTGGCCGGAGCCAGCACCTTGCCTTCGACGATGGCGTTCTGGTACTTGGCGGCGTGCGCCAAGAAGCCCACTTTCGGGCTGTCGGCGAACACCTTGAGCCAGCCGGCGTACAGGGTGCAATACAGCAGCCAGGCCGTCGGCACGATGGTGACCCAGGCGTAGCGCTCGCGCTTGAGCTTGAACAGCACCACGGTGGAGAGGATCAGCGCCACGGCGGCCAGCATCTGGTTGGAGATGCCGAACAGCGGCCACAGCGTGTTGATGCCGCCCAGCGGATCGACCACGCCCTGGTACAGGAAGAAACCCCAGGCCGCCACGCACAGCCCGGTGGCGATCAGGTTGGCCGGCAGCGAGTCGGTCTTCTTGAACGACGGCACGAACACGCCCAGCAGGTCCTGCAGCATGAAGCGTCCGGCACGGGTGCCGGCGTCGACGGCGGTGAGGATGAACAGCGCTTCGAACAGGATGGCGAAGTGGTACCAGAACGCCTTCATGCCGTTGCCGCCGAACACGCCGGAGAGGATTTCGGCCATGCCGACGGCCAGCGTCGGGGCGCCGCCGGCGCGCGAAATGATGGTGTGCTCGCCCAGCGTCTGCGCGGTGTGGGTCAGCATCTCGGGGGTGATGACGAAGCCGAATTGCGACACCGCCTGTGCGGCCGATTCGGCGGTGTGGCCGAGCAGGGCGGCCGGGCTGTTCATGGCGAAGTAGACGCCCGGCTCGATGCAGGCGGCGGCTACCAGCGCCATGATGGCGACGAACGACTCCATCAGCATGCCGCCGTAGCCGATGAACGGGGCGTGGCTTTCGTTTTCCAGCAGCTTCGGCGTGGTGCCGGAGGAGATCAGGGCGTGGAAGCCCGATACCGCGCCGCAGGCGATGGTGATGAACAGGAAGGGGAACACGCTGCCCGACCACACCGGGCCGCTGCCGTCGATGAAGCGGGTGACCGACGGCATCTTCAGTTCCGGCATGACGATCACGATGCCGATGGCAAGGCCGAGGATGGTGCCGACCTTGAGGAAGGTGGACAGGTAGTCGCGCGGAGCCAGCAGCAGCCACACCGGCAGCACCGAGGCGATGGCGCCGTAGCCGATCAGGATCCAGGTCAGTTCCTTGCCGGTGAAGGTGAACAGGCTGGCCAGTTCCGGATGCGACGCCACCTGGCCGCCGCCGACGATGGCGAGCATCAGCAGCACGAAGCCGATCAGCGAGATTTCGCCGATGCGGCCCGGGCGGATGTAGCGGGTGTACACGCCCATGAACAGCGCGATGGGGATGGTGGCGCCCACGGTGAAGGTGCCCCACGGGCTGTCGGCCAGCGCCTTGACCACGATCAGCGCCAGCACGGCGAGGATGATGACCATGATCATGAAGGTGCCGAACAGCGCGATCACGCCGGGAACCGGGCCCAACTCGGACTTGATCAGGTCGCCCAGCGAGCGGCCGTCGCGGCGCGTGGAGATGAACAGCACCATGAAGTCCTGCACCGCGCCGGCGAACACCGCCCCGGCCAGGATCCACAGCATGCCGGGCAGGTAGCCCAGCTGGGCGGCGAGCACCGGGCCCACCAGCGGACCGGCGCCGGCGATGGCGGCGAAGTGGTGGCCGAACAGTACGTTCTTGTTGGTCGGCACGTAGTCGAGGCCGTCGTTCAGGCGCACCGCCGGGGTGGCGCGGCGCGGGTCGAGCTGCATCACCTTGGTGGCGATGAAGCGGCTGTAGTAGCGGTAGGCGATCAGGTAGACGGATACCGCAGCGGCAACGATCCAGAGCGCATTGATCGTTTCGCCGCGATGCAGGGCGACGGTGCCGAGCGCGAACGCGCCGACAAGCGCCACCAGAAACCACCCGAGGTGGCCGGCAAGGCGTTGCATAGTGTCTCTCTCCAGTGTGGCGGCATGGTGTGTGGACATGCCTTCTTGTGTGCGTGCCGACGACGTCGGTGTAGGACGGTCGGCGGACGGCTCTACTATTCGCCATGTCGCGGTAAAGGAAAATTCGCACTACTACCGCAGTCGGTCTACGTAGTTCTGCGTAGAGGCGGCTGGGCGCCCTGTTTTGCCGGGTGCGCGTAGTGGGGCTGGCGTTACAATGCGTCGTTGGCAGCACGGCATTGCGGCCGTCTGCCGGTCTTCCATCACCCTTGCCGTCGCCATGCAGACCAAACACAAAGTCGTGCTGCTCACCATCCTGCCCTTGCTGCTGGCGATGCTGGCGCTGGGCGGCTTGCTGGTGCATCGCAGCCAGCGCCTGACCGAGCAGCAGACCCAGCTCATCGAAGAGACCCTGCTCGCCAGCAAGCAGGCCGAACTGCAGCATTACACTCAGCTGGCGATGACGGCGATCGGGCCGCTCTACGCCTCCGGCCGCAACGACGCCGCCACCCAGGAGCAGGCCAAGGCCATCCTGCGTGGCATCAGCTACGGCGAGGACGGCTATTTCTTCGTCTATGATCTTTCCGGCAACAACCTGGTGCATCCGCGCAAGCCCGGCCTGGTCGGCAAGAATCTGTGGGACCTCACCGACCCGCACGGCCGCCACGTGATCCGTTCGCTGCTGGCCGCGGCGACCAGCGGCACCGGGTTCCAGCGCTACGACTGGGAGAAGCCGTCGTCGCACCAGATGACCGAGAAGCTGGGCTACGTGGTGCTGCTGGAGCGCTGGGGCTGGGTGCTGGGGACGGGGGTCTACATCGACGACATCGAGCACGCCACCGACCAGTTGCGCAGCCGCGCTTCGGCCAACGTGCGCGACACTTTGTGGGGCATTGCTGCCGTGGCCGGAGCGGCGGTACTGCTGGTGTTCGCCGGCGGGGTGGTGCTCAACGTCAGCGAGCACCGCGTCGCCGACGCCAAGCTCAAGGCGCTGACGCAGCGCCTGGTGAATTCGCAGGAGCAGGAGCGGGCGCGCGTGTCGCGCGAGCTGCACGACGGCATCAGCCAGCTGCTGGTCTCGGTCAAGTTCCAGTTCGAGCTGGCGCAGCACAAGCTGGAAGCCGGCGAGCCGGCCCTGGCCGAAGTGGAGAAGGGGTTGGGCGGACTGGGCGACGCGCTGAGCGAGGTGCGGCGCATCTCGCACGATCTGCGGCCGTCGGTGCTCGACATGCTCGGCTTGTCGGCGGCGCTGGGGCAGCTCTCCGCGGAATTCGAGCGCCGCAGCGGCATCCGCGTGGCGTTCGACAACACCCTGGACGATACCTGCCTCGACGATCGTCAGGCGGTGGCGCTGTTCCGCATCGCCCAGGAGGCGTTCACCAACATCGAGCGCCACTCCCGCGCTCGCAACGTGACGCTGACCCTGTCCCGCGAGAGGTACGGCGTGCGCATGGCGGTGCGGGACGACGGCTGCGGCTTCGATGTCGACAATGTCGACCGCTCCCAGACCCGCGGCATCGGACTGCGCAATATCCGCGAGCGCGCCGAGCACCTGGGCGGCAGTTGCCTGCTCGGTTCGCGTCCGGGAGAAACCGAGCTGGAAGTGCGGTTGCCGGTATGAGCGGGCGATGCGTCAGCGCATGCCGACGCATCCGGTGTAACGGAGGGCTCCCCCGGCGTGCAACGAAAACGGGAGTTGCCGTGAGCACCATCGCCTAGGCAAGATGGCGGCTTGTCCGGCCCCGCCGGCCCCTGCTGGAGTCTGAAATGAGTCTGCAACAACCGAATGCCGTGCTCCGTATCCGCCTGGTGCTGGTGGACGACCACCCCCTGGTGCGCGACGGGCTGCGTGCTCGTCTGAGCAGCGTGCCGCGTCTGGATGTGGTGGGGGAGGCCGGCAGCGGTCGCGAGGCGCTGGAGCTGGCCGACACCCTGCGCCCGGACATCATGCTGGTCGACATCGGCATGCGCGACATGAACGGCATCCAGCTCACCGCCGCGCTGCGCGAGCGCCATCCCGGCGTGGTGGTGGTGATCCTCAGCATGTACGACAACGCCGAATACGTTTCCAGCGCGGTGCGCGCCGGCGCCCGCGGCTACGTGCTGAAGGACGCGCCGTCGCAGGAGATCATCGCCGCCATCGAGGCGGCGGTGGCGGGCGGCAGCTATTACAGCCATGCCGTGACGCACGCCCTGATCGAGCCGGCGCCGCAGCCGGACCCGCTCACCGAGCGCGAGCGCGAGGTGCTGTTGTTGCTCGCCGCCGGGCACAGCAACAAGATGGTGGCGGCGAGCCTGGAGATCAGCGTGCGCACCGTCGAGGCGCACCGCTTGAACCTGCGCCGCAAGCTGGGCGCGGAGAACGTCGCGGCGCTGGTGAAGTACGCCATGGAGCGCGGCTGGATCAAGGGCTAAATCTATCCCATCGGGCGGCTGCGCCTTCGCATCTTGAGCGCCGGCAGTACTGCGTGCCGATCTATCGCTGGGCAAATCCCTGCGTGCCAATCTTCGATTGGCTCAGCGATGGATTTGCACGCAGTGATCGGCTCAGCGATCTGGAATGCTCATGGACTCCGTGTCCATTCCGATTCCTGTGCGCCGGCGGCACTCAAGCTGCTTTGGCTCGCTCGTTTACTGGAATAGAGGCTTACTGCCGTGGGCTCCACATGGCCGGCGCGTGCCAGTCGCTACGCCAGGTTGGCCGAAACCCCTTCCAGTTCGTCCTGCAGCAGCAGCCATTCCTCTTCGACCTCGGCCAGCCGCGCCGACACCTCGCCCTGGCGCTTGATGCTGTCGGCGAGCTTGGCCTTGTTGCCGTCCTGATAGGCTTCTTCCGAGGCGAGGAAGGCATCCAGTTCGGCCTTCTCGCCGGAGAGCTTTTCCAGCTCCTTTTCCAGCTTGCCGAGCTTGGCGAGCAAGGGCTTCTTCAGTGCCGACAGGCGCTGGCGCTCTTCGGCCTCCTGGCGCTTCTGTTCCTTGCGGTTGACGCTCTGGGCGTCGCCGGCGGAGGGTCTGGCGCCTTCGGCCAACTGCTCGAGGCGCCACTGGCGGTAGTCTTCCAGGTCGCCGTCGAACGGCCGCACCGTGCCGTCGGCGACCAGCCAGAACAGGTCGGTGGTCGATTCCAGCAGGGCGCGGTCGTGCGAGACCACCACCAGCGCGCCGGGGAAATCCTGCAGCGCCAGGGTCAGGGCGTGGCGCATCTCGAGGTCGAGGTGGTTGGTCGGTTCGTCGAGCAGCAGCAGGTTGGGCTTTTCCCACACGATCAGCGCCAGCGCCAGGCGCGCCTTCTCGCCGCCGGACATCGGCCCCACCGGGCTGGTGGCGGCGTCGCCACGGAAGTTGAAGCCGCCGAGGAAGGTGCGCAGTTCCTGTTCGCGCGCCTGCGGCGCCAGCCGCGCCAGGTGCTGCAGCGGCGTGTCGTCCATGCGCAGCGTTTCCAGCTGGTGCTGGGCGAAGTAGCCGATCTTCAGCATCTGCGCCCCGATCACTTCGCCTTCCAGCGCCTTCAACTCGCCCGCCAGCAGTTTGACCAGGGTCGACTTGCCGGCGCCGTTGACGCCCAGCAGGCCGATGCGGCTGCCGGCTTCCACCGACAGCGACACGCGCTGCAGGATCGGCGTGGCGCCGTAACCGATGGCGACCTTGTCGAGCCGCAGTAGCGGGTTGGGCAGGGAGGCCGGCGTGGCGAAGGTGAAGTCGAACGGTGAATCGACGTGCGCCGGGGCGATGCGTTCCAGCTTCTCCAGCGCCTTGACCCGGCTCTGCGCCTGGCGTGCCTTGGTGGCCTTGGCCTTGAAGCGGTTGATGAACGATTCGAGGTGGGCGATCTGGCGCTGCTGCTTGTCGAACTCGGACTGCTGACGCGCCAGCTTCTCGGCGCGCATGGTCTCGAACTGGCTGTAGTTGCCGGTGTAGAGCGTGAGCGTCTGGTTGGCCACTTCGACGATCTGGCCGCACACCGCGTCGAGGAAGTCGCGGTCGTGCGAGATCACCAGCAGCGTGCCGGGGTAGGCCTTGAGCCAGTCCTCCAGCCACAGCACGGTCTCGAGGTCGAGGTGGTTGGTCGGTTCGTCGAGCAGCAACAGGTCGGAGCGGCACATCAGCGCCTGCGCCAGGTTGAGGCGCATGCGCCAGCCCCCGGAGAAGCTGGCCACCGGCCGCTCCTGGGCTTCCGGGGCGAAGCCGAGGCCGGTCAGGAGCTTGGCGGCACGCGCCGGGGCGGCGTAGCCGTCGATGTGGTCGAGCTCGCCATGCAGCTGGCCGATGGCGGCGCCGTCGTTGGCCTGTTCGGCTTCGGCCAACTTACGCTGCAGTTGACGCAGTTCGGCGTCACCGTCGAGCACGTAGTCGAGCGCGGAGCACTCCAGCGCCGGCGTTTCCTGTGCCACGTGGGCGATGGTCCAGTGCGCCGGCACCGAGGCGTCGCCGCTGTCGGCGTGCAACTGGCCCATCAAGAGGGCGAACAGGCTGGACTTGCCGGCGCCGTTGGCCCCGACCACGCCGACCTTGTAGCCGGGGTTGAGGGTCAGGCTGGCGTTGTTGAGCAGCTCTTTCAGCCCGCGGCGCAGGCTGAGGTTTTGCAGTTGGATCATGGGGTTTCCTGCGCCGCTGACGGCGCGGTTTAAGAGCCTGTCTCATTGGACGGCTGTGCCTTCGCATCTTGAGTGCCAGCGGTACTGCGAGCCAATCTTTGATTGGCTCAGCGATCCGGAATCCTCATGTACTCGGTGTACATTCCGGTTCCTGCGCTCCGGCGGAACTCAACCTGCTTTGGCTCGCGCGCCTACTGAAACAAGCCCAGAAGCATCGCTGGGTCTATATTTTGTGGCCGATGCAGACGCTTGGCCGTCAAACGGCGGGCAGGCTGCCCAAATCCCACCTCGGCTTGACGCTGTAGCCGCCGGCCGGCTGGGCGTACTTCAGGCGCATGGCGCCGGCGTAGGCGATCATCGCGCCGTTGTCGGTGCACAGCGCCAAGGGCGGGTAGAACACCTCGAAGCGGCCCTTGGCGGCCAGCGCGTCGAGCGCGGCGCGCAGCTGCTTGTTGGCGCCGACGCCGCCCGCCACCACCAGCCGTGCCATGTCGGCCTGCTTCAGCGCCTTGAGCGACTTGCCGACCAGAACGTCGACGATGGCGTCCTGGAAGGCGCGGCAGATGTCGTTGCGGGTCTGCGGGTCGATCGAGCCATGCTCGGCCTCCTGGTGCCGCACCAGGGTCAGCACTGCGGTCTTCAGGCCGGAAAAGCTCATGTCGAGATCGTCCGACTTCAGCATCGGGCGCGGCAGCGAGAAGCGCGCCGGATCACCGCTTTCGGCCAACCTGGAGAGCGTCGGGCCGCCGGGGTAATCGAGGCCGAGCAGCTTGGCGGTCTTGTCGAAGGCTTCGCCGGCGGCATCGTCGAGCGTCTCGCCCAGCACGTCGTAATCCCCCACGCCGCGCACCGCCATCAACTGGGTGTGGCCGCCGGAGACCAGCAGGGCGACGAAAGGGAAGGCCGGCTTCGGCTCGGCCAGGAGCGGCGAGAGCAGGTGGCCCTCGAGATGGTGCACGCCGACCACCGGGATGCCAAGCCCGAAGGCCAGCGCGTTGGCGATGCTGGCGCCGACCAGCAGCGCACCGCCCAGGCCGGGCCCTTGGGTGTAGGCCACGGCGTCCAGGTCAGCGAGCTGCTTGCCGGCCTCGGCCAGGCAGGCCTCGGTGAGCGGGATGGCGCGTCGGATGTGATCACGGCTCGCCAGCTCCGGCACCACACCGCCGTATTCGGCGTGCATCGCCATCTGCGTGTGCAGCTGATGGGCCAACAGGCCCTGTTCCGTGTCGTACAGTGCGACCCCGGTTTCGTCGCAGGACGATTCAATACCCAGTACCAGCATGGTCAATGTTTTCAAACCTGTTCATGATCTTGCCACGCCCCTGATCGGGGCTCATGTGCATTGCGTGCAAATCTTGCGCTGGGCACATCTTGAAGATGGGCCCGCAGAGATTCACTCAGCGATCGGAAATCCTCACGTACTGCGTGTGGATGCCGGTTTCTACGCTGCGCTTCGCCCCCGCCGAGGCCCGGTCGCGACAGGTCGCGAGCAGGTTCCCGGCGGGAAAATCTTTTCATTTTACCGGCGAATCTTTGTGAGCCCAAATCGGCAATGGTAGTCTTGCAGGCTTGATTGACCAGGAGGACAACAATGCAGGCCAAACTGAGATGGATCGACGGGGTGTGTTTCATGGGTGAGACCGGCAGCGGTCACGCCGTGGTGATGGACGGCGCGCCCGAAGGCGGCGGCCGCAACCTCGGCCCGCGCCCGATGGAACTGCTGCTGCTCGGCACCGCCGGCTGCACCAGCTACGACGTGCTGGGCATCCTGAAGAAGTCGCGCCAGGACGTGCACGACTGCTGGGTCGATATCGACGCCGACCGCGCCGACACCGACCCCAAGGTGTTCACCCGCATCCATTTCCACTTCGTCGTGGTCGGCCGCGAGCTGAAGCCCGACGCCGTCGAGCGCGCCATCAAGCTGTCCGCCGAAAAATACTGCTCGGCCTCGATCATGCTGGGCAAGACCGCCGACATCACCCACGATTTCGAGCTGCGCGAACCCGCCTGAGCCAGCAGGCTTCGGCCAACGTTGGCAGCGTGTCACGGCGCCACCTTAAGGGTGGCGTTTTTCATCGCTGCCGCCAGGGCGGCAATAGTTGCCGCTTTGCCGTCCTGTACAGCTTGCCGCTCCGTCGTCTTCCGGGCGAATTCCCGTCTTTTCAAGCCCTTGCCCCTAGTGATCGTGTTGGCATGAAAAATGCTTTTGGGGTGTCATCCAGGAGAAGGTCATGCTCGACAAGATTGCCCACTATTTCGATTTCCAGCAGCAGGCGCTCACTCTGCGCGCCAAGCGCGCCGAGGTGATCGCCAGCAACATCGCCAACGCCGATACGCCGAACTACAAGGCGGTGGATCTCGATTTCGCGTCGGCGCTGCAGTCGGCGCAGGGCACGCAATCGCGTCTGGCCCTGAACGTCACCGACCCGGCCCATATCGCCTCGTCGTCTGGCGCGGGCGGAGCCGGCGCTCCCGAGCTCAAGTACCGCAGCGCGGTGCAGCGCAGCCTGGACGGCAACACCGTGGACATGGACGTCGAGCGCGCGGCCTTCACCGATAACGCCATGCAATACCAGTCCACGCTGACCTTTCTCAATCGCCGCATCTCCAGCCTGAACGAAGCCATCAAGGGAGGTCAGTAAGCATGTCGCTGAGCAACGTCTTCACCATTGCCGGTTCGGCGCTGACCGCGCAGTCGATGCGCCTCAACGTGGTCGCGAGCAACATCGCCAACGCCGAGAGCGCCACCAGCTCGACCGGCCAGCCCTACCAGGGGCGGCACGTGGTGTTCACCGCCATCCCGGTGTCGGCCACTCAGCCGCAGGTGGCCGGCGTGCGTGTGACCTCGGTGGTGGAAGACACCACCCCGCCGCGCCTCAAATACGACCCGGGTAATCCGCTGGCCGACCAGCGCGGCTACGTCAACCTGCCCAACGTCAACCCGGTGGAGGAGATGGCCGACATGATTTCCGCCGCGCGGTCCTACCAGACCAACGTCGAACTGATGAATACCGCCAAGAACCTGCTGCAGAAGACCCTGCAGCTGGGGCAATAAGCCTGGAGGGCTGAGACATGACCGTGACGTCCACGACCAATAACCCCTACACCGTTTTGAACACCGGCAACAGCACCTCGTCGTCCTCTGTCTCGGCGTCCTCGGCGGAAGGTATCCAGAACCGCTTCCTGACGCTCTTGACCACCCAGCTCAAGTCGCAGGACCCGCTGAATCCGATGGAAAACAACGAGATCACCTCGCAGATGGCGCAGATCAGCCAGGTGACCGGCCTCGAGAACCTCAGCAAATCGATCAACTCGCTGCTGCAGAGCCAGTACGGCACCCAGTCGCTGCTGGCGGCTTCGCTGGTCGGCAAGAGCGCGATGATCGACGGCAACACCCTCACCCTGGCGCAAGGCGGCACGGCGCAGGGCGGCGTGATTCTCGATGGCTCGGCGCAGAACCTGGCGATCACCGTGAAGAACGCGAACGGCGAGGTGATCGACACCTTCACCATGAACAATGTCGACAGCGGCCTGACCACCTTCAACTGGGACGGCACCGACAAGGACGGCAACGCCGCCGCCGCCGGGGTGTACACCTTCAGCGTCGCCGCCACCAACGAGAGCAACGGCAAGACCACGTCGGTGACGGCCGAGCCGCTCTCCAACCAGCACGTCGACGCCGTGGTGTGGGACAAGGGCAGTCCCTACATCGTGACGCCGCAAGGTGGCCGCGTGGCCATCGCCAACATCGTTCAAGTGTCTTGATGCTGCAGTACTGAAAGCGTACCGGGAGAGTAAGAAATGGGTTTCCAACAGGGTTTGAGTGGCCTGGCTGCAGCGTCCAAGCAACTGGAAGTGGTCGGCAACAACGTGGCCAACGCCAGCACCAACGGCTTCAAGCGTTCACGCTCCGAGTTCGCCGACATGTACGGCTCCAGCCTCTACGGTGTCTCCAACGCCCAGGCCGGCATCGGCGTACGCACGGCGGAGGTCAGCCAGTTGTTCGACCAGGGCAACATCAACTCCACCGGCAACAACCTGGACCTGGCCATTTCCGGCAAAGGCTTCTTCGTTCTGAAGTCGCCCAGTGCGGCGTCCAGCCAGGATGCCTACAGCCGCAACGGCGCCTTCCAGGTCGATGCCAACGGCTATCTGGTCAACGGCGACGGCTACAAGCTGCAAGGCTATGCCGCCCAGAACGGCGTGATCCAGTACACCGCTACCCCGGTCGACCTGCAATTCCAGACCAGCCTGATCTCGCCGACCGCCACCAGCAACGTCGATCTGGGCGTCAACCTGAACTCCAGCGCGACGGTCATCAGCCCGACGCCGACGGTGAACCCGACGGATACCAGCACCTACAATTCCGCCACCTCGGTCAAGGTCTACGACAGCCTGGGCAACACCCACGACCTCAGCTTCTACTTCGTCAAGGGCACGCCCACCACGACCGGCACCGACTGGACCGTCAACCTCTATGTCGATGGCACGGCAGTCACCTCGCCCGCCGGGCCGCAGACGCTGAGCTTCGATACCAACGGCGTTTTGACCAGCGGTGGCGTACTCAGCAACATCCAATACACGGCGACCACGCCTAACGGCAGCACGACGCCGATGACCATTGCCACGGTCGATCTCACCAAGTCGACCCAGTTCAACTCCTCGTTCGGGGTCAACTCGCTGGCGGCGGACGGCAATGCGCCCGGCACCCTGACCAGCACCAACATCAACAACCAGGGCATCATCGAGGCCACCTATTCCAACGGCAAGACCGTGGCCATCGGCCAGGTGGCGCTGGCCAACTTCACCAACGTCCAGGGCTTGCAGTCGATGGGCGGCAACCTGTGGAAGGATGTGGCCAGTTCCACCGGCGGCGCCAAGGTCGGTGCGCCGATGTCCGCCGATCTGGGCGAAATCCAATCCCAGGCGCTGGAACAGTCGAACGTCGATCTGAACTCCGAACTGGTGGACATGATCGTGGCGCAACGCTTCTATCAAGCCAACGCCCAGTCGATCAAGACCGAAGACACCATCCTGCAGACCCTGATCAACCTGCGCTGAGCATTAACGGGATAACGGCACCATGGACCGCATGATCTACCTGGCGATGACCGGCGCCAAACACGTGATGACGCAGCAGGCCACCACCTCGCAGAACCTGGCCAACGTGCACACCAACGGCTACAAGGCCGACCAGGTCTCATTCCGGGCCTTGCCGGTGGTAGGCGACGGTGCGCCGACCCGCACCTACGTGGTCGACAACACCATCGGCCATGACCTGTCGCAGGGCAGCCTGCAGCAGACCGGCAACGACACCGACTTCGCCCTGGGCACCCCGGGTTTCTTCACGGTGCAGACAGCCGATGGCCGCGAAGCCTATAGCCGCGATGGCGGCTTCGTTGCTGATCCCAACGGCATGCTGCGCACCCGCAGCGGCTTGCCCATCCTCGGCGATGGCGGGCCGATCACCGTCCCGACCGGCTCCAGCGTGGTGATCGGTCCGGATGGCACGGTGGTGACCACGCCGACGAGTGGTGCCGATCGCACGCCGCAGATCGCCGGCCAGCTCAAGCTGGTCAACCCGGGCGAGCGCGCCGTGTACAAGGGCGAGGATGGCCTGTTCCGCCTGAATGCGGGCGGCAACGCCACGGCCTCGGACGACGTCAAGGTGGTGTCGGGGGCCTTGGAAGGCAGCAACGTCAATGCGGTGGAGAGCCTGGTGCAGATGATTTCCCATGCGCGCCAGTTCGATCTCAACGTCAAGCTGATGCAGACCTCCGACCAGAACGAACAAAAAGCCAGCCAGATTCTCGCCTTGAGCTGAGAGGTTGGCCGAAGCCCAAACTAAGGAACACTCGCCATGATGCGCGCCCTCTACATCGCCAAGACCGGCATGGACTCCAGCCAGTTCCAGCTGGACGTGGTCTCCAACAACCTGGCCAACTCCAATACCAAGGGGTTCAAGAAAGGCCACGCGGTCTTCGAAGATTTGTACTACCAGACCCTGCGCCAGCCGGGGTCGCAACTGACCAACGGCAACAGCCTGCCGACCGGGCTGCAAGTCGGTACCGGCTCCACCGTGGTGGCGACCGCGCGCATCCACTCGCAAGGCAACCTGGAATCGACCGAACAGCCGCTCGATCTGGCCATCAACGGTGACGGCTTCTTCCGCGTGCAACAGCCGGATGGCACCATCGCCTACACCCGCAACGGCGAATTCCGCCGCAACGAGAACGGCGACATCGTCAACTCGTCCGGTTATCTGCTCGATCCGGCGATCAACATCCCGGCTAACGCCACCGGCATCACCATTTCGGAAGCGGGCGTGGTGCAATATACCCAGCCCAATAGCACCGCCCCCACCACCGCCGGCACCATCCAGCTCACCACCTTCATCAACCCGCAAGGTCTGCAGAGCATCGGCCAGAACCTCTACCTGCAAACCCAGGCGTCGGGCGACCCGCAGGATGGCGACCCCAACACCGATGGTCGCGGCAGTGTGCGCTCGGGCTTTCTCGAGGATTCCAACGTCAACGTCACCGAAGAGCTGGTCAACATGATCACCGCCCAGCGTTCGTTCGAAATGAACTCGCGTGCGATCAAGACAGCGGACGAGATGCTGCAGCGGATTGCCCAGTTATAATGCTGGCGTCGACCAGCTAGAGGCCCTGTGATGAAAGCGATTTTCGGTGTGATGGCCATGCTGGCCGCGGCGTTGTCCGGGTGTGCCGTGCCCGAGCCGCCCATCGTGCAGCAGCCGATGAGCGCGCGGCCCCAGCCGGCGCCGCAGGCCCTGCCCGGCAACGGCTCCATCTTCCAGGCCGGAAGCTACCAGCCGATCTTTGCCGACCGCGTCCCGGCACGGGTGGGCGATACGCTGACGGTCACCATCGAAGAGAAAACCACCACGGCGGCCTCCGAGCAGACCACCGGCAAGCGTACCTCATCGCTCAGCAACAGCATGGGGGCGGGTCTGCAGCTTCCCTTCGTTCCCGATTATCTCGAAAAGAAACTGGCAGGGGCCTCCCTGTCGGCCGACGGCTCGGCCACCTCGGGTGGCAAGGGCACCAACCAGGCGAGCTCCTCGTTCGTCAGCTCGATCACGGTGACCGTGATCGACGTGTTGGCCAACGGCAATCTGGTGGTGAGCGGGGAGAAGCAGGTACGGCTCAATGGCGATACAGAATACATCCGGCTGTCCGGGGTGGTGAATCCGCGTGACATCAAGACCGGCAATACGGTCTCGTCCACCAAGGTGGCCGATGCCCGTATCGAACAGCAATCCAAGGGCAACAACCGCTCGTTTGCCGAGCCGGGCTGGCTGACCAAGTTTTTCATGACGGTGCTGCCATTCTGATGGTGGCGATGGCCGGTGCTTTATAGCGGGATGGGAATGAAACGTTTTCTAGGTATGCTGCTGGTCGGGGTGTTGGCCATGTCTCCGGCCTTGGCCACGCAGCGGCTCAAGGATATCGCCTCGATCGGCGGTGTTCGCACCAACCAGCTGATCGGCTATGGCCTGGTGGTCGGGCTCGACGGCAGTGGTGACAAGGCCACCTCGTCACCGTTCACGTCGCAGTCGATGTCGAGCATGCTCAACCAGCTCGGGGTGCAGATCCCGGTCGGAACCAAGCTCGATCCGAAGAACGTCGCCGCCGTTACCGTCACCGGCACCCTGCCGCCGTTTGCGCGCCAGGGGCAGGCCATCGACGTGACCGTTTCCTCCATTGGTGACGCCAAGAGCCTGCGCGGCGGCACGCTGCTGATGTCGCCGCTGAAAGGCGCGGACGGGCAGATCTACGCGATGGCGCAAGGTAACGTGGTGGTGGGTGGCGCCGGGGCGTCTGCGGCGGGCAGTTCGGCGCAAGTCAACCACCTGAGCGTCGGCCGCATTCCCGCCGGGGCGACGGTGGAACGCGAGGTTCCGACCGCGCTCGGCTCGGGCGGCGTAGTCCAGCTCGAGCTGTTCGAGTCCGACTTCACCACCGCCAATCGGGTGGTGCAGGCCATCAACCGTGAGCTTGGCGATGGCGTGGCCCGTGCGTTGGATGGCAGGCTGGTGGAAGTGGTCGCTCCGCAAGACGCCAATCGCCGCGTGCAGTTCCTGTCCCGGATGGAAAATATTGCCGTGACACCGGCAGAAGCTTCCCCTCTGGTCATTCTCAATGCCCGTACCGGTTCGGTGGTGATGAACCAGTCCGTGACTATCGACCCCTGCGCCGTGGCGCACGGCAACCTCTCGGTCTCGGTCAGCAGCACCCCGCAGGTGAGCCAGCCGGCGCCCCTGTCGGGTGGGCAGACGGTCGTCACCAACCAGGCCAGCGTCAACGTCAAGAGCGAAGGGGGCAAGGTGATCGGGCTGCCGCGCGGGGCCAACCTGTCCCAGGTGGTGAACGCGCTGAATGCGCTCGGCGCCACGCCACAGGACTTGTTGTCCATTTTGCAGGCCATGAAAGCGGCCGGTGCGCTCAAGGCGGAGCTGCAGATCATCTGAGCGAAGCGGCCGGCGTTTGGTGGCAAGGGGAGGGATAGCCCTCCCTTTTTCGTTGGCCCGTTTCTTGCTTTTTCTGCGCCGAGGAGATCAGGATGAGTGTCAGTTTTCCAACGTTGCCGAACGATGCCAGCACGGCCAGCCAGCGCCTCGCCGTCGACCCCGGCCAGACCGCCGCCTTGCAGGTAGCCGCACGCAAAGACCCGCAAGCCGCGATCAAGGCCGCCGCACAACAGTTTGAGTCCCTGTTCATGGGAACCTTGTTGAAGACCATGCGCGAGACGTCGTTCGATGGCGAGGAGGACAGTAATGCCATGGGCACCTACCGCGGCATGCTGGACCAGCAATTGCTCCAGACCATGAGCAAATCGGGAGGGGTGGGCCTGGCCGATGTCCTGTCGCGGCAGCTGGCCCATGCCGCGCAACTGGATAATGATGCGTCCCCCACAGTCGAGCGCTTGGCACCGGCGTCCTCCATGCTGCCGATGGTCAACCAGGCCATCCGTGCGTATCAGACCATCCAGTCGAAGGCGGCTGCAGGATTAACCAACCCCGCAAGCGAAGCCCCAAGCCCGACGACGGGCGCCGTGGGTGGCACGGCCGAATCCTTCGTGACCTCCCTGTTACCTCACGCCAGGGACGCCGCCCAGCAGCTGGGGGTCGCGCCGGAACTGGTGCTGGCGCACGCCGCGCTCGAGAGCGGCTGGGGAAAACGCTCGATCAAGACGGCTGACGGCAAGGAGAGCCACAACCTGTTCGGCATCAAGGCCGGCGCCAACTGGCAGGGCGATTCCGTCGATGTCTTGACCACCGAGTACGTGAACGGCAATGCCGTCAAGAAAATAGATAAATTCCGCGCCTACGCGTCCTACAGTGAGGCCTTTGCCGACTACGCCAAGTTGCTCTCCGGTTCGTCGCGCTACCAGTCCGCCCTGAACCAGGGGGGCGACATGCTGGCATTCGCGCGAGGACTGCAAAGCGGAGGCTATGCCACCGATCCCCACTACGCCCAGAAGCTGGTGGGGGTGATGGGTGCGGTTTCCCAGCGTTCTCGCGGGGCTTAAGGCTCAAGATCGTGCCGGGCAGGCCGATATAGCAATCAGAGGTGCGATATGGGTACGAGTATTTTTTCGATCGGCGTCAGCGGGCTGAATGCGGCGCAAGGCGCCCTGACGGTGACCAGCCACAACATCAGCAACGTCAACACTGCCGGCTACACCCGTCAGGTGACGCAGCAGGCTGCGCGTTACCCGCAGAGTGCCAGCTACGGTTTCATCGGGCAGGGGGTCGACCTGACCCACGTCAACCGGGTCTACGACGATTACCTGACCCAGCAGGTGCAAAGCGCCCAGGCTACGGATAGTTACTACTCGGGCCAGCTGGATTTCCTCAAGCAGGTGGACTCGCTGATGGCGGATTCCACGGTCGGTGTCAGCCCCTCGCTGCAGGACTTCTTCGGCAGCCTGCAAACCCTGTCGTCCGCCCCGTCGGCCATCCCCAGCCGGCAGACGGCGATCAATAATGCCCAGGCATTGGCCACCAAGTTTCGTACCCTGGATGGTCAGCTGCAGGAAATGGCGAGTGGGGTGAGCACCCGCATCAAGGCCTCTGTGGACACCATCAATGGCTTGGCCAGCCAGATCGCGGACCTCAACCAGCGCATCTCCGGGCTGACCGTGAAGACCTCCGGCGGCACCACGCTCAGCGCCCCCAACGATCTCTTGGATCAGCGCGACCAGGCCATTCTGGAGCTCAACAAACAGGTGAAGGCCTCGGTGGTGCCGCAATCGGATGGCTCCTACAGCGTGTTCATCGGCAATGGACAGACCCTGGTGCTAGGTAACCAGGCCAACCAGCTAGCCACGCAGCCAGACCCGGCCGATCCACAGCAACTGCAACTGGTGTACCAGAGCACCAGTGGCAGCAATACGGTGATTCCGACCAGCCTGATCCAGGGCGGGGCGTTGGGTGGATTGTTCGACTTTCGGGATAATACCCTGACCGAGGCACGGACCCGGCTCGGCAATCTGGCCATCGATTTCGCCACCGCGATCAATTATCAGCAGCAACTCGGGCTGGATCTGAATGGCCAGCCCGGCCAGCCCTTGTTCACCGACCTGAGCGCTTACGCCAGCGATCCGCGCGGTGCGGCCAGTGCCTTGCAGGTGACCATGACCGATCCGAAGGGATTGGCTACCGCATCCAACCTGAAACCGGGCAGCCCGGCGGTATCGCCGACCGGTAGTGGCCTCACCATCAGCGGGGTCTACAGTACCTTGCCGGGTAATTATGGCTGGTCGTCCGCCAGTGCCGCCGGCGCACCGGACGTGACCGCCCATCCGTCTTACAACCTGACCAGCCTTTCAATCGACAGCACGACCATGACGGCGACCGTCGTCAACGGTGCCGGGACGACCACGTACAACGTGGTGCCGCAGCCGAACGTCGAGAACGGATACAAGCTGGTATCGGGTAGCCCGGCCGTCGATGCCGGCATTGCATTCAAGCTCTCGGGCCAGTTGACCACGGGACTGACGCTGTCCGTCGTTCCCAATGCGGCCCCGATCGGAGCCGGTGACAACGCCAACCTGCTGGAAATGACCAAGCTGCAGACCCGGCCACTGGTCGACGATGACCGTGCCGATACCAGTTCGTCGCTGACCTCCTTCGCTTCCCACTATGCCAGCATGGTCAGTTATGTCGGCAGCGTGACCAACGAGGTGGCGGTGACCTCCACGGCCCAGACCAATGTCCTGCAGGAGGCGCAAAAAGCGCGCGACGCCATATCAGGGGTCAATCTCGACGAAGAGGCCGCCAACCTCATCAAGTATCAGCAGGCCTATCAGGCCTCGAGCAAGGTCATCCAGATCGCGCAGCAACTTTTCTCTTCGCTGCTGCAGATCGGCTAAGGCCAATACCGGAGACGTATAGCGATGCGAATCAGTACCAGCATGGTGTTCACTCAGGGCTACACCGGTATCCAGGGTAACCAGTACACCCTTAACAAGCTGCAAGAGCAATTGTCCACCCAGAAACGGGTCGTGGTGCCGTCGGACGATCCGGTGGCGTCGGCCCAGATGCTGGAGGTATCCCAGTCGGAAGGGCGTAACCTGCAGTTCGTCAAGAACGGCGACGCGGTCGAGTCCTCTCTGGCCATTTCTGAAACCTCGCTCAACAGTGCCAATGGTCTGCTGGCCAGCTTGAAGGAGCTGGCGATTCAGGCCGGCAACGGCGGGCTGGCCACGACACAGCTGAAGATGATCCAGTCCGATGTGAAGGAGCGCTTCAATCAGCTGGTGAGTTACGCCAACACAAGCGACAGTCGCGGTAACTACCTCTATGGCGGCAACGCCATCGACAGCCCTCCCTTCGTGGCGGACAGCTCGCTCAACGTGACCTACACCGGCGATACGGGGCGTCGCGATGTGCAGATCAGCGCGGAACGGCAGGTGCCGATTACCGAGGTCGGGTCGGCCGTGTACGGAAACGCTAGCAGCGATACCGCGGTGTTCAATACGGTGCGGGATTTCTACAATCTGTTGGGTCAGGATCCGAAGCCGGCAAATTTTTCGACCCAGCTGAGCAGTATCCTCTCCGGGCTGGATGCCGCCCAAGTGAACCTGTCGACGGTCCAGGCCTCGATCGGTTCGCGGCGCAGCGAGAATGAAACACTGCAATCGGTCGGGCAGGATCTGGATGTCCAGTACAAGACGCGGCTCAGCAATTTGGACGATCTGGATCTGCCCAAGACCATCAGCGATTTCACCCTGGCACAGTCAGCGCTGCAGTATTCGCAGCTGACCTTCCAGAAGGTCAGCGGCTTGTCGCTGTTCAACTACCTGTCGTGACCCTAGGGGTGTGCTAACGAAAACAGCCGGGAAATCCCGGCTGTTTTGTTTTTAGGACGGCTCTTCAGATGGCCACTGGCTCGATGACGATGCCGGCGCGCAGGCCATTGCCGACCTTGGGGTTGGGGAACAGGATGCGCTCGTTGCCGCCGTGGGCCTGGTAGCGCACGTCCAGGTCTTCGGCGATGACGAAGCCGTCTTCGAGCAGGGTGAAATTCTCGACCTGATCGTGCAGATGGAGACGGAACTGGTCGCTGTGTTTGACCAGGTCGTATTTGGCTCGGAACAGCTGGAAGCGTTCGTTGGCAAAGGCTGGCAGCGGATCGCGCTGGCCGCTCAGTAGCCGTCGCAAGGCCTGGTTGATGCCTTCGAAGCGTGACAGGTCGTTCTGGCCGAAGGGGCGGGCCTTGCCCAGTTCGAGCGTCAAGGCATCCGTCTGACAGTGACGGCTGGTGTAGTAAGTGAACGTTGCGGCAGGCTGGCTGTGCAGCAGCACCGTGGTGATGTCGGCCGACTCCAGCCAGCACAGCTGTTCGCGGTTGTAGTCGCGCTCGTGGAGGTAGGGGTAGATGGCAAAGCGCTCGAAGACCGAGCCGCGAATCGCGGTGTGCAGGTCGTAGTGCAGCCGCTGGCAGCCGTTCGGAGCCTGCTCGAAAAACGCCGCGGCGGCATTTTCCAGAACCGCCGCGCGCTGCGCTTCGCGGGTGGCTGGGTGCTTGGCGTGCTGGCCGTTGAACAGGCGGTTCATGTCGTAATCGAGGTAACGTTCGCCCGCCTGCATCGCGTCCGGATTGCCGAACATCAGCAGCAGGTGCACCGCCAGCGGCAGTCGGCCTTGCTCGATGTCGCGCAGAATGCCGTTGGCAACTTCGATCGGCGCGGTTTCGTTGCCGTGAACACCGCAGGAAATCAGTACGCGGTCGGTATGGTCGTCCAGTTGGGGCGGGACCAGCTCGAGAATGCCTCGCTCGCGCCAGCGTGCCGTCACACCGTTTGCCAACGGCCATTCACGTGCCATGGGAAGCTGGTCTTGCAGGGTGGCGGTCAGGAAATCGTAGGAGAGGGAAGACTGGCTCATCAGGCACGCTTTTCGTGAGGAGGATGGCCCTATTCTTCACGAAAGGGCCGGTGCCGTCTGTAGCGGTGCCGCAGAGATGAAGTTTGATGGCGTAATTGCGGAAGTCCTCCTGCCTGGCCGGCAAGGTTGGCCGAAACGCGACCATGGCGGCGATCAGGCCGGCCCCACGTCACGCCCGTGACCGGGGGCTTGGCCGGTGCAATATCGCCGTGCCGCGGCTTGGGCTCACTCGCGATGAATCCAGGATGGTGCGCGTTGTTCGATAAACGCGGCGACGCCTTCCTGGCCTTCGGTACTGGCATGAATCTGGGCGATGCGCGCGATGGTCGTCTCGATCGTGTCAGCCGTGATGGCCCTGCCGCCCAGTTCGCGCACCAGCTGCTTGGCCTCTGCCATCGCCTGAGGGCCGTTGAGCAAGACCTGGCGGCACATCTGGGCCACCGCCATGTCCAGCTCCTCGTGCTCCACCACCAGATGGATCAGCCCCAGGCGCTTGGCCTTGCCGGCGTTGAAGCGCTCGGCCGTGATGAAGTAGCGCCGGGTGGCGCGCTCGCCGATGGCGCGCATCACATACGGTGCCACCGAGGCCGGAATCATGCCGAGCTTGACGTCGGAGAAGCAAAACAGCGCTTCGGATGCGCCGATCGCGACATCGCAGCAGGCCAGCAGGCCGGCGCCGATGCCAAAGGCCGAGCCCTGGACACGGGCGATGGTCGGTTTCGGGCAGTTGTCGAGGGTGCCGAGCAAGGTTGCCAGCAAGCGCGCATGCTGCTTGATCTCCTCCTGGCCGAAGCCTGCCATGCGCTGCATCCAGGCGCTGTCGTGCCCGGCGCAGAAGCTGATGCCTTCGGCCGCCAGCACGATGGCGCGGACGCGCGCATCCGCGGTCAGGGTTTCCAGCGCGCTCGTGAGTTGGACGATCATCGTGTCGTCCAGGGCGTTATGCAGTTCCGCCCGGTTGAGCCGGAGGGTGGCAATGCCCTGGTCGTCGACGGAGTGCAGGATGGGATGCAACATGGCGGGTTCTCCCGAGTGTGTCAGGGCGTGCAGAAGCGCAGAATCTCGTGGGCGAAGATGTCCGGTGCTTCGATGTGCATCACGTGGCCGATGGCCGGCAGCACATGCAGCGAGGCGCCGGGGATGCTGTTGGCGAGGATTTCCGACTGGTAGAGCGGCGTCAGGCGGTCTTCGTTGCCGACGATGACGCGGGTGGGAACCTTGATCTCGGCGAGCCAGGTGCGCGCGTCGTGGCGCTTGACCCCGGCGATCAGGCGGGTGACGGCGGGCCAGTCGACCATGCCGGCGATGATCTTCAGCTCGGCCAGCTGGGCGGCGTTGCCGACCAGGAAGCGGCTGGAGAAGAACCAGGGGATGCTCACGTCGTAGCGCAGGTCGAGGCCGCCGGCGGCATCGGCGGCGATCCAGCTGTCGCTGATGCGGGAGTTCACCTCGTCCGACCAGGCCAGGGTCGAAGCCAGGAGCAGGTGCTCGAGGCATTCCGGGTGACGGTGGGCGAAGTACTGCGCCACCATGCCGCCGTAGGACAGGCCGGCCAGGTGCACCTTGTCGATCGACAGGTGTTGCAGCAGCTGCCACGCCAGCTCTGCCTGCTGTTCCAGCGGGTAGACGTCGGCGACTGGCTTGTCACTCAGGCCCTGACCGAGAAAGTCGAGCCGCAGCAGCTGGTAGTGCGCTTCGAGCGGCGGGGTCATCATGGTCCAGGCGGCCGTGGACATGGTGATGCCGTTGAACAGCACCAGCGTCTTGTCGCCGTGGCCGCTCAGTTCGTAATAGATACTTTGTCCGTTCAGTGTGGCATGAGGCATGGCTGTGCGTCCCACCGGCATTATCCAGATTTCATTCTATTCCCAAGATTCGGCGCATGGCCAGTCAGCGTATTCCCGGCCTGAGCCACTGCACCGGCAAAATCTGCCTTTGTAATGATTGGGCGTTCATCGTCACGATCCTGTCATCCTTTAACGATATATTTCACTGCTGTTAAAAAAGTAGTTACACCAGAAACGAGCTTCTTATGCCGGTTTGCGATACCTCCCTTTGCCAGGAGCTGGAAATCATCATCAACGAGCGCAAGCTGTTGCCGGTCTTCCAGCCCATCGTGGACATGGAAGAGGGGAGTATCCTCGGTTATGAAGGGCTGATCCGCGGGCCTTCCAACAGCCCTCTGCACTCGCCGCTCAATCTGTTCGCCGCGGCGGAACGATGTCGTGCGCTGGTCTCGCTGGAGCGGGCCTGCCGGCGTGTCACCGCCGAGGCGTTCATCGAGCATCAACTGCAGGGTTGTCTGTTCCTCAACATCAGTCCGCAGACCTTGCTGGCGCCGGAGCATAAATCGGGCGAGACGCTGGCGTTTCTCAACATGCTGGGGTTGCCCAGCGAACGCATCGTCATCGAGCTCACCGAAACCCACCCCAACGCCACGTACCAGGCGCTGCGCGAGGCGGCGAGCCATTACCGCGACAGTGGCTTCCGTATTGCGCTGGACGATTTGGGCGAGGGCTTCTCCAATATGCGGCTGTGGTCCGAGCTGCGTCCCGACGTGGTCAAGCTCGACAAGCATTTCGTCCAGGAAATCCAGCACGATCCGCTCAAGGAGCAGTTCGTGCGTTCGATGGTCGACATCGCGAGGCAATCCGGTGCCTTGCTGGTGGCCGAGGGCATCGAGACGGTAGACGAGTTGCGCGTACTGCGGCGGCTCGGGGTGCGCTACGGGCAAGGCTATCTGTTTGCCCGGCCGGCGCTGCTGCCGGCGCGCGAGGTGCCGGCCGAAGTGCGTTCCCTTTTGTACGCCGAGGCGCGCGAGCGCTTGGGTGCGCCACGCCAGGCGATGGCGCGCGATCTGCTGGTCGAGGTCATGCCGTTGGAGCAGACGGTGGCAAACGAAGTTGCCTACCGGCTGTTCGTCGAGGCGCCGGAGCGCTTTGCCATTCCGGTGGTGAGTGGCGGCGTGCCGGTCGGGCTGCTGCGCCGGCACGATTTCCTGGAAAGCTTTGCCCGGCCGTTCAATCGTGAGTTGTACGGCAAGAAGCCGTGCCGCACCCTGATGGATCAGCAGCCGCTGATCGTCGGTGCCGAGATGGGCGTGCAGGAGCTGTCGAGCCTGGTGGTGGCCGCCGAGCGCCGGCACCTGATCGATGGCTTCATCATCACCGAAAACGGCCGTTATCTCGGCATGGGTACCGGCTACGACCTGATGCGCAAGATCACCGAGATGCAAATCTCGGCGGCGCGCTACGCCAACCCCCTGACCGGGCTGCCAGGTAACGTGCCGATTTCCGAGACCATCGACCGCCTGCTCGACAGCGGCGAGCCTTTTATCGTGGCCTATGCCGACCTCGATCATTTCAAGCCGTTCAACGATCTCTACGGTTATGCCGCCGGCGATGACCTGATCCGCCTGCTGGGATACTTGCTGCAACAGGTGGCTGACCCGGCCCGCGACTGGGTGGGGCATATCGGCGGCGACGACTTTGTGTTGCTGATGCAGAGCGAGGGCTGGGAGGCGCGTCTGCTCGACGTGATCGCGGCCTTCGATCGCCAAGTCCAGGTGCATTTCGGGCAGGAGCACCGCCTGATGGGGGGCTTCGAAGTGACGGCGCGCAACGGCGAGCTGATCTTCTTCCCGCTCACCAGCGTGTCGATCGGTGTGCTTCCCGCCAGGCCGGGACAGTTCCTGTCGCATCATGAGGTCTCGCTGGCGGTGGCCGATGCCAAGAAGATGGCCAAGAAGCAGGCCGGCAGCAGTCTGTTCATCGAGCGCCGGGGGACGGGTACGGACAAGCGCTAGACCATGTGCTTGATCGTTAAACAGGGCGGACCGGCATAAGCCGGTCTTTTTTATTTCCCGCTCTCGATGGAGGGGTCGGGCCTTGTGGTAAACCGTCGTTTCCTTGTGCGTTTCCGTCGTTCGGGCTGCTTTTGATTTGTCAATTTTATTGAACGGCACTACTCTTTTCCCATGCCGACGGTCGCTGCCGGGCGGTGCTTGCCGCTAGAGAGGGCGATGCGGATGCCGCGTGGTGGCTCGGGGGCGGAACGGGCGGGAGGCCGTGCTGCCGGGCGAGGGGGGCTGCCTGGCTGGCATGGCGTTCGCTTATTGATTTCCATATGACCCCGGCAGATTAAAATGCGCCCTTTGGGGGCGGTTTTGGTATTCTTTCCCGGTTTAAGTGGAGGTGCGTGCCGCTTGGTCGGCACGCGACGCCAGGCAAGAACGCAGGTGTACCGAATCCGGTAACAGACGATAACCAGCACCCCGACGAGAGCGGGGGCATTCGATGAATCGGCGTATCGACGGCGGTGGTCCGACGTGCGCCAGAGGGAGATTTGACCATCATGATGGATGCTGTCGCACAGCCCAAGACGGCGGCCGGGGCTCAGGTTGACGAGAAGCCCTATCTGCAGATATCCGGGATCGTGAAGAAGTTTGGCGATCACTTCGCCGTCGATCATGTCGATCTCACCATTCGCCGCAATGAAATCTTCGCCCTGCTGGGGAGCTCCGGCTGCGGCAAGTCCACGCTGCTGCGCATGCTGGCCGGCATGGAACGGCCGACCGCCGGCAAGATCA
Organism: Pseudogulbenkiania sp. NH8B; assembly: GCF_000283535.1. Taxonomy (GTDB): domain Bacteria; phylum Pseudomonadota; class Gammaproteobacteria; order Burkholderiales; family Chromobacteriaceae; genus Pseudogulbenkiania; species Pseudogulbenkiania ferrooxidans. The sequence continues at coordinate 1,610,820 of NC_016002.1, forward strand.
TCCTCGACGGCCAGGACATCACCGCTCTCGCGCCGTACGATCGGCCCATCAACATGATGTTCCAGAGCTACGCGCTGTTCCCGCACATGACGGTCGAGCAGAACATCGCGTTCGGCCTCAAGCAGGACAAGCTGGCCAAGGACCAGATCGCCGCACGCGTCACGGAGATGCTCGATCTGGTGCAACTGCGCAAGTTCGCCTCGCGCAAGCCCTACCAGCTCTCCGGCGGCCAGCAGCAGCGCGTGGCGCTGGCGAGAAGTCTCGCCAAGCGTCCGAAATTGCTGCTGCTGGACGAGCCCTTGGGCGCGCTGGACAAGAAGCTGCGCCAGCAGACCCAGTTGGAGCTGGTCAACACGCTGGAAACCGTCGGCGTGACCTGCATCATGGTGACGCACGATCAGGAAGAGGCGATGACCATGGCTTCGCGCATCGGCATCATGAGCGAGGGCCGGCTGCTGCAAGTGGGTACCCCGACCGAAATCTACGACTTCCCGAATTGCCGCTTCACCGCGGAGTTCATCGGCGAAACCAATATCTTCGGGGGCCAGGTAGTGGTGGACGAGCCGGACGGCGTGGAAATCGAGTCCACCGAACTAGGTGGGCGCGTCCGGATCGATCACGGCATCACCGGACCCAAGGGCATGCAGGTCTGGGCCAGCATCCGTCCCGAGGATGTGCGGCTCGATCGTGGCGAATTCACCCCGGCGCCGAACGCGGCGCGCGGCAAGATCGAGGACATCGCCTACCTGGGCAGCTACTCGATCTATCACGTGCGGCTGCCCAGCGGCAAGGTGGTGAAGTCGGTGGTGCCGTCGTCGCGCTGGTACGAGGCGGGCGAAGAGCCGCCGACCTGGGGCGAGAGCGTGAACATCCGCTGGCGCCCCGACTTGCCCGTTGTGCTGACTATGTGAGGGAAGGGTGATGACTATGCTGCGTTCCATTCTCGAGCGTTTCAAGCCGGGCAAGGGGGCCGTGATCTCGGTGCCTTACTTGTGGCTGCTGGTGTTCTTCCTGGTGCCGTTCCTGATCGTGCTGAAGATCAGTTTCGCCGATCAGGATCTGGCGATTCCGCCGTTCACGCACCTGATCAAGTACGACGGCGACATGAGCACGCTGAACATCGCGCTCAACCTGTCCAATTTCCTGTTCATCTTCACCAACGAGCTGTATCTCGACACCTATGTGTCGTCGCTCGAGGTGGCGTTGTTCACCACGCTGGCCTGTCTGTTGATCGGCTACCCGATCGCCTATGCCATCGCCCGTGCCAATCCGGCCATCCGCAATGTGCTGCTGATGCTGGTGATGCTGCCGTTCTGGACCTCGTTCCTGCTGCGGGTGTACGCCTGGATGGGCTTGCTCCAGCCCAACGGCATCATCAACAACCTGCTGATGTCGATGGGGCTGATCAGCCAGCCTCTGGAGATGTTCCACAACCAGTTCTCGCTCTATCTGGTGATGGTGTACGCCTACCTGCCGTTCATGATCCTGCCGCTCTACGCGCACCTGGTGAAAATGGACGTGACCCTGCTGGAAGCGGCCAACGATCTGGGGGCGCGACCGCTCAAGACCTTCTGGACCATCACCTTGCCGCTGTCCAAGAACGGCATTATCGCCGGCGCGATGATGGTGTTCATCCCGGCGGTGGGCGAATTCGTGATTCCGGAACTGGTGGGCGGGCCGGACGTGCTGATGATCGGCAAGGTGTTGTGGAACGAGTTCTTCGACAACAATAACTGGCCGATGGCCTCGGCGGTGGCGACCATCATGGTGCTGTTCCTGATCGTGCCGATTGCGCTGTTCCACCGCTATGAAACCCGTCAGCTGGAGGGGAAAAATGTATAACGGCAATCCGCTGCCCAAGACGCTCAAGGGGGTGTTGCTGCTGGGTTTCCTGTTCCTTTATGTGCCGATCGTCAGCCTGATCATCTATTCGTTCAATGCCTCCAAGCTGGTGACGGTGTGGGGCGGTTTCTCGACGCGCTGGTACGTGTCGCTGATGCAGAACGATCAGATCATCTCGGCGGTGACGCTGTCGATCAAGATCGCGTTGGCCTCCGCGACGGCGGCGGTGGTGCTGGGGACCATCGCCGGCTTCGTGCTGGCGCGCTTCGGGCGTTTTCGCGGCAGCACCTTGTTCGCCGGCATGATGACGGCGCCGATGGTGATGCCGGAAGTGATCACCGGCCTGTCGATGCTGCTCTTGTTCATCTCGATGCAGCAGTTCTTCGGCCAACCTTCGGAACGCGGCTTCTTCACCATCTGGGCCGGTCATACCACGCTGTGCATGGCCTACGTCGCGGTGGTGGTGCGCTCGCGCCTGATCGAGATCGACAAGAGCCTGGAAGAGGCGGCGATGGACCTGGGGGCCCGCCCGATGAAGATCTTTTTCCTGATCACGCTGCCGCTGGTGTCGCAAGCCATCGCCTCGGGCTTCCTGCTGTCGATCACGCTGTCGCTGGACGACCTGGTGACGACGTCCTTCCTGTCCGGGCCGGGGGCGACCACGTTGCCGATGGTGATCTTCTCCAAGGTGCGCCTGGGCCTGAACCCGGAGATCAACGCGCTGGCGGCGATCACCGTGCTGCTGGTGGGGATTTTCGTGCTGGTTGCCAACTATCTGATGCTGAGTGCCCAGCGCAACCGGGCGCGTGCCATGGCGGCGGCCATGCGCGAAAACGACGCGCCTAGCCCGCCTGGCAGCGGGGCGGGAGGGGCGGTGGCGACGGCCCCCTGATGGCTGGTCCGGAGGCGGGCGGATTCGCAAGAGTCTGTCCGCCTTCTTGCTTGGGAGCGGCGGATCGTGCGTGGCGGGGAGGATTCCCTGGTAGTGTGCGATGACCGGCGCTAAAGTGGCGGCACCGGACATCGATCGATTCCTAACGCTTTACCTTTTCAGGCAATATGCTTAGCTCATGGACACAAAAAACGGTGCGCCCTTGGCAAGCTTCATCGACCTTCTGCTCGACGCCATCTGTATCGTCGATATCGAGGGGCGCTTTGTTTTCGTCAGCGCCGCCTGCGAGCGCATCTTTGGCTATACGCAAGCGGAATTGATCGGCAAGCCGATGATCGAGCTGGTGTTGCCGGAAGATCGCGCCAGAACGCAGGAGGCGGCCCGCCAGATCATGGCGGGGGATGCCAAGCCGCATTTCGAGAATCGCTATGTGCGCAAGGACGGCCAGGTGGTCCACATCATGTGGTCGGCGCGCTGGTCGGAGGCCGACCAGGTGAGGGTGGCCGTGGCCCGTGACATAACCGAGCGCAAGCGGGCGGAGTCGTTGCAGACGGCGCTGTACGCCATTTCCGAGGCGGCGCATGGGGCCGAGGATCTGCTGGCCTTGTTTCAGCATATTCGGCAGGTCGTCGGCAACCTGCTGCCGGCGCAGAAATTTTCCGTGGCGCTGTACGACGCGGGGCAAGAGCGCCTGAGTTTTCCGTACCATGTCGATGCCGGCAATCATTCCCCGGTGCCGCGCAACCCCGCCACTACCCTGCTGTGCGAAGAGGTCATCCGTACCGGGCAGCCGCTGCTGTTGACCCCCGAGACGGCGGATGCCTTGCCTCCGCCTCTCCGGGCTGCGGTCTCCACGGATGCCGCCTGCTGGCTGGCGGTTCCGCTCAACTCGTTCAAGGGCATCATCGGCGCCCTGGTACTGAAGAGCTATGCTGATGGCGTGCGTTACACTGAGAAAGACAAGGAGTTGCTGCAGTTCGTCTCGGCCCAGATTGCCACTGCGATCGAGCGCAAACAGCTGCATGCCAGACTGCAGCAGATGGCGCAGTACGACGAATTGACCAGTCTGCCCAACCGCCGCTTGCTGTACGGCCGCCTGAAAGCGGCGCTGGCAAGGGCGCGGCGCGAGCAGGGACGCTTGTCCCTGCTGTATCTCGATCTGGACAAGTTCAAGCAGGTGAACGACAGCTTTGGCCACGCCACCGGCGATCTGCTGCTGCAAGAGGTGGCCCGTCGGCTCAGGCAGTGCGTGCGGGAAAGCGATACCGTGGCGCGCATCGGCGGCGACGAATTCGTGGTGCTGCTGGAGAGCATTGCCTTGCCGGAGCACGCCTGGCTGGTGGCCGAGAAAATCCGCAGCGCCCTCGATCATCCGCTGAACCTCGACGGCCGGCACCTGCGCATCCTGCCGAGTATCGGGGTCGCGCTGTTTCCCGAGCACGGCGACGAGGAGCAGCAGCTGCTCAAGCATGCCGATGACGCCATGTATCGCGCCAAGAAGACGGCGGAGGGCGCTGCGCAAAAGCTCGATGACGGCGCACGGGCCGAGTCATCGGTCTAAGCGCTGGCGATTCCCGAGGGTGTGGGCCGTCATCACCGCAGTTGAGGTCATGCCAGGGGAACGCTGCCGCGCTACGGGCGTCAAACACGGGCCAAAGGGTGGGGTGATGCGGCTTTCATCGTCCTGACATCGTCCGGGGCTACCCTGGCGGGACGGGGTGGCAGGACCGGGCGCTGGGTGATGGCGGCGGCAAGCCTCTGCCTAGTCTGCCGACGTAGCGTTGCCTGCCGGCACTTGGCGAAGCTGGTCAGACACGCATCGCCGGTCTCCGTGCCGATGGGAAGGGGGGCGTGGCATGACCCTGTATTTCCAGTTGCTTTCCGCTTCGGCGCGGTATCGGGCAGCGTTGGTGGCCTCTCGTGGCGGCGTGTCGAGCGGCTCTCGGGGGCGGCTGTGGCGCGATGGTGGCGCCGGCTCAAAATTCTCCTTGTCATCGTGCGTGATGTTGCTAAAATCCGCGCTCGTTTTGCATCGCAATAACGCACAAAAAGATTGTTTCGCTCCGACATCCCAGGCCCACATAAAAGCTCGCAAGCCCGAAAGCCGCGCACTAAGGAGCGGGGTTCTCCATCGAATCATTGAAGGAAAAACTCATGGCTTGGTCTGTGGCTGAGAGCCGGAGCCTGTACGGCATCCGGCATTGGGGGGCGGGGTATTTCGAGGTTGGGGACGACGGCCACGTCAAGGTCCGCCCCAATACCCGTCAGCAAAACTGCGAAATCGATCTGTACGACCTGGTGCACGCGCTGTCCGACAAGGGGCTGGACCTGCCGCTCTTGGTGCGCTTCCCGGACATCCTGCAAGACCGCGTGACCCGGCTGTGCGGCGCGTTCGACAAGGCCATCGCCGACGTCGGCTACGGCAGCCAGTACACCGCGCTCTATCCGATCAAGGTGAACCAGCAGGAGGCGGTGATCAAGAGCATCATCGCCACGCCGAGCGTCTCCATCGGGCTGGAAGCCGGCTCCAAGCCGGAGCTGATGGCGGTGCTGGCGCTGGCGCCCAAGGGCTGCACCATCACCTGCAATGGCTACAAGGACCGCGACTTCGTGCGCCTGGCCCTGATTGGGCAGAAGCTCGGCCACCGCGTCTTCATCGTGATCGAGAAGGAGGTCGAGGTCGACCTAGTGATCGAGGAGGCGCAGAAACTCGGCGTGCGTCCGCTGGTCGGCGTGCGCGTGCGGCTGTCGTCGCTGAATTCCGATAACCAGTGGGCCGACACCGGCGGCGAGAAGGGCAAGTTCGGCTTGTCGGCGTCGCAGCTGATCGACGTGGCGGGCAAGATGGACGCTGCCGGCATGGCCGATTGCGTGCGCCTCCTGCACTTCCACATGGGCTCGCAGATCGCCAACATCGCCGACTATCGCCTGGGCTTCCGCGAAGCGATCCGCTACTTCGGGGAGCTGCGCGATCTGGGGCTGCCGATCGACCATGTCGACGTCGGCGGCGGGCTGGGGGTCGATTACGACGGCACCCACTCGCGCAACGCCAGCTCGATCAACTACGACATGGATGAGTACGCGCACGTGATCGTGTCGATGCTGGCCGAGTTCTGCGACGAGAACGGCCTGCCGCATCCGCGCATCATGTCCGAGTCGGGGCGCGCCATGACCGCGCACCACGCCGTGCTGATCATGAACGTGACCGACGTCGAGCGTCTGCCGGAAAGCGTGCCGGAATTGGACGATCTGGACATGCTGGCGCAGCCGGTGCGCAAGCTCTACGAGCTGACCCATCTCACCGACGCCGAGATGGTCACCGAAACCTACCACCGCGCCAGTCATTACGTGGCCGAGGTGGCCGAGATGTACGCCGAGGGTCGTCTGCGCCTGAAGGACAAGGCGACGGCGGAGCAGCTCTATTACGCGCTGTGCCGCCGCCTGCACGGGCAGTTGCAGCTGACGCACCAGCGCTCGCAGCGCCAGGTGTTCGACCAGCTCACCGACAAGATGGCCGACAAGTACTTCTGCAACTTCTCGGTGTTCCAGTCGCTGCCGGATACCTGGGCCATCGACCAGGTGCTGCCGATCATGCCGGTGCATCGTCTCGACGAGCAGCCGACGCGGCGCGCGGTGCTGCAGGACCTGACCTGCGACTCGGACGGCAAGATCAAGCACTACGTCGATCAGCAGAGCATCGAGTCGACCATGGCGGTGCACGCGGTGAAGCCGGGTGACGAGTACCTGATCGCGACCTTCCTGGTCGGCGCCTACCAGGAGATTCTGGGCGACATGCACAACCTGTTCGGCGACACCGACTCGGTCAACGTGTTCGTGCGCGAGGGCTGCCGCCTGGAGTTTTCGGGCGTGGAGGAGCACGACACCATCGAGGACATGCTGCGTTACGTGCACCTGTCGCCGGAGGAAATCCTCAACCGTTACGAGGAAAAGGCGCGTGCCGCCAAGCTGTCGGCCGACGAGCGCAACACCTACTTCGCCGAGTTCTGCCGCGGACTGAAGCAGTCGTCCTACCTGTCGGTCTGATCGCCCCGTTTTTCCCTTGCCAAAGGTTGGCCGAAGCATCGTCTTCGGCCAACCTTTTTTCGTTTGGGCGGGCAGGAAAGCCGCCGCCGCCGCCCGGTCCGCCCGTTCGGATAACCGAACAGCGGGGAAGACGCCATTCCGTCCTTCCGTACCCATGCCGATGTCGTTAAAAAAAACTCAATAAAAACAGTATGTTGCGAATTGTATTCGGGCCGTCCGGCTGGCACGCTTCGTGCAATATAAGGAGCCGCCGGCCAGGGTGACACCCACCAACCCTGGCGGGCCAACAACAAAACGATTTCCGGCCGCAGCGCAACAGCGCGCGCGCAGGGACCACCAAACGGTTCTCCCCGGTCGCTCAGGCCGGATGGACGAGCAAAGGCGGGGACGGTTGGCAAGACCGGCCCCAACGCCCTGGCCACGACGATGGCCGCAGGGGCAGACCTTCACTGGAGAGGCATTTAGTGAAACTCAATAGACTGACCACCTTCATCCTGGCCGCCATGGTGCTGGGTATCCTGACCGGCTACGTATGGCGCGAGATGGCCACCGACGAGGCCGCGATCAAGTCGTTCGCCGACAACATTTCGATCCTGACTGATGTCTTCCTGCGACTGATCAAGATGATCATCGCCCCGCTGGTGTTCTCCACCCTGGTGGTCGGTATCGCCAAGATGGGCGACACCAAGACCGTCGGCCGCATCGGCGCCAAGACCATGGCGTGGTTCATGACCGCTTCGTTCTTCTCGCTGAGCCTGGGCCTGGTCATGGTCAACCTGCTCAAGCCGGGTGTCGGCCTGGGTCTGCCGCTGCCGGACGTGCACGCTTCCAGCGGCATCGAGGCGGGCGCCATCACGCTGAAGGATTTCGTCACCCACGCCATTCCGAAGAGCGTGGTCGAGGCGATGGGCAAGAACGAGATCCTGCAGATCGTGGTGTTCTCGGTGTTCTTCGGCTGTGCCGGCGCCGCCATTGGCGATCGCGCCAAGCCGGTGGTCGACATGCTCGACTCCGTGGCGCACATCATGCTCAAGGTGACCGGCTACGTGATGAACTTCGCGCCGCTGGCCGTGTTCGCCGCGATTGCCGCCATGGTGGCCAAGGAAGGCCTGGGCATTCTCGCGACCTACGGCACCTTCATGGCCGAGTTCTATCTGTCGATCGGCGGGCTGTGGCTGGTGCTGGTCCTGGCCGGCGGCCTGTTCCTCGGTCGCCGTGTGCTGACCCTGATGAAGCTGGTGCGCGAGCCGGTGCTGCTGGCGTTCTCCACCGCCAGCTCGGAAGCGGCCTACCCGAAGACGCTGGAGCTGCTGGAGCGCTTCGGCTGCTCGCGCAAGGTGGCCAGCTTCGTGCTGCCGATGGGCTACTCGTTCAACCTTGACGGTTCGATGATGTACTGCACCTTCGCCACCATCTTCATCGCCCAGGCCTACGGCATCCATCTGACGCTGGCCCAGGAAATCACCATGATGCTGATCCTGATGGTGACCTCGAAGGGCATGGCCGGTGTGCCGCGCGCCTCGCTGGTGGTGATCGCCGCCACGCTGTCGCAGTTCAACATTCCGGAAGCCGGCCTGCTGCTGCTGCTGGGCATCGACCACTTCCTCGACATGGGCCGTTCCGCCACCAACGTGATCGGTAACGCCATCGCCGCCAGCGTGGTGGCCAAGTCCGAGGGCGCCCTGGGCGCCGGCGAGCTGGAAGGCGAGGACGACGATACCGATCCGGACGCCGAGGCCGACGACCTGGCACCGGCGCGTGCCTGATCCCCGCTCCTAGCGTCATCCCGAACGGCCTCCTGCGCGAGGCCGTTTTCCTTGCAGGGCTGTCCTCGCCGACGGCTCTGTGATAGAACGATACAAGATCGTCTTCGCCGAATCCTCCGAATCGACCCCATCGTTATGCTGCGCATTCCCAAACGTTTTCTGCCCTACCTGCTGGCCGTGGTTTTCGGGCTGATGCTGGCCATCGGCTACATCACCTACCGGGTGAGCGAGAACAGCGGCATCGAGGCGCTGGCCGACAGCGGCACGCGCCAGCTTGAGCTGCACGCGCGCGGGCTCGAGAGCGAGATCGACAAGTACAGTTTCGTCCCCAACATTCTCGGGCTGGAGGAGCGCATCCTCAATGTGCTGACCTCGCCCGATCCGTTTCCCGGTCCGCAGAATCTGGCCAACCGCTACCTGGAAGAGCTGAACCAGCAGACCTCGACCAGCACCATCTACGTCATCAACACCGAGGGGCGGGTGCTGGCGTCGAGCAACTGGCGCCGCGCCGACAGCTACGTCGGCGAGGACCTGTCGTTTCGCGACTATTTCCAGGAAGCGCTCAAGGGCGGGCAGGGGCGTTCCTACGGCGTCGGCACCACGCGCGCCGAGCCCGGCTACTACCTGGCGCAAGGGCTGAAGAAGGACGGCAAGATCATCGGCGTGGCGGTGGTCAAGGTGCGGCTCGACCAGCTCGAACCGAGCTGGCAGTGGGCCGACACCGACGCCTTCGTCAGCGACGAGAACGGCGTTATCATCCTGGCCTCGGAGCCGGAGTGGAAGCTGCACACGCTGAATCCGCTGTCGCCGGCACGGCGCGAAGAGCTGGCGCGCAGCCTGCGCTACTACTGGGCGCCCTTGCCCTTGCTGCAGGTGGCGCAGCGGCGGACCCTGGATGTGGGGCTGGAGCGCTGGGCGCTGCAGATGCCGGGGGGCGTCAAGGGCGTGAACCGCCCCACCGACTTCCTGGCGCAGACGCGCAGCCTGAAAGATACCTCGTGGAAACTGACCCTGCTCACCCCGCTCAAGACGGTGCGCAAGACGGCGCTGAGCAACGCCGCGCTGGCGGTGGCGGGCTTCGTCATCCTGGTGATCCTGCTGGTGGCGTGGAACGAGCGGCGCAAGGTGCTGGCGGCGCGCTTCGCCGCGCGCGAGGCGCTGGAGCGCGCCAACAGCCAGCTCGAGCGCAAGATTGCCGAGCGCACCGCCGACCTGATCGCCAGCAACGACCGCCTCAAGGCCGAGATCCGTGAGCGCCAGCTCGCCGAGAACACGCTGCGCAAGGCGCAGGACGGGCTGGTGCAGGCGGGCAAGCTGGCGGTGATCGGGCAGATGTCGACCAGCATCGCGCACGAACTCAACCAGCCCCTGGCGGCGCTGCGCACGCTGTCGGGCAACACCATGAAGTTCCTGGCGCGCGGCAAGCTGGAGACGGCTTCGGCCAACCTGCAAACCATCAACGAGCTGGTGGAGCGCATGGGCAAGATCACCACCTCGCTGCGCTCGTTCGCGCGCAAGTCGACCGAGCCGATCGGCGAGGCCAGCGTGCTGCAGGCGGCGGACGCGGCGCTGTTCCTGCTGCAGCCGCGCCTGGCCAGCCCGCCGGTGAAGGTGGTGCGCGAGCTGGACGACTGCCGCGTGCTGATCGACCAGACTCGGCTCGAGCAAATCCTGGTCAACCTGATCGGCAACGCGCTCGACGCGATGCAGGCCAGCCCGCGGCGCGAGTTGCAGCTCTCGTTGCGCCTGCTTGGCGAGAACTGCCGGCTGTCGGTGCGCGACAGCGGGCCGGGCTTGCCGGAGGAAGTGCGCTCGCGCCTGTTCGAACCGTTTTTCACCACCAAGCCGGAAGGGCGCGGGCTGGGGCTGGGGCTGGCGCTGTCGGCCGGCATGGCCACCGAGGTCGGCGGCTCGCTGATCGCACAGAACCCGGACGGCGGTGGTGCCGAATTCATCCTGACGCTGCCGCTGGCGGCAGTAAAGCAGAACCATGACTGAAGAAGAATTGTTATCCGTCCTGATCGTCGAAGACGATCCTACCGTGCGCCTGGGCTGCGAGCAGGCGCTGCAGCTGGAAGACATCCCGGTGATCGGCGTGGACAGCGCCGAGGCGGCGCTCAAGCATGTCGGCCCGGATTTCGCCGGCATCGTCATCAGCGACATCCACCTGCCCGGCATGGACGGCATGGCGCTGATGCGCCGCCTCAAGGAGCAGGAGCGCGCGCTGCCGGTGGTGCTGATCACCGGCCACGGCGACGTGACGCTGGCGGTGCAGGCGATGAAGGACGGCGCTTACGATTTCGTCGAGAAGCCGTTCTCGCCCGAGCGCCTGGTGGACGTGGCGCGGCGCGCGCTGGAGCAGCGCCGCCTGACGCTGGAAGTGGCGGCGCTGCAGCGCCAGCTGCACGGCCGCACTGCGCTGGAGCAGCGCCTGATCGGCCGCTCGCCGGCGATCCAGCAATTGCGCCAGCTGATCATGAACGTGGCCGATACTTCGGCCAACGTGCTGATCCACGGTGAGACCGGCACCGGCAAGGAGCTGGTGGCGAGCTGCCTGCACGAGTACAGCCGGCGCAACGCGCACAACTTCGTCGCGCTCAACTGCGGCGGCCTGCCGGAAAACCTGTTCGAGAGCGAGATCTTCGGCCACGAGGCCAACGCCTTCACCGGCGCCGGCAAGCGCCGCATCGGCAAGATCGAGCACGCCAACAAGGGCACGCTGTTCCTCGACGAAGTGGAAACCATGCCGATCAACCTGCAGATCAAGCTGTTGCGGGTGCTGCAGGAACACAAGCTGGAACGGCTGGGCTCGAACCAGCTGGTGGACGTCGATTGCCGCCTGATCGCCGCCACCAAGGAGGACCTGGAGCTGCTGGGGCAGCAGGGGCGCTTCCGTTCCGACCTCTACTACCGCCTCAACGTGGTGACGCTGGAGCTGCCGCCGTTGCGCGAGCGGCGCGAGGACATCCCGCTGCTGTTCGAATCGTTCCTGCAGCAGGCGGCGCTGCGCTACGGCCGCGAGGCGCCCGAGGCCGATCGCCAGACGCTGTCGCGCCTGATGGCGCACGACTGGCCTGGCAACGTGCGCGAGCTGCGCAACGTCGCCGAGCGCTTTGCGCTGGGCCTGCCGGTGTTCAAGGGCGCCGCCTCCGGCGACACCCCGCCGCCGAGCCTGGCCGAGGCGGTGGAGGCGTTCGAGAAGGCGATGATCGCCGAGGTGATGCGCCGCCACGACGGCAACCTGAGCCAGACCAGCGTGGCGCTCAACATGCCCAAGACCACGCTGTACGACAAGGTCAAGAAGTACGGTTTGTAAGCCCTGACGGGGTTGGCCGAAGCCTCGGCTTCGGCCAACCCCGGGCGGCCCTCTCAGGCTCCCTGGCCGCTGACCTGGAACTTGCCGGTGAGCATGGCCAGTTCGGCGATGGTGTGGCGCGTCTGTTCCACGCTCTGGGTCAGCGCCTGCTGCGCCAGCTGCATGCTGCCCGCCACCGAACCGATGGCGTGGGTGTCGCTGGCGTGCTCCTGGCCGCTGTGGGTCAGGGTGCGGATGGTGTCGATCAGGCCATCGACGATCTCCCGCACCTCGCGGTTCTCCCCGGCCGAGGCTTCGGCCAACCTCAATCCCTCTTCGAGATGGCTCATGCCGCCTTGCATGGTGTCCACCGCGGCGGCGGCCTGGCGCTGCACCTTCTGGATCATCTGGCCGATTTCCTCGGTATTGCGGCTGGTGCGCTCGGCCAGCTTGCGCACTTCGTCGGCCACCACGGCAAAGCCGCGCCCGGCCTCGCCGGCGCGCGCCGCCTCGATCGCGGCGTTGAGCGCCAGGAGGTTGGTCTGGTCGGCGATCTCGTGGATCAGGCTCACCACCCGGCCGATGTCGCGCGTGCTGTTGCCCAGGTCGTTGATGATGTCGGCCGAGGCGCCGACGGTCTGGCGGATGGCCAGCGTCCGGCTGCTGACCTCGGCGAGCTGGCGCCGCGCCGCCTCGGCCTGCTGCGCCATCGCGGTCTGCATGCTGCCGGCGTGATGGTTGGCGTCGTCCAGCGCCGTCATCTGCTGGGCCAGGCCTTCCCGCGTCTTGTCGACGGTGCTGAACACCTGGCCTGCCGCCACCGCGGCGCCGGTATTGTGTTCGGCCATGCGGCGGTTGTGCTCCTCCAGGTGGCGGCTGACGCGCACCAGCCGCGCCAGCGTGGTGTCGAGATGGTCGATCAGGCTGTTGACCCACTGCGCCATCACCCCGGTTTCGTCGGCCGACAGCTGCTGGCGGTCGATGCGCAGCGTCAGGTTGCCGCCGCCCTCGGCGACGTTGCGGATCATGCCGGAGACGCCGCGCAGGCGCAGCGCCAGCGGCCGGGTGCAGAGCTGGCGGAAGGCCGTGGCGCCGGCCAGCAGCAGCGCCCCGTAGCCGGCAAGGCGCAGCCACAGCGGCAGGCCGTCGAGTGCCGAAGCCCCCAGCGTGGCCGCGCCCAACGCCAGCTGGATCAGCAGGAAACCGCGCATCAGCTGGTAGCTGATCGGGCGGTAGCGGTAGACCTCCTCCAGATCGGCCTCGCACATCATGCCCCAGGTGTCGGGGGAGCCGGGCAACTGGAGGGTGATTCCCTTGCCAACCACCGGGATGTGGCGGTAGTCGGCATAGCCGGGGTAGGTGACGAACAAGTTCTGCCCCTGGCGGATGGTTTCGCGCACGCCCGGGTGGAGCTGGCCGGTGGCGGGGTCGTTGAAGGTCAATTCGAACTCGGTGTGCTCGCGCACGCTGACCGTGCCGTAGTCGGTCTTCACCCCGTCCTTGAGGTTGTCGCCACCGGTGAAGGCGCGGTCTTCGAAGCGCGAGCGCGACAGCGCGGTGCCCGGGGCGATGCCGGGGTCGAAGACGGAGCGGACCATGAACAGGTAGTTGTCGCCCGATTCGTGGAAGATGTGGCCGGCCTCGCGCTGGATCAGGTCGCCCAGCACGTCGTTGGGCACCCGTGCGCACAGGCAGCCGAGGGTGTCGCCGCCGCGGCGCAGCGGCAGGTAGAACATCATCGTCACCGCGTCGTGAAAGCGCGAGCTGCGCGCGCCCAGCGCGCGCGTCTCGGCGTCCAGGTAGGGGCCGTGCAGCCAGCGTTGCTGCAGGCCCTTGTCGAGCGCCGCTGCCGTCACGCCCTGCTGGCCGCAGCGGCGTGGGGCGGTGGACGCCAAGACGCGGTTGGCGGGCGACACCACGAACAGCTCGGTGACCTCGGCCAGGCTCTGGTAATAGCCGCCCAGCAGCGCAGGCCAGTCGGCGGCGGGCTGGCTTGCCAGTTGTTCGCTCAGACCGGCCAGCGCCTGCCAGTGCTGCTCGGTCCATTGCGTCAGTGCTCTTACCCGGGTGCGGGCGAAGCTGTCGAACACGTGTTTCATCGTCGCGTAGCGGTCGCGGCTGAGAAAGCACGACCAGCGCATCGCGAGCTTGCCGGTCTTGCCGAATAGCGGCAGCCAGCGGCGCTCGGCCGCGCTCAAGTTCATCTGTCCGCTCTGTAATGACGACATGGTTTTCCCCTTTGGCTTGTTATTGCTGCGACAACAAGCAAAATCGGTTCCAGTGTCATTCCAAAGGCGTAGTCCATTTGGCGTATTGCGAACTCTTCGATTATGAAAAATGGGCGGTTATGGTGCATGCCATGGTGCATGCCATGGTGCACGGCTGGTGCGGCGCACCACGAGCGGGCGTATCGGCGATGGATTGAGCGTCCCCGTCATTGAACGCATAATTCCTCATCTTCCAACTCAGACCACGATAATCATGACTTCCCCAACCACCGACCCCGTCGCCGCCATCCTGGCCGACTATCCGGTGCTGATCCTGGACGGCGCCCTGGCCACCGAGCTGCAGCAACGCGGCTGCGACCTCAACGACCCGCTGTGGTCGGCGCGCGTGCTGATCGAAGAGCCCGAGCTGATCCGCCAGGTGCACGAGGATTACTTCGCCGCCGGCGCCGACGTCGCCACCACCGCCAGTTACCAGGCCACCTTCGAGGGCTTCGCCCGGCGCGGCTACGATGCCGAGGCGGCGGCCGGGCTGATGCGCCGCGCCGTCACGCTGGCGGTCGAGGCACGCGATGCCTTCTGGAGCGACCCGGCGCACCGTCAGGGTCGGCCGAAACCGCTGGTGGCGGCCTCGGTCGGCCCGTACGGCGCGATGCTGGCCGACGGCTCGGAATACCGCGGCGATTACGGCCTCGGCGAACAGCAGCTGATGGACTTCCACCGCCCGCGCCTCAAGGTGTTGCTCGAGGCCGGCGCCGATCTGCTGGCGTGCGAGACCATCCCCTGCCAGGTCGAGGCGCGCGCCCTGGCGCGGCTGCTGGCCGAGGAATTCCCGTCCGCCCGTGCCTGGATCAGCTTCAGCTGCAAGGATGGCGCACACACTTGCCAGGGCGAGACGCTGGCCGACGCGGTGGCGGAGCTCAATGAGGTGGGGCAGGTGGTGGCGGTGGGGGTGAACTGTACCGCGCCCGAGTTCATCCCGGCGCTGGTGGCCGCGGCCCATGGCGCCACCACCAAGCCGCTGCTGGTCTACCCGAACTCCGGCGAGCATTACGACCCCGAGCACAAGTGCTGGCACGGCCACGCCGACGCCAACCGTTTCGCCGAGGCGGCGCGCGGCTGGCACCAGGCCGGGGCGCGCCTGATCGGCGGCTGCTGCCGTACCACGCCGCAGGACATCCGCGCGGTGGCGGAGTGGGCACGGCCGCCCGCCGGACACTGAGCCCCGCGGCGGCTTGGCGGGCGCATCGGGCCATCTGGTCCGGGCAGGCTGTGCCACACGAGAAACCCGATCGATTTGATCGGGCTTTTTTGTTGCGGGCTGGCGGCAGCGTCAGTGTCTCGTAGCCGGAGCCGGGCGCTGTCGCGAAAAAGCACTGGTAATCCGCGCCTGCGAGGGTTATATGAAATTTGTATTAACTGTCGCGTGATTTTGTAAGCAGTTTTTGTATACTGTGTCCGCTCGACTGCGCCAAAGCGAAGCAAAGCGGGCAACAAGCAGCAATCAGGGGAACGCGGCAGCGTGCGAGGCGGGATGACACCGCCCTGCTGTCGTGAAGAACAATAGCCGTAACGAGACACACACTATGAAATCCTTACGTACTCGCATGATGGTCTTCGTCATCGCCGTGGTCGTGCTGCTGTCGGCACTGCTCACCGGCGCGGCCTACTGGCAGATGCGCAGCAGCCTGCTGGAGTCGATCCGCAACGAGATTCATCAAGCCGCCAGCGGCAAGGCCAGCTTTGTCACCGAATGGGTGCAGTCACGCCAGGCTGTCGTTGCCGCGGTACTGCCGCACTTTGGCCAGGGGGAACTGAAGCCGGTACTCGACCAGGCGCATGATGCCGGCGGTTTCGACGACATGTACCTGGGGCAGCCGGACAAGACCATGACCCAGTTCAGCAAGGCCGTGCCGGTGCCGCCGGGCTACGACCCGACCGGCCGCCCGTGGTACAAGGCCGCCGCCGCCTCCGAGGAGGCGATCGCCTCGCCGCCCTACATCGACGCCGCCACCAAGCGCCCGATCATCACCTTCGCCAAGGCACGCCGCGACGGCGGCAGCCTGGTGGCGGTGGCGGGCGGCGACGTCACGTTGCAGCGCGTGGTCGATGAAATCGTTTCGGCCAAGCTGCCCGGTGACGGCTACGCCTTCCTGATGACCCAGGATGGCCTCACCATCGCCCACCCGGCGCCGGATTCCGGCCTGAAGAAGATCACCGACGTGATGCCGGGCTACGATCCGGCGGCCGTCAGCAAGGATGGCCAGATTCAGGAGATCAGCCTGGGTGGCAAGACCTACCTGAGCACGCTCTACCCGGTCGGCAAGACTGGCTGGCTGCTAGGCGTGATGGTGCCGCTGGCGGCCGCCACCAGCCAGCTCGACCATTTGCTGCTGCTGATGGTCGGCCTGCTGGCGGTGGGCGTGGTGATCGCCTCGGTGGTGGTGTACGGCGGCGTGGCTCGCATGATGTCCGGTCTGTCGCTGATGCGCGACGCCATGCGCGACGTCGCCAGCGGTCACGGCGACCTGACGCTGCGCCTGCCGGTGAAGTCGCAGGACGAAGTGGGCCAGATCGCCGAAGCCTTCAACCAGTTCATGGCCAAGCTGCGCGAGATGTTCCTGACCGTGCGCCACGAATCGCAGGCGCTGGCCGACGACGCCGCCCAGCTCAACCGCGTGGCCGAGCAGATCGCCGACGATTCGCGCGTGCAGTCGGGTGAACTGTCGGCCACGGCCGCCACCATCGAAGAGATCACCGTCAGCATCAACCACATCGCCGACCACGTCGGCGAGACCGAGACGCTGGTGTCCGAATCGCGCCAGAACTCGATCGAATCGCATAAGAGCATGGCCGAAGTGGCACACGAGGTGGAATCCATCGTGCACTCGGTGGAGTCGCTGCAGCAGGTGATGAACGGCTTGTCCGGTCAGTCGGAAGAGATCAAGGGCATCGTGGCGGTGATCCGCGACATCGCCGACCAGACCAATCTGCTGGCGCTCAACGCGGCGATCGAGGCTGCGCGTGCCGGCGAGCAGGGCCGCGGCTTCGCCGTGGTGGCCGACGAAGTGCGCAAGCTGGCCGAGCGTACCGCGGTGGCCACGGTGCAGATCGCCCAGATGATCGACCGCGTCATGGAACAGACCGGCCAGGCCATCGCCCACGCCGACACCACCAACGCCCGCGTCGCCACTGGCGTAGCGCTGTCGCGCGAGGCTGCCGGCAAGGTCGAGCGCATCAAGGGACACGCCGAGGACATCTCGGTGCGCATGAGCGAAATCACCTCGTCCACCTCGGAACAGGGGGTGGCCACCAACGAGATGGCACGCAGCGCCGAGCGCGTCAACGCCATGGCGCAGCAGACCGACGCCTCGCTGCAGGATGCGCTGAAGACCATCCAGACGCTGGCGCAGCGTGGTGACGAGCTGCGCAGCCTGGTGTCGAAGTTCAAGCTGTGACGATGTCCTAAAAACGCTCGCCTAGTCTGAATAACTCGCTCCCGTTTGCCGGGGCGGTTGGAGCAAAAACAGCGGGGATAATCCGAACCGGTTTCTCGCGATGAGTTAGCGCAGTACGCATGGCCATGGAGCGATCCATGGCCATTTTTCTTTCCGCTCTCCACTCCCTGTCGGCAACCAGCCTGCCTATATCAGCCATGGCGAAAACAGCGCCCAAGGCATTCAACAGGCTATGGCCCTGAGGATTCAAGGCCGTTCGGTTTTCATACGCAGGCAACGCCATCACGATCACCCAGATGGCCATAAGTAAATGACGATTTGATAAAAATATGCAGGCTAAAAATCAGGAAAATAGATAATCGGATTTTTCAAAAGCCATTATTTATGCAAATGGGTTTTTGAGGCTGTGGCGATGAGAAACACGAATACTGGGAGGGATTGAATCAGGAAATAGGCAATTTAATTTGCGATGTGTATAAATATAAAAATCGGATATGCTGTTCTCCTGCTCCCGGTTTATGATTGCGCCGATTATGATAAATGAAAATGCCGGATGCAGTTCGAGCCCAGGTGTGTATCTGAGTCTGTAAGCGGCTGGTGATTGGGCTGCTGCAAAGGGAGGTCGTGACGACGATGGATAGACTGCTCGCCACCAAGGGGGGGAACCCAAGCGCAGCCGGCTCGGCGCAGCGTGACATTCGCGGCAAGCTCATGCTTGCGCGCTTGCCCACGATGTCGCCCATCCTGGTGCAACTGTTGGATTTGTGCCAGCGCGATGATCTGAACTTGTCCGATCTGTCGGCGTTGATCGGTCGTGACGCCGGCATGGT
Source organism: Pseudogulbenkiania sp. NH8B (assembly GCF_000283535.1). Classification (GTDB taxonomy): domain Bacteria; phylum Pseudomonadota; class Gammaproteobacteria; order Burkholderiales; family Chromobacteriaceae; genus Pseudogulbenkiania; species Pseudogulbenkiania ferrooxidans. Next base: position 1,629,172 of record NC_016002.1, read on the forward strand.
CGCGCAGATATTTGCGCTATCCACCTCGGCCGCATTCCAGGGCCGCGCTCGCCCGGCCACGCTCGATCAATGCCTTTCCCTGCTTGGCATGAATACCATCAAGACGCTCGTGATCAATGGGTCGGTCATGCAGGTTTTCAACCGCCTGGTAGATTGGCAAGAAGTCGATCTGGGCGAATTCTGGGGCCACTCCCTGCGCACGGCGTTGATCGCCCGCGAACTGGCGCGACGGATGCATTATCCCAGCCTGGAAGAAGCCTATCTGGGGGGCTTGGTGCATGACATTGGCCGCCTGGCTTTGCTGGCAACGGTCCCGGAGGATTACCAGAGCATCTTCCGCGACTACCGGGACGGCGAATCGCTGTGTGCGGCGGAGCATGCCGCGTTTGGGCTCACCCACGTCGAAGTGGGCGCCTGGATGGTGGAAAAATGGCAGCTGGATTCGTTTCTTGGCGACAGCGTGCTGTATCACCACGAGCCGTTCGAGCGCATGGTGTCGGCCCCGCCGCTGGTTCGCGTCGTTCTCCTCGCCGATTATCTGGCCGCTTTCAACAATCCGGAACAACCTCAGCCCGATGCTTCCGTCGTGGCACTATGCGGTGCGCGGCTCGACGATCTGCCCGCCATGCTCGCTGCCGTCGAGCGTGACCTGCTGAGCATCGCCGAACAGCTGGGCATACGCCTTGCCGGTCCCAAGGAGGGCGAGCAGGCTTCTCAGGCCGATGCCCTGCTGGCCGCGCGCCTTCAGGACATGCTGCTGGTCAATCAGGCCCTGGGCCAAGCCGGCGGTAATGCCTCGGCCATGCAGATGGCGGTGCAAGCGCTCAAGATTCTGTTCGATCTGGATGCGGCGCTTTGTTTCGAAGCGGTCGAGGGGGAAAGCGAGCGGTTCCGCGCCAAGCCGTTGGCTCACCATTCGGCCAAGCTGGCGCAACTGGAGTTCGTCCGCGGCAGCAGCACGTCTTTGCTGGCGCGGGCCTTGGATGGCATGCCGCAGCTGGTCATGCGCCAAGGGCAATTGCCCTTGCTCGACGATCAGGTACTGCGCAGCCTGGGCGGAGAAGGCATGCTGCTGCTGCCACTGCGTACGGCGTCTGCCCGGGTTGGCGTGCTGGTGGCCGTGATCGACAGCGCGGATCGGGCTGCGGCGCTGGCGGCCAAGCTGCCCTGTCTTGCGGTTTTTGGGCGCTTGAGCGCAGATCGCATTGCCATGCAGCTCCGCTCCGGCAATGCCGCGGCGCTGGGCGGCGGGGAGGCTGGCGCGGACAGCCGGCTCAATCGACTGGTGCATGAACTCAACAACCCGCTGGCGATCATCCGGAATTACGTTTCCATCCTCGAGGCAGCCAGCGCCGGCAAGGGGGCGCCCCAACCCGAGCTGGCCATCGTACGCGAGGAAATCGACCGGGTGGCTCACATGCTGCGCGCCGCACGCGAACAGCAGGCCGAGGGGGAGTCGGCGCGAGGGCCGGTCAAGCTCAACCGTATTGTGGAGGATCTGGCGACCTTGTTCCGAGGGTCCATTCCGTTTGCCGGCTTGGTCGATATTCGTCTCGATTTGGCCGAGGCGCTCCCGGACATCGTGTCCGACCGTGACCGGCTCAAGCAACTGCTGGTGAATTTGATCAAGAATGCCTTGGAGGCGATGCCGCAAGGCGGGCACGTGACCCTCTCGACGTCAGCTTGGGGCTTGGGCGAGGCAGGGGCGTCCCATGTCGAAATCCGGGTCGAGGACAACGGCCCCGGCATTCCCAAAGAGGTGCTCGCTCAGCTCTACCAACCGGTGGCGAGCCAGAAACCCGGCTCTCATCAAGGGCTTGGGCTGGCCATCGTGGGGCAGCTGGTGCGCGATCTGAACGGCTTGATCAACTGCCGTTCGGATCAGCAGGGAACGCGTTTCCAGGTATTGCTGCCGTTCGACCGGCAGTGACGAGAGTGCAGGCCCGTTTTCGATCTGCGCCAATGGCGGTATGGGTAGGCAAGGGGGCAAAGTGGCAGAGAATCACTTGGGTACAAACGCAAAATTATTGGTCGTGGACGACGAACCCCGCATGCGGGAAAGCCTGTGTCTGCTGTTGCGGGGGCGGAATTACGACGTGCGCGCCTGCCACGACGGCCAGTCGGCCCTAGAACAGCTCATGGCCGGCGGCGTGGATTTGATGCTGCTCGATCTGCACCTGGGCGACATGAACGGGCTCGACCTGCTGGGGATGATACGGCGTGCCGGCATCGACACCGAGGTGCTGGTGGTGAGCGGCGACACGGCTTTCGATTCCGCCGTTTGCGCGTTGCGCAGCGGAGCAAGCGATTATGTCTGCAAGCCCTATGCCGTGGAGGAGCTCATGCACCGGGTCGAGCTGGCCCTGCAGCGCCGCAGCCTGGCGCGTGCCAACCTGGCTATGGCGCTGCAGCTGCACACCTCGGAGCGCATGCATCGGTCCCTGGTGGAGGCGTCGCCCGACCTCATCTTCACGCTGGACGAGCGCTTTTGCTTTACGTTTGCCAATGAACGTAGCCACGGCTTGATCGGCTATTCGCCGCAGGAACTGCTTGGCCAATCGCTGCTCGACCTGGTCTTGCCGGTGGATGCCGAACGGGTCCGCTATGTGCTCGAGCATCGGACGGGGCAGCGCGCCATCGAGTTTCGCATCGTCAGCAGGGGGGGCGAGATCGCCGAGCGGCACTTCGAAGCCAGCCTGGTCCCGGTGGCGCTCGACTTGCCGCAGCTGTCGAGCCGCCTGTATGGCGTGGCGCGCGATGTGACCGACAAAAAACACGCAGAGCACCGCATGGCCTACCTGGCCTACCACGATTTGCTCACCGGCCTGCCCAACCGCGCCCTGTTCCGCGACCGGCTCGGGTTGGCGATCATGCAGGCCAAGCGCAAGGGGCGCCAGGTGGCGGTCCTGTTCGTCGATCTGGACCGCTTCAAGCTCGCCAACGATACCTTCGGCCATATCAAGGGCGATGAGCTGCTCAAGCAAGTGGGGCAGCGTCTGCAATGCGTCTTGCGCGAGTGCGACACGCTGGCCCGGCTGGGCGGCGACGAATTCACCATCCTGCTGCCGGACCTGAGCGGCAAGGAGGATGCCGCACTGCTTGCGGGCAAGCTGGTCAAGGAGGTTGCCGCGCCGTTCAGCATCGACGGCGACGATGTTTTTCTCACCGTCAGCATCGGCATCGCGGTGTTTCCGGACGACGGCGACGACATCGAAACCCTGCTGCGTCATGCCGACATCGCCATGTACCAGGTCAAGGCCCAGGGCAAGAATGGTTTCGGCTTCTTCCTGCCGGTGATGGACGCCGCCGCCAGCCAGCGCCTGAGGATGGAAAACGAGGTCCGGCGGGCCCTGGAGCTGGAGCAGTTCGAGCTGTACTACCAGCCGCAAGTCGAATTCGACAGCCGCCGGATCATCGGCTGTGAAGCCTTGATCCGCTGGCCGCACCCGACCCGCGGGCTGGTTCCGCCGGGGGCCTTCCTGGGGGTGATCGAAGAGATCGGGTTGATGAAGCCGCTCACCTACTGGGTGATCGAGCGTGCCTGCCAGACGCTGCGTGAATGGAAACTCGCCGGCCTCGAGCTGTCGCGCATGTCGGTCAACGTGCCGCCCGAGCTCTTGGTCGACGACGATTTCTACGACTATCTGATCGCGACGGTAGACCGCTACGGTATCCGTCGCCAGAGCTTCGAGATCGAGATCACCGAGAACGCTTTCATCGCCGATCAGCAAGCCATGTCGCTGAAACTGGCCGGGTTGGCCGAAGAGGGCATCCGCGTCGCCATCGACGATTTCGGCACGCAGTATTCGTCGCTGAGCTACCTGCGCCATCTGCCGGTGACGACGCTCAAGATCGATCAGTCGTTCGTGCGCGAAATCGAAGCCGGCAAGGAGGATTCGCCCATCGTGCGCGCCATCGTCGCCATCGCCACCGGGCTCAACCTGAACCTGGTGGCCGAAGGGGTGGAAACCGAGGTCCAGGCGGACTATCTCGGCAGCCTGGGCGCGGTGGAGATGCAGGGCTATCTGTTCGGCAAACCCATGCCCGCGTCGGATTTCCGCCGGCTGTTGCACCAGGAAGCCGCGGTGATGTCGGTCTAGGTGAGCCGCTTCGGCCAGTCCGGGCGGCTCGCGCGTGCAGCGTTGCCGGCAGGGCCGGGGCATCTGCTTTGGCGCGAGACGCCCAGTTCCCCGATGGGTGACCACCGTGCTGGCCCGCAGCGGCAGCCCATGACCTCGTACGGCCGGTTCCCGGCCGACACTGCCCGATAATCCCTCCGCCCCCACGGTCGTGCCGATAGGGGCGTTCGTCATGCCCTCCCTTTTTGCCGCATGTAGGGCAGCAGGGCCAGGACGGGGAAGGCGCTGCCAGCCAGGCTGACCCAGGCCCAGCCGCCATGCTGATACAGGATGCTGGCGATGGCTGAGCCGGTGGCTCCTCCGACGAAAACGCTGGTCATGTAGAGCGCGTTGAGTCGATTGCGGATCGCCGGGTTGAGTGCGTAGATCTCGCGTTGCCCCAGCACCATGCTCGTTTGCACACAGAAGTCCAGCACGACCCCCGTCACCACCAGGCCCACGACCCCCAGCGAAGGAACAAGCAGCACGGGCAGAAAGCTCAAGGCTCCGACCGTCAGCGCCGCCAGGGTGGCGGGACGTGTATGTCCGGCATCTGCCAGGCGGCCGCTGATGGGGGCGGCGATGGCGCCGATGGCGCCAACCAGGGCGAAAATGGCGATGTGCGATTGGTTCAGCCCGTGGTGCTGGGTCAGTTCGAGCGGAACGGCGGTCCAGAACAGGCTGAATGTCGCGAACATGCACGCCTGGTAGAACGAGCGCTGACGCAGGACGGGCGTGCTGGCCATCAGCGTTGCCAAAGAGCGCAGCAGCTGGCCGTAGCTCGCTTTATGGTCCGGTTGGCGACTCGGCATGGTGGCGGCCAGCAGCAGGGTGATGGCGGCCATCAGGATCGAGGCCGTGCCGAACACGGCGCGCCAGCCGAAGTGGTCGGCCATGAAGCTCGCGAGCGGGCGTGCCAGCAGGATGCCGAGCAGCAGCCCGCCCATGATGCCGCCGACCACGCGTCCCCGCGAAGCCTCTGGCGACAGGTGGGCCGCCAGTGGAATCAACAGCTGAACGGACACCGAGCTGAATCCAAGCAGCAGCGAGACCAGCAGAAACAGGCTTGGCTGTCGCGCCAGCGCGGTGGCGGCCAGGCTGACGATCGAGAGCATGGCGGTGCCGATCAGCAGGCGCCGGTTTTCGAGCAGATCCCCCAGCGGCACCAGGAAGAACAAGCCGAGGGCATAGCCGATCTGCGTCAGCGACACGATCAGGCTGGCGGTCTGGCCGGACAGGTGGATGTCTGGCGCAATCAAGCCGATGATCGGCTGGGCGTAGTAGATATTGGCGACGATGGCGCCGCAGCAGAAGGCGAACAAGGCGATCATGGTGCGGGTCATGGCCATCGGCGTACCCGTCGGCACGGTGTGCTGCAGTGTTTTCATAGCAGGCTCTCCCTGGCGGCGGGCGCGTAACGAGAGTGAGTCCCAGGCGCGAGGGTGGCGGGTGAAGCAGGGATGTCGTGCTCGATGAATTCCATGGACAGCTCCTTGGGCAAGATGATCATGCCGCAAGCTTAGTTGTTGTCATTGGCGCGTTGAATGCCTATAAATTGCAACCTGGCATTGCATTTTTCGCAAAGGATCGGCATGGATAAATTGCTGGCATTGAGAACGCTGGTGGAAGTGGCCGAAACGGGAGGGTTTTCCAAGGCGGCTCGGCGGCTCGGTGTGGCGACGTCGTCGGTGACGCGGCTGATGGATGCGCTGGAACAGTCGCTGGGGACCGTCCTGCTCACGCGCACCACCCGCCAGGTGCTGTTGACGGATGCCGGTGCCAGCTATCTCGAGCAGGTATCCCGGCTCCTTGCCGATCTGGAGGAGGCCGACAGCAGTATTGCCGACGGCAAAGAAGAGCCGATGGGCTCGTTGCGGGTGTCCGTTCCCGTGACCTATAGCCGCCTCTGCCTGGGGGGAGCGCTTTCCGGTTTCATGGCCACCTATCCGCGCGTGAAGCTGGACCTGGTGGTGTCGGATGCGTATCAGGATCTGGCGGTGGAGCGTCTCGACCTTGCCGTCAGGATAGGGCTGCCGAATCGGGACGAGCATCTGATCGTGAAGAAGCTGGCGGAGAATCGGCGCTTTCTGGTGGCGGGCCCTGATTATCTGGAACGGCACGGCACGCCGCGTGCGCCGATCGAGCTGGCGTCACATGCCTGCCTTCGCTTTGCATACCGGCCGGGGCGTCAGCGCTGGACATTCCGGTCGGACGCTCGGAGCGAAGTGGTCGAGGTCGACGGTCCGTTCATCACCAACAGCCTGGACATGCTGCACGAAGCCGTGCTTGGCGGCCATGGCATCGCGTTACTGCCGGAGTGGGTCGTGCAGCAGGATATCCGCGCGGGGCGCGTGCTGCGCTTGTGCGACGCGTGGAGCGTGACGCCGCAGCAGGGCGACGCGTATGTGTACGCCGCCTATTTGCCCAACCGCCGCCACTCGCGCAAGGTCCATGCCTTCATCCAGTACCTGGAGGAATGGCTGCGGGCCCAGCATCAAGGTTAGGGCGGAATCGGGCAGCAGGTGCGCCGGCGGCGAGCAAGGGCTGGTGGCGCCCCTGATATCCCGGCACCTGGGCAGGCCTGCGTGGTGGAGACCAAGCAATTGTTGTGGCGCCGGGCGTTCCCGCCGGCCTGTCGCGGCGCTCTCGTCTTCAACGACAGCGGCAAGTTCGGGTATGGTTCCGGTATTGCCGTTAACCAGGCCTGCCCCATTCCTGATCATGAAACGTATCGAACATTCTTTGCTCTCCCCCAGTCTCGGCTCCAGCCGGCAGTTGTGCAGCCTGCATTTCGGCAGTGCCGGACAGGGGCAGAAGGTCTATATCCAGGCCGCGCTGCACGCCGACGAACTCCCCGGCATGTTGGTAGCGTGGCATCTCAAGGCGGCCCTGCAGGCGCTGGAAGACGCCGGCCACCTGCACGGCGAGGTGGTGCTGGTGCCGCAAGCCAATCCGATCGGCCATGACCAGACCCTGCTCGGGCTGCAGTTGGGCCGTTTCGAGATGGCCAGCGGCGAGAATTTCAACCGCAATTATCCGGCCCTGCTCGAGGGGGTCTACCGGGGCGTGAAGCCGCACTTGTCCGGCGACGCCGCCGCCAATACCCAACTGATTCGCGCCGCCATCCGCGCCGAGCTGGTGGTCTGGCCGGTAAGTACCGAACTGCAGAGCCTGCGGCACCGCCTGATGTCGCTGGCGGCCGACGCCGACATCGTGCTCGACCTGCATTGCGATTTCCGCGCCGCGCTGCACGTCTATACCGGCACGCCGCTGTGGCCGCAGTGCGAGCCGTTGTCACGCTACCTCGGCTCGCAGGCGCAATTGCTGGCGACCGAGTCTGGCGGGGATCCGTTCGATGAGGCCTGCAGCCGCCTCTGGTGGGAGTTGCAGGAGAAGGCGCGGCAGGACGGTCTGGACGTGCCGATCGAGTTGGCGGCGCTGGTTGTGACGGTGGAGCTGCGTGGCCAGGGCGACGTCCGGCATGAGCTGGCGGAGCGGGATGCGGCGGCGATCCTGGAGTTTCTGCGCTACCGCGGCGTGATTACCGACCGCCCGGCGGCCGAGCTGCCGCCGCTCGATTGTCCGGCGACACCGCTGGCCGGATCGGAGAATCTTTGCGCTCCGCACTCCGGGGTCGTGACCTTCCTGGTCGCCCCGGGTACCCGGGTGGAGCCGGGCCAGCCGGTGGTGGAGGTGATCGACCCGATGAATGACCGGGTCAGCGTGCTGAGCTCGGCGCATGGCGGCATGGTGTACGTGCTGGAGAGCCGCCATTTCGCCACCACCGGGATGGTGCTCGCCAAGGTGGCGACGCCCCATGCCTTCAAGACCGGGTCGCTGCTGTCGGCCTGATAGGGTGAGCCGTGCTTCAGTTCGCCAGCGCCGCGTGCACCGCGGCGCGCAGCGCCGGCACCACTTCGTCGTCGAACCAGGGGTTGCTGGCGAACCAGCGCACGTTACGCGGGCTGGGGTGGGGCAGCACGAAGAAATCCGGCTGGTACTCGCGCCAGGCCTTGACGGTGTCGGTCAGGGTTTTCTTGCGCCGCTTTCCCAGGTGCCAGGCCTGGGCGTATTGGCCGATCAGCAGCGTCAGGCGGATGTCGGGCAGCTGTGCCAGCAGGTGCTGGCGCCATAGCGCGGCGCATTCCGGCCGCGGCGGGGCATCGCCGCTGCCTTGCTTGCCGGGGTAGCAGAAGCCCATCGGCACGATGGCGAGCCGGGTCGGGTCGTAGAAGGCGTCGCGGTCCAGGTCGAGCCAGCGCCGCAGGCGGTCGCCCGAGGGATCGTTGAAGGGCAGGCCGGTCTGGTGCACGCGTACGCCGGGGGCTTGGCCCACCAGCAGGATGCGTGCCGTCGCTGCCGCCTGCACTACTGGGCGCGGCCCCAGCGGCAGCTGTGCTTCACAGTGGCGGCAGGCGCGGATCTCCGCCAGCAGCGTGTCGAGCCCGTGGTCGTTCATGGCGTTTCAGCGTCCGGCTTGGCGCTTGCCGGCGATCACCAGCCATACCCCGCCCAGGATGGCGATCGAGGCCAGCACCAGGCGCAGCGTGACCGGTTCGCCCAGCAGCACCACGCCCCCCGCCGCCGCGATCACCGGCACGGTGAGCTGTACCGTGGCCGCGCCGGTGGCGGTCAGCCCGCGCAAGGCGGTGTACCACACGGCGTAGCCGACCCCCGAGGCCAGCGCGCCGGAGAGCAGCGCGTAGATGGCGCCGGCGCTGTCCCATGAGGCTGCCGGCATCAGCAGCAGGCTCAGCGAAATCGCCAGCGGCACGGCGCGCAGGAAGTTGCCGGCGGTGACGCGGGTCGGATCGCCCGCGCCTTTGCCGAGCAGCGAGTAGGCGCCCCAGGCCACGCCGGCCAGCAGCATCAGCACGGCCCCCACCAGCGGCGGCGCCGACAGGCCCGGCAGCAGCAGGCCGGCCAGCCCCGCCAGTGCGAGCAGCAAGCCGGCCAGTTGGCGGGCGCTCAGGCGTTCGCCGCGCGCCAGTCCGATCCCGATCATCGTGGCCTGTACCGCGCCGAACAGCAGCAGAGCACCCGTCGCCGCCGACAGGCTGACGTAGGCGAACGAGAACGCGGCGGCGTAGAAGAACAGCGCCAGCGCCGAGCGCCAGCGCCCGTTGCCGCTGCCGGTCGCCGTGCGCAGACGCACGATCAACCATAGCACCAGGGCCCCGGAGGCGATGCGCAGGGTGGTGAAGGTGGCCGGGTCGATGCTGGTGTGCTTGAGCGCCTGGCGGCAGAGCAGGGAGTTGCCGGCAAACGCCGTCATGGCCAGCAGCGTGAGCAGGACGACGCGCTGGCGCGAAAGGGAGGGGGCGCCGGTGGCGGCAAAGCTGGTCGACATGGGGGTTCCTCGGAATGAAGAGTGTCCCCATTTTAGGCGGAGTTTGCCGCAAAAGGTTGGCCGAAGCGACATGGTCTTCGGCCAACTTTGGTACGGGGTGGCCTAGCGGCGGAAGCCACCGACCGGGCTCAGGTAGCTGGGCTTGATATCCGCCAGCGCCGCCTGGAGTTCGGCACTGGGGTGGCCGTAGAGGCTGAGGCGGGTCGGCGTCAGCAGCGCCAAGAAGCGTTCGGCGAAGTGAGTGCCGAAGTTGTCCAGATGGGTCAGCGCCGCCGCCGAGTCACGGTAGCGTTCGTAGATGTGGCAGGTCGTGCCGTCGCTGCTGACGTTCCATTCGTAGTTCAGCGCATCGGGTTCGTTGGCGCCGGTCGCCTCGACCATCTCGGTCATCAGGTGGTCGAAGGCCTCGCGCTGGCCGGGCTGGATGGCGAGTTCCAGCAGCCAGTACACTTCCTGGTTCATCTCCATGCTCCTTGTGCTTCTTGTGACTGCCGGGGTTGAGAGAGGGGGCAACGGTCTGTTGCGGCCCGTACCGGAACCTGCAGTAAACATAGTTCAAGAAACGCAGCGCTGCGCTAGGATGAAACGCGTTTGGCGGGTCGGCTCCTGAGGGGAGGCGTTGCACTGCCCAAGGTTGGCCGAAGCCCGGGCGATGCGGCTACCGCACGGTTATCGCCTGGCCGGTCGGGTCGGCGGGGGCGGGGCATCTCGGCGGCCCCGCTCGCGTCGGATCGCGTACAATGCCGCATCGTTTTTCGACATTTCTTTCAGGACGCGAATCGCTATGGCAAAAAAAGACAAGGATCTCGACGCGGAAACCCAGGCGCTGCTGGAGTGGTGCGCCGAAGTCGAGGCCCTGCTGGTGGCCGCCGGAGCCACCCCGCGCGAGGCGCAGGAGCACATCGAAGAGCAGGCCGAGTGGTACACCGACCAGTTCTACGACGGGCTGACGCCGGAAGAGGCGGCCAAGGCGGCGTTGAATGACTGAACGGCAGGACAAAGGCGGCCTGGAGCGCGTCGCCGTGATCGACTTCGAAACCACCGGGCTCAGCCCCGGTGTCGGCTGCCGTGCCACCGAGATCGCCGTGGTGCTGCTGGAAAACGGCCGGGTGGCGGGCCGCTTTCAGAGCCTGATGAACGCGGGGGTGCGGGTGCCGCCCGACATCGAGCGCCTCACCGGCATCAGCAACGCCATGCTGAAGGCCGCGCCGCCGGCCGACGCCGTGATGCGCGAGGCGGCCGAATTCGTCGGCGACACACCGCTGGTGGCTCACAACGCCGCCTTCGACCGCAAGTTCTGGGATTACGAGCTCGGCCAGTTTGGTCGAACGCGGCGGCAGGATTTTGCCTGTACCTTGCTGCTGGCGCGGCGCCTGCTGCCGGCGGCGCCAAACCATAAGCTCGGCACCTTGACGCGCTGGGCCGGCCTGCCGGCGACCGGGCAGGCGCACCGGGCGCTGGCCGACGCCGAAATGGCCGCCAACCTGATGGCGCACCTGACCCGGGTGCTGCGGGTCCAGCACGGCCTGGACCAGGTGTCGCACCAACTGCTGTGCGGTTTGCAGAAGGTGGCGGCCAAGCAGGTGCCGGAGTATCTGCGGCGGGTGGCGGCGGCCTGACGCGCTCGTTTCTTTCAGCCTAAAAGCCTCACGGCCAGCCTCGGTGATCTCAAGGCTGGCCGTGAGGCTTTTTGTCGTGGGGAAGAGGACGGCGGTTAGCGTCGCTGCCACAACCCCGGGCCACAGTCCTGGCCAGGCGCGCTGCCGCAAAGTGTGCTGTATGGTGAAGCGGCACAATCCAGCCAGGGGATGCGGGGAGCGGCTCTTATTCGGTTGGCGACGAGGCGGGAGACGTGTCGCCGGCGCCGGGTGGCAGGTGGTCGATGAAGAGCGTGCCGTTCAGATGGTCGACTTCGTGCTGGATGATGCGGGCGTGAAAGCCCTCGGCGCGGCCTTCGACCAGGCGGCCCTGGATATCCTGTGCCCGGTAGCGGATGGCCTGCCAGCGCGGCACCCGGCCACGCTGGCCCGGCACGCTGAAGCAGCCCTCCCAGTCCTCCTCCACGCGTTCGGTGTCGGGGTGGATTTCCGGGTTGATCAGGACCGTGGGAGGAATCGCCGGTGCGCCCGGGTCACGCTCGCCGCCGCCGTAGGCGAACACGATCACCCGCAACGGCACGCCGATCTGCGGTGCCGCCAGCCCGACACCGTTGCCGGCGTACTGGGTGTCGAACATGTCCTGCACCAGTTCATGCAGTTCGGGCGTGTCGAACTCGGTCACGGCGGCGGCATGCTGGCGCAGCATCGGGTGCTCTTGGGGCAGGAAAGGTCGCTTCATGGTGTTCTCTTGGTTGATTGGCGCCTGCGGGCCGGGGGGCGGCGTATCTGGCGCTGACGATAGCTCGAAAACCCGCCGTCTGCAGCACCCACCGCGGTTTTGCCGGCGCGAGGCCGGCCTTGGGGTCAGCGATACTTGCGGTAGATCCGGCTGACCGTGTCGTTGCGGCGCAAGGCATCGATGGCGGCATCGACTTGCGGCAGGCTGACCGAACCCTGCCGCGACAGGGCGCAGCCGGCCTGGTAGCGCCTCAGCACCAGCGGCGGGTACAGCGTCGCCGCGTTCAGGCCGAGCTTTTCCTGGTAGCTCAGATAAAGCCGGTTCACCACGGCGTGGTGGGTGCGGCCCGCTTGCAGCTTGCGCAGGTTGCTGCTGGCGTTGGGGGCGTCATCCCGGACAAAGCGCGGGCCCAGCCGGGCTTTCAGCTCGGGGTAGCGAAAGCCCAGGATGGTGCCGATGGGTTGTCCCGCCAGCGCCTCGATACGCCTTGGCCGTATGGCGTGGCGCGAGGTGACGACGACGTCGGCGTTGGGCAGGAAGGGCTGGGTCCAGTCGAACGGACCGGGTAGCCAGGCCGGCAGGTACATGCAGATCAGGTCGGCCTGGCCGCTTTCGAGCGCTGCCGGTATGCGCTGGCGGGGCAGCACCAGGAAGCGCGGCCGTTTTCCCAGCTCCTTGGCGAGCGCCCGTCCCAGGTCGTGGTGGATGCCGCGCCATACCCGCGTGCCGCTGATCTCGGCCTGCGGCATCTCGGTGCTGTCGTCCAGCAGGATGACCAGCTCTTTCGGGTCGGCGGCGGCCGCTTGTCCTAGCAGCAGCCCTGCCACTAACACCAGGCTTCTTTTCATGGGCGATCCGCTGTTGTGTCGTGGTTGCTCTTGGGGGGAGAGATCGGTTGTGTGGCGTGAATCTAGCATACGGCTTCCGGCGCCGGGAACGTGGTCGGTACAAATACCGTTGCGGGCCGCGTGACGAGCCAAGGCGCGATCACCGCACCGTTCCGCAGAGGGCTTTGCGGGGACGGGGAGGAAGCGGGGGGGCCGTCTTCGGCCAACCTTGGCACCGGGCCTGGCCGAAAGCGCCGCCGCCGCGTGGCGTCAGATCACCCATAAATCGGTAAAAGCGTTCACCGCCGTTGTCAGCAGCGTTTCCTGATCGCGGCACAGCGCGAAGATGGCCGTCTGCTGCTGGGCCGGGAAGCGGTGTGCCAGGTGGGTCCTGAACTTGTTTTCCAGCAACGGAAGGCCCTCCGCCCGCCGCCGCGGGTGGCCGAGCGGGTATTCGCACACCGCTTCGTCGAGCACGCTACCGTCGTTCAAGGTGACGGTGAGCGCGTTGGCGATGCTGCGCTTGTCGGGATCGTGGTAGTCGCGGGTGAAGGCCGGGTCTTCCACGCAGCCTATCCGGGCACGCAAGTCGTCGATGCGCGGGTCGGCGGCGACGTCGTCTTCGTAGTCGGCGGCGCTCAGACGGCCGAAGATCAGCGGCACGGCCACCATGTACTGGATGCAGTGGTCGCGGTCGGCCGGGTTGGCCAGCGGGCCCTGCTTGTCGATGATGCGCAGGCAGGCCTCCTGGGTGCGGATGGCGATATGCCGGATATCGGCGGCGGACTTGCCTTGCCGGGCCAGCTCGCCATGCAGTGCCAGCGCGCATTCCACGGCGGTCTGAGCATGGAACTCGGCCGGAAACGCGATCTTGAACAGCACGTTCTCCATCACGTAGCTGCCGTAGGGGCGCGGGAGCGTGAACGGCCGGCCCCGGAACAGCACGTCGTAGAAGCCCCAGCCCTTGGCGCTCAATACGCCCGGGATACCCATCTCGCCCTTGAGGCTGAAGCGCGCCAGGCGCACGCCGCGGCTGGTGGCGTCGCCCGCCGCCCACGATTTGCGGGAGCCGGTGTTGGGGGCGTGGCGGTAGGTGCGCAGACTCTGGCCGTCGACGAAGGCCTGGCTCACGGCGTTGACGATTTCCTCCTTGCTGCCGCCCATCAGCTTGGCGCACACGGCGGCGGAGGCCACCTTCACCAGCACCACGTGGTCCAGGCCGACCCGGTTGAAGCTGTTCTCCAGCGCCAGGCAGCCCTGGATCTCGTGCGCCTTGATCATGCTTTCCAGCACGTCCTTCATCGTCAGCGGCGTCTGGCCTTGGGCGACACGCTCCCGCGACACCCAGTCGGCGGTGGCGAGGATGCCGCCCAGGTTGTCGGACGGATGCCCCCACTCGGCGGCGAGCCAGGTGTCGTTGAAATCGAGCCAGCGGATCATCGTGCCGATGGTGAACGCGGCCTGCTCCGGGTCGAGCTGGAACTGGGTGCCGGGCACCCGGGCGCCGTTCGGCACGATGGTGCCCGGCACGATCGGCCCCAGGAGCTTGGCGCAGGCCGGGTAGGACAGCGCTTCTAGTCCGCAGCCCAGGGTGTCCATCAGGCACAGCCGGGCGGTGTCCCAGGCTTGGGGAGAGGTGATGGCGTAATCGGCGACGTAGTCGGCGATGTCGACCAGCACCTGATCGGCATCCGGGCGCGCGTTGGAGAGATGGGCAGACATGCGTTCCTCCTGGTGCGGGCACCGTCGAACCGCCGCTTCGTACGCTCGGGGAGGGCGAGCGGGCACAAGCTGGGTTGTTGCCGCCGCATGGAAAGCCGGCCCGCTCATCCGCCCCGGCCGGGTTGGCCGAAGCCGGATCAACCGGCCGTCGCTGTACTGCAGTTTAGCTCGCGCTCAGAACGCGTCACCCGGTACGCGCACCCAGCCTTCCATCAGTACGCGCGCGCTGCGGCTCATGATGGCCTTGGTCACGGTCCACTGGCCATCGATGTGGCGTGCCTCGGCGCCCACGCGCAGCGTGCCCGAGGGGTGGCCGAAGCGCACCGCCTGGCGTTCGCCGCCGCCGGCCGCCAGGTTGACCAGGGTGCCGGGGATGGCGGCGGCGGTGCCGATGGCGACCGCGGCGGTGCCCATCATGGCGTGGTGCAGCTTGCCCATGGACAGCGCGCGCACCAGGAGGTCGACGTCGCCGGCCTTGATCTGCTTGCCGCTGGAGGCGGTGTAGTCCTGGGGCGGCGCCACGAAGGCGATCTTCGGGGTGTGCTGGCGCGTGGCGGCTTCTTCCGGGGTCTTGATCAGGCCCATGCGCAGCGCGCCGGCGACACGGATGGCTTCGAAGCGGGCCAGCGCCGCCGGGTCGCTGTTGATGGCTTCGCGCAGCTCAGTGCCGGTGTAGCCGATGTCGGCGGCGTTGACGAACACGGTGGGGATGCCGGCTGCAATCATGGTGGCCTTGAAGGTGCCGACACCGGGCACGTCCAGATCGTCCACCAGATTGCCGGTGGGGAACATGCTGCCGCCCTCGTCACCGTCGTCGGACGGGTCGAGGAATTCCAGCACGATCTCGGCGGCCGGGAAGGTCACGCCGTCCAGTTCGAAATCGCCGGTCTCCTGCACCTGGCCGTTGGTCACCGGGACGTGGGCGATGATGGTTTTCTGGATGTTGGCCTGCCAGATGCGCACCACGCACACGCCGTTGTCCGGAATGCGCGCCGGGTCGACCAGGCCGGCGTGCAGGGCGAAGGCGCCGGCGGCGGTGGAGAGGTTGCCGCAGTTGCCGCTCCAGTCGACGAACGCCTTGTCGATGGCGACCTGGCCGTAGAGGTAGTCGACGTCGTGGTCGGGCTGCGTGCTCTTGGACAGGATCACGCACTTGCTGGTGCTGGAGGTGGCGCCGCCCATGCCGTCGATGTGGGCGGAGTAGGGGTCGGGGCTGCCGATCACGCGCATGAACAGCTTGTCGCGCGCGGCGCCCGGCACCTGGCAGCGCTGCGGCAGGTCCTGCAGGCGGAAGAACACGCCCTTGCTGGTGCCGCCGCGGATGTAGGTGGCGGGAATCTTGATCTGGGGTTGGTGAGCCATGAGCTGATTGTCCTGATGAAACCGGGGTGGCGGTTCGGCCAACGTTGCCGCCTTGCCGGGGCAACGTTGGCCGTCTGCTGATGCTTACGCGGCGGTCGAGGCTTCGAGGAAGTCCTGCGCGAAGCGCTGCAGCACGCCGCCGGCCTCGTAGATCGACACTTCTTCCGCGGTATCGAGGCGGCAGGTGACGGGCACCTCGACGCGTTCGCCGTTCCGGCGCTGGATCACCAGCGTGAGGTCGGCGCGCGGTTTGCGCTCGCCGATCACGTCGAAGGTCTCGGTGCCGTCGATGCCCAGGGTCTTGCGGTTCACGCCCGGCTTGAACTCCAGCGGCAGCACGCCCATGCCGATCAGGTTGGTGCGGTGGATGCGCTCGAAGCCCTCGGCCGCGATGGCTTCCACCCCGGCCAGACGCACGCCCTTGGCGGCCCAGTCGCGCGAGGAGCCCTGACCGTAGTCGGCGCCGGCGATGATGATCAGGGGCTGCTTGCGCTCCATGTAGGTTTCGATGGCTTCCCACATGCGCATCACCTTGCCCTCCGGCTCGACGCGCGCCAGCGAGCCCTTCTTCACCTCGCCGTCCACCACCGCCATCTCGTTCACCAGCTGCGGGTTGGCGAAGGTGGCGCGCTGCGCGGTGAGGTGGTCGCCGCGATGGGTGGCGTAGGAGTTGAAGTCCTCTTCCGGCAGGCCCATTTTCGCCAGGTATTCGCCGGCGGCGCTATTGGCCAGGATGGCGTTGGACGGCGACAGGTGGTCGGTGGTGATGTTGTCCGGCAGCACCGCCAGCGGGCGCATGCCCTTGAGCGTGCGCGCGCCGGCCAGCGCGCCTTCCCAGTATGGCGGGCGGCGGATGTAGGTCGACTGCGGGCGCCAGTCGTAGAGCGGGCTCTTGGCTTCTTCCACGGTGCCCAGGTCGAACATCGGGATGTAGATCTGCTTGAACTGTTCCGGCTTCACGCAGCGCGCCACGATGGCGTCGATTTCCTCGTCGCTCGGCCACAGGTCTTTCAGCGTGATGGCCTGGCCGTCCTTGTCGTAGCCCAGCGCGTCCTGTTCGATGTCGAAGCGCACGGTACCGGCGATGGCGTAGGCCACCACCAGCGGCGGGGAGGCGAGGAAGGCCTGCTTGGCGTAGGGGTGGATGCGGCCGTCGAAGTTGCGGTTGCCGGACAGCACGGCGGTGGCGTACAGGTCGCGCTCGATGATTTCCTGTTGGATCTTCGGGTCCAGCGCGCCAGACATGCCGTTACAGGTGGTGCAGGCGTAGGCCACAATGCCGAAGCCCAGCTTTTCCAGCTCCGGCAGCAGGCCGGCCTCTTCCAGATACAGCTTGGCCACCTTGGAGCCGGGCGCGAACGAGGTCTTCACCCACGGCTTGCGCACCAGGCCCAGGGCATTGGCCTTTTTCGCCAGCAGCGCGGCCGCCACCACGTTGCGCGGGTTGGAGGTGTTGGTGCAGCTGGTGATGGCGGCGATGATCACCGCGCCATCCGGCAGCAGGCCCTGGGCTTCCTCGGCGCGAGCTGCCTGCAGCTTGGCCTCGTCGGCGATGCCGCGTTCGTGCAGAGCCGAGGTCGGCAGGCGCTTGTGCGGGTTGGATGGGCCGGCCATGTTGCGCACCACGCTGGAGAGATCGAACTCCAGCACGCGCTCGTACTCGGCGCGGGCCAGGCTGTCGCCCCACAGGCCGGTGAGCTTGGCGTAGTTTTCCACCAGCGCCACCTGCTCCGGTTCGCGGCCGGTGAGCTTCAGGTAATCGATGGTCTGGTCGTCGATGTAGAACATCGCGGCGGTGGCGCCGTATTCCGGGCACATATTGGAGATGGTGGCGCGGTCGCCGATGCTCAGCTTGGCTGCGCCTTCGCCGAAGAACTCCACCCAGGCGCCGACCACGCGCTCCTTGCGCAGGAACTCGGTGAGCGCCAGCACGATGTCGGTGGCGGTGATGCCGGGCTGGCGCTGGCCGGTGAGTTTCACCCCGACGATGTCCGGCAGGCGCATCATCGAGGCGCGGCCCAGCATCACGGTTTCCGCTTCCAGCCCGCCCACGCCGATGGCGATAACGCCCAGTGCGTCCACGTGCGGGGTATGGCTGTCGGTGCCGACGCAGGTGTCGGGGAAGGCCACGCCGTCGCGTGCCTGGATCACCGGCGACATTTTTTCCAGGTTGATCTGGTGCATGATGCCGTTGCCCGCCGGGATCACGTCCACGTTCTTGAACGCGGTGCGCGTCCAGTCGATGAAGTGGAAGCGGTCCTCGTTGCGGCGGTCTTCGATGGCACGGTTTTTCTCGAACGCCTCCGGGTCGTAGCCGCCGCATTCCACTGCCAGCGAGTGATCCACGATGAGCTGGGTGGGAACCTCCGGGTTCACCTTGGCCGGGTCGCCGCCTTTTTCGGCGATGGCGTCGCGCAGGCCGGCCAGGTCGACCAGCGCGGTCTGGCCCAGGATGTCGTGGCACACCACGCGCGCCGGGTACCAGGGGAAATCCAGGTCGCGGCGGCGTTCGATCAGCTGCTTGAGCGCGTTGGTCAGCAGCGCCGGGTCGCAGCGGCGCACCAGCTGTTCGGCCAGTACGCGCGAGGTATACGGCAGCGTGTCGTAGGCGCCGGGCTGGATGGCGTCGACCGCGGCGCGCGTGTCGAAGTAATCCAGGGCCGTGCCGGGCAGATGTTTGCGGTATGCGGTATTCATGGTGTCGAGGCCCGAGGGTGATGTTCTGTGTCAGCGGGGCGGCTCGCCGGCCGCCTCCGTCCGTGTTTCAGCCAGCCCGCCGGCGCAGTCGCGCCGGCAGGTGGCGGCCATCCGCTCCCGGTATCCTCGCCCGCCTAGAGGGGGCCGCGAGGATGCCGGCGCCGGGCGGGCCGCGGCGCGCCCGGCAGGCGGGGTGTGTCAGCGCTGAGCCAGCGGCACGAAAGACTGATCTTCCGGGCCGACGTAGTTGGCCGAAGGACGGATGATCTTGCCGTCGATGCGCTGTTCGATCACGTGCGCGCTCCAGCCGCTGGTGCGGGCGATCACGAACAGCGGGGTGAACATCGCGGTCGGCACGCCCATCATGTGGTAGCTCACGGCGGAGAACCAATCGAGGTTGGGGAACATCTTCTTGATATCCCACATTACTGATTCCAAGCGCTCGGCGATGTCGAACATCTTGGTGTCGCCGGCGGCGACGGACAGCTCGCGTGCCACTTCCTTGATCACCTTGTTGCGCGGGTCGCTGATGGTGTACACGGGATGGCCGAAGCCGATCACCACTTCCTTGCGCTCGACGCGTGCCTTGATGTCGATCTCGGCCTCGTCCGGGTTCTCGTAGCGCTTCTGCACTTCGAACGCCACTTCGTTGGCGCCGCCGTGTTTCGGGCCGCGCAGCGCGCCGATGGCGCCGGTGATGGCGCTGTACATGTCGGAACCGGTGCCGGCGATGACGCGGGCGGTGAAGGTGGAGGCGTTGAACTCATGCTCGGCGTACAGGTTGAGCGAGGTATGCATGGCGCGTACCCACTGCTCGGACGGCTTCTGGCCGTGCAGCAGGTGCAGGAAGTGGCCGCCGATGGAGTCGTCGTCGGTTTCCACCTCGATGCGCTTGCCGTTATGGCTGAAGTGGTACCAGTAGAGCAGCATCGAACCCAGGCTGGCCATCAGGCGGTCGGCGATGTCGCGCGCGCCGGCCATGTTGTGATCGTCTTTTTCCGGCAGGGTGCAACCCAGCGCGGAGACGCCGCTGCGCATCACGTCCATCGGGTGGGCGGCGGCCGGCAGCGCTTCCAGCGCGGCCTTTACCGAGGCCGGCAGGCCGCGCAGGCTCTTCAGCTTCTTCTTGTAGCCGGTGAGCTCGGCCTGGTTCGGCAGCTTGCCGTGCACCAGCAGGTAGGCGACTTCTTCGAATTCACAGTGGGCGGCCAGGTCCAGGATGTCGTAGCCGCGGTAGTGCAGGTCGTTGCCGCTGCGGCCAACGGTGCACAGGGCGGTGTTGCCGGCGGCCACGCCGGAGAGGGCGACCGATTTCTTCGGCTTGGCGGTAAGAACGACTTCACTCATTTCCTTCTCCTCTAAATGTAACGGCAATACGGGGCGGCCTGCGGCTTGTTGTCGGGCGTCTTCGGCCAACCTGATGTGGTCTGTGGTTTACTTTTCCTGGCTGAACAGCGCGTCCAGCTTCTGCTCGTAAGCGTGGTAGCCCAGATGGTCATAGAGCTCCATGCGCGTCTGCATCTTGTCGATCACGTTTTTCTGCGTGCCGTCCTGGCGGATCGCGCTGTACACCTCCAGCGCCGCCTTGCTCATGGCGCGGAACGCCGAGAGCGGGTAGAGCACCAGGCTCACGCCGTTGGCGCCGAGTTCCTGCGTGGTGTAGAGCGGGGTGGAACCGAACTCGGTGATGTTGGCCAGCACCGGCACCTTTACCGCCTCGGCAAAGCGCTTGTACATCGCCAGATCGGTTATCGCCTCGGGGAAGATCATGTCGGCGCCGGCCTCGACGCAGGCCACGGCGCGCTCGATCGCGGCGTCCAGGCCTTCCACGGCCAGCGCATCGGTGCGGGCCATGATCACGAAGCTGTCGTCACGCCGCGCATCCACGGCCGCCTTGATGCGGTCGACCATCTCGTCCTTGGACACGATCGCCTTGTTCGGGCGATGGCCGCAGCGCTTTTGCTGGACCTGGTCTTCGATGTGTACCGCGGCGGCGCCGGCCTTTTCCAGGCTGCGGATGGCGCGGGCGATGTTGAACGCGCCGCCCCAGCCAGTGTCGATATCCACCAGCAGCGGCAGCTCGGTGGCCTCGGTGATGCGACGTACGTCGATCAGCACGTCTTCCAGCGTGGTGATGCCAAGATCAGGAATGCCGCACGAGCAGGCCGCCACGCCGCCGCCGGACAGGTACAGCGCCTTGAAGCCGGCGTGCTCGGCCAGGCGGGCGGCGTAGGCATTGACGGCCCCCATCACCTGCAACGGTTTTTCCTGCTCCACGGCCTGTCTGAAACGGTTTCCCGGGGTGTGCATCGCGCGTTCTCCTTGCGTCGTCATGGGGTGATGGCTGAATTCTAGCAAGTGCTTGGTTGGTGTGTAAAGGGCGCCGAGCACACAATGGCAAATCCCTTAAACAGAGGGTAGACGGTGACGCGGGCGGGTGCCGGACAAAACGACGCGCCGCCGCGTTCTCCCCCGCTGACGCGGCATTGCCCTCGCCGGCGCGGCGGGGGCAACGCCTCGAGCCGGGGCTTTCCGCCGTTTTCGTTTGGAGGCATCTCTGCTATGTTTCGCTCAGCACCACCAGTGGGAACTCATCACCCACCCTCTGGTCTAGACCGTGTCCGCCATGTGAAATACACCAAATAAACCGGTGGGCAATTCAGGGAGCATTACAACGACATGAGTGATCGTGAAATCGATCAACAGTTGGTGGAGCGTGCACAGCGAGGTGAAAAAAGAGCGTTCGATCTACTTGTCAGCAAGTATCAGCGCCGTTTAGCTCGGCTGTTGTCGCGGTTTTTACGCGACAGCGCAGACATCGAAGACGTGACACAGGAGGCCTTCGTCAAGGCATACCGCGCCTTGCCGTCGTTTCGCGGCGAGAGTGCGTTCTATACCTGGCTATACCGGATCGGCATCAACACCGCCAAGAATTTCCTGAGTGCCAGCGGGCGACGCCCGGTTATCAACAGCGAAGTGGAGGATGAAGACGGTGAAAGTTTCGACATGGCGTCGCAACTCCCCGACTTCAACACCCCCGAATCGGAGTTGATGAACAAGGAAATCCTGAACACGGTGAATGCAGCGGTAGAGGCATTGCCTGAGGAACTGAGGACGGCGATTTCGCTGCGGGAAATGGATGGTCTGTCCTACGACGAAATCGCCAAGGTGATGAATTGTCCCATCGGTACGGTTCGTTCGCGCATCTTCCGGGCGCGCGAAGCAATCGCAACCGAGCTTAGGCCGCTGCTCGACACGGCCAAGAATAAAAGGTGGTAAGCATGAAAGAATCATTATCCGCACTGGTGGATAACGAACTCGACGGACCAGAGGCCTCCAAGCTGATCAGTGCCGCCAGTACCGACGAGTCGTTGAAGGAAGCATGGGATGAGTATCACCTGATCGGTGATGCCATGCGCGCCTCCGGCCTGAACAGCATCAACGTGCGCCATAGCGTCGCGGCACGCCTGGCCGAGGAGCCGACCGTGCTGGCGCCGCGGCGCTGGTTACGACAGGGTAGCGTGCGCACGGTCGGCGCGGTGGCGCTGGCCGCGAGCATGAGCTTTGCCGCCGTGGTGGCGTGGCAGCAGCTGGCGGTCAACGGCCAGGGCGCCGCCATGGTCGCGGAGAAGGGGGTGCCGGTGCAGGTGGCTCAGCAGGTCGAGCCGGCCAACGGCCCCATGGCGCGCGACAACGGCGCCGACCCTTATCTGCTGGCGCATCAGGAAATGGCTTCCGACCCTGATGTGGTGAAAGTCTCGCTGGGCAACGGAGTTCGCCATTGATGCGGCTGAAGCACCTGACTGCCATTGTGTGTATTGCTCTGCCGGCATTGGCGCATGCCGCCGATGACTGGCAGACCCTCAAGAAATCCGTCCAGGCCAGCCGCAACCAGGTCCTGACCGGAACCTATCTGCACCAGATGAGCGGCGTGGTGGAAACGTTCCACATCGTGCGGGGTGCGGGAACGGAGGGCGTGATCGAACTGCGCCAGTCGCTGGACGGCACGCCACGCGAGATCCTCCGCAACGGCAGCGAACTCACCGGTTACGGGCCGGACAAGAAGGCGCTGATGGCCGCCAAGGTCAGTGCCATGCGGCTGTTCCCGGCCTTGCTGCCGGACGATATGGCCGGCGTCGCCGAGTCCTACACGCTCAAGCGCCTCGCCGGCGATCGTGTCGCCCAGCGCGAATGCGACTGGCTCGAACTCAAGGCCAAGGACCGGGCGCGCTACGGCCTGCGCCTGTGCCTCGATCGTGCCAGCCTGCTGCCGCTCAAGATCATGACGCTGACGCCGGCGCAGGAGCCGGTCGAGCAGTACATGTTCACCGAGCTCGACCTGGCGGCGCCGAAGGATCGCAACCAGTTCAAGCCGCATTACCCGCTCAGCCTCCCCATCCGCAACGCCAGCACCTCGGTGCCGCCGAGCGGTGCCGGAATGCAAGGCGTGGAAGTCAGCGGCTTGCCCAGCGGTTTCCGCCTGATCCGTGCCCTGCAGCGCAGCCTGCCGGGGCAGGCCGAACACGCGGTGCGGCACCTGGTGTATACCGATGGTTTGGTCATGCTGTCGCTCTTCATCGAGCCGGCTGCGGCTGAGCCGCGTGCCGAACGCGTGAGTACGCTGTACGGTGCCGTGGCCATGGCCTCCGGCAGCCAGGGCGGCATGCAGCTCACGCTGGTGGGCGATCTGCCGGAAGCCAGCATGATGTCCTTGCTCAAATCGATTCGAGTCGTACAGAAATAACAAAAACGATGGTAGAAACGCAGGCCAGGGTGCTCGCCACCGAGCAGGCATTTGCCTTGGTGGAGCCCCGTCCCCATTCCTCGTGCCGCCGCTGCGATCCGGTCGCCGGCTGCCGCGCCCTGTCACTTTCCCGCATCATCGGGTCGACCGACCGCCGCGTGCGCGTCCACAATCCGTTGGGCGCCGAGGCCGGCGACTGGGTGCTGGTGTCGGTGCCGCGACAGCGCGTGTCCATGGCGGCTTTCCTCGTGTATCTTGTGCCGCCGGCGGGACTGGGCGTCGGGCTCTCGTTCGGTGGCGGCGCGAGCGAGCAGGTGTCGCTGTTGGCCGGCGCGGCGCTGTTCGTCATCGGCCTGTACGCGGTGCGGCGCGAACTCCGGCGTCGCCGGCGTTCGCCCCTGCTGCAGCCGACCATCACGGCCATCTATCCCTCAGAACCCTTGATGCTGGAGAAACCATGTCGGTCCAAAAACTGATTGCCTCTGCCATGCTGGCAGCTGTTGTGGTGTCGGGTCCGGTGTACGCCGCCGAGGCGCGCGTGCTGCCCGACTTTACCCAGATCGTCGAGCAGGAAGGCAAGGCCGTGGTCAACATCAGCACCACGCAGACGGTGCGCGAGACCATCAACGCCGTGCCCGAGGAATTCAATGGCGATCCGTTCTTCGAGTTCTTCCGGCGCTTCGCCCCGCCGCAGCAGCAGGAGCGCAAGGAGCGCTCGCTGGGCTCGGGGTTCATCGTGTCGGCAGACGGTTATGTCATGACCAACTCGCACGTGGTGGCGCGGGCCGACGAAATCACCGTCACGCTCGGTGACAAGCGCACCTTCAAGGCGCGACTGGTCGGTTCCGATGCGCGCACCGACGTCGCGCTGCTGAAGATCAATGCCAGCCACCTGCCGGTGGCGCATATCGGTTCTTCGGCCAACCTCAAGGTCGGGGAATGGGTGCTGGCGATCGGCTCGCCGTTCGGCTTCGAAAACTCGGTCACCTCGGGCATCGTCTCCGCCAAGGGGCGCAGCCTGCCGGACGAGAACTACGTACCGTTCATCCAGACCGACGCCGCGGTCAACCCCGGCAACTCCGGCGGTCCGCTGTTCAATCTGAAGGGCGAGGTGGTCGGTATCAACTCGCAGATCTACAGCCGCTCCGGCGGCTTCATGGGCATCTCCTTCGCCATCCCGATCGACGTGGCGGTCAAGGTGGCCGACCAGCTCAAGTCGGAAGGCAAGGTCAGCCGCGGCCGTATCGGCGTCGCCATTCAGGAGTTGAGTCCGGAGCTGGCCGCATCGTTCGGGCTTGCCAGCGCCAATGGCGCCCTGATCAACTCGGTGGAAAAGGACGGGCCGGCCGACAAGGCGGGTCTGCGGGCCGGCGATATCGTGCTCAAGATCGACGGCCAGCCCGTCGAGTCGTCGGCTGACATGCCGCGCCTGATCGGTGCCATGCGCCCGGGTAAGCCGGTGGCGGTGGAAGTCTGGCGTAACCGGACGCGCCGGGTCGTCACCGTGGTGCTGGCCGAACTCAAGGACGAGGCCCCCAGCATTGCCGAACGCGAATTCCGCCAGCCGCAGAAACCGGCCGAACCGCAGGGGGAAAACCTGTCTGCGATCGGCTTGTCCCTGGTTGAGCTGACGCCGGTGCAACTCAAGCGTCTCGGCATCGACTACGGTCTCCTGGTGCGCAAGGTGTCCGGCCCGGCCGAGCGCGTCGGCATGGCGGCGGGCGACGTCATCGTCGGCGTCGGCAGCGAGCCGCTGAAGAATCCTCGCCAGCTGCGCGAAGCGCTCAACGCCGCGCGCAAGGGCGGCACGGTCGCCCTGCAGGTGCTGCGCCGCGGCGTGACGCTGTTCGTGCCGTTGACCGTGGAGGAGGGGAAATGAGGCTGACGCTGTACTTCCGCGAGTATTGCAGTCTTTGTCACCAGATGCTGGCTGAACTCCAGCCGTGGCAGCAAAAGCACGGCTTCGCGCTCGACGTGATCGACGTCGATGCCGACCCGGTGCTGGAGGAGCGCTTCAACGAACTGGTGCCGGTATTGATGGATGGCGAGCACGAAATCTGCCATTACCATCTGGATACTCAGCAGCTGGCTGCACATCTTGGCGAAATCGGCTAAAATCCGCGCCAGTGTGAGTTGTCAAGGGCACGCCAGCGTGCCCTTAATTTTTGCTGGATACCGATGAAACATATTCGAAATTTCTCGATCATTGCCCATATCGACCACGGCAAATCGACCCTGGCCGACCGTTTTATCCAGTTCTGCGGCGGCCTGGAAATGCGTGAAATGAGCGCACAGGTACTCGACTCGATGGATATCGAGAAAGAGCGCGGCATCACCATCAAGGCGCAGACCGCGGCACTGCAGTACAAGGCGCGCGACGGCCAGGTCTACAACCTGAACCTGATCGACACCCCGGGACACGTCGACTTCAGCTACGAAGTCAGCCGCTCGCTGTCCGCCTGCGAGGGCGCGCTGCTGGTGGTCGATGCCTCGCAGGGCGTCGAGGCGCAGACCGTGGCCAACTGCTACACCGCTATCGAACTGGGGGTGGAAGTGGTGCCGGTGCTCAACAAGATCGACCTGCCGGCCGCCGAACCCGAGCGCGTGAGTCAGGAGATCGAAGACATCATCGGCATCGAGGCCATTGATGCGGTGCGTGCCTCAGCCAAGTCCGGCATTGGCATCGAAGACATCCTGGAAACGGTGATCAGCAAGATTCCGCCGCCGGAAGGCAATCCGGATGGCCCGCTCAAGGCGCTGATCATCGACTCCTGGTTCGACAACTACGTCGGCGTGGTAATGCTGGTGCGGGTGATCGACGGTTCGCTCAAGCCCAAGGACAAGATCAAGTTCATGGCGACCGGCGCCGAGCATCTGTGCGAGCAGGTCGGGGTGTTCACGCCCAAGTCGGTGCAGCGTCCCAGCCTCAGTGCCGGCGAAGTGGGCTTCGTTATTGCCGGCATCAAGGAACTGAAATCGGCCAAGGTCGGCGACACCATCACGCTGGTCAACAACCCGGCCAGCGAGGCGCTGCCCGGCTTCAAGGAAGTCCAGTCGCAGGTGTTCGCCGGCCTCTACCCGGTGGAATCGCACGACTACGACTCACTGCGCGACGCCCTGGAAAAGCTGCAGCTCAACGACGCCTCGCTCAAGTTCGAGCCAGAAGTGTCGCAGGCGCTGGGCTTCGGCTTCCGCTGCGGCTTCCTCGGCCTGCTGCACCTGGAAATCGTGCAGGAACGTCTCGAGCGCGAGTTCGACATGGACCTCATCACCACCGCGCCAACGGTAGTGTACGAGGTGCTGATGAAGGACGGCACGGTCATTGAGGTGGAAAACCCCTCCAAGCTGCCGGACCTGTCCAAGATCGACGAAATCCGCGAGCCGATCATCACGTCGACCATCCTCGTGCCGCAGGACTACGTCGGCGCGGTGATGACGCTGTGCAACCAGAAACGCGGTGTGCAGCGCAATATGCAGTACATGGGCCGCCAGGTGATGCTGACCTACGAGCTGCCGATGAACGAAGTGGTGATGGACTTCTTCGACAAGCTCAAGTCCACCAGCCGCGGCTACGCCTCGCTCGACTACGAATTCAAGGAATTCCAGGCGGCCGACCTGGTCAAGCTCGACATCCTGGTCAATAGCGAGAAGGTCGATGCCCTATCGCTGATCGTGCACCGCGCCACCAGCCAGTACCGCGGCCGTGAACTGGCCTCGAAGATGCGCGAACTGATCCCGCGCCAGATGTTCGACATCGCCGTGCAGGCCGCCATCGGCAGTCACATCATCGCGCGCGAGACCATCAAGGCGCTCAGGAAGAACGTGCTGGCCAAGTGCTACGGCGGTGACATCACCCGTAAGAAAAAGCTGCTGGAAAAACAAAAAGCCGGCAAGAAGCGCATGAAGCAGGTGGGCAACGTGGAAATTCCGCAAGAAGCCTTCCTCGCCATTCTTCAAGTGGGAGACAAGTAAGTGGGGGCCAATCTGTTCTGGGTGTTCGTGGTCGTGGCCGCTATCGGCCTGATGCTGATCGTCTTCAGCGGCGGCAGGCGAGAAGCGGCCGCCAAGGACTGGCCGGCCCCGATCCAGTGGGGCTACCTGGCGCTGGTGGTCGGCGGCTTCGGCATTCTATCCAACGCCATGAGCTTCACCGCCGTGATGCTGGTGTTCGTGCTGATCACCGGCGTGGTGTGGGGGCTCGACAAGCTGCTGCTGGCCAGGAAGAGAATGGCCGAAGGGCGCGAGGTAGGGCATTTCGTCGACTACGCGCGCGGCTTCTTCCCGGTCATCTTCGTGGTGTTCGTGCTGCGTTCCTTCCTGGTCGAGCCGTTCCAGATCCCCTCCAGCTCGATGCGGCCGGGTTTGGTGGTCGGCGACTTCATCCTGGTCAACAAATTCTCCTACGGCCTCCGCATGCCGGTGCTGAACAACGTGCTGATCCCGGTCAACAAGGTGGAGCGTGGCGATGTGGTGGTGTTCAACTTTCCGCCGCAGCCCAGCGTCAACTACATCAAGCGCGTGATCGGTCTGCCGGGCGACACGGTGGAATACCGCAACAAGCGCCTGACGGTGAACGGCAAGCCGGTTCCGGACGAGAAGGACGGCACCTACGAATACCTGGAACAGGGACTGGCGATGATCCATAACGACCAGTTCCACGAAACGCTGGGCAACAAGCGCTTCCAGGTGTTGAATATTCCCGAGGCCCCGACACTGAGCCTGAGCCAGGTGAGCGACTTCCCCTTCCGCGACCGTTGTGTCTATGATGACAACGGCTTTGCCTGCCGCGTGCCGGAAGGCCACTACTTCATGATGGGCGACAACCGCGACAACAGCCTGGATGGCCGTTATTGGGGTTTCGTCGCCGACAAGCTGCTGGTGGGCAAGGCGTTCCTGGTATGGATGAACTTCAACGACCTGTCGCGTATTGGTCATACCATTCGTTGACAGGACTTCGACTTGGACAGTCAAGGGGGAGCAATGCAGCGAACTCAACGCGGGTTTACAATCATTTCCACCATGCTGCTGATGGTGTTCATCGGCGGCATCATCCTGCTCAGTTTCAAGGTGATCCCGGTCTACACTGAATATTCTGCGGTCAAGCAGGCAGTGCGGGATGTGGCAGGTGAAACCTCGGCCAGCGAGTACCAGATTCGCAAAGACTTCAATACCAAGGCCGATGTGGCCGATATCAGTTCGATCCGCGGTCAGAATCTTGAGGTGGTTGCGGGCGCGGGTGTGGTGCATGTCCGTGCCGCCTATCGTCGCGAAGTTCCCTTGTTTGCCAATGTCGGGCTGATTTTTGACTTTGAAACCGAAGCGGGCAAAACCGATTCTTCCCAATGACCGTATCACAGACTGAAGTAAAGTTCGGCCGCCTGTCGGCGGCGTTGGGCTATCGTTTCACTCGGCCGGAACTGCTGCGCCAGGCATTGACGCACCGCAGTTTCGGCTCGCCCAATAACGAGCGTTTCGAATTCATCGGCGACAGCATTCTCAACTATACCGTGGCGCGCATGCTGTTCGACCGCTTCCCGCGCCTGAGCGAGGGCGAGCTGTCGCGCCTGCGTGCCAACCTGGTCAACCAGAGTTCGCTGGCCGAGATCGCTCTGGGGCTGGGCCTGGGCGATTACCTGTACCTGGGCGAAGGTGAACTGAAGAGCGGCGGATTCAACCGCCCCTCGATTCTGGCCGATGCCCTGGAAGCGACCTTCGCCGCCGTCAGCTTCGACAGCGACTTTGCCGCGGCCGAGAACGTGGTGCGACGCCTGTACGAGCAACGGGTGGCCGCGATCGATCCGACCAAGCACGCCAAGGACGCCAAGACCCGGCTGCAGGAAGCCTTGCAGGCCAGAAAGCTGGCGCTGCCGAAATACCGTATCCTCTCCCAGAGTGGAGAGGCTCATGAACAATGGTTCAAGGTGGAGTGCGACCTCGGCGAGCTGGCGGTGATCGTCACCGGCGAAGGCGGCAGCCGCCGCGCCGCCGAACAGCAATCGGCCGAAGCTGCGCTGGAACACCTTGAACAGAAACTGCCTTCGGGCAAGAAACGCGCATGACAGACACTCCATTCCACTGCGGCTTCGTCGCTATCGTCGGTCGTCCCAACGTCGGCAAGTCGACGTTGATGAACCACCTGATCGGCCAGAAGGTCAGCATCACCTCGAAGAAGGCGCAGACCACGCGCCACCGCGTCAACGGCATCCACACCGAAGACACCGCCCAGTTCGTTTTCGTCGACACCCCGGGTTTCCAGACCTTCCACAAGGGCGCGCTCAACGAGGTGCTCAACCGCAGCGTGAAGGAAACGCTGTCGGACGTGGACTGCGTGCTGTTCGTGATCGAAGCCATGCGCTGGACCGGTGCCGACAAGGAACTGTTGCCGCTCTTGCCCAAGCACACCCCGGTGATGCTGGTGATCAACAAGCTCGACAAGGCCAAGGACAAACAGGCGCTGATGGAATTCATCGAGACGGTGAAGGCCGACTTTGCCTTCGCCGACGTCGAGGTGGTCAGTGCCAAACATGGTCAGCGCCTGGCCGAACTGCTCGACAAGGTGCGCCCGCGCCTGCCGGAATCGATGCCGCTCTACCCCGAGGACATGGTCACCGACAAGAGCGAACGCTTCCTCGCCGCCGAGATCGTGCGCGAGAAGCTGTTCCGCTACCTGGGCGAAGAACTGCCATATTCGATGAACGTGGAAGTCGAGCAATTCGAACTCGACGGCGCCTTGCGCCGCATCCACATCGCCGTGCTGGTCGACAAGGAAGGCCAGAAAGGCATTCTGATCGGCAAGGGCGGTGAAAAGCTGAAGAAGATTTCGACCGAAGCCCGCCTCGACATGGAAAAGCTGTTCGACGGCAAGGTCTACCTGGAGGTGTGGGTCAAGGTCAAGAGCGGTTGGGCCGACGACGTGCGCTTCCTCAAGGAATTCGGTCTTCACTGATCATGCCGGATTCTCTGCCGCTCCCGCCGTATTGGACCGTGATCTTTTCCTCGCAGCGTAGCGAGGCCGAGCAGGGCTACGCCGAGATGGCCGAGCGCATGTTGCGGCTGGCCCGGGTGCAGCCCGGCTTTCTCGGCATGGAAAGCGCGCGGGACGAAAACGGTTTCGGCATTACCGTGTCTTATTGGGATAGCGTGGAGGCGATTGCCGCCTGGCGTCATCATGCGGAACACATGGTGGCGCAGCGCCTTGGGCGTGAGGTGTGGTATCAGGCCTTTTCGCTGAAGGTGGCCCGTGTCGAGCGGGCGCACGATTTCACTAACCCGACGTCGCATGAGCCAGGACCGGGTTGACCGCCAGCCGGCCTACGTGCTGCATGCCCAGCCGTACCGGGAAACCAGCCTGCTGCTCGACGTGCTGACGCGCGAGCACGGACGCATCGCGCTGGTGGCGCGTGGCGCGCGCCGGCCCCGGTCCGACCTGCGGGGCGTGCTGTTGCCGTTCCAGCCGCTGCTCCTGGCCTGGTTTGGCAAGAACGAAGTGCGCACTTTGCACTCCGCCGATTGGCAGGGCGGCGTGCCGCAACTGTCGGGCTTGCCGCTGGTGTGCGGGTTTTATCTCAATGAATTGTTGATCAAGCTGACGGCGCGCGACGACCCGCACCCGGAAACCTTCGGCGTCTACGCCGAGGCGGTGCGTGGGCTGGCGTCGGGCGGCTTGCTGTCGTCGGTGTTGCGGCGCTTTGAGCTGGGCCTGGTGCGCACGCTGGGCTACGCGCCCGCCTTCGATGTCGACGACAACGGGCGCGAAGTGGAGCCCGACGTGCCCTACCTGTGCGGGCCCGAGCAGGCGCTACAGCGTTGGCAGGGCGAGCCGGTGCCGGCGCAGCAGCAGGTGATCGAGGGCCGGATTCTGCTGGCGATGGCTGGCGGCGATTTTTCCGAGCTCGCCACGCGGCGCGAGGCGCGCCGTCTGATGAGACTTTTTCTGGGGCAGCTTCTGGGGGCGCAGTCATTGGCGACCCGCGAGCTGCTGCAATCAATCAGTGCCCTCGGCGACTGATTTCAACGGTATTGGAAACGAGAACGCGAGGACCCGCGAGTGGGGCGGCAGAGGGCGCAGGCTCTCGGCAAGCGGTTGCGAGCGGCTTTCCGCAGGCCAGTCGAGTGCTGGGTTAATTCAAGGATTGGCCACGCTGAGCTGGACCCGCGCGCCGTGCGCGACATGTCGCGGACACGCGATCGTTTCTAACCTGAATGGAATAAGACCGACCGGGGCGATGGAGTGAGATGATGATTCTGTTGGGCGTGAATATCGATCATGTGGCCACCCTGCGCCAGGCGCGTGGCACCCGTTACCCGAGTCCGATCGAAGCGGCGCTGGTTGCCGAGACGGCCGGTGCCGACCTGATTACCCTGCATCTGCGCGAAGACCGTCGCCACATCCAGGACGCCGACGTGGTGGCGATGCGCCAGGTGATCAAGACACGCATGAACCTGGAGATGGCGCTGACCGAGGAAATGTTGGCCAATGCGCTGGCAGTCAAACCGGAGGATGTCTGCCTGGTGCCGGAAAAGCGTGAGGAGATCACCACCGAGGGCGGCCTCGACGTGATCCGTCATTTCGACCAAGTGCGTGACTATACCCAGGCTCTCACCGAGGCTGGCATTCGCGTTTCGCTGTTCATCGACCCGGACAACCAGCAGATCGAAGCGGCCCGCGACGCTGGCGCCCGCGTCATCGAACTGCACACCGGCGCCTACGCCGACGCGGTGCATCAGGCGGAACGTGAGCGCGAACTGGCTCGGGTTCGTGAGGCGGCGGTGTTTGCCGCGCACCTGGACTTCGTGGTCAACGCCGGCCATGGCCTGTCGTATCACAACGTGAAGCCGGTGGCGGCGATTGCCGAAATCGCCGAACTTAATATCGGTCACGCCATCGTCAGCCAGGCGCTGTTCGTCGGCTTCCCCGAGGCGGTCCGCTCGATGAAGGCGCTGATGATCGAAGGCCGGCACGCGGCCCACCAGTAAGCGACCCCAGTCATGATCTATGGCATCGGCACCGACATCGTCGCCGTGGCGCGCATGCAGGCCCTGCTCGATCGCTGGGGCAACAAGGCCGGGCGGCGCATCCTGGCGCCGTCGGAGTGGGCGGCTTTCGCCGCCAGCCGCGATCCGGCACGCTTGTTGGCCAAGCGTTTCGCGGTCAAGGAGGCGGTGTCGAAAGCCCTGGGCACCGGCATCCGCGCGCCGGTGCTGCTCACCGCCATCGCCGTCGATCACGACGCCCTAGGCAAGCCCTTGCTGGTCTTCAGCCCGCCGCTGCAGCAGTTCGCCGAAAGCCGCGGCGTAGTCAGCAGCCATCTCTCCATCAGCGACGAGCGCGACCATGCGCTCGCCTTTGTCGTACTGGAGGGCGTGCCTTCGGCCAACCCTCCCGCCATTTTGCAGGCCTGATTCCTATGTACAGCACTGTATCCCTCCCGCGTGGCCCCGTGATGGTGGACGTGGCGGGTTTCACCCTGACCGATGCCGAGCGCGTGCGGCTTCGCCATCCTCTGGTCGGCGGGGTGATCCTGTTTCGGCGCAATTTCGAGAACATCGAACAGCTCAAGGCGCTGACCGCTGAGATCCGCGCGCTGCGCTCCCCTCATTTGCTGATCGCGGTGGATCATGAGGGGGGGCGGGTGCAGCGCTTCCTCGACGGTTTCACGCGCCTGCCGCCGATGCGCGTGCTGGGCGAGGCCTGGCAGCGCGACCCGCAAGAAGCCGAAAGCCTGGCCGAAACCGTCGGTTACGTGCTGGCGGCGGAACTGCGCGCCTGCGGCGTCGACCTGTCGTTCACCCCGGTGCTGGACCTCGACTGGGGGCGTTGCGCCGTGATCGGCAACCGCAGCTTCAGCCGCGACCCTGAAGTGGTTTCCGCCTTGGCGCTGGCGCTGCAGCGCGGTCTCCAGCGCGGCGGCATGGCCACCTGCGGCAAGCACTTCCCAGGCCATGGCTATGTCGAGGGCGACAGCCATCACGTCATCCCGGTCGACGAGCGCAGCCTGGACGAGCTGATGGCCGACGACATCAAACCCTTCGTGCGTCTTTCCGCTGCCGGCCTCACCTCGGTGATGCCGGCGCACGTGGTCTACCCGCAGGTGGACGACCAGCCGGCTGGTTTCTCGCGTATCTGGCTGCAGGACATCCTGCGCCAGCAGGTGAAGTTCGACGGGGTGATCTTCTCCGACGACCTGTGCATGGAAGGTGCGGCTGGCGCCGGCGGCATCGCCGAGCGTGCCCGCGCCGCCTTTGTCGCGGGCTGCGACATGGCCTTGGTGTGCAACCGCCCGGATCTGGCCGACGAACTGCTGGCGGCCTTGGCAGATCCGGCCATCGCCGGATTGGCGGAGCGGCTGGCGCGCATGGAAGGACAGGGCGCGCAGGCCGAGTGGGAAAAGACTCTGGATAGCGCCGATTTCGCCGCCGCCCGCGCCACCGTGGCGCGACTGGCGATGCCGCCGGATGCGCTGAAGGGGCCCGCGGTGGGCGAGGCCAGCTGAGCCTATCTCATTAGATGGCTGCGCCTGCGCCGCTTGAGTGCCAGCGGACTGCGTGCGAACTCTCGCCCAGAGATTCGCTCAGCGATGCGGAATCCTCATGTACTCCGTGTACATTCCGGTTCCTGTGCTCCGCTGGAACTCAACCTGCTTTGGCTCGCTCGCCTACTGAAACAGGCTTCTGGAGGTTTGTTTTTGATGCGGGATCAGGGTTTCCACAGTTTTGCCAGGAAGCCGGGGCGCACCCCGGCCTGGCTGAGCGGCACCGCCTCGACGATGTGGTAGCCGGAGTTGCGCGTCTCGCGCAGCAGCGGCTCGGCGTAGGGCGGGCCGTCTGCCTTGCGTAGCGCCGCCACGCGGGGTTCGTTGGCTTTCTCGCGGCGGTGGGTGACCATGGCGATTTCGCCGTTGGCCAAGCGCACGCAGCTGCCCGGCGGGTAGATGCCGATCTCCTTGATCAGCAGCGCGGTGTATTGTGGGTCGAACTCCCCGTAGCCACCCTGAAACAGCTTGGCCATGATGCGTGCGGCGGGCTCGGTCGCATGACTGGGCGAGGGGGACAGTCGGCTGGTCAGCACGTCGGCCAGGTGCAGCAGGTGGGCCAGCGCGTCGATATCGTGGCGGTTCAGTCCATGCGGATAGCCCGAGCCGTTCCACTCCTCGTGGTGCTGCTGTACCAGGGTGTGCCACAGCTCGTCGGCTATGCCTGCCTCGCGCAGGATGGCCGAGCTTAGCAGCGGATGGGCGAACAGGGCCTCGCGTTGCTGTTGCGTGGCTGGGGTGTCTTGGGCGGACATCTGGTTGAGCAGGCCGGTGACCGCGATATTCATGGTCAGCGCCGCCCCGATCAGGCTGTGCTGGACCTGTTCGGCAAGGCCCAGGCGGCGTGCCAGCACCGCCAGCAGTGCGGCAGTGTGCAGGGCATGGCCGCTGCCGTGATCGCGCGGTGGGACCAGCAGGGTGGCGGCCAGCAGGGCGTCCGCCTGGCTGGCGGCCAGTTCGTGAAGACGCCGGACAACGCTGTGCAGGCTGTCGGCCAGCCCGGCAACCGCCAGTCCGTGCGTCAGCAGGCCCTGTGCCCGCTGTCCGAGGAATTCCATTTCCAGCAGGGGGTTGGCCGGGCGCTGCGCCTCTTCCTGCCGGCGCAGCGCTTCGGCACGTTCGCGTTTCTCCCGCTCCAGCCGCGCCTCGATCGCGTCCTTGTCGCCCACGCCGACGTTGAGCAGCTTGTCGCGTTGCTCGGCGCTCAGGACGTAATGGCCTTTTTTCAGCAGCAAAAGGCCGTTGTTGGCGTAGACGTCGACCGGCAATTCCTGCCCCACCCTGAGCCGCAGGGGGTGCAGTTTGGACTTGTTGTCGGGAAGATCGCTCATGGTTGGAAATCACGCATTGGCTGATCGCCATTGTAGCCTGCGCCCGGACCGTCGGCGCGGTGAATAATGACGGCCTAGTGCTTGCGCTTTTTCCACAGCGCGGAAAGGTACTGTGGGCGGATGCCGGCCTGGCTCAGCGGGATCATGCCGACGATCTGGTATTCCTTGAGGCGAGTCTCGCGCAGCAGCGGCCCGCCGTAGGCGGCACCATCCTCGCGGCGCAGCGCGGCGACCAGCGGTTGGTCGGCGCGTTCACGCCGGGCCACCACCACGCCGAGTTCGTGGTTGGCCAGGCGCACGAAGCTGCCCGGTGGGTAGACGCCCATTTCCTTCACCAGCAGCGTGACGTACTGGCTGTCGACTTGCTGGTCGCGGTTCTTGAACAACTGGGCCAGCGCGTTTTGCGGCAGGATGGCCTTGCGGTAGCTGCGCGGCACCAGCTTGGCGGCGGAAATGTCAGCCAGATGCAGCAGGTGGGCCAGCGGGTGGATGTCGGTGCGCTCCAGTCGTTCCGGGTAGCCGGAACTGTCCCATTCCTCGTGATGCTGTTGCACCAGGGTATGCCACAGTTCGTCGGTGACGCCGCATTCGCGCAGGATCGCCGAGCTGAGCAGGGGGTGCCCGGCGACGTCTTCCTGCTGCTCCGGGGTCAGCGGGGTGGCCTGGCTGTACAGCTCGTCCATCAGCGGGGCGATGGAGAGGTTCATGGTGAGCGCGGCGGCGATCAGGATCAGGCGGGCATCCGCCGGCGTGTCCAGGCGCTTGGAGATCAACGCGGCGAGGATGGCGGTGTGGATGCTGTGCGCGGCGGTGTAGCGCTGGATCGGCAGCAGCAGCATCGACGCCAAGAGGCCGTCCGGCACCTTGTCGCACAGGCCGAGCAGACGTTCGGCCAGTTCGCGCAGCTTGAGTTCGAACATCGGCTCGGACAGCGCGCAGTTGAGCAGGTAGTCGAGCGACGGGGTGATGTGGTGCACCTCCTCGAACGGTTCGATCAGCTCGGCCGGGACGTCGGCGCGCTTGGCGGTGGGGTCCGGTTTGTTCTGCTGGGCGCGCTGGCTGGCTTCGAGCGAGCTGTGGGCCAGCAGACGCTCCTTCTGCTTGTCGGTGAGGACGTAGTGGCCCTTGCCGAGCAGCAGGAAGCCGCTCTTGGTATAGAGGTTGATGGGCAGTGCTTCCCCGACCTTGATGAGGCTGTCCAGCGGGTTTTTTCCAGAAGACGATGTCATTCTTTTTCGATTCTCCAAGCCACGCTACAAGTTTAGCCCGATAAACAAGGTCGGGGACTTATTTACCCGAAATGGTTTCCCATTCTTTCATCAAACGCTTGAGCGAAACAGGGTAAGGTGTTTTCAGCTCTTGGGCAAACAGGCTGACGCGCAACTCCTCGATTTTCCAGCGGAACTCGGCGAGCGCCGGGGTTGCCTCGCCCTTGTCTTCGGCTTCGGCCAGGCGGGTTTCCCACAGCGTCCAGAGCTGGCGGATCTCGGCGGCACGCTGACCGTCGCGCTGAGCGTTGGCCACCTGCTTGTCCATGCGCAGGCTCATCGCCTTCAGGTAGCGCGGCAGGTGCGGCAGCTGGCTCCACGGCGTGGCGGAGAGGAAGCCCTTGTAGACCAGGCGGCCGAGTTGTTCGGTCAGTTCGCGGCCGAGTTTGTGCTTGGCGAGCTTGGGTTGCAGCGCCTGGTATTCGCCGGCGATCTGGTTGAGGTAGGCGGTCACCGCCTGGATCACCGCCGGCAGCCGGGTGCGCGCGCGCGCCTTCTGGTCGTTGAAGGCTTTCTCGGTGCGCGGCGGCTCGTCGTCGCCGATGAAGGCACGGTCGCAGATGCAGGCGATGGCGTCGGCCAGCAGGTCGTCGACGTTGGCCACGCCCCGCAATTGCAGGCCGAGCTGGGTCATGCCGGGCAGGCCCTTGCCGAGCTGCTTCATCTGCTCCTTGAGCTGCAGCTGAAGCAGCCGCACCACACCCTGGCGGTGGGCGCGGCTGGCGGTGTATTCGGTGTCGTAGAGGCGGATCGCCACCTTGTCGGTTTCCAGCGTCAGTGCGGGGTAGCCGGTGAGCTGCTGGCGGCCGCGGGCGAACTGGATCGCCGCCGGCAGTTCGCCGAAGTCCCAGCTGGTGACGTCGTCGCGCTCGAACTCGGCCGAGGTGTCGCGGAAGGTGAGCTGCGCGGCCTGGCCGAACTGCTTCTGCAGAGCGAGCAGATCGCGGCCGAGGCCGATTTCCTGCTTGCCGTCGTCGATGACGCGGAAGTTGAACAGCAGGTGCAGCGGTAGCGTGGCGAGGTCGAAGTCGTCCACGGCCACTTTCACGCCGCCGGTTTCGCGCAGGATGAAGCGTGCCAGCTGCGGGGCGATCGGCTGTGTGGTGTCGGGGTTGGCCGAAAGGAAGCGCGTGACGAAATCCGGTACCGGCACGCAGGTGCGGCGCACCTGCTTGGGCAGGCTCTTGATCATCAGCTGCAGTTTTTCGCGGATCATGCCGGGCACCAGCCATTCGAACGGCGCCGGCTCGAGCCGGTTGAGGATGGCGAGCGGCACGTCCACGGTGACGCCGTCGAGCGGATGGTTGGGTTCGAAGCGGTACTTCAGGCGCAGCTTGCCGTCTTCGTGCTCGAGCCATTCCGGGAACTGGTTGACGGTGACGTGCTGGGCGGCGTGGCGCATCAGCTCTTCGCGCGTCAGGAACAGCCGCTTGGGGTCGGCCTGCTCGGCCTCTTTGCGCCAGGCTTCGAAACTGGCGGCGTCGACCACGTGCGCCGGAATGCGCTCGGCATAGAAGGCGAACAGCGCGTCTTCGTCCACCAGCACGTCCTGGCGCCGCGCCTTGTGTTCGAGCTGCTCGACCTCGCGGATGAGCTGCTGGTTGCGCTGGAACCAGGGCGCGTTGCTGACGTACTCCATCGCCACCAGCGCGCCGCGGATGAACAGTTCGCGCGCTTCCTCGGGTGCGATGCGGCCGTAGCTGACCGGGCGGCGCGGCACCAGGGTCAGGCCGTAGAGCGTGACGCGCTCGCTCGCCACCACTTCGCCGCGGGTTTTTTCCCAGTGCGGGTCGAAGTAGTGGTACTTGATCAGGTGCGGGGCGAGTTTCTCCACCCACTCCGGCTCCACCTTGCCGACGCAGCGGGCGTAGAGCTTGGTGGTTTCCACCAGTTCGGCCGCCACCAGCCATTTCGGCTTGGCCTTCTTCAGGCCGGAGCCGGGGAAGACGTGGAAATGCACGCCGCGCGTGCCGAGGTAGTCGTCGCTCTCCTGCGATTTCATGCCGAGGTTGCCGATCAGGCCGGTCAGCAGCGCCTGGTGCAGGCGCTCGTAGGCCACGGCGTCGAGCTGCTGGCGCTTCTTGACGCTAAGCTGCTCGAGGTTGGCCGAAGGCTCGGCGTCGGCGTGTGCCTCGTGGCGCTGGATCAGCCCCAGCTCGGCGGCGATCTCGGCCAGCTGGCCGTGCAGTTCGCGCCATTCGCGCATCCTGAGATAGGACAGGAAATGCTCGTGGCACAGGTTGATGAGCTGGCGGTTGGACTTCTTGTGCTTGAGCGCGTCCTGGAAGAAATCCCACAGGTGCAGGAAGGACAGGAAGTCCGATTTCTCGTCGGCGAATTTCTGCTGCGCCCGCTCGGCCGCCTCGCGCGCTTCGAACGGCCGCTCACGCGGGTCCTGGATGGAGAGCGCGGCGGCGATGATCAGCACCTCGCGCACGCAGCCGAGATCGCGCGCGGCGAGTAGCATGCGGCCGATCTTGGGGTCGATCGGCAGCCGCGCCAGTTCCTTGCCGACCGCAGTCAGCTCGCTCTTCTCATCCACCGCGCCCAGCTCGGTCAGCACCTGGTAGCCGTCGGCGATCAGGCGCGACGACGGCGCTTCGAGGAAGGGGAAGTCGTCGACGCGGCCGAGGC
Source organism: Pseudogulbenkiania sp. NH8B (assembly GCF_000283535.1). Taxonomy (GTDB): domain Bacteria; phylum Pseudomonadota; class Gammaproteobacteria; order Burkholderiales; family Chromobacteriaceae; genus Pseudogulbenkiania; species Pseudogulbenkiania ferrooxidans. The sequence continues at coordinate 1,668,094 of NC_016002.1, forward strand.
GGAGCGCCGCCATGCGCAGGATCACGGCGGCGAGGTTGGAGCGCACGATTTCCGGGTCGGTGAACGCCGGGCGGGCGTTGAAGTCGTCTTCGCCGTAAAGCCGTACGCAGACGCCGGCCTCGACCCGGCCGCAGCGGCCGGCACGCTGGCGCGCCGCCGCCTGGGAAATCTTTTCGACTTGCAGCTGCTCGACCTTGGCGCGCGGCGAGTAACGGTTGAGGCGGGCGAGGCCGGTGTCGATCACGTACTTGATGCCGGGCACGGTGAGCGAGGTTTCCGCCACGTTGGTGGCGAGCACGATGCGTCGTCCGCCCGACGGCTTGAAGATCTTCTGCTGGTCTTCGTTGGAGAGGCGGGCGAACAGCGGCAGGATCTCGTAGCCGCGGATGCCGGACTTGCGCAGCTTCTCCGCCGTGTCACGAATCTCGCGCTCGCCGGGCAGGAACACCAGCATGTCGCCCGGGCCGTGGCGCGAGATTTCGTCCACCGCGTCGACGATGGCGTCTTCCATTTCCACTTCACGCTCGTCCTCGTCACGCTCCTTGAGCGGGCGGTAGCGCACCTCCACCGGGAAGGTGCGGCCGGAGACCTCGATCACCGGGGCGCCGTCGAAGTGGCGTGCGAAGCGCTCGGCGTCGATGGTGGCCGAGGTGACAATCACCTTCAGGTCGGGCCGACGCGGCAGCATCTGCTTGAGGTAGCCCAAGAGGAAGTCGATGTTGAGGCTGCGCTCGTGCGCCTCGTCGATGATGATGGTGTCGTAGGCTTCGAGGTAGCGGTCGGTCTGGGTTTCCGCCAGCAGGATGCCGTCGGTCATCAGCTTGATGACGGATTTGTCCGAGAGCTTGTCGGTGAAGCGCACCTTGAAGCCGACGTGGGCACCCAGTTCGCTGCCCAGCTCCTGCGCGATGCGCGTCGCCACCGAGCGCGCGGCGAGCCGGCGCGGCTGGGTGTGGCCGATCAGCCCGTACACGCCGCGGCCCAGCTCCAGGCAGATCTTGGGGATCTGCGTGGTCTTGCCCGAGCCGGTCTCGCCGCAGATGATCACCACTTGGTGTTTGGCGATGGCGGCGCGAATCTCCTCGCGCTTCTGGTTGACCGGCAGCGCGAGGTCGAATTCCGGCTTGGGCAGGTTGGCCGAACGCGCTTCGGCGCGGCCCTGCGAGCGGGCGATCTGCTGCGCCACGTCGGCCAGCAGCTTGTCGGACGGCTGCTGTTTCTTCAGCCGTTGTTCGACGTCGGCCAGCTTGCGTTTCAGACCGTGACGGTCGCGGATCAGGCAGGAGGGCAGGGCGGCCTTCAGTTCGGCCAGCGGGCGGGTGGTGGTCATGCGTAAAGAACGGCGAAAACGGGAAAGCGCGAGTATAGCAGAGGCGCCGAGGCGGCTGGAGGGAAGAGACCACCCGCCAGCCGGACAGCATGGCGTGCGTCCCTTCCACCGATCCGCTCTATTCGCCGTGGCGTTGTTTGGTGATCGCCAGGCAGTGGCTGGTCAGCGCGTTGTCGACGAAGTCGTTGAGCAGTACCAGCAGCCGGTCGCCGCAACGGTCGGCGACATGACGACGATCGGCGGCCCACGGGTAGGTGGCGTGATCGAACCTTGCCTTGGTGGACAGCAGCGGCGAGGCAGCATCGCTGAAGGTGGCCACCGCCTTGGCGATGCCTTCCTCGGTGGCGGTGTAGGTACCTTGCAGTTGCAATACGGTCCAGGTCTTCTCCGGCTGGTTCAGCGCCTGGTTCAGGCAGTCGATGATGCTGTCTGGGTTGTCGGTGGCGTAACCTCTGTCCGAGTAGGAGTCGCGGCAGTCGCTGTTGCCTTCCAGCACGATCAGCCGTTTGTGGCTGTCGAGCAGGTTCTGGTAGCTGGTCTGCAAATCGGTCTTGTCCCCTAGTGCGATGCCTTTGCCGGCCAGCGCGGCGCCCAGGTAGCGGGTGATCTCGCTATCGGCCGGCTTCATGCCGTCTTCCAGGAAACCATCGTACTTGATGTTGACGACCACGATTTCCTGCGGGTGGCTGCCCAGGAACTCGACCACGCGACGGAGGAAGTCGTCGAAGCGGCAGCCGGGGATGAACGCATGCTGGTGGCGCAGCAGGTTGTCCTTGCGGTAGAAGCTGGCGTTGTAGCCGGGCCGGAAGTCAAAGTAGCGGGTACCCAGCGTCAGCTGGGTGCTGATCGGCTCTTTCTGGGTGTAGCCCAGGTTCACCAGCGCGCGCAGCGGGGTGTCGGTCGTTTCCAGTAGTACTAGGGCGGCGGTCAACGCCGCGATCAGTACCGGCCCTAGCGTAGTGAGCGATGCTAATCCCAAGCCCAGCGTAGCGACGATGGCCGCCGCGGCCTTCTCCCGGTCGCCATAGTGTGCGATCAGGCGGTGGATGAGATCGCGGGCCTCACCTGCACTGCCCAGGCCGGTAAACATGCCGGCATCGTGGGCGCCGGGCAACACGAACTTGCCGAAGGAGGCCGCCAGCACCGCCGGCTTGGTGGTGGCGAGGTTGCCCATCCAGTGGCTGTAGTCTTCGGTGAGGTAGAGGTAGGCCTGGTGCGACTGGTTGCGGCCGGCGTCGTAGAAACCGTAGGACAGCGCGTAGCGGCCGGGGGCAATGACCGAGTTGGTATCGAGCATGTTGCCCATGTCGGTGTTGCCCAGGCTGCCGGTGGAGGGGGCGATCTCCACATAGCGGGAGAGAACCTTGCTGCCGTCGACCTTGGCCTGCAGGGTGACGCGGCCGGTGTGCTCGTCCCAGTCGATGTTGCCGCTGTCGATCTCGCGGTGGCCGTGGCGCATCTTGCCGATGAGCGTGTAGTCATTCTGACTAAAAGTCAGATCGTCGTTACCCCGAGTCTCAGCGGTAGTCGCATAGGGGGGATTGCTGACGTAGCCGTAGATATCGATGCCCTTGCTGATGCCCATAGTGCATTACTCCTCATTGCCGATGGATTGGAAGCGGTGGGTCTGTGCTGCTGAGCAAGCGATTGGTAAGAACTCCAGCAGTCGAGCTTGTGTTATTGAAAATAAATATGCCAATTGCAACGTTTTTCGAGCGGCCAAGCAAGGCATCTCTATCCTTCGCCGGCTCTGGCGGGGGAGGACGATGGCGGCTGAATGCGGAACAAGGCCGGCGGGGCCACTGGCGGGCAGTGGGCTGGGGCAAAAAACAGGACGGTCAACCTTGTCGCCAGATTGGCCGCCCTGTTCTGGCGGGAGAGGGGCCGCTAGTCCGGCGCCGTCGGCACCAGAGCCTGGCGCACCGTGGTTTCGTCGAGCTCCGCCGAGCACAGCTCGATGAAGCGGTAGGCGTAGCTCCTCAGGTAATGGCCGCGGCGCACGGCGATGCGCGAGGTCTGGTGGCCGAACAGCGGCACCGAGTCCACTTCGGCCACGCCTTGGTCGCGCTGCGCGTCGACCGCCATCGAGGCGACGATGCCCACCCCCATTTCCAGCTCGACGTAGGTCTTGATCACGTCGGCGTCGAGCGCCGCCATCACCACGTCCGGCAACAGCCCGGCCTCGGCGAAGGCGCGGTCGATCTGGGCGCGGCCGGTGAAGCCTTCGTGGTAGGTGACCAGCGGGTAGTCGGCCAGCGCCTCCAGCGTCAGCGGCTTGACGCCGTGCAGCGGGTGGCCCGGCGGCGCGATCACGGTGTGGTGCCAGCTGTAATAGGGGAAGGACACCAGTTCCGGCACCGCCGAGATGGCCTCGGTGGCGATGCCGATGTCGGCCTGGCCGTCCAGCAGCAGCCGCACCAGTTCGTCCGGGCTCGCCTGCAGCAGCACCAGGTGTACCTTGGGGAACGCCTGCTTGAACGCCGTCACCACCTTGGGCAGGGCGTAGCGCGCCTGGGTGTGGGTGGTGGCGATGGTGAGCTGGCCCTGATCGCGCTGGCTGAACTGTTCGGCCAACCTTTTGACGTTGCCGGCGTCGAGCAGCATGCGCTCGACGATGGTCAGGAGTTCCTTGCCGGGATCGGTCAGGCCGAGGAAGCGCTTGCCCTTGCGCACGAACAGCTCGACACCCAGCTCGTCCTCCAGGTCCTTGATGTGCTTGCTGACGCCCGATTGCGAGGTGAACAGCGCGTTGGCGACCTCGGTGAGGTTGAAATTCTGCCGTACCGTCTCGCGGATGATGCGCAGTTGCTGAAAGTTCATGCTCGTCCTGCCGTTTCGTTGTGGGTGAACACCCGCAAGGCGCGCGGCTGCAGGCGCACCGGCTGGCCGGCGGTGAAGGCCTGGGCGTGCCAGGTCTCGTACGGGAGTTCGACGTCGTAGTGCTGGCCGTCCTGGCTGCCGCTGCCTTCCAGCTCGACGCGGGTCAGGGCGCCGACGCTGAGCACGCGGGTGATGCGTGCCGGGATGCCGGCATCCTGTTGATCCAGGCGAATTTCCAGCTCGTGCGGACGGACGAAGGCGACCACCTCGCTGTTCTCGCCGACGTGGTCGGCCGACGTTGCCAGACGCGTGCCGCCGACGTCGATGCCGCCGGCCGTGTGGCGTCCTTCGAAGCGGTTGGCCGAACCCAAAAAGCCGTAGACGAAAGAGGTGGCCGGGTGGCGATAGACCTCGTCCGGGGTGCCGATCTGTTCCACCTTGCCGTGGTTCATCAGCACCACGCGGTCGGCCACCTCCAGCGCTTCTTCCTGGTCGTGCGTGACGAAGATCGAAGTGATGTGCAGCTCGTCGTGCAGGCGGCGCAGCCAGCGGCGCAGTTCCTTGCGCACCTTGGCGTCGAGCGCGCCGAACGGCTCGTCCAGCAGCAGCACGCGCGGCTCCACCGCCAGGGCGCGGGCGAGCGCGATGCGCTGGCGCTGGCCGCCGGAGAGCTGGGCCGGGAAGCGGTCGGCCAGCCAGTCGAGCTGCACCAGTTGCAACAGTTCGTGCACCTTGCGCTTGATCTCGGCCTCGGACGGGCGTTGCTGGCGCGGCTTCATGCGCAAGCCGAAGGCGACATTGTCGAACACCGTCATGTGGCGGAACAGCGCGTAGTGCTGGAACACGAAGCCGACCTGGCGCTCGCGCACGTGGGTGTCCGAGGCGTCCTCGCCGTCCAGCAGCACCTTGCCGGAATCGGCTTGTTCCAGCCCGGCGATGACCCTCAATAAGGTGGTCTTGCCGCAACCGGACGGACCCAGCAGGGCGACCAGCTCGCCGCTGGGAAAATCAAGGCTGAGGTCGTCCAGCGCGACGAAGTGGCCGAAGGCCTTGTGGATGTTCTGTACCTGGATGCTCATGTTGCTCTCCTTAGCCACGCCTTGGCGGGCTAACAAAAATCAGTGCCACGGCTCCTGCGTTGTTGCGCCACCCAGAAGGTGGCGCAACAACGCAGGAGGCCAGCTTGTCAGTCGCTCCGAGCGCGCCATTCCACCCAGCTCTTCACCACCAGGGTCAACAGCGCCAGCATGGCGAGCAGCGAGGCCACGGCGAAGGCGGCGGCGAAGTTGTATTCGTTGTAAAGAATCTCGACGTGCAAGGGCAGGGTATTGGTCTCGCCGCGGATGTGCCCGGACACCACCGACACCGCACCGAACTCGCCCATGGCACGGGCGTTGCTCAGGATCACGCCGTAGAGCAGCGCCCAGCGGATATTGGGGAGCGTGACGTGCCAGAACACCTGCCAGCCGCGCGCGCCCAGCACCACCGCCGCTTCTTCTTCCTCCCGGCCTTGCGCCTGCATCAGCGGGATCAGCTCGCGGGCGATGAACGGGACGGTGACGAACACCGTCGCCAGCACGATGCCGGGGATGGCGAAGATGATCTTGATGTCGTGCGCCGACAGCCACGGCCCGAACCAGCCGTGGTTGCTGAACACCAGCACGTAGACCAGGCCCGCCACCACCGGCGACACCGAGAACGGCAGGTCGATCAACGTGATCAGGAGCTGCTTGCCGTGGAACTCGAAGCGGGTGATCGCCCACGCCGCCGCCACGCCGAACACCAGGTTGAGCGGCACCGAGATCGCCGCCGCGCTCAGCGTGAGCCAGATCGCCGAGCGCGCGTCGGGCTCGGTCAGCGCCTCGAGATAGGTGCCCCAGCCCTTGGCCAGGGCCTCGACGAACACCACCGCGAGCGGCAACAGCAGGAACACGGCGAAGAAGCCCAGCGCCAGCACCAGGATGCTGCCCTTGACCCAGGGGTTCTCGCGGGTGGCCTGGCGGCTTTCCAGCAGCGCGGCGCGGTCGTGCTGGGCGTACAGATTGCTGACAGTTGCACTCATTACGCGCTCCTCCCGCTACGTTTCGCTTGCCACGCCTGCAGCCCGTTGATCGCCAACAGCAGCAGGAACGACACCACCAGCATCACGCTGGCAATCGCCGTGGCGCCACGGTAATCGTATTGTTCGAGCTTGCTGATGATCATCAGCGGGGTGATTTCCGACACCATCGGGATGTTGCCGGCGATGAAGATCACCGAGCCGTACTCGCCGACGGCGCGCGCGAAGGCCAGCGCGAAACCGGTCATCAGCGCCGGCTGCAGCGCTGGCAGGATGACGTGGCGGAAGGTCTGCCAGCGGTGCGCGCCGAGGCTGGTGGCGGCTTCTTCCAGCTCGGTGTCGAGGTCTTCCAGCACCGGCTGCACCGTGCGCACCACGAAGGGCAGACCGATGAACACCAGCGCCACCAGCACGCCCAGCGGGCCGAATGCCACCTTGATGCCCAGCGGCTCGAGATGGCGGCCGATCCAGCCGTTGCCGGCGTACAGCGCGGTGAGCGCGATGCCGGCCACCGCGGTGGGCAAGGCGAACGGCAGGTCGACCAGGGCATCGACCAGTTTCTTGCCGGGAAAGCGGTAGCGCACCAGCGACCATGCCAACAGCAGGCCGAACACGCTGTTGATGGTGGCGGCCAACAGCGCCATGCCGAAGCTCAGGCGGTACGAGGCCAGCACGCGCGGCGCCGTGACGGCCTGCCAGAACGCGTCCAGCGGCATGGCGGCGGTCTTGATGAACACCGCCGCGAGCGGAATCAGCACGATCAGCGACAGATAGCTGATGGTGTAGCCCAGTGACAGCGTGAACCCCGGCAAGACGCGCGGGAGGGTGGCGGACTTCATGCGCTTCCTCCCTTGCTTGGTGAACGATTGGACATATGGCGACTCCCCTTAATAACCGAAACCAGCATATAAGCAGTTCCCTTATTCTAAAAATAAGGAATTCTTCGATGCTTATTCGAATTCCGGAAAAGGGAATCGGGCAGGTGCCGATAACCGGAATGCCTGTCGATCACAAAAAAACACGCCGGTCGGGCGACGCGGCGTGATGAAGTGGAGAACGGCTGAGGGGAGGCGGCGTCGGCTTAGCGGGCCTGGATCTGATCGAACACGCCGCCGTCGGCGAAGTGGGTCTTCTGCGCCTTGCTCCAGCCGCCGAACAGCTGGTCGATGGTGAACAGCTTCAGTTGTTTGGACGCTCCGGGGCTGAACTGGCTGGCGTACTTGGCGGCAATCCTGGCGTCGCGCGGACGGTAGTAGTTCTGCGCCGCCAGCTCCTGGCCCTCCGGGGTGTACAGGTACTGCAGGTAGGCCTCGGCCACCTTGCGCGTGCCGTGCTTGTCGACCACCTTGTCCACCACGCTGACCGGCGGCTCGGCCAGGATGGAGACCGAAGGCGTGACGATGTCGAACTTGTCCGGCCCCAGCTCCTTGGTGGAAAGGTAGGCCTCGTTTTCCCAGGCCAGCAGCACGTCGCCGATGCCGCGCTGGGTGAAGGTGACGGTGGCGCCGCGCGCGCCGGAATCCAGCACCTTGACGTGCTGGTAGACCTTCTTGACGAAGTCCCTGGCCTTGGCGTCGTTGCCGCCCGGCTGCTTCAGCGCGTAACCCCACGCCGCCAGGTAGTTCCAGCGCGCGCCGCCGGAGGTTTTCGGGTTCGGCGTCACCACGTCCACGCCCGGCTTGATCAGGTCGTTCCAGTCGTGGATGCCTTTGGGGTTGCCCTTGCGCACCAGGAACACGATGGTCGAGGTGTAGGGCGAGGCGTTGTTGGGCAGGCGCTTCTGCCAATTCGGCGGAATCAGCTTGGCTTCGGTGTTCAAGGCATCCACGTCGTAGCCCAGCGCCAGCGTCACCACGTCGGCCTCCAGGCCGTCGATCACCGCGCGCGCCTGCTTGCCGGAGCCGCCGTGCGACTGCTTGACGCTGACGGCTTCACCGGTCTTGGCTTTCCAGTACTTGGCGAAAGCGGTGTTGAAGTCCTGGTACAGCTCGCGCGTCGGGTCGTAGGAGACGTTGAGCAGGGAGACGTCGGCCAGGGCCGGGGCGGCGGCGCCCAGCAGGGCGAGGGTGGAGGCCAGAACGGGGAAGGTGCGCAAGGACATGGTGCGGTTCCTGTTTCGGTTTGGAATGGTCACCACTGTAGCCACGCCGTTTTGTTTCCCGAACCAAGAAAAACGGCAAAGCAAATTCCTTGCGCTGATTTGGCGCCGCGCGGTTCAGGCGGCCCGGTGCTGGAACTGGGCGACGCTCAGCCCCAGCTCGTCGATCAGGCCGTCGAGGCGGTGCGTGGCGTCGGCGATGGTCTCGGTTTCCGCCGTCAGCGTGCGCGTGGCTTCGCCCATCGCCGTGATGGTGCCGGCGAACTGGACGAAGCCCTGGTTCTGGCTGGCCTCGGCGCTCGACACCTGCCGCAGCAGCCCGCCCAGGCGGTGGGTGTCGCCGATGATGCCGGCGAGCCTGTCCTGCGCCGCCAGGGCGTGGCTGCGTCCGGCCTGCATCTGGGTGTTGCCGTCGCGCATGGCGTCGACCGACTGGTTGGTGCCGTCGACGATGAGGCGGATCTTCTGCTCGATGTCGAGCGTGGCGCCCTGCGTTCTTTCGGCCAACTTGCGTACCTCGTCCGCCACCACGGCGAAGCCGCGTCCCGATTCGCCGGCGCGTGCCGCCTCGATCGCGGCGTTGAGCGCCAGCAGGTTGGTCTGCTCGGCGATGTCGCGGATCAGCTGCACGATGCCGCTCACCTCGGCGCTGCATTTTTCCAGCGCCTCGAGCCGGCTGGCGGCGTGCGAGATCACCTGGCCGGCCTGGTTGAGCTGGTCCACCGCCTGGTCCATGGCCTGCCCGCCCAGGCTGGCGGCCTGGCCGGCGTCCTCCGCCATGCGCGTGGCGCTGATCGACTGCTCGGTGTTTTCACCGGTGACCACCGCCATCTGCTGCGCCGACACCACCATGTCTTCGGTGCGCTGGCGCTGCTCGGCCATGGTGCGCGCCATCAGCGTGGTGCTGCTGGCGATCTCGCGGCTGGCCGAGGCGGCGGCGTGGATCGAGCGCCTGACCTGCTCCATCATCTGCTGCATGGCCTGGGTGGCGCGTTCGGCTTCGGTGCGCGCCGTTTCCAGTTTCTGGAAGCCCTGCGCCTTGGCCTTGTCGAAGGCCCAGGCCAGGCTCAGCACCACCAGCGACAGGCCGGCCAGCGACTTGGCCAAGAGCCTGGGATGCTCGTCGGTGGGAATCGGCACCTCGGGCAGGGCGCCCGGATCGCTCTCGAGCAGCAGGAACAGGCCGATGGCGAGCAGCGTCAGCAGCGTCCACGCCACGCCGGAGCGCCGCCCGCCGACGAAGATCGCGGTGAACGGAATCGAGGCGTACCACACCACGCTGGACGACAGGATGCCGCCGTTGACGTAGCCCATCCAGCCCACCAGCGCGAACATGCAGCCGATGGTGAACTCGGCGGTGAAGCGGATGGCGCCGGTGAGCTTGAGCAGCACCGGCCCCAGCAGCAGGCCGGCGCCGCCGGCCAGGAGACCCCAGGCCATGGCCGGGTGGTGCAGCTCGAAATAGGACAGCGCGAACACCGGCACGATCAGCCCGGCCAAGAGCCCGACGCTGATCACGGTGCGGGCGCGGATGGCCAGCTCGTGCGACTCGCGCACCCGATCCGGAATGAACCATTCGGTAATGTGGCGGATAGCCATGTTGAATCCTCCCGTTCCTCGATTGTTATGTCGTTGTTTGTTGTGTGTTTTTCGGGGCGTGCAAACGTAAAAAAACCCGCCGCACCAATCTAAAACAAGTGTTTGATTGATGCAACGGGTTGAGCCGCAGCGTGGTGTGTTTTCACCACGTCGGGCGGGGGCGGGGCGGCTTCAGCCGGCTTGCTGGTCGGCCTGGATCGCGGTCAGCGCGATGGTGTAGACGATGTCGTCGACCAGCGCGCCGCGCGACAGGTCGTTCACCGGCTTCCTCAGCCCCTGCAGCATCGGGCCGACGCTGACCACGTTGGCCGAACGCTGCACCGCCTTGTAGGTGGTGTTGCCGGTGTTGAGTTCGGGGAACACGAACACCGTGGCGCGGCCGGCCACCGGGCTGTCCGGCGCCTTCTGCCGGCCGACGCTCTCCACGCTGGCGGCGTCGTACTGCATCGGGCCGTCGATGATCAGGTCGGGGCGCTTCTCGCGCGCCAGCCGCGTCGCTTCGCGCACCTTCTCCACGTCGTCGCCGCTGCCGGACGAGCCGGTGGAGTAGGAGATCATCGCCACGCGCGGCGGGATGCCGAAGGCGGCGGCGGAATCGGCCGACTGGATGGCGATGTCGGCCAGTTCGTCGGCGCTCGGGTCCGGGTTCACCGCGCAGTCGCCGTAGACCAGCACCTGCTCCGGCATCAGCATGAAGAACACCGACGACACCAGTTTCGCCTCGGGCGCGGTCTTGATCAGCTGCAGCGCCGGGCGGATGGTGTTGGCGGTGGTGTGCACCGCGCCCGACACCAGGCCGTCCACCTCGTCCAGCGCCAGCATCATGGTGCCCAGCACCACGTTGTCCTCCAGCTGCTGCTCGGCCATCGGCGCATTGAGGCCCTTGTTCTTGCGCAGTTCGATCATCGGCTCGATGTAGCGGCCGCGTACCTCGTTCGGGTCCATGATCTCGATGTCGGCCGGCAGGGCCACGCCCTGCGCCTCGGCCACCTGTTCGATCTCGGCACGGCTGCCGATCAGCACGCACTGCGCAATGCGCTTCTCGTGGCAGATCGCGGCGGCCTTGATGGTGCGCGGCTCGTTGCCCTCCGGCAGCACGATGCGCTTGTTGGCCTGGCGCGCCTTTTCCATCAGCTGGAAGCGGAACGCCGGGGGCGGCAGACGGTGCTCGCGCGGCGCGCCGACACGGTTGCGCAGCGCCTTGGCATCGAGGTGCTCGGCGACGAAGTCGATCACCTGTTCCATGCGCTCCAGGTCGTCGGCCGGCACCTGCAGGCTCATATTGGTCAGCAGGCTGGTGGTCTCCAGCGTGTTCGACTCCGAAGCCAGCACCGGCAGGCCGCTGGTGAAGGCCTGGTGGCACAGCTGCTGGATGCGCGGATCGGGCATCGCGTCGCAGGTCAGCAGCAAGCCGGCCAGCGGCACGCCGTTCATGCTGGCCATGGCGGTGGCGAGCACGATGTCCTCGCGGTCGCCCGGCGTCACGATCAATGCGCCTGGCTTCAGCAGGTGCACGATGTTGGGCACGGTGCGCGCGGTGATCACGGTGCTGCGCACGCGGCGGCGCGTCATCTGACCGGCGTGCACCAGGCGCGCCTTGAGGTAGTTGGCCACGTCCATGGTGCGCGGTGCCAACAGCTCGGGTTCGAGCGGAATCGCGCCCAAGAGCGGCAGGCGGTTGTGCTGCAGCGCCTGGCTCGACTCCAGGATCTCCAGTGCCATCTGCGCGGTGTCATGCTGCTTCGAGACGCGGTTGAGGATGTAGCCGGCGGTGCTGCCGTGGTCGCCGCCGAAGGCCTGGATGCTGATTTCCAGCTGTTCGGCGATCTCGTGGCTGGCCAGCTTGTCGGCGGCGCCGACCAGGATGGTTTGCGCCTGCAGGTTGCGTGCGATCCGGGTGTTGAGGAAGGTGGAGTAGGGGTGCTTCTGGTCCGGCACCAGTCCCTCCACGATCACCACGTCGACGTTGCGGGCCGCCTGCTGGTACAGGCTGACCACCTCTTCCATCAGCTGGTCGACCTGGCCCTGGCTGAGGAAATGCTCCACCCGCTCCATCGTGAGCGGCTCCGGCGAGGCCAGGTGACAGATGGCGCGGGCGAAGTGGGTGGAACGCTCGGGTTCGTGATGGCCGGCACCCTGGGCGATCGGCTTGACGAAGCCAACGCGCAGCCCGGCCTGCTCCAGCGCGCGGATCATGCCCAGCGCCACCGAGGTCAGCCCGGCATCAAAGCCCAGCGGGGCCAGAAAGAAGGTCTGCATGAAATCGTTCCTGTCTTAGCGGGTGAGGGCGGCGGGCGTGGCCAGGGCGGCGGTGTCCAGCGCGATCATCAGTTCTTCGTTGGTGTTGATCACCAGCGCCGGCACCGAGCCCGGCGTGGTGATGCAGCCCGCCTGGCCGCGGATGCAGCGCTGGTTGGCGGCGGCGTCCAGCCGCAGGCCGAGAAAGCCCAGCAGCTTGACCACGCGTTCGCGCAGGTAGGACGAGTTCTCGCCGATGCCGCCGGTGAACAGCACCGCATCGAGCCGGCCCAGCGCCACCGTCAGCGCGGCGATCTGCTTGGCCAGTCGGTAGCTGAACACCTCCAGCGCCAGCTGCGCGGCACCGTCGCCGGCCAGGGCGGCGTCTTCCAGCTCACGGCAGTCGCTCGACAGCTCCGACAGACCCAATAGGCCGCTCTGCTTGTTCAGGAGTTCGGTGATGGCGTTGACATCGAGCTTCAGCTCGCTGGCCAGGTAGCCGAACAGCCCCGGGTCGACGTCGCCGGAGCGCGTCCCCATCACCAGCCCTTCCAGCGGGGTCAGCCCCATCGTGGTGTCGACGCTCTTGCCGCCGAGGATGGCCGCGGCCGAGGCGCCGTTGCCGAGGTGGGCGCAGACCACGGCGATGTCCTCGAGCGGCTTGCCCAGCATGCGCGCCGCTTCGGCGCTGACGAAGCGGTAGCTGGTGCCGTGAAAGCCGTAGCGGCGCACGCCGTGCTCGCGGTACAGCGCCATCGGCACCGGGTAGAGGTAGGCGCGCTGCGGCATGCTCTGGTGAAAGGCGGTATCGAACACCGCCACCTGCGGCAGGCCGGGGAAGCAGGCGATGGCGGTGCGGATGCCCAGCACGTGGGCCGGGTTGTGCAGCGGCGCCAGGCGGGCGCAGTCTTCGATGGCGGCGATCACCTCGTCATCGATGAGGGTGGAGGCCTTGAAGCGTTCGCCGCCGTGCACCACGCGGTGGCCGATGGCCTGCACGCTGTCGAACAGTCCGCGCCCTTGCAGTTGGGCGAGGATGGCACGCATCGCCGCGGCGTGGTTGCCTTCGGCCAACGTCTGCACCGTTTTCTCGCCTTGATGCTTGAAGGTGATCTGGGCGTCGTCGAGCCCCAGCTTTTCGGCGAGGCCGGTCAGACTGGCGTGCTGCGTGGTGGTGTCGATGAGGGCGAATTTCAGCGAGGAGCTGCCGCAGTTGATGACGAGAATGCTCGAACTCATAGGCTTAGTCTTGCAAATTACGGGTGAATGATAAAAAAACGCGTCTCCCGTGGTGTTTCGACAAACAGTCGGCTCGCAGGCCGCGGTCTGGGCCGGCGGCGGCGTGTCGTCCCCGTGGCATGGCTGCCCGCCGGTGTGTGTTGGCGGGTAGTGCCTGCAGGGCGTGGCCCGGTGGCGGTTGTGTTACGGCACCTGGCGTGACTGTGTCGAAGTGTGTGCGGCGCAGACTATAGCACATAGTCTGACGCTAATGTTGCGCTGCATCAAATGTACAAGACTCTGATTTGTTGCGGGAAAAAAGGGTAAATTGGATTTGTGGCGCAACGATGCCGGAAATTGGCGACAAGGCACCCTCTCCGCGTTTTGTGGCGCGGTAAAAAAAGCTTGCCGGGGCAGGGGAATGGGGGCACAATCCCGGCCTCGGACCCGGCAGGGTCCTTTGTGTTTTTTTGAATCTGTTCCGTAAACTCGTCTTCTTAACAGCGAGATTCGGCTGGTCTTATATCTTCTTCCACGGAGGTGTGGGAATAATGTCTGATCTGGCTTCACCGCAGTTGCTTCAAGCGTCTGCCGCTCAGCTCCCCGTTTATACCTATTTCGACCCGGCGTTCTACGAACTGGAGCAAAAGCTGCTGTTCGCCGATGCGCCGCAATACTACGGCCACGAACTGATGGTGCCCAACGAAGGGGACTACCAGACGCTGGCCTGGATGGACCACGGCAAGATGCTCAAGCGCGTCGACGGCGAGGTCAAGCTGATCTCCAACGTCTGTCGCCATCGCCAGGCCACCATCTACCAGGGGCGCGGCAACGGTAACCACATCGTGTGCAATCTGCACGGCTGGACCTACGACAAGGGCGGCAGCCTGGTCGGCGCGCCGCACTTCCCGCAGACGCCGTGCCTCAACCTGGGCCAGACCGCGCTCACCAGCTGGAACGGCCTGCTGTTCGACGCCCGCCGCGACGTCGCCGCCGACCTCGCCAAGCTCGCCGTGGCCAAGCACCTGAGCTTCGACGGCTACGCCTTCCACAGCGCCCACGTCACCGAGTACGACTTCAACTGGAAGACCTTCATCGAGGTCTATTCCGAGGACTACCACGTCGACCCGTTCCACCCCGGCCTTGGCCACTTCGTCGACTGCGGCGACCTCAAGTGGGAATGGGGCGACCAGTACCACGTGCAGACGGTCGGGGTGAAGAACAAGCTGGCCCGTCCCGGCTCCAAGGTCTACGGCGCCTGGCACGACGAAGTGCTGCGCCGCTTCGCCGAGCGTCAGCCGGAATTCGGCGCGATCTGGCTCACCTACTACCCGAACATCATGATCGAGTGGTATCCGCACGTGCTGGTGGCCAGCGTGGCCATTCCGCGCGGCCCGGAGAAGTGCACGGTGATCACCGAGTTCTACTATCCCGAAGAAGTGGTGTGGTTCGAGCCGGAATTCATCGAGGCCGAGCAGGCGGCGTACTTCGAAACCGCCAAGGAAGACGACGAAATCTGCTATCGCATGCACCAGGGGCGCAAGGCGCTGTGGCTGCGCGGCGAGAGCGAGGTCGGTCCTTACCAGTCGCCGACCGAAGATGGCATGCAGCACTTCCACGAGTTCTACCGGCGCCTGATGGGCGAGCACCTGGCTGGCTAAGCCCGGTGATTCGGTGCACAATGGCGAGGCGCGGATTTCCGCGCCTTTTTGTTTATCCGATCCGGTAATGCCTGCTACCTCCCGCCTTCTCGCGCTGTTCCTGCTACTGTTCGCCGTTGCGGCACAAGCGGCCTATCTCGACCCGCTCGACCGCCTGAGCTTCACCGTCCCGACCGGCTGGAAGGTGCGCGTCACCCGCGTCGATGGCGTGCGCACGCTGCGCGTGGTGCCGCCCAAGGCCGACGAGCGCGAACGCGCGGCGATCAGCGTGGAAATCCACCGGCGACACCTGGCGCGTGGCGAAACGCTGGAAACGTTGGCCGAACGCTACCGCCGTGCCGACGGCGATCGCGAGGCCGCCAGCCTCGTGCGATGGGTGCCGACCGCCGGGCGCCTCACCGTGAGCTACCGCGAAGGGCAGTTCGTTTCCGACAGCCTGTGGATCATCCGCCGCAATCTGCAGGTGTTCCTGCTGACAGGCCAGCACGACGTGATCGAGGCGCGCTGCGCCGCCAATGCCTCCGAGTACCACACCTACCGCCGCTCGCTGGAGTCGGTCTGCCTGTCGCTGGTGGTGCAGAAGGGCCGCTCATGAACCGGGTCGTGGCCTGGGCTCCGGGTTGGCAGCGCCTGCGCAGCGGCCGCCTGGGGGCCGGCTGGATGGTGGTGGCGGCGCTGTTCTTCGCGCTCATGGGCGTCTTCGTCAAGGTCGGCGGGCGCTCCTTCGGCGCGCTCGAATTGCTGTTCTACCGCACCCTGTTCGGCGCGCTGATGCTGGGTGGGGTGATGGTGGCGCGCCGGCGCAATCCGCTGACGCCCAACTGGCGCGGGCACCTGCAGCGCAGCCTGATCGGCTACGTGTCGATGGGCTTGCTGTTCTACGCGCTGACGCACCTGCCGCTCGCCACCGCCATCACGCTCAACTACACCTCGTCGCTGTTCTTCACCCTGATCTGCCTGGTGCGGTTGAAAGAACCGCTGACGCGCACCGCGGCGCTGGCCCTGGCGGTGGGGTTTGGCGGCATCCTGCTGCTGCTTCGGCCAACCTTTGCCAGCGACATGTGGTTTGCCGCCGCCATGGGGCTGGCCTCTGGCGCCAGCGCCGGATTCGCCGTATTCCAGGTGCGTGAACTCGGCAAGATGGGGGAGGCGCCGTGGCGCGTGGTGTTCTGGTTTTTCGCCATCTCCTCGGTGTTCGGCGCGGTACTGCTGCTGCTCGGCCCCGGCTTCACCCCGTTGAGCGTGGAGACCTTCTGGCCCCTGCTGGGTGTCGGTCTCACCGGCATGTGCGGCCAGCTCGCCATGACCCGCGCCTACAAGGACGGCAGCAAATTCCTGGTGGCGAGCTTCGCCTACCTCACGGTGGCGTTCTCCGCGGTGCTGGGGGTGCTGCTGTGGGGCGACGTCCTGCCGCTCGAGGCGCTCGCCGGCATCCTGCTGATCGTTTTTTCCGGGGTGCTGGCGGCGCGCCGCTGAACCCGCTTCGTCCAATCCTTTCTATTGCAACATGATGAAACCTACCGAGCCGGCGTTGGCCGCTCCCGACGTTCCCGTTTCCCGCTGGCGCCTCGGCTCGGCGTGGATGGTGGTCGCCGCGCTGTTCTTTGGTCTGATGGGGCTGTTCGTCAAGCTGGGCGCGCAGCATTTCTCCTCGACGGAACTGGTGTTCTGGCGCACGGCCTTCGGCACCCTGACGCTCGGTGTGGCGGCGTGCTGGCGCCGTGAGCGCTTCGTCACGCCGCATCTGCGCTACCACGTGCAGCGTGGGCTGATCGGCTATATCTCGCTGCTGCTGTACTTCTACGCCATCGCCCACCTGCCGCTGTCCACGGCGGTCACGCTCAACTACACCTCGCCGTTGTTCCTCGCCCTGCTGTCGGTGCTGGTGCTGCGCGAACGCCTCTCTTCCAGGGCCGTGGCCGCACTGGCGCTGGGCTTCGTCGGCGTGGTGCTGCTGCTGCGGCCCACGCTGGCCGGCGAGCGCTGGGAAGCGGGCTTGCTCGGCCTGGGCTCCGGCCTGCTCGCGGGGTGGTCCTACCTGCACGTGCGCGAACTGGGCCGGCTGGGCGAGCCGGAATGGCGCGTGGTGTTCTACTTCGCGCTGATTTCCACTGCCGGCGGCGCCGTCCTGATGCAGTTCGACCGCTGGCATGTCGTCACCGCCACCAACGTCTGGCTGCTGCTGGGGCTGGGCTTCACCGCCACCGTGGCGCAACTGGCGATGACGCGGGCGTACAAGGTCGGCCGCAAGCTGGTGGCGGCCAACCTGTCCTATCTGACCGTGGTGTTTTCCACCCTGCTGGGCGTGCTGGTGTGGCAAGATAGCCTGACGCTGGCCAGTTTCGTTGCGATGACGTTGATCGTGATCAGCGGCATCCTCGCCAGCCGGCGCTAGAATAACAATGAGTCCCCTCACCTCAGGAGCAAAGGCATGATCTCCATTCGCGAGCAGGATTACGGCCTCGATGTGGCCTTGTTCAACGAATTCACCCTGGAAGACTTCAAGGAGCTCGAGGTGGCATTGATGAAGCGCATTGCCGAGCATGGCAAGCCCGACATCTTCCTCGACCTCTCGGAACTGAAGGATTTCACCATCGACATGGCGGTCGAGGAATTACGCTTCGTCCGCGCCCACGACAAGGAGCTCGGGCGCGTCGCCATCGTGGTCGAAGACGTCTGGATCAAGCTCGCTGCGCACATCGCCGGCCTGATGTCCCACACCAAGGTACAGTACTTCGACACGGCCGAAGCCGCCCAGGCCTGGCTGGCGGGGCCTGTCGCCGCTTGATTTTGCGGGCAGACGGGCTACAGTATCGGCTTTTTTCCGACGACAAGAACAAAGCCGATGTTGCCTAGCATTGCCCGCCGCCTCGCGGCAGAACTCAACGTCCGCGAAGCCCAGGTGGCTGCCACGGTCGAACTGATCGACGGTGGCGCCACCGTTCCCTTCATCGCCCGCTACCGCAAGGAAGTCACCGGCGGGCTCGACGACACCCAGCTGCGCACGCTGGACGAGCGCCTGCGCTATCTGCGCGAGCTCGACGAGCGCCGTGACGCCATCCTCAATAGCATCACCGAGCAGGGCAAGCTCACCCCCGAGCTGCAGGCCGCGCTGTACGGTGCCGACAACAAAACCACGCTGGAAGACCTCTATCTTCCCTACAAGCCCAAGCGTCGCACCAAGGCCCAGATCGCCCGCGAGGCCGGGCTCGAGCCGTTGGCCGAAAGCCTGCTGGCCGACCCGTCGCAGGACCCGTCGGCCGCGGCCGAGGCTTACGTCGACGCCGGCAAGGGCGTTGCCGATGCCAAGGCGGCGCTCGACGGCGCGCGTGCCATCCTGATCGAACGCTTCGCCGAAGACGCCGGACTGCTCGGCCGTCTGCGCGACAAGCTGTGGAGCGAGGGCGAGCTCGCCGCCAGCGTGGTGGCCGGCAAGGAAGAAGAGGGCGCCAAGTTCTCCGACTACTTCGCGCACCGCGAACCGATCCGCTCCACTCCGTCGCACCGTGCGCTGGCACTGCTGCGCGGCCGTAACGAGGGCGTGCTGTCGGTCGCCATCAAATACCAGCCGGACGAAACGCCGATCACCGAACGCTCCGCCTACGAGCAACTCATCGCCGCCCACGTCGGCGTGCACGACGCCGGCCGCCCGGCCGACAAGTGGCTGCTCGACACCGTGCGTCTGACCTGGCGCGCCAAGATCTTCCTGTCGCTCGAGCTGGAACTGGTATCGCGGGTCAAGGAAGCCGCCGACGCCGAGGCGATCAAGGTGTTTTCGGCCAACCTGCACGATCTGCTGCTGGCCGCCCCGGCAGGCCAGCGCCCGACGCTCGGCCTCGACCCGGGCCTGCGCACCGGCACCAAGGTCGCGGTGGTCGACAACACCGGCAAGGTGGTCGCCACTAGCACCATCTACCCGCACGCGCCGCGAAACGATTGGGATCGTTCCATCGCCGAGCTGGCGGTGCTGGCGGCACGCCACAAGGTCGAGCTGATTGCCATCGGCAACGGCACTGCCAGTCGTGAAACCGACAAGCTGGCGCAGGATCTGATCAAGCGTCACCCCGAACTCGGTCTGACCAAGATCGTGGTGTCCGAAGCCGGTGCCTCGGTGTACTCGGCGTCCGAACTCGCCGCCAAGGAATTTCCCGACCTCGACGTCAGTCTGCGTGGCGCCGTCTCCATCGCCCGCCGCCTGCAGGACCCGCTGGCCGAACTGGTCAAGATCGATCCCAAGTCGATCGGCGTCGGTCAATACCAGCACGACGTCAACCAAAGTCAGTTGGCCCGCGCGCTGGACGGCGTGGTCGAAGACGGCGTGAACGCCGTCGGCGTCGACGTCAACACTGCCTCCGTACCGCTGCTGGCGCGGGTGTCCGGCCTC